>JAURWC010000047.1 GCA_030655135.1 Hyphomicrobiaceae bacterium | reverse complement strand
GAAGCCGTCTCCAAGGGCGTGCTCGATGGCGGCCACGGCGTGCTCGCCTATCACTATGGCAAGAACACCGCGCTGGCGCTCTGGGGCTCGGGTCCGGGCTACGCCATGGACGCCAACATGCTGATGGCTTGGCACAAATACGGCGGCGGCCAGGCGCTGCTGGAGAAGCTCTACGCTTCGATCGGCGCCAACGTCGTCTCGTTCCCCTACGGCCCGATGCCGACGCAGCCGCTCGGCTGGTTCAAGAAGCCGATCACCAAGATCGATGACATGAAGGGCTTGAAGTTCCGCACCGTCGGCATTTCGATCGACGTGTTCACCGGCATGGGCGCCGCGGTGAACGCCTTGCCCGGCGGTGAAATCGTGGCCGCGCTGGATCGCGGCCTGCTCGACGCCGCCGAATTCAACAACGCCTCGTCGGACCGCATTCTCGGCTTCCCGGACGTTTCCAAGATCTGCATGCTGCAGAGCTATCACCAGAACGCCGAGCAATTCGAGATCATGTTCAACAAGGACAAGTACAACGCGCTTCCGGAGAAGATCCGGGCGATCCTCGACAACGCCGCCGAAGCCGCCGGACAGGACATGGCCTGGAAGGCGATCGACCGGTACTCGAAAGACTACGCCGAGATGCAGACCAAGGATAACGTCAAGTTCTACAAGACCCCGGACTCGGTGCTGCAGGCGCAGCTCGATATCTACGATCAGGTGGTCGAGAAGAAGTCGGCCGACAATCCGCTGTTCAAGGAGATCGTGGCGTCCCAGTTGGCTTTCGCCAAGCGCGCAACCCAGTGGGAGCAGGATACCGTGGTGAGCCGCCGCATGGCGTACAACCACTACTTCGGACCCAACGCCAAGAAGAAGACCTAAGCACATAGACTAGGACAACGGACCCCGCCCGGGATGGCAATCCCGGGCGGGGTCTTGTATTGTCGGCCCACGAATTAATAAAATGAACGCGGTCGAACGCGGCGCCGGATGTCCAGGTCTGCCGATGCGCTCGATCCGTCCGGATCGTCTTTTGCACCAACCAGTCCAGCACCAACCAGTCCAGGTTTCATGAACAGCGACCGTTTCCTGCATACCATCGACGGCATCAGCACGGTTGCCGGCAAGGCAGCCGCCTGGCTGATCATGGGGCTGATGTTCCTGGTCTGCGCCGAGGTCTTCAAGCGCTACATCCTCAACATGCCGACCGCCTGGATCTTCGATGCGTCGAACATGCTGTATGGCGCGGCGTTCATGCTCGGCGGCGCCTACACCCTGGCGCAGAACGCCCATGTCCGCGGCGACTTTCTCTATTCCTCGATGCGGCCGCGCACCCAGGCCGGGCTCGACCTCGTGCTCTACATCGTGTTTTTCCTGCCCGG
>JAURWC010000042.1 GCA_030655135.1 Hyphomicrobiaceae bacterium | reverse complement strand
GACAGCAGAGTGCTTCCGGAAAAGTGTGAAGCGGTTTTCCGAACAGAAGCACGACAGCAGAGTGCTTCCGGAAAAGTGTGAAGCGGTTTTCCGAACAGAAGCACGGCAGCAGAATGCTTCCGGAAAAGTGTGAAGCGGTTTTCCGAACAGAAGCACGGCGAGGCAGAAAGCACACGCAGAGCCGAGGCGGACGGGCAGCTGGATAGCACGCCGTCTCTGCTTGTCATCCTCGGGCTCGTCCCGAGGATCCAGTGCTCAGCAAGCGGGACGCTGGTTGTTGTGGCCGAGGGTGCAATGGCGAACCGCGGATCGTGTGGATGGCGGGATCCTCGGGACAAGCCCGAGGACGACCCCGTTAGCTGTCTTCCAACGCGTACTGGGGTTGCCGTTCGAACGGCACCGCACCTGCAAGGACTACAGGCTCAACCGGCGATACTCGATCGCCGGGCAGCGATCCATGACGACCTTGAGGCCGGCGGCTTCCGCTTCGGCCGCCACCGCATCGTCGCGAATGTCGAGTTGCATCCAGACTGATTTCAGCCCGAGCCGTTCGCGCTGGGCAACTGCCTCGCGCACAACTCCGATCGCGTCTGCCGTCTTGCGAAAAATGTCGACCATATCGACAGGACCGGGAACGGCCGCCAGCGAGGCGTACACAGTCTGGCCGAGGATCTCGCCGCCCGCGTGCCGCGGATTGATAGGGATCACCTTGTGTCCCTTGGCAATCAGCAACTTCATCACGCCGTTGCTCGCCCGTGCGGCGTTGGCCGAAGCACCGACCACGGCGATCGTTCGCGCACTGGTCAGCACGTTCTTGATATAAGCGTCGCTGTAGCTGTCGTGGTTCATGGATGGCCTCAACTGGAGTGTCCGTGATTGAGGCTATAAACGCAACCGATGCGATCAGGGTCCGACGGCTTCGCGATGCTGCAACTGGGCATGCTGTGCGCTGGTTGCGGCGGCCGACAAGACAATGTCGCAACCCAGTACGGCGAATGCCAGCGCGATGGCAAACACCGGCATAAACGTCTTGCTGAACGTCGAACTCGTGGATGACATGCGCGTGGTCCTGCTTTGGCGCGCCCGCGGCGCTGCGTTTTGCAGGCCTATTGCGCACGAAAGTGACTAACGAAGCCTTGGCGTCATCGCTCTAACACGGGCGAAATCCAGGCGACGAGCGGGCAGGGTTAACATCGATCTAAATTCAGGGCGCCGTCGCTTTGCTGGCAACAAGGTCGAACGCGGCTTCCAGGTCCGCGTTTGCGTTACCGCCGGCGAACACCTTGAACGGCCCCGGCTCGATGATCAGGCGGCCGTCGTCATCGTGATAGCCAAGGTCGGCCGCCTTCAGCGTGAAGCGTACCGTCTTCGATTGGCGGGGTGCGACAGCCACCTTCTGAAACCCCTTCAGCTGGCGCATCGGCCGCGACCGGCGGGCCACCAGCTGACGGGTATACAACTGAACCACCTCGCGGCCTTCGCGATCGCCGATGTTCGTCACCGTCACATCGACCGTTATCGAGCCGTCGGCTGTCATCTCCCGCGACGAGACCTTGATCGCGTCGTAGGTGAAAGACGTATAGGTCAGGCCCCAGCCGAACGGATAGAGCGGCGTGAACTTTTCGTCGACATAGCCTGTCGTGTAGCGGTCACCCGTGTAGGGCCGGCTCGTCGGCAGGCCGTCGTAGGCGATGGGGATCTGGCCAACGGCGCGCGGAAACGTCATCGGCAAACGCCCGGACGGCGCGTGCTCGCCGAACAGCACTTCAGCCAAAGCCGTGCGGCCCTCCGTGCCTGGATGCCACGCGATCAGGATCGATTGCGCATACGTCTGCGCGTACGTCAACGTCAGCGGACGGCCGGTCTCGACCACGAGAACGATCGGCTTGCTAGTGGCCACGAGCGCCTCCAGCATCTCCTGCTGCACACCGGACAGATCGAGCTTGGTGCGCGACACGCCTTCGCCCACTTGCGTGCAATCCTCCGACACGATGAGCACGACAAGGTCCGCCTCGCTGGCGACCCGCACGGCTTCGTCCTTGTCCGCGAAATGTTGCCCGCACGGATCGGCAAACGCGGGCGCATAGGTCAACGTCTGGTCTTTGCCCACGCGCTCGCGCAGCGCTGCCAAATAGCTCTGCGCCTTGGGCTTGGTGTAACCCGCCGGCCCATACCAGGAATGATCGTGATCGGTGTAGTCGGCGGCCGCCCCGATCAGCGCGATGCGCTTGGTCGCCGGCGCGATTGGCAAATAGTGGCCGTGGTTCTTCACCAGCACGAAGCTGTCGCGCGCCACCTCGCGCGCCGCCTTGCGCGTCTCGGTGAGGTCGAGCTTTGCCGGCAGCCGGTCATAGTCGCGCACGTCCTTTCCGAACAACCCCATGCGGAATTTCACGCGCAGCACGCGGCGCACGCCATCGTCGATGTAGTCCAGCGGCACGCGGCCCGCGTTGACCTCGGTTTCCAGATAGCGCGTGTAGGCGTTGCTCTCCATGTCGAGATCGATGCCCGCCAGCAGGGCGTATCGCGCCGCCACCTGCCGGTCCGGCGCAACGCCGTGGTTCACCAGTTCGCCGATCGCCACGAAGTCGGACGTGACGATGCCGTCGAACGCCAGCTTCGTCTTTAGCAGGTCGCGGATCAGCCCCCGCTGCATCGTCACCGGCACGCCGTTGATGGTGTTGAACGACGCCATCACCGTCTCGGTGCCTGCCTCGATCGCGGCGATGAACGGCGGCAGGTAGCGATCGTGCAACTCCGAAATTGAAAGCTGCGTGCCGTTATAGTCGCGCCCGCCCTCAGGCGCGCCATAGCCGACGTAATGCTTCACCGACGTTGCCAGTCCGCCGCGGCGGTAGCCTTTCACGCGTGCCGCCGAGAAGGCGGCGCCCAGATAGGGATCCTCCCCCGCGCCTTCGATCACGCGCCCCCAGCGGGGGTCGCGCGAGATGTCCACCATCGGCGCGAACGTCCAGTTGACGCCGACCGTCGTGGTATCCTTGGCGATCCAATACGCGGCACGTTCCGCCTGCGCCGGGTCCCACGTCGCCGCCCACGCGATAGGCGGGGGAAACGTGATGCGGAAAGCGTAGATGCTGTCGATGGCAAACAGCAGCGGGATCTTCAGCCGGCTTTCGGCGGCCGCATGCGCGAACCGCGCAATGTCGCGCGGATTGACGACATTGAGCATGCTGCCGATCCGGCCGTCGCGCACCATCTGCTGCTGCTGGTCGGACGGAAACTGCTGGCTGGGAAAATTCAGCTGCCCGATCTTCTCCTCCAGCGTCATCTGCTTTAGCAGACGCTCCACCTTGGCCTCGATGCCCGGATCGGGCGTCACGGCCTCCGCGCGAGCGGAACAGGAAAGCATTGAAAATATGAGGAAGAGCGCGAGGAATGGCCGCATCAGTTCTCGATCGGTTGCGTTGGTCGTCAACCTATATTCTGGCACGCCGCAGCAGTGAAGTCGCCGCGTCTTAACCTTCCGCCTTGCCATGAGCGGCCCGATGTCGCGCCGCATGCGGTCTGCTAGCATGCAGGCATGCCGCCTCGGGCCTTTACTCCGCCGCCAATAGGCAGCATATGCGCCTCCAGCGACTGTTCGGAGACACCCCCGCGCCATGCCGGCCGATAAGACTGCCCTCAAGGCCGTAACCCTCGACATCGACTGGTCGGCACAGACGCTGCTGCCTATCGAATTCGGCGGCCGCGAGGTCACGCTTGAAGCCCGCGCCTACCAGGGCGAAGATCCGGCCAAGCAGACCGCCGGGGCGCTGGGCCCGGCCCAAGGCGCAGCACTACAAGGCATGGCGCTGATCCATCGCGGCACCGGCGCCAATGCGGACGCCATGGCCACCGTGCGCGTTCACTCCGGCTGCGTCACCGGCGACATCTTCCACTCGCTGCGCTGCGACTGTTATGCGCAACTCCAGGAAGCGCTGGCCCGCATCCTCGAGGTTCCCAACGGCGTGCTGATTTACCTGCCCTATCACGAGGGCCGCGGCATCGGTCTGTTCAAAAAGATACAGACCTACGCCCTCCAGGATCAGGGCCTCGACACGGTCGACGCCAACCTGCACATCGGCGCCCCCATCGACGCACGCGACTATTCCATGGCCGCCTGCATCCTCGACGACCTGGGCTTCAAGCGCATCCGCCTGATGACCAACAACCCGGAGAAGGTGACCGCGCTGGAAGCCGCCGGCATCGAGGTGGCCGGGCGCATCCCGCTGGTCATCGAGCCCGGCCCCCATAACGAGCGGTACCTGGAGACCAAGCGCCGCCGCATGCGCCACGACATCTGAGGGGCAGGCCACCCGCCCCAGATGCGCCGCAGCCGCCATTTTCTCTGAGAAAACATCGCTTTTGCCCCCCGCTGCGGCGTGATAAAACTGTCTGAACCATCAGATTTATGCCCCTGCCGATTCGGGAGACGACCCCAGTGATCCGGACCCTTTTCGCCACCGCCGGCGTTGCCATCGCCGCCGCAACATTGGCAGCCCCTGCTGCGCAGGCGTGCCTGTCCTGTGAGTACAAGCCCGAAGTGCTTGGCAGCTCCTCGACCGACTCCAAACCGCAAAAGCAAAAGCGTGCCCGCGTCGACGCCGCGGTGAAGGCCCGCAAGGCTAAACCGGCGAAAGACTACGCCGAGGATCGCAAGGCCGCCCGCGCGCGCAAGGCCGCCGCCGCCGAAGACCGCCGCGACCGCGCGCGCGCCGCCGCGTCCGAAAAGGCTGCGGCTGAAAAGGCGACCGTCGCGACCGGCTCATCGACCGAGCCGGCAGCGACATCGTCGCACTCCGTCTACAACACGTTGATCAAGACGACGGAGCCGGTCGATAAGGCGTCTCCCGCTGCGTCAGCCGAAACCAAAGTTGAACCCGTGAAGGTCGAGCCGGCCGTCACGGCGCCTTCTGACTCCGGCATCCCGGCCAAGCCGAAATCCTCCGACACGATCGACACGGCCGACGTCACGCCGTCCACGACCGACGTCGTCGCCGCGCCCACCACGACGGCTGCCGCGCCCGATTCCGGCGAAGCCGTCACGGTGAAGCAGGAGAAGGGCAGCAAGGAAACCGGCTGCAAAAAGTTCTTCCCCATGGCCGACCTGACACTGACGGTCGATTGCAAGTAGGCGGGCGGGCTGGCAAACAACGCCGCGCGCGAATGCGCGTCCCGACATGCGGCAGCGAGACGGCTGATCGCTTCGTCCGTCGCGTCAGCTCCTGAAGAACGCCAGCAGATCAGCGTTGATCGTGTCGGGATGCGTCGTGCACAAGTCCCCATTTCATCGCGCTGCCGGCAGCATCAACCGCCACGCATGGCGAGCTAAGGGGTCAGACCCATGGGTCTGACCCCACCCTCAACGTCAGCGGCATCGATAATACACGCCAAATCTGAAAGCCAAATCCAACAAAGAGGGACGTTCAAATTGCGAGCCCTAGAACCAAGGGTCGAGCCTGATCCTGGCGGAGCACAAGTACCCCAACCCCCATAATCTTATCCCCACCCTCGCCCCCTCCCGTATCCTTCACGCATTCTTTCCGTGAACGGGGCGTGATCGATCCGTCAGACGCGTGGAGAGGGTACGGCGCCCGGACTGGAAGCCTTGACGAGGCCGAAGATCCGGGAGGTCCGAGCTCGCTCGTCGTGCGGGGGTGCCGGTAACGGCATGGTCCTCGTGCGGCCGCCTCAAGGCTAACCCCGCTACGCCGGCAACCTGAACAAGGCCAACGGCACCGAAGGCGCGGGAGAAACGCGGGCCGTTCCCAAAATCGCCGTCGCGCGGGCGCCCGAAGGCTGCTCGAATTCAACTTGCATGCAGCGTTCCGGCGCTCGCGCACCCGTTCGTTTTGCTCACACCTGCGGCTCGTCCGCCGGGGCCGCGGACGCATGTCCGCAAGGAGCTAGCCAGCCGCGGACGCATGTCCGCAAAACGAATCATCGCGGACGCGTGTCCGCAAGGAGAACCCATGACCGCCAGATCGAGCCAGACCGGACGCAGGCAGAGCACGGGCAAAGACGACCGGCGCGGCGCAACGGCAATACCACCATTGGATGCCGAACAGATTCGCAACGAGATCGCCGCGCGCTTGATGCGGCTGCACTGCGCCCGCCAGCACGGATGCACGCGCCGCTGCCGCCGCCTGGGCCGCTGTGTGGCAGCCGACGAAGTCGATGCTTTGAACAGCACAGACGTGGTGCCGTCAGCGAAGGGCAAGGGCGCGCCCGGCAAGCCTTGACCGGAACGCTACTTGAACAGCCTACTTGAACAGGGACGTCAGCGAGAACGTCGAGGCCACCACCACCGGCGGGTTCTCCGCGATCTGCGGATAGGGCTCCTCGATGTAGACGTTCACGCCCGTCGCGCGCTGGTCCTTGATCAGCGAGGCGACGTAGGCCCAGCCCTTCGGTTCCAGGCCGAGGCAGGCCTCCGACATCTCGCCCTTCAGGCGCACGTGGATGGCGATATTGCCGCGCGCCAGGATCGCGTTGGTCTGCGCCGGGCTGAAGCGCTCCCTGTTCCACAGCTTGGTGAGATAGATGCCCGCCACCGCGCGCTTCGTCTTCGGCCCCCAGCTGACGCGCTGACCCTTGTCGGAGGCGAAGGTGTATTCGCCCGGCGGCAGCGGGCCGATGGCGCGGGCGGCAAAGCAGTCCGGGTCGGGATTGTTGCGGCAGGCCTCGCGCCCGGAGATGGCCCAGGCGATCGTCTTGCCGCCGATCTTGGGATCGTCGGAGATGACGAAGACGCGGCCGGTGCGGATCGTGTAGCCGAGGCGGAAGCCGCTCGCCGTCGCCGGCAGTTCGCGCACGACGTCTTCGAACGGGTTGCAGATTTCCCCGCCCGTCAGCTTGCGCGGATAGCCCTTGTGGGTGATCGTCACGTAATCGACGCCCGGCGCGCAATCCCACTGCGGCAGCACCTGCTTCTGGGTCAGCACGGCGCCCGGCGCCAGCGGCGCGCCAGACGCAGCAGGGCCGGGGCCTGGGGATGGTGCGGTGGGTTCCGGCGCCTTCGCAGCCATCTCCACGGCGGGCTTCTTGGGTGGGCCAGCGGGCGGTGCAGGCACGGCGGCCGGCGGCGGCGCGGGCTTGGGATCCCACGGCAACGCGTCGGCGGCCGGTTGCTTGGCCGCGGATTTCTGCTGCATGCCACGTACCTTTTCGCACTCGGCGGAAAGCTTGGGCGGGCGGATCTGTTTGACGGCGAGCTTGCGCGCCAGCGCGCTGCTGGCGCCTTGCCGGATGTAGGCGCCGATCAGGGCGTGCTGCACTTCGAGCTGTTCGGCCGACAGTTCGTAGATGCAGTCCTCGAAAATCTGGTCGCCCATCTTGCTGAAGAAGTCGGCAATGTTGCCCGCGGCGGCGGCCGATCCGGCATCCGGCTTTTTCGGCGGTTGTTGGGCCGAGGCAGAGCCCGGCAGGCACAGCAGGCCGGCAACGAAAGCGAGCAGCGTTTTTTTCAACAAAATCATAGGCGCTATGCGAGGCCCTCGTTGCCTGACCGCGTTGGCGGTCACTCCACGTGTACGCCCATACCCGCTATCCTTGGCGCACAGAAGGCACAAAGTGCGGCTTCTTGTGAACGGGAGCCACAAAGTGCCGGATCTTGCGAGGCAACGATACGAAGTGGCCCGTTATTTCAGGCGGCCTTTATCCCCGCGTGGCATCGCGCGCATAGGATAGCCAGGACTTACGATTCGCTTTTGACGGGCACAGGAGCTTCGGGAGCACTTTCGGAGTTGTTGTCCGCCGTCGGGCTGGCGCGCTCCTCTTCGGCCTCTTTCGGTACCGTGAAGCCACCTTCCGCCACCATGCGCGCGAACAACCCCGTGCCCTTCGCCAGCTCCTTGAAGCGGCCTTGCTGGATGATGCGCCCGTTCTCCAGCACGTAGATCGTGTCGGCGTTCGCCACCGTCGACAAGCGATGCGCGATGATGAAGGTGGTGCGGCCCTGGCGCAGCTTGTCGAGCGCGCGCTTGATCCGTGCCTCGGTCTCCGCGTCGAGTGCGCTCGTCGCCTCGTCGAGGATCAGGATCGGCGCATCCTTGAGGATGGCGCGTGCCACCGCGAGCCTTTGGCGCTCGCCCCCGGACAGCGAGTTGCCACGCTCGCCGATCACGAAGTCATACCCCTCGGGTTTGCGCATGATAAAATCGTGGGCCTCGGCAAGCTCGGCAGCGCGCTGGATCTCCGCATCCGACGCACCCGGCCGGCCAATGGCAATGTTGTCGCGAATGGACCGGTTGAAGAGGCCCGCGTCCTGGAAAACGACCGCAATGGACGCGCGCAGCGACTGCAGGGTGACATTGGCGATATCCTCGCCGTCGATAAAGATACGTCCCTTGTCGGGGCCTCGCAGGCGCTGCAGCAGAGACAGCGTCGTCGTCTTGCCCGAGCCGGTCGGGCCCACCAGTGCCACCGTCCTGCCGGGCGCGGCAGTGATATCGAGATCGAACACGCCTTGGTTCGAAGCAGGAAAGGTGAACGAGACTTTCTCGAAGCGCACGTCGCCTTTGACGTCCGTCAAAGGTTTGGCTCCCGGCGGCTCGGCGATCGCGTTCTGTTCGTCGATCAACGCGAAATATGACCGGAGGACCGGACCCTGGCGGAAGACGGCTGTGACGAACGACGAGACCTGGTCGAGCTTGCCGATAAGCAGGTTGGCGAAGGCGACGAATGAAACGATTTCGCCGACGGTCATTTCTCCGCGGCGCACCAGATAGGCGCCAAGCAGGAACACGGCAACCAGCGCCGTCGTGGCGGCCGACCGCTGCAGGACGTTGAGAATTCCCCACCACGTCAGCACGGGGTATTGTGCGGTGATGAGCTGGCCCATCAGGTCGCGCATCGCTTCGCTCTCGGCCTTCAGCCGCGCAAAGCTCTGCACCACGGTCACGTTGCCCAGCACGTCGCCGACGCGGCCATAGACTTTCGAATTATAGCTTTCGATCGCGGCTTGTCCCGCAGACGTCTTGCGCATCACCAGGGTGTTGAGGCCGACATAGGCAATGGCGAGAAGCGCGAGAATGCCGGCCATCCGCACGTCCATGCTGATCGCCGTCGGCACCAGCAGGATAATGCCGACGACCGCGGTCAGCTGTTCGCGCAGACCGGCGAGCCACAGCCAGAACAGCGCGTCGGTTCCCTGCAGGACTGTTCGTACCACAGCGCCCGACCCCCGGTCGGCGTGATAACCAGCGGGAAGCGCTATCGCCCGCTCGAACGCGTCGCCGAGCGCCTCAAGGTGCCGGCGGTGCGCCATCCGGTCGGCCGTAATCGAAATGACCACGCTGGCGCCGACCGAGAAGAGGCCGAGCGCCGCCCAGGTTCCGATGGTGGACATGGCCGCGTCCCCTCGCGACAGCGCATCGACGACGCGGCCGAACAGGATCGGTTCGGCAAGCTGCACGACACTGATGAGAACGCCGGCCGCGGCGACGGACCACGCGAGCCCCTTCTCCGCGCCAAGCATGCGGATAACCCGGAAGTAGATGCGGACGAGATCCATTCCTTTACCACGCCAGTTGCGTCATGGCGCCGAGTGCGCCCGGCGCACCTGGCGCGGAGAACAGCGCCTGCAATTTCTCCGGTTCGAGACGGCCGTTCTCAACGACATCGTCGCGATGGATACCCCCCGCAATGAACAAGGCATCAAGGCCAAAGCGGCGAGCGCCCTCCAAGTCGGTGCGCAACGCGTCGCCGATGACCAGGACCCGCTTGTGGGACACGGCCGAGCCGCGGACGCGTTCCACCGCGGCAAGTGCGGTGATGTACGCCGAAGAATGCGGCTTTCCGGCCCAGAAGACTTCGCCGCCCATGTGCTGGTAGATATCGGCGATTGCCCCGGCACAGAGATACAGCGTGCCACCAACGTCGACGACGAGGTCGGGATTGGCGCAGACGAATGGCAAACGGCGCTTCAGCGCGTCTTCGAGCAGCGGCCGGTAATCCTCGGCCACCTCGCTTCTGTCATCATCAAGGCCGGTGGCAACGATGGCTTGTGCCTCGCCCAAAGGCACTAGCTTCGCGGCCGCCTTGTCGAAAAACGCGGCGTCCCGGTCGCGTGGCCCTATGCCGTAGACGGAGGTGAAGCCTTGGCCAATCATATGCTCGAGTGCGATGGCGCCAGACGAAACGATCGCGTCCCATGCGTCCCGCGGCACGTGGCGCATCTCCAACATCGTTTCGACGCGGTGTTCGGGAACGGGTGCATTGGTCAGCAGCACGACGGTGCCGCCGGCCTTGCGAAACGTGCGCAGGGCGTCACAGGCGTCGGTGTAGGCCGTGAGGCCGTTGTGGACCACGCCCCAAACGTCGCAAAAGACGGCGTCGTAGCGGGACAACAGCGCGCCTGCGTTTTGCAGTATCGGCGGCGCGCCGGCAGGAAGGTCAGGGTGCAGCATGGATCGCTCAAGGTTGCGTTGGCGGGCCTTATAGCAGGGCTGCCCGCCAATGCATCCGCGCGATCGCCGCATTCATCTTCGCCAGTGCGGGTGCAATCGCCGACCGCCGGTCGCGCGCTAAATGAGGCTCCATTGCTGCTGGGTGATCGCCCAGGCGATGATCACCGCGTTCGAGGCCATATGCGCGCCGATCGGGTCGGACATCCGGCCGGTGCGATACATGACCAGCGCGTAGACGGCACCCGCCAGCATTCCGGCGAGCCAGCGCTGATGGATCGCCCCGAACAACAACGACGTCACCACGAAGGCGATGACGGTCATCATAAGGGGCGTCGCATTGGCGAACCGCTGCGATGCGATAGCCCGGTGCAGAAAGCCGCGGAATGCCAACTCCTCGGCGATCGGCACGAAGACGATCGTGCCGGCTGCGCGGATCACGAGCCAAAGCGCGGCGGCCCACAGCGGAAGGGCCAGGATCCAGTTGCCAAGTTCTGCGCTGGCCGCCGGATTAGGGTCGGTCGCAATCCAGGCCACGCCGACGGCGAGGCCGGCGGCAAGCGATGCTGGCGCAACGCGCTGCGCCATCGTCGCGTAGAAGGAGCGGAACACCCAGAGCGCGGCGGCAATGAAGATGACGCGCAGCCCGTAGAGCCACTGGTCATTCGGCGCAAATGCGGACGCGATGATGCTGGCCGTCATCAAAGCCATGAACGGGGCCAGCCACGCCAAAGCGTCGCCTTCCTTATCGGTCGTCAAAGTCGATGCGCCGGAACCGTTGCCGTCCGCGAGAGCAAACTTCCGGAAGAACCCGACTTGTTGACCCAGGACCATGACGCTCACACTGACAATCAGGAACGCGATCCATCCGGCCTGCGAATGAAAGCCGCCGACAGCAACCTGCGGCGAAAAGTGGGCGCCAAAACTGACCAGCGCCGCAATGCGCACAGCATTCAAGAGCCAGATCGCAGCGATGCCGATGGGGATTAGGAACAGCGCATGCGGAAAGCGCAACTCCCGCCGGAACACGTAGAGGTAGAGACTCAAGACAGCCGTGACCAGGCCGATGCCCTCGTAGCCCGAGCAGGCCGGGGAGATTTCGACCATAAAGTTGCCGACACCCAATCGCTTGGTGGCGATGTCCATCAAGACATCGCTTTCATAGAGCGAGAGCAGGGCATGGGTTACGTGCAGGGTAGCTCCCGCGAGCGGCACCCAACCGGCCGTCGACAGCGCGCTGAAAGCGAGCACGAGAATGGCTGCAACGATCGCCAGAATGGCCGACATCCACGTCGCCGCCAGCATTTGGCGCCAAAACTTTATCGGCGCTGCAGACAGCATAAGCGTCACGCCGAGCAAGGCGAGCAACGCGAAATAAGGCCAAAGCCAGCGCGTGTAGACCTCCATGCTGCTGCAAACGGCGATACTAGCGGCTACCGTCGCGATAAAAACGCAGACGTTGCTCGCCAGCCAGCTACTGAATTTGTGATCTTGAGAACTGGTCTGCAGGTTTCTCAGAAGATCGACACGCCGGTGCCAATTGAGAATTGCAAATGCACCGATCGCCAGAATAGCGGCCTGCACAGAAACCGCGGCGAAATGCCAAACGAAGCCGATAACCGCGCTTGGCGGAATTGCGCTTCTGGGCGAGTCGTAGAAGAACGAAATAACGATCGCTTCGATTAGGCCGACGCCCGCGACGAGAAGGACCCGGCCAAAGGCTCCTTGAACCCCGGTGGCCCGAACACCCTCCGGGGCATTGATGGCCGGCGTCATCGAGGGAGTCATTCTCGTCTCCATGCTTTGCATAAAAACTGGCCCGTCGGGTATGGGACGGGCCGGCTTTTGCATGTAAACGGCGAAAGACGCATGCTCGACCCCGTGATCGCGGTTTCGAGAGTCTAGCCTTACTTCTTAATCTTATCGTAAAGAACGGCGGCGACCGAGATCAGCAGCGCTGCGGCTGCGATGCCTGCGGGACCATCGAACTCGGGAACCGGCGGACAGTAAGCTGCTGCGAAAGATGCCCAACCCATCGTTTTACTCCTTGATTACGCGAACTTGTTACAGAGCATTCGGGTCGCTAAGCGGTGCAGTACCGTTTCGATCCGTATCTTCATATTTCACAAATAACTTTAAGGCCGGGGATAAACCCTTATTTAACCTTACCTCGCGGCTTTCGCTTTTCGCGGCAGCGAGAACATCAATGGAAATGCAATAGACGGGCCAGCTGCGTTGTTTTCGAGAAAACCCGATGTTTTCTCGGTTCACCGCACTGCGAAACTAGCATTTGAGGGGCGTGATTGATTCAAAACGGCCGCTGGCGGACGCCGTTTGAAACAGGCCGGGCCGCGATCGTCTCAAAATCGGACAATTCACGTGCGGCGTTTATATGAGGGTGTTTTGGATACAGCCCGGGCGAGGGCGAGTGGTGCCGGCTGAGAGGATTGAACTCCCGACCTTCGGTTTACAAAACCGCTGCTCTACCGCTGAGCTAAGCCGGCTGGCTGGCCAGGCGGCTTGGCCTAGCGCGTCGGCGCATGTGTATGGCAAGTGGCCGTCGAAGCAAAGAGGGTATAGTTTGGGTGCCTGAGAGGCTTCCGGGCAACGCGCTTAAGCAATTGTTCAATGGCGGTCTGTAAAACTAGGCCGAATCGCTTAGATTTCATCGATAAATTGCGGAGGCAGGTATGCGCCGGTTCGCCTTATTGTTTTTTGCAGTCGCAGCTCTGCTGGCAGGCGTCATGACGCCTCAGAGTGCGCAGGCTTTCGGCTGGGATCGTGGTGACGGCATTCATGATCCGTATTTCTATCGGCCCGGCCACCGCGGCTACTATCCCTACTACAATTCCGGGCACTGGCGCTCGGCCAAGGAAATGCGGTGGCGCAAGCGCGTCGCCCGCCAGCATTTTTCTTACCCCCAGTACAACCCAGTCTGGGGCCATCCGCTGGACGGCTATCGCAACCGCGAATGGCACGGGCGCGACGGCAACCGTCACCATATCGGGCATTGGTGATTTCCTAGCGGGCTGAGTTGCCCGCTTTTCGCCGCTAAGCGGCTGGAATATCTTCCCGTTCACGCCTTATTCATACGCTACGAGCTAACCAATGACGTTGGCGCTTTTGGCGCCCGTTGCGCATTGATCATTCAAGCGGGTTGAGCCCGGATCCGGGAGGGAACATGTCACCGATGAAAGCGGTAATGAGCGCGCTACTCGCGCTTACTTTGGTTCTGGGATTGACGGCGGTTTCGGCGTCCGACGCTGAGGCTGGTAGTCGCGGCCGCGGCGTAGCCGCCGGCGTTGCCGCTGGCATCATCGGTCTTGGTATTCTCGGCGCTGCCGCGGATGCACGCGCACATGACCGTTATGATTATGAAGATCGCTGCTATCCCGGCCCGGAAGAGTGCGGATATCGCGGCGGCGGATGTTACGAAAACGAGTATGGCGACGAAGTCTGCCGTCGTGGCCGCTACACGTGCTGGCGCAATCAGGTCTGTGACTAGATCTCAGGCGAGTTGATCTTGGTCGAAAAATTAGGGCGCCAGAGATCTGGCGCCCATTTTGTTTGTCACCGCGCTTTGCGCATGGCCGCGAGGTGCAGGGCCACGGCGGCGGCGTTCGACACGTTCAAGCTCGCGAGCGGACCACTGGCGGAAATCCTCACCAGCCGGTGGCAGACATCGCGCGTGAGTTGCCGCAATCCTTTGCCCTCGGCCCCAAGAACGATCACCGTTGGCGACGTGAAAGCTTCGGCTTCGATCGTGGCTGGAGCCTCGCCGTCCAAGCCAAGCAGCGTCAGGCCGCGTTCCTTGAGCGCCTCCAGCGCACGCGCCAGGTTCTGCGCCAGATGGATTGGCACCAATTCGAGAGCGCCCGAGGCGGACTTCGCCAGCGTCCCGTTGAGCGGCGGGCTATGACGCCGGGTCATGATGAGCCCGCTGGCCCCAAACACAGCGGCGGACCGCAGCACCGCGCCAACGTTGTGCGGATCGGTGACCTGATCCAGCGCTATGAGCGGGCCGCCGCCTGCAGCAGCTTCCGCAAGGTCGTCGAAATCTGGCTCTGCTAGCGGTCCGACCTCCAGCATCATGCCTTGGTGCACGGTATCGCCGCCCAAAATCCGGTCCAGATCACGCGGTGTGGCGCGCTCCCGCTCGATCTCGCGGACAGCGAGCACATCACGCAAGCGCAACTCGCCGTTTTCCGTGACGACAAGGCGTAAGACTTGCCTGTTCGGGTTTCTCAACGCAGCTTCCACGGCGTGCACGCCGAAGAGCCGGATCGGCCCATCGTCATCCCCCGACGAGGCTTCGGCCAGCTTTTTAAGCTCTCGATTTCGCTCTCTTTCTTGGCGGTGAGGGCGTGGCGGTCGCGGGGCGGCCATGAGCTGATCTAAATCCTTGAGTCGGGTGTCTGAAGCGGCCGCACTGTGGCGCTTTTCCGTTTGACATTGAAGGGGGGGCTCACCATAAGTTCGCTTGCCCCGGCCCAAGGCAGCACGGGGCGCTTTTATTTCAGGTCTGCGTTCGCGCGGATCCTCGGAGAGGTGCCCGAGTGGCTAAAGGGGACGGACTGTAAATCCGTTGGCTTCGCCTACGCTGGTTCGAATCCAGCCCTCTCCACCATTCCTCTTCTTGACGACGGCACTGAGTTTCAGCCGCCCGCACCGTTGGCGAAGATGATGCACGTCGTCGTGGCGTGAGCGAGGAGCCTGCCGGCCCCATCCGTCATGCGGGCTTCGGCGGTGGCCGCGCGTTTGCCGCGGCTCAACAAGTTGGATTCGGCGCGGATCGGGCCGGTCTCGACGGTGATGGGCCGGACGAGTGAAATCTTGAACTCCATCGTCGTAAACCCCAGCCCGGCTTCCAGCGTCGACCATACGGCGCAGGCCATGGCGCTATCCAGAACCGTCGATGTCCAACCCGCATGTACGGTACTGATCGGATTGTAGAAGCGCTGTTGCGGCGTGCCCATAAAGACGGCCTGGCCCGGCTCGATCTGTGTCAGCGCGAAGCCGGAGGCTTCCTGGATCGGCGGCATGGGATAGCGGCCGGCAAGCATCCCTTGCAACACGTCCATGCCACGCAAGCTTGTCAGCTCTGTCAGCGGGATCAAGCCGAAGCGGGCGGGCGGCGGGGTGAGTGCATCCGACTGAGGCATGTTTTCCTCGGAGGCTGTGCCGGTGGTTCGCCGGCAGCTGAACGTACAATTAAGCATCACTCGATCGTATGACGTCGCATTGAACTCGCCGTTGCGCCGCCAAGGTCCACTTCTTTGAAGGTTTTTAGGCCGATGTGGAAGGCGCTCAAACCCAAGTTTGTCCTCGGCTGCCTGACGGCGATCGTCGAGCCATAGGGCGCATCGGCATGAACTTCCTCGATGTGAAAGATCCGATGATCTTCGATCTGCAAGAGACGCAGACGATCTGAGTTGCACTGCGCAACCACGCTCATCGACATGGCCGGCGATGGCCTGCGCAGCGTCGCTGTGCGCGGCCTAGCCGCGCCGTGATACGTATCGGAGCGGCTAACTCTGGACTGTTCCGGTCCCCCCGCGTCTTGACAACGGCGCGCTCAGCCGGGCAAAAGCTGCCCAGCCGAACGGCCCGGCAAGCGGCCGGTTACCTCTTACCTGCGCGGTATGCAGTGAGTGAGAGAAAGGAGTGTCACGATGTCTGACGTTACCCTGACCATGCCCGACGGCGCCAAGCGCCAGGTCGCCAGCGGCACCACCGGGCTCGAGGTCGCCAAATCCATCTCGCCATCGCTCGCCAAACGCACCGTCGCCATGGTTCTCGGCGGCGCGCTGTCGGATCTGAACGATCCCATCAAGGCGGATGCGGAGATCAAATTCGTCTCCCGCACCGATCCGGAAGCGCTGGAGCTGATCCGGCACGACGCCGCGCACGTGATGGCGGAAGCCGTGCAGAGCCTGTGGCCGGGCACCCAGGTCACCATCGGCCCGGTGATCGACAACGGCTTCTTTTACGATTTCGCCAAGGCCGAGCCGTTCGTGCCGGAAGACCTAGCGAAGATCGAAAAGAAGATGCACGAGATCATCGCCAAGAACGCGCCCTTCACCAAGGAGTTCTGGGATCGCGACAAGGCCAAGCAGGTGTTCCGCGACAAGGGCGAGGAGTTCAAGATCGAACTCGTCGATGCCATTCCTGCCGGCGACGACCTGAAAATATACAAGCAGGGTGAGTGGTTCGATCTGTGCCGCGGCCCGCACATGACCGCGACCGGCCACATCGGCAAAGCCTTCAAGCTGCAGAAGTTTGCCGGCGCCTACTGGCGCGGCGACAGCACCAAGCCGCAGCTGCAGCGCATCTATGGCACCGCCTGGGCCACCGAAGACGAGCTGAAGGCCTACCTCACCATGCTGGAGGAGGCGGAAAAGCGCGACCACCGCGAGGTGGGCCGCGTGATGGACCTGTTCCACTTCCAGCACGAGGCGCCGGGCAGCGTGTTCTGGCATCCGAAAGGATGGCAGCTGTTCCAGAACCTGATCAACTATATGCGCCGCCGGCAAATCGAGGCGGGCTATGTCGAGGTGAATTCGCCCGACATGATGGAGAAGCATTTCTGGGAGCTGTCGGGCCACTGGGAAAACTACGGTGAGAACATGTTCACCACCGTACTTCCGGACGAGCGCGTGTTCTGCTGCAAGCCGATGAACTGCCCGGGTCACGTGCAGATCTTCAAGCACGGTTTGACCAGCTACAAGCAGCTGCCGGTAAAGATCGCCGAGTTCGGCAAGGTGCACCGCTACGAGCCGTCGGGTGCGCTGCACGGCATGATGCGCGTGCGCCACTTCACCCAGGACGACGCGCATATCTTCTGCACCGAAGACCAGATCATGGCCGAGTGCCTGAAGATCAACGACCTGATGTTGTCGATCTACGGCGACTTCGGCTTCGAGGACATTTTCATCAAGCTGTCGACCCGGCCGGAGAAGCGCGTCGGCGCCGACGACCTGTGGGACAAGGCCGAGAAGGCCCTGTCCGATGTGCTCGACGAGGTGACAAAGCGGTCCAACGGCCGCGTCAAGACCGCCATCAATCCAGGTGAAGGCGCGTTCTACGGCCCGAAACTTGAGTACGTTTTGAAGGACGCCATCGGCCGCGACTGGCAGTGCGGCACCACGCAGGTGGACTTCAACTTGGCTGGCCGCCTTGGCGCATTCTACATCGACGAGCACTCCAACAAGAAGACGCCGGTGATGATCCACCGCGCCATGTTCGGATCGCTGGAGCGCTTCACCGGCATCCTGATCGAGAACTTCGCCGGCCATTTCCCGCTGTGGCTGTCGCCGCTGCAGGTGATGGTGTGCACGATCGTGTCAGACGCGGACGCCTATGCGCTGCAGGTGGTCGAGGCTTTGAGGGCGGCCGGCCTGCGCGTCGACGTCGATCTGCGCAACGAGAAGATCAACTACACGGTCCGCGAGCACTCGCAGACCAAGATCCCGGTCATGCTCGTCGTCGGCAAGCGCGAAGCCGAGGAGGGCAAGGTGTCCATGCGCCGCCTCGGCAGCCAGGACCAAAAGGTCATGACGCTCGACGAGGCCGTCAGTGCGTTGAAGGACGAGGCGATACCGCCGGACGTGAAGCGAGCGTGAGCTGCAGGGTCAGACCCGGCGGGTCTGACCCCATTCTCCGCAGCCGCTACCTTCAGCAATAGCCCGCCCATATCGCCGGTTGCTCAACCAGCACGCGCACGCGCCGCGAGTTGAGCCTCGATCGTCGCAACGAGCGCGGCCTGCTCGAACGGCTTGCCGATATGTCCGTTCATGCCGGCGGAGAGACAGCGTGCAACTTCATCCGGAGCGACATTTGCCGTCATGGCGACGATGGGCAGCAAGTTGAAATGATGGCCGGCCGCCCGGATCTGGCGCGTCGCCTCGTAGCCATCGATCTCCGGCATCTGGATATCCATCAACACCAGGTCGTAGCGTCCGTTGCGCGCAGCATCAATGGCCTGGGCGCCGCCGTGCGCCGTCGTGACGCGATAGCCGCTCTTGGCCAGGATGGCTTCGGCAACATCGCGATTAAGCGCCATGTCATCCACCACAAGTATCCAGGCGTCGGCCGTAATGGCCGGCAGCGCGGCGCGCGCCTGCGCTGTCGAAAAAGCGGCGGGCGCCAGGTACACCTCGAACCAGAAGCGGGAGCCGGCCCCAACGGCGCTATCGACGCCAATGCGTCCGCCCATGGCCTCTATCAGCCGCTTGCATATAGCCAGGCCCAAACCCGAGCCCCCATACGCACGCGTCCGCGAGCCATCGACTTGGCTGAAACGCTGAAACAGCAGCGGCAAATTGTGCTCGGCAATCCCGCGCCCGGTATCGGTGACTACAAACGACAGCTTCAGTTCCGGCGTATCCGCGGCGGGCTCGCACAGATCGACGTCGAGTCGAATCGACCCAGCATCAGTAAACTTCACCGCATTTGACAGCAGGTTCAACAGCACCTGGCGCAACCGGTTTGCGTCTCCCACGAGCGCAGCATCCACCAGGTCCGGTGCCAGATGCAAACTCAGCTTCAAGCCCTTTTCTGCGGCTGGTCCGGATACAAGCGCCAGCGTCGTGGTGCAGAGTTCCTTCAACGCGAAGGGCGCCGGCTCGATGCGCGCAGTTCCCGCATCCAACGCCGAGAAATCGAGAACGTCGTTGACCACCGTCAACAATGCGCGGCTGGCGTTCTCGATATTGACGACTTCGCGCTGAGCCTCGGCCGCGAGATCACGCCTCTGCGCCAACAACTGCGTAAATCCAATAATGCCGTTCAAGGGCGAGCGTAGCTCATGGCTCATCGTTGCAACGAAATCGGATTTGGCTTCGCTTGCGACTTCGGCGTCGTGTTGCGCGGCGTTCGCACGGCGTTGCTCTTCCCTTAGCCGTGCCCGAAGCCGGGCCTGCTCGGTGACCGCAATCGCAACCGGCAGCGAGGCGAGGAAGGTGACGGCCATGAAAATCTGCGTGAGCAGCATGGGCGTCAGATAGCTCTCGCCGTCGCCGGCCGGCCGGTTTGCGATGATGTGCACCGTCGCAATGACGAAGATCGCCAGCGTCGTCATCGCCGCGTAGACCGGGCCGAGCCGGAAAGCCGTGGCGATGATGAACGGCATGATCAGAATGAGCAATTCGTAGGTCTCGGTGAAGAGAAACATCGCCGACGCACTGCAGGCAGCTAGCGGCCAGATCACAGCTTCTATGGCAGAGGCATCGGAACCATGCGTGGGCGCCCTGGGCCGGTCGGTGAAGATGAGGATAAGAGCCGGCAGCAGTACCACGAGGCCGAGGAATTCGTTGAGTGACCACGTCATCAGGAATTTGACGGGATCGCCGAGGTCGTTGTTCAAGTAGGACAGCAGCAGCCCCAGCAGCGCCGAGGCGGACGATGTGACGGATGCGACCACGACAAATTTGATGAGCCCGGATGGACGGTCCACGAAGTCGAGCGTGCCGCGCCACGTGCGCAGCAGCAAGTAGCATCCCAGCGGGTTCACCATGTTGACCAGCGTCAGCCAGAAAACATAACCCGCACTGTTGAACACGAAGTACTGGCCGATAAAATCGGCGACGAGCCCCAGGAGCACGGTAGCCAATCGAGCGCGCTCGGAAGGCAACAGCCAAAGGCAGGCACACATCCAACTGGTGCCCGGCCAAACGATCGCAAGAATTGTTGATTGGTTGGATTGCCCGAAGGCGAATGCCGAGGCGTCTAGGACTGCATAGATTACGACCGCCAAACCAACCTGGACCCAGACGGGCAGTTTGCCGATAGCCAGGCGTGGCCTGGGGATGTCAGCCATGCACTCTCTCAGAGGTTGTCGAGCGCCGGCATGGCATGGCCGATAGCTTTTTGCAGCGCGACCACGGCGATGGGAAAGTCTTGCTCGCCCGGCTTGCCCGGCGCGCAATCCAGTACGAAACGGCTGGCTTCGGTCAGTCCCTCAAATCCGAGCGACCCGGCCGAGGAGGCAAGTTGATGGGCATGCGTCAGCATATAGTCGCGTGATGAGACATCAGATCGGTCAACCGCTGCTAGAACCGTGATCAGTTGCTCGCGAAAGGCCGCAAGCGCTTCTTGCAGTTTTCGAATTCCGATCAGACCCTCAAGCTCATTCAGGCGCTCGGTGTCAATTAGGGCTCTGCTTAAAGTTTCAGACACTGAGGATGCTCCGCTTATGGTGGAGCAAATATGCCATCGTCAGCGCGCGGCGTTAATAGCGAAAATGTCTGTAGCCGGAACATAATTAAAGCAAAATTGTCCGGTGAGTCGCGCAGGACGGCGGCTGGAATGCGTCGGCAATGCAGGCAAGCGCGCCGCACGACAGCGGCATTCCCTAAGCCAAACCGATTGCCATCAAACAATTGCCGTTTGTTTTTTTAGGTTTTCGGTAACCTGGTTCGCGAAGGAAATGCGTTAGGCAGCCTTATCGCGCAACACTTCCATGGTCCGAATTTTGTCCGCCAACTCCTGGCGCTGAGCAACCAGGAATGCCGGCTGCAGATCGGTGTCGGCCGCAACCTTTAGAACCTCGTCGTAGCCGTTGAGGATCGTCTCTTCACCTGAGATCAGGCTCGGCAAAATATTGGTATCCAGACCCGTCAGGGCCGAGCGAATGCTGATGACGGTGCGGTGCACCGTTGACATGAACGATGCCTCGTCCTGCTCCGGTTCGCCCATCTCGACCAAGTGACGATTGATCTCTTCGATATGACGGGTTCGTAAGGCGACCATCTCCTGAAACAGCGTCGTTAGGCCTTTTCCTTCGGCGTCCGTGACGGCCTCCTCATAGCCGTTGCGGCTGTCGATCAGCGTGGTTTTCAAACCTTTCAGGGCCTCTGTGCGTTCCGACATTTTGCATTCTCCGCGGCTTGCTTCACGCTGCCATTTCTCCACGAACCGCGAGAGCCGCCCTTCAGTTCCCTGTGGGTAGCAGCGAAAGCGCACGCAGCGAAGGGCGTTCGACTTCCGTTTCGCAGCCGCGCTGCTGCGCATGTCAGCTCGGCCCTATGGGCATGCCTGGGTAATGGACTTCGGCGCGCATTGCGCATAGGCCTGCAGGCCATCCAACTGAACACGTCGCTACGGCCAGGCTCATGACGCCCGCTTCCCTCACATTGTCGCTGCGTGACGCGCTGCTCGCCGTCGCCATCATGGCGGTGTGGGGCACAAACTTTACCGTCATCCGCATCGGGCTCGATCACCTGCCGCCGCTGTTGTTCGCGGCACTGCGCTTCACGTTCGCCCTTCTGCCGGCAGTCTTCTTCCTGAAGCGGCCCGACGTGCCGTGGTCGAAGCTTGCCGCCTATGGCTTCCTGATCGGCTTCGGTCAGTTCGGCATTATGTTCATTGCCATGAATGGGCACATCACGCCGGGGCTGGCCTCGCTGGTGATGCAGTTGCAGGTCTTCTTCACCATCGGCCTCGTCGTCTATCTGACAGGCGAACGCGTACGGCCATTCCAGATCTTGGCGCTGCTGCTGGCATTCTCGGGCGTAGGCGTCATCCTCGCCCACACCGACGGCACGACGACGGCATTCGGCCTGGCGCTGTCGCTGATTGCCGCCTTCAGCTGGGCCGGCGGAAACGTCGTTGCCCGCTCGACGCCGGGCGTGAACATGGTGGCGTACGTGGTCTGGGCCAGCCTCTTCTCCGTGCCTCCGCTGCTGGCAGCCTCGTTTGCGCTGGAGGGATGGCCGGCCATTCGCGATGGTCTGGCCAATGCCACGCCGGTGACGTGGGCAGCCGTCTTCTACCAGTCAGCGGCCAATGCGCTGTTCGGCTACGCCATGTGGGGCTGGCTGCTTGGCCGCTATCCGGCTGCGACCGTGGCGCCGATGTCGCTGCTGGTTCCGGTGTTCGGCATGGCGACGGCCTACCTCTGGCTCGGTGAGCCCTTGTACGATTGGAAACTTGCCGCTGCCGCGCTGGTTCTCAGCGGGCTTGCGCTCAATCTGCTCTGGCCGAAGGTGGCGGCCTTGCGCGGTGCGCGTGTCCCGCCCGCCGCTTAAGACGCAAGGCAACCATGATGCCGCGCGGCTGTCCGCGTGCTGCGGACCTGTGGCATGTTGCTTGGCATGAATGCCGTATTCCGCATGTTGCTCCATGTCCTGAAGGTCGCTGCCACGCTGATCTGGCGGGTGGTTGGTCCTGTGCTCGCTACGCTTCTCCAAATCGTTGCCGCACTCCTTGTGCTGTTCGAGGAGTGGGGCTGGCGGCCGCTATCGAACGCGCTGGCGCGGCTGGCGCGCTTCCGGCCCTGGGCGCGCCTGGAATTGGCGATTGCAGGTTTACCGCCGTACGCCGCACTGGCAGCGATCGCGCTGCCGTCGTCGCTGCTGTTTCCGTTGAAGTTCGTCGCGATCTGGCTTGTGGCCAACGGCTACCTGATCACGGCGGCGGCGCTGTTCGTTGCCGCCAAGGTCGTCTCGACAGCGCTGATCGCGCGCATCTTCATTCTCGTGAAGCCGGCACTGATGCAGATCGGATGGTTCGCCGCGCTCTACGATCGCTTCGTGCCGTGGAAGGAGGCGATCTTCGCCAGGATCCGCGCGACGTGGGTCTGGCGCTACGGCCGCATGGTCAAGACGGCGGTGCGCGTGGAGGCTAAGCAGTTCATGGCGCGCTGGCGGCCGGGCGCCGTTGCGGCGGCTCGCGCTGCACGCGAATGGGCCGCATCGCGTTGGCGGATACTGAAGCCACGCATCCTGCTGCTCGCACGCCGCACTTGGGACCGAATTGGAAGTTGAGCGCGTCGTATGGGGGCAGACCCATGGGTCTGACCCCCAAGCCCCGTCGCTTACAGAATGAATTCCTCCCGCCTGTAACCCTGCAGATAGAGCAGGGCCGTTAGATCACCGTGCACCACTGAGACAGCCGCCTTATCCGCCACGATCGGCTTGGCGCGGAACGCAACGCCCAAGCCGGCGGCCGCCAGCATGTCGAGATCATTGGCGCCGTCGCCGACGGCCAGCGTCGCTGCGAGGTCGATCAACTTCTCTCCCGCCAGACGCTCCAGCGCCGCGCGCTTTGCCTCGCGACCGAGGATCGGCGCGGCCACCGTGCCGCTGATCTTGTCGTCGGCTACGTCCAACGTGTTGGCCTGCTGCGTATCGAAGCCAAGGCGGGCCGCGATGCGCTCGGTGTAGAAACTGAAGCCGCCGGAAACGAGCGCGCACGTCGCGCCATTCGCCTGCATCGTTGCGATCAAGGTCGCAGCACCCGCCATCAGCGTGACGCGCTCATCGTAGATCTCTTGCAATATGCGCGCATCGAGCCCGGCCAGCAGCCCGACGCGTTCGCGCAGCGCCGCCTCGAAATCGAGTTCGCCGCGCATGGCACGCTCGGTGATACCTGCAATGCGTTCGCGCACGCCAGCGTAGTCTGCCAGCTCGTCGAGGCACTCCTGCTCGATGATCGTCGATTCCATATCGGCGACGAGCAAGCGCCGGCGCAGCCCGAGGTTCGCGACCGGAGTGATCGCATTCACATCGACCGGGTTGCCGGAAAACCGGTCTCTGGCATCGGCGATCGTTTCGGCGACATCGGCATCGGGGCGCAACACAATGTGGGCTGCCTCGTGCGGCGCCAACCAATTGATTACGGCGCCGATGCCGAGCGCGAAAGCGTCCACGGCGCCTGCGTTAAGTGCGGAGGCTCCTGGCGGGCTTGTCAAGACGATGGCTTGCTCAGTCATTGATCCTCGCGCAGAGGCGGCAATTGCAGTATCTGGCAGCGCATGATCGATCAGCGCGCCATCCTCATCGCAGGTCCGACTGCCAGCGGCAAGTCGGCGTTGGCATTGCGGCTGGCTGAGGAGGCGGGCGGCAGCATCATCAACGCTGACAGCATGCAGGTCTACTGCGAACTGCGCATTCTGACGGCGCGGCCATCGCCAGATGATGAGGCGCGGCTACCGCATCTGCTCTACGGCCACGTGCCGGCGGCAGAGGCTTATTCGGCCGGACGCTACGCCCGCGAGGCAGCCGCCGCCATTGCCGAGGTGCGCCACGCCGGACGGCGGCCGATCATCGTCGGTGGCACGGGGCTGTACTTCCGTGCGCTGCTGCAAGGCTTGTCGCCCATTCCGGAGGTTCAAGCCGACGTCCGCGCCCATTGGCGCGCGGAAGCCCAGCGTCTGGAGCCGGAAGCGCTGCATGCTCTTCTGGCCGGACGCGATCCGGAGATGGCAGCGCGTCTACACCCGACAGACCCGCAACGCGTGACGCGCGCCCTCGAAGTGCTGGACGGAACCGGCCATTCGCTCAGGTACTGGCAGGCTCAACCGGGAGTGCCGGTGCTCGATGAGCAGGACACCATCCGCCTCGTCGTCATGCCCGATCGAGACGAACTGTACCGCCGCTGCGACGCCCGCTTTGCCCAGATGATGACTCAAGGTGCGATGGCCGAAGTCGCGTCCCTGGCCGCGCTGCGTCTTGAACCAGGCCTGCCGGCGATGAGGGCGCTGGGCGTCTCCGCGCTGATGCAACTTCTGGCCGGAGAGCTGACGAACGAAGCGGCCACGCAAGCCGGCTCCGCAGAGACCCGGCAATACGCCAAAAGACAGCTCACTTGGCTTCGAAGTAATATGAGTTCATGGAAGCCTATCGAAACGAAAGAAATGAAAAGTATTGGCGTTTCTAATCTCTAATTTATTATAAGTTGACCGTTGACCCTCTAATATCTCGCCGTTAGTGTGCGCCGCTCTGCAACCGGGAATTTCTCCCTAGGCTGCGACGCAATTCATTGCAATCAGCAAGGCAAAGGAACGAGACGATGGCACGCGCGATGACGGGCGCCGAGATGGTGATCAAGGCGCTCTGCGATCAGGGTGTTGAGGTGCTGTTCGGGTATCCCGGCGGCGCCGTCCTGCCCATCTATGACGAGCTGTTCCAGCAGGACAAGATCCAGCACATCCTGGTGCGCCAGGAAGGCGGGGCCGTGCACGCTGCCGAAGGCTACGCGCGGTCCACCGGAAAGGTGGGCGTCGTGCTCGTGACGTCCGGCCCCGGGGCCACCAATGCCGTGACGGGCCTCACCGACGCCTTGATGGATTCCATTCCGCTGGTGTGCATCACCGGCCAGGTGCCCACGCATCTGATCGGCAACGACGCGTTCCAGGAATGCGATACCGTCGGCATCACACGGCCGTGCACCAAGCACAACTGGCTGGTGAAAAACATCAACGACCTGTCGCGCGTGCTGCACGAGGCGTTCCACATCGCCCGCTCGGGCCGGCCCGGTCCGGTGGTCGTCGACATCCCCAAGGACATCCAGTTCGCGCTGGGCAACTACGTCGGCCCGTCCAACATCGCCCACAAGACCTACCGTCCCAAGCTGAAGCCGGACCAGGGCCCTGTGCGCGAGGCCATCGAACTGATGGCCAATGCCAAGCGTCCGGTGTTCTACACCGGCGGCGGCGTCATCAACTCTGGCCCGAAGGCCAGCCAGCTGCTGCGCGAACTCGTGCGGCTGACAGGCTTCCCGATCACCTCGACATTGATGGGCCTGGGGGCTTATCCGGCGTCCGACAAGCAGTGGCTCGGCATGCTCGGCATGCACGGCACGTATGAAGCCAACTGGGCCATGCACGATTGCGACGTGATGGTCTGCGTCGGCGCGCGTTTCGACGACCGCATTACCGGCCGCCTCGACGCATTCTCGCCCGGCTCCAAGAAGATCCACATCGATATCGATCCCTCGTCGATCAACAAGAACGTGCATGTCGACGTGCCGATCATCGGCGACGTTGCGTATGTGCTGGAAGACATGCTGCGCTTGTGGAAGGCGCACTCCGCCGTGCTCGACAAGTCGGCCCACAAGGTGTGGTGGAAGCAGATCGAAGGCTGGCGCGCGAAGAAGTCGCTGTCCTACAAGCAAGGCAGCGACGTGATCATGCCGCAGTACGCGGTGGAGCGGCTGTACCAGCTGACCAAGAACCGCGACACCTACATCACGACGGAAGTCGGCCAACATCAGATGTGGGCGGCGCAGCTCTACAACTTCGAGGAACCCAACCGCTGGATGACGTCCGGCGGCCTGGGCACGATGGGCTACGGCCTGCCTGCCGCCATCGGCGCGCAGCTGGCGCATCCCAAATCGCTCGTGATCGATATCGCGGGCGATGCCTCGATCCTGATGAACATCCAGGAGTGCTCCACCGCCGTGCAGTACGACCTGCCGGTCAAGGTGTTCATCCTCAACAACCAGTACATGGGCATGGTGCGCCAGTGGCAGCAGCTGCTGCACGGCAACCGCCTGTCGCACAGCTATACCGAGAGCCTGCCCGACTTCGTCAAGCTGGCGGAAGCCTACGGCTGGGTCGGCATGCGGTGCGAAAAGCCGGGCGACCTCGACGGGGCCATCACCGAGATGATCAACGTCAAGAAGCCGGTGATTTTCGACTGCCGCGTGGCGGCTCTTGCCAACTGCTTCCCGATGATCCCATCCGGCAAGCCGCACAACGAGATGCTGCTGGGCGATACCATGACCGACGAGGAAGTCGGCCGTGCCATCGGCAAGGAAGGCAAGGTGCTCGTCTAAGGCGGGCATCCCTCAACCGACGACCGGCTCGCAAGGGACAACCCGGATGAGAACAACACGATCGCAAGGCGTCGGGGCACTGCTGCTCGTCATGAGCAGCACGCCCGCGCTTGCCACGACGGCGGTCGATTGGGATCAGGTCGCCAACATCAAAGAGGCGGCCGTCCGCCTTGGCAACGTGCAGCGCAAGCAAGGCGCGACGAAAGCCTTCGAGTTCATCATCGCCTGCTACAAGACCCACGGCATGGCGACGAAGTACACGCGCTTTTTTGAAGGCTGCATCGCCCAGGACTACATTCATACGCAGACGCTGGCGACGATCTACTCGCGCATGCCGCCCGCAGCGCTGAAGAAGGCGCGCGCGCCTTCTCCCCAAGTGCTGGCCCAGGCCATGGGCCAGCGCGTGACTGGCGCGTTCAGCAAGTATGACGTTACCCCAGCCGAGGCGAGCGCCTTCAAGAAGCTGGTCGACAAGCACGGCTTCACGCCGTTCGCCGAGATCGTCTTCCCCAAAGCCAAGCGCAACAAAGGCGGCGCCCCCGGCGGCGCAATGCCGGAAGAGGCCGCGCCCCCCAACGACAGCAACGGCAACGAGCAGAAAAAAGACAGCCCATGATCAACCCCAATCCGCAGAGCCACTACACAGCCCCCGCCATCCGCGAAGACGTCGTCTCGCGCACGCTGTCGGTGATCGTCGACAACGAGCCGGGGACGCTGGCGCGCGTGATCGGGCTGTTCTCTGGCCGCGGCTACAACATCGACAGCCTGACGGTGACGGAAACCGAGCACGAGAAGCACATCTCGCGCATCACCATCGTCACGCGCGGCACGCCGGCCGTCATCGAGCAGATCAAGCATCAGCTGGAACGCCTCGTGCCGGTGCACCGTGTGCGCGACCTGACGCTGGAAGGCCGCGCTCTGGAGCGCGAAATGGCGCTGATCAAGGTCGCCGGCAAAGGTGAAAAGCGCATCGAGGCGCTGCGCCTGGCGGAGATTTTTCGCGCTCAGGTCGTCGATACCTCGATCGAGCACTTCGTGTTCGAGATCACGGGCAAGCCCTCCAAGCTGGAGACGTTCATCAACCTGATGATGGAACTGGGCCTGGTCGAGGTCTCCCGTACTGGCATCGCCGCCATCGGCCGGGGCGCATCGGCCATGTAGCCCCCTCATCCTTAATGCTGCAGCGGTTGATATTCCCGGCGCACCGGGAGTAGTGTCCGCCGCAATTTCCCGACCACAGGCGGGCCTTTCCGGCCGCCTTCCTTCCGAACGACGACGACCCGTCCAAAACGAAAAGAGACAGCTATGCGCGTTTATTACGATCGTGATGCCGACATCAACCTCATCAAGGGCAAGAAGGTGGCCATCGTCGGCTACGGCAGCCAGGGCCACGCGCATGCGCTGAACCTGCGCGATTCAGGCGTGAAGGATGTCGCCGTCGCCCTGCGCAAGGGCTCGGCGACCGCTGCCAAGGCCGAGAAGGAAGGCCTCAAGGTCATGGACGTTGCCGAGGCTGCCAAGTGGGCCGACGTCATCATGATGCTGACGCCCGACGAACTGCAGGCCGACATCTACCGCGATCACCTGCACGCCAACATGAAAAAGGGCGCAGCCCTTATGTTCGCGCACGGCCTCAACGTGCACTTCAACCTGATCGAGCCGCGCGAAGACCTCGACGTCGGCATGGTGGCGCCCAAGGGCCCTGGCCACACGGTTCGCGGCGAATACCAGAAGGGCGGCGGCGTGCCGTGCCTGATCGCAGTACACCAGGACAAGAGCGGCAACGCGCACGACCTGTTCCTGTCATACGCGTCTGCCGTCGGCGGCGGCCGCTCGGGCGTCATCGAAACGACATTCCGCGAAGAGTGCGAAACCGATCTGTTCGGCGAGCAGGCCGTGCTGTGCGGCGGCCTCGTGGAACTGATCCGCGCCGGCTTCGAGACGCTGGTGGAAGCCGGCTACGCGCCGGAGATGGCCTATTTCGAGTGCCTGCACGAAGTGAAGCTGATCGTCGACCTGATCTACGAGGGCGGCATCGCCAACATGAATTACTCCATCTCCAACACCGCCGAGTTCGGCGAATACGTGACCGGCCCGCGCATCATCACGCCGGAGACGAAGGCCGAGATGGGCCGCGTCTTGAAGGACATCCAGATGGGCCGCTTCACGCGCGACTGGATGCAGGAGTGCAAGGCCGGCCAGCCCAGCTTCAAAGCGACCCGCCGCATGAACGACCAGCACCAGATCGAGGAAGTCGGCGCCAAGCTGCGCGCCATGATGCCCTGGATCGCCAAGAACAAGCTCGTCGACAAGGGCCGAAACTAAGGCTGAAGGGTCAGACCTTAGCTCTGACGCTTTGCGCCGACGTCGACGTTTCACGAATGCAGTCGCAGCGTTCGTTATTGGGGTCAGACCGAGGTCTGACCCCTTTCGCGTTTCAGTGCGCCAGCTCCCGCAGCGTCTTGTCCAGCGCGGTCGTGATCCGCGCCAGCGTTTCCACGTCGACCTTGTCGGGGGTGTCGCTCGTGCGGTGATAGTGCGGGTAGCGGAAGGGGGCCGTGTCGGTCAGCATCAGTGCTGGGATGCCGCGGTCGGCGAAGGGGGCGTGGTCCGACCAGGCGATGCCGGGAATGGACGAGGGCGCAATGCCGCCGATTGACGGTACCGTGGCGGAATGCCGGAATGGCGCAATCACCTCGTGCAGCCAGCTGCGGGAACCGGGCATGCCGACGATGGCCACGAAATTCCCGATGTCGGGATAGATCCAGTTGAACGGCTTGGGATACGTCTGGCTGCCGGGCTCGTCATTGAACCAACCGAGCGTCTCCAACGACAGCATTCCCCGCACCCGTTCGCCCTTTTGCAGCAGCAGATCGGCGAACCGGGCCGCACCTTGGTCCTGCGTGCCCCAATAGGGCGACTCTTCGTTGACGAACGCCACGAGATAGATGCGCGTCCGCGCCGGCTTGTAGCCCTTGAGCAGCCGCGCCAGCTCGATCGTCGCCGCCGTGCCCGACGCGTTGTCGTTGGCGCCCGGCGCGTCACCCGCCGAATCGTAGTGCCCGCCGACAACCACGGCTGCAACGTCATCTCCGCCTGCCGGCTCGATCGTGACCCAGATGTTGCGGACGGAGACGCCGTCGGATTCGTAGACCTGCTTTTGTGGCTCATATCCCATCGAACGGAACGCGGCCTCAACAGCAGCGGCCGAACGTTCCAGTGCGGCCGGGCGGCGCGTATTGTGCGGCACGCTCGCGATCGCCGTGATGTGCGCCTTCAGCCGCCCCGCCAACTCGCGCTCCGGCGCGGTCAATGCCGGCGCTTGGCCCGAAAACGACCGTCCCGGCACCCATAGCCCATAGATGCCCAGGACCAGGGTCAAGAGGGCCAAGCATACAAGGCCGTACACGGCAAACCGCAGTAGTCTCATCAGCTTGATCGGCTCCCAGCCCGTTTTGGCCATTTGCACACAGCCGCCCTGCGGCCACCGGGCGGCCTTCTTTTCCCGTGCGCCGACCTGATATAAAAGGCGCCGTGCGGCCTCGCCAGGGCGTTGAACAAAATACTGAGAACCAACCGGATGAACATGCTGCAGATTAAGAAGACTGCGATGTGGGTCGGCGTTGCCGCCCTCGCCGTGGGCGCGCTTTCGATGTCCCACCCAACGGACGGCGAGGCGCAGCAGCGCATCCCACCACCCACGCGGGAAGCAGCGCAGTATTCCTTCGCGCCAATCGTGCGCACGGCGGCTCCTGCCGTCGTCAACGTCTATGTGCGCAGCCGCGTGAAAATGGGTAACTCGCCGTTTGCCGACGATCCGTTTTTCCGCCGCTTCTTCGGCGAGCAGTTCGGCCAGCCGTCCGACCGTATCCAGAGTTCGCTGGGCTCCGGTGTGATCGTCAGCCCTGACGGGGTGATCGTCACCAACACGCACGTCGTCAAGGGCCGCGGCGAAACCGAAATCCGTGTGGCGCTGTCGGACAAGCGCGAGTTCGATGCCAAGGTGATTACCCAGGACGAGAAGACCGACATTGCCATCCTGAAAATCGAAAACGGCAACGAGCGCTTTCCGGCGATCGAGCTGGAGAACTCCGACACGCTGGAGGTGGGCGATCTCGTGCTGGCCATCGGCAATCCGTTCGGCGTCGGCCAGACGGTGACCAGCGGCATCATCTCCGCGCAGACGCGCACCGAGATCGGCCACTCCGACGCGCAGGTATTCATCCAGACGGACGCGGCGATCAACCCCGGCAACTCCGGCGGAGCGCTGGTCGACATGGCCGGCAAGCTCGTCGGCATCAATACGATGATCTTTTCGCAGTCCGGCGGCTCGCATGGCATCGGCTTCGCCATCCCCTCGAACCTTATCCGCGTCTATCTGGAGGGTGCGGCCAGCGGCAAAAAGGTCGAGCGGCCCTGGCTCGGCGCCAAGCTGGAAAGCGTCACGCGCGAGATTGCCGAGGGCCTGAACCTTGATCGCGTCACGGGCGCGATGGTCGGGCGCATCAGCGACAACGGCCCAGCCGCGAAGGCCGGGCTTCTGGCCGGCGACGTCATCGTCAAGGTCGACGCGTTCGAGGTGACGGACCCGCGCTCGGTCTACTATCGCCTCACGACAAAAGGCGTTGGCGGCACGGTTGCGCTCAGCGTCATGCGCAAAGGCAAGCCTGTCACGATCGACTTGCCGCTGACGGCGCCGCCAGCGGGCGGCAAGAACGACGTGCGCAACCTGGCGGGACAACATCCGTTCGATGGCGCCCGCGTGTCCAACATTCTGCCTGGCCTCGCCGACGAACTGGGCCTGGACGACGAGGGCGTCGTCATTCTTTCGGTTCGCCCTGGATCGATCGCCGCCCGGCTCGGCTTCCAACGCGGCGACGTCGTCATGAGCGTCGGCGGGCAGACGATTACGGCCCTCGCCGAACTCGACGACGCCATCAAGCAGCACCCCCGCGTCTGGGCCGTGGAGGTCAAACGCGGCGGCCAAGTGCTGCAGTTGCGGGTGCCGGGATGACGATCATCGATGGCGCGGGCACATGAGCAATCTGTTCGAAGCAGCCGGGCTTGAGAAAAATGCACCGCGCCCGCTGGCGGATCGCTTGCGGCCCAAAACGCTCGATGAGGTCGTAGGGCAGGATCACATCGTCGGGCTGGAGGGCACGCTGACGCGCATGCTGAACAGCGGACGTGTCGGCTCAATGATCTTATGGGGGCCGCCCGGTTCGGGCAAGACGACGGTAGCCAGGCTGCTGGCAGACGCAACGAGCCTCGAGTTCGAACAGCTCTCCGCCATCTTCTCGGGCGTGCAGGATTTGCGCAAAGCCTTCGATCGCGCCAAGGCGCGGCGTGAGCAGGGCAAGGGCACGCTGCTGTTCATCGACGAGATCCACCGTTTCAACCGCTCGCAGCAGGACAGCTTCCTGCCGCACATGGAAGACGGCACGATCACGCTGGTCGGCGCCACGACGGAGAACCCGTCGTTCGAACTCAACGCCGCCGTGCTGAGCCGGGCTGCGGTGCTGACGTTTCACCGTCTGGACGATGCGGCCTTGGAAGACCTGATCCAGCGCGCGGAGAAAGAAGAGGGCCGGGTGCTGCCGCTCGATGCCGAGGCCCGCGAAGGCCTCAAGAACATGGCCGATGGCGACGGCCGTTCCGTCATCAATCTCGCCGACGAAGTCTTCTCGACGGTGCCTGCAGGCGGCAAGGTGATCGACCGGGCAGCCCTGACGAAACTCGTTCAGCGCCGCGCACCGCTCTACGACAAGAGCCGCGACGGCCACTACAACCTCATCAGCGCGCTGCACAAGTCGGTGCGTGGCTCCGATCCGGACGCGTCGCTATACTGGCTGTGCCGCATGCTCGACGGCGGCGAAGACCGGCTGTTCATCGCCCGTCGCCTCGTGCGCATGGCGGTGGAAGACATTGGCCTGGCTGACCCCCAGGCTCTGGTGCAGGCGCTGGCCGCGAAGGACACGTTCGACTTCCTCGGCAGCCCGGAAGGCGAGTTGGCGCTGGCGCAGGCCACGATCTATCTCGCCACCGCGCCGAAATCGAACGGGGCCTACGTTGCCTACAAGGCGGCGATGCGCGCTGCCAAGGAGCACGGCTCGCTGTCGCCGCCGAAGATCATTCTCAATGCGCCGACCAAGCTGATGGAAGACGAGGGCTACGGCGACGGATACGCCTACGACCACGACGCGCCCGACGCGTTTTCCGGCCAGAACTACTTCCCCGACGAGCTGAAGCGCCGCCCGCAATACTACGACCCGCCCGACCGCGGCTTCGAACGCGATATCCGCAAGCGCCTGGACTACTGGTCTCGGCTGCGCAAGGAGCGCGGGGGGTAGCACGGCCGGGACCGCTGCTTTAAAATCGCGATGCTTCGCGAAGAGCGAGGGTTGGTTTGGAGAGTGCAAAATGGCGAGCCGCAAGTTGATGTTTGGCACCGTTGCCGTCTCGATGGCCCTCGCGCCTGGAGTGCTTTTCGTTTCCGATGCGGCCGCAAAGAAAATCAAATGCGCCGCCGATGAAGTCTCGATCCCGGATGACCGGCCGGCAGGCGGCAATCTTTGCATGTCGAAGGCCGAATGGGAGAAGGCCAAAGGGATCTGCGAGCAAAATGACGTGAAAAACCCGATGGAATGCGTTTGCCAGGACGCTGATACGGTTGGCGCGTGCGGCGACTAGATCTTAGTGGAGCAAAGATCTAGGTTTAGCGCAGTCGGATGAGACCGCTGCGGCGATAGGCAGAAGGCTGACGTATGGTTCAGTTCAGTGATTTGTGGCACGGCCATCCCATCAATGAGAGCGTGCAGATGCCCTGCATCGCGCCGCACGAGTTGACCAATATGGATGGCGAAGTCATCCACACCGGCTTCCCCGTCTTCCATAACCAGTGCGCGATCCGCATGGGCGTGGCCCTGCGCCGGGCTGGTGTGCAGCCATCGCAATTGGGCGGCTGCACGCACTGCGGCGTGCACAACCGCGAGGAGATGCACTTCATCAATGCCAGCCAGGTCGGCGGCGCTATCGGTCCGCACATTGCCGGCGTGGGACCGCGCGAGGTGTACAGCGGCGCCGACGCGGCACAGTTCTACCCAAAAATCTTCGGGCGCACGGGCATCATCTATATCGAGAACTATTGGCATCGTGCAGGGCAGGCCGGCGCCCCGACCGGCGACCATATCGACGTCTGGAACGGCTATCGGTCGTCGGCGAAATGGCTGATGGAGTGGTTCTCCTGGCTGGGCTATTACTCCAATTATGCCGGCGCCAGCGAAATCCGCTTCTGGGAAGTCAAATAGCGGCGTCGCCCGCCCACCCAAGAAGGACAGCCGATGCGCTACGTCGTTGCCATGATTTTTGCGGTCGCCATCGCTGCCGTGTTTACCCTTTATGTCGGTTCCCCGGTCGCCAGCTGGGCCGTGGACAAAATGGCATTCGACAATCCTGATCAGGTGGGCGATATGCATTCCCTCATCTTCATGGGCACCAATTTCTTAGGGCTGTTGATCGGCTGGGGGCTGGGCTGGGCCATCGGCGGGCCGCTGTCCACCGGGCCGCGGCCGCAGTAGCAAGCGCGCACAGCTTTTAGTGTCTGATTCACTCTTCGATGATGCGGGCTCGATCGCTCGCATCGCAAACGATCAGGCTCTAGGGTGCCCGGACGCGATTGCCGTACGGAGCACGACCGATGAAACTCTTATTGCTGGCCGTATCCGGCGGCGCGCTTGGTGCCGGGGCACGCCATCTCGTCAACGTCGGCTTCGGCAACTGGAGCGACGGCGGTTTTCCGTGGGCGACGCTGACGGTCAACATCGCCGGCTGCTTCCTGATGGGTGTGCTGATCGAAACCCTGGCGCTCCGTTTCGGCGGCTCGCTTGAGCTGCGCACGTTTCTCGCTACCGGCATTCTCGGCGGCTTCACGACCTTCTCGGCCTTCTCGATGGACTTTGCCCACCTGACACAGCGCGGCGATCTCGCGCTGGGGCTGGTCTACGTCGCGGCTTCAGTTTTCATTTCCATAGCGGCCGTTTTCGCCGGTCTCGCCATCACCAGGGCTGCCCTCGCATGACCGCCGCATCAGAACGCGTTGAAACCATTCAGGTGAAGAAGGACGAGGCGGGCCTGCGCGTCGACCGCTGGTTCCGCGTGCACTTCCCAGACCTCAGCTACGGCTACCTGCAGAAGCTGTTGCGCTCTGGCCAGGTGCGCGTCGATTCAAAGCGCGTGCAGGCCAACGACCGCCTGGAGGCTGGCGCGCAGATCCGCGTGCCCAAGGTTGTGCGCACGCCACCGCCCGGTGCCCCGTCGTTGAAGGCGCCGCTCGGCGTCTCCAAGGGCGACCGCGACCTCATCGAAAAGATCATCCTCTTCGAGGACGAGCAGGTGCTGGTGCTGAACAAGCCGTTCGGGCTGGCGGTCCAGGGCGGCTCCGGCACCAAGAAGCACATCGACGGCATCCTCGCTGGCATGGCCGACCGCTTCGGCGACCGGCCGCGTCTGGTGCACCGCCTCGACCGGGATACCACCGGCGTGCTGCTGGTCGCCAAGACGCGCGATGCCGCCGGCAAGCTGGGCAAGATCTTCCAGACCCGCTCAGCCGCTAAAACGTATTGGGCGCTGGTGAAAGGCGTTCCGCACCCAACACAGGGCAAGATCGAGGCGGCACTGGTGAAGGCCGCCGGGCCGGATGGCGATCGCGTGCGCAAAGCGCTGCCGGGCGAACAGGACGTGGCCATGCACGCAACGACCCACTACTCGGTGATCGATCGTGTGGGGCGCAAGGCGTCGTGGATGTCGCTGAAGCCGGTGACGGGGCGGCAGCATCAGCTGCGCGCGCATATGTCGACGATCGGCCACCCCATCGTCGGCGACAACAAGTACGAGGGCGAAGGCGTCATGGCCGACAGCGGCCTGGAGGCGAAGCTGCACCTGCACGCGCGCCGGCTCATCATCCCGCACCCCACGAACGGCAATAAAATCGACGTGACCGCACCGCTGCCGCCGCACATGCTGGCCGCGTGGGAGCTGCTCGGCCTCGACGCCAACCGCTTCATGACGGACGATGAGGATTAGGCCGTCGCAAGTCGCTGCCAAGCGAAGCCGCTACTTCTTATCAGTCTCGGCACCCGACGGCAGACCGAGATCCTTCTCCAGCTCGGCGATGCGATCGCGCGCTTTCGCCGTCTCCTGGTTGCGGCGAACCATCCGCACCTGGATCTTGCCGATCTCCATCGAGGTCTCGCTGCCGCCGCGGCCGCGCTCCATCTGCACTTCGAAGATCTTCGCCTGGTCCGCCTTGTTGGCATCGACGGCGCTGCGTACCTGTTCCTTCAGCTGAGCCAGTTCGACGACCTTTGCCGTTTGTTCTGGATCGGACGTCTTGCGCAGTTCATCTTCGAGCTTGCGCAGGCGCTCCTGCAGGTCGGCCGAGGCAGGCGCCGGTGCACCACCACCGGGAATGGCGCCAGGCGCTGCGGCCAGCTGGAAGAAGAAATCCCCCGTCAGTGACGAGTGATCCCACGGCACTTGCTTGCCCTGCGTGGCGGCCAGCACATCCTTGCGCACGTCCACCATCACGGCCGTGAGATTGCGGCCCGGAACGCGAACGCCTTTGGCCAACGCCGTCGTGAATGGCGAGTTGGCGCCGTCCCCGTCGAGCGCAACGTTACCCGGCTGGGTGGAGTAGGCGATGAATGTACCGACGCCGGTTTCCACCTGCGCCAATCCCTTGCCGATGTTGACCGACCGCGTGCCCATCGACCGTGCCAGGTTGCGCGCCAGGGGATTGTCGCGGCAGGCGTCGAGGAACACGACGTTGGTCTTGTTCTCGCGGTCGATTTCCATCTGCTTCAGCACGAAGTCGACGCTGATGCCCTCGAAGTCGAGATCGCGCTCTTTCTGCATGCTGGCATCGACGGGCACGAGGTAGTTGCGGCCGCCCACCTGCAAGCCATGGCCGGCATAGAAGAACAGCGCAACGTCGGCGCCATCCAGCGCGCGGGCGAAGTCGCGAATTTTGGTATCGAAGCCAGGCTTGTCGAGATCCAGGCCGACGATGACTTCGAAGCCGGATTCAGTCAGAGCCTTGGCCATCTCGCCCGCATCGTGCACCGGGTTCGGCAGCGGGTTGGCATTGACGTAGGCCGAATTGCCGACGACGAGGGCCACGCGCTTTTCGGCAGCGGCCGGAAAGGCAAGCAGCAGAGAGCAAACGACGCCTGCAACTATTGGATGGATACGCAACATATGCCCCCCTGGGTCGCCTTTCGGCCGGTTTAGGCCGGGATTTCGACAGTTCCAAGACGCACGGCTGCTGCGCTGCGGTGACGTCTCGCGCCTCCCGGCAGGGATGCTATAAGCCCGCCCATGCAGCTCGTCATCTTCGATTGCGACGGCACGATTGCCGACAGCCAGCACATGATCGTCGCCGCCATGGACGAGGCGTTCCGGGTGGCCGGGCTTGCCACGCCGCCGCGCGAAGCCGTCGTCCAGGTGATCGGCCTGTCGCTGGAGCACGCTGTGCGCGAGTTGCTGCCCGAAGCGATGCATGCCCGCGCCGGCAATATCGCCGAGGACTACAAAAGCGCCTTTCACGGCCTGCGCGCGGCCGGTCTGCCGCAAGAACCGCTGTTCCCCGGATTGAAGGCCGCGATCACCTACCTTCACGGCCGTGGCACGCAGCTCGGCATTGCCACCGGCAAGTCGCGTCGCGGCGTCCGCCTGCTGTTGGAACGCGAAGGCCTGGCGGAGGCTTTCGCAACCGTGCAGACGGCGGACACGCACCCGACCAAGCCCCACCGTTCCATGATCGAGGCGGCCATGGCCGAGACCGGCGCGACGGCGGCAGAAACGCTGATGGTCGGCGACACGACATTCGACATGGCCATGGCCCGCAACGCCGGCGTCCGCGCCATTGGTGTCGCCTGGGGCTACCATCCGATCCCCGCGCTGCGCGAGGCGGGAGCCGACGTCATCGTCGAAGACGCCGCCGCACTGCTGAGCGAAATTGCCCGCCACGCCGCAACGCTAAACGAGACGACCTCATGACCGAGCCGAAACCGCCGTCACACCAAGCAGATCCCGAACGCATCCGCGAACAGGCCGCGATGCGCGCGCCGCTGCCCAAGCGCTTCTACGAAGGCGTGACGTTGCGCGAGGACCCAGCCGGGTGGAGCGTGCTGCTCGACGGTCGCCCGATCAAGACGCCGGGCAAGCGCCCGCTGGCGCTACCCTCGCAGCAACTGGCGGAAGCCGTCGCAGCCGAATGGCGCGCGCAGGAAAAGATTATCGATCCCGGCACGATGCCGATGACGCGCATCGCCAATACGGCGATCGAGGCCGTTTCGGGTCAGATGCAGGAGGTGGCGAGCGACGTCGTCGCGTTCGCCGGAAGCGACCTGCTGTGCTATCGCGCGGCCGGACCCGAGGCGCTTGTCGCGCGGCAAAGTGCGGCGTGGGATCCCATCGTGCAATGGGTTGCCTCTGAGCTGGGTGCCCGTTTCATCCTGGCGCAAGGCGTCATGCCGATAGAGCAGCCCGCGGCCGCTCTGGAGCGCTTGGCCGAAGCCGTGCAGCCCCTCAACGCGTTTCAGTTGTCCGGCCTGCACGTCGCCACAACACTGACCGGCTCAGCACTTCTCGCTCTTGCCGTCCTGCGCCAGCGCCTGACACCGGAAGAGGCATGGGCCACAGCCCACATCGACGAGGACTACCAAATCGAACTCTGGGGCCCCGACGAAGAGGCAGCCGAACGCCGCGCCTACCGCTGGGACGAGATGCAGGCGGCCTGCGTGTACTTGCGCGGCGGCATCTGATAGGTCATGTGCATTACGATTAGTGCTGCCGGAGCATGATCCCCGAAGCGCAAGAGACCGGGCAAGGCTCGCCGTTCCGGCATCGGGCGTTCGCGCTCTATTGGTGGGCGCGGTTCGCGGCGGTGTTTGCCGTGCAGATCGTCTCGGTGGCCGTTGGCTGGCAAATCTACGATCACACGCGTGATGCGTTCCTGCTGGGCCTCGTCGGCCTCGTGCAGTTCCTGCCGTCGCTGGTCCTGGTGCTCGTGACAGGCTCGGTCGCCGATCGCTACAACCGGCGCATGGTCATGGCAGGCTGCATCGCCGTCGAGGTGCTATGCGCCCTGGCACTGTTCGTGCTGGCCTACGAGCACTACTTCAGCGTCGGCTCGATCTTCGCCGTTCTCGGCGTGCTTGGCATCGCGCGCGCCTTCATCTCGCCGGCCGTGCAATCCCTCGTCGTCAATCTCGTGCCGAAGGAAGACTTTGCAACGGCGATCGCGTGGAACACGTCCAGCTGGCAGATCGGTACGATTGTCGGGCCGGTCGCCGGGGGGTTGCTCTACGGCGTCTCGCCGCAAACAGCCTATGCTGCTGCGGCCGCGATGCTGTGCATGGCTGTTGTGCTGACGCTGATGATCCCCAAGCCGCCGCAAAAGACGGTCGATGCACCAGCATCATGGGAGACTTTGTCGGCCGGTTTTCGCTACGTCTGGAACAGCCCCATCGTTCTCGGCGCCATTTCGCTCGACCTGTTTGCCGTGCTGCTCGGGGGCGCCACCGCGCTGATGCCGGTCTTCGCTCGTGACATCCTCGACGTCGGGCCTTGGGGGCTGGGCCTGCTGCGCGCAGCACCCGGCATTGGCGCCATCGCCATGAGCATCTATCTCGTCAACAACCCCATCCGCAATCATGCCGGCGTCGTCATGTTCGCCACGGTGGCGCTGTTCGGCGCCTTCACGATGGCCTTCGGCGCGTCGACGATTGCATGGGTGTCGATCGCGGCGCTCGCCGCGCTCGGGGCCGCAGACATGATCAGCGTCTACATTCGCGAAACGCTCGTGCAGCTTGCCACGCCCGATGCCGTGCGCGGCCGCGTCAACGCTGTCAACATGGTCTTCATCGGCGCGTCGAATGAACTGGGCGAATTCCGTGCCGGCACGATGGCCGCGCTAATCGGCGCGGTGCCGGCCGTTCTCTTTGGCGGAGCGGGCGCGATCGTCGTAGCTGGCTTATGGGCGTGGTGGTTTCCCCAGCTGCGCCGCGCCAACAGGCTCGACGGCCGCTAACGGTTACGAAGATGCCCCGTTGGGAATGGGCACGCCGGGCGCGAGCTTGGCACGGCGGATCGCGAGGTTCGTCTTGACACTTGCCACGTTGGGTGCCGCGGTAAGGTCTTTCAGGATGAAATCCTGAAACGCGGGCAAGTCTGCGGCGACGCATTTCAAAATGTAATCGGTTTCGCCCGACAGCATGTACGCTTCGCGCACCAGCGGCCAGCCGAGGACGCGATTCTCGAACGCGCGCAGGTCGTTCTCCGCCTGTGCATGCAAGCCCACCATCACAAAGGCCGTAAGCTCATAGCCAAGGGCCTTCTCGTCCAGAAGCGTGGTGTATCCGGCGATCAACCCCGCCTGTTCCAACGCTCGCACGCGCCGCAGACAAGGCGGAGCCGACAAGCCAACCCGGCTTGCCAAAGCAACATTGGTGATGGACCCGTCGGTCTGCAGCTCTTTGATGATGCGCCAATCGACGGCGTCTAAACGAACGGGCATAGTGCTCCAATCTTAGACTTGGCGGCAGGGAACATGCCACCTGCCAGCGGGGTCTGTGGTACACGGGGTACGTTCCGCAATCCCTGATGGACCTAGACGACGCGCAATATGATATCTATTCCACAGGTTGAAACATTCGAAGGCTATACTTCGTTCCCGGACGAGACGGTTTGTTGGATAATTTCTGACGGCAAGGCCGGCAATTTAACGCAATGTGTCGGGGTTGCGGAAGCACTTGGCGTCGCGGCCGAAATCAAGGAGGTTGCGCCACGGGGGTTAAGCCGCCTGCTGGCGCCCTACGGCGGCGTGGCGCAGGCGGAGCGATTTGGCCAAAGGGGTAGCGCATTTTCACCCCCGTGGCCCGACTTGGCGATCGGCTGCGGCCGGTTGACGACCCCATACTTGCGGGCGCTACGCAAGGCAAGCGGGCTCAAATCCTACACCGTCATCCTGCTGGATCCAAAAACGGGACCCAATACGGCCGACCTCTTCTGGGTGCCTCAGCACGACAAGCGGCGTGGCGGCAACGTCATCACCACGCTGACCTCGCCACACAGGTATTCTCCCCAGCGGCTGAACGAGCTGCGCGCCGCAGTGCCACCTGAGATCGCGGCCCTTCCGAAGCCGCGAATTGCCGTGCTGATCGGCGGCCCGAATGGCGACTACAAATACCGGTTCGAGGACGAAGCCCGGCTCATCGCTTTGCTGAGCGACCTGGCGCAGCTGCCCGTCGGCTTGATGATCACCTGCTCGCGGCGCACACCGCCGTCGATCGTCCGGCTCGTCGATACCGCGACGCGCGGTGCGGCCCGCGTCTTCTGGACGGGCGAAGGCGAAAACCCCTATCCCCAGTTCCTCGCCCACGCGGACGCGTTTCTGGTCACGGCTGACAGCGTCAACATGGTGGGGGAGGCTTGCGCGACCGGGCGCCCCGTCCACGTTTTCTTTCCACGCGGCGGCTCAGCCAAGTTCACGCGCTTCCATACCAGTCTGCAGGAGCATGGGGCGACGCGTCCAATCGTTGAAGCTGATGCCGTCCTGCAGAACTGGACCTACACGCCGCTCTATTCCGCCACGCCGATCGCGGCGGAGATCCGGCGGCGGTATCTGCGGCGGCGTGCCGTTCTTGGGAACATGATGTGATGCAGGCTGCCGTGCCGGATGCCGCCATGGCGGCACATCAGCTGCGGGCCGCCGGCACCGTCAGCCAATCCCCACCCTCGGTAGGGCGCCGTATCTGGCTGGCGTTGGAGCTGCTGCTTCTGTTCGTAGCCGCGCCCGTTGGCCTCGACTTCGTCGTCCATCAGCAGCGCATCCCGCTGTTCGTCGCGCTGCTGCCCGTGCTGGTGATCGTCGTTGTCATCCTGCTGCTCGACCCCACGTTTCAGCTGCGCCGCGAACTGACGCGCTGGTTCGGCTGGCGCACAGCCCTTACCCTCCTGCTGATATTCGCCATCGGCGGCGCCGCCGTCACCTACTGGGTGAAGCTGACGCATCCCGCTTGGTTCATGGACATGCCCACCAACCGGCCGGAGACGTGGAAGCACGTCATGCTGCTGTACCCGATCGGGTCGGTCCTGACGCAGGAGATCGTCTACCGCACGTTCTACTTTCACCGTTACGGACCGCTGTTCGGCCGCTTCGCGCTGTTCGGCCTGCTGTTGAACGGCCCGCTGTTCGGCCTGGCCCACATCGTCGTCGGCACGCCATTCGCGGTGATCTCAACCTGCATAACTGGATTGCTCTTCGCCATCCGCTACCACACCGCGCGCTCATTCTGGGCCGTCTGGATCGAGCACACGCTGTGGGGCTGGCTGGTCTTTACGGTTGGCCTAAACCACTACTTTTTCACGGGCATCCCCAACCCTTGACCCCGCATCCTCGCGCCCGATTGTGCCCGGCGCCGCGATCCGCTAAAACCCGCCCAAATCCCTGAAACCTCGCATTGCAAGAGGCGCCGCAATGGCCGCAGCCCACCAGTACGTCTACCACATGCACAAGCTCTCCAAGACCTACCCGGGGGGCAAGACGGTCTTGAAGGACATTTCCTTGTCGTTCCTGCCGGGCGCCAAGATCGGCGTCGTCGGCCTGAACGGCGCGGGCAAGTCCACGCTGCTGAAGATCATGGCCGGCACGGTTGACGATTTCCTGGGCGAGGCCAAGCCGGCCGACGGCGTTCGCGTCGGCTACCTGCCGCAGGAACCGCAGCTCAACCCCGACAAAGACGTGCTGGGCAACGCCATGGAAGGCGTGGCCGAAAAGAAGGCCATCCTCGACCGCTATAACGAGATCGCGTCCAACTACTCGGACGAAACCGCCGACGAGATGACGGCGCTGCAAGACAAGATCGACGCGCAGGATCTGTGGGACCTCGACACACAGGTCGAACAGGCGCTCGACGCGTTGCGCTGCCCGCCGGGCGACGCCAGCGTTGCAAACCTTTCGGGCGGCGAAAAGCGCCGCGTGGCGCTGACCCGCCTGCTGCTGTCGAAGCCCGACATCCTGCTGCTCGACGAGCCCACCAACCATCTCGACGCCGAAAGCGTTGCCTGGCTGGAGCGCTTCCTGAAGGATTACACAGGCTGCGTGATCCTGGTCACCCATGACCGCTACTTCCTCGACAACCTCACCGACTGGACGCTCGAGCTCGATCGCGGCCAGGGCGTTCCCTACAAGGGCAACTACTCGGCCTGGCTCGAGCAGAAGGCCAAGCGCGAGACGGTGGAGAAATCGGCCGAGGAAGGCCGCCAGAAGCAGATGGCACGTGAGCTGGAATGGATCCGCGCCTCGCCCAAAGCACGCCAGGCGAAGTCCAAGGCCCGCGTCACGGCTTACGACAAGCTGGTCGAGGCTGCCGGCCGCGAGGAGGTGGGCAAGGCCTCTTTCTCGATCGCACCCGGACCGCGCCTGGGCGAGATGGTCGTCGAGGCCGAGGGACTTTCGAAGGCTTTTGGCGACCGCCTGTTGATCGACGGCCTGTCGTTCAAGCTGCCGCCGGGCGGCATCGTCGGCGTCATTGGTCCCAACGGCGCCGGCAAGACGACGCTGTTCAAGATGCTGACGGGCTCCGAGAAGCCGGACGGCGGCGACATCCGTCTCGGCTCTACGGTCAAGCTCGCCTACGTCGACCAGAGCCGCGATCACCTCGACGACAAGAAGACCGTTTGGGAGGAAATCTCCGGCGGCAACGACATCATGAAGTTCGGCGAGAAGAAGGAAATGCCGAGCCGCGCCTATTGTGGCTGGTTCAACTTCAAGGGCACAGACCAGCAGAAGAAAGTCGGCCTTCTGTCGGGCGGCGAACGCAACCGCGTGCACCTTGCCAAGATGTTGAAGGAGGGCGGCAACCTGCTGCTGCTCGACGAACCGACCAACGACCTCGACACTGAAACGCTGTCAGCACTGGAATCGGCGCTGGAAGATTTTCCGGGCTGCGCCGTGGTCATCTCGCATGACCGCTTCTTCCTCGACCGCCTGGCAACCCACATCCTCGCCTTCGAAGGCGACAGCCACGTCGAATGGTTCGAAGGAAACTTCGCCGACTACGAAGAAGACAAGAAGCGCCGCCTCGGCGACGCTGCTGTCGAGCCGCACCGCATCAAGTACAAGCGCTTCGAACGGTAACGCACCTCAGTGGACGGTGCGCCACGTCATGAAGGGGCGCACCTCGGTCAGCTGGCCATCGTCTAATTTGACGAGCGGCCAGCTGTCGTTGTCCGCCTCGATCACTTCGCCGCGGTACCACTTGGTGCGCGCGGCGTCGGCGCCGTCGCGGTACATCAGTTCGACGCGGTCGCCGGTTTTCAGGGTGTCGATGAGCGCCATGGGATTCCCTCCGATGCCTTGGAGGCTTCCTAGTCGCACTTTATGACAGCTTCATTGGTGCCGCCGGGAACAGCCATCGTTTAAGAGTCCGGCTGTCAGGCGGTCGCGGCTTCCGGCGTCGGCAGGCGCTTTGCTGCCGGAGGCTCCGCCTGCCCGCCCAGCCACGCATAAGCCCGGATCAGCGTCTCCGGCAAGATCACCAGGTTCAGGAACGTCGCCGTTGCCAGGCCGCCTAAAACTGCAATCGCCATAGGCGCTTCGATCTCGTGCCCCGGCCGCCCCAGTCCCAACGCCAGAGGCACCAGCCCGAGCGCGGCCATAAGCGCTGTCATGAACACCGGCGCAAAGCGCTCGCCCGCCGCCCTGCGGATCGTCTCCGCATTCCACGGCTGGCCCTCGCGGTCGACGAGATGTTCGACGTGGGCCAGCATCATCACCGAGTTGCGCGCGCCGATGCCGAAGACCGTCACGAGGCCCACCAGGCTCCCCAGGGTCAGGCCGATGCCACTGGCCACGATAGCGGCCATGCCGCCGATCAGCGAGAACGGCACGTTCACCAGCAGCACCAGGGCGAGCAACTTGCGCTTGAAGGCCAGTGTCAGCGCGGCAACGATGAGCAGGATGCTCAGAGCGGTCAATGATCCAAGCCGGATCTGCCCGGCCCGTTCGGCCTCGGCTTGCCCGGCGTAGGACACGTAGACGTCGGCGGGCAGCTTCAGCGCCGCAATACGCTCCTTGGCTTCGTTGACGACGTTGCGCAGCGAATAGCCTTCCGCGCCGTTGAAGTTGATGTTGACCCGGCGCAGCGCGCCCTCGTGCCGGATGTTGGAGCGGCCCTCGGTCAGCGAGATCGTGGCGACGTTGCTCAGCAGCACACGCGTTCTGGCATTGCTGATCAGCAGGTTATTGAGCTGCTCGATGCGGCCGCGGTCGCCCGCCTTGAGGATCACAACGACGTCGACCGTCTGCGCGCCAGCGTACGTCTGCGCGATCGTGGTTCCTGCAAACGCGGTCTGCACCGTATCCAGGGTGTCCTGCGCGGTGAGGCCGTAGCGCGTGAGGGCCGCCGGATCGAGGCGGATCGACAGCGTCGGCACCTTGGCGGTCTTCGGGATGCGTAAGTCTGCGACGCCGGGAATGCCGCTGATGGCCTTCTCGATGTCCTCCGCTGACGTCTCCAACGTTTCCAGATTGGGTCCGTGCAAATTGATGACGACCTGCGCCGTCTCGCCACTGAGGCTTTCGCTGATGCGGTCACCGAGAAATGTCATCGTCTCGGTTTGGACTTCGGGAAACTTCTCGAGGACTTCGCGGATCATGTCCTGGGCTTCCGTCTCAGTCTCATCGTGCGAGGCCGTCAGCTCGACATGGAATTCGCTCTTGTCCGGGCTCCAGGTATCTTCGCCAGAATCGGCCCGGCCGATCTGGTGGCCGACGACCTTGATGAACGGCAGCTTCAGTAGCTCTTTCGTAATGCGCGTGCCGGTCGCCATGATATCGGCCACGGACGTGCCCTCGGCAACGGCCGACATCTGGATGACGAAGTGGCCCTCGCGGAACTGGGGAATGAGTTCGCTGTGTAGGAAGGGCACGACCGCGAGCGCAGCTGCCGCGGCGGCGGCCAACGCGCCGACGGTCCACCACCAGCTCTTGCGAACGGCGTCGAGGCACCAGCCCTGCATGGCCTTCAGCTTGTCCAGGATGTGCGGCGTCTCGCGCGTGTCTTTGCCCGTCAGCAGCAGCGCGCAAAGCGCCGGCGTCACCGTCAAAGCGACGAGCATGGAGACGAGCACGGCGATGATGAACGTCAGCGCCATCGGGCCGATGAAGCGGCCCTGGACCCCGCCGGCATAGAGCACCGGCAGGAAGATAAAGATCACCGCCAGCGTGCCATAAAGCATGGAGCCGCGAATCTCGATCGAGGCATCCTCGATCGTTGCGAGATCGTCCGCCGCCCCGCTCGCGTCCGCGAGCCGCAACCGCCGCATGATGTTTTCGATGTCGATGATAGCATCGTCGACGAGCACGCCAAGCGCCAGTGCGAAGCCCCCCAGCGTCATCGTATTGAGGGTTTCGCCAAAGTAGGCCAGCGCAACGACTGCGCCCAGCAGCGACAGCGGGATCGCCAGGAACGAAATCAGCGCCGCGCGCCAGCTGCGCAGGAACGCGTAAAGCACAAACAGGATCAGCGCGGAACCGAGCGCCAACGCCCGTTCCAGGTTGCTGAGCGCGCGCTCGATGAACGAGGCCGGGCGATGCAGCATTGTGATGGAGATGCCGCGCTTGGCGAGCGTGGGGCCCAGCTCATCCAGTGCCGCCTCGACGGCTTGCGTCGCCTTCAGCGTGTTGGCGCCGAACTGGCTTGAGATCGTCACCAGGACACCCGGGCGGCCCATGATCGTCGCGTCGCCAATTGGGACGGCCGGGCCGATGGCAACCGTTGCCACCTCGCCGATGCGGATCGGCACGTTGTCCTGAATGGTGACGAGCGCCTGCGACAGCGCTTGCGGATCGGGCGCGGGCGGGGGCGCATCGATGGTGATGCGCTGGGCGCTGGTGTCGATCGTGCCGGCCCCGCGCAGGGCCAGCGCCTCGCGGCCCGCGGTCGCGACGTCTGCAACGGTGAGGCCAAGGCCGGCCAGCCGGTCGAGGTCGGGCTGGATCTGAACCTGGCGGATGGCGCCGCCATAGACTGTCACGCGCGCAATGCCCGGTAGCGACAGCAGTTGCGGCATCAACGTCCAGTCGGCGATGTCGCGCAGCGTATAGGGATCGACCGTGTCGGATGTCAGCCCGAACTTGAGAACGTCCATCGTACTCGAGGTCAGAGGCGTCAGCTTTGGTTGCGCAACGCCGATCGGCAAGGTGCCCGCGAGCGTCTGCAGGCGTTCGGCTATGCCTTGTCGCGTCGTGATGGGATCCACGTCCTCATCGAACGTGAGCAGGATGACGGACAGGCCATACACGCTTTCGGATCGGATCGAAGCGACGCCGGGCGCCCCGTTGACGGCAGCTTCGATCGGCCGCGTGATGATCTGCTCGACATGCTCCGGCGCAAAGCCCGCCGCCTCAGTCTGGATCGTCACCTGCGGCGGCACGAATTCAGGAAACACATCCAGCGGCACGGTGAACGCATAGATGATGCCGCCGATCAGCCACGCCAGCGATAGCACGGCAACGACGACGCGGTAGCGGATCGACCATCGGATGAGAGTGTCCATCGCCGGTGGCTCGCCTAGTCCGGATCGGGATTGGCTGCACCGGAACTGGCGACCGGCATCTCGTTCGGCTTGGATTTGGCCTTGGCAGGAACAGGCCCGTCATCGTCGTCGTCGCCGCCCACCGGTTCGGCTTCGCGTGACAACAACACGGAGGCGCCCTGGGCGACGACCTTGGTGCCCGGCTCGAAATCTTTGACCAGGTAGCCGTCGGGTACCGGCTCGGTGAGGGCGACGAGCTTGCGCTCGAACGTGTCGGGCTTGGTCTCAACGTAGCACCACGAGGAGCCGGCATAGACGACGACTGCGGAAGCCGGGATGATGACGCCGGCACTAGCCGCTTCGCCTTCAGCCGTGACCCGCGCCCGGTCTCCAGGACGCAGCCCGGGCCCTGCCGGCATCAGCCCGAAGAACGACGAGCCGGGCATCGCCAGACTGCCGGAGGGTGCGGCCCAGATCGCGGAAACCTGCGAGCCTGCTCCGCCACTCAAGGGCTGTACGGAAACGTTAGTAAGATCGGTTTCGACCGAGCGCGGGAAATCAAAGCGGACGAGGGTAGTGCTTCCTGAACTCAACTCGTCGACGATCTGCTGGCGCGGGCCGGAGGCGACAAATGGTGCCTTGTCGCCCCATGTGTTGCGCAGCTTCAATTTCAGCAAGGCGACCTGCGTGGAGTCTGTCGACGCCTGCCGCTCGGCATTGTCGATCGAATGCTCGGGTAGCGTCTTCGTCTCTTTGTAGCGCGCAAACGCTCGGGCGCTGAAGTTTGCGGCAATCTCTGCGGCGCGCAAGTCGGCGTTGAGTTGAGCCAGGCTCTCCGGGCTGACGAGCGTCGCGATGCCGTCGATCTTGCGCGCGGCCTCGGCAGGCTGCAACTCCACTGAAACCGGTTTGAAGTTGCTGGCCTCGGCAACATCGCGCGCTTCCGAATGGGGCTCATCGCAAGCGCCCAACGCCAGCAGAACGATCAAGCTGATGTGCCTCAGCATGGCAGGCGTCCCTCACCAACGGCGCAAGTAGATCCGTGCGCTTCTTAGTCAGGTATCGATAACATGATGAGAGCTTTATGAGAAGTAATATGAGGGAGTTATCATGAAAAGACCAAGCTGCACCGGGCGGCTTCGCTATCATGTTATAAAATAACGAATAATCATGAGGGGCGACGCAATCGCGCAAGGCCGTTCGCGCGCACGAGATCGTCAGTGCGCTGCGAGAAGTGAACCAAATTCGCGGATGCTGCGTTCATCCAGCACGATCAGGCAGGGTTGATGGACCGGCCTCGAACACTTTCTAAAGCGTTCTGCAAGCTAACAACAATAAATGGAGGAAATTCATGAAACGCATTCTAATCGGCCTTGTGGCAGCCGCTTCGATCCCTGCGCTCGCCATCGCACAGGCTCCCGACAAGAACCATCCGCCGGAGAAGGCAATGGATTCTGCGACGCCCGAAATGAAGAATCCTGGCGGTACCGACAAGCTGCATCCCCCGCAGAAGGCAATGGACCAGGCCACGCCGACGGAGAAGAAGTCCGATGCATCGTCGGGGCAGAGCTCTGGCGAGACCGGTGAGGCAAAGACTTGGAATGCCGACGACGCTAAGGGCGGTGCTGCCAGCGGCGAGACCAAGGGTTCAAGCGGCGCAACTACGCAGAAGTAACGCTCGCTAGATCTCTATCGACATGCCACGCGCCGGTGCCCTCCAGCACCGGCGTTTTTCATGTCTGGAGCATCCTCACGATGTTGCGAGCGAGCGTGAGCCATGCGAACCCAAGCAGACCTGGCACGTTTTTGATGCAGAGGCTCGAACGCGAGCCCCGTGCAAGAGCACGTGATGCGAATGACAGGAGGAAAACATGAAACGCGTTCTCGTTGGTCTCACTGCAGCGCTTGCTTTTCCAGCGCTGGCGTTGGCCCAAACGCCTGATCAGAACAAAGCTGCCAACAATGCGTCAGAGCAGGCCGTGCCTGAGATGAAGAACCCGGGCGGCACCGACAAACTGCATCCGCCGCAGAAGGCCATGGACGAGGCCACACCGGCAGCGCCGGGCAAGTCGGATTCATCGAGCGGTGCAAGCTCGGGCGATAGCGGCTCATCCACGTTCAATGCCGAGGACGCCAAGAAGAATACTGCCAAGCCAGAAGGCGGCGTGAAAAAATACTAGTTGTCTCGAGTTAGCAGATCGCGCCGGTGTGAAAGCACCGGCGCATTTTTTTTGCGGACTTGGGACGTGGCAAGAAAAAACCGCCGGCAGACTGCCGGCGGCTCTTCGGTCCGAAACATGAGATGCTAAACGCGGCCGAGCAGCGCCAGAATGAGCAGGATGATGAGGATCGTACCAACGAGCCCCGACGGGCCATAACCCCAGTTCCGGCTATGCGGCCAATTAGGTAGAGCGCCCAGCAAGGCGAGGATGAGGATGATGATCAGGATTGTTGTCAGGGGCATGCTTGGATCTCCGAAAGCCGGTTTTCACAGAACGGAGCCACACGCATCTTTGTTCCACAAAGTGCGCTTGAGTATTAACAATAACACGGCGGAATCGGATTAATCGGGCGGCCCGACTGCACCAGCCCGCTGCTGCGCTTGACCAACTGGTGCTGCTCGTTGATCTGAGCTATGGCGTCCGCGAAGCTGGCGCGTCACGGACTGAGACCTATGCTTGTCGACCACCACTGCCACTTGGACTTTCCGCAATTTGCCGACGACCTCGATGGCATCGTTGCGCGCGCGGGCGCCGCAGGCGTCGGCATGATGGTCACGATATCGACGCGCATCCGCCGCTTTGATCAGGTGCGCGCCGTGGCGGAGCGCTTCCCCAATATCTATTGCTCCGTCGGAACGCATCCCCACAACGCCCACGAGGAACTCGACATCCCGGTCGATGAGATCGTGCGCCTTTCCAAGCACCCCAAGGTCGTCTCGATCGGCGAGGCGGGCCTGGATTACCACTACCAGCACGCGACACCGGGCGCGCAGGCAGAAGGCTTCCGCAACCACATCGCGGCCGCGCGCATCACCGGCTTGCCGCTGGAGATCCACACCCGCGACGCCGACGCCGACACGATCGCTATCCTCGAAGACGAGCATGCCAAGGGTGCGTTTCCAGCCCTCCTGCATTGCTTCACCGGCGGGCGCGACCTCGCGCTGCGCGCCGTCGACCTGGGGCTCTATGTGTCCTTCTCGGGTGTCGTCAGCTTCAAGAAGTCCGAGGAGCTGCGCGCCGTTGCGAACGCAGTGCCGCTCGATCGCATTCTTGTCGAGACGGATGCGCCCTACCTTGCGCCGGAGCCCTATCGCGGCAAAACGAACGAGCCCGCGTACGTGGCACACACGGCCGCAGCGCTCGCCAAGGCGCGAGGTATTTCCACTGACGCGTTTGCGGCGGCCACGACGGACAACTTCTTTCGTCTTTTCACCAAGGCGCCGCGAGCAGCTGCGAGCGTGGTTGCGGGATCGACAGCGGCATGAGCCACCGGTTGATCATCCTGGGCTGCGGATCCTCCGGCGGCGTGCCGCGCCTCGGGCCCACCTGGGGCGCGTGTGATCCCGCCGAGCCGAAGAACCGCCGCCGCCGCTGTTCCGTTCTCGTCGAGCGTACCGGCCGCGACGGGCGCACCAGCGTGCTCGTTGACACGTCTCCGGACTTGCGGGAACAGCTGCTGAGCGCACGCGTCGAGGCGTTGGACGGCGTGCTCTACACCCACGATCACGCCGACCATACCCACGGCATCGACGATCTGCGCATGGTGGCCTACGCCATGAAGCGCCGCATTGACGTCTATCTCGACGAACCCACGTACGCGAGCCTCGTGCCGCGCTTCAAGTATTGTTTCGAAACGCCACCGGGCTCGAGCTATTCGCCGATCCTGAAGTCATTCGAACTGAAACCGGGTCAGGAGGTGCAGATTTCCGGACCCGGTGGCCCGCTGCGCGCGCTGCCGCTGCTGCAGCAGCACGGCGACATTCCCTCGCTTGGCTTCCGCTTTGGCAATCTCGCCTACTCGCCGGACATCAGCGACATGCCGGAAGAAACGATCGCGCTGCTGCAGGGTCTCGACGTCTGGATCGTCGACGCGCTGCGTCCCCAGCCGCACCCCAGCCATTTCCATTTGAAGCGCGCTCTCGAGTGGATCGACCGGCTGCGTCCCAAGCGCGCCATCCTCACCCACATGACGGCTGAACTCGATTACGCCGCCCTTCGCCGCGATCTGCCCGCCCATATTGAGCCCGCCTACGACGGCATGATCGTTGAGTTCTAGCCTACGGCGGAACTAGCTCTCGGCCTCGGCGGTTGCGGCCGCTGCGTCCTTTGCCTTGCTCCACTCGCGATAGCGCACAATGTCGCCATTGCGCTTTTCGGACGGCAGGCAAAGCTCCAGCACGAGCTGGGCGACGTCGGCAGGCGTGGGGATCGTCTTGGGATCCTCGCCCGGAAAAGCCTTGGCACGCATCGCCGTCGCCATCGGGCCAGGATCGACGATGTTGACGTTCACCGGCGTGTTCGCATTCTCGTGGGCATAGGTTTTGGCCAACGCCTCAAGGCCCGCCTTGGAAACGGCGTAAGGTCCCCAGTAGGCATTCTTCGCCGTCGCAGCACTGGACGACACGAACACCACGCGTGCAGCTTTCGCCCGCTGCAGCAACGGATCGAAGGTGCGAATGAGACGCCAGTTGGCCGAAAGGTTCGTTTCGATCACGCTCGTCCATGCGTCAGCCGTCACGTGCGGCAGCGGCGACAGCGGACCAAGAATGCCGGCATTGGCAACGAGAACGTCGAGCTTGTCCCAGCGTTGAAAGATCGTTGGCCCCAGCTGGTCCAGCCGGTCGGATTTGCGCAGGTCAAGCGCCAGCAACGTGGCGGCGCCGCCGGCAGCGCGGATCTCATCGTCCAGCTCTTCCAAAGCCCCGCTGGTCCGGGCGGTGACGATGATGTGAGCACCTTCGCGGGCCAATGCGAGGGCCGTGGCCCGTCCCAGGCCGCGCGAGGCGCCACTGACAAAGGCGAGGCGGCCCTGAAGGCGCTTGGTTTTACTCATGAAGTCGGTTGTCCCACGTCGTCGCTGGCCCTGAAGCATCAGCTAGCGCACGTCTGCGGTGCAGAGCAAGTCTGCACGCCTGCTGTGGTTTCCAGAAAATGCGGCTCACACGGTCCCGGCGCGACGGGCGATGCGGTCGTTAGCCGACTTCCGCCAGCAACGACAACTGCTTGGAGGGTGCGCCGCCGTTGTGATCTGTCAGCTCGGTCGGATATTCGCCGGTGAAGCAGTGGTCCGTAAACTGCGGGTTGTTGGGGTCGCGTGCTTCGTAGCCGACGGCGCGGTAGATGCCGTCGACGGACATGAACGCCAGGCTGTCGGCGCCCATGAACTTGCGCATGCCTTCGAGATCCATGTTCGCCGCAAGCAGGTCATGGCGGCTCGGCGTGTCGATGCCGTAGTAGTCGGAATGCGTGATCGGCGGCGAGGCGATCCGCATGTGCACTTCCTTGGCGCCGGCTTCGAACATCATCTGCACGATCTTCTTGGACGTGGTGCCGCGCACGATGCTGTCGTCGATCAGCACGATGCGCTTGCCGCGAATGACGCCAGCGTTGGCGGAGTGCTTGAGCTTCACACCGAGCTGGCGGATGCGCTGCTCCGGCTCGATGAAGGTGCGCCCGACGTAGTGATTGCGGATGATGCCCAGTTCGAATGGCGCGCCGGACTGCTGCGAGTAGCCGATGGCAGCCGGGACGCCGCTGTCGGGCACGGGCACGACGACGTCGATCTCGATCGGCGCCTCTTTCGCGAGCTGGATGCCCATCTGCTTGCGGATGTCATAAACAGACCGGCCGCCGATGACGCTGTCGGGCCGGGCGAAGTAGATGTACTCGAAGATGCAAGGCCGCGCCGCACGCTGCGGGAATGGCCGGTGGCTCTCGATACCCGCATCGGTAATGACGACGACTTCGCCGTTCTCGATTTCGCGCACGAACTCAGCGCCGACCATGTCGAGCGCACATGTTTCGGAGGCCAGCACGTAAGATTTGCCGAGCCGGCCGAGCATCAAGGGCCGGATACCGATCGGATCGCGCGCGCCGATCATCATTTCATTAGTGAGGCAGACAAGCGCATAAGCACCCTCGATCTGGCGCAGCGCTTCAACGAAGCGTTCCACGATGCGGCGCTTCTTGGAGCGCGCCAGCAGGTGCAGGATGACTTCGGTGTCGGATGTCGACTGACAGATGGCACCCGACGAGATCAACTCGCGGCGCAGCGTCAGTGCGTTGGTGAGGTTGCCGTTGTGGGCGAGCGCGAAGCCGCCAGTGTCGAGATCGGCGAACAGCGGCTGGATGTTGCGCAGCGCAGTGCCACCGGTTGTGGAATAGCGGTTATGGCCGACGGCCATCCGGCCGGTGAGGCGCTGAATGACGCTGGCGTTATTGAAGTTGTCGCCGACGAGGCCATGCCGCCGCTCCGAATTGAACTGCTTGCCGTCGAACGCGACGATGCCGCAAGCTTCCTGTCCGCGATGCTGAAGGGCGTGCAGGCCGAGCGCCGTCAGGGCGGCCGCATCGGGGTGATCGAATACGCCGAAGACGCCGCACTCTTCGCGCAGGCGATCATCGCCGTAGCGCGAATAACCATAGTCGCCCGCTGCAAGGTCCGCGCTATCCGCGTCTTGCACTGACGGCTTTTGGACTGACATGTCGTGATCGAGACCGTGCGTCATGGTTGCCTCCCGCTCAAGCACCCGTTCGCCCGTCAAAACAATACGTTGGTAGCGGCTTGGCTTACACCTTCAGCACAACCGCCGCCAGCAGCGTGTCACATATATGATAACCAGATGACAAATCCAGCGCGAGATTGCCGCGGATCGGCAATTGATCAGCCCTGTTGCTCTCCGGTGGGTGCGGCCGGTGGCGTTTCCGGGTCGGTCAACGACGACGGCAGGTAGTTGACGAGAACCGACTGCAGGCTCAGCCCCGTCGACTTGAGATACGGCAACGATTGCGAATTGCGAACCCAGTCGAAGTGCTTGGTCTCGTCCGGAATGAAGTGCAGGTAGAACATATAGGGAATTACGACCAGAAGGAACCCGCGGAGCACGCCGAAGATCAGCCCGAACACCCGGTCGACCATGCCGACGCGGCTGTCGAGGATGGCGTCCGAGATGCGCGCCGTGATGAGGTGGACGATGATCAGCACGATCAGGAAGATGACGGCGCCGATGGCGATCTGCGCGATCGGTACCTGAGTGCCGGTTTGGGCGGCCATATCCTCGGCGAACTTCTTGTGGAACAGCACGAAATAGAGCACTGCCGCGCCGGCGACGGCCCAGGAAATGATCGACAGCAGTTCCCGCGTGAAACCACGGTACATGGCCAGAATGCCGGAGATGAAGGCTACCGCGAGGAGGCCGATGTCAAGGTAGCTCAATGGCCCGATCATGATCGCTAGTCCCCGTCTTCGATTTCAGGCTGCGACGCCGCAGCAATAAACCTTCCCCGGCCCCTCAGTCGCACGGGCCAATGCCGTCCGCAAGCTCCTTGAGGTGGCTGACGCGGGTGAGGCCGAGCTTGCCCTTGCCGCCTCCTGCGTCGCCCACGGCCGGAAGAACCGCATGGGAAAAGCCCAGCTTTTGGGCTTCTTTCAGGCGCAAAGCCGTATGCGCGCTTGGGCGAACGGCACCCGACAGCGATATCTCGCCGAAATAGGCCCGGTCGTGCGGCAGCGCCACGTTGCTGAACGAAGAGAGCAGGGCGGCGGCCGCCGCCAGGTCTGCGGCCGGTTCCACGATCTTGAAGCCGCCGGCGACGTTCAAATAGACGTCGTGGTTGGCCAGCGACACGCCGCAGCGGGCCGCCAGCACGGCAATCAGCATCGACAGGCGATTGGAATCCCAGCCGACGACGGCACGCCGCGGTTGCCCAAGGTTGGAGGGCGCCACCAGCGCCTGGATTTCGACCAGCAATGGGCGCGTGCCTTCAATTCCGGCAAACACCGCGCTGCCGGGGGCCGTCGAGTGCCGGTCGCCGAGGAACAGCTCTGACGGGTTGGCCACCTCGGTCAGCCCCTGCGCGCCCATCTCGAACACGCCGATCTCGTCGGTAGCGCCGAAGCGGTTCTTGGTCGCCCGCAGGATGCGGAACGTGTGGCCGCGATCGCCCTCGAACGACAGGACGGTATCCACCATGTGCTCGATCACCTTGGGGCCGGCGATCTGGCCTTCCTTGGTGACGTGGCCGACCAGCAGCAACGCGACGCCTTCCGTCTTGGCGTAGCGGATCAGCGATTGCGTCGCCGCGCGCACCTGGCTGACGGTGCCCGGCGCCGCATCGAGCGCGTCGGACCAGAGCGTCTGGATGGAATCGATGACGATCAGATCGGCGCGCTTGCCGTCCGACAGCGTCTCGAGGATGTTGGCAAGGTTGGTTTCAGCCGCCAGCGAGACGGGCGCATCGGCAAGGCCAAGCCGCTCGGCCCGCAGCCGCACCTGCGCCGAGGCTTCCTCTCCGGAGAAATAGATCGTGCGGCGTCCGGCTCTGGCGAGCAGGGCGGTCAGTTGCAACAGCAGCGTCGATTTGCCGATTCCCGGTTCGCCGCCGATCAGCAGGGCTGAGCCTGGCACGATGCCGCCGCCGGTGACACGATCGAGTTCGGCGATGCCCGACGAAAAGCGCGGCGCTTCCGCAGCTCCGCCTTGCAGCGTCTCCAACGCGACCGCGCGGCCCTTTGTGGCTCGCGTGATGCCGGAGCCTGGGGCCGGGCCCGCATCGGTTTCCTCCGCGATTGTGTTCCACTCGCCGCACGTCGTGCACTTGCCGGCCCACCGCGTCGAGACGGCGCCGCAGGCCTGGCAGACGAAATTTCCGGCTTTGGAGGCACGCGCCATCTCAAGCGTCTCCGTCGAGATAGATGCGGTGGAAGCGGCGGCCCAGGCTCGTCAGGACTTCGTAGCCGATCGTGCCCGCGGCCGCGCCGACAGCTTCAATTGGCAGTCCGTCGCCGATGACGCAGACGAGGTCGCCACGTTGCGGAGGCGTACCGGGCACGTCCGTGACGTCGACTGTGATCAGATCCATCGACACCCGGCCGGCGATTGGCGCCAGATGCCCGTTGATCGAAACGCTCCCCCCGGTTTCCCGGTCACCCGCGCTGAGATGCCGGAACAGGCCGTCGGCATATCCAGCCGCGATCGTCGCGATGCGGCGCGGGCCCTTGGCGCTGAACGTCGCCGAATAGCCCACCGTCTCGCCATCGCCCACGTCGCGCACCTGCAGCACGCGCGCTTCGACGCGCACCACGGGCCTGACCGGCGTCGCTCCACCCTTGAAGGCCTGCCCGCCGTAAAGGGCATATCCCGGCCGTACGAGATCGAAATGGAAATCGGGCCCGAGCATCAGCCCATCCGATGCGGCAAGGCTCAGCGGCGCGGGAAGCAGGCGCGCCGCCAGTTGGCGGAAGGCGCCGAGCTGTGCGGCATTCTTTGCGTCGTCGGGATCGTCGGCGCAGGCCAGATGGCTCATCACCAGCTTGAGATCGAGCCACGCAAACAGCTCCGCATCGGCAGCCAGGGTCATGACGTCGGCTTCGCTGAGCCCAAGGCGGTTCAATCCGCTGTCGAGCTGCAGGGCCGCGGGCAATCGGACGTCTCTCCGGGCCGCCAGCGCCGCCCACTCCCGCACGGCGCCGATATCGGACAGCACAGGAATCGCCGCGGCATCGATGAGCGCGTCACCCGCCCCCGGCAGCAACCCATCCAGCACGTAGATGGTGGGCGCAGCGGCCAGCCGCATTGCCTGCGCCGCCTCCTGAGGTGTCGCCACGAAGAAGCTGCGGCATCCCGCAGCCGCCAGCGCCGGGATGACCCGTTCCGCACCGAGCCCGTACGCGTCGGCCTTGACGACGGCCCCGCACTCCGCCGGCCGCACGCGCTCTGCCAGCGCCCGCCAGTTCTCCTGGATCGCCCGAAGATCAATCGTGACGATCCCCGTCGCCGAAGGTGGAACGGCACTCATGCCAGCACACCTTGCCGAGCCCCGAATTTCGGGGTCAGACCTCGGTCTGACCTCGGGCCACGCGCACTGCGAAATGGGATCACCTTGTCGAGCAACGGGTCAGACCGAGGTCTGACCCCTGGTTCAAATGGCAAAATCAATCGCCCATGCGTTCGGGCAGGTGGAATTCCTTGGCGAGGTTGCCGAAGCGGGTGAACTGCGCCTCGAACGACAGCTGCACCGTTCCCGTGGGACCATGGCGCTGCTTGCCGATGATCACCTCGCCCTTGCCGTGAACCGCCATCATCTGCTGCTGCCATTGCAGTAACTCTTCGACCTTTGTTTCCGAAGGCTTACTACGCTCTACGTAATATTCCTCACGGAAAACGAACATGACGACGTCGGCGTCCTGCTCGATCGAGCCTGATTCACGCAGGTCCGAAAGCTGCGGCCGCTTGTCTTCGCGCTGTTCGACCTGACGCGACAGCTGCGACAGCGCGATGATCGGCACGGCCAGTTCCTTGGCGAGCGCCTTGAGGCCGGTGGTGATCTGCGTGATTTCCTGCACCCGGTTCTCGCCCGAGCGGCCGGTGCCCGATAACAGCTGCAAATAGTCGACGATCAGCAAGCCCAGGCCCTTTTGCCGCTTCAGCTTGCGGGCCCGCGCCGAGAGCTGTGCCACCGTGATGCCGCCCGTCTGGTCGATGTAGAGGGGGATGCGGCTCATCTCCTGGGAGACTTCGACGAGCTTGCGGAACTCGTCCTCGTTGATCATGCCGCGGCGGATCTTCTCCGACGAGATCTCGGCCTGCTCGGACAGAATACGGGTGGCCAGCTGTTCGGCCGACATTTCGAGTGAGAAGAAGCCGACGATGGCTCCGTCCAGCACCTTCTCCGTGCCGTCGGACTGCATCTCGCTCTTGAAGTTCTTGGCGACGTTGTAGGCGATGTTGGTTGCCAGCGCGGTCTTGCCCATCGACGGGCGCCCGGCAAGTACGATCAAGTCCGACGATTGCAGGCCGCCCATGCGGTTATCGAGATCAACGAGGCCAGTCGACAGGCCGGAGAGGCCGCCTGCGCGTTGAAAGGCGCTCGACGCCATGTCGATGGCGTGAGTCAGGGCCTGTCCGAAATTGAGGAAGCCTTGGCCGTACTTGCCTTGCTCGGCAAGTTCATACAGACGGCCTTCCGCCTCTTGGATCTGCTGCTCCGGCGGATAGTCGACCGGGCTGTCGTAAGCGCCGTTGACCAGATCTTCGCCGATGACGATCAAGTTGCGGCGGACCGCCAGATCGTAAACCGTGCGGCCATACTGTTCAGCGTTGATGATCGTGGTGGCGCTTGCGGCGAGACGGCCGAGGTACTGGGGAACCGTCAGGTCCGCATCGATGGGCTCGGCGTTCTCGAAGAACGTCTTCAGCGTGATCGGTGTAGCCTGCTTGCCGGCGTGGATCAGCTTGCTCAGCGTGTCGAAGATTTCGCCGTGCAACGGATCGAAAAAGTGTCCGACCTCCAGAAACGACGACACGCGGTCGTGCGACTCGTTGTTGACGAGAATCGCGCCCAACAAGGCCTGCTCCGCCTCGATGTTATGCGGCGCCTGCCGGAAGTTCAGCGGCTCGTCGGTGGTCGCCGCTGAACGCAGCCGGTCGGTCGTGGTAAGTGCTGTCTGTGCCATGCGCAGGAAGCTAGCCGCACGTGGCGGCGCGAACTAGGCCACGACGGCGCCACTCACGCCAACATCGACCTCTCTCCACGGTTTCAACAGACTCAAAATTTGCCGCTTGTGCATGCGTATCGAATCGCCTCCGGCCGCTCAGCCGGTACGAAAAAGTTTGACCTACGCCCCTGCGCATGCGGAGCAATCCGCTAACGGTGCCGTCACGCGCGGGTAACTGTTGATGGCGTGCCGGCGACGCAGAATTGATGTGCGCGGCAACTCAGATCTTGTGGGGGGCCGGTGCGCTGAAGGTTTCAGCGAATGCCACGGCCTCAGCCTGTGGCACAGGATCGGGTGCAACGAGTTCCGCGGCGAAGTCGAATTCGGGCAGCGTAGGAAGAAGATCCGTGTTGCGGCCTTTGACTGCCGGCACGGTCCCGTTGAAGCTCGGCGCCGGCCCGGCACCGGACCCGTGCCGCATGGAATTCCGCTCAACCGCTAGCGCGTCATTCAACATCGCGGTCTGGGCCTGAGGCTTGGCGTCGGCTCTGGCCCTGCGAAAGCCCGCGAGCGCCGATAGTGCGTTCTGACGCGAGACGGAAGCTGCAACACGGAGACTTGCGAACGCGGCGTTGAAGGCGGCCGCGCAGGCCCGGAACACCGCTGCAGGGGCCGCCCTCACCCGGGAGGGGGCCGTCGTTCGTTTTTTCGCGGGAGCCTTGGCTAGCGGCGCGCTGCGCTTCGTCACGGGCACGGACGCAACGATCCGGCTCTTCTGAGGCACGCCATTTCCTCGTTTGCCGAATGCGGGCAGCGTCCGGGCTATGCTGGTCATCCTCAACTCCTGGTGCGCACTGTATTGTGAACGCTTGGAGTTAAAGCCCCGTTAGATGGCACTAGCCCCGGTCGAGCACCCGGAGGCGGCCGTTGGCCGGCAGGCGGCTGGGCTTGAGGCTGAGGCGCTCGCCCTTGATCGAGTAGGCTTCGACGGCAATCAGTTCGCGAAGCAGTGCTGCTGGTGCTGCGCGCTTGACTGCCTTGCGTCTGAGCGGTCGCTTCGTGAACGGCAGGAAGGGCGGCAGCATACGAATATCCCGGGTTTGGATGGCTGAGTTCGATTTACCACCGCAGGGTTGCCACTGCCAAGCCGCAGCGACTGAGCAATCCGCCTCAAAGCGCGCCGCTTGTTTGCTGAATTTTTTGACACCGCCATTCATGGAGCAGGCAACGAACCCGAAAGCCATTCGCCGCATTCATTGTTGAGCGCCGGTGCTTATGGTGAAATCGGTTACCTCCAGCGCGAAGGATCTAAGAACTGTGAACGTCTCCTTCTTTCAGGAACTGCTGACGACGGTCGCCGAGCAGGGGCGCGCGCTGCTGCCCAAGAGCCTGTTTGGCCCGAACGAGCGCGACGATGTGCAGGAACTGGCGCGCGCGCTGATTTCAGGCCGCGGCGAAGCCTCAGGCGTGGCCATCGCGCGCGCACTTCTCGATCGCTATCGCGTGCTGGCGCCGGAAGAGCGGACGGCGTTCTTCCGTTACCTTTCCGAAACCATGCAGCCGGACGCGGGAGACGTGGCCGCCGCGTCGCGGGCCTATCTCGCCGAGCCCGGCAATGAGGCGCTGGGCAAGCTGCGGTCGGCCGTGGAGGGCAAGCGCCAGGAACTGTTCCGGCGACTCAATCTTGCTCCGGGCGCGACGGCGCAGATCGTGGCCATGCGCAACGACCTGTTGAACGAACAGCCACGGCCCGACCTGAACCTGACCGGCGTCGACGCAGATCTGCGCCACCTGTTTCAGTCCTGGTTTAACCGCGGCTTCCTGGTGTTGCGCCGCATCGACTGGCAAACACCAGCCTCGATCCTGGAAAAGATCATCGCCTACGAGGCCGTGCACGAAATCAGCGGCTGGGACGACCTGCGCCGTCGCCTCGATCCGGTCGACCGGCGCTGCTTTGCCTTCTTTCATCCCTCGCTGATCGACGACCCGCTCATCTTCGTCGAAGTTGCGTTGACGACGGAGGTGCCCGCCGCCATCGCGCCACTGCTCAAGGGTGACCGCAAGCTGCAGCCCGGTGAAGCGCCCACGACCGCGGTCTTCTATTCCATCTCGAACTGTCAGCCGGGGCTGCGCGGCATTTCGTTCGGCAACTTCCTGCTGAAGCAGGTGGTCGAGGATCTGGCGCGCGAGATCCCGTCCCTGAAAACGTTCGTAACGTTGTCGCCGGTGCCGCATTTTGCCCGCTGGCTCGACCGGCTTATCGCCTCCGATCCGGCCGGCGTGATCTCGCCGGAAGATCGCGAGACGCTGACCGCGCTGCTCGATCCGCGCTGGCATCGCGCAACGGACACGAATGAAGACTTGCAGGAGGCCGTCCTGGCGCAGGCAGCCCAGTATTTTCTCGCCGCCAAGTCTGCAGACAACCGGCCCGGTGATCCGGTGGCGCGTTTCCATCTGGGCAATGGCGCGCGTTTGGAGCGCATCAATTGGCTCGCGGATACGTCGGAAAAGGGGCTGCGTGCCGCGCATGGGGTGATGGTCAACTATCGCTACGATCTGAAGGAGATCGAGCGCAACCACGAGGCTTACGCCAACGACGGCACGGTAGCTGCATCACGCGCAGTGAAGGCGTTGCTGCGTGCGCCGCCGAAAACCAAGGCGATCACCGCCGATGCGCCTGCAAAGCCCCTGCTGGCGCTTTCCGACGACCGCCCCGTTTCGCGCGGCAAAGATCCTCGGTAAAGCCCGGAAAATCTCGCGCTTCGCCAGCGGCGCGCAGGGCGTTTCGCCGTTGATTCGCATTGTGCGGCGTGCACTATGGCGCCATATCATCGGCCTGCGGCGGAGCAGTTGCTTCGCTGCCGGCAGGCAAGCAACGGATACGCCACATGCGCTATGACGACCAAGACAGCGAAAGCAGCAACGTTGAAGATCGCCGCGGCCAGGGCGGCGGCGGCTTCCGCTTCCCCGGCGGTGGCGGCAACGGCATCCAGATCCCCATTGGCGGCGGCATGAGCCTCACGACGCTGCTGATCATCGGCGGCATCATGCTGTTGTTCGGCATCAACCCGCTCGACATTCTGCGGGGCGGCATCGGCGGCGACGGCGGTGGTTTTAACGTTCCACAGATGCCGCGCAGCGAACGCACATCGCGACCATCCGCCGACGACATTCCCGGCCTGCCTGGCAGCCCCGGCAAGCAGCAGGCTGGCACCCCGAAGTCCGGCGACGACCAGAAGGTCTTTATCGGGCGCGTCCTGAAGGACACCGAGGATGTCTGGTCGCGGGTGTTCCAGAGCTTCGGCAAAAAGTACACGAACCCCCAGCTCGTGCTGTTCTCGGGCGGTACGCGGACGGCCTGCGGCGTGGGGCAGTCGGCGATGGGTCCGTTTTATTGCCCGATCGACCAGAAGATCTACGTCGACCTCGCCTTCTACGACGAGTTGAGCCGCCGCTTTAAAGCTCCGGGCGACTTTGCCCAGGCCTACGTCATCGCGCATGAGGTGGGGCATCACGTTCAGCTGCAGCTCGGTATCGCCGAGAAAGTTCAAGAGCTGAAGGAACGCTCGGGCGACGAACGCCAGGCTAACGCGCTGCAAGTCCGCATGGAGCTTCAAGCCGATTGCCTCGCCGGCGTCTGGGCGAACCTGAACAACCAAATGAAGAACCGGTTGCAGGATGGCGACATCGAGGAAGGGTTGAATGCCGCCAGCCAGATCGGCGACGACATGATCCAGCGCAAGACCCAGGGCCGCGTGGTGCCGGACGCCTTCACGCACGGCTCGTCGGCGCAGCGCACGCGCTGGTTCAAGCAAGGCTTCGAGAGCGGCCAGATGCAGTCCTGCGATACCTTCAACGCGCAGGATCTGTAGGCTCCTACTGACCGAAGCAAACGGGCTCAGCAGCAAGCGCCGAATTAAATAAAAACGAGGCCGCTACGGATATCCGTAGCGGCCTCGTTGGCTTGCTCCCCGGTAAAGTCTCTAAGTGCTTCCGGACAAAATGTGCAGCGGTTTTCCGGTCAGAAGCACGAGGAGCAAGAAAGCTAGAGTCGTTGCGCGAATTTACTGAAGAGCGGAACGAGGCTAGAGCGAGTTGCCGCCGAACGTGCTGACCTGGCAATCGATAGCCTGGGCCTGCAACGCCTGGCAAACCTTCTTGGCATCCGCTGTCGTCTTGAACGGACCCGCTACCAGCTCGTAAGTGATGCCGTTCCCATCGACGGTATTGAAGTATCGCGGCTGCAGGGGCTTCAGCTCGGCGCTGTGCCGCTCCGACAGAATGCCCCAGCTGACGCGCAGATTGTCCACGGAAGCTCCGGTCGCCAGCTTGATGCCAACCGCCTTCTTCACCTTCGGTTCGCTGAACGCGGCAACCTTGTCGGCTGCCGGCTTGGGCTTGGCCGGTGCGGCTGCAGGTGCTGCAGCCGCGCCACCCTCAGCCACGCTTCCGGTCTCGATCGGTCCGTTGATTACCTTGGGCTGCTTGGCAGGCTTGGCTTCTGCGGCCTTGACCGGCGCGTGGTTTCCGCTCGGAAAATCGAAGTCAGAGCCGCTGTCGTTCTGAACAGCGCCGGTGCGCTGGGGCTCAGTAGCCGGCGCGGCCTGGGTCTCGGCCGGGCTGCCCTTCTGCTCCAACGCGGCGACGCGCTCGCTCAGCGTGCGCGTCGTATCGCTTTGGTGGGCAAGATCCGTCTGCGTCTTCAACACGTCGGTCTGCAACTGCCCGATGCTGTCACGGATGTTGACAATGTCGGCAGCCGTCTGTGCCGCGGCCTCGGCCGTCGCACCCCCTGAGGGCAAAATGCCGTCGAGAAACGCCGGCCGGATCGACACCGCCGCCAGGTAAAGTGCCGCCGTGCACGCCATCACGGCCCAGACCGCGAGGTAGCGGGCCGTACCGCCCGCGGGCTCGTCGTTCGGTTCGTCGGGGAATTCGGGTGGGCGCTGCGCCATTGCCTGCCGTCCGTTGTTTCGCTTCTATAATTAGCCGCCCGCCCGGGAGAATTTTCAGCGAAGTCATTGTTCCGAACGGGCAAAATGCGACGTATTGACTGCGGCGGACGGTGACTGAGTCGCGTAAGAGGGTCAACGAAGGCAGCTTTGCGGCGGTTGAAGACCTGTGGATTGACACAATTCACCCTCGGACAAGCCACACTGGAATCTGGCCTGTCTGCGATCCGCGTGCTGGTTGATACAAAGCTGCTAGAAGTGCTTCCGGAAAAGTGCGGAGCGGTTTTCCGATAAGAGGCACGACACAACACGAGTGCTTCCGGAAAAGTGCGGAGCGGTTTTCCGATAAGAGGCACGACACACGAAAGACGCTAAGAGGCCTATGACCCAACGCGACTTACTCACCATCGTTCTCGCCGCCGGCAAGGGCACGCGCATGAAGTCAGCGCTGCCCAAGGTGCTGCATGCCATCGCCGGCCGCTCGATGCTGGCTCACGTGCTGGCTCTCGCCCAGTCGGCAGGCCAGTCGTCCGGCCAGAGCCGTCTCGCGGTCGTCGCCGGACCCGGCATGGACAACGTGCGGGCGGCAACCCTCGCAGCGGCCCCCGAGGCGAGCGTCTACGTCCAGGAGCACCAGCGCGGCACGGCCGATGCCGTGCTCGCCGCACGCGAAGCGATCGCAGCCCACACGGGCGACGTCATCGTTCTCTACGCCGACACGCCGCTCATCGAGCCGGACACGATCGCGCGCTTGCTCCACGCGCTCGACAGCGGAGCCGGCGTCGCCGTACTCGGCTTCGACGCGCGCGACCCATCCGGCTACGGCCGTCTGATTACAGATGCACAAGGCCAGCTGCTCGCAATTCGCGAAGAGAAAGATGCGAGCGACACCGAACGCGCCATCCGCTTCTGCAATTCAGGCGTGATGGCCTTCCGCGGCGACGGCCTGCTCGATCGTCTCGGCCGTATCGGCAGCGACAACGCCAAGGGCGAGTTCTACCTCACCGACATCGTTGAGGTGGCGCGCACCGATGGCCTCAGCGCCGTCGCGGTATCGTGCCGGGAAGACGAAGTCCTGGGTATCAACGCGCGCGATCAGCTCGCCGCCGCCGAAGCCATCTATCAGCATCGCGCCCGCCTGCAGGCGATGCAGAACGGCGCCACGCTGATTGCCCCCCAGACGGTGTGGTTCAGCCACGACACGATCCTCGGCCGCGACGTCATCATCGAGCCCAACGTCTTCTTCGGCCCCGGCGTCAGCGTCGACGATGGTGCGGAGATCAAGGCCAACTCCTACCTCGAAGGGGCGCACGTCGGCGCGAACGCCCGCATCGGCCCGTTCGCGCGCCTGCGGCCCGGAGCCAAGCTGGGATCCAACGTGCACATCGGCAATTTCGTGGAACTGAAGGCGACGCAGATGGGCGATGGCGCCAAGGCCAATCATCTCGCCTACCTGGGAGACAGCGAGATCGGCGCGGGTGCCAACATCGGCGCCGGCACGATCTTTTGCAACTACGACGGCTTCTTCAAGCACAAGACGACGATCGGGGCGGGGGCCTTCGTGGGCTCGAATTCCTCCCTCGTGGCGCCGGTGACGATTGGCGACGGGGCCTACATCGGCTCCGGCAGCGTCATCACCAAGGACGTTCCCGCCGATGCCCTGGCGCTGGAGCGGTCGGCACAGGATGAACGCCCCGGCTGGGCCGCAAAGTTCCGCCAGATGATGCAGCGGCGCAAACTGAAGGCGGCCGGCTGATGCTGCGTTAACTGCGATACATACTGTGATTTGAACGACATACGGCTGTAGCCTACTAGAATTCGAGCTGATCCACGAGGACATCCAAACATGTGCGGCATCGTTGGCATTCTCGGCTCCAAGCCGGTGGCGATGGATCTCGTCGACGCTCTGCGCCGGCTGGAATATCGCGGCTATGACAGCGCCGGTATTGCGACGGTCGAGAACGGCCACCTGGAGCGCCGGCGTGCCGAGGGCAAGCTGCGCAACCTGGAGCACCGCCTGCTCGAGCAGCCGCTGTCGGGCTTGGCTGGCATCGGCCACACACGCTGGGCAACGCACGGCCGGCCAACGGAACGCAACGCGCATCCGCACATGACGCCGCGCGTGTCGGTCGTGCACAATGGCATCATCGAGAACTATCGCGACCTGAAGGCGGAACTCTCCGCGGCTGGCCACACCTTCGAATCCGATACGGACACCGAGGCCGTCGTCCACCTCATCACCCACGAACTCGACAAGGGACAGCAGCCCATCGCCGCGGTGCAATCCGCGTTGAGCCGGCTGCAGGGCGCGTTTGCACTCGGCATCATCTTCGCCGGCCACGATGACCTGATGATCGCGGCCCGGCAGGGAAGCCCGCTGGCGATCGGCCACGGCACCGGTGAAATGTACATGGGCTCGGATGCCATTGCGCTGGCGCCGTTCACGGACACGATCACCTATCTCGACGAAGGCGACTGGGCCGTGCTTCGCCGCACCGGCGTCGACGTGTTCGATCGCACCGGCCAAAGCGTCACGCGTCCGCAGGTCAAGTCCGTAGCCAGCGCGCTTCTGGTCGATAAGGGCAACCATCGCCACTTCATGGCCAAGGAAATCCACGAGCAGCCCGACGTCATCAGCCACACGCTGGCGAACTACCTCGACATGGGTGCCGGCACGGTCAATTTCCCGGATCTGGGCATCGATCTCGCCAAAGTCGAACGCGTGACGATCTCTGCCTGCGGCACCGCCTTCTACGCAGGCCTCGTCGGCAAGTACTGGATCGAGCGCTATGCGCGCGTCCCAGTCGAGATCGATATCGCCTCGGAGTTCCGTTATCGCGAAGCCCCGCTGCAACCCGGAGGCCTGGCGCTGTTCATCTCCCAGTCGGGCGAGACGGCCGACACGCTGGCGACGCTGCGCTACTGCAAGGCCGGCGGCCAGCACATCGCCTCGATCGTCAACGTGCGTACGTCCACGATCGCGCGCGAATCCGATGCCGTTCTACCGACTCTCGCCGGTCCTGAGATCGGTGTCGCCTCGACGAAGGCGTTCACTTGCCAGCTCGCCGCGTTGGCGTGCCTGTCGATCGCGATCGGCCGTGCCCGCGGGACAATCGACGCCGCCAAGGAACGCGAACTCGTCACCGCGCTCACCGAGATCCCGAGGCTGATCTCGACGATGCTGCGCGACGAAAGCCAGTTCGAGGCCCTGGCACATACGCTCTCGAAGGCGCGCGACGTGCTGTACCTCGGCCGCGGCATCAACTACCCGCTTGCTCTGGAAGGCGCGCTCAAGCTGAAAGAGATCTCCTACATCCACGCCGAAGGCTATGCCGCCGGCGAGCTGAAGCACGGCCCGATCGCCCTGATCGATGAAAACGTTCCCGTCATCGTCATGGCGCCCGAAGACGACCTGTTCGATAAGTCGATCTCGAACCTGCAGGAGGTCGCAGCCCGCGGCGGCCAGATCATCCTGATCTCCAACGCGGATCCCGAGAAGGCCGGGTGCAAGCTGGCCGCGCACATCAAGGTGCCGGATGCCCACGATTTTGCCAATCCGCTGCTCTACGCGGTGCCGGCACAACTTATCGCTTACCACACGGCTGTCATCATGGGCACGGACGTCGACCAGCCGCGTAATCTCGCCAAGTCAGTGACTGTTGAGTAACAGGCCCACAGGCGAAATGCTCGAAGATCGGGCTGCCCTTGATTTGCCTCTTGGACCTGCTTTGACTGGCACTTCGCGGGCGTAGGGGTGCGACTCGCGGCTCAAACGAGAAGAGCTAAGGTGGATCGATGCGGTCGGGTTGCCGGAAACTGAGCTTATGCCTGTTGAGCGCCATGTTGGCTGCTCCGGCGACGGCTGCATACGCCCAGATGGTCAAGAAGCCGGCTCCCGCAGAGCAGGCCGGCGCAGCGAAGAAAGATCCCAACGTCGCGCTCAAGGCATTAGACACCGGCACGAAGTCATACAACAGCGGCAAGTTCGAACCCGCGATCCAGTCTCTGACGGCCGCACTGGCCAACGGCGGCCTGCCGCCGCCGAAGATGGCGCAAGCGTACTATTATCGCGGTATGTCCTACAAAAAACAGAAGAAGCCGGCGCAGGCTTTGTCGGATCTGACCGTCGCGGTGTGGGTCAACGGCGGATTGAGCGAGGCCGACCGGGCTGCCGCCATGGACGCGCGCAACGAGGTCTATCGTGAAGCCGGCCTCGGCGATCAAGCACCGCCGATTGCCAACGCGGTTGGCACGCCGTCACCGGCAGCAACCGCCGCGGCCCCGGCTGCGGCAGCACCTGCCGCCACTCCGGCAGCGCCATCTCCCGCACCGGTCGCAGCAGCGCCCGTAGCGCCGCCGCCAGCGCCACCGGCATCAACGCCGCCGCCGGCTCCGTTCGCAACCGAGGTAACCGCAGCTAAAGCGCCGCCAGCGGCTGCACCTGCTACTCCGCCGGCAGAGCGCCCGGTCTGGCAGGCCGATGCCAACGCCGCACCACCACCACCAATGCCGATGCCTGCCACCGGTGCCCCGGCAGCTGTAGCGCCAGAGCACCCGGCGGTGGCCGCCTCGGGCAAGTCCGATGCATACGTGCCGCCGTCGTCGCCAGCGCCTGTCGCGACGCTGTCACCCGCGCCGGGATCTGGTCCTGCGATGACACCCGTCAGCGGCCTGACCGAATCAAGCGACCCGGCGACAGCACAGCCGCAGTCACAAAGCTCTGACATGTTGGCGCCGATCGCCAACGCCGGCAGCTCCATCAGCGGCTTCTTCTCCAACATGTTCGGTCAAAGCTCGGGTGACCAGCAGGTGGCCGCCACGGGGTCGACCGGGGGCGCGGTTGACGGCCCCGGCTGGGTGAAGGCCAATCCGTCCACGCCCGAAGGACCGGTCGCCCAAGTCTCGGCCTCCGAGCCGCAGCGTGCACCCGGTTACGAGGTCGCAGCTGCCTCTCCGCAACACAGGGCGCCTGCCGCCGAAGCAGCGGCCCCTAAGATGATGGCGGCCAACTCGTCTGCCGGCGGCAAATACCGCCTGCAGCTCGCGTCAGTTCGCTCGCGAGAGGAAGCCGACCGCCTGGTCCAGAACCTGATGTCGGCACACGCCAGCCAGCTTGGTGGCGCCGAAGCCCAGATCGACGAAGCGGTTATCGGCAACATGGGCACCTTCTACCGTGTGCGTCTTGGGCCGTACGCCAATGCCAACGAGCCCAAGAAGCTCTGCACCACGTTGAAGCCGCAGGGTTACGACTGCCAGGTCGTTACGCAGTAGTTGCCCGGCAAATGCCCTGCCTGCCGTTGTCGCGACCGCCAGCCGGGTGGTTGACGGCGGCGGCCCAGCCCATCACCATGCCGCGCATGACGAAGACCCCACCACGCACCCCCGACTTCATCCCCAACGGCAACGGCAATCAATCCCGCTCTGCATTGAGCGAGGGGCTTAAGCGTCTCGCCGAGGAAGATCACCCAGCCGGCCTGCGCCTCGGCGCACGGCTGCGCAACTACTTCCTGACGGGCCTGATCATCGTCGGGCCGGTGACGATCACGATCTACATCATCTGGTGGTTCATCAACTACGTCGACACGTGGGTGAAGCCGCTCGTTCCGCACGCCTACCTGCCGGAGACGTATCTGCCCTTCGCGGTGCCAGGTATGGGCCTGCTGTTCGGTATTGTTGGGCTGACATTGATCGGCGCGCTTGCCGCCAACCTGCTCGGCCGCTCGCTGATCTCGTTCGGCGAGATGGCGCTCGACAACATGCCGATCGTTCGCAACGTTTACCGCGCCCTGAAACAGATCTTCGAGTCCGTCGTCAGTGTCACCGGCCCGGCGCAGAACGTGCAGAAGGTGGGGCTGATCGAGTTTCCGTCGAAAGGGATCTGGTCGATCGTGTTCGTCACCGGCGAAGGTGGCGGAGAGATCGCCGCCGTCAGGCCGGGCGGTGAGGACGATCTCGTCAGCGTCTTCATGCCGACCGGCATCGTGCCGCCTACCGGCTTCATCTGCTTCTTGCCGCGCCGTGATGTCATCCTGCTGAAGATGAGCACGGAAGATGCGGCCAAGATCGTCATCTCCGGCGGCATGGTAACGCCGGACTACCAGGCGCGGCTAAAACAGCTCGCCGAAAAAGCTGCCAAGACGCAGCCCCCAGGCTAGTTCGTTTCAAGCTGCATATGAATCAGCGCAAGCGCGTCCGCCACAGCGGCCATGCGGATCTGTTCGCGTCCAATGTCGCCATAGCGCCGTTCCAGGCTGAGCGTCGCCCGTTCAAGCCGCGCGCAGGCAAAGTGAACGAGCCCCACGGGCTTTTCGGTTGAGCCACCACCTGGGCCGGCAATGCCCGTGATGGATATGGCGAGGTCGCTGATGGACCGCTGTTGCGCACTCTCGGCCATGGCGCGCGCGACCTCGGCACTGACGGCGCCGTGGGTCTCGATTAGCGCCATCGGAACGCCGAGCATCTGGGCCTTGGCTTCATTGGAGTACGTGACGAAGCCACGATCGACGACGCTTGAAGATCCCGGCACCGATGTCAGCAACGCCGCCACCAGACCACCGGTGCAGCTTTCGGCAGTCGACAGCATGAGGCCGCGCCGGTCCAATTCCGCGACGAGGGCCGCAGCGTCATGGGAGAGCGCGGATGAAAACATTGCCAGCCTCCTGGCCAAAAGAAAAAGGGCCGGACCCGCAGGCCTGACCCCTTCAATAGACCACTGGCTGGCGGCTAGATCAAACGGCAGCCAGCTTGACAGCGTTACCGAGCAGATCATCCAGGCGCTCGCGGCTGTCGGCGCCCATCACGCCGATGGCACGCGTCTGCGCGGCCTGCCAGATCGGGTAGGCATCCTTCAGGACAGCCTGACCCTTCGGCGTCAGATGCAGGCCCCGGCCGCGACGGCCGGCAGGCGGATCCATGATGATGTGTCCGAGCGCCAGCAGGCGCTTGAGGTTACGCGACAGGGTCGACTTCTCGATGTCGAGCTCGTGGCCGATCTCTACCGCCGTGATCCCGTCACGCGAGGCGAGCTGCGCCAACAGCGTGTACTGGCTCGCCGTAATGCCAAGCGGGCGCATGGCATCGTCATAAACGCGAGTGATGATGCGCGACAGCTGGCGCACACGCGTTGCCAGGCAGGTGGCGGCGGTGCTTGCAGCGATGTCGGTGATGTTGGCGGTATCCGAAGAGGAGCGCTCAAGCGTGTGCGTTGTCATCATATTCATTTCCCGCCAGCCCTCTTAGCTTTTTGTTCATACAACCCCTTGATGCCGCGATTCTGGACCAAGGGTCAACGCCGGATCGACGATCCGGCTACGCTGGAACGGCCAGCCGGCTACGCCAGAACCGGCACCGGCTATGCCGGAACGAGAAGCGTGGCGCTTGCCATTGCCGCGATGCCTTCGCGCCGGCCGGTGAAGCCCAATTGCTCGGTCGTGGTGGCTTTTACCCCGACACGGGAGACGTCGATCTTCAGGATTTCGGCGATGGCGCGCTGCATCTCCGGCCGGTGCGGCCCCACCTTGGGCGCCTCGCATAGCAACGTCACATCGACGTTGGTGATGCGTGCGCCGCGTGCCGCCACCCGCTCGCGCGCGTCGGCCAGAAACAGGTGGGATGCAGCCCCCCGCCATTTCTCGTCCGTCGGCGGGAAGTGCTGGCCGATGTCGCCGTCGCCGAGCGCGCCGAGGATCGCGTCGGTCAGCGCGTGCAGACCTACGTCGGCATCCGAATGCCCGTCCAAACGGTGCGAGTGCGGGATCTTCACGCCGCACAGCCAGACGTTATCGCCCTCGGCGAAACGGTGCACGTCGAAGCCGGTGCCCGTGCGCGGTTCAAGTGCCGCCACTGCAGATTGAGCCATCGCAAGGTCCTCCGCGGTGGTGATTTTACTGTTGGCGTTGCTGTCGGGCACGAGAGCGACAACCAGCCCGGCCCATTCGGCGATCGCCGCGTCGTCCGTGAATTCCGCGGCGCTCTCCATCGCCGCGCGCCGGTGCGCTGCGAGCAATTCGGGATACCGGAAGCCTTGCGGTGTCTGCGCCCGCCACAACCCGGCCCGCTCGATCGTCGCCGCGACGAGATTGCCCTCGCCGGCCCGCTTCAGCGTATCGGCCAACGGAACGGCGGCCAACGCCGCGGGGTGTGTTTCCAACGCCGCCAGCACACCGTCGATCGTGGCCGCGCTGACCAGTGGCCGGGCCGCATCGTGGACCAGCACGCGGTCGACGTTCTGCCCGGCAAGCGCGTCCAGTCCGGCCAACACCGAGGCCTGACGCGATGCTCCTCCTGCGACCGGTGCGACGAGCTTGCCGGAGGCCGCTTCTTGTCGCGCAAGATCGAAAAAAGCCTGGTGTTCTAAATTGATAACCGCGAGTACGAGATCAACGCCGGGATGATCGCAGAATGTGCGCAGCGAATGGGCGAGCACACTGCAGCCACCAAGACGCGCATATTGTTTGGGCAACCCAGCGTTCAGGGCGGCGCGCGTTCCCGAGCCGGCCGCGACGATGATCGCTGCCGTTTTCACTGCGCCATCCGGATCGTTGGGTGGGTCATCGTTTTCGCTTAGCCTTGGTGCGGCATTCGCGCAATGGAGGAGTGATCTGTTTGCGCTTGCGAATTGTGATCACCTTACCTATCCTGCCCAACTGATAGGCATAGCTAGGATGTGCCTAATGCATGAGCATATCGCGTGACTGAAACAAAGACGGCCGCTCTGCAGATTGGCCGACACCGCCTGCCCAATTCGGTTTTGTTGGCGCCGATGACAGGGGTGTCCGATCTGCCATTCCGCCAGCTGGCTCACCAGTTGGGCGCCGGGCTTGTGGTCTCGGAGATGGTGGCGAGTGCCGAGCTGGTGCGCCAGCGCGCCGACGTTATGCGCCGCGCCGAAGGCCGCGACCTAACACCATTTGTCATACAACTTGTCGGCTGCGAAGCGCGCTGGATGGGCGAAGGCGCGCGTGTGGCCCAGGACCTTGGCGCCGACATCATCGACATCAACATGGGCTGCCCGGCGCGCGAGGTGACGGGCAAGCTGTCCGGCAGCGCGCTCATGCGCGACCTTGATCACGCGATCTCGCTCATAGATTCCGTCGTGGCGGCCGTTGAGGTGCCGGTCACCCTGAAGATGCGTCTGGGCTGGGACGACAACAGCCGCAATGCACCGGAACTCGCGCGCCGCGCCGAGGCGGCCGGCGTCGAACTCATCACGGTCCATGGCCGCACACGCTGCCAGTATTTCAAGGGCAGCGCCGACTGGGCGGATGTGAGGCGCGTGAAGCAGGCGGTGTCGATACCGGTCATCGTCAACGGCGACATTCGTTCGGTGGACGACGCGCGCAACGCACTGGCGGCGTCGGATGCCGACGGCGTCATGATCGGCCGGGGCAGCTACGGCGCACCCTGGCTCGCCGGACAGATCGGCCGCGCTCTAGCACAGAGCGAGACCGGCAATGTATTGCCGTTGGAACAACAGGGCCAGATTGCCACGGCGCACATCGAGGCAATGCTGGCGCACTACGGTGAGTTCCTTGGCCTGCGCAACGCGCGCAAGCATATGGGCTGGTACATCGAAACAAGCGGTCTGGCCGACGACGCTGATGCCAAGGCCTGGCGCCGGCGCCTGTGCACGGAGGAGAACGCCACCGCCGCCATTGAAGGCCTGAAGGCATTCTACGCCGCAGCTGAGGAGGCGGCCGCATGAGCAAGGCAAAGCAGGATCGTTCCGTGGCCGTGCGCCGCCCCGTCGAGCACGATATCCTGCTGGCGGCGTTGCCGCATCCGATCCTCGTCATCGCCGACGAAAACCGTGTCGTTTACGCCAACGCTGCCGCCGAGGCGTTTTTGTCCACCGGCATCGCGATGATGAAGCGCGGCCCGCTGGACGACGTTCTCGCGTTCGGCTGCCCGCTGCTGGCTTTGATCGATCAGGTGCGGGCCACGGGCTCCACAGTCAACGAATACGGCGTCGAGCTGGCGACCCCGAAGTTCAACACCCCTAAGCTGATCGACGTACACGCCGGCCCGTTGCCCGACCAGCCGGGACACATCGTGCTGATGCTGCAGCAGCGCACAATGGCGCAAATGATCGAACGCCAGCTGACGCACCGCGCCGCGGCGCGCTCCGTCTCCGGCATGGCCGCCGTACTGGCGCACGAGATCAAGAACCCGCTCTCGGGCATTCGCGGCGCCGCCCAGCTGCTCGAACAGAACACCACCGACGAAGACCGCGTGCTGACGCAGCTGATCTGTTCGGAAACCGAACGTATCCGCAATCTCGTCGACCGCATGGAAGTCTTCGGCGACGAGCGGCCGCTGGCTAAAGAACCCGTGAACATCCACGACGTGCTCGATCACGTGCGCCGCCTTTCCGAAACCGGCTTTGCGCGCGGCGTGCGCTTCATCGAAGATTTCGACCCGTCACTGCCGCCCATCCCCGCTAATCGCGACAAGCTGGTGCAGGCTTTCCTCAACCTCATCAAGAACGCCGCCGAAGCCATCAGCGACGGCTCGCATGAGGGCCGCATCGTCATGCAGACGGCGTTCCGCCCAGGTGTCCGTCTTTCGGTTCCCGGCTCCAACGTGCGCCAGAGCCTGCCGTTGATGATCCAGATCGAAGACAACGGCCCCGGCGTGCCCGATCACATGAAGCCGCATCTGTTCGATCCGTTCGTGACGACGAAGCGCACCGGCACCGGGCTGGGACTGGCTTTGGTGGCCAAGATCATCGGCGATCACGGCGGCATCATCGAATGCGACAGCGAACCCAAACGTACTGTGTTCCGCGTGCTCTTGCCGATGCAGGACCGCCCCCGCGCGATACTGAAACCGATTTCGGCCCTGGCATGATGCGTGCCAGGCCGGCTGCGAACGCTTGAGAGGTTAAGAGATGGCTCGAGGCACGATCCTGATTGCGGATGACGATACGGCCATCCGCACGGTGCTGAACCAGGCCTTGGCGCGCGCGGGATACGCGCCGCGCGCCACAGGCAATGCCGCTACGCTGTGGCGCTGGGTCAGCCAGGGTGAGGGCGATGTCGTCATCACCGACGTCATCATGCCAGACGAGAACGCCTTCGACCTCATTCCGCGCATCAAGAAGCTGCGGCCGGAACTTCCTATCATCGTCATGAGCGCCCAGAACACGCTGATGACGGCGCTGACCGCAGCCGAGAAGGGCGCCTACGAATACCTGCCCAAGCCATTCGATCTTTCCGAAGTCGTCTCCGTCGTTGGCCGCGCGCTGACGGGTGCAGCACGCCGTCCGCCGCAGCGCACCAACGGACAGGAAATGGACAGCGGCGAGGATCTGCCGCTCATCGGCCGCTCGGCGGCGATGCAGGAGATCTATCGAGCGCTGGCTCGCCTGACGCAAACCGATCTGACCGTGATGATCAACGGCGAGAGCGGCACCGGCAAAGAGCTGGTGGCGCGCGTGCTGCACGACCACGGCCGCCGCCGCCAGGGCCCGTTCGTTGCCATCAACATGGCCGCGATCCCGCGCGAACTGATCGAGAGCGAGTTGTTCGGCCACGAGAAGGGCGCGTTCACCGGCGCCCAGACCCGCACGCAGGGCCGCTTCGAACAAGCCGAAGGCGGCACGCTGTTCCTGGACGAAATTGGCGACATGCCGCTGGAGGCGCAGACGCGTCTTCTGCGCGTGCTGCAGCAGGGTGAGTACACCACCGTGGGTGGTCGCACCCCGATCAAGACCAACGTTCGCATTATTGCGGCCACCCACCGCGACCTGAAATCCCAGATCCAGCAGGGGCTTTTCCGCGAGGATCTGTTCTATCGCCTCAACGTGGTACCGCTGCGCCTGCCGCCCCTGCGTGAACGTGGCGAAGACATCGGCGACCTCGTCCGCCACTTCCTGCGCCTGGCGGCACGCGAAGGCTTGGGCCAGAAGGCGATCGAGACGGCAGCTATCGACCGGCTGAAGACGCATCACTGGCCGGGCAACGTCCGCGAACTGGAGAACTTCGTGCGCCGCCTGGCCGCGCTGTACACCCAGGACACGCTGACCCAGCAGATCATCGAGCAAGAGCTGATGGAGAGCGAGCCGGCGCGCGGGCCGGAAGGTGACAGCGAGCCCAAGGATCTATCGGAGTTGATCGAGCGGCACATGGGCCGCTATTTCGCCAGCTTCGGCAAAGACCTGCCGCCGCCTGGGCTCTATGACCGCGTCATTCGGCAGGTCGAGCAACCCCTGTTGACGGCGGCGCTGGCGGCGACGCGCGGCAATCAAATTCGGGCAGCTGAACTGCTCGGCCTCAACCGCAACACTTTGCGCAGCCGAATCAAAGCGTTGGACATCCGTGTTTTCCGTACGCCGATGTCTTGAGCCTTCCCAGGGCTTGAACTTCATTTCGCTTTCCCCGCGGCAGCTGTGGGAAATCGCACAGTCTTGTCGCGAGAATGTCACAGTTGCCCTATTCTCTCTGTGCTCGCCGCGCTTCACCGCTGATCCGATGTGATCTGGCAACACTGCGGCAAGGCAAGGACACAAGCTCATTGGCGCGTTCGTCCTGGCATCGTCCAGGGACAGAGGGCCATTGCCGGAAGGCTGCGGGGCAGGGAGACACAAGCCGTTGACGAGCGACGCGGATAATCGAGGGGAAGTCGATCTGGTGACGTTGCAGCGCGGCTCGCCGTTGCTCGACCCCAGCGACCGCGCGTTCTGGACCGGCTTCGTCGTCATGGCGCTGTCGGTCACGTCGGCGCTGGTGACGTACCTCATCCTGACCGGGCTGACACCGATCGTGCCGCGCGACGAAGTGGTGCTGTTCGCGCTTGCAATAAACTTCGTGCTGCTGATCGCCATGCTGGCGATCATTGCTTATCAGGTGATCGGCTTCTGGCGGGCCTGGCGCGACAAGATCCCCGGCGCCCGCCTTCACGTTCGCATCGTCGCGCTGTTCTGCGTGATCGCCGCGCTTCCGGCTATCCTGCTGGCGGCAGCGGCCACGACCACCTTCTCGGTATCGCTCGACAGCTGGTTCACGTCAAAAACGAGAGCGATCATCGCCAACTCGCTGGATGTGGCCCGCGCCTACGTCAACGAACACGGCCAGGTCATCCGCACCGACATCGTCAACATGGCGCGCGACATCGATGCGTCGTTCGACACCGTCCAGAATGATCCGCAACAGTTCACTCAGCTGCTGATGGCACAGGCCGGGTTGCGCGAACTGCCGTCGGTCTACATCATCGACAAAGAGGGACGCCCCCTCATCACGGCGCTGGAAGATCCCGACCTGCCGTTCATTCAGCCGTCGCAAGCCACGATGGCGCATGCCGATTCCGGACAGGTGCCGTTGCTGTTGCCCGCAAACTCCAATCGCGTGGTTGCAGTCAAGAAGCTTGAGCGATTCCCGGGCCAATATATTTACGTTGCCCGCGAAGTCAGCGGCACCGTGCTCGCGGCAATGGCGCGGACGGAGCAGGGCGTCAGCCAGTACGAGGCGCTGCGCCAGCAGCGCGGCAACCTCACGCTCGTGCACGGCCTGATGTATCTGATGATTTCGCTGTCGGCACTGCTGGCGGCGATCTGGACCGGCATCTGGTTCGCGGGCCGCTTCGTGGCACCTATTCGCCGCCTCATCATTGGCGCCCAGCAGGTGTCCCGCGGTAATCTCACGGTAGAGCTGCCGGAGAAGCGAGGGGAGGGCGATCTGCGCCGCCTGTCGCACACCTTCAACCTGATGACACGGGAACTGAAGCACCAGCGCGACGCACTGGTTGAGACCAACGAACAGCTGACCGACCGCCGCCGCTTCATGGAGGCCGTGCTGTCGGGCGTGTCGGCCGGCGTCATCGGCCTCGATAGCCAGGACAACGTCACGCTGCTGAGCCGTTCCGCGCAGGCGTTGCTGGCCACAACCGAGGACGAAGTGGTGGGCCAGAAGCTCGGCGACGTGCTGCCCGCGTTCGGTCCCATCGTCGCCAAGCGCGACGACAGCCCCCACAAGCAGCGCGCGCAAGACGAAGTCTCGCTGACGGTCGCGGGCGACGAGCGCACCTTTGCCGTCCGCATCACGCGCGAGCAGGCCGGCGAAGGCGACGTCGGCTCGGTCGTGACGTTCGACGACATCACCGAGCTGGTCTCCGCCCAGCGGACGGCGGCCTGGGCCGACGTCGCGCGCCGCATCGCGCACGAGATTAAGAACCCGCTGACGCCGATCATCCTCTCGGCCGAACGCATCCGCCGCAAGTACGGCAAGGTTATCACCGAAGACCGCGAGACATTCGACAAGCTCACCGCCACGATCGAGCGCCAGGCCGGCGACATCAAGACGATGGTGGACGAGTTCGCGTCGTTCGCGCGCGTGCCCAAGCCCGTCATGGAGCAGGCCGACCTGCGCGAGGCCGTGCAGGAACCCATCATCCTTTTCCGCGAGGCGCATGCCGCCGTCGACTACAAGACGACACTGCCGGAAAAGCAGGTGAAGGGAATGTTCGACCGCCGCCTGATCACGCAGGCCGTCACCAATCTCGTCAAGAACGCGACCGAAGCCGTCGAGACCTATGCCGAGACCGCAGGCGACGGCTTCAAGGGCCGCGTCGGCTTGACGCTCGAGGTGAAGCCGGAGCACATGGAAATCCGCGTGCGCGACAACGGCACGGGGCTTCCCAAGCAGAACCGCACGCGGTTGCTAGAGCCCTACGTTACGACCAAGGGACATAAGGGCACGGGCCTCGGCCTTGCCATCGTGCAGAAGATCATCGAACAACACGGCGGCACGCTCTTTCTCGAGGACGCACCGCTGGAACCGGGCGAAGAGGCCGCGCGCGGCGCCCAGGTTCGCATCCACTTGCCCATTCGCATGCAAGCCGGGGCGCCGAGCCCCACCACCGCATCACCGGCCATGCCGGCGGCGTGAAGACGAAACTGAAAGACCAGACACCGAGGGATTAAAACTATGGCTGCTGACATCCTTGTCGTCGACGACGAGAACGACATCCGCGAACTGGTGGCGGGAATTCTCGAAGACGAAGGCCATGCGACCCGCTTGGCGCGCGATAGCGACGAAGCTCTGCGCGCTATCGAGCAGCGGCGTCCACACTTGGTGATCCTCGACATCTGGCTGCAGGGCAGCCGGCTGGACGGCCTGGAAGTGCTGTCGGTGATCAAGCGTACCTATCCGGATCTGCCGGTCGTGATCATCTCCGGCCACGGCAACATCGAGACCGCCGTGACGGCGATCAAGCGCGGCGCCTACGACTACATCGAGAAGCCCTTCAAGGGCGATCGCCTGGTGCTCGTCACGCTACGCGCGCTCGAAGCCTCCAATTTGAAGCGCGAAGTGCGCGAACTGCGCGAGCGTTCCACGGTCTCCGTCGACATGGTCGGAAAATCGGCGGCCATCAATCAGCTGCGCGGTTCGCTCGATCGCGTAGCGCCGACCAACAGCCGCATTCTCATCCGCGGCTCGTCCGGCACGGGTAAAGAGCTGGCCGCACGCGTTATCCACTTGAAGTCGCATCGTGCCGACGGGCCGTTCGTCGTGCTCAACGCCGCCGCCATGGCGCCCGACCGCGTGGAGGAAGAACTGTTCGGCACCGAGGATCGCTCGGGCGGCGCCCGCAAGGTCGGCGCGCTCGAAGAAGCCCATTCCGGTACGCTCTACATCGACGAAGTCGCCGACATGCCGCTGGAAACGCAAGGCAAGGTGCTGCGCGTGCTCGTCGAGCAGAAGTTCCTGCGCATCGGCGGCGCGCAGAAGGTTGGCGTTGATGTCCGCATCATCTCCTCCACCAGCCGTGACCTCGAACGCGAGATGCAGGAAGGCCGCTTCCGCGAAGACCTCTACCATCGCCTCAACGTGGTGCCGCTGCGCGTGCCGGGCCTCGCTGAACGCCGCGAAGACATCCCGGATCTGATCCAGTTCTTCGTCGGGCAGCTGGCCAATGCCTCGGGCCTCGCGCCGCGCCGCATCGGCGAAGATGCCATCGCGGTGCTGCAGGCCCACGACTGGCCGGGTAACGTACGCGAACTGCGCAACAACATCGAACGCCTCATGATCCTGGCCGGCGGCGATCCCAATACGGTCATCACCGCCGACATGCTGCCGGACGAGATCGGCTCCAACGTGCCGCTGCCCGTCAACGGCGGCGCGGAGCATCTGATGAGCCTGCCGCTGCGCGAGGCGCGAGAAATTTTCGAGCGCGAATACCTGCTGGCGCAGATCAACCGCTTCGGCGGCAATATCTCGCGCACCGCGGAATTCGTCGGCATGGAGCGCTCGGCGCTACACCGTAAGCTGCGCGCACTCGGCGTCTCGTCCGATCAGCGCGCCGGCGAGCTGCGGCAGATCTGACCCGCCCATGACCCGCATCGTCTACGTCAACGGCCGCTATCTGCCATACGGCCAGGCGGCCGTTCACGTGGAAGATCGCGGATTTCAGTTCGCCGATTCCGTCTACGAAGTCTGCGAAGTGAAGAACGGCGCCCTCATCGACGAGGAGCGCCACGCGACGCGGCTGCAGCGCTCCCTGAAGGAACTCGGCATCCCGTCGCCCGCTACGTCGTGGACGATCGGCCACATCATGCGCCAGTGCATTGTCCGCAACCGGGTGCGCAACGGCGTGGTCTATCTGCAGGTCACACGCGGCGAGGCGCCCCGCGATTTTGCGTTCCCCTCAGGCGACGTCGCCCCCACGTTCGTGTGCCTGGCTCGCTCAACCAACCAGTCGAAGACGGAGGCGCTAGCCGCGGCCGGCATCGCCGTGAAGACGCTGCCGGAACTTCGCTGGGGCCGTTGTGACATCAAGACTGTGATGCTGCTGCCCGCCTGCCTCGCCAAGGAGGCCGCCCGCGCCGCCGGCGCGCGCGAAGCCTGGTTCGTCGATGCGGAGGGCTTCGTCACCGAAGGCGCATCCAGCAACGCGTGGATCGTCGATGCGGAGGGCAAGCTGATCACCCGCACACTTGGCCGCGAACTGCTGCCAGGCGTGACGCGTGCAACGCTGCTGGATCTCATCGGCCGCGATCACCTCGCCGTCGAGGAGAGGGCCTTCACCGTTGCCGAGGCACACGGCGCGCGCGAGGCGTTTACGACGTCGGCATCGGCCACGGTCATGCCGGTGGTCAAGATCGACGATATGCTGATTGGGGATGGCAAGCCCGGCGCGTTTACGATGCGATTGCGCTCGTCCTTTCATCAGGTTGCCAAAGTTTCGGGCCGTTGACGTCTGCTAAACTGGCAAACCGGCTAACCGTCCGTCTACGATATAGTATTCGGCCCGATGATCCCTTTTCAAGGTATTGAAAAAAGGTATGTTACCGCTCGTGTGGTGCAGTGCACATCGCGCGAACATTGGAGCGATTTTTGCATTGGGACTGATCTAGGCGATAACCCGGAAAGGCGGCTGCAAGCGCTACATCCGGCAATTCAAAGAACGAACATAAGACCATTGAGGTAGTCAAAATGGCATCAGAACGAACGCAATCACTTCAGGACACATTCCTGAACTACGTGCGCAAGAACAAAACTCCACTCACGATTTTTCTCGTCAACGGAGTGAAACTGCAGGGCATCGTCACCTGGTTCGATAACTTCTGTGTGCTGCTAAGACGCGACGGGCATTCGCAGCTCGTGTATAAGCATGCGATCTCGACGATCATGCCCGGCACACCCGTCCACCTGATGGACGTCGATCCAGCCGCCGAGGCCCAGCAAGGATAACGTTCACATCGACGATCGCGTCAAAGGCGAAGACTTAGGCGCCACGCTCGCCGCAGCCCGCAAGGCTGCGCTGCGCGAGGGTATTGCGCGTGCGCTGGTTCTGGTGCCGGATCTGTCCCGGCACGCTAAGCCGGGCTCGCCTGCCGCCCAGGCCCAGCTGCACTCCCCAGCCGACCGGCTGGCCGAAACGGAAGGGCTGGCCGAAGCGATCGACCTCACGGTCGCGCGCGGTCTGATCGTACCGCTGTCGGCGCCCAAGCCCGCGACGCTGTTCGGCTCCGGAAAGGTCGAGGAACTCGGCCAGCTGGTCACGGAAGAGAATGCCGAACTGGTCATCATCGACCACACGGTCTCTCCCGTGCAGCAGCGCAACCTGGAGATGGCGTGGAAGGCCAAGGTGCTGGACCGCACCGGGCTGATCCTGGAGATCTTCGGCCGGCGCGCCCGTACCCGCGAGGGCCGGCTGCAGGTGGAGCTGGCGCATCTCAGCTACCAGAAGGGCCGCCTCGTGCGCGCCTGGACCCACTTGGAACGCCAGCGCGGCGGCCGCGGCTTCCTTGGCGGCCCCGGCGAAGCCCAGCTCGAACTCGACCGTCGCCTCCTGCAAGACCGTATCGATGCTATTCGCAAAGAGCTCACTGGTGTCGTGCGCACGCGCGAATTGCACCGCGCCGGCCGCCGCAAGGTGCCGTATCCGATCGTCGCCATCGTCGGCTACACAAACGCCGGCAAGTCGACGCTGTTCAATCGCGTGACGGCTGCCAGCGTCGTCGCCAAGGACCAGGTGTTCGCCACGCTCGATCCCACGATGCGCGAGGTGAAGCTGAAAAGCGGGCGGCGCATTATCTTGTCCGACACCGTGGGCTTCATCTCAGATCTACCCACGATGCTGGTCGCCGCCTTCCGCGCGACCCTGGAAGAGGTGATTGAAGCCGATCTTATCCTGCACGTGCGCGACATCTCGCATGCCGAGACCGACGCGCAGGCCAAGGACGTCGAAACCGTGCTGCACGGCCTGGGCATCGACATCGTGCCCGCCGACAATCACATCCTTGAGGTGTGGAACAAGGTCGACTTGCTTTCGGCGTTCACGCGCGAGGAGGCGACGGCATCGGCGCGCTGGGAGGAACGCCATCCCGCGCTTGTGTCGGCGGCAACTGGTGAAGGCATGGAAGCCTTGCTTGACGCGATCGATCACCGTCTCGGCAAGACGGACGAGATCCTGTCGCTGAAAGTTCCCGCCAACGAGGGCCGTCTGATCAACTGGTTGCACGAAAACGCCGACGTAATGGAAACCCAGGCCGACGAAGACAGCGGCGCGATCAGTTTCCGCGTGCGCGTGGCCTCGGAAAAGAAGCAGCGCCTGCTTGGCCAGCTGAAGAAGGCCGGAGTCGAGGCGGACGCATAGCGAAGGCTCTATGCGCCCGCTCCCCCAGTTACCCTCGGTGAGGCATCAGTGACGATGCTTGCGATGGTGGTGATGATGATGGCGATGGTGATGCTTGTGCCGCTTCTTCCAGAACTTCAGGCGATGATGCCTGTGACCACGATGGGCGGCCGGCTGCACAAGGCTCGCCGGGTTGGCGGACAAGCCTGAGCCTGCAATCGGCGCAGCAGCGGCGGCACTAGCGCCCACTGCGCAGCCGCAGACCATTGCGGCGATCGCGATAATCTTCGTCAACTTCATACTGGTCGCTCCCAAATCGATTTCAAAGCTCGCTGGCTTGAGACGCGTGGCAGATCTTGCCGTGCCGTCTCACCCCCCACTTGCGTAGCGGGTGCGCGGCCGCTTTCGTACGACGAAGATCTTCTATGCATATGACAAGATGCTACCGGCGTGGACGTTCGGCCGACGAAGCATCTGCATGCGCAGCGAAAACGGCGTTCTGTGCAGGCTACGACTGGGCTAACCTGCGCCGATGCCCATGTCCGGACGCGATCATGTTCAGTGCTGCATAGCCGGCGGCGGCCCCGCGGGAATGATGCTCGGCGTGCTTTTAGCGCGCGCTGGTGTGCGCGTGCATGTGCTGGAGAAGCATGCCGACTTCCTGCGTGATTTTCGCGGGGACACGATTCATCCTTCCACCCTGGAAATCATGTCCGAGCTCGGTCTGCTCGACGAGTTCTTAAAGCTGCCGCACCAGAAGGTGCAGCGCCTGAACGGCCAGTTCGGCGACTTGCGGCTTGTTATCGCCGACTTTGCGCATCTCCCGGTCAAGGCGCCCTACATTGCAATGATGCCGCAATGGGATTTCTTGGATTTCCTCGCCGACGAGGCGCGCCGTTATCCCAACTTCAGCCTGGAACTGCAGGCTGAAGCCACCGGCCTTATCGAAGAGGACGGCAAGGTGGCCGGCGTCAAGGTGCGGACCCCGGCGGGAGAGCGTGAGGTGCGGGCCGATCTCGTCGTCGGCGCCGACGGTCGCGCGTCGGTGTTGCGGCAGCGCTCCGGTTTGGCCGTCGAAGATCTCGGCGCGCCGATGGACGCGTTGTGGTTCAGGCTGTCGCGCAAGCCCACCGACACCGAGGAAACGCAGGGCCGCTTCGATTCCGGCCGCATCGTCGTGATGCTGAACCGGGGCGATTATTGGCAGTGTGCGTTCGTCATCGCGAAGGGTTCGCTGGAACAGCTACGCGACAAAGGACTGCAGGACTTTCGCGACACCGTCGGCAAGCTGGCGCCCTTTGAGGCGTCGCGCGCCGATGAACTGCAGTCGTGGGGCGACATCAAACTGTTGACGGTCAAGGTCGATCGCATGCCGGTGTGGTATCGCGAGGGCCTATTGTTCATTGGCGATGCAGCCCATGCCATGTCGCCGATCGGCGGTGTCGGCGTGAACCTTGCGGTGCAAGATGCCGTGGCCGCCGCCAATCAACTGGCTATTCCGCTTTGCGAAGATCGCGCCAGCCTGGCGGACCTCGCTGCCGTCCAACACCGCCGCATGCTGGCGACCCGCGTCGTGCAGTGGCTGCAGCTGGCGCTGCAAAACAATGTCATCGCCCCGACGCTCAGCAACACCGGCCCGCTGAAGCCACCGTTGTTTCTGCGCCTGATGCAGCGCTTTCCGGTACTCCGTCGCATTCCCGCGCGCCTGCTCGGCCTCGGCGTCCGGCCGGAACACGTCGCCGAGGTGATGCGCCATCCGGTGCCGCGCGTTTAAACCGCCCGATTACCACTTCAGCGTCTTGGCTGCCGGCGGCTTGAAGTTGGCGATGGCGCGCTCGATAGCCGCCGGGTTGCGATCCTCGACGTAGAAATCGCCCAAGACGATGCGGTCCATGTCGGTGCGCAGGTAGCAGGAGATGGCCTCCTCGGGCTTATTCACCACCGGCTCCTGCCGGTTGAACGAGGTATTGAGGATGACGTGGATGCCCGTCAGCTTCGCGTATTCCGCGATCACATCGTAGTAGCGCTGGTTGGCGGCGCGATCGATCGTCTGAATGCGGCCCGTCCCGTCGACATGGGCTGCGGCCGGGATTAGGTCCAGCTTCTCGGGGCGGATCTTCGGCGCCATCGTCATGAACGGGTCCGGCTGCGTGAACTCGAAATACTCCGACAGCTTCTCGATCAGCACCACTGGCGCGAACGGCCGGAACGCCTCGCGATGCTTGATGCGGGCGTTGATCAGGTCCTTCATCTTGTTGGAGCGGGCATCCGACAGGATCGAGCGATTGCCGAGCGCGCGCGGACCCATCTCGGCGCGGCCCTGGAACCAGCCGACGATCTTTTGGTCGGCCAGGTCACGCGCCACCTGCTGCAACAGCTCTTTTTCTTCCATGCGCTTGTAGCTGAGGCCCGCGGCATCCAGCGCACGGGTGATCTCGGCGTCGGTGAAGCCCTTGCCGTAGAAGGCGTGCGTCAGCGTGAACGTGCGCTTGCCGCCAAGCGTCTGGTGGTGGTGGTAAAGCGCCGAGCCCAGCGGCCCGCCGCTGTCGGATGCGATCGGCGGCACCCAGACGGCCTCGTAGTCCGTGTCGGCCAGGATCTTGCCGTTGGCCACGCAGTTGAGCGCAACGCCGCCCGAAAGCACGAGGTTCTTCGACGGTTGCGTCTTCGACAGGTGGCGCGCCATGTGGATGATGGCGTCTTCCACTACGTGCTGCAGGCCATAGGCGATGTCACGCTGGCGATCCGTCACCGGCTCGCCGGGTGAACGCGCAGGTCCGAAGACGTCGTAGAACTTCTGCTGGAACGGCTTCAGGAAGCCGTGGGTGTTATAGCTCAGGTAGTCGTTGTTGATCGCGATGCGGCCTTCGGGCAGCAGCTTGATGACGTCCTTGAAGGCTTCGCGATATGTCGGGCCGCCACAGGCGGCGAGCGCCATGACGGTCCCTTCCTCGAACACCTTGAAGCCGATGTGCTCGGTCACCATCGTGTAGAGCATGCCGATGCTGTCGAAAAACGGGTCGGCCCACACCTGCTGGATCTTGTTGCCGCGGCCCGACCAGGCGGACGTGGCGCTCTCGTCGCCGTAGCCGTCCATCACGAGGATGGTCGCGTCCTCGAAGGGCGAGACGAAGAATGCGCTGGCGTGGCTCTCGTGATGCCCCACCTGTGTAATCTTCGGCAGGCCGGAGAAGCCGTACTTGGAGCCCAGCCCGAGCCAGAGCCGCATCGGCAGGTTGACGATGGCATTCGAGTGCGTCTTGTGGGCCTGCGGGCGCAGCAGGTTGAGGCTGTCGGGCATCCGGCCGAAGACGTTGCCCAGCATCGTGCGCCGCAGGCGCCCCATGTGCCAGGGTAGCGTGATGACGTCGACATCCTTGAACGATACGCCGAAGGAGCCGTCGAACCCGGCGTCCAGCGCCTGGGACGGGAAGTCCATCGTGTGCTTCTCGCGGTTGAAGCGTTCTTCCTCCATGACAAAATGGGGAACGCCGTCCTTGAGCAGGGCAATGCCGCTGTCGTGCACTTTGGTCACGATGCCGAGAATGTTCAAAGCGCTGGTCCTTTTGGGAAAACGGCGCGAAATGCGCGGGCTGGACAGTTGATTTGCCACGTCTCATGCCAAATTCGCGCCTGGCATGTCCAGCTAGGGTAAAGACGGTGGTAAGCCCCAGGCGAAAGGCCGCAGGCCGGAATTTCGCTGCGTTGCATCAACTTTACGCACGCGGGCTATAGCCAAACGCCCTTCCCTTCAATAGAAGACGCGCTTGCCATGCCAAAGCGGACAGACATCTCCTCCATCCTCATCATCGGGGCTGGGCCGATCGTGATCGGCCAAGCTTGCGAGTTCGATTATTCCGGCACGCAAGCGTGCAAGGCGTTGAAGGAGGAGGGGTACCGGATCATCCTGGTCAACTCCAATCCGGCGACGATCATGACCGATCCGGAGCTGGCTGATGCAACTTACGTCGAGCCGATCACGCCGGAAATCGTCGCCAAGATCATCGAGGCCGAGCGGCCAGATGCCCTGCTGCCGACCATGGGTGGGCAGACCGCGCTGAATACGGCGCTGGCGCTGGAAAAGCGCGGCATCCTGAAAAAATTCGGTGTCGAGCTGATCGGCGCCAACGGCGATGCCATCGACAAGGCGGAAGACCGCAAGCGGTTCCGCGAGGCGATGGACAAGATCGGCCTGGAAAGCCCGCGGTCTACGATCGTTTCTTCGCCGGCTTTGAAGGACGCGGACGGCAATATCGTCGGCTACAATACGGCGGCGGGTGTGGCCGAGGCGCTGGGCGCACTGGAAACGGTTGGACTGCCCGCCATCATCAGGCCCGCCTTCACGCTCGGCGGCACGGGCGGCGGCGTCGCCTACAACCGGGAAGAATTCGAAACCATCGCGCGCTCCGGCATCGATGCCTCGCCCGTCGGCCAGATCCTGATCGACGAGAGCCTGCTGGGCTGGAAAGAGTACGAGATGGAAGTCGTCCGCGACCGCGCGGACAACTGCATCATCATCTGCTCGATCGAGAACGTCGACCCGATGGGCGTGCACACGGGTGACTCGATCACCGTCGCCCCCGCGCTGACGTTGACCGACAAAGAATACCAGATCATGCGCGATGCCTCGATCGCGGTGCTGCGCGAGATCGGCGTGGAAACTGGCGGCTCGAACGTGCAGTTCGCCGTGAACCCAGACGACGGCCGCCTTGTCGTCATCGAGATGAATCCGCGCGTATCGCGGTCCTCGGCGCTGGCGTCGAAGGCGACGGGCTTTCCCATCGCCAAAGTCGCAGCCAAACTGGCCGTCGGCTACACGCTGGATGAACTAGACAACGATATCACGGGCGGCGCCACGCCGGCTTCGTTCGAGCCGACGATCGACTATGTCGTCACAAAGATCCCGCGCTTCGCGTTTGAAAAGTTTCCCGGCGCCGACCCCACGCTGACGACGGCCATGAAATCGGTCGGCGAGGTGATGGCCATTGGCCGCACGTTCAACGAGAGCCTGCAGAAGGCGCTACGCTCGATGGAGACGGGCCTGACCGGCCTCGACGACATCGCGCTCGAAGGTCTCGGCGGCGGCGACGACAAGAACGTCATTCGCGCGGCCCTAAGCCAGCCAACGCCCGATCGGCTGCTGAAGGTAGCCCAGGCTCTGCGCCTCGGCGTCGACCACGACACGGTGCACGCCTTCTGCAAGATCGATCCGTGGTTCCTCGCGCGCCTGCAAGAGATCATCGACCTGGAAGCGCGCGTGAAGGCACACGGCCTGCCGAAGTCGGCGCAGCACCTACGCAACCTCAAGGCCAACGGTTTCTCCGATACGCGGTTGGCCAAGCTCGCCGGCCTCAGCGAGGCGGATGTACGCGCAGCGCGCAAGGCGGCCAACGTCGAGCCGGTGTACAAGCGCATCGACACGTGCGCGGCCGAGTTCGCGTCGCCGACGGCGTACATGTATTCGACCTACGAGACGGGCCTCGACGGCGAGCCGGTATCCGAGGCGCACCCCAGCGATCGCGAAAAGATCATCATTCTCGGCGGCGGGCCCACCCGCATCGGCCAAGGCATCGAGTTCGACTACTGTTGCTGCCACGCCTGCTTCTCGCTGACGAAGGCCGGGTACGAGACCATCATGGTCAACTGCAACCCGGAAACCGTCTCGACCGACTACGACACGTCGGACCGTCTGTACTTCGAGCCGCTGACGGCCGAAGACGTTTTGGCGATCATCCGTACCGAGCAGACCAACGGCACGGTCAAAGGCGTCATCGTGCAGTTCGGCGGGCAAACGCCGCTGAAGCTTGCCGCCGCGCTCGAAGAGGCGGGCGTACCCATCCTCGGCACCAGCCCCGACGCCATCGACCTGGCCGAAGACCGCGATCGCTTCAAGGCGCTGATCACCAAGCTGAAGCTGGCGCAGCCGGAAAGCGGCATCGCCGGCAATCCGGGCGAAGCGCGCGCCATCGCCGACGGCATCGGCTATCCCGTCGTCATCCGGCCCAGCTACGTGCTCGGTGGCCGCGGCATGGAGATTGTGCACGACGGCCCGGAGATCGACCGCTACATCGCCCGGCTGTCGGCAACGCTCGACCGCCCGTCGGAACTGATCGTCTCACCAAAGCGCCCGCTGTTGATCGATCGCTATCTGACGGATGCCGTCGAGGTGGACGTTGATTGCCTGTCGGACGGGACCGATACGTTCGTCGCCGGTATCATGGAGCACATCGAAGAGGCCGGCATCCATTCGGGCGACAGCGCCTGTTCGCTGCCGCCGCATACGCTGAGCGAAACGGTTATTGCCGAGTTGGAACGGCAGACGCGGGAACTCGCCCTCGCTCTCGGCGTTGTCGGGCTCATGAATGTCCAGTTCGCCATCAAAGACGATCAGATTTACATCCTGGAGGTGAACCCCCGGGCCTCGCGCACCGTGCCCTTCGTCGCCAAGGTGATCGGCCAGCCGATCGCCGCGATCGCCTCCCAGATCATGGCCGGCAAACCGCTGAAGGACTTTGGGCTGAAGCGCGAGAAGCTGAAGCATATTGCGGTGAAGGAAGCCGTCTTCCCGTTTGCCCGCTTTCCCGGTGTCGACCCGATCCTAGGGCCGGAGATGCGGTCGACCGGCGAAGTCATGGGTATCGACACCGACTTTGCGTTGGCCTTCTATAAAAGCCAGCTGGGCGCCGGGCTTGTGCTGCCCGAAAAAGGCACCGTGTTCGCGTCAGTGAAGGCAACCGATAAGGATCGGATCGTGGCACCGCTGCGCGATCTGCAGTCCATGGGCTTCAAGATTATCGCCACGCGCGGGACCAAGCGCCATCTTGAGGCGAACGGCGTTCAGTGCGAGGCCGTCAACAAGGTTCTGGAAGGGCGCCCGCACATCGTCGACGCCATCAAAAACGGCGGTGTGCAGCTGGTATTCAATACAACTTCGGGTGCAAAGGCTCTGTCAGACAGCAAGGACATCCGGCGCTCGGCCTTGCTTCACCATATCCCATACTATACTACTTTATCGGGTGCGATTGCGGTGACGCGGGCCATCAAAGCCCTCAAGTCGGGTGCCTTAAACGTGGCGCCATTGCAGACTTACGTAAACCGCTCGTCCTAATTCTGACGGCCAGCCGGGGGTCTCACCGGGCTGGCCAGACCCCTCACGCGTTCAAAGAGACCTATTGCGCTACAGGCGCTGGCAAGGGTGGCCAGGCCTTCTGGGAGACGTTAGCGATGTCGATGGAACGAGTTCCGGTTACGATCGAGGGCTATAAGAAGCTCGAAGAGGAACTGCATCGTTTGAAAGCCGAAGAGCGCCCGCGGATCATCCAGGCGATCTCGGAAGCGCGTGCGCACGGCGATCTATCCGAAAATGCGGAGTATCACGCCGCCAAGGAAGCGCAGGGCATGAACGAAGCCCGCGTCGCCGAGTTGGAGGATAAGGTTTCGCGTGCCGACATTATCGATACGTCGAAGCTGTCGGGCACGACCGTGAAGTTCGGTGCCACCGTTACACTCGTCGACGAGGACACCGAAGAGAAGGTGAAATACAAGATCGTCGGCGACACGGAAGCCTCCGTGAAGGACGGCAAGATCTCGATTTCCTCACCCATCGCCCGCGCCCTCATCGGCAAGTCGAAGGGTGACAGCGCCGAAGTCGTCACGCCCAAGGGCGCGCGCTCCTACGAGGTCCTCAAGGTCGAGTGGAAGTAAACTCGAGTGTGATGGCGGTCGTTGTAGGTTGGGTCAAGCGTAGGCGCGACCCAACAGTTCAAGGTCGTCCCGTGGATGCTGGGTCGCGCCTACGCGTGGATGCTGGGTCCCGCCTACGCTTGACCCAACCTACTTGTGGTCCTCAGTACCACAGCCCAGGCCAGCGATAGCGGGGGCGCATCTCGATGGGCCCCAGCCCGACCAGCGAAATCATCGGTTGCTCGACGATCACGATCGGTTCGTGCTGCGGTTGACCGTGCATCGACAGCAGCCGCGAAATGCGCTCGTCGTTCGTCGGGTGCGATCGTAGTAGTGACGGCTGCGGTACGCGGCGGCCCGGCACCGGGAACATCAGGTCCTCCCAGAAATGCCCCGTATCGCTCTCCAACTGGCGCAGCGCCGAGGCCAGGCCGATGGCATCGCCGGTCAGGCCTGCCGCTTCGCGATCGGCATCGAACTCACGCGTGCGCGACAAGCCGAGCTGTAGCAACGACGAGATCGCTGGTGCCGTATAGAGCAGCAGCACCGTCCACCAGGAAACAACCTGCTCTCCCGACAGCATTGCGAACAGATTAAGTGCAGCCAGTATCAGCGCGACGTAGGACAGCAGCTGTAGAAAGCGCGTCATGACGTCCGCGAGGTTCATGACCTCCAGATCGTTGTTGCGAATGTGGCTGATCTCGTGTGCCAGCACCCCGGAAATCTCCCGCAGTGTCAGCCGCCGCAAAAGGCCTTCGGTGACGGCGATTGCCGAATGCCTGGGCGAGCCGGTGGCGAAGGCATTCAGCGTCATGCTGGGGATGACGTAGAGGCGGGGCCGGCTGGGCAAGCCGGCGCGATGGGCAATGACGTCGACAAGGCTTGACAGCTGATCGCTGCCGCCTGCTGGAACATACGTGGCGCGGTAAAGCCTCATGACGGCTTCGGGCGGCACCCGCGGCGCCAGGACGAACAACCCTGCTAGCACGGCCGCCGTCATCACGGCGCCCGGCAGCCCCCAGACGATTGCCGTTGCAATGACCAGCAGCAAACCGATGCCCGCCAGCAGCACGATTGACTGCCGCAGGTTGCGGCGCTGATGTTCTTGCTGTCGCTCAATATCAGGCACGGACGTCACGGTGGGTCTCCGCAGGCACTTTCACGGCAGACTTTCTGCGAGATTGCAGAACAATCAAGACCCAAATTTCGAGTGTTCACGGAGCAGCGCGTTCATGCTTCGGCATGCCGCCGGGCAGCCGGGTTCAGTGGCTGGCGAGGCGGCTGACGTGTCCGAACAACTGCGTCATGTGCGGATAGGCCGACATGATGTTCGACAGGTCGAGCGCCAACTCCCGCACGCGGATCTGCTGCGGCGCCGACGGCGTGCCCGACCGCATCAGCAGCTCCATCTCAGACAGCCGTTCGCGGATATGCGTGGCCTGCGGATGACGCTCGTAGAAGCGATGCAGGTCAGTCACCTGAGCCAGCACGCTGGAGTAATCGACGCCACCGGAGGCATCGCGCGGAGCGGGCGGGGCGTCCACGGCCGGCACCAGTGCGATGGGCTGTTCGAGGTGATGGGCTTCCGGCACCGGGTGCGTGGCAACGGCAACGGCCGTCGCGTCGGCGCGCTCGGAAATCGCGCGCAATGCTTCGTTGACGCCAAGCGCGCCGTGCGCCCCGCTCTCGCTATTTAGATGGAAGACGCGGCAGGCGCGGCAGTCCTGACGATTGATCTTTTCTGCCAGAAACGTGCGGATGTCGTTCAACTCCGCCTGGTTCTTGGAGGAAACGCAGCAGCGGCTGCCGTCGTTGGACGTGAATGCCAGGACGTAGCTGCTTTTGGTGCGCACGCTGAGCAGCGCGAAGATCGCCGTCAATGCCAGCGCGGCGATGAGGATCGGCAATGCCGGAGTCACGAGCGCGGCGATGTAGTTGGCCAGACCAGCCAGTGCGGTCGTACCCGCGGCCGTGAGCAGCGCGCCGCGATAGAGCGGCCGGCGTTCGGCACTGACGGACACAGTTGCGATGGCGGGGATCGAGATCGTCCATTCGCCGGTTTCGACGATGCGCTCGCGAATGATGAGCCGGTCTGCAGGCTGGATATCGCGGGACGTGGCGGTTTCACTTGTGAAGTGGGCAGCAGAACGCATCAACATCGCAACTTCCCCCAGATACGCATGACATGAGGCACGCATGACAACAGCAGTCCGTTGCCGGAGACGCCACGCCGCGCATCAGGCTGCAATCTGCAGTTTAGGTTGACCTTTGCGTCCTCTCCCCCGTTCTTGAGACGACGCTTGATGAAAGTTTAGTCCACCGCCTGAGGCAAGATTGAGGCTAAGCGGCGGCTTTCTCTGGTGTGAAGCGTGCGCGTCGAGGTGTGCGGCCTACGCCTTCGGGCTTGCAGCCTTGTCCGCCTGCTCCTTGCGGATCTTGATGAGGTCGGGATCGTTGCGCTCGTAGTCGATGAGCGGGGCTAGCTTCTTCAAAAGAGCATTCACGACGGCGCTGCGGTGTTTGAAGTAGATCCAGTGCGGCGCCAGGCGCGCGCCATAGACCATCTTCACCGCGTAAGCCGTGTTCCCCATGCGAACGTGCGGGATGCGGCGGTTGATGGCCAGGCGGATCGCCTGGTTGATGTTGACGAAATAGAGGTTTAGCTCGCGCGCCACTGCGTAGTTCATGCCGATGACTTTGCCCGACAGTTCCCTGTCACCGACCATCAGCAGCTGGAAGCCGACGAGTTCGTCGTCGAGCCAGCACAGCATGAACTGCGCGCGGTCTCCGCAATAACGCTTCACGGCGTCGAAGAAGTTGGGGTGGAGGGTTTCAAAGGCGCCATAGTCGCCTTTCGACTGGCCACGCGTCTGCTCGTAAAGCGCGTGCAGCTTTGGTGAAAGATCGCCGATCTCCTCACGGTATTCGAGCCGCATGCGCTCCAGCGTGCGTTCCTTGCGCGTAAAGTAGCGCGAGGACGATCGCGAGTGAGACTTCAGAAACAATTCCCAGCTTGCGAACGGAAGGTCGAGGTAGGCGTTCGGCAGACTGCGGATCTTGGCGAACCCGAAAGACTGCAGCGCTTCGCCGATTTCGGGCGCGACGGTATCTTCCAGGTCTTTAACTGCCAGCAGCTTGTTGCGGTGCGCACGGCTTGCCTCGGACAATTCCGCCAGCAACGCGCGCATGGCTGCGAGCTTGTCATCGCGCGTGAGCGTGGGGTCCATGCCAATATGGCAACGGTCGACTTGCGGTGAGCCTAGTCCGGTAAGGCCCAATGACAGGAAGCGGGGAATGCGTCGGGCGAGGGCGTCGAGCGCGCGGCGGATAGGTCCGCTGACCGAGGCGTACAACTCGTGCTGCGTGTGGAAAATCGGTGCCGCCGCGATGACCTTGCCCGCGGCGTCCGAGACGGCCACATAGGCCACGTCGAAGCCGGCCAGCGGCGCTTCCTCGCAAGCAGCATAGTACGCCCAGCCTTCCGCATCGCCCGGAAAGAACGCATCCCAGGTTTCCTGCGAAATCTCGTGAATCGTGGTGTGAAGGCGTGCAGTAAACATCATGTCCTCGCAGCGGGGACGGCCAGTCGGCTCCCGCGCGGGCGGAGACTAGCACTTTCAGGGGGGCGTCGGGCCGTGCCCGGTCCGCGCACCATAACGGCGTTTCCACGGAATATCGCATCGGCGCGAACGGTGCTATAGGCACCCCAAAACAACGACAGGCAATTGACGATGCAAGACGATCAGGCCGTGGCCGCCACGGCAGGAGCAGCCGCAGCACCCCAGAAGGCGGGCCCACAGACGGGGCTGGCCCGGGAAATTGCGCGCCGCCGCACGTTCGCGATCATTTCGCATCCCGACGCCGGCAAAACGACGCTGACGGAAAAACTGCTTCTGCTGGGCGGCGCCATTCAGCTGGCGGGCCAGGTGAAGGCCAAGAAGGGCGGCCAGTCGACGCGGTCTGACTGGATGGCAATCGAAAAGTCGCGCGGCATTTCGGTCGTGACCTCAGTGATGACGTTCGAGTATGGCGGTGCCGTCTTCAACCTGCTCGACACGCCGGGCCACGAAGACTTCTCCGACCACACGTATCGTACGCTGACGGCCGTCGACAGCGCCATCATGGTGATCGACGCGGCCAAGGGCATCGAGGCACGCACGCGCAAGCTGTTCGAAATCTGCCGCATGCGCGACATCCCCATCGTCACCTTTATCAACAAGATGGATCGCGAGGCGCGCGAGCCGCTGGAACTGCTCGATGAGATCGAGAAGACGTTGGCGTTGGACACCGTGCCGATGGTCTGGCCCATCGGTCAGGGCCGAGGCTTCAAGGGGACGTACGATTTGGCCAATCCGCGCATTCGCCAGATCGACGAGGACGCCGACGGTATCGCAATCTCCGGGCCGGACGACCCGGCCATCGACAAGTTGCTGGAGCCGGACGCGGCCGCTGCCTGGCGTGAGGAGATCTCTCTCGTCGAGGGCGTGTGCAATACGTTCGACTTGGAGAAATTCCGCCAGGGCACGCTGACGCCGGTGTTTTTCGGCAGCGCCCTGCGCAATTTCGGCGTTCGCGATCTTATCGACGCGCTGATCAAATTTGCCCCCCCGCCACGCAGCCAGGTGGCCTCGACGCGCACGATCGAGGCGAGCGAGCCGGCGATGACCGGGATCATCTTCAAGATCCAGGCGAACATGGACCCCAATCACCGCGACCGCATCGCTTTCATGCGCGTCTGCTCGGGCAAGCTGTCACGCGGCATGAAGGCCAAGGTTGTGCGCACCGGCAAGGTCATGGCGCTGACGGCGCCACAGTTCTTCTTCGCGCAGGATCGCTCGATTGCCGAAGAGGCGTTCGCGGGTGACGTCGTGGGCATTCCCAATCGCGGCGTGCTGCGCATCGGCGATGCTTTGACCGAGGGCGAAGACGTGACGTTCCTCGGCATCCCCAGCTTCGCGCCGGAGATCCTGCGCCGTATTCGTCTGGGAGATGCCATCAAGGCGCGCAAGCTTAAGGATGCGCTGCAGGAGATGGCCGAAGAGGGCGTCGTGCAGCTCTTCACACCCGTTGACGGCATGCAGCCCATCGTCGGCGTTATCGGCGCGCTGCAGCTCGACGTGCTCGCCGACCGGCTGGAACATGAGTATGGGCTGCAAAGCGGCTTCGAGCAGGCCCCGTGCGAAACGGTGCGCTGGATCAGCTGCGATGATGCTGCCGTGATGAAGATGTTCATGCAGAAATACCGGCCGCAGATCGCCCTCGATCTCGACGGCGCACCGGTTTTCCTCGGCACCTCCATCTTTAACCTGCAATGGACCGCCGACAAGAACCCCGAGATCAAGTTCGCTGACGTGAAGACGGTCACGGCTTGAGTTAACTCGCGGAGCCAGAAGGTGCACTCTCAGCGGTGCACCGATCTGGAAAGAGTTCGCTAAAGAAGCGCCACCGCGACGGCTGGTGCGCAGTGCGATGCGGACGAAACCGCCGTGGCTTCCGCACCGGTGAGGTCGCCGAAGAAGATCGCCTCGCGGGCTGAGCGGTGGGCGATGCCCATCGCGATGATGCCGGCGCCGATACCGGCAGCCACGACAGGAGCACCCTGAGGCAATGCTGCCCGTGCGATCACAGCTTCGCATCCCTCCGCGATGGATTGCAGCTGCGCTTCCGCGATGCCGGCGGCTGCCGCGCGCCAGTCGTCCGCTGTTCCATCGGCCGCATCGCGACCGAACATGCGGGCAAGGCGCGCGATGCTCTCCGATACGGACTTGCCGCGGCCGTCGGCGGTGGCGTGCTGGTCGAGGCCGTCGGGCAGGTGACCAAGGATGCGACGGACGTCCGCCATCGTCGCGAGATATTCGCGGCACAGGCCTTGGCGGCGGCCGCGGAATTCCGCTGAGGTCGCAACGCCCATCACCGCCGTACGTGTCAGGCCGGTGTAGACGAGTTCAAATGTTGCCAGGCGATCGGCATCCGTGAGGCCCAGGACATTCGAGGCGCCGTCGGTAATAGCGATGATGTCGGTCGTGGTGGACCCCATATCGATCAGCAGCGCGTCGCGGTGTTGGCGCGCGACGAGGGTCGCGGTGGCGAGGAAGTTCGTTGAGGCGACATCGATGTAGTTGGCGACGGCGTCCGCCGCCGTGCCGAAGCCGAGCCGGCCCATCCAGAAGCGCGCCTTGCTACCGAACACCAGGTCTAGTTTTCGCACCAGCGTTTCGACGCCCTCGCGCCGGTCGGTGAAGAGATCCGACAGCTCGCCAGTCATTGTAATGGCGATTATTTCGGCATCGGCGATCAGCGGCTCCGCCGCCGCAAGTGCCTGGTCAAGATGCGGCATGCCCTGCCAGAGCGGGCAGGGGATCTGCTCGACGTGCGTGACGCGGCCGGATTCGGTTCGCGCCACCTTGAGGTGCGCGCCGCCAACGTCCAGTCCTGCCGAGATGCTCATGTCGATGCTCGCTCGCGTTCGCGCCGTGATACACCATCCGAAAGGAGCTGACACGCATGCACATCATCCCCGTCATCGACGTTCGGCACGGCATCGCGGTGCGCGCGGTGGCGGGTGATCGTGCCAACTATCAGCCGTTGGCGACGCCACTGGGCAATACGGAAAGCGCGTCGGAATGGGGTCAGACCCATGGGTCTCACCCCAAGTTGAGCGGCCAGACGGGCCTGACGGCGCTGGCGATCGCGCGCGGGTATCGCAAGCTTTATCCATGCTCGACGATCTACATCGCGGATCTCGATGGCATCGAGGGCCGCGGAGCAAACGTCGATTTGGCTGCATCGCTGCGAACGGAACTGCCTGACGTGAAACTCTGGATCGACGCCGGCCGCAGGCCGGGCGCCGTTTCAGGGCCTGCGATTGATGTCTTTGGCTCCGAGGTGCTGAGCAAGCGAGATGTTCAGACGCCGATCCCGCGAGGTTCGGTGCTCTCGCTCGACTTTCGCGGCGACGACTTCATCGGGCCGCCGGCGCTGCTGCAGCAGCCACACCTTTGGCCGGCGCGCGTCATCGTCATGACCTTGGCGCGCGTCGGGGCCGATGGCGGGCCAGACCTGGCGCGCATCGCGCAGATCGCGAATCTCGCCCCGCAGGCGCAGGTCTATGCCGCCGGCGGCATTCGTGACATCGCAGACCTGCGCGCTGCGCGCGCGGCCGGGGCGCATGGCGCGCTGATCGCATCGGCATTGCATGCGCAAAAAATTAAGGCCGATGATCTCGAAGAGATCACCGGCCTTTGATGGGGTCGTCACGTGCCAGGGTGGAAGTTCCCTACCACTCCGCAGTGTCAGCCGTTCCAACGGCCGGCAAGCAGTCTACCCAATCGCTGCAGCAGACCCCCCTTCATAGGAGGTGTGTCATCCTGCTGTGGACGGTGTCCGCTTCAAGTCTTCGCACCGAAGGGATGTGCTGCCGAGTTGCGCTGAGCGGTTGCTTCAGCAGCGGTCGGCTTGCCAGCGATGGCGCGAGCCAGAGCTTCCTTCACGGCGCGGTAGTTGTAGTCCTGGATCTTGGCGTCGTCGGCAGCTTCCCAGTGGATGAACACGCCAACGCAAACGTAGACGTCGTCAGCTTCGTTAGCCGGGATCACGCCTTCAGCTACCGAGTCCTGGATCGCCTTGGCGACGCCGTACTGGGCCGGGCCGAACATCTGAACGGCCTGACGGGCGTCCTTGATGGTGACCTTGTTGAACATGACGGTGTTGGGCTTGCAAGCCAGGTTCGGCGCGATGACGGCGAGGAGCGACGTGAAGCCGTCCTTGTTGTTCGTCAGCGAGTTGCAGAACGCGGTTTCAGCTGCGCTGCCGCGCGGTCCGATGATCAGGTCGATGTGAGCGACTTCGTTGCCGTCGCCGACGAGCGACTCGCCGACCAGTACGCGGTTAATCTTAGCCATTATGGAGATTCCTCCCAAAATTTGTGAACAGATCGTCGCCGACGCACCCCCGAAGGACCATCGGGGGTCAGTCGGGTGCGGGTCGATTTCTCGGGCTACCTTTGTTGGCTGCGAACGATGACGGGCGTCACCGGACCGGTTGGCCAGATAGCGGTGCCAGGGCACCGGGAAATCACTTACGCCAGCCGTGTCTATTCGACAAGAGGCTAAGCTGCGGCCGTATGGCGCCCGCGGCTGATTATTGTGTCAGTAAAGAGGCTTGCGACGACGAAGTCGGCAGTGGTGCCAGGGTTAACCCGTTCAGTTTTTAGCGATGCGTCGAATGCGAGCAATCGGTCGCGCGCGTCACGCGACGTTAACGGAAAGACGCGGGGCCGTATCACGGCGGCAGCGGCGCGGATTTCCTCTGCGCGATGAGGCCCGTATTTCCGTGCGATATGGCTGTCTGGAAACTCAGCGAGCAAACTCATGTGCAGGGAGGCGATGGCGTTTTCCTCGGATCGCTCCTCGCGCCGCGCGGCCGCCAGGCACGGCAGCGCAAAATCGAAAATGTCGGCGTAGTTCGTGACATAGGCGTTGGCGATGCGATCGCGATCTTTTGCAAGGTCCATCGCCTGCAGAAGCGTGACGGCGGGTGGGGCCGCGACGTCCTCCGTCTCGACCTTACCGAGGCCACCCGGGTTGGCGTGGGCAATGGCGGCGTAGACGTCGGCGGCGTCACGCCGGTCGAGCGTCGTGAGGATCAACGCGAGACGGGTGCGCAGATTGACGGTCGCGGCCGAAGCTTCGGCCGCAGCGGCAAGCGGCGCGCACAACAGCACGATGCCGAGATTGGTATTGCAGCCGGCCGCCGCGAAGCTCGCTTCGACGGCAAGGCGGATGCGCTGGCCGACGCGGAGACTGTCATCGCTGATATGCGGCGCCGCAGCGTCCGCAGCCGCTTCAAACTGTGCCACCTCCATGTCGTGCCCCGCGGCATGGACGTGCACGTTGCCGGCCTTGATAGCCCGCAATTCCGCGCGGCAAGCCTCCAGGAAGGCGTTGTGGATTTCCGACTTAGCGAGAAGGGCGGTCATCGACGCGGAACCGAGCGGAGAGCAATGAGGAAGTCGTCCGCAAGTGTATCGGCGATCTCGACGTCGGTCACGCTCTGAAGGCCTTTCCAGGCCGGGTTGGAATTGATCTCCAAGACGAGCAGTTCGCCGTCAGGCCCAGCAATGAGATCGACGCCGGCATAATCGGCCCCCACCACCTGAGTGGCGGCCAGTGCCAGGCGTTGCATTTCGTAGCTCGGCAGATGCGCCTGCGGCGCAGCCCCCTGATGCACGTTGGTGACCCACGAGTTCGACTTGCGGACCATGGCGGACAAAATGCGCCCGCAGGACACGAACACGCGCCAGTCCTCGAACTCGGTGGCGTCGGCCGCGCGAAGGTAGGGCTGCATGTAGTAGACCTGCCCCATCGCTTCCGGCAGTGGCAGTTCTGAGGGCGTTGCCGCTTTCATGACGCCGTTGCCCTGGCTGCCGAACAACGGCTTCACGACGAGCGCTTGTGCCATCGCCTCGGCATGCGCCTGGGCAGCGGCGGCGCCTTCCACGACGCGCGTGGCCGGTGTTGGCAGGCCGGCTCTGCGGAACAGGAACGTGGCCGTTGATTTGTCGACGCAGCGCTCGATGGCGCGGGCGTCGTTCCAGACGCGAACGCCGCTGGCACGCAGCGCGTGCAGGATACCGAGCCGGAAGGTGATCTGCTCGAGCCCACCGGCTGATATGGAACGCACGAACGCGCCGTCCGGCAGTCTGCCGTCGAAGCCGGGAATGTCGAGGCCGCTCGGCGCAGCGGTGTCGAACGCGCAGCGCGTCAGCGTTGTGACGACGACTTCGGCGCCGCGTGCCTCCATGGCCTTGGCAAGCCGCCGCGCGTGCCAATCGCCGCCTTCCTCCTCGACGAATAGAACGATGCGGAAGGCGGCCGCCATGGGATTACGCGAAGCTGGCTTCGACGATTTCGGGGGCGAGCTTGCCGGCCTGGAAGGAGCGGCCGGTGTCGACGTTCGAGACGGTGACGAGTGCCGGGCTGAACAGCATGGCGTCGATCTTGTAGAAGTCGCCGTTCACCTCCGAGAAGATGTCGGCGAACGGCTTGCCGTATGCACTCGACGTGCTGGATGGCAAGTTGTCCGCCAGCTTCTTGGCGTCGTCGTCGGAGCCCTTGACGAACAGCTGGATGCGGCCGCCGTAGATGATCGCGTCGTTGGTTCGGCCCATGGCCTTGACGAAATCCGGCACCGGCGGGGCCAGCGGCGCGACGCCATAGCCGTCGATGATGTTGTCCAGGTTGAAGTGCAGCGCGTGCGCCTTATGCAACGAGACTTCAAGCACGCGGGCGGCGATTTGCACCGTGCCAGCGAGGCTATGCGTCGGCGCGAACAGGATCGTCAGGTCGCTCGGATCGACGTTGCAGGCGCTGGCCACTTTCTTCACGACAGATGTGGGCGGCGCCTTATCGCCTTCGATAACGAGAGCCGTCTTCTTGTGGCTGTCGACATAGCCGAGCTCGGTATATAGCTCTTCCACGCGCGATAAGGCGCGGGCGGGGCCGGAGCCCAGGGCAAAGAACCCGCTCTCTTCTTCCGTGATGGTCCAGCCGGCGTATTGGCTGCCGAGGCAGGCGATGACCGGGTTGGTCGAGTGCACGACGACGCCAAGCGGCCAACGTTCGAGGCCCGATGCACTCGTGATGGCGACGGTGCCAAGACCGCCCATGCAGACCTCGCCGAGACGGCGGCCGGCTTCCAGCCCGCCAAGTACGTTGGCGCCCATGTCGATCAGGCGCTCGCCGGCTTCTCCGGTCGAAACCGCGCAGCGCAGCGCGATGGCGTCAGCCACGATGCTGTCGACGATGCGGGCGGAATAGGCCGATACGCTCGGGCTAGCTTGCTTGTTCATGACGAGGCGTCCTCCAAGTTTTGGCTTTGATACAGCATCTGTTCGAGCGCGGACAGGCGTTCGCGGCATAAGGCTTCCGCGGCGTCCGGCGTCGCGGCGTCCACGATCACGGTGGCCAGTGGCGTATGATGTTCGATGACGGCGCCGGGTGCTGGGCGGTCAGCCGCCCATTCCGGCCAAGCAATGGCCGGCACGGTAAGCGTGCCGCAGTCGGCGTAGAGGTAGGCGGCAGCCACCGTGGCCGGTGCCCAGCCACCCTGCAGCACGTCGATCGGGTCTTCACCGGCCACTGCCGCCAGATGTGCCTTGAAAAGCGTGCCGTTCGCATCGTCAAGAACGTCGAGCGTAGCGCCCGGGCGCGGATTGACGTCGACCAACATAGGCTCCCCGCCGTCGACGAGGAAGTCGAACGAGACGAGCCCGGTGAGTTTCAGCGCGTCGCACAGCGCCAGCATCGTGTCGACGAGACGGGCTTCTAATTCGGTATCGATCTCGATATTGCCAACGGCTCCGCCATAGCGGTATGGCCGCCGCGGCGCAGGTTCGACCCACTGGCGCGAGAATGCGAACGCGGCGCCCTTGTCGGAGGTGATGCCCATCGCGGAAATCGCTTCGCCGGCAATGGCGCGCTGAAAATAGCGATGCGGCATGGCCGTCGGGTGACGCGTGCAGCGGGCGATGTGCGTGCCGCCGCTGCCGCCGGCGAGTTTCGATAGCCAGCCCGTGCCATCCGAAGGCGGCGTCAGGCTGGTTTCAGGGTGCGGGATGCCCAAGTGCGCGAGGAGGCCAAACAGGTCTTTCGGCGCGGAGCAACGGCGCACCGATTCCGGCGCACAGCCGAGCAGCGTGTAGTGCTGCGCCAAAGTCTCGATCAGCCCCGGCGTGTCCTCGAAGCCCGCGCCGAGCACGAGCCCAAGCGGCTCATCGCCATTGGCGGATGCAACGTCGGCAAGGGCGTCGAGAAGAGGGGCAGCGCGGAAGCCGTGCGCGATCGCGTCGGGCAGGCAGCGGACAGCCGCTGCGGCCTCCCGCGTATCCGTATCGCCGTACGCGTCGACGACAAGAGGCACATAACCAGCACGACGGGCGGACGCTGCAAGCGCCCGCCCGGAATAGGAGGCAAGCAGGACAGACTTGGCTGTCAAGCCGTGAGCTGCCGCGCCAGCGCAAATGCGTGACGGAAGTCGAGCGCCAGCGGCTCCTTCGAAGCCAGCATCTGCTTGAACAGGCCGGACTCGGTCTTGTACTTGATGTCGCCGATGGCGAGCGGGCCGACGCCGAGCACGTTGCTGTTCGGCAGCTTCTCGCCATCCATGAACAGCTCCATGCCATCGACGCCCGGAGGCGGCACGGCGTTCACGTCTGCAACGACCAGCAGGTTCTTGGCGCCGGCCATGTGCTCGGCCGAGACCACACGAACGCCCGCAGCGGCAGCCGCAAAGATCACTTCAGCATTGGCGATGATGTCCCGCTTCTGCTCTTCGGTCTCACCGGCGACAGCTTTGAGATCGACGCCGAAGCGCTCCTTCGATACAGCGGCCGACTTGACGACGCGGTCGACGCCGCGATGCGCAACGAGCGTGACGTCTGCGCCTTCGAGCGCAGAGATGATCGAGGAGGCGAAGCCGACGACGCCGGTTGCGCCGAATACGGCAACCTTGGTGCCTTTCCAGTCGCGATTGAACTTCTGCTTCAGCTGGCGCTCAACGCAAGCGACCATCGCGGCAGCCGTCGTGAACGAACCGGCCGGATCAGCGAACACCGAGCACTGGAACGGCGGCACCATGGCCTTGGCGGCGGCATCCATCATGTCGAGTGCGAGGATGGCGTCCTTGCCGCCCATGAAGAAGCCGGTACGAACGCCGTAGTCCGGCGGGCGCGAGAAGATGGCGTCTTGCACCAACGGCCCGACTTCTTCGAGCGCGACGTTGATGTAAGGGACGATGACCTTGTAGCCGGCGTCCGCCGCCATGTTCACATCGAACGGGCTCATATGCTTCTGCGGGGCGAGCATATGCAGAATCGGCGTCGCGTCACTCATCGTCGTGGATCCCTTGGGTTGGCGCCGCTCGACGCGGCGTCTTGATTGTTAGTGGCCAGTAAAGATTTGTGCCCCAGAGTTGCGTCCGTGCACGATCAGTATTTCAAGGCCCAACCCCTTAGCCTCTTCGCCTAAAGTATGAAAGAGCTTGTTCGCCGCATCCTGGCTTTCGACGAAAGCGAAGCCCGTCGGTCCCCACGAACTCTGGCCAAGCCCTTTGGCCCCCAAATCACCCATGCGTTTGATCAGCCGTCCGACGTTTTCGCTGCTCCATATGCCGCCACCCTGAGCACCCGCGAAATGCCCGCCGACCACTTCCTGGATCTCAGTTAACGCACGGCCGAACAGCGTCAGATCTTGCTCGACAAGGCCCGGCAGCAAGCGGAGCAACGTGAGATGGCAGAGGTGGGCGGCTGTCGTGAGCGGAAATTCGCGTAGCGTTGCGAACGCCTTGGTTTCACGGTCGCCATGAACGCCGACGGCCGTCTTGTCCAGGACGAGCAGCGCACGCCACGCCTCCGGAAACGGCGTTCGCACGATGACGGGAGGCGCGCGATCGGCCCCGCCCCGGCCGCCGTCGATGATGAAGCCGCCGTCGGTAAAGGAGGCCATGCCGATGGCTGAACGGGCCCCGCGATCGACCAGTTCGCCCAGAGATCGCGGGTCATGTGCCAGGCCTGCCAGGCGCATCATGGCCGCGCCGGTTGCCAGAGCCAGCTGAGTTCCCGACCCCAGGCCTGCATGGGCCGGGATGGCACTCACGACGTCCACGGTGAAATCGCCCGGAAGCCCAAAATATTTAGCAAAGCGTTGGACCAGCGCGGCGGCGCGCTCTTGCTCAGCACCGCTGGCGCCAGCCCGTGTACTGCGCTGTAGCGTCAGCTCCGTCGCCGGCTTGTCGACGGCGAGCCCAATACTGCCGTATCGGCGCCCCAGGCCGCCGTTCAAATCGAGGAAGCCCAGGTGCAGGCGTGCGGGTGCGATAACGCGAATGGCCGCTTTCGTCTCGAGTGTCGGCATCAGTCTCAGGCTTTCCTTCGTCCGGCGGGTCCGGCATATGTGTTCACATGCGCCGTATAGCTGCGCCCGGGCAAGGCCCATAGTGTCCATTAAAGTTCAGGAGAGAGCAATATGACCACGCGCGAGAAGGCAATGGAGCCTGCAGAGGTCGAGAGCTGGCTCAAGGCCAACCTGCCGCATTGGAAGCTGGAGGACGGCTGGATCCGCCGCACCTACAAGACGGCAAGTTGGAAGGGTACGCTGATGGTGGTCAACACGGTCGGGCATCTGGCCGAGGCAGCCTGGCATCATCCGGATATGACCCTGTCGTACGCTTGGGTCGAGGTGCGCCTGATGACGCATTCCGCGAAGGGCATTACCGGCAAGGATCTGGCGCTGGCAAAGAAGATCGAGGACGTCGTGCACTGGCAGCCCGGCAAGGAAGAGAACGAGCTCGAAGGCACCCCAGGGTCCGACATGCGCTTTGCCTACGTCAAATACGACTGATCGCGGTTGGTGTCATGGAAACGGACGCGCGCGCAAACTTCGATGCTGTCATCTCAATTGGCTCCAATATTGGAGACAAGGCGGGCAACATCGCGCGCGCAATTTCTCTGCTGACGGCCGGCGGCTCCATCCAGCTCGCTGCGCGATCCAGCGACTATCGCACGCCGCCGTGGGGCAACACCGAGCAGGACTGGTTCGTCAACGCCTGCATCACCGTTCGCACCACGCTGTCGGCGCACGACGTGCTGGCGCGCTGCCAAGCCGTCGAATCCGAATTGAAGCGCGTGCGCGAGGTGCACTGGGGGCCGCGCGTCATCGATCTCGATGTGATCTGGTTCCGCGGCGAATCTATCGACGAGCCCGATTTGATCGTGCCGCATCCACGGACATTGGAGCGCGCGTTCGTGCTGGTGCCGTTGGCGGAGATCGCACCGGATCTTGTGATAGCGGGCCGCACGGTGTCGGCGCACCTGTCTCGCATCGAACGAACGGGCGTCGAGCCGTACGGCGAATAACGGTTCGCGGTGTCGCCAAAAGAAAAGGGTCAGGTGCCCGACGCACCTGACCCGCTTAATCTCGGCTAGCAGCTTGGAACAACAGCAGCAGCTATTAGCCGCCCGTCGACTTCAGATACGCGATGAGATCCTTACGCTTGGCTTCATCCTTGACGCCCGGGAAGTTCATCAGCGTGCCCGGAACCAGTTTCTTGGCCCAGTCAGCCAGATACTTGTCCAGGGTGGCTTCGTCCCACGTCAAGCCGGCGCCCTTCATGGCGGCCGAGTATGCGTATTCCGGATGATGCGTGCCGGCCTTTACGCCGACGATGCCTTTCAGGCCCGGACCGACTTTGCCGCCACCTTCGCCGGCATCATGGCAAGCCTTGCAGGAGGTGTTGAACACCGCCTTGCCCTTCGCTGCATCCTGCGCAGATGCGACGGCTGGAAGAACCAGCACAGCGCCAACTGCCAAAGCCCACTTCAACATGGTGTTACCTCCCGAGAGACTTTTCCGTCGAACGACGACGTCAGCATAACAGTACAATTATGCGTCCGCATCTTCGCTTTTTCGATCTGAACGTGGCGTGAATTGACGCACCGTCGATGGTGCGTCGCAACGACAGCAAAAATCTTATCGGGACGGTTTGCTTTTAGGCTTCCGCGGGAGCCTTCGCCTTCACCGGCGCCATGCGGCGGTAGACGAACGCTGGCGCTTCTTGCTTCGACGCCTCCTCGGCGATCTTGACGAAATCCGAATGGACGGGCGACAGCGAGCAGGCCGGATCGGTGTTGGTCGCATCACCCGTCATCGCGAACGCTTGGCAGCGGCAGCCACCATAATCGAATTCGCGCTTCGGACACGTCTGGCACGGTTCCTTCATCCATTCGAAACCGCGATACTTCTGGAACGATTGGCCATTGATCCAGATGTCGCGCAACGTCTTCTCGCGCACGTTGTCGAACTCGAGGCCTGGCAGGCTTTCGGCGGCATGGCAAGGCAGCACGCGGCCCGACGGCGTCACGTTCATGATACCGCGGCCCCAGCCGCCCATGCAGGGCTTCGGCGTCTTCGCGTAATAGTCCGGCACGACGAAGTCGAAGGTCATGATGCCCTTAAGGCGTTCCTTGGCCTCTTCGACGATATGCGCAGTCTTGATCACCTGCGCGCGCGACGGCATCAGCGCGGCGCGGTTCTTCAGCGCCCAGGCGTAGTATTGGACGTGCGCGACCTCGATACGGCCTGCGCCGAGCTCGACGGCAAAGTCGATGATGTTTGGCAGGTTCTCGATGTTGGCGCGATGCAGCGGCGCATTCACCGTCAGCGGCATGTCGAGTTCTTTGACCCAGCGGCCAACATCGCGCTTCTTCTGCAACCCACCCTTGTAGGCAGAGATGCGTTCCGCATTCGCATCGTCCACGTCCTGGATCGACAGCTGGACGTGGTCGAGGCCAAGGTCTTTCAGTTTGGCCAGGCGCTCTTTCGTCAGCAGCACGCCGGCGGTAATGAGGTTGGTGTAAAGGCCGACTTCGGCGGCGACCTTGACGATGTCTTCCAGGTCGCGGCGCGCGGTCGGCTCGCCGCCGGACAGATGGATCTGCAGCACGCCGAGATCGGCGGCTTGGCGCATGACGCTCTGCCACTCGGCCGTCGTCAGCTCCGTGTTGGCGCGCTCCAGCTCAACAGGGTTTGAGCAGTATGGGCACTGCAGCGGGCACTTGTGCGTCAGCTCGGCCAGCAGGCCGACGGGCGCACGGCCGCATGACTGCAGGACCTCATCGGCATCCTGGGTCTGGACGGGGGTTAGATCATTCATGTCGTCACCGCTCCGGTATCCGTTTCAGGGCCGCGCCGACGGCTCTTTAGTCTCCCATCGCGTCAGGCCGCGACCACCACACCTTTATCCGCCAGCTCTTGAAACATTCCGATAACGTCTGTTTCGATCTCTGCTGCAGGTGCATCGTACTCTTTAGATAGTTCTTGCACGATCTGAGTAACACTGCGGACGCCATCACATCGCTTCAACACTGCGACAGCAGGCTCGTCCGGCTCGAAGACGCGTTCCGGTCCCAGAATGATCCAGCGGCCGCGGCCAGCCTCATGCCGCAACTTAATATGGGGAGGCATGCGCAACACGGAAGCGGCGCTGACAATCGTGCGGGAGCGCGGTTGCTTGACGTCTGACATCACGCTTTCCCCGGACGGAAGGCGCCAGGCGGAATGTTGCCAGGCTCGAAATAAGCATGGTGCAGAGCGTCCAGTTGCACCCAGAGCACGTTGCATTTGAACCGGACGGCTTCGACGCAGGCGTTCTGCTCATCGCGGTTTTTGGCGTTGGCCAGCACGTACTGCAGCGCGAACTCGCTGTCGCGCGGTGCCTGGACCAGACGGCGCTTGAAATAGGCCATGACCGTCTCGTTTATGAAGTCGTAATTCTCCAGCATGCCCGAGATGCGCTCTTTGTGGATCTTGGGCGCGAACAGCTCTGTCAGCGAGGAGGCGACCGCAACCGTCAGCGGTTGTTCGCGCACGAAGGTCACGTAAGCTTCGACGGCGAACTTGGTCGCCGGCAACGCGCCACGCATCGACTGCACGTACTCACGATCGAGTCCCAAACCGTCGGTCAATACCAGCCAGCGTTCGATGCCGCCTTCTTCGTCGCCAAAGCCGTCGTGGTCGAGGATGCGATGAACCCATTCGCGGCGCAGTTCGCGATCGAGTACGCGGCTGATCAAGGCGCCATCCTTGCGGGGTACGGCCGACTGATAACAGTAGCGGTTCAATGCCCAAGCCTGAACCTGGCCCTTGTTCAGCTTGCCGCCGTGCAGCAGGTGATGGAACGGATGTTTGTCGTGATACCGTTCGGCGCCGACGGCGCGGATCGCTGCCTCAAATTCCGCCGTGGTCAGCATCGGCGCGTTGGCGGCCGGGGCCGCCTCACGCTTCTTTGCGGCGACTGAACTCATAGGCTTATCTCCATCCCATCGTATCCGACGTCCCAGCCTGCCTGCTCGGTCGCCTTGCGCTCCGGCGAGTTCTCGTTGAGGACTGGGTTCGAATTGTTGATATGTACGTAGATCCTCTTGCGGATATTCAAGTCCTTGAAGGCCTCGATTGATCCCTGTGGGCCCGAAATACTGATATGCCCCATGCGGGCGCCCGTTTTCGGCATTAGGCCCTGCTGTAGCATTTCGTCGTCAGTGTATAGGGTTCCGTCGAATAAAACGAGCGTTGCGCCCAGCAATCTCTGGCGGAGGGCCGCGTCCAGTTCGGCGCAGCCGGGGACATAGAAGAAGTGCTTGCCGGACGCCGGCGCGGACACCTTGAGGCCGATGGTATCGCCGGATTTGCTGCCGAAGTTTCCACCGGCGGACGCGTCTTCCAGGTACAGCGCCACCTTGCCGGGCACGTCGAAAGCTTCCACCGTGATTCCGGTTGGCCCGTCCGGGCCTTCGATGGCGATCGCGCGGTCCATGGGCAGGTCGTTGCGAGCCACGACGCCGGGGGCCAGCACGTTGAAGATCGAATTGGCCGCCAGCGTATCCATGACCCTCTTAGAGCCGTAGACAGAGAAGGGCTGCGCCTCGCGCAGGTTGATCAAGCCCGTCACGTGGTCCACGTCGCCGTTGGTGACGACGGCGGCCTTGATCGGACTGTTGCGGAGTTTGCCGCCGGCAACCGAGCCCAAATGGGGGGTCTCGTTAATCTGCTGGCGCAAGTCTGGAGAGGTGTTCAGTAAGACCCACGCCACGCCGTCGGCACTGACGGCCAACGAGGATTGCGTCCGTGCCCTAAAGCCCGGCTTTCCGGCGCGCACATCAGCACAATTACGGCAGTTGCAATTCCATTGGGGAAACCCGCCTCCCGCGGCGGACCCCAAAACCCGTATCATCATAGGAGAAACTGCTCTGCAGGGCGGCCGCCGACGCCGCAGAAAAAGGAGCGGCAACCGCCGCCGCAAACGACGACGGCGGCCGAGTTATCGACCGCCGCGCCAATCCAGCTCACAAGTGTGAGTGAGATACAGACGTCTTAGATGACGTCGATCTCGGCCGGCAGGTAGCTCGTGACCTCGAGGCCAACTTCCTGCTCGCGAACCTGGGGCTTCATCCAAACTTTCATAATTTCCTCCTAGAGTTTTCGGCAAGCTGCCTTCCAAATCAGAAGACCCCGCCGAGGGTCCCCCAAACTGAAGTAGCCAGTTCTTCTTGACCACCGCAGTTCTGCGGATCAGGGATCGCTTGTCAAGCCCTGCGCCGCGTTGGCACCATATGAACCACGACACCCCTTCAGCGGCAAATCAATTGGTCCTCACGAAAACGTCAGCGTCCCGCGCGCGTTGGCCAGGGTCGTCGCGGCGGTAGACAAAATCGCCGGCGGGAAGCTCCGGACGGCTGCCTGCAGAACTTGGCTTTGAGCGGACGATTGATTTTGCGGGAAGGGCCGTTGGCGCAAGCCCGTACGGTCGATTGGGCGCCTACCGGAATGACATTGCTTTATTGGACTGCGACCGGCTGGACGATAGAAAACTGTTCCAACATCCTATATATGCTGCTGACGCGGATGCTGCGCCGGGCATCTGTCCTGCGGAAGGAACTCGTTTCCCAATTTAGGTTAGGATGGACGTTATCCTGATCCTGGGATACTGGCTCTCAAGCTGCGATAGCTTTGGCTGGTAGCGTCTCATACAACTTATTGAAGCCCCTATGGAGGCGCGCTTGACCGCGGTCCCCTTCCTGCCGAAGAACGCCCCGTTCACGGCGGATGACATCAACGTTCTGAACGAGCTCGTGGCGCGATCTACGCCGCTGCAACGTTCCTGGCTGTCCGGCTTCCTGGCCGGGCTCGATGCCGCGCAGGCACAAGCCGGCGCGCAGCCGGCTGCACCTCCACGCGCCCGGGTGCCGATGACAATTCTCTATGCCAGCGAGTCTGGAAACTGCGAAAGCCTGGCCCTGAAGGCCAAGAAGGTGGCGCAGAAGCATAACTTCGACGCCAAGGTCTTCGACATGGCCGACGCTGATGTGTCGATCCTGACGAAGGCGAAGCATCTCCTGATCTATGCGGCCACCTGGGGCGAGGGCGACCCGCCGCAGCGCGCGCTCGATTTTTATGACGCCCTGATGAGCGACGCCGCACCCAAGCTCGACGGCGTGACCTTCGCCGTCCTGGCGCTGGGTGATACATCTTATGTAAACTTCTGCCAGACGGGCCGGTTGATCGACGAACGGCTTGAAGCGCTGGGTGGCAAGCGCGGCTTCGATCGCCTCGACCTCGACCTCGACTTTGCCAAGCAGGCGGCCGAGTGGACCGAGAAGTCCTTGGCCAAGCTGGCGCCGGCCGATGCCGGGCCGGCGACGAACACCGTTGTACATGTGGACTTCAAAGGGGTGGCTGCGGATGCCGATCCGAGCGAGCCGGAATTCACGGCCGAAAATCCGCTGCACGCAGAGGTCTCCGCGCTCGTGAACTTGAACGGCACGGGGTCGTCACGCGAGACATGGCACGTGGAGCTGGCATTCGATAACCCGGCGTTCGTCTACAATCCCGGCGATGCAATCGGCGTGCTGCCCGACAACGATCCCCAGGTCGTCAACGAGTTGCTGGATGCCGTTGGCTTGGGCGGCGATACGGGCTTGGCGCAAAAGCTCACAAACGAATTCGATATCACGGCGCTGACCCGCCCTGCCGTGGCGGCATACGCAAAGCTTACCGGCCGTGCCGACGTCGAGAAGATCGCCCAGGGCGAAGCCTTCACCCAATACGCCGACGACCGTCAACTGGTGGATCTGTTCGTCGACCATCCCGAGAAGCTGCAGGGCGACCAGTTGTTGAAGCTGCTGCGTCCGCTGCCCGGCCGGCTCTATTCGGTAGCATCCAGTCCCGCTGCGCATCCCGGCGAGGCGCACCTGACCATTGGTGCCGTGCGCTGGAACCGTGGCGACCTCAAGCGCAAGGGCGTTACCTCGACGTACTTCGCCGACCGCCGCAAGGTGGGCGACAGCGCGCGCATCTACGTCAAGCCGAACCGGCATTTCCGTCTGCCGGAAGACGGCAACCGCAAGATCATCATGATCGGCGCCGGCACCGGCATTGCTCCTTATCGTGGCTTCATCGAGCAGCGGACGGAGGCGGGCGCCAAAGGCGAGAGCTGGTTGTTCTTCGGCGAACGCAACTTTACAAACGACTTCCTCTACCAGCTGGAATGGCAGGATGCGCTCGCGAGCAACACGCTCTCGCGCATCGACGTCGCGTTCTCGCGCGACCAGCCGGAGAAGATCTACGTGCAGCATCGCCTGTGGCAGCAGCGGGCCGATTTGCAGAAGTGGATCGAGGACGGCGCACACATCTATGTCTGCGGCGACGAGAAGGGCATGGCCAAGGATGTCGACGCCACGCTGGTCAAGATCCTCGCCGAAGCCGCCAAGGGTGAAGAGGAGGCCGGGCGCGCCAAGCTCAAGGAGCTGACGAAGGCCGGCCGCTACCAACGCGACGTCTACTAGTCTTCTCCCTCTCCCCGCATGCGGGGAGAGGGTCGGGGTGAGGGGCAGCTGCTTGCACGGCGCGAGAACCTGCCCCTCACCCTAACCCTCGTAAAGGGCGGGGAGAGGGAATATCCATCCGACAGGCAAGACAATGACTGCAGATAATCGCTCCAAGAACGAACACATCAAGGAAGAAAGCCACCAGCTGCGTGGCACGATCGAGCACGGGCTCGGCGAAGCCGTCACCGGCGCCATCGCCGAGGACGATACGCAGTTGTTGAAGTTCCACGGCTCCTACATGCAGGACGATCGCGACCTGCGCGGCGAGCGTGCGAAGAAGAAGCTGGAAAAGGCCTACAGCTTCATGATCCGCCTGCGCATCCCTGGCGGCCTCGTGACGCCAAAGCAGTGGATCGCGCTCGACGATATCGCCTCGACCTATGCCAACAATACGCTGCGGCTGACGACGCGCGCGACCTTCCAGTACCACGGGGTCATCAAGTCGAACCTGAAGCGGACGATGCAGGCAATCAACGCAGCTTGCCTGGATACGATCGCGGCATGCGGTGACGTCAATCGCAACGTCATGTCGGCCGCCAACCCGTTCCTGTCGAAGGCACATGGCCAGGCCTACGATCTCGCCAAGACCGTCAGCGACCATCTGCTGCCTCGCACGGGTGCGTATCACGAGATCTGGCTCGACGGCGAGAAGGTCTCCGACAAATCCCGCAAGGCCGGCGAAGGCGAAGAGCCCCTCTATGGCGTGCATTACCTGCCACGCAAGTTTAAGATCGTCATCGCTGTACCCCCCGACAACGACGTCGACATTTTCGCGCACGATCTCGGCTACATTGCCATCGTCGAGAAGGGTGAAGTCGTCGGCTGGAACGTGACCGTGGGTGGCGGCATGGGCATGACGCACGGAGAGTTGGATACCTTCCCGCGTACTGCCGACATGCTCGGTTTCATCCCCGTGGAAGATGCCATTCCCGTTGCCGAAGCCGTGATGACGACGCAGCGCGACTGGGGCAATCGCACGCTGCGCAAGCGCGCGCGCTTGAAGTACACGATCGAAGATCGCGGTATCGCGGCCTTCAAGGCGGAAGTCGAAAAGCGGGCCGGCAAGCCGTTCGGCAACGCGCGGCCGTACACATTCAAATCGTCCAATGATGTCATTGGCTGGCGCCAGGGCCACGACAAGAAGTGGCACCTGACGCTATTCATCGAGAACGGCCGCATCAAGAATGTGCCGGGCAAAACGGAAAAGACAGCGTACCGCCTGCTCGCCGAGCAAGGCCTGTGCGACTTCGTGCTGACTTCGAACCAGAACCTGATCCTCGTCAACATCTCAGCCAAGAACAAGCCGAAGATCGAGGCGATCCTGAAGGAGCACGGTATCAACATCGCCACGTCGTCCGGTATGCGCCGCTCGTCAATCTCCTGCGTGGCGTTGCCCACGTGCGGGCTGGCGCTGGCCGAAAGCGAGCGCTACCTGCCGCACCTCATCACGCGCCTGGAAGAAGCGATCGAGAAGGCGGGTTTGCGCGATGACGAAATCAATATCCGCATGACGGGCTGCCCCAACGGCTGCGGCCGGCCGTATCTGGCGGAGATCGGCTTCGTCGGCCGTACACCCGGGTTGTACAATCTGTATCTGGGTGCAGCGTTCAACGGCTCGCGGTTGAACAAGATTTATGCGCAAGACGTTGATGAAAAACGCATCCTCGCGCTGCTCGAGCCGCTGATCTCGCGTTACGCCAAGGAACGCACCGACGGCGAACACTTCGGCGATTTCGTCATCCGCGCCGGCGTGGTGGCCGAAACCAAGCAAGGCAACCAGTTCCACGAGGACGTAAAGCTGGCGAGCTAGGCTGCTAGCTGCAGTCAAGGCTTCGCGTCTAGCGACGCCTGGAAGTCTCCGGCGCTAACCGGTCAGCCGATCGTATTCGCTGTGGCTGCCGATCCAGAACCAGTGGAATTTGTCGTCGCCCTCGACAGCCAACGCCCGATATTTCTGACCGACGCGGATCGACCACAAATCCCCTTTGTTCTCGGATTGCCTTGGCGCGTCGTACAGCGGCGTGAAATCAGGATCTCTGAAAATGACGCATAGGATGTCTTAAAGTTCCTCGCCGCGCCCGGCTTGCATGTTGGCCCTAGCCTTCGCAAGCACGACATTCAACTTGCCGCTTTTTGCGTCACGTTCAATCTTGTCATCGAACAGTCGCGCGTCAAGTTCGTCCAGCCATTCACGCAGCCGCGCGATATCCGCCGATGGAAGGGCTTCGATAGACGACTGGATTTGCTCAAGTTTGGTCATGGTCTCGAAATAAACCAAGATTTGAATACGAGTTCAAATGAGACCGCCGCCGACGGTTACTCCGCTGCCTCTGGCTTGGCGTAGCTCTCCATTGGCGGGCAGGTGCAGGAGAGGTTGCGGTCGCCCCAGACGTTGTCGACGCGGTTGACCGGAGGCCAATACTTGTCGACACGGAAGGCGCCGGCGGGGAAGCAGGCGGCCTCGCGTGAGTAGGGCCGCTCCCACGCGCCGATGAGATCCTCGACGGTATGCGGCGCATTCTTCAGCGGGTTGTTTTTCCTGTCGGCGCGGCCATCCTCGATCGCGCGCGCCTCCTCGCGGATCGCCAGCATGGCGTTGCAGAAGCGGTCGAGTTCCGCCTTCGTCTCAGACTCTGTCGGCTCGATCATCAGCGTGCCAGCGACGGGCCAGCTCATCGTCGGCGGATGGAAGCCGCAATCGATCAGCCGCTTGGCGACGTCATCGACAGTCACGCCCGCCTTCTCGTTGAGCGGCCGCGTATCGACGATGCACTCGTGCGCGACGCGGCCGTTGCGGCCCGTGTAGAGCACGTCGTAGGCGCCCTCGAGCCGCTTGGCGATGTAGTTGGCGTTGAGGATGGCCACGCGCGTCGCCTGGGTCAGGCCGGGGCCGCCCATCATCAGGCAGTAACTCCACGAGATGGCCAGGATTGATGCCGAGCCATATGGAGCTGCCGAGACGGTCAGCTCGCGGCCGTCCGTTTCCGGGTGGCCAGGCAAGAACGGCGCGAGATGCGTTTTCACGCCGATTGGTCCCATGCCGGGTCCGCCGCCGCCGTGCGGAATGCAGAACGTCTTGTGCAGATTGAGATGGCTGACGTCGGAGCCCACGTCACCCGGCCGCGCAAGCCCGACGAGCGCGTTGAGGTTGGCGCCGTCGAGATAGACCTGCCCGCCGTGCGCGTGCGTGATGTCGCAAATCTCGCGCACGGTCTCCTCGAACACGCCGTGCGTCGAGGGATAGGTGATCATCGCGGCGGCGAGGTTCGCCGAATGCTTCTCCGCCTTGGCTCGGAAATCTGCAACGTCGATGTTGCCGCCCTTGTCGACGCCGACGACGACGACTTTCATGCCGCACATCGTTGCCGATGCCGGATTGGTGCCGTGTGCCGAGGAGGGGATGAGGCAGATGTCGCGCTGCGCCTCGCCGCGGCTGGCATGATAGGCGCGAATGACCAGCAGGCCGGCATATTCGCCCTGCGCCCCGGAATTCGGCTGCATCGAAATCGCGTCGTACCCGGTGATCTGGCACAGCTTGGCTGACAGATCGCCGATCATCTCGGCATAACCCTTTACCTGATCAGACGGTGCGAAGGGATGGATGTTGGCAAACTCCGGCCACGTGATCGGCAGCATCTCGGCCGTGGCGTTGAGCTTCATCGTGCACGAACCGAGCGGGATCATGGCCCGGTCGAGCGCCAGATCGCGATCGGCGAGGCGGCGCATGTAGCGCGTCATCTCACTCTCGGCGCGGTTCATGTGGAAGACGGGATGCGTGAGATAGGCAGATGTGCGCAGTAGTGCCTTGGGTAGCCGGTATGGGGGATACTCGTCATTGTAGGCGAGGTCGTAGCCGCCGAAAGCGCGCCAGACGTTCTCCAGCGTATCGGGTCGCGTGCGCTCATCGACCGTGATGCCGATGCGGTTGCTGCCGACCTTGCGCAGGTTCACGCCGTAGTCGACGGCGTTCTTCATGATGAGGCCCTGGTACGGCCCGACATCGACCGTGATCGTGTCGAAGAACTCATCCGGCGTCAGCGTGAAGCCGAGCGAGGCCAGCCCATCGGCCAGCCGTGCGGCCTTGCGATGAATGCGCTGCGCGATGGCCTTCAGCCCTTTCGGGCCGTGGAAGACCGCGTACATTGACGCGATCACGGCCGGCAGCACCTGCGCGGTACAGATGTTCGACGTCGCCGTCTCGCGGCGGATGTGCTGTTCGCGCGTCTGCAGCGCGAGGCGATAGGCGCGATTGCCGCGCGCGTCGACGGAGACGCCGACGAGGCGGCCGGGGATCGAGCGCTTGTAGGCATCCGCGACGGCGATGTAACCGGCGTGCGGGCCGCCGTAACCCATCGGCATGCCGAAGCGTTGCATCGAGCCGACGGCGATGTCGGCTCCCATTTCACCCGGCGGTTTCAGCAGCGTCAGCGCCATCGGGTCGGCGGCTACGACGGCAATCGCCTTCTCCGCATGCAAAGCGGAAATGATTTCCGTGAAGTCGTGGAAGCGGCCGTTGACGCCGGGATACTGGAAGATGGCGCCGAAGATCGCCTCGGGCTGGAGATCGTGCAGCGCGTCGGCGACGATGATTTCGATGCCGAGCGGTTCGGCGCGCGTCTTGAGCACGGCGATCGTCTGCGGCAGGCAGCGGTCGTCGACGAAGAAGGCGTTAGCCTTCGACTTTGCGACGCGTTTCGCCAGCGTCATGGCTTCGGCGGCGGCGGTGGCTTCATCGAGCAGTGAGGCATTGGCGACGTCTAGCGCGGTGAGATCGGTCACCAGCGTCTGGAAATTCAGCAGTGCTTCGAGACGCCCTTGGCTGATCTCGGGCTGGTAGGGCGTATAGGCGGTGTACCACGCCGGGTTTTCCAAAATGTTGCGCTGGATCGCCGGCGGCATGATCGTGCCGTGATAGCCCTGGCCGATGAGCGAGGTGAGCACCTTGTTCTTGTTCGCCGTTTCGCGCAGCCGGTCGAGCGCGCCGCGTTCGGAGCGGGCCTTGCCGAATTCCAGTGGCTGCGCCTGACGAATGCTTTGCGGAACGGTCTGGTCGATCAAATCATCGAGCGACGCCGCGCCGACGACGCGCAGCATCTCGTCCATCTCTTCGGGAGACGGGCCGATATGACGGCGGTTGGCAAAATCATAGGGCTCGTAGCGTTCGTCGGATGTGGTGGTCATCTAGCGATCTCATCTTGCTGGACCACAAGGGATCCGCGATTGCGCGCTGTGAATGGGGTCAGACCCATGGGTCTGCCCCTGAAGCGATCGGTCAGCCGACCATGGCCTTGTAGGCGGCTTCGTCCATCAGGGCGTCGAGTGCGCCCTTGTCTTTCAGCTTCAACTTGAAGAACCAGCCACCGCCGAGTGGGTCGGAGTTAACGAGCGAGGGATCGGCGGCGATTGCGTCGTTGATGGCGACGATCTCGCCGTCGAGCGGGGCGTAGATGTCAGACGCGGCCTTGACGGATTCCACCGTGGCAGCACTTCCGCCTTTCTCTACCTGATCGCCAACCGCGGGGAGGCCGACGAAAACGAGATCGCCCAGTTGCTCGGCGGCATGCGCGGTGATGCCGACGGTCGCGACATCGCCATCGAGCTTCAGCCACTCGTGCTCTTCGGTGAACTTGAACATACGCTTCTCCTGGGTGAGCGATTAGCCGCGATGAAATCTGGCCGGCACGAAGGGCAGCTTGGTGACGGTCATGCCGACGCGCTTGCCGCGCACGTCTGCGACAACTGTTGCGCCGGGCTGCGCGAGCGCCGTCGGCACGTAGCCCATGGCGGCGGGTGCATTGAGCGTAGGCCCGAACCCACCAGACGTGACGCTGCCGATGACGTCGCCGCCGTCGGGGGATGCATAGAGCGCCGCGCCGCCGCGCACCGGCTGGCGGCCCTCGGCCTTGAGGCCGACGCGGCGGCGGCTCGCGCCATTGGACAGCTGATCAAGAATGACGTCCGCTCCGGGAAATCCACCGGCGCGCTCGCCGCCCGTGCGGCGGACGGGCTGAATGGCCCACTCCAACGCGGCCTCCACCGGAGTTGTCGCCTCGGTGATGTCCGCGCCATGAAGGCAGAGCCCGGCCTCGAGCCGTAGGCTGTCGCGTGCACCGAGCCCGATCGGAGCGATGCCATCAATGGCGAGCAGGGCGCGCACCGCGTGTTCGGCGTGATCGCGCGGAATGGAGATTTCATAGCCGTCCTCGCCGGTGTAGCCAGAGCGCGAGACGATGTATTCAGCGCCCACGACGGTGAGGCTCGCGACATCCATGAAGCGCATGGACGCACACGGCGGTGCCAGGATAGCGACAGCCGCGGCGGCGCCCGGTCCCTGCAGCGCGATGAGCGCGCGGTCCAACACGGTAATGTCACAGGAGGCCGACAGGTGTTTGCGCAGGTGCGCCTCGTCGGCGTCTTTGCAGGCGGCATTGACGATCAGCATCAGATGATCGCCGCGACTGGCGATCATGAGATCGTCGAGAATACCGCCGCTCTCGTTGGTGAAAAAGCCATAGCGCTGGCGGCCTTCGCCAAGGCCGGCAATATCGACGGGCACGAGCGACTCCAACGCCAACGCGGCATCGCGCAGGTTGCCAGACTTCGGCCGCAACGCGATCTGCCCCATGTGCGACACGTCGAACAGGCCAGCGGCGTCGCGCGTGTGCAGGTGTTCCTTCAGCACGCCCGCGGGAAATTGCACGGGCATGTCGTAGCCGGCGAACGGAACCATGCGGCCGCCGAGCTCAAGATTGAGCGCGTGCAGAGGCGTGCGTTTGAGTTCCGGTGTAGTGGTTGCGTCAGCGGCGCTGGCCATCGTGGCTCCTCTGGCGCGGACATCGCACCTTTGTGAGCCCCCTCTGTCTTTGCGGACCTGAAAGATTGAGCATCGCCGCAGGTGGCAGCGAAGCCTTATCCTCTTCGGTGGGCGTGGCCCTTGCGGATCAAGCCTCTTTCCAGAGCGTCATCGGCCTGCGGTCCTTTTGCCTGAGAGTTTCCGGGGCGGTTGCTCCTTCGGCGCCAGGCTCCGGGGAGCTTGGTCTCTCCCGCAGATCATTGCTGACCCAGCGAACATGGTGAGTCTGCGCCGCGCGGTCAACCCATCTTTGGACGGAGACTGTTGAGCGCGGGGAAAGAGGCGGGAGATTTGGGGTCAGACCTCAGGTCTGACCCCATACAACGCGCTATCACGTCAGCCGATGCTGCGCTTCAACGTGCGCCAGCCGACGACGACGCCGGACACGGAAATAACCAGCCCGGCGAGCGACAGCAGCCAGATCAGGATGTCGCGAGCGGGTTGGTTGCGAAGCAAAATCGGAAGGTCATAGTCGTGGAGAAAGCTGAACATCCAGCGGTACGTTCGTGACGACCGGTCGCTGAGCCCGGCGACGGCGCCGGTCGCGGGATCGAGATAGATCCACGCCTCGGACGGGTCGCCGAACGCAACCTTGATCACCGGCAGCGGGCGTTCATTGTGATGCGAATACCAGTAGATGGTCTCTTCCTCTAGCCGCTGCGTGGCAACGATCCGTTGCGCGGGATACATGTGTCCCGCGGCTTCGATGAGGCCGGTTTCCGTGAACGCCGCGCGTTCCCCTGTCGCCGCATCGATCACGCGCGTATCGGACGCGCCGCGGCCAAGCATGAACGGCTTGCCGGCGACCCAGAAAAACGAAATGTCGGAGCTGCCGCGCACGGCATCAAACGCTCTAGCAGCCGCACCAACCTGCGTCCCGGGCGTCCAGCCCGCGTAAGCGGCGAGTTGTGTCTCCGTCAGCTGCGTGCGGGCGAACCACTTGAACGGATTGACCGAGAGCCAGCCGCTGAAGATCCACGTGGTGAGGAAGATGCCGCCGATCAGTCCAGCCAGGTGATGCCACTTCATCCACCCGCGATACGGCGAAACGCTGCGGCCCGCTTTCGGCGCCTTCGCGCGAAGTCGCAGGATGCCGATCCACACGCCGGAAATCGCGCCGATGACGAGCGGGCCGGACAGCCACATCACCATCTGCCGCCAGAGTTCCTGATCGCGGCGGATCGGTGTGAAATAGATCCAATGCGGCACCGCGCCAACCCAGTTCCATGCGCGCTCGCTGAGCGTCGCGTTCTGCACGATCTCGCCCGACTGCGACGACACATAAACCACCGTGTCCGCTGCATCATTCAGCGCAAAGCGATACAGCGGCCGGTGCGGATCAAAGCGCTTCGTCGGCGTCCACTGGTCGGCATCGACCGCGTAGGCGAACGTTGGACGATCGTTGGGAAACACGGCGGACACGTGCTGCGCCGCGCGCTCCTTCGTAACACCCCCGATGATCTTGCCGGTCGCAGCCGAGAGCGACGCACGCGCGTCCCCGTTGGCAATGCGATAGACCGGCTCGCCGCCAAGCATTTCCAGCCGGAACGTCGCGGGCAATCCGCCGATGCCGGACGCGCGCAACGCCTCGTCCGGCGACACGCGGATCCGTTCTATATCGACGGCCGGCAGGCTCGCGATGCGTTCCTGGTCGCTCCACGATGGGAACGGCACGTACAGCATGACGAGGCCTGACAGGAACCACATCACGCAGAGCAGGCAGGTGACAACGCCGAGCCAGCGATGAAACCAATACAGCCAGCGCTTGAAGGCCCGCCACGTAGTCCATCCTGCACGGGGGCGCAGGGCGGGCGATTGGGAGAAGGTGCGGGCCTCCATGCCTGGTCGCATCAGAACTTGATGCGGTAGGTCAGATCGGCAGACCGCGGCCGGCCCAGAACCCAGTCAGCGCCGTAGCTGCTGGTGACGCCATAGACTTCGTCGAACAAGTTATATCCGCGAAGGCTCAGCGTTGAGGTATCCGTCACTTGGTAGTCGAGCCCGGCGTTGACGACGACATACTCGTCGAGAGTGACCTCGTTGCCCTCGTCGGCGTAACGCTCGCCAACGTACTGTACGCCGGCGCGCGTCTGCCATCGCGGGGCGAAGGCGTAGTTCACCCAAAGGTTCGCAACCTGTTCCGGCACGTCTGTCGGCTGATTTCCTGTGAAGTCGCCAAATTCGTCATACTGCGCGCGCAGGAGAGCCACGTTACCTTCGACGCGAAGCGCTTGAGAGAGCTGCAATGCCAGCGAAGCCTCGACGCCTTGAGACGACTGCTGGCCGACTTGCAGAAAAACGCCCATGCCTTGCGGAACCAGGATGTCGGTCTTCACGATGTCATAAGCGGCAAGAGTCCATTCGCCGCGGTCGCCCCAGAACGATTGCTTCACGCCCGCCTCGACTTGACGTCCCTTCGTCAGCTCGAAATTGGATTGCGCGGCGTTCATCGTCAGGATGGCGGACCCGGTCGGATCAAGTGCCGTCGCATACTGGCCGTAGAAAGCCAGGCCCGGCAGCAGCTCATAGACCGCTCCCGCGCGCCACGTCAGCTCGGAGAAATCCCTCTCGAACACCTGGGAGTTGCTGACCAGGTTGAAGCGTTCGATATCCGGCCGGTCGAGGCGCAAACCGCCGATCAGCGACAGCTGCTTCGTCAGCTCAAGCCTGTGCTCGGCGAACAGGGAATATTGCAACATGTCGGCGGTGTATGCCGGACGCGCGCGTGTTGCGATGTCGAATGATCCGCCATCGAAGTCGCTGAATGGGTCAATGAATACCGTGGGATCGATTTCGCCACGAGAAAAGTTGCTGGTGTACGTCAGGTCGACGCGGTTGACGTCGAAGCCGACCACAGTCTGCATCGGCAGGCCAAACGTCCGGTGACGCAGCGTGGCATCGAACCGGTTGCCGATTTGCACTTCATCGTGAACGATTTCCGTATAGCCGTTACGTGCAACCAGACCCGTCCCGGGATCGTAAGCGTAAGTCTCGGCGTTCTTCCAATGGCGGTCCGTCGTGAGGCGATAGGCAGTGTTGCGCAACGTCAACGCGTCGTTGACGGCCCATTCTGTTTTGAATTGAGACCAGTTGTCGCGATACTTGATCTCAGCATCTTCGACGTTGAAATTCTTGAAGCGAATGCGGCGATCGATTTTGCCGTCGATGAGGGGCGTGCCCCAGTACGTCATCGGCTCCTGATATCCGTAGTCGTTCGAGAGCGTGAACACGAGACCCGGCGTCGCCTTGTAGCGAAGCGCACCCGACAACGCGGCGTTCTTAAACTCACCGTCGTCCACCCAGCCGTTCGACTGCTCGCCGGTCACGTCGAACCGGTAGGAAAGTTTGTCGTTGATCGGGCCGCCGCTTCCGAGCGAGAGGCGCCGCGTCCAGTCGGTGCCGATTGAAACCTCGGCCTCGTTAAAGAACGTATCGGTTGGCTTCTTGGGCACGACGTTGACGACACCGCCGATCGCGCCTTCGCCGTAAAGCACGGACGCGGGACCGCGCAGAACTTCGATGCGATCGGCAGACCAGGTGTTAAACGGGAACGTCACGGTACCCGCGGTCACGTAGAGTTTGGTGCCGTCATAAAGCGTCGCAACCGAGCCATGTCCCGCGAAGCCGCGCGACGCCATCGACGTTCCGCCGTTACCTTGGGAGGCGTTTGATGTGATGCCTGCCGCGTTCTGCGTCACGGCGTCGACGACGCTCGTTTGCCCGCGCTCGCGTGCCGTGTCGCCCGAAATGACTTCGACGCTCGCCGGTGTCTGCAACGGCGTCAAATTGAGACGGCTGCCGCCCGTGTTCGGAATGTCGAGGTTGAGGCCGGGCTGCGTTGCCTTGCCGGTGCCGCTCGGCGGCTCGACGTTGGCCGTTGGTTCATCTGCCGAGGCTACAGGAGCGGGCTCTGCTGACGCCTTGGCGACAGACTTGGCTTTGGTCGACTGAGCCTGCGCAGCCTTTTTCTTGGCCTTCTGGCTCTCGACCGTAATCGGTGCGAGTTCAGCTGGCGCTGCGGCTTGCTGCGCGAGTGCGGCGGAGATCGCGAAAGGTGACGCGGAGAGAACGATGGAGCCTAACGTAAGGCGGAGTCCGGCCGTAATTCGGCGCGTAGACGTGATGCGAGACATTGGAGACCTCGGGTCAACATGCTGTGGCACGTCACCGCGAACGAAGTCTCCCCGGTTATCCGCTAGGACAACTGGTTCGGCTACGGCCAGGGCACCCCGCCTGGAACGTGCTCGCGTGTGACCACGGCTGACGGCAGGTCTCCTGGCTCACGGTGTCTTGACTATCGCCGCCTTCCCGAAGCCGAGACTTCAGTGGCACTATGACGAACGTCACACCGCTTACAGTTGCGGGGGCAGCCACGGCATTGGGTCTCCCCGCACCGCGTTCCCTTTTGATCCACACACGTGGAACCGTCACCGCAATAAAAAGATTGGATCAGGACGCGAGTCAATCGCGCTACATCATTACATTCCGCCCGGCGTGGCCCCAAAGCCACGCGACTGTCCGGCGCCGGTGCAATCAGTCGGCTTTGCGGATCGTCAATTTCATCGACGGCGCACTCACCCCACTCATCTGCACGACGAATGGGCGGCCGCTTCGGGGCAAGAAGAGGGCTCGACCCGGCCAGCAGGGGCGGGATATAACGCCGCCAAACCACCGGACGGCCGGTTTGGCCGCCCCTGCAACTTGTTGATCCCCATGGCCAAGAAGAAAAATACCGACGCCGCCAAGCGTCCCGAAGCGCATTTGCCCAAGGGCCTGCGCGACATCGGGCCGGACGAGCTGCGCGAGAACCAGGCGATGCTGGCCAAGATCCGCGCGGTCTACGAGCGCTACGGCTTCGAGCCGCTGGAGACGCCGGCGTTCGAATACACCGAGGCGCTGGGCAAGTTTCTGCCCGACCAGGACCGGCCGAATGCGGGCGTGTTCTCGTTCCAGGAAGAGGACGAGCAGTGGGTGTCCCTGCGCTACGACCTGACGGCGCCCTTGGCGCGCTACGTGGCGGAAAACTTTGACAAGCTGCCGAAGCCTTTCCGGCGTTACGCGACGGGCTCGGTCTACCGCAACGAAAAGCCCGGCCCCGGCCGCTTCCGCCAGTTCACGCAGTTCGACGCCGATACCGTTGGCGCGGAGAGCGTGGCCGCCGATGCCGAGATGTGCATGCTGGCAGCCGATACGCTGGAAGCGCTGGGCATCCCGCGCGGACAGTATGTGGTGAAGGTCAACAACCGCAAGGTGCTCGACGGTGTGATGGAGTCTGTTGGGCTAGCGGGTGACGGCCAAGCTGCGAAACGTATGACTGTTCTTCGTGCAATCGATAAATTCGACCGTCTAGGTGACGGCGGTGTGCGCGACCTGCTTGGTAAGGGTCGGAAGGATGAGAGCGGCGACTTTACTCAAGGCGCCAACCTCAATGATCAAGCAATTGAAACGATACTTAAGTTTGTAAAGTATTCGGTATCTTATTATGAGCCGACCGATTCGGAACTTGGCGCCGGCACCGGGATCTACGGTCGCCGGAAGATTGCAGACTATCAGTCCAATTTGAATGCCTGGGAAAAACTCGTCACCGATAGCGAGACGGGAAAATCTGGCGTTCAAGAGCTCCGCTACATGGGGACACTCTTCAAATCTGCTGGCTACGCCGATCGCATCGACATAACCGCAGAAGTCGTCCGCGGCCTCGAGTACTACACCGGCCCGGTCTTCGAAGCCGAACTGTTGATCGACGCCAAGGATGACTCCGGCCAACTCGTCCGCTTCGGCTCCGTCGGCGGTGGCGGCCGTTACGACGGCCTTGTTGAACGCTTCCTCGGCACGAAAGTCCCCGCCACTGGATTCTCCATCGGCGTCTCGCGATTGCAGGCCGCGCTTGCTGCGATCGGCAAGACGCCCGCGCAAACACTTGGCCCCGTCGTCATCCTCGTGATGGATAAAGGCGAACTGCCGAGCTATCAGAAAATGGCGCAGACGCTGCGCTCTGAAGGCATCCGCGCCGAAATGTACCTCGGCTCGTCCGGCATGAAGGCGCAGATGAAATACGCCGACAAGCGCAGCGCGCCGTGCGTCATCATCCAGGGCTCCGACGAGCGCGCCAAGGGCGAAGTCACGATCAAGGATCTGATCGAGGGCGCGAAGGCCGCCGCCGCCATCAAGGACAACGCTGAGTGGAAGGCCGCCCGACCCGCGCAGATGCAGGTGCCGGAGGCTGACCTCGTCAAAGCCGTGCGCGATATTCTCGCCCGCCACACCCCGGACCAAGGGGCCGCGTAAATGGCAGCCGAGACGGCTAAAGCCTTTGCCGCGCTGGAGCGTCAGGCGCAGGTGCTCATGTCGGCGTTCATCGCGGCCGGGCATGAGGCCGTCTCGCCCGCCGTCATCCAGCCCGCGCGCTATTTTCTTGACGTCATCGGCGAGGGCTTGCGCGCGCGCACCTACGTCTTCACCGATCCCGACGGCGACGAGCTGTGCCTGCGCCCGGACCTCACGGTGCCCACCTGCCGCCTGCATCTGGAGCGTGATGCAGGCGCGCAGCAGCCCGCGAAGTACTGCTACAACGGCGCAGCGTTCCGCTTCCAGCCGCAGGGCAGCGACAGCACGCACCCGCGCGAGTTCCGCCAGGCCGGCATCGAAAACTTCGGTGATACGGAACGCGAGGCGGCCGACGCGGAAACGGTGGCCCTCATTCTGTCGGCGCTGCGCGCGGCCGGCCTCCAGGGTAGCCAGCTGCGCATCGGCGACCTCGGTCTGTTTCGCGCGCTTTTGAAGTCGGTCGCCATGCCGGAGCGCTGGCGCCAGCTGTTGATGCACCGCTTCTGGCGGCCGGATGCGTTCCGCGCCGAACTGAAACGCCTCGTATCCGGCACCGGCCAGGCGCTCGACCCCAAGCGGCGCGATTTCGTCGCCACGCTGGACGAGACCGACCGCGAGGCCGCCCAGGCGCAGGTGGCCGCCTATCTCGACGACCAGGGCATCGAGCTGACGGGTTCGCGCTCGCTCGCCGAAATTACCGAGAGCCTGTTGTGGGTCGCAGCCGACGCCAAGGCCGCGCCGCTGTCTCCCGAAACCGCGGCCATGATCGAGCGCTACGTCACCGTGGGTGGCCCCGCGCTGCGCGTCACCGAAGACTTGCGCACGCTGGCCAAAGCGGCCGGGCCCGACATGACGCGCGCCGTCGATACGTTTGCCGAACGCCTCAAACTGCTGTCGGCCACTGGCGTCGATCTCAAGACTGCGGAGTTCTCCGCCGAGTTCGGCCGCAACCTGGAATACTACACCGGCTTCGTATTCGAAGTGGTGCTGCCCAAGCTCGGACGCGCTAGCCCCGTGGCCGGTGGCGGCCGCTACGATCGCCTGTTGAAAGCCGTCGGCGCCCCGCGCGACATCGCGGCCGTTGGCGCCGCCGTTCACACAGAGCGTCTGCTCGCGGCGATCAATGGTGGCAGCGGCGCTGCGGACAATGGAGGTCGCGCATGAGCAAGCTCATCCTCGCTGTGCCCTCCAAGGGCCGCCTTATGGAACAGTGTACCGAGATCTTCACGCGCGCCGGCCTGACGCTGCGCAAAATCGGACATGCTCGCGGCTACCGGGGCGAGATCGCCGAACTGCCGGAGGTTGAAGTCGCCTTCATCTCCGCGTCCGAGATTGCGGCCTACCTGAAAGACGGCCGCATTCACCTCGGCATTACCGGCGAGGATCTGGTGCGCGAGCAGATGTCGGATGCGGCCACGCGCGTGAAACTGGAGCGCAAGCTGGGCTTCGGTCACGCCGACGTTGTCGTGGCGGTGCCGGCATGCTGGATCGACGTGACGACGATGGCCGAGCTAGACGAGGTCTCCGCTGCCTTCCGCCGCGAGCACGGCCGTCCGCTGCGCGTTGCTACGAAGTATCTCAACATTACGCGGCAGTTCTTCACCGGCAAGGGGCTGAGCAACTACCGCGTCGTCGAAAGCCTGGGCGCGACCGAGGGCACGCCCGCTGCTGGCACCGCCGAACTGATCGTCGACATCACGTCGACGGGCGAGACGCTGCGCGCCAACGGCCTGCGCATTCTCGACGACGGCGTCATCTTGAAGTCCGAAGCGAACCTGGTGTCGTCGAACGTCGCCGCCTGGGCCGCCGAGACCAACGCGACGCGCGACGCAATTCTTAGCCGCCTCAGCCGGGGTCAGACCTCGGTCTGACCCCATGCGCTGCGGCTTCCGCACTGCTGTCGCGCCACCCGGCCAAACCTAAATGTCATCGTATCAATCTCAGGTCAGACCGAGGTCTGACCCTCCACCACGCGCGCCGCCTTCGTTATCCGACATTCTCGTGCGCTAAACGCCTTGCGTCATTCCGGGGTCAGACCTCGGTCTGACCCCATGCGCCGCGGCTTCCGCATTGCTGTCGCGCCACCCGGCCAAACCTAAATGTCAGCGTATCAATCTCAGGTCAGACCGAGGTCTGACCCTCCACCACGCGCGCCGCCTTCGTTATCCGACATTCTCGTGCGCCAAACGCCTTGCGTCATTCTGGGGTCAGACCTCGGTCTGACCCCATGCTCCGCGGGTTCCGCACTGCGGTCGCGACCCTCGTGTAACAATCTCAGGTCAGACCGAGGTCTGACCCTGCGCAGCGCCAGTCACTACGGCATCCGCAGGAACTGCGGCGGCACGTGATCGGTCAGCCAGACGCCGTTTTCGGCGCGCCAGAACGGCAGGCCGTTGGCGTGCATGCCGGCCGCGTCCACGCGCAGCACGATCGGCTTGCCGTGGCGCTGTCCCACCTTCACCGCGGTCTCCTCATCCAGCGACAGATGCACCTTCGTCCGCCGCCCAGGCTTCAGACCCTCAATGAGGATGGCGGCAACAGTGCCAGCCGCGGTGCCGTGGAACAGCATGGCGGGTGGCACCATCGGCGCAAGGCCGAGATCGACGTCGACCGAGTGTCCCTGCGCTGCCCGAATACGCGTGCCGTCGGCTGAGAGCGTGAAGCGCTTCTTGTCGCTAGTCGCCACCACGTCCAACAGTGTCGCGCGATCGAACGTGCGCCCGGCCTCCCGCGCCTTCAGCACCAGATCATCGACACTTGCCCAGCCGTTTTCGTCGAGCACCAACTCGATCGTCTCTGGCGCATGCCGCAGCACGTAGCTCAGGAACTTGCTGGTCGCTTTCATCGCGCCACCCCCCGCAGGTGCATGCAACATTGGTGTAACGGCATTCCACCGTAAGGCAATCGAACATTTGTTGCGCCACCTAGGCCAGTTCCGCCAGCACGCACTTCAGCACGCCGTAGTCGAAGCGGCCTTCGAGCGCCGCGTGCGCGGGGCCCAGCTTGCCGCTGTCGAGTGTGCCAAGACGCTCAAATGCGGCGTGGATCTCGTCCAGGTCGTCGTCGTCGAGCGGCAGAACGCTCCGTCCCTCGACTAAGCCGGCTTCAATGGCCTCGGCAAAGTGGCCCCAGATGGTGCCAATGTCGAGCCGGCGTTCCGCCGCGATTTTTTCCGCGTCCAGCCCCTGCAGGTGCAGCGCGAGAGTTTGGTTCACCGTCGCCGAGAGGCGATTGGACAGCAGGGGATGCGGCTTGAAATCGGCGATCACTTTCAGCATCGCCGCGCCGTAGCGTTTGATCTTGCTGTCGCCCAGGCCGAGGATGCCGTGCAGGTCAGCCTCTGATGCGGGACGCTTGGCGGCGAGTTCGGCCAGCGTCTTGTCGTGACAGATGACGTAGGGCGGAAGTTTCGCCTCCGTCGCCAGGCGCAGCCGCAGGGCCTTCAGCGCCGCGTACAGGTTCTGGTCTCCCGACGCCACGCTGGCGGCCGCAGCCGATGTTTCGCGCTTGCCCTTGCTCCGCTTCTCCGCCTTGCGCGCCACGCGCATCAGAAACCGCGTTTCGCCGCGCAGCAGCGGCCGCGCCTTGTCCGTCAGCGCCAGCGTGCCGTGGCCCTCATCATCTCCGGTGAGGAACCCGGCTGCCACCAGCTGACGGAAGATCGATCGCCACTGCGCCGCGTCCGTTTCCTGGCCGATCCCGAACACCGACAGCTTGTCGTGTCCGTTGCGGCCGATGCGGTCGTCGGCCTTGCCGGCCAGCACGTCCAGAACGTACGTCACGCCGAAGCTTTGACCGGTGCGATAGACAGCCGACAACGCCTTCTGTGCCAGCACCGTGCCATCGGTCGTCTCCGGCGGCGCCTGGCAGTTGTCGCAGTTGCCACACGGCTGGCCGAGGTGCTGCCCGAAATAGGCCAGCAACGCCTGCCGCCGGCACCCGGTCATCTCGGCCATGCCGATGAGCGCGTCGAGCTTGCCGCGCTGCACCTTCTTGTATTGCTCGCTACCTTCCGACTGCGCGATCCATTGGCGCAACTGGATGACGTCCTGCAGTCCGTAAGCCATCCACGCATCGGCCGGTTCGCCGTCGCGGCCCGCGCGGCCGGTCTCCTGGTAATAGGCCTCGATCGACTTGGGCAGGTTGAGATGCGCCACGAAGCGCACGTCCGGTTTGTCGATGCCCATGCCGAACGCAATCGTTGCCACCACGATCACGCCGTCGTCGCTGAGGAACTTGTCCTGCGCGCCGCGGCGGACCTTTGCGTCGAGCCCGGCGTGATAGGCCAGCGCTTTGCGCCCCTTGCCGTTCAGCCAGGCCGCCGTCTCATCCACCGAAAGCCGGGACAAACAGTAGACGATGCCGGCGTCGGCGGGATGTTCCTGCTCGATGAACTGCCAAAGCCGTTCCTTCGCGCTCATCGAGCCCATCTCTGCGATGGTGTAGCGGATGTTGGGCCGGTCGAAGCTGGCGACGAAGCGATCCGCGTCCCTCAGGCTCAGTTCGGCGATGATCTCTTCGCGCGTACGTTCGTCGGCCGTCGCCGTCAGCGCGATGCGCGGGATGCCGGGGAAGCGCTCCGCCAGTACCTTGAGCTGGCGATACTCGGGACGGAAGTCGTGACCCCACTGCGAGACGCAATGCGCCTCGTCGATAGCGAACAGCGACACCTTTGATCGCGAAATGAGACCCAGCGTGCGCTCCTGCAGCAAACGCTCCGGCGCCACGTACAGCAGGTCGAGTTCGCCCGACCGCAGGCCGTTCTCCACCTCGTCCTGCTCGCGCCGGTCGATCGTTGAATTGAGGTAGGCAGCCTTCACGCCGACTTCGCGCAGCGCCTCCACTTGGTCGTGCATCAGCGCGATCAGCGGCGAGACGACGATGCCCGTACCTTCCCGCACCAGCGACGGGATCTGGTAGCACAGGGACTTGCCACCCCCCGTCGGCATCAGCACGAGCGCGTCGCGTCCGGCCAGCAGGGAGGCGATGATGCCCTCCTGGTGTGAACGGAAGCTCTTGTACCCAAACAAGGTTTCAAGCAGACGATGGGCTTCGGCGAGTGAGGATTCCGGCAAGGTCAGGTCCGCATCGGGTAAGGTCGGGTGAATGGCAGTCCGCTGCCACATTCAGTGCGGGTTCATATGTACACAGGTACGGTCTGAACGCATAATCCGCGCCGCTTGGGATCGGAAAGCAGTGGAGACCACGATGTTGAAGACGATGAGTTGGGCCAAAGCAGGATCGGCTGCGGGCCTCTTTATGCTCGCGTCGGCTCCCACCGCGTTCGCCCAGGCCAATTGCGAGATGTACGCCAAGCTCGCCGTGCAACAGCAGCGCCAGAACGAATCGTCGAAGTGCGACCTCAAGGGCCCGGACTGGAGCGCCGATCTGCAGGGCCACATGTCCTGGTGCACCGCTGCCTCGCCGCAGCAGTGGCAGGCAGCCCTCCAGCGCCGCAAGCAGGCACTAGACAACTGCGGCAAGTGATGGCGCACATGAAAACGACGATCGCGCTTACCGTTGCCACCGCGGCAGTTCTTTCGGCATGGCTGGTAAGCGCCCCGCCGGCCTCAGCGCAGGTCTCCAAGGAAATTCTCGACGCGACCGCGGGCGACTGGTTGCTGGCGCCGGAGGACGGCCGCGCCGGCTGCCGCGTCCAGTTGCGCACGAACGAGGTCGTCGGCGGCTACGAGCTGCGGCCGTCCCCCAGCTGCATGGGCGTGCGCACGATGTTGGTGACGGTCGCGGCTTGGCGTTTCGATCAGGCCAACAACGGGATCGCCTTCTCCGGGCCCGAGCGCGAAACGGTCATCAGCTTCGCAGAGAAGGAAGACGGCACGTACGCCAGCGACGGCGAGCCGGGCGAAGTGCTGCTATTGATGAAGGCGCCGGCCGGCGTGACGGCAGTGCCCAATGCCAAGGAGATCTTCGGTACGTGGTCGGTGCTGGGCAGTGGCGAGGCCGTCGTTTGCCGCATCACGTTTGCCGATCAGCCGCCGCCGGGCGGTGAAGAAAGCTATGCGTTGAAGCTCGAAGACGGGTGCGACGCCAAGCTCACCAATCTCAAGCTCGCATCCTGGCGCATCGAAGGGTTGAACCTGATGCTCTATGGCACGGACGGCGAGAGCGTGACATTCCAGCCTGGTAACAAAGGCACGTTCGTCGCCGATGACGCCAAGCCGCCGCTCGTTCTCGTGCGCCGGTAAGCCGCTAACCATAAGGCTTTCTGTCATCTAGCCGTCACGCAGCCGATACCCGGCTGTCATGAATCGCGCGTATCTGCAGCACCAGTTTCTCACGCGTCCGCACAGGCGGTACGCAGCGAGCTGGAGCAGCGATGACGGGTCTCGATATCGCCACCGTAAGCGGCGAAGACACCAGCGAGAGCAGCGCTAGCAAAGGCGTCTCGCGCCGGCAGCTGATGTTCGGTGCAGGCGGCGCGGCAGCCGCCTTCGGCCTCCTGCCCGCCTGGTCCAGGCCTCCAGAACTCGCATCCGGATACGTCTTTCATGATCGCAGCGGCACCGGCCAGCGCCGCGTCAGCGATCCCGGCATCGCCGGCGTGCTGGTCTCCAACGGTCGCGACGTCGTACGCACCGATGAAGACGGCCGCTGGCAGTTAGCTCTGCGCGACGGCGACAGCGCGTTCGTAATCAAACCTTCGGGCTGGTCGACGCCGCTCGGCCGCGGCGGCGTGCCGAGCTTCTCCCATCTGCATCAGCCCACCGGCAGCCCGGCAGGTCTGAAGCTGCAGTATCCCGGTGTCGTGCCGACCGGGGCCATTCCCCGCGGCATCGATTTCCCGCTTCAGCCTGCAAGTGAAAGCGACATTTTCGAAGCGTTGATGCTTGCCGATCCGCAGCCGCAAAGCGGCCGCGAGCTCAGCTACTTCAGCTCCGACCTCGCGGCGACGGCGCTCGATACCAGGGCGGCGTTCGCTATCGTCCATGGCGACATCACGTTCGACGATCTTTCCCTTTACCCGCGGTATCTCGACATCATTGGCGCCACGGGCCTCACGTGGCACCACTGCCCCGGCAACCACGACATGAACGCGGAAGCGACCGAAACGCGCTTCGCCTTCGAGACGTGGAAGCAAACGTTCGGCCCGTGCCACTACGCCTTCCAGCACGCGCGCGCAACGTTCATCGTTTTGAACAACGTCTCGCGCACGCGCGGCGGCGAACGCGATTACGGCGCAGAAATCTCGCCCGCCCAGCTGACGTTCGTACGCAATGTGCTGGCACACGTGCCGCGCGATCAATTGATCGTGCTGTCGATGCACATTCCGCTTATGAGCCGGCCAGACGTTGCCGACCCGGTGCCGCACGTCATCGGAGCCGAGACTTTGATGGGCCTGCTGTCGTCCTATCCGCATACCGTCAGCTTTTCAGGCCACACGCATACGGCCGAGCATCACTATCTCGGTGTTGAGCAGGGCTTCTTCGCCAACGAAAAGCATCACCACCATGTGCTGGCGACAGCGTCGGGCTGCTGGTGGGGCGGGCCGCTCGACCACCGCAACGTGCCGCTGGCCGATTGCCAGGACGGCAGCCCGCGCGGCCACCACGTGCTCGAGGTCGAAGGTAACCGCTACAGCACCCGCTTCGTGGCAGCCTCGCGGCCCGCCGACACGGCGCCGATGCGCATTTCCATCGTTACGCCAGGCATCGCGACAGGCGAGCCGGTGCCGCAGCATCGCCTCGGCGCGTCTCTCTTGATGGCTAACGTCCTCGATGGCGGGCCACGCACGCTGGTAAGTTATGCAATTGGCCGCGGCAATGGCAGTCCGCGGCCGATGCAACACGTATCTGTCGCCGATCCGGCTTTCTGCGAGATGCAGGCCCGCGCCCCGGATACCTTCAAGCCATGGGTGAAGCCCATCAACTCGTCCCACCTCTGGAGCGCCCCGCTCCCTGAAGATCTGGCACCCGGTGCTTATCGCCTATCGGTTATGCTGATAGATGAGTATGGCCGCAAACGCTCGTTATCGAGCCTTTTAGAGGTGGGCGCTGGCGGGGAAGAGGTCCACGCCGCCCTTCGTTAGCCGCAGTAGGGAACGAACATCCCATAGACGCCGTTGATGAATCGGTTCGAAACCCGATCGCCGCGGCATCTCAGCGCCTTCTCATCGAACAAGTGTTTTCCTGACACGAAGGGCTGCTGAAATGCCTGTAGTTTCATAGGATCTTCAGATCCCGCGTCCATAAGGATGCCGTCAACCATTTCTATAAAAATTTTGTCGATTGTGGCATGGGTTGGCCCATTGGCTTGAGAAGCTGCCGTAGCGTTGAGGAGATCCTGGTCGTGAATATCTGGCAATCGAGCACACTTGCCGTCGTTATGGTGGCCCTGTCGGCCCCTGCGGGAAGTGCGCAGACAGCCGCAGCCGACGTCCGGGAGGCAAATGCCAACCCAGTCGTGCAGGCTCAGCAAATTCCAACCTCCCCGCCGGACGTCGTCGAACAAGTTCAGAACGCGCGTCATCCGCTGATCGCAGCGATTTTGGCTGAGATCGACAAGCGCAGCCTCGCGGAGACGGACTCGGGCACGAAGAATTGGCTATCCGAACTGGCCGGCTTCTATGGTGCCGACGGCGCAACGCCCATGTGGGTGTCCGCTAGCGGCTACCTGCCGCGCGGCTGGGAAGCGTTTACGGCGATGCAGAACGCGGGCGACTATGGCCTGGACGCTGCCGACTTCCCCGTTCCCGAAATTCTGACCAACTCTCCGTCGGAAGCCGAAGTTGTGGCTGCCGAGGTCCAGGTCTCGCTCGCCGTCACGCGTTACGCGTTCTACGCCCGCGGCGGCCGCATCGATCCGACCAAGCTCAGCCTTTGGCTTGATCAGAAGAAGCAGGCCGATATCTACGCCTCGGAAATCATGCGCCAGATCGCAGATCGCGGCGACGTCACTGCTGCCCTGCGCGCCTTCCACCCGCAGAACCCGCAGTTCGAACGTCTGCGTCGCGCCTATCTGGCCGAACGCGGTGGCGCCTCGGCCCCCGCGGCTGTGATCCCCTCGGGTCCCGTGTTGTCGCGCGGGGATCGTGGATCTGACGTGCCACTCATCCGCAAGCGCCTTGACGTCGCGGCAGATGATGGCAACGAGACACTTGTCGATCGCCGGCTTTTGAAGGCCGTCAGCGCGTTCATGTCGGAGCAGGGCTACGGCCGCAAGCGCGCAATCGACGATGAAGTTCGTACCGCGCTTTCCAAGCCGTCGCAGACTGGCGGTGCCAAGAAGAAGGCTCTCCTGGAAAAGTACGTCGCCAACATGGAACGCTGGCGCTGGGCGCCTGCAGATTTCGGCCAGCTGCACATCTGGAACAACCTGCCGGAGTTCGAGACCCGCGTCGTCCGCAATGGCGAGGTGATCCATAAAGAGCGCATTGTGATCGGCACGCCGTCGACGCAGACGCCCGTGTTCTCCGATCAGATGAGCCATGTCATCTTCCAGCCGGAATGGGGCGTGCCGGAGTCGATCAAGATCCGCGACCTGCTGCCGAAACTGCGCGGCGGCGACACGTCGGTGCTGTCGCGACGCAACATGCGCATCTACGCCGACGGCAAGGAAATCAGCCCGTCACGCTTCAACTGGAACAAGGTCGACCCGCGCTCGGTGCCGATCGTGCAGCGCTCAGGCCCCAGCAATCCGCTGGGCCAGCTGAAGTTCATCTTCCCCAACGCGCACGACGTCTACATGCATGACACGCCGTCGAAGGGGCTGTTCGCCGAAAGCGAACGCACCTTCAGCCACGGTTGCATCCGCGTGCGCAACCCGCAGCGGTTTGCCGAAGTCGTGCTTGGCCAGGTTGACGGCTGGACACCGGAAGACGTGAAGCGTCAACTCGCAATCAAGGACACGCGCAAGGTTGATTTGATCAAACCGATCCCGGTCCACAATACCTATTTCACGATCGTTGCGAACGCTGACGGCACAGTGAGCCAGCTAAAGGACGTCTATGGTCATGACCGCCGCGTCGCCGACGCCCTTAACGGCAAGTCGCTGCAGCAGATCGCAGCGTCCGACCCGGCACTCGCCTTGAAGCGCGAGAACGAGCGGCTGAAAAAGATCGTCATCGTCAAGCGCCCGGCCGCTCCCCGCTACGACGAATGGGGCTACCCAATCGCCTACAACAGCAACACTCGCCGCAAGCCTCCGCCATCGCTGTTCTGGTTCGGCGGCGGCTACGACGACTGAACGAGACAAGCAAAAGCCCGGCTCCGATATCTCGGAGCCGGGCTTTTTCGTTGGTGCGATCGTCAGCGGCTAAAGACGCCGGCCGGGTCGATGCGGGTGACTTTGAAGATCGCCGAGATCGCCGCGATGATGCACATGCCGATCGTGAGGGCCAGCAGACCCATGGCGAGGTTCGGCGTCATGACAACGGATAGTGTCGTTTTCTTTGTCGCCAGGATTGCCCCGAAGCTGAGCGTGATACCCACCGCGTAACCGATCAAAGCCGACAGGATGGCTTGGATTAGGATGACGGCGTGGATGTAGCTGGCCGATGCACCGAGCGCACGCAGCGTGGCGAACTCGTTCAAGTGGTCTTTCGTCGAGGAGTAGAGCGTCTGCGCCACGATGACGACGCCGACGATGATGCCGAGTGCGGCACCCGCGATCAGCGCGCCGCCGGCGCCGGTCTTGAAGAGCCAGTACTTGAGGCTGCGGTCGCGGAATTCGGCGTGCTTCAGCACTTCCGTATCCGGCAGGCGTTCGGCCAGCGTTTTTTGCAGGGCGTCGATATCGGTGCCCGCGGCCGCCTTGATCAGCTGATACGATGCCTGTTCTGGTGCTGCGCCCACGAGCTGACGTGCCCGCCCGATTGACGTGAAGATGTACGGCAGCGTGGTGAACGAGCGGATGCCCTTCGTCACGGCCGTCACCGTCACGCGCGCGTTGTTGATCTCCGCGCTCTGGCCAACCGCGGTAATGCCGAGGTCAGGGAAATACGATTTGTCGACGGCAACGGAATTTGGCGTGTCGAGGTCGGCAAGGCTGCCCTCCTGGATATTCCAGGGCGCCAGGCCACCATTCTTCCAATCCGAACCGACCAGAATGAAGGCTTTCTTGCCGCCTTCCGGTTTGCGCCAGCCGGCAAAGCCGATCACCAGCTCTTCCACGCTCTGCACGCCCGGCGTTGAAAGCACCGCGTACTTTTCGCGTCCCGTCAGCAGCGAAGCGTCGTCGAAACTCTTGGTACCGATCGGCACGACCCACAGGTCGGCCTTGGCCTGATCGATCACGGCTGCGATCGTACGTTCCGATCCTAGGTACAGGCCGCACTGGATGGCGACCAGCAAAACTGAAAACACGATGCCGATCAGCGTCACGAACAGGCTGAGGCGATCGTGAAAAAGATTCCGGTAAGCCAGCTTCGGCGCCATCTTGACCCGTTTATAGGTCTGCCCGGCATTTCCCCCGGCCCCCGGAATCAGTGCTCCTTCGTTCGTCGACTGCATGGTGGTTCGTCCCATTTGCGGCACGTACGGCCGGTTGATGATAGTCGTTCAAAGCCGTTCCGTCGCGTGCTGCGTCCGGGTTGCCTGCCGCGGCAGGCGGGTAGTGATGCATTCCGGCCCTGGCGGCCGGCTCCGCGTAGCGGAGTCGGCAGGGCCACTAGTGTCAGCAACCGACCGAGATGGTTACGCCAACCGCCGGGATGAACTTCTTGCATTCCTTGTTCGAAGAGGTCTTCGCCTGGGGCTCTTCCTTGGCCTCTTCAACCTTTGCGGTGTCGCTTTCGGTCGTCGTGGCAACGGTCGTCTCCTCGACGGCCTTGACCTCTTCGGTGGGGTTAACGGCTGCGATCGTTTCCGTTACCGGAGCGGCGACCGGCTTCTCGATGCTGGCGGTCTCCTGAACCGAGGCTTCCTTCGCCTTATTCAGCTTGGCCAATTCGCGGCGGGCTTCGGCTTTTGCAGCATCGGCGCGAGCTTCGGCACGCGCCAGCTGAGCGGCACGGACTTTGTCTGCGCGGCGGGCAGCGCGAACGCGGGCACTTTCCTGGGCGCGCGCTTCGCGCTCGGCGCGGGCGGCCTTGTAGGACTTGTGCTGGCGGCGCTCATAGGCGCGCTCGCGGCGGTAGCTGTCTTCGGCGATCGAGTGCGCAACGAATGCACCCAGCGGCACGCCGAAGCCGAGACGGATGCCACCGGCTTCAGCAGTGGTTGGAGCGAAAGAGGTTCCGGCGGCGACGACGGCGGTGGCGGCGGCCAGCACGGTGAGGATCGACTTGTTCATGGCAGTCTCCATTGGGCTCGGTTTCGAAGGAGCAACCTCGGTGGACTTTCGCCGCCGTTTGTTGCTGAGGGGATAGTGCGCCGAACCCGGCCAGACGGCTGTTCCACCAGGAACAAGCCAAATAAATCTCGTAAGGTGCAGATTTCGCTAGGCTAAATCTTGCGATCCGCCGCCGTCCAGCGGTGGATCTTCGGATCGTTTACGCCATCGCTGGCTGGCGGAAGGCGGCCGGCTTCGGCTGGGCCTCGGTGATCGCTTTCACCATGCGGTCGATGAACCCCAGCGTGCGCTCTACAACGATGTGACGCTGACGATCGATCGTCACCAGGTGATAGCTGTCGTCCAGCACCACCAAATCAACAACGCCGCCCAAGTTCTTCTGGAGATAGAAAGCGTTGTTGAGCGCCGCGTAGTCGTCTTCCCGCGGATGCAGGATGATGGTGGGCTGTGTCACGCGCTTCACCAGCCGCTGCACCGTCTTTGCCAGGCGCCAGCGCTCCAGCGCCGCCCCGCCCGGCGTATAGACCGGAACAGCCGGTGCATTGCCCGAGCCAGCGGCGCGGCGAATGAACTCGCGGATGCGATCATCCTTGATGCCGAAGCCATCGGGCGTGGCGAAGCGGAACAGGTGAGCGAACTGCTTGAACGTCACCAGCCGGAAAAAGCGCATGTACCAGGGGATCTGGAAGCCATTCAGCCATAGCGTCGGGGTGAACAGGGCCAGACCCTGAACCTCGGTGGGCCGGTCCGCCGCAAGCTTCAGCGCCAGCAGCGCACCGGTGGACAGCCCACCGACGATCACCGACGAGCAGGTCTTGCGAATCTCGGCCAGGGCCTCCTCGGCGCTGGCGAACCAGTCCTGCCAGGTCGACTCTTTCAATTCGGCTTCGCTGCCGCAGTGGCCGGCCAACTGGGGGCAGTAGACGGTGTGCCCGGCGCGAGCCATCGCGTTGGCAACAAAGCGCATTTCCGTTGGGGTGCCGCACAGGCCGTGGAGCAGAAGCACGCCCGTGCTGCCTCCCGCGATGTAATAGCTCTGCGTCTTGGTGGTCATGGCCGGGCTTCCCCTGAACGAATTCCTATGAGCGGACCGTACGGGGAGGCGTGCAGCCCCGCTGTCCCGGCAGGAACAGGTTGGGCAGGCACGGAAATTTTGTTTGAGACGGGGTCGTTTCGGAGGCAGACCCGCCGGGTCTGACACCTAGCTCGACGTTACTGCCGAGGAGCGTCCGGCTTTTGCATCCATTTGACGAGCCAGGCCGCCGGTACAACCCAGAGCAGTCCAGCGACGACGTAATACGCCAGTTCGGCGACCTTGGAGCTGTTGACCTGCAGCACTACGGCGACAAGCATCGCCACCAGCGAATACGCCGCCAGGAACAGCAGCAGCAGAATGGCGCCGACAAGCTTGCGGGTGCGCATCGTCATGGAGTGGTCAGCAGCCTTTGCATTTGTTGCCACGCGGCCCGGGGGCGGCGGGCTTCCGCGCCCGCGCCGTCTCGGCGCATTTGAACCGGCGGGCGAACGTGCTTATCACACGGGCAAACGCCAACGCACAGGCCCCATCACCATGGCATCATTGACGCAGGATCGCTTGAGCTCCCCGGCGGCGGCTGCCGACCCGCACTTCGCCGTCCGCGTCTGGCTTTGGTGCGTCGCGGCCTTGGTGTTCGCCATGATCGTGGTGGGCGGCGCCACGCGCCTCACGGACAGCGGGCTCTCGATCACGGAGTGGAAACCGATTTTGGGCGCCATCCCGCCGCTCTCGGACGCCGACTGGCACGAGGTCTTCGCCAAATACCGCGAGATCCCCGAGTACCACCTCGTCAACAAGGGCATGTCGCTGGAAGACTTCAAAAGCATCTTCTGGTGGGAATGGAGCCACCGCTTCCTCGGCCGCTTCATCGGCGTCGCCTTCGCCGTGCCGTTCCTGTTCTTCTGGGCGACGGGCCGGCTGCGGGAAGGCTTCGCCAAGAAGCTCGGCGTCGTACTCGCGCTGGGCGCGGTGCAGGGTGCCATCGGCTGGTACATGGTCAGCTCCGGCCTCGTCGATCGCGTCGACGTCAGCCAGTACCGCCTCGCGCTGCACCTCAGCGTCGCGTTCCTGATCTTCGCCGCGCTGATCTGGCTGATCCTCAGCTTATCGCCGGCCCCGCCGCCGGCCGCGACCAAGGGACAGCGCGTCCTGGCGGGTCACCTCGCTGGCTTCGTCTTCCTGCAGGTCGTGCTCGGCGCGTTCGTCGCCGGCCTCAAGGCGGGCCTGGCCTACAACACCTGGCCCGATATGAACGGCGCGCTGATCCCGCCCGGCCTGTTCGCGCTGAAGCCTTGGCACAAGAACTTTTTCGAAGACATCACAACCGTCCAGTTCAACCACCGGCTGATGGCTTATTTCGTCTTGGCGTTCGCGGTGCTCAATCTCGCGCTGCTGGCGAAGGCCAAGGCAGACGGCCGCATCGTTAGCTCGGCGGCGATCGTACTCGGCGCCATGGTACTGCAAGCCGCGATCGGCGTTTGGACACTGCTCTACGCCGTGCCGCTCGGCCTCGGCCTTGCACACCAGGGCGGAGCCGCCATCGTGTTTGCGCTGGCCATCCGCCATTGGTGGCTGACGAGCAACGTGCAGCGCGCCTGACGGCCGCGAACCTTCGCATTGCGTAGTTAGATCAAACCCAACATCAGCTGGATGTTCTGCACGGCCGCGCCGGCCGCGCCTTTGCCGAGGTTGTCCAGGCGCGCAACAAGAACCGCCTGCCGCTCGGCCTCGTTCGCAAAAACGAACAGCTCCAGTTTGTCGGTCCCGTTGAGTGCGAGGGCGTCGAGGCGGCCCTTATGCGCCGCGGCGGGCTGCACGGAAACGAGCGCAGCATTGGCGTAGTGCTTCACCAGTGCCGCTTCCAGATCCGCAGCGCTGGGCTTGCCCGGCAGCGTATCGAGGTGCAACGGAACAGACACCAGCATGCCCTGACGGAAGTTGCCGACCGACGGCACGAAGATCGGCCGCCGTGTCAGTCCGCCGAACGTGGTGAGTTCGGGGATGTGCTTGTGCTCGAGCCCAAGGCCATACAATTCGAACGCGGGCGCCGCACCCTTGTCGTAGGCCTCGATCATGCTCTTGCCGCCGCCGGAATAGCCCGAGACCGCGTTGACCGTCAGCGGATAGTCGCGCGGCAACAGCCCGGCGTCGACAAGCGGGCGCACGAGAGCGATTGCGCCCGTCGGATAGCAGCCAGGGTTGGCAACGTGCCGCGCGTTACGGATCGCGTCGGGCTGCTGGGCATCGAGTTCGGCAAACCCATAGACCCAGCCGTCCGCCACGCGATGCGCGGTCGACGCATCGACGATGCGTGGCGCATCATCGCCGAGGCTGCAGGCCAGGGCCACCGCTTCACGCGCGGCGTCATCCGGCAGGCACAGCACCACGAGATCGACCTTGGCCATCAGCGCCTTGCGTGCCGCGGGATCCTTGCGTGCGGCCGCGTCGATGCTGGCAACACGGACGCTGTCGAGCGAGGCCAGCCGTTCGCGGATTTCCAGGCCTGTCGTGCCGGCCTCGCCGTCGATGAAAACCGACGGCGTGGCGGCCTTCAAGGCTTGACTGCCGGTCATGGCGCGGGTGCTGGCGCCGGGGCTGGCGATGGCACGGCCGCGGGGGCCGCCTCCACCGCGTGCGCCGGCACGAGGTTGCACCACATGTCATAGTTCGAGCAGGTCAGCTGCACGGTGCCCGAATAGATCATGCTGGCGGCGACATAGACGATGACGGCCAGGCCGATCCACGTGATCCAGGGATACTTCACCAGCAGCGAGGCGATGAGGCGCGAGGCCAGTGCCATCATAACGATGGCGATGAACAGGCCGATGACGAGAACCAGCGTGGATCCCTTGGCCGCGCCGGCGACGGCCAGCACGTTGTCGAGCGACATGGAGACGTCGGCCAACGTGATCGTCCAAACGGCGGACCAGAAGCCAAGTTGCGGCCCGGCTGAAGCAGTTCCCTCGACGTTACCATGCTCGTCGTGTTCACCGGAGATGATCTGCCGGTACATTTTCCAGCACACCCACAGTAGCAGCAGGCCGCCGCCAAGGATCATGATGCCGCCGATGGCAAGCAACTGCGTTGTGATGGCGGCAAAGAAGATGCGCAGCAACACGGCTGCGGCGATGCCCCAGAAGATCACGCGGTTGCGTATCGATTTCTCGACTCGCGAAGCGGCCAGGCCAACGACGATGGCGTTATCGCCCGCCAGCACCACGTCGATCATGATGATGTTGACCAGAGGTACCCAATTGGCCTTGTACCACTCGAGCGAAAAGAGGTTCTCTAACTCGCCTTCGACCGAGCTGATGAGATCCCAGGCGCTTTGAAACAAATCCATTGTCGGCCAATCCTCAACGTTTCCCGGCTGGTATGTGCCATCTGACCGGCGTTATCGCAAGCGCCCTGCGACGCAGGAGCCCGCCGTTAAGCGTGAAAAAGCCCGCACGCCGATCGGCGTGCGGGCTTTCTGATAAAACGATAAAGCGCAGAAGCTTTAGCGCTTCGAGAACTGGAACGAACGGCGAGCTTTCATGCGGCCGTACTTCTTGCGTTCAACCGTACGGCTGTCGCGCGTCAGGAAGCCACCCTTTTTCAGTACGCCACGCAGCTCCGGCTCGAAGTAGGTGAGCGCCTTCGAGATACCGTGACGAACCGCGCCGGCCTGGCCCGAAAGCCCGCCGCCCATGACCGTCACGTTGATGTCGTACTGCGTTGCGCGGCTGGCCGCGTTCAGCGGCTGCTGCAGCAGCATCTGCAGAACGGGACGCGCGAAGTAGGCCTTGTAGTCCTTCGCGTTGACTTGGATCAGTCCCTTGCCCGGCTTGATCCAGACGCGGGCGACCGCGTCCTTGCGCTTGCCCGTGGCATAGGCGCGGCCCAGCTTGTCCAGCTTCTGGACGTGCACGGGGGCTTCGGCGGGCGCTGCGGCCTTGGCCGAGCCCTTCAATTCACCCAGGTCTCCGAGGGTCTTGCTCTCTTGCACCATCGCCCTACACCCTCACGTTCTTACGGTTCAATTTGGCGACGTCGAGCTTCGCCGGATTCTGCGCCGTGTGCGGATGCTCGGCGCCCTTGTAGATCTTCAGGTTGCGCATCAGCTGACGCTGCAGCGGCCCGCGGGCCAGCATGCGCTGCACGGCGAGTTCGAGCACGCGCTCGGGAAACTTGCCGTCGAAGATCTGGCGCGGCGTGCGCTCTTTGATGCCGCCGGGATAGCCCGTGTGGCGGTAGTAGACTTTGTCTTCCCGCTTGTTGCCCGTGAAGACGGCCTTGTCGGCATTGACGACGATGATGTTGTCGCCGCAATCGACGTGTGGCGTATAAATGGCTTTGTGCTTACCCTTGAGACGAAGGGCGATCAGAGTGGCGAGACGGCCGACGACAAGACCGTCGGCATCAATCAGGATCCACTTCTTGTCGACCTCGCCGGGCTTGGCGACGAACGTTTTCATGTGCCAGCTTCCCTAGCGCGTTGCGGCTCCGCAGCATCCCGCAGAACTCGTTCTCAGCAGAACTGGCGCGCGTATAGCTGGATGAGCGAGTCGCGGTCAATCTAAATACGACACGTGCAAAAATAGATAGCAAAAACAATATGATAGTATACGGTATTATAATACCAGAACTACGGTATTAAGATACCGCATGTTTGGTCTCCTGCCTTATTCGCTCGTGCAGGCCCAAGCGTCTCTGTGAGCCATCTTACATCCGTCTCAAGACTTGAGTACCAATGCACGCCGTCGGGCAGACTGGCCCCGAAACGAGGAGTTGTTCAGATGCGGCCTACCATCAAGCTTTCCCTTCTCGCCTGCGCGCTCATCGCCGGCTCCGCAGCATTGTCGACGGCCGCGAATGCGCAGCAGCTGAAGCAGATCAAGCTCTCCGACAAGCAAGTCGAAGGCTTCATTGCCGCGCAAGCCGACTTCGCGCCCCTGGCCGAGAAGCTGCGCGAAGGCGGTGAAAAGCCGGATCCGTCGCTGGCCGGCCAGCTTGACGACATCGCCAAAAAGCACGGCTTCAAGGATTTCTCCGAGTTCGAGGATGTCGGTGCCAACGTCACCGTCGTACTCGACGGCCTTGATGCCAAGACCGGCGCCTACGCTGACCCCGTCGAGAAAATGAAAAAAGAGCGGGACGAAATCAAAGCCGATACGTCAATCCCCGAGAACGACAAGAAGCTCGCACTCGACGACCTGGAGCAGGAGATCGCCGCCGCCCAGCCGCTCCAGTTCAAGGAGAACATCGACGTCGTGAAGAAGCACCGCGAGGCCATCGATAAGCTCGTGCCCGCGCAGACCGACGAAGCAACCGAGGGCGCCGCACCCGGCGGCGTTGCGCCTGACAGCAAAGCCAACGAATGACGGGCGCAGTGGAATTCACGCCAGCAGGCGGTATTCCCAGCATCGCGGCGGCGAGCGGCAGCGACCTCGTTTCTATTGAGCGGCCCGAGCCGGGCATCGGCGTGTTGACCATGACGCGGCCGCAAACGCGCAACGCCCTATCGCTGGCGATGCTCGAAGCCTTGCAGCAAGGCCTGGGTGTTCTGCAGAACGATGACGCCGTTTCGGTTATCGTTCTGGCCGCGCAGGGCACGGCATTTTGCGCCGGGCACGACCTGAAGGAATTGACAGCCCATCGCCATGACACCGATGGCGGCCGCGCGTTCTATGCCCTCACCATGCGCACGTGCTCCGATCTCATGCAGGCCATCGTCGCCTGTCCCAAGCCCGTGATCGCTGCCGTCCAAGCAACGGCGACGGCCGCCGGCTGCCAACTCGTCGCAACGTGCGACCTCGCGATCGCTGCCGACAGTGCCTCGTTCTGCACGCCGGGCGTCAACATCGGCTTGTTCTGTTCGACGCCCATGGTGGCGCTGTCGCGCAACGTCGCGCGCAAGCGCGCGATGGAGCTGTTGCTGCTTGGAGAAATGCTTCCCGCCGAAGAAGCGGTCGCGTGGGGGCTCGTCAATCGCGCGGTGAAGCGTGAGGACGTGCTGCCCGACGCCCTCGACATGGCCCGCAAGATCGCCGCCAAATCAGCCGCCACCGTCGCGATCGGCAAGCGCGCATTCTACGCGCAGGTCGAGCTTCCGATGAGCGAGGCGTACGACGTCGCCTCCGCCGTCATGGTCGAGAACATGCTGCACGCCGACGCCGGCGAGGGCATATGCGCCTTCCTGGAAAAGCGCCGGCCTGAATGGCCGGCGGCGTAACAGCAGCGGCTGCAATTCGCCCGCTACAAATTGACGTTCTGGATGACATAGCTCGTTGCGGCAGCGATCAGGCCGGCGACAAGGATGAAGGGCAGAATGCTAACCAGGACGCTGAGCAGCCCGATGAAGGCCTTCAGAATGGACTCGGCCGCCTTCCACAGCGCGATGATGCCCTTATAGAGCACGTAGGCGATGGCCACGACCGCGATGACGAGAAGAATGATCTTCCACAACGGCAGGCTCTGCCAATCGGAACGGAAGATCGTGAGCATCTGCCCGAAGGACCAGCTCCAAATAAGTTCAAAGAACCGGAAGATGGCTTCGATGCCCATCTTCAAGAACGCCACGATCTGATCGATGATCTGGTTCATGCCCCGTCTCCTGCCAAGCCCACGCGTGCACCCTAGCCATGTTCCCTGATGCGCGTAAGACGCAGCCGGGCAACTTGTTCCTCTTCGCGCGCGCTTTGCGCAGCGCAGTGATGCGCCGCCGCCACCACGTTCGGCAAACTGCGACGTACCCCAAGCCAGAGGTGGCAGTTCCATGCGCCCATGAAATACTGAGGCGGATCAATCTGATATGCGGGATATCGGACTGTCCTTCAACGGAAGGAACTTGGGATGCTTTTCGGCGCAGACACCTTCACCAACGTGCACGTAGCCTTGAGCTTGATCGGGATCGCGTCTGGCCTCGTCGTCTTGCTCGGCCTGTTGGCCAACAAGCGACTCGATTTCTGGACCGCGATCTTCCTGGCCACGACGGTCGCGACGAGCGCCACGGGTTTCGGGTTTCCATTCGGGCAGCTGCTGCCCTCGCATATCGTCGGCATTATCTCGCTGGCAGTGTTGGCGGTTGCGCTCTACGCCCGCTACGGCGCGAACATGTCGGGCAACTGGCGCTGGATCTACGTGACCACGGCGATGCTCGCACTCTATCTCAACGTCTTTGTACTGGTGGTGCAGCTGTTCCTGAAAGTGCAGCCTCTGCACGATCTGGCTCCCACGCAAGGCGAGCCGCCGTTCGCAATTGCGCAAGGCGTAACGCTATTGGCGTTCCTCGGGCTCGGATACTTGGCGGTGCGCCGTTTCCGCGACATCTGACGGTGCGGTCTGGGGCGGACGGCCGCTGGAAAATAGCAGAGTGTTTCCGGAAAGGTGTGCAGCAGCGCTTGCAAGCAGCACGATAGGACAGAGAGAGACAATCGGTCCCAAGACATCGGCCCGATTGGCACTGGCCGCTGAAGCACTGCAACCCTATATGCGCGCAAGAGTTTCAGCTTACGGCGGGCGCTTATGGGTTTGGAAACAGCGATGACGTTAGACAGCAGGACGGCAGCCAAGCCGCGGGCTCGCAGGACACTGGTGCTGCTCAATCCAAACGCACGCCAGGGCAAGCAGAATATCGACGCCATCCTCGATCGCATGGAAGACGAGGGACTCAGTATCAAAGTGGAGTCTTCGCTGGGCGCCGCCGAACTCTCGGATGCCATCATCAAGCGCAAGGACCATATCGACTGCGTCATCGTCTGCGGCGGCGATGGCACGATCAACGCGTCGGCGCGCGGCCTCATGGAGACGAAGCTGCCGGTCGGCCTGTTTCCGATGGGGACGGCAAACGATCTGGCCCGGACGCTCGGCATCCCGACCGACCTAGACAAGGCCGCCGACATCATCATCGCAGGCAACACCAACGCGATCGACGTCGGCAGCGTCAATGGCCACCCGTTCTTCAACGTGGCCAGCCTCGGGCTCAGCGCGGACTTGGCCCGCGGGCTGACGCAAGAGACAAAGCAGCGCTGGGGGCGGTTGGGATATGCCGTAGCGGCCTCGCGCGTGCTAATGAGGGCGCGTCCTTTCACGGCATGGATTGCCAACAAGGACGAGCGGGTTCGCGTCAAGACCATGCAGATCGCGGTGGGCAACGGCCGGCACTATGGCGGCGGCAACGTTGTCGAGGCGACGGCGGCCATCGACGATGGGATGCTCGATCTCTATTCGCTGGAGCTGAAGAACGTCGCCAAGCTCGCGATGATGCTTCGTTCGTTCCGCCAGGGCGCTCACGGCGCCTGGAACGAAGTGCGCACCAAGCGCTGCGTTGAGTTCGACATCGAGACACGCACGCCGCGGCCCATCAATACCGATGGCGAATTGGTGACCCAGACCCCGGCCCACTTCAAGGTGCACCGCGAAGGCGTGACCGTTTACGTGCCCGCGCAGCCGCCTGCTACCTAAGCCTCGACTTCGGAACGCATGCACTGACGTCGCCCCGCAATAATCTTTCGCCCCTGGCCAGAAATAGCCATACGAGGCGGCAGACTGCGGGCCGCTGGGTTTTTCCCGATCAATTCCCTGGTCATCTGTCGATCCGGCCAGCTGCCGATCGTCTTCTAACCGTGCACACAAGGAACCTCGTCATGCAGCAGTTCGCCATCCTTTGTTATCACGCCGAAAGCGTCGTCTGCGCCTGGAGCAAAGAGGAAGACGACGCGGTCATGGCCAAGCTGTCTGTGGTTCAGGACAAGCTGGTCAAGGCAGGTAAGCTCGGCCCCGTCGCGCGCTTGATGCCGACGACGACGGCCACGACCCTGCGCAAGGATCGCACGCCCGCGCTCGTCGTCGATGGGCCCTTCGCTGAGACCAAGGAACAGCTGCTCGGCTTTTACATCCTCAACTGCGACTCGCTCGAAGACGCGTTGTCCATCGCGCGCGAACTGGGCGAGGCCAATCCGGGCGGCTCCTACGAGATCCGGCCGGTGGCCTACATCAACACGGCCACGGTGCCGGGTCTGGCGGCGGCGACGTGACGGAGATCTGCTGTTGGATCGATCACGCTCTGACCGCCGCGCGGCCGCAGTCCATTGCCGCGCTGGTGCGGTACTTCCGCGATCTCGACACGGCAGAGGAGGCGTTCCAGGAAGCATGCCTCCGGGCTCTCAAGACCTGGCCCGATAAGGGGCCACCGCGCGACCCGGCGGCCTGGCTGATTTTTGTTGGCCGCAACGCGGCGCTGGATGGCATTCGGCGCCAGTCGCGCACGGGCGAACTGCCGCCGGAGGCACCGGTGTCCGATCTCGATGATGCCGAGACAGACATGGCGCAGCGGCTCGACGACAGCCATTTCCGCGATGACATCCTGCGGCTGTTGTTCGTGTGTTGCGATCCGGTGCTGCCCGTCAACCAGCAAATTGCGTTGGCGTTGCGCATCGTCTCGGGGCTTTCGGTGGCGGAGATTGCGCGGGCCTTTCTCAGCGGGGAGAGTGCCATCGAGCAGCGCATCACCCGGGCCAAACGGCGCATCGCGCAGACGCAGGTTCCCTTCGAACCGCCGGGGCCATTGCAGAGGGCCGAACGGCTCTCCACCGTCGCGACGATGATCTACCTCGTCTTCAACGAAGGTTATTCGGCGACGGGCGGCACGGCCCATATTCGTGCGGCGCTCTGCGAAGAGGCCATCAGGTTGGCCCGCCTGCTGCTGACGCTCTTTCCGGCCGAGCCCGAAATCATGGGGCTGATGGCGCTGCTGTTGCTGCAACACGCACGCACGCCCGCGCGCCTCGACGCCGATGGTGCGATCGTTCTGCTGGACGATCAGGATCGCACGCTGTGGGACGCAAAGATGATCGCCGAGGGTCTGGCTCTCGTCGAGAAGGCGGTGCGCAACCAGCAGCCAGGCCCGTATCAGGCACAAGCGGCTATCGCCGCCATGCATGCGCGCGCCAAACGCGCCGAAGATACGAACTGGCCACAGATTGCAGCACTATACGAAGCGCTTCAGCAGTTGCAGCCGACCCCGGTCGTGGCACTCAACCGCGCGGTCGCAGTCAGCAAGGTGCACGGCCCCGCACAGGCATTGAACATGCTGGACGAGTTGGAGACGGCGCTCGTCAACTACTTCTATTTTCACGGTGTGAAAGGCGCACTGCTCATGCAGCTTGGCCGCGCGGGCGAGGCAAAGATTGCCTTCGATCGTGCCATTGCGCGAGCGAATACCGCAGCAGAGGCAGCGCATATCCGCCTGCAAATCGATCGCCTGATCAAGGATAGCGATGCCGCGCGCACAACGAGCCGGTGAGCTATTCGGCAGCGTGCAGCCGCGCTGCTGTCTCGCCGGCGCGTGTCGCAGTGGCGGTATTCACCCGCTCGGCAGCCTTGTCGGCTCTAGTGAGAACTTTATCGGCGCGGCGCCGCTTGGCATACGCGTTAATGCGGCGGCTCATGCGGTCCAGCGGGATGAGCGTCTTGCTGCCGATGCCATCGATCAGCACGAAATGGTCGCCGTACCGGTCATCCCACGCGTAGACGAGATTGGCGCCGTGCACGTCGGCTAAGATCACCGGAGACGCAATCAACCCCTCCAGGCAAGCCACGAGGTCGGCGCGCACCTTGGCGTCGAATCGCCCGCTTTCGATCAGCTGCGGCAATGTCGGCGCGAGGTTGCCAACGCGATCCTTCGCCGCTTCGACGACGAGGCCGAAACCCAGGTCGGTATCGGCGAAGCCGACGATCTTTTGCACCCACGGCAGATGCTCGTCGCTCAAGGCCCGCAGGGCAATCTCTTCGCGAATTTCGCGCAGGTAGCTGATGAAGTGCCGATAGCGGCGGGTCGTCTTGTACCAGGGACGCCCGCTGCCGTAGCGCTTCTCGATCGCGTCGTGGCGGATCACCTTGATCAATAGTGTGTTGTCGTGCGGGTGCAGAAAGACGTCCCGCGTCGACCCTGCGGCCAGAGGTGTAAGATGCGCTAACTCGATCAAGGGCATTGCGAGGCTTTTCACGTGAGCGTTGCATGGCTGAGAGCTGTCATCATGACCGCGCTTCGCCGGGGCGTCAAACGCGGGAGAATTGCAGCACCGCCAAGTGATTAGCGAACTTCGTAGCAATTCGTGACGACTCGATTTGTACGCGTTACGTCGTAGAGGACCGAGCACTGGGCCAGGTAGCTCTTGTCCTTATGCTTAAACAGGATGAGCGACCGGCCCTCGAAATTGCTGGCATAGCCGGCGATCTCCCAACCGTCCTTGAGCAGACCCTCCACGGAAATCGGATCGGCCGCGTAGGCTGCGGATGGAAGAAGCATGAGCGCGCCAGCCACCACGACTGCAGCAAACGCAGTGCGGATCATATTGAGCATGGCATGTCTCCGGCGGCCTGGGCATTCGCCAGGCCAGCACGGCATAACGTGGCGCAAGCTGTGCGGTCGATCAAGGCCAGCGCTTCAAGCTGCCTTCGGGGAAACTCCATTCCGGCGTGGCCAGCGGCCATGCGACGGCGGCGGAATACCACGGCGATCCATCGCTCGCGGCAGGGTTCTTCAGCACGTGGATCTCCTGTGCCGGCATGTAGCTCTGCAGCAGCAGGAAGCGCTTCTCGCCGGTGGCCTTGTTCTCCACCATGTCGGCAACCAGCACAGCGTGTCCCGGAAAGCCGCCTTTGATAAAGACGTCGCCGATGGCGATGTTGGCCACGGGGGCCTTCTTCAGCTCGCGATCGAGCGAGTAGGTGCCGGCATACGAGAACACTTGGTCCATGTAGCGCCGGAACGACGGATAGCTGCTGTCAGCCTTGGCCGAGGTCTTCCAGGACTTGCCGGAGGATGACGGCCGCTCGCCCTTGGCCCAACGGGAAAACGGCACGCGGCCTCCGTCAGTATAGTTGAAGGCGATGTCACCCGCGCGGCGTGATGCGAATAGCCACTCGGCGCGCAGCCGCATGATGGCGTCGGCACATTGCTGCAGGTCGCGCTTCCCGACGTCGATGTCGACGACGGCCACATGCACGTCCTGCCGCCACTTCGGCGCGCCGGTGAACGTGAGCACGGGCGCGCCCTCCGGCTTCATGCGCAGCCCACGCAGCCATTCGGCCCAACTGCCAGGTTCGGCGGGCGTGCGTTCGAAGCCGGGTGGCGGCGCGATGCGGTCAGCCAACGTCGATGCCGCCGGTTCGCCACTGCGCCACGCATAGATCGGCGCTGCCGATAACGGCAACGCGACCGCGGCGATGGCCGCCAGCGCGAGGAGGTTGAAAGCAAGAGTGCGGAAAGGCATCGGCTAAGCTCCGGATCTGAACGTCCGGACTGTTAGGGCCCGATGCGGGCAGGTTGAAGGCTAATTGCGAGACCCAATGCATGCCTGGGAGGCATGGCCCGATGCTGGACGCGTCCTGTGCGCTCAAAATGCAAAGAGCCCGGACGTTACGCAGAACGTTGTCCGGGCTCTGGTGCTGGTTTTACGGCAACCGTTCAATGCGTCGCGGAGATCGGGTTTTGGCCGGCGGGAGCGTGCTCCTCAGTGGCCTTGCGTCTCGCGGGTCGCGTGGTGCCTCACCCAATCACGTAAGGTTTTCGCAGATCGTCCAGCTTATCCAAGCCGTCCAACTCGCCGAACACTGCCCTGACGGCAATGTCTCGGAGGAAAGCTCCTTCATCGAGTGCGTCAAGAAGATGCAACTCAGATGAGCTTTAGATCAACGCTAATAATTCTGATTGTCTGCTCTGCCGCGGTTGCTTGCCAATCCGCATCTGGACTGGTGCTCACTGCGGCGATGTCTTACCCGGCGGCCACATTTTCTTAGACCTCCTTCTCGTAAGGATGATGGAAGTCTGCGCTCGCTTCTCCGCTCTGTCAATTCACAACGACCGTCGATTTCGTCACATTGGTGAAGCGCCACCGGATGCGGACAATAATCCCTTAAGACGTGATGTCGTCTTGTGCGTTTCGCTGACCAGGTTCGACATAGTCACGATGAAGAGGACGCGGCGCTCGCCATCCCTCGCAGATGGCGGTGCTCACGATATGAAAATCGAAATCCCTGACTTCTGCCTCGTTGTACTCGCCGGCTCGCAGGCCGCCGCCACGACAGCCTTTGCGCGCAAACATTTCCGGGCGGAGGAGATCGTGGCGTTGGACCGCGCGCAGACTTGGCACCGACTTGCCGGGGAGCGGTTGAGGCGTCGTAAGCTTACCGTTATCGATGCGCCAGACATCGACACACAGCAGCGGTCCGCCCTCGTGACGCTGGCGCGCGAGTATCATGCCCGGCCCATTGCCATCGTGCTCGATCCCGGCGGGCAAGGCCTAGCCGAACACGGTGCCGAGACGATGGAGAAGGACGGCTTCCGCACCGTCTTCGCACTGCCATCGCCGCAGGTCATCGAAGCCACCGCCATCGAGCGGACGAGGCTGGCTGCCGACCAGCGGCATCAGCAAGGCCCTTTCGACATTATTGGAGACGTGCACGGCTGTGCCGATGAATTAGAGCAATTGCTTCGCCAACTGGGTTACGGCGTGACGCTGACGGGAGAAGGCGAAGCACGGCGCGCTTTGACGACGGCACCGGGCAACCGGCGCGCGTTCTTCGTCGGCGACCTCGTGGATCGCGGGCCACGCTCGCCGGACGTTCTCCGCATCGTCATGGCGATGGTGCAAGCCGGGCACGCCCTCTGCGTCCCAGGCAACCACGACGCGAAGTTCGTGCGCTGGCTGAGTGGCCGGCAGGTGAAGCTGACGCACGGCCTCGATCGTACGGTGGCGCAGTTCGAGGGTGAATGCGCTGCCTTCAAGGCGCAGGTGAAGACGTTCCTGCAAAGCCTCGTCTCGCATGCTTGGCTCGCCGATGGCCGTCTCGCGATCGCCCATGCCGGTATCAAGGAAGAGATGATGGGCCGCTCGTCGGGTGCCGTGCGCGAGTTCTGCCTCTACGGAGAAAATACCGGCGAGCATGACGAGTTTGGCTTGCCGGTTCGCTACCACTGGGCAGCAGAGTATCGGGGCAGCACGCAGATCGTTTACGGCCACACGCCAGTTCCGCAAGCGGAGTGGCTGAACAACACGCTGTGCGTCGACACGGGGTGCGTGTTCGGTGGCAAGCTGACGGCGCTGCGATGGCCTGAGAACGAAATCGTGTCGGTGCCGGCTGCGCGGGTGTATTCCGAGCCGATCCGGCCGTTGGGTCATCCGCCGGTGCGGCCGGGCACACTGACCGGCGCGCAAGGCTAGACGTCGGGCCCGGCTGGTTCGCTAGGCGATGACGGCGACAGGATTTGCCAGACCGAGCGAAGGACGTAGCCGGTATGCAGCGCAAGCACACCGGACACCAGCGCGATGGCAGGCACGGGCACCTCGCCAGCGTCTGCCAGGGCGTCGCGGCTGTGTGCCCAAAGAATAAAGCCGGTCGCGAGCGTGTAAATGATGAAGGCGTTGGTCGAGCGACTGCGGCCCTTCGCATCGGGCGCATCGGTCCGATCGAAGTATCGAGGTGCGGCGATGAAGAAGTACACGCTCTGCAGTACGACGGAGGCGGCAAAGAGATACGACGCGAGCTTCAGGCCGAGAAGCAGCGCCGCGCCACCAAGCAGGACGACGTTGGAAACGCACAGCAGCCATATCGCCCGGCTGGTCTGGCCACGCGGCGGTGCGGTCGCGCCGATGGCGGCAATGGCACGATCGACGAGAAGCGATGTCAGGATGGCTCGTGTCGCGACGTATCCTGCGAAGGTAAAAAAGGCGCCCAGCACGCGCAGAACGATGTCGGTCGCGTCCACCTGAAGTCCCCGTCCGTCTCCTGCGCTGAGCATCGCATGAACGGCTTGGCGTCTCCACCAAGAGTTGGGGGGACAGGACGTTGGAACTCAGCCTAAGATGAGCCTGCGGATCATATTTTCAGTCGGGACGGCACCATGAAAGCCATAAAAGTCAAGAAACCGGGCGGGCTCGACCGGCTCACTTTAGCTGAGATCGGCGAGGCCGACGCGCCCGGCGCCGGCGAAATCCGCGTGCGGCTGCATGCCAGTTCGCTCAACTACCACGACTATGCCGTAGCAGCCGGTGCAATCCCAACGGACGACGGCCGCATCCTGATGTCGGACGGCGCAGGCGTCGTCGAAGCGGTGGGGCAGGGCGTTTCGGAATTCCGGCCCGGCGATAACGTCGTCTCGTGCTTCTTTCCATATTGGCAGGACGGTGTGCCGCCCCACGGCAACTTCTCTCACGTGCCCGGAGACGGGCTTGACGGCTATGCCCGCGAGGCCGTCATCCGGCCATCGGCCTGGTTCACGCACGCGCCGCTCGGGTGGAGCCATACGGAAGCGGCAACATTGCCGTGCGCCGCATTGACGGCATGGCGCGCCCTCGTCGTGGAAGGTGCTTTGAAAGCCGGCGACAGCGTGCTCATCCTCGGCACCGGCGGCGTCGCCATTTTCGCGCTGCAGTTGGCAAAGGCCATGGGGGCAACCGCGATCGTCACCTCGTCGTCGGACGCCAAGCTGGAGCGCGCGCGTAGCATGGGCGCGGACTTCACGGTCAACTACAAGACCGATGAGGCCTGGGGCGACACCGTGCGCAAGTGGACCGGCAAACGCGGCGTCGACCACGTGCTAGAGATCGGCGGCCCCGGTACCCTGCCGCAGTCGATTGCTGCCGCGCGTGTCGGCGGCCACATCGCCATGATCGGCATCTTGACCGGGATATCCGGCGAGGTGCCGACGTTGGCCATGATGGCCAAGCAGATCAAGCTGCAGGGCATCATTGTCGGCAGCCGCCGCCACCAGCAGGAAATGGTGCGCGGCCTCGAGGCAATGGGCATCCGGCCCGTGATCGACAAGACGTTTCCCCTCACCGATCTGGCCGACGCGTTCCGCTACGAAGAGGGCGCGCAGCACTTCGGCAAGATCTGCGTGGAGATGTAAGACCTCATGAAGATACTGGCGATGCCGCTGAACGACGTCGTGGCGTTCGGTTGCTTTCTCTTGTGCTGGCTTGGCTACGGAGTTGTGGCCAAATGGCTGGCCAAACGGAAGCCGAGCCTGATCACCATGGTCGGGGTGTTCCGGGAGCGCTGGATGAAGCGGATCTGCCAGCGAGATTCCCACATCGCGGACGCCACACTGCTCAGCAACTTGTTGCGCGGAGCACTGTTCTTTGCTTCGACGACCGTGTTCATCTTAGGCGGTCTGATCGCGATCCTGGGGACGGGCGCCACGGTCGCAGAAGTGGTGGCACAGCTGCCGTATTCGGTACCGTCTGAAGCCTGGCTGCTGGAATTCAAGGCGCTCGTGCTGATCGCCGTTTTCGTCTTCGCATTCTTCAAGTTTACCTGGTCGGCCTGGCAGTACAACGTCTTGTCGATCATGGTGGGCGCCGCGCCAACGGCCGCCGAGGCAGATGCTGCCGCGCTGGCGCGCTATGTCGACAGCGCCGCGCGCATCGCCACGCTGGCGGGCGATAGCTACAACCATGGCATCCGCGCCTATTATTTCTCGATTGCGCTGCTCGGCTGGTTCATCGACCCTTTGATGTTCCTGTCGTTGACGCTGGTTGTCGCCCTCGTGCTGTACCGGCGCGAGTTTGCCTCGCAGATGCTGGACAGCCTGCGGCACGCGGCGCCGTAGGCGGAGATGGCTTGATCACCGCGGCGGATCGTGGCTCTATCCGCCCGATGGCCGGCGCGGGATGCTGGCCTCGATCGGGATCGAGAGATGGCAGCGCGCATCTACAAGCCGGCCAAGACGGCCATGCAGTCGGGCTATGCCCGCATGAAGGAGTGGGTTCTGGAGTTCGAGCCCGCAGTCCCTCGCGAGATCGACCCGCTGATGGGCTGGACCAGTTCGGCAGACATGAGGGCGCAGCTGAAGCTGGAGTTCGACAGCCGCGAGGACGCGATTGCCTACGCGGAGCGCAACGGCATCCCTTATTCGGTGCACGAGCCCAAGGCCCGCAAGCCGATCCGAAAATCATACGCCGACAACTTCAAGTTCGGCCGCCTGCGTCCCTGGACGCACTGAACTGGCCGACTGTGCCGGTTCGGCGCTTAACCGCGATGGGCAAGTTTGCATCCTGCACGGGAGCGCCGCGTGCCCTTTATCGTCAAAGCATTGTATGACGTGAGGAGAAGTGCGGGCGGCGACGCTGCATGCGAGAAGGCTTGAGCATGGCTGAACGGATCGTTTTCGTTACGGGGTCGTTGGCTGAACCGCGCGTGAAGCGCGTCGCCGAGGACGTGGCCAACGAAGCCATCGAGCCGATCGTGGCCAGCGTCGGTGTCAAGGTTGCCGCGTTGATGACGACCGATATCGTCGAGCGTCGATTGAAGCTTCCTGAGCGGGCAGATCGCGTCATCATGCCTGGCCGCTTCCGCGGCGATCTGGAACGGCTGTCGGATCATTTCGGCACGCGCTTCGAGCGTGGCCCCGACGAGATCGCCGACCTGCCGGAGTATCTCGGGCAGGGCAGCAAGAAGCCGGTCGACCTATCGCAACACAACATGACGATCTTTGCCGAGATCGTCGACGCGACCGCACTCAGCGTCGACGCGATCGTGGAGCGGTCGCGTAAGCTGCGCGCTGACGGTGCCGATGTGATCGACCTCGGGTGCCTTCCCGACAGTCCGTTCCCGCACCTGGAAGATGCGATCCGCGCCCTGCAGGCAGACGGCGCCAAGGTCAGCGTCGACAGCTTCAACGCAGAGGAATTGTCGCGCGCGACACGCGCTGGGGCGAACTATCTGTTGAGCCTGTCTGAGAAGACGATCTCGATTGCCGATGAAGGCCCCGCCATTCCTATTCTGGTTTCGGCCGGTGCGGCCGACGCCGCGTCACTCGACCGCGCGATCGACATGATGATCGCCAAGGGAAAGCCGTACTACGCCGATCCGATCCTCGATCCTATTCATTACGGCTTTGCTGCCTCAGTCGTGCGCTACGCCGATTTGCGCCAGCGCCGGCCCGACGTGCCGATCTTGATGGGCATCGGCAATCTGACGGAACTGACAGATGCGGATACGACCGGCATCAATGCCATTCTGATGGGGCTATGCTCGGAACTGGACATTACGGCCGTGCTCGCGGTGCAAGTCAGCCCGCACTGCCGGACGGCAGTGAAGGAATTTGATCGTGCGCGGCGCGAATACTTTGCCGCCAAGCAGGCAAACGCGCTGCCGCAGGGCTTTGGCCAGGGCCTGATGGCGCTGCGAGACCGCAAGGGGTTCGCATCCTCGCCCGACGAGATCACGGTTCTGGCCTCCCAGATCCGCGACCAAAATTATCGCATAGAGGTCGCCGAGGACGGGGTCCACATCTACAATCGCAACGGCCACCACGTTTCGGATGATCCGTTCGAACTCTACAAGCACATCGATACGCGGGCGGACGCTGGACACGCGTTCTATTTAGGCGTTGAGACCGCGCGGGCGGAGATCGCCTATCGACTGGGCAAGCGTTACGCCCAGGACGAGCCGCTCGAATTCGGCATCGTGGCAGAAACGAAGGGCTCGGCCGACGATGCTCACCTGCTGCAGTTCAAGGATGCAGGCAGCACGCTGAAAAAAGACAAGCCTTGAGCCTACTGCGCGCCAGCTTCGCCGGTGCTCTCGCCCGTGTTGCTGGTGCCGGTGTCAGCTGGGGGAACCGACGCCGTGTTCAGCCGGGCATCCGGATCAGTCGTGAAGACCAGAAAGAAAACGAGGCCTACCATCAAGGCCATGGTCAACAACCCGGAAACAATACCGGCGACACCTTCACCGCCAACCAGCCATTGCAATTTTGAGCGTGCCGACATCCTCGCCTCCGATACGCAAAATATGCTGTTTGGAGTAACGGATCGTGAGCCTGTCGGTTCCTCAAGATCCGGTCATGGTTAGCTTACGGCGTTACCACCGATCAATTTGCGGTAATATTTGAGATACGCATCGACGATCACCGTTTTGCTGTGGCGCGCCACGTAACGTTCATAGCCGTTCTCCGCGAGTGCGGCCCGCAGCGCGGGATCCTGCGTCAAGCGAACGATGGCCGCCCGCAGCGTCTCGACATCGCCGACGTCGACGAGAAGCCCCGTCTTGCCCTCGTCGATCAGTGATGCGGGCCCAGCTGCGCGGCTGGCAATCAACGGTTTGCCGTGGGCCCAGGCGTCGAGGACGGTGCTACCCATCGGCTCCCAGCGGCTGGGCGCCAGCCAGTAATCGGCGGCTGCGGCCGGCACGCTGATGTCGTTGACCCAGCCGGTGAACACCACTCGCTTGTCGATGCCGAGGTCGCGGCTCAAGGCACGTAGCGCGTCTTCCTCGGGGCCGTTGCCCGCAGCGATTACCCAGATGTTATCGGGCAGCGGCGCAATGGCCCGCAAGGTCAGGTCGACGCCTTTCACCTTATGCAGGCGGCCCGCAAGGAGGAGAGCAGTTGCATGCTCGGGGATGCCGTATTGCGCGCGCATCTCCTGGCGGCGAGCTTCCCAGCCGCTGGTTGGCGTTTCAGCAAAGTTATCGAGCCAGGTCACTCGATCGGCAGGCCAGCCGTTCTCTATGAAATAATCGCACAGCGCCTGCGTGATGCCGACGAGTTCGTCGACGGTGCCGCGGTAGTACTTCATGTCATAGTAACCGCCGAGGCGCGCCACGCGGGTCCACGGGCCGGCCGGCATGTGAGCGGTCGCGCGGTTCATCCAACTCTGGATTACATGCGGGCGAAACGCCTCGGCATGCGCTCTCATGCGTCGCGCCGTCGTCCGCGTGATGCTGCGATCGGCCCAGCCGCCGAATGCCGCCGTCTCGTGGCGGATGCCGCGACGGCACAGTTGCTGGGACGCCCAGCTGCCTTCGCGAACGACGGGAAGCAGATCGATGTCGGGATGCTCCGCCAGGGCCGCGACCAGGCGAATAAAGAACGTCTCGGCGCCACCTGCCTGTGCCGCGCCGAGGGTATGCATGATGCGAAGTTTCGACATTCGGTTGGACGACCTGGCTTGATGGCTGTACGGCGAAATGATCGAGGACGGCGACGCGGATGCACAATGTATGGTCATCCTGGCGCCTCGCGGAGGCTTCACAGAAGTCCCGGAAGGCACCGGCCTTACCCCACAGGCCGCTAACGTAGTCTGACCGGCGCCCCGTCGGACACCTCGCCTCTCTGCTTAAAAGAAAGATCGAAATTGCTCACCGATTAATTGCCACCATGTCTTGCAAGCTGGCTCCAGCCATCCATATACCATCCAGCGAGATGGAGATGAGCATGTCAGCAACAATACATAGCTTGCGCGATAAGGGAGGCGAGACCGAAAAGCTCACGGTCAACCTCGGTTTCGTCGATCTGGGGCGCATCGACCTTCTGGTCCACGAAAACTTCTACTCGAACCGTTCGGACTTCATCCGGACGGCCATCCGCAGGCAGCTCGAAGTCCATTCCGACGTCGTGGCGCAGTCTTTGGCGCGGCAGACGTTGGAGCTTGGATTGCGCGACTACACAGCCGCCGAACTCGAGCGGTATCGGTCGGCCGGCGAACAAATCCACATCAAAGTGCTGGGGCTGGCCCGCATCGCATCTGATGTGACACCAGAGCTGGCTCGCGAGGTGATCGGCTCGATCACCGTTCTGGGCGCTCTGCAGGCCAGCACCCAGGTCAAGACCGCACTCGCAGATCGCATTCGTTAGTCCGGCAAGCAATAGGAACATCATGACCAACAATTTTTCGACGGCGATGCGCCGGGCGATGGATTTGACTCGCGCCGCCGATGTGACGGGTGCCACACGCGCGATCCAGGAGGCATTGGCTTTCGGAAAACCGCAAACCGCAGACGCTTCTGCGGGACTGCCAGACCTCCCGCGCCTTCCTGATCCGGACACTGCCCGCGTTAAGTCGCCTCCCTCAGGAAAGACCCGAAAGCCGGCCGCCGGGCGGGGTCAGAAACCGCTGTCCGAAGTCCTCCGCATCCTCAAGTCGGGACGCGCAAGAATTTTGGATCTGCCGGCGAGGCCGCGCACGCCGAGCGTGACGACACCGCAGGGCGCTCAATTTCTGTCTCGCGTCTCCTCGATGGAGGCCGGTGGCCGGCGATACAAAGTCTACGTGCCCGCACGTCGAGACGAGCCCTTGCGCGGAATGATTGTCATGCTGCACGGCTGTCAGCAGAACGCCGACGATTTCGCCGTTGGAACCGACATGAACGCGGTGGCCGAGAAGCACAACTTCATCGTGGCCTATCCGCAGCAGGAGACGTCATCCAACGCTGCCGCGTGCTGGAATTGGTTCATGCGGGCGCATCAGCTCCGCGATCGCGGCGAACCGGCATCGATTGCGGCTATCACGCGAACGCTGATAGCAGAGTTCAACGTGCCTTCAGCGCGAGTCTTCGTTGCGGGTCTCTCGGCGGGCGGGGCCATGGCAGCCGTGCTTGCCGAGACGTATCCCGACGTTTATGCAGCCGCGGGCATCCATTCAGGCTTGGCGTACGGCAGCGCGACAGACGTAATGTCGGCGTTTTCTGTTATGCGCGGCGACAATCAACCAACGCCTGCGGCGCGCGGAAATAACGGGGCCGGTGCGGCCAGACTGATCATATTTCAGGGCAGCGCCGATGCAACCGTTCACCCTTCGAACGCCCAAAGGCTTGTCAACGGCTCCGCAGATGCCAGTTGGAACACGACCGAGACGCCGGCGGTCGATTGCAATGGCCGCGCTGTCGTCCGCCAGATCTTCGAAGATCAGACTGGATCTGCAAGGATCGAGGTTTGGCGCATCGAGGGCGCCGGACACGCTTGGTCAGGCGGGAATGCCAGCGGATCCTTTGCGGATCCAAAAGGCCCAAGCGCATCTGACGAAATGGTCCGCTTCTTTTTCGGAGACATGCAGTCAGCGTAACCCACGACACCAGTGGCGATCCCGGCAGGACTTGAACCTGCGACCCTCTGCTTAGAAGGCAGATGCTCTATCCGGCTGAGCTACGGGATCTTTTATCTGGACTTCTGCGTTCAAGATGATGTTGCGGCTCGAAGGGAGGGATACCCGCTTTGCCTGCCGAAGTGAAGCGATGCAACTCATCCCCTGCACATGTCCTCTTAACCAATGAATTGATTTGCCGCCACTTCCACCTGCAGCGCACCATCGCTGGCGTGTTGCTTGCTCGGCTCTCTGACATGACGAAGAAACCGCTCCGAAACAGCACAGACGAGGTTTGGCGATGAGCGACTTGAACATCAAACGGCGCGGAAAGCTCAGCCAGAACAAGCTTGAAACCTTGAAGACCCGGCTGGAGCGGAGGCTAACGCCAGCGCCCCGCTTGAACAGCCCGCGCGCGCAGCCGACGCCCGCCTGACACTTAATCTATTCGCCGTCGGTTGCCGGGCGGAAACGTTTAGAAAGCTGCGTCTGCCTTTAAACTATAGGCAACCCACGCGCAGAAATAGAATACCGAGAACCCAGAGGCGATCGGCATGCGGTCTTGAAGACCGATATTCTGCTTGCGGAAAAGCTGGAGCGCCACGATCACCCCCACAGTGAGCGTGATGGCAACCGCCACTGTATATATCGCAACTGCCAACGGCAGGAACGCGCTTAGGATCGCTACCAGCAGGATGTCGGTCGCACTCAACCCAACCGGGCCGCGCAGCCGCTGATAAACCCATGCCAAGGCCCAAACGGCCAATCCCAAGATACCCATGCGCAGGATCGCCAGAGCGAACTCGGTCAAGATGGAGTCCGAGCCGAACGATGAGGCCGTAAGGCCCGTGACGAACAGGAAGCCGAGGTCCGCGTAGGATGGCGCGCCATCCCGCTGTTCGCTTATGACGATGTTGAGGATCGCGGCACCAAAGGCGCTGACGACCAGAATATAGGGGAGGGCGCCTTTTGGCAGAGCATAGGCGGCAGCGAGCGCCAGCAGACTATAGGCGGCGATACCGGCCGGTGAACCTTCATAGGTTCCAAGTCGTAGCATGGTGACCCTCACACTAACCTGTAGAGATTAGAGCTTAGGGGAAATTGATGAGGCTAAAGTGAAACAACGCGCACGGATCGAGCGCCTTGAGTCAAGTCGTGGCGTTTTGACGCAGCCTGCTCAACACTTACCAAAAAAGGTCGACACGCATTTCCACGTCTTTTCCGCCGCGCCTTTGAGGTTATCACCGATGGAAGGGTCTGCGGGGGCAGGCTCGGTAACAGGAGCGGACTCAGGCGTGGTAGGGGCGGTTTTTGCAGATGTCGAACCGTCTGGCGGTTGCGCTTTTGCACCGGCGGATGCCCCTGTAGCCGCAGCAGGAGGAGGCGGCGGAGTAGCAGCAGCCTTCGATTTTGCCGCGGGCTGATCCGGCGTGTCGTCACCGGAGGCCAATGCACCCTTCACGTCCTTCCAGCCAATTGTCGTGGGCGTTCCCGCGCATGCGCCGTCCACCACCTGGCATGCGGCGTGCTGCCCTTTGCGCTTCAAAACCTGTGTGCAGATCTTGTTGATCGCCTTGGCGCCGGCCAGCGCTTCGATCTCATCGGCCTTTTTAACTGAGCAGGAATAGCTGGCCGCGGGGCCGGTGCACGTCACGCACACATCGCCTGCCGCCAGAGAGGCGGACGTGACGAAGCCTAAAATGACGATCGGTACTCTGAGGGAATGCATGATCATATCTATGCCGGTTCAACCCGACGAGATATGGGCAGCGCGTGCGAAAGAATAGTGAAACTGAACAGTTCTCAGCAATTTAGGCTCGTTGGTTTCACCGCGTCAAGACCGCGGGCTACGAGCGCAACGTGGCCTAGGCCAGGGCGACACGGTTACGGCCAGCATTCTTCGCGGCGTAAAGCGCGCCGTCCGCCCGGGCGATCACATTCTCCGCGTGCTCCCCCGGCAGCAACTGCGCCACGCCGAATGATGCCGTAACCAGGCCGATGTCCTGTGATGTCCGGCGAATGGTGAGAGATTTCGCGCCCAGCCTGTGGCGGATGCGTTCTGCAATCGCGCTGGCTTCGTGGGCTTTGCACTGCGGCAGAATAATCGCGAATTCTTCGCCGCCGAACCGCGCCACCGTATCGCCCTCGCGAACGCTCGCGACCATCAACTGAGTGAAAAACTTCAGCACCTCGTCGCCGACGGGATGGCCGTACTGATCGTTGATAGTCTTGAAGCGGTCCAGATCGCCCATGATGATCGACAACGGCGCCTGAGAACCATCCGCCACCTTGATAGCCTGCAGCAGGGCGACATCAAAGCAGCGCCGATTGCCGACGGCCGTCAATGCATCCTGCAGCCCCACTTCTTGAGCGCGTTCCAGGCGCATCCGCAGGCCTTCGATCTGCAACCGGGACGCGTCCAACTGCTTGGTCATGTTGGCGCTATCCAACCGCATCCTGTGATTTTCAGCGACCAGCAGCCCAACGATGACGCGCACTTGCTCGGGAGTCGGCAATTCGGCGAGACGGGCCTGCGCATTCGCGAGCGAAATGGCGTAGCTTTCATCCGAACCCATCCTGGCCCGGATAATTCCCAGAACTTTACCCAGCTCGAGGGATAGAAGAGCGCCGGTTTGCGCGAGCATCTTGTTCTGACTGGCTTCCGTCGCGGCTGGCTTGCGCAATGCCGGAAGAATTCGCGGTGCATAAAAAACCCCGCCACCAATTACCAGTAAGACCGTGAAGAAAAGCAAGATCACGATTGCGAGCGTAAAAGCTGAAACGCCCCCCGCTGCAACATGCTGCGTGCTGGAATGTGGCCGGCTGAGGAGACTTATGGCGTAAGCTGAAATAAAGCCGAAACCGAGAGCGATGCTCAAGGTCCAGGCCGGTAGCGGTCGTTTTATAAAATGCATCTGAAAAAATTGCTGCATGGGTCATAACCGTATCCGACAGAGGATAGCGGAGTCGAGCTAAAGCAGATTCGCGACGTCCGGAAAGCGAAATGCGACATAATCCGTCAGCTGATAAAGACTGAACATCATATTCAAAACTGCGAAGGTATTAATCAGGGGGAAGAGTTTCAGACGAACAATCGGCGGTAAAACGCCAGCAAAGGCGTTAATGCGCAATTGAATTTCGAAGTTTTTTACCTTCGTCGTGCAACCTCCGGGTTGTCACTGAACAGTGTGTCACTGTCCAGAATAAGAATTACAGCAGATCTTGAGCAATCATGTGGATTTCCGCACGAAACCGTCTGTTCACGGGTTGGGCTGACTTCGTCGCGCATACGGCCGCAGTGATGCCTTCGCTGCGTTATGAGCAGCCTGCTCCCGATCATTTCGAAAGTATTCTGCGCGCGACGCCTGCCGCGATGCTCGGCTACGTGGTCAACATAACCATCGGTGTCGTCGCTTTCCTTCATATCATGAATGGAACGGAGCTCGGCCTGTGGGCGGCGTTCGCCTACGTGGCAGCGCTTTACGTTTTCCTTCGCCGGTTGCGCGCACCATTCGCTGTAAACCGCGCGCCTGGCGAGCGCAGCAGCCGCCGTCTCGAACAGCGCACCATCTTGTTCGGCGTCCTGTTGGGGCTCCCCTGGGCCTATTTGGGAGTCCGCCATCTTGGACATATGCCGCAGCCCGCCGAGACGATCCTGATCAGTCTGGGTGTGGGCATGGCGGCGAGCGGCGCGGTGCTTCTGGCGCCGATCGCACGCGCGGCCGTGGCCTACCTGACGACCATCCTGGCGCCGACTGCGTTCAACTGCTTCTTTCTCTTGGACAGCTTCCAATACGGGTTGTTGGGCGGTCTGGCTGTCAGCTACTGGCTGTTCCTTTTCGCCCTGACCGGTACGACGAACCAGCTGTTTCGCGGAAAGTCCAAGGCGGTTGAGCAATTGACGACGGCGCTTGATGAAATGCACGCGGCGCGCTCCAGGATCGAGCACATCGCACTGCACGATTCCCTCACCGGGCTTTCGAACCGCCGCGCGTTCCTGCACCGGCTGAACGGCGCGATCATGGGCTCGTCGGCGACAGGATGCGCGTCCTGGGCGGTACTGCTCCTCGATCTCGATCGCTTCAAGGTGGTCAACGATACGTTTGGCCACAAGTTTGGTGACGTTCTGCTGCAGCAAGTGGCAGACAGGTTGCGGCTGTGTGTGCGCCCTGGCGATCTCGTCGCGCGGCTAGGGGGAGATGAATTTTCCATCGTGGCCGAGCACGTCCATCACATCGGCGACGCTGAGGCGATCGCCATCCGCATGCTGGAAGAACTCGAGCGTCCGTTCGTTATTCAGGATCACTCCATCACCGTCGGCGTCAGCATCGGCATTGCCGCGCCGCTGTCCTCGGCGACTGACAGCGAGCAGATCATGCGCTGCGCCGATCTGGCCATGTACGAAGCCAAGGGTGCCGGCCGCAACGGCTTCAAGGTGTTCGAACTTGAGATGCAGGACCGGATGGATGCGCGCAGCATCGTCGAAATCGGCCTGCGTCAGGCCACCCGCAACGGCGAGCTCGAACTCTACTATCAACCCATCTACGAACTGGCGACCCTGCGGCTTGTCCGCTTCGAAGCGTTGATCCGCTGGCGGCATCCAACCAAGGGCATTCTATCGCCCGCCGAGTTCCTGCCCGTTGCCGAAGAAATCGGGCTCATCAACGAGATTGGCGCTTGGGTCGTGCATCAGGCGTGCCGCGAGGCCATGTCCTGGCCGGCGGACATTTCGGTCGCGGTGAACCTGTCGCCGATACAGGTCAATCACACGCAAGTCGTCGACATGGTGAAGCGGGCGCTCAAGGAAAGCCGCTTGCCGCCCTCGCGCCTCGAGATCGAGATTACGGAAACCGCGCTTCTGAGCGACACCCTCCAGACGAAGCAAAAGCTGGAACAGCTGAAGGAACTGGGTTGCAGTCTCAGCATGGACGATTTCGGCACGGGCTATTCGTCACTGAGCTACCTGGCAACCTTCCCCCTCGACGGCATCAAGATCGACAAGGACTTCATCACGCGCTTTGCAACCCGCACCGAAAATGCCGAGATCATGCGCGCTATGCTCGAGCTGGCCAAAGCCCTGAACCGCTTGACGACCGTCGAAGGGATTGAGACGTTGGCACAACTCAACGCTGCCAAATCACTCGGCGCCACCTACGGACAGGGGTACTACTTCAGCCGCCCCGTCCCGTCCGTCGAAGTGCTCGGCCTCATAACCTACCCGCGGGCCGTCCTGCCCGCTGCAAGCTAGAGCAATGCTCGACCGCCATCTGACCGAAAGTTGCGCGGCGCGGCACTTCGAGTTGCTCAAATTTTAGGCGGCGTTTTTGACTGCCTAATATTTAGAAGATCTGGCTTGCATTTCCCAACGAACGCGGCTGAAATGATGCGCATGCGAAGGGGACGTGCGTGAAACCATTCGACGAAATGCTGGCCCAAGCCAACGGTGTTCGGGCTCCGTACGAAACCTTAAAGAAATGGCTTGATACGCAAGATCCGGCAAAGTTGGCGCAAAAGGCGCGCGATGCCGAAGGCGTATTCCGCAAGACCGGCATCACATTCGCGGTCTACGGCGACGAAGAAGCTGCCGAGCGGCTGATCCCGTTCGACATCATTCCGCGGATTATTTCTGGCCACGAGTGGCGGCGGCTGTCGCAAGGCATCGAGCAGCGGGTCGTCGCGCTCAACACCTTTCTCGACGACATCTATCATCGCCAGGAAATCGTCCGCGCGGGCCGCATTCCTAAGGAACTGATCGCCAACAATGAGGCGTTCCTGCCGGAGATGATCGGCGTGAAGCCGGCCGGCAACGTTTACACCCACGTCATCGGCGTCGACCTGGTGCGGACGGCCGAGAACCAGTTTTACGTTCTGGAAGACAATGCGCGCACGCCGTCGGGTGTCTCCTACATGCTGGAGAACCGCGAGACGATGATGCAGCTCTTCCCGGAGCTGTTCCATCGCGTGAAAGTATTGCCGGTCGAGACGTATCCCAAGCTGCTGCGCCAGTCGCTGGCGGCCGTGGCGCCCGAGGGCTGCAAGACCTCGCCGACGATCGCGGTGCTGACGCCCGGCATTTACAATTCCGCTTACTTCGAGCACGCGTTCCTGGCCGACCAGATGGGCGTCGAGCTTGTCGAGGGCAGTGACCTCAAGGTCATCAACGGCCGCGTGGCGATGCGAACCACGCAGGGCTACCAGTCGATCGATGTGCTGTACCGCCGCGTCGATGACGCCTGGCTCGATCCGCTGACGTTCAAACCGGAATCGACGCTGGGCGTGGCCGGCATCATGGACGTCTATCGCGCCGGCAATATCACGATCGCCAACGCGCCTGGCACGGGCATCTCCGACGATAAGGCCATCTACTCGTACATGCCCGAGATCATCGAGTTCTACACGGGGCGCAAGGCGATCCTGGAGAACGTGCCGACATGGCGCTGCTCGGAGCCGTCCAGCCTAAAGTACGTGCTGGAGCATCTGGCAGAACTTGTCGTGAAAGAGGTGCACGGCTCGGGTGGATACGGCATGCTCGTCGGCCCGGCGGCGTCGAAAAAAGAGCTGGAAGACTTTGCTGCCAAGCTCAAGGCCAACCCCGGCAATTACATCGCCCAGCCGACGCTGGCGCTCTCAACGACGCCGATCCTAACGGAGGCCGGCCTGGCGCCGCGTCACGTGGACCTTAGGCCGTTCGTGCTCGTATCGGATCGCATCCGCATCACGCCCGGCGGCTTGACGCGCGTCGCGCTCAAAGAAGGCTCGCTGGTCGTAAACTCCAGCCAGGGCGGCGGCACCAAGGACACCTGGGTGCTCGACGACTATAGCTTCCAGTCACAGAGCCAAAGCCAAAGTTCGTAACTCGAGGAAGGTTCGCACGCGCGATGTTGCTGGGACGCACGGCCAACGGTCTCTACTGGATGCATCGCTACATCGAGCGCGCGGAGAACATGGCGCGCATCGTCGATGCCGGTCTGCGAATGGCCCTGACGAAGACGTCGGATGCGCCGGAGGAGTGGTCGTCCGTGGTGGTCAGCGCGGGCGTCGCACCCGGCTTCACGGCTAGGCACGGCAGCGTCTACAACGCCGACACGGTTTCCGATTATCTGCTGCGCGACCGCGACAATGGCTCAAGCGTCGCCTCGTGCATCGAAGTGGCGCGCTCGAATGCGCGCATGGTGCGCACGGCGTTGACGCGCGAAGCCTGGGAGAGCGTCAACGAAGCCTGGATGACGTTGCGCGTGACGCTGGAGAAGCCGATCCACGAAAGCGACTTGCCGCCCGTGCTCGATCAGATCAAGCGGCTCACCGCGCTGATGCGCGGCGCCTTTCACGGAACAATGCTGCGCAACGAGAATTTCAACTTTGCGCGCATCGGTACGTTCATCGAACGCGCCGACAACACTGCGCGAATTCTCGACGTGAAATACTACGTCCTCCTGCCGTCGATTTCGTACGTTGGCACTAACCTCGATAACTACCAATGGGAATCGATCTTGCGTTCGGTTTCCGCGCACCGCTCGTATCGCTGGGTATATGACGTGGAATACAGGCCAGGCAACATCGCTGACTACCTCATCTTGAATGGCCGCATGCCGCGTTCGCTGCACTTCTGCTACCGCAACATCGTCGACAATCTGGGCTTCCTTGCCGACGACTACGGCAACAGCCCGCAGTGCCAGTCGATCGCCCACAAGACGTTATCCACCCTCAAAGGGAACAGCATTTCCCAGATCTTCGAGTTCGGCTTGCACGAGTTTTTAAGCGGGTTCATCGTGCAGAATAATCGGTTGGCTGCCGAAATCGGTGAGACTTACAATTTCGACTAGGCGCGCCTCTCCATGTTGCTCTCTATCCGGCACACTTCGCGATATCAGTACGACGGGCCCCTCCTTTATGCGGTGCAGCGTCTGCGCCTGTGGCCGCAGTCGGTCGGCGGACAGACCGTTCATCGCTGGGACGTGAAGGTGGAAGGCGCCGCACCCGAGGTGTCGTACGTCGACGGCTTCGGCAATCGCACGGAACTGGTCCGCCATATCCGCGAGTTCCAGGAGATCGTCATTACGGCTGAGGGTCTCGTGGAAACGGAAGATCGCGCCGGTGTGTTTGGCTCGGTCCAGGGTTTCGCGCCGATCTGGTTGTTCGAGCGCACGACACCCCTGACGGCAGCGGGCGAAAAGATCAAGGAGCTGGCCGCCTCGCTACCGGAAGATGCCAAGTGGCTGGCGAAGCTGCACCAACTGATGGACACCATCCACGACCGCCTGACGTTCCAGAACGGATCAACCAACGTCAACACCACGGCGGAGGACGCAATGGCACAGGGAGCCGGGGTCTGCCAAGACTACGCGCACATCTTCATCGCGACGGCGCGCTACCTCAATATTCCGGCGCGTTACGTATCTGGCTATCTCATGCGGCCTGAGACGACGGAGCAGACCGCAGGCCATGCCTGGGCTGAAGCGCATATCGACGGGCTCGGCTGGGTGGGCTTCGACGCGACCAACAACGTGTGCCCGAACGACAGTTACGTCCGCATTGGCTGCGGGCTGGACTATCGCGACGCCGCACCGGTGTCGGGCGTGCGCATCGGCTTCGCGGCCGAGACCCTTGCGGTCGAGGTCAATGTCGAGCAGTAGTCCGGCAGGACGAACAAGCAGGCAACTTTGTGCCTCATGTCGGATGACCGCTTCACACTTCTCCGCAAGCACTCCTAGAGCTGGACAGAAAATGACCTACGGCGTTGGCCTAAAGATGGATCGCGGGCTGATCTTCATGTCGGATACGCGCACCAACGCGGGGCTCGATAACATCGCCAGCTTCGGCAAGATGCGCACGTGGGCCACGGAAGGCGAGCGCGTCATCGTGCTGCTGTCGGCGGGAAATCTCGCGACGGCACAGGCGGTCGGCAGCCTCATCAACGAGCGCAAGGGCGAGTTCATGGCCCTGACGTCGATGTTCCAGGCCGCGCGCTTTATCGGTGAGACGATCAAGGAAGTGATCAAGATGAACGCCGACGCCCCCAAGGGCGGCGGCTCGTTCCTTGCTAGCTTCATTTTGGGCGGGCAGATCAAGGGCGAGGAACCGCGGCTCTACTACATCTATCCGGAAGGCAACTTCATCGAATCGACGCCAGACACGCCGTATTTCCAGATCGGCGAGCACAAGTACGGCAAGCCGATCCTGGTGCGCGCATACGATGCGGCGATGACGTTCGAAGATGCCGTGAAGCTACTGCTGGTCTCGTTCGACTCGACCTTGAAGTCCAACCTGTCGGTCGGTCTGCCGCTGGATCTGCAGACCTACGTCGGAGACAGCTTCAAGCAGGGCCTGCAGAAGCGCATCGATCGCAATGATCCCTACTACCTCACCATCTCCGAAGGCTGGGGCGAAGCGCTGAAGCGCGCCTTTGCAAGCCTGCCGGCCTTCGAGGGCTAGGCACCGATCAGCCACTGCGGCGAGGCAGCTGCAGCGAGCGCAATCAGCATCGCGGCATCGGCGAGCTGTTGAGCTGCACCGGCGATGTCACCCGTGTGCCCGCCGATTTTCGCCTCGGCGATGCGCGTAATGGCATAGGCTGCCGCAAATGCCGCGCCAACGCCGATGGCCGATGCGATCACAAGAATGCCGGGCACCCACATCGCCGCGAGCGTGATGGCAAGAGCGGCCAGCATGCCAGCCCTCATCGATCCAGTCGTAGGTGGCGACACCGATGCGGCTGCGCCATCGGCACGGGCAGCCGGCAGCAACCACAGCGGTAGAAGGCCTGCGGCGCGTGACGTGGCGGCGACTGCGACGATCGCCAGGGCCGCGCCTGCCGGATCGATAAGCTCGGTCAGAGTTGCCAGTGCCGTCGCGCGGATTGCAAGCATGAGCACGATAGCCGATGCGCCATAACTGCCGATGCGGCTGTCGCGCATGATGTCCAGACGTCGCTCGATCGTTTGTCCGCCGCCGAGGCCGTCGGCGGTATCGGCGAGACCATCTTCGTGCAGCGCGCCAGTGATCAGCACGAGCGATGTAACGGCCAGCAAAGCGGCGAGCAGCGGCGGAAGGCCGATAGCGGACGCGAGGTAGAGCACGATGCCCGCGAAGGCACCGAGTAAGGCGCCCGCTACCGCGACAGCTGCAGGTGCCCGGGTGAAATCCGGCGCGGCGTGCGGCGCGGCTTCAAACGCAAATACCGGGATCGGCAGCCGCGAATAAAAACGTAGCGCCGACAGAATATGTCCTATCGCACCCAAGAGCGGCCGCGATCTGTGCGGTGGCGCGACGGGTACGGGAAGATGGCTTGACGGCGCCGCCTCCGCAGCTGAGGGTGCGGCCGGTTTTGCAGGTTGGTCGCTCATGCTGGCGCTTATAGCACCGCGCCCACGCACCAGAAACGGCTACACATCATGATCATGAAAGCCTTCGAAGCGGTCCTTGCGCCTAATAACGACCTGTCGGGCGTGCGCGGCCTGCTGACGTCGCTTCCCGAAGCCGATGCAACTGCCGAAGCCGCTGCGGCGGCGCGCAACGGGGAGTTGACCAAGCCGCCCGGTGCGCTGGGCCGGCTGGAAGATGTCGCCGTCTGGCTCGCAGGTTGGCAAGGCACGCCATCGCCGGCAGTGACGGCGCCAGCTATCGCGGTTTTTGCCGGCAATCATGCCGTGACACAGCGCGGCGTCTCGCCCTATCCGTCCGACGTGACCGCGCAGATGGTGGCGAACTTTGCGGCGGGAGGCGCGGCGATCAATCAGATCTGCCAGGCTGGCGGGATCCGGCTCAGCGTGCATCCGATGGATCTCGATCATCCAGCTGGAGACATCGCCGCAGGCGCTGCAATGACGGAGGACGAGTGCGCGCGGCATTTCGCCGACGGTATGGCAGCCGTGCCGCCGGAATGCGATTTGTTCGCCGCCGGCGAGATGGGCATCGGCAATACGACGGCGGCAGCGGCCATCTATGCCGCGCTCTATGGTGGAGACGCTGCCCGCTTCGTCGGCCGTGGCACCGGCGTCGACGATGCGGGCCTCGCGCGCAAGGTGAGCGTCGTCAAGGACGCCCTGGCGCACCATGCCGGCAATCTCGGCGATCCGATCGAAGTTTTACGCCGGCTCGGCGGACGCGAGATCGCAGCAATCGCCGGCGCCATCCTGGCAGCCAGGCTACGCCGCGTGCCGGTGGTACTCGATGGCTACGTGGTGACGGCCGCGGCGGCAATCCTGCATGCAGCCAATCCGGCGGCGATCGATCACTGTGTAGCCGGGCATTGCTCTGCCGAGGGGGCGCACGGCGAAGTGCTGGAGCGGCTTGGCCTCAAACCGCTCATTTCACTGGGCCTGCGCTTGGGTGAGGGCACCGGCGCGGCGCTGGCTATGTCGATGGTCAAGGCAGCGGCCGCTTGTCAATCGGGAATGGCAACGTTTTCCAGCGCCGGAGTTGCCAACAAGTGAGCGTTGCCAACGTGCCCGCCACGTGATTGGCGGCCTTCAACAGGCCCGGCTCCGGTGCTAGCGTCCCGGCGATTCCCAGACGCTGCCGCCGACCCAGGACACTGCCCCCGACAACGCTATAGGGACTTGCCTCATGAGCACGATCAACGCCCGTATCGCCGCAGAACTCAGCGTCAAGGTGGAGCAGGTCGATGCCGCCGTGGAACTGCTGGGCGAAGGCTCGACCGTGCCGTTCATCGCGCGCTACCGCAAGGAGAAGACCGGTGGGCTTGATGATACGCAGCTGCGCAAGCTGGAAGAACGCCTCGGCTATTTGCGCGAGCTGGAAGACCGCCGCGCCACGGTGCTCAAATCCATCACGGACCAAGGCAAGCTGACGCCGGAGCTGGCGCGCGCCATTGCAGGCGCCGAGAGCAAAGTGGTGCTGGAAGACCTGTATGCCCCCTACAAGCCGAAGCGGCGCACCAAGGCACAGATCGCGCGCGAGGCTGGGCTCGAGCCGCTAGCCGAAGCACTGCTCGCCAATCCCGGTCTGCTGCCCGACGGCGAAGCCGCCAAGTTCATCGATGCGGAGAAGGGCGTGGCGGACGCCAAGGCGGCACTCGATGGCGCGCGCCACATCCTGATCGAACGCATCGGCGAAAGCGCGTCGCTGGTCGGCGATCTGCGCGAGTGGCTGTGGGCGACCGGCGTCATCACGTCGAAAGTGGCCAAGGGCAAGGAAGCCGCCGGCGAGAAATTCTCCGACTATTTCGACTTCTCGCAGCCGGTGCGCCAGATGCCGTCGCACCGCGCCTTGGCGCTGCTGCGTGGCCGCAACGAGAACATCCTCGATCTCGATCTCGACGCCCCCAACGAAGAGGGCAAGACGCATCCGGCGCAGGCCAAGATCATGGTGGCGTTCGGCATCGCCGACCGCGGGCGGGCCGCCGACAAGTGGCTGCTGGATACGGTGAAGCTCGCCTGGAAGGCCAAGCTGCACGTGTCGCTCGCCGTCGATCTGCTGACGCGCCTGAAGGATCAATCTGACACGGAAGCGATCACCGTCTTCAAGTCGAACCTCAAGGATCTGTTGCTGGCGGCACCGGCCGGGCAGCGGGCGACGATGGGGCTCGATCCCGGTATCCGCAGCGGCGTGAAGGTGGCGGTGGTCGATGCCACGGGCAAGGTGCTCGATACGGCCGTCGTCTATCCTCATGAACCCAAGCGCGACTGGCAGGGCTCGCTCGCCGCGCTTGCCGCCCTGTGTATGCGCCACAAGGTTGAGCTGATCGCCATCGGCAACGGTACGGCCAGCCGCGAGACGGACAAGCTGGCCGGCGAACTGATCGCCAAGATGCCGGAACTGAAGCTGACGAAGGTGATGGTGTCGGAAGCGGGCGCATCCGTTTATTCGGCCTCAGAGCTGGCGGCACTCGAGTTTCCCAATCTCGACGTGTCCCTGCGCGGCGCGGTGTCGATCGCGCGGCGTCTGCAGGATCCGCTGGCTGAACTTGTCAAGATCGAGCCCAAGGCCATCGGTGTTGGCCAGTACCAGCACGACGTCGACCAGGCCGATCTGATGCGCTCCCTGGATGCGGCCGTGGAAGACTGCGTGAACTCCGTCGGCGTCGACGTGAACACCGCGTCGATCCCCCTGCTTGCGAGGGTGTCGGGCCTCAACCAGACGCTGGCGACCAACATCGTTCTGCACCGCGACGCTAACGGCGCGTTCAAGAAGCGCTCCGAGCTGAAGAAGGTCGCGCGCATGGGACCCAAGACGTTCGAACAGGCGGCCGGCTTCCTACGCATCATGAACGGCACCAATCCACTGGATGCATCCGCCGTACATCCGGAGGCCTACGGGCTCGTCGAGAAGATCGCGGAGCAGACGAAGCGGCCGCTGAAGTCGATCATCGGCGACAAGGCGTTCCTGAAGACGCTGCGCCCGCAGCAGTTCGCCGACGAGCAGTTCGGCGTGCCGACCATCACCGATATTTTGGCCGAGTTGGAAAAGCCCGGCCGCGATCCGCGTCCGGAGTTCAAGACCGCGACGTTCCAGGACGGCGTGGAGAAGATCTCCGACTTGAAGATCGGCATGCAGCTGGAAGGCGTGGTCACGAACGTGACGGCGTTCGGCGCGTTCGTCGACGTCGGCGTGCATCAAGACGGATTGGTGCACATCTCGGAAATGGCCGACCGCTTCGTCAAGGATCCGCGCGAGGTGGTGAAGGCCGGTGATGTCGTGAAGGTGCGCGTGAAGGAGGTGGATGCTGCTCGCAAGCGCATCGCGCTGTCGATGAAGAGCGGGGCAGGCGCCAGCGCCGAGGTCGCTCCACGGCCGCAACAGCCGTCCGGCGGACACCGCGCGAGCGCTCCCGTGCCCAAGCAGCCGGAAAGCAGCGGCGAAACGGCACTGGCGGCAGCTCTACGCCGGGCGAAGAGCTGAGTGGCGTCGGTGGCCTTATGCAGGTGCTCCCGGGGCTCCTCAGGGATTCGCGTACATGGCGCGATACTGCTCGGCCTGCTCTGCCGGCATGCGCTTAAGCAACGGCCGCATCGTTTCGTTGCCGACCATCTTGCCGTCACGCCGGATCAGCCAGTCGGAAATGTCGGCTTCGGTAAACTCATAGCGGTCGCCCTTAGCAACATGGGTAGCGTTGTTCGGGTCGTTGCTGATGATCCCTGAGATCTGGTCGCCGCGGCGCTCGACGTCGGTGAGCCAGAAATGCTCGTGGCGATCGGTGCCGTAGGGAATGGCGACCTTCAGCGCGAAGCTTTCCACGCCGGGGCCGGGGGCTTCCATTTCTCTCCAAAACTCCGGCAGTGTGGCGCGGGCCTTGGCAATGGCCGCAACCATCTCCGCATCATCATCAGGAACGCGGATGACTTTATCTTGAGCCCAGGTCGTAGGTGGCGTAACAGCAATGGCGCAGATCAAGGCCATGAGGCTGATCATCATTCGTTTTAGCATGAGGTTCCCCGAAATCTGTACAGGGAGCAATGTACAGATCCGGTTGGCGCCTGGCTATCTGAATGGGACGCTGGCGTCCCTTAGTCTGCCAGCATTGCCATCGCCGCGCGGCGGTCTCCTGGCTTGAGGCGCAGAAACAACGTGCGAGCGGCCTTGATGTCACGCTCCGTACCCGTCTCGCAGGCTTTCGCCAGCGCGACCGATGTCGGGTTGTCCGCGCCGACGATGAAGCCGAGGGCTTTGGCAAGGCGGCCCATGGCGGCGCGGTCTATGGTTGTTTCGTCCATCGATCAGCGCCAGCGGCGGCGGTCACGGCGGTCGGTATAATAGCGCTCGTCGAAAAACCGGGTCAGATCGACTTCATAGCCGCCGGCGTTACCGTAGCGGCTGAGGCCGCCCTCACAATACGGATTGCCGTAGTAGCCGTAGGGGCCGTTGTAGGGCTTGCAGTCGCCCGAGGTGCGGCGCTGCCTCTCGCCGATAGCCTGGACAATGCCGGGGGCCGTTGCAACGACTGTCGCTGAACTGCCAGGCAACGGACCGGCTGCGTGTGCGGCCGCAGCAGGAAGTACAGTGGCGGCGAAGAGCGCCGCGAGAACGGTTTTCATCAGCAGACCTTTCATGCTGGCCGCCACAAGCCATGGCCGTGACAGCGCTTTGCTGGCGTCAAGATGTGCCCTGGCGCCGCGCATTGCAATGGCGGGAATGCCTCACGTCAGTCGAAGAACGGAGGGAAGGGCGAATCCGAATGCGTGTGTGTACGATGGCGCCGCCGCGGTGGCGGCGCAACCGCCGGCGCCGCAGCGGCATCATCGCCAGGCTGGCCGGCGCGATTTCCGGGCCCCGGGCGGCGGCCTTCGCCACCAGCTGCCGCATGGCGGGTACGCGGAGCAGGCGCCAATTGTGTGACCGGCAACTCGGTATCGCTGGGGATCACGGTGCCGAAGAACGGCACGAGTTCCTTGGTCTTGGCCTGGGCCTTGTCCAGCGCAGGCTGCAACTGAGCGACAAGCTCAGGCTTCGGTTCGAACGTTGTCTTCGAGCGCAGGTGAACCACCTTGTAGCCCTTGTTTTTTAACGCCGCGAGGATCGTCGGCAGCGCCTTGGCGGTTGCAGCTTTGATGTCATGGAACAGGACGATGCCGCCCTGGCGCTGTTCAATCTGGCGGATCGTGTAGTCGGCCAGCCGCTTGGCGTCGCCGATATAGCTGTCGTTCGAGACGACATCGACGGTGAACGAGGCGACGCCCCGTGTCTGCAGGTGGGCCAGCAGCGGATCGCTATCGCTTAAGCCTGGGAAACGGAAGAACGGCGCGATCGGCTTGCCGGCTGCCATCGAAACGGCGGCAAATCCGCGCTCGATCTGGTCCTTTGCCTTGTCGAGGCTGAGGCGGCGCAGGTTCAGCGGATGCGACCAGGTATGCGTGCCCATCGTGTGGCCGCGGGCCATCACATCCTTCACCATATGCGGATAGGCGATCGCCATCTGGCCTACCGCAAAGAACGTCGCCTTGGTGCAATAGCTATCGAGCGTGTCGAGGATGGATTTGGTGATCCAGGGCATCGGGCCGTCGTCGAACGTCAGCACGACTTCCTTGGGCTGCAGGAAGCTTTCTTCCTTGGCAAAGCGTGACAGGTCTCCGTACAGCGGGCCGCCGGCGGGGTCGATCTCGACGACGCGCGAAACCGGCAGGCCCTGCGTCTTGTCGGAGCAGGATTGATCCTGCGCGACCGCGGCCGTGGCGAAACAGAAGGCGGCGAACGCGATGATGAGGCGCATACGCGTAATTCCCATGTAATGGCTCGGATGGCCCACATACGAGAGTTTGCCGGGGTGCGGCAACCCCTAGCGGAACAGACAAAAGGTTAAAGGCTTCCGGCCGTGGCGGGCAAGCCATGCGGCGCAAATGTCATCATCAACTCTAGAATTCCCACCACGCCTTTTGGCGCGGCTCTGGCGGTGCCTCTGCGCCAGGGGCTGCCACGTCGGGCTTTTGCTCGCGTAGCCACGGCAACTCTTCTGGTTCGATGGCCTCGTTTCCCGCGGGGCTGTCCGGCCCGAATACCGGCGGGGCGTGCACTTCCTTGTTGACGCTCGCCACCTGGCGTTTGGCGATGAGCTGCTCGGCGCGCTTATCATAAGAGGCAATTGTCGGCACGCTCTTGGCGCCGGTGATATGGACAACCTTGAAGCCGCGCTTTTTCAGCTCGTCCAGCAGGGTTTTCAGCCCGGCGGCCGTCGAGGCCTGGATGTCGTGGAAGAGAATGATGCCTTTGCCCCTGGCCTTCAGCTGGGTCAGCACGTTGCGCATCATCTCGTCCGGCTTGCGCGTGGTGAAATCCTTGCTGTCGATGTCGATGCCGAGGGTGGCGATGTTGCGCTCTCCCAGGTAGGTCAGCATGGAGTGCGACGCGGCGAGGTACGGAAAGCGGAAGAACGGCGCGACGGGCTGGCCGAGGCTCTTTTCGACCATGCTGTGGCCGAGCTCGATTTCTTCCTTCGCCTTCGCCGCCGAGATCGACGACAGCTTCTTGTGCGACCAGGTATGCAGGCCGATCGTGTGCCCGGCATGCGCAACTTCGCGCAGCAGTTCAGGCTCTACCAGGGCCATGCGCCCGACGATCAGGAACGTGCCCTTGGTGCAATGAGCTGCCAGCGCATTGAGAATGGCCGGCGTCTTGGCGCGCGAGGGGCCATCGTCGAACGTGAGCACGACTTCGCCGGGTTGCAGGAAGTCGTTGCCGGGATACTGCGCGCCGAACCTGGGGCCACCGGTCGTGTCGATCTCGACCGTACGCGACACGCCGAGGGCCGCGTCACCTGCGGGGCAAGGCTCTGCTCGTGCCGGGGCCAGACCGATGAGGACGATTCCTGCAGCCAACCACATCGGCGCCGCTACCCGCGCGACGGCCATCCCCACTCCTCCCGCTGATCACCCGCTTGCCGGGTTTTGCTCGGTATATCTCAAACGCGTGACATAACTGCGTGACATAATCGCGGCAACCCGCCAACCGCGTCGCGGTGCCTCAACAAGCTGGCGCCGAGTTGGCGTATGCGGCATCAGCCAGCTGTGCTAAGCGCCGTGTTGCGGAACGAAATTTCAGGACAAAAGCCGGATTTAGGCGGGGCAATGGCCGAGCAAGACGAGATCGTGCGCGAAACCGAGGAGGAGGCCGAAGAGAGAGCCGCCAGCCTCGTCGATGCCGTGGCCGAAGCCCTCCACGCCGGCGATACGGCCGAGGCCGTGCGCTTGACGCACGATATGCGGGTGCCGGACCTTGCCGACCTCATCGAACTTCTCGTGCCTGAACAGCGTGTCGCGCTGATCCAGGCGCTGGGGCCTGCGTTCGACTTCGAGGTGCTCTCGGAACTCGACTACACGGTTCGCGACCAGCTCTCTGAAGCGCTGCCCAACGAATTGCTGGCACGTGCAGTTACCGAACTCGACACCGACGACGCGGCCTACCTGCTCGAAAACCTCGAGGAGGAGGACAAGGAGGAGATCCTTGCTCAGCTCGGGATCAGCGACCGCGCAGCCCTTGAACGCAACCTGGAATACCCCGAAGAGACGGCCGGCCGTCTCATGCAGTCCGAGTTCGTCGCTGCCCCTCCGTTCTGGTCAGTCGGACGCCTCATCGACTACATGCGCGAAGCGAAGGACCTGCCGGAGACCTTTTCCGAGATTTTCGTGGTCGATCCCTCGTTCCGGGTGATGGGGTCCGTCGGGCTCTCGCGCCTGCTGCGGACAAAGCGTGACGTGCCGATCGAGCAGATCATGGAAAAAGACCGGCACGTCGTGCTGGCGACCGACGACCAGGAAGAGGTGGCGCGCCAGTTCGGCCGTTACGACTTGATGTCGGCACCCGTTGTCGATGCCAACAACCGCCTGGTCGGCGTTCTGACGGTCGACGACGTGGTCGAAGTCATTCAGGACGAGGCCGATGAAGACATGCGCGCGCTGGGCGGCGTCGGCGACGAGTCCCTCGGCGACAGCGTACTCTCGACGCTGCGCAGCCGCATTCCCTGGCTGCTCGTCAACCTCGGCACCGCCGTGCTGGCTTCGACGGTCATCCAGGCGTTTGATGCCACGATTCAGCAGATGGTGGCGCTGGCCGTGCTGATGCCGATCGTGGCGTCGATGGGCGGCAACGCCGGCACGCAGACCATGACTGTGACCGTGCGCGCGCTGGCAACCAACAAGCTCGGCCGCGTCAATGCCCGCCGCGTCATCACGCGCGAGGCGCTGGTTGGCTTGGCAAACGGCGCCATTCTTTCAGTGGTGATGGCCGGCATCGTCGTGTTGTGGTTCGGGGCCAGCATCCTCGGCTGGGTGATCGGCGCCGCCATGATCGTCAACCTGCTAGCCGCCGCGCTGGCTGGCATCCTCATTCCGCTCGGAATGGATTGGCTGGATCTTGACCCCGCACCAGCCTCCGGCGTCTTCGTCACGATGGTGACGGACGTCGTCGGCTTCTTCGCGTTTCTCGGGCTGGCAACGTTGATGCTGACCTAGAAGCGCGCGGCGACGGCGATGCCGGGATCGATCTCACCCTTGCGTTCCACGGCCGCAAGCGCTGCAGGAACGATGTTGGCCGCATCTCCAACCACCGAAAAGTGGACATCCAGGCCGGAGCGGATGAACGCGTCCTCCTTCATGTGCGCCAGCAGGTTGAGGAACGGCGACCAGAAGCCGCCGATGTCGGCAACGATAATCGGCTTTTCATGCCGGCCGAGCTGCGACCAGGTAAGCTGTTCCACCAGCTCTTCCAGTGTGCCGATGCCGCCTGGAAGCGCGACGAAGGCGTCCGACTTCAGGAACATCAGCTGCTTGCGCTCGTGCATGTCCTTGGTAACGATCAGCTCGTCGGCATCCGTCATCATCTGCTCCTTCTCGGAGAGAAACTCGGGGATGATGCCGGTGACGCGGCCGCCGGCGTCCAATGTGGAGCGCGCAACTTCGCCCATCAGGCCGAGGCTGCCGCCGCCGTAGACGAGGCCGATATCGTTGGCCGCCAGCGACTGACCGAGCGTGCGCGCGGCTTCCGCATAGATTGGCTTGGCGCCTTGGCCGGAACCGCAATAAACGCAGATATTCTGGATCAATTTGGGCGGCGATTTGCCATTGAGATGGAGGCTTGTAGCAAGGGGCTTAGCGCCCCGTTTATTTGACATGTGTTTGTTCTCATTCAAAAAAGTGAACCCGGCCAAGTGCACTTCGCCCCGGGTCGGCGACGTTCGATCTGACAATATGGGGTGTGATTGCGGCGGCCGCAGCCCCTTTTTAGCCGACCGGTTAGTGTTCCCCTGCAGCTTAGGAGCGGGACGTGATGGGATTGTGATGCGGCCAAGCGGTCGCGACGGCAAAAAAAGCGTGCGGCCTGTCGAAATATCGCGAAACGGATCGTCTAGGGATCATTGCGAGATCAAAAAAGGAGAACCAGGATGTCCGAGCAACCGCCATTCGCGCAACCCGTGGCCGAGCACCGCTGGCTGCAGCAACTCGAAGGAAATTGGAAGTTCCTGGGAGAATGCAAGTCGCCGGAAGGCACCTTGACACAAGAGGGAACGCAAACGATCCGCAAGTTCGGAGAACTGTGGATGCTGTTCGAAGCCGACACGAAGATGGGCGAGGACCCGGTCAAATCGATCATCACACTCGGGTTCGATCCGGCCAAGGGCAAGTTCGTCGGCAGCTTCATCGCGACGATGATGAGCAGCTTCTGGACTTACGAGGGCACGCTCGACGCTGCCAAGAAAGTCTTGCCTTTGGACAGCGTAGGTCCCCGCATGGACGGGAAGCCCGGCACAGCGCAGTATCAGGACGAGATCGAGATCGTCAGCAAGGACGAGTACATCTTCCGTGCGCGCCTGCAGCAGGACGATGGCCAATGGATCGAGTTCATGACATCGCGCTATACGCGCACCTCTTGAGCCAGGGCGTGGCGGCAACGAGCACGGGACTATTTCCCGATCTGCCTTTGACGGATTGAACCGTTTGCCGCGGCAGTGTTAGCAGCAGCGCATCAGCCGGACCTGCACCCGGCTGATGCAGCTTGAAGCGAAACACGAAAGAGGCCGCCGTTGACCCGAATTGCTCTCGTGACACTGCTCGCGGTGTTGTTGCCCGCTTTGGCGACGGCCCACGGCCCCAGCCGCAAAAAGGAAATCTCGACGATCGAGATCAACGCGCCCGCCGACAAGGTGTGGGCGGTCATCGGCAAATACGACGACATGAGCTGGCACCCCGCCATTGCCAAGGCAGAGGTGACGGGTGGCACGGAAGTGGACGTGGCCAAGCGCAAGCTGACGTTCAAATCCGGCGGCGTGTTCACGGACACGTTGACGAAGTTTGAGCCCGCCGAGCGGTCGATCGCCTTCCTGACCAACGACGAAGATCTCAAGACGCTTCCCGTCGAAGGCTACTCGAGCACGCTGACGGTCACCGAGGCCAACGGCAAATCCAAGGTCGAGTGGAAGGGCGCGTTCTATCGCGGCTACATGAACAATGACCCGCCGCCGGAGCTGTCGGACCCCGCTGCCGTCAAGGCGATCGCCGCGTTCCAGAAAGAAGGCCTGGAAGCGCTGAAGGCGAAGGTCGAAAGCGGCAAGTAACCGAGCGAAACGGGCGAACCACCAGGTTCGCCCGCCATCGAATGTCTCTGTTACTTACCCGCGCTCAGCGACGTGATCCAGGTGACGATCTTCCAGAGATCTTCGTCACTCTTGACGATGTCCTTGAACGGCGGCATCGGACCTTTCACGCTTTCCGAGCCCTTACGCGTGTAGCCCTTCGCCTGTAACTCCTGCGAGCCGAGCGTGATGAGGCGATACAGCGTGTCCTCGTCTTTCCCGTAGATCCATATGGCATTGGTCAGCGGTGGTCCCATGCCGCCGCCGCCGGTTCCACCGTGACACCCGTTGCAGCCGGCGGACATGTACAGTTTGTGCCCGGCCTCGGCCGCTGCCTTGTCGTCCTTGAATGGGTTCTGCAGTTGTCCCTTTTCCGCTGCGTTGACGGCGTCGAGCGGCTTCTTGCCGCCACCGCTATCCTGAGCCAGGGCCGAGGCCGCCATCATGGCTGACAGCAATGCGGCGGTTGCCGCAAACAGTGTTTGCTTCATTGGGTTCTCCCGACTGATGTGTTGTTGCTTTTGCAGCTAACGCATCAATCCCGGACGCGTTGCCGCTCCCGCGAAAGTCGGGAAAAAATCCCGTCGCGACTGCTTCATTGTGCATCAATCCGGCCAGAGCTTAGCTCGGATCGAAAGGGGCGGCGGGCCTAGCCGAGGGCGTCAGGCTGTCGTCAGCATGGGTGTGTTACCAAATCTCCAAGAACAGACGGGAAGAAATCCCAGCGAGGGAGGGGCGGCGATGCGAGCGGTCTTGTTGCGTGGCGCGGTGTGCTTCATCGGGGCGGCGGGATTGGTCGCCGGACCGGCTCGGGCCGGCCCCGCGGTCGGGCAGTTCGAGATCAAGTCGCTCAACGCCGAACCTGGCGAAATCGAAGTCCAGAGCCAGAACGCTTATTCCCTCGGGATGCCCAAGCGGCAAACGCGCAGCACGGCCGATGGCCTTGCCGGAGATGACAACAGCCTGCCCCGGCAGATGCACGCCTTGGAAATCGAGGCAGGCTTTTCACACCATTTCAAAACCCGAGTCGGCATTGAGTTCGAGAAGGAGCGGGTAGACGAGTTCAGCTCCGCCGGGGAGGCCGGTCATTTCGACGCGATCAAGCTCGACGAGTTTGAGATCGAAGCCATCCTCGTGGTGAAGCGGCGCCTTGGCGACGGCTTCGGCTTTGGACTGCTGGCCGAGTACGAACATCCGTTCGAAAGTTCGGGGCAGCGCACGGTGACGGCCGGCCCGATCTTTGAATGGGGCCACGGCCCATGGCTCGCCAGCCTCAATCCACGCGTGACGCAGTTCTTCGGTGGCGCCGCCGACGACTTCGGCCGTCGCGACAACAAGCTGGACTTCGGCTATGCGGCTGCCGTGAAATACAAGGCTTCGGACCGTCTCGATTTCGCGTTGGAGGCCTACGGCGTCTTGGAACGTGTCGCTGGTTCCGGCGATCCAGGCCTGGAGGCGCAACTGTTCGGCGATTTCGACCAGCATCGCTTGGGTCCGGTGGTTTACTTCACTTTTCCGCACGGGCAGCCCGGCAGTGAGGCCGAGACCAAACTCGGCGTCGGAACGCTGCTTGGTCTAAATGACGACACGCCCGATGCAACGCTCAAACTGAGCGTCGAGGTGGTGTTCTAACCGGCCGCTTGCCTGGCCTTGAAAACTTCCGTCGCATGAGCAATTTTGCGGCGACCGAGGTCAGGGATCGATGATGCCGTACGTGATCGCGCAACTCTGTCTGAAACTCATTACGCTTGCGGATTCAACAGCGACCACGTTGTGCCTCGTGTCATTCGTCGCATTCGAGTCGCTCGCAGCATAATCGCTGGGAGCTGTTAGGTTGGGGCTTTGCGGCCGTTGCCGTCGGTGAGATCGGCTCGTATCTGCTGGCGCGCTACCTGTTGCGCGGCACCTCAACGCAGTAATGCCGGTCGTCAACCTGCTTGGCACACCGAGGCCTTGAGCCTATATCGTTGCCACGATGACCGTTCCCGCAACGCCCGTCCCTGTTACGTCCGCTCCAGCGAGCGGACCCGCTTCCGCTACTAAAGCTCCCACAGATCACTGGGTTGTGCTGCGTGGGCTGGCGCCGTTCGTGTGGCCTGCGGGCCGCCCCGACCTGCGCCTTCGCGTGGCGCTGGCATTTGCCGTGCTCATCGTAGCCAAGCTGATTACGGTTTCCACCCCAGTTCTGTTCAAGTGGGCTACGGACGCGCTGACGCAAGTTCAGACTGGAGCCGCCACGATCGATGCCAGCACGATTGCCATCGGCGCCGGCTTCCTGATTTTTGCCTACGGCTTAGCGCGCATCACCATGATGGGCCTGACGCAGGTTCGCGATGTGCTGTTCATCGCCGTCGGCCAGAATGCCGTGCGGGCACTCAACAAGCGCACGTTCGAGCACTTACACCGGCTGTCGCTGCGGTTCCATCTGGAGCGGCGCACGGGCGGGCTGTCCCGCGTCATCGAACGCGGCACGCGCGGGATCGATCTCATTCTGCGCATGGGCGTGATGAACCTGGTGCCGACGGCGCTGGAACTGCTGCTGGCATGCGGACTGCTGTTCTATTATTTCGACGCGCTCTACGTCGTGATCCTGCTGGGTACGATCGCGGCCTACATGTGGTTCACGTTCTGGGCGAGCGAGAAACGCATCGCCATCCGTCGCGAGATGAACGAGAGCGACAACGACGCCAGCACCAAGGCGCTCGACAGCCTGCTCAACTTCGAGACGGTGAAGTACTTCGGCAACGAGGAGGCCGAGGCGCGCCGCTTCGACAGCTCGATGGCGCGCTACGAGACGGCGGCTATCCGCACCTATACTTCGCTCGGCACGCTCAACTTCGGGCAGGCGCTGATCTTCACGGCGGGCATGACGCTGGTGATGTGGCTCGCCGCGCGCGACGTGATGGGCGGCACGCACACGGTCGGCGACTTCGTCATGATCAACGCCATGATGATCCAGCTCTACATGCCGCTGAATTTTCTCGGCATGGTGTATCGCGATATCAAGCAGGGTCTTGTCGACCTGGAGACGATGTTCACGTTGCTGGGCGAGACGCCGGAGATCCCCGACAAGCCGAATGCCAAGCCGCTGCAGGTGTCGAAGGGCGTCGTGCGCTTCGACAACGTTTCGTTCCACTACGAACAGGAGCGGACGATCCTCAACAACGTGTCGTTCGAGGTGCCGGCGGGCAAGATGGTGGCCATCGTCGGCCCGTCGGGCGCCGGTAAATCCACGATCAGCCGCATCCTGTTCCGCTTCTACGACATCCAGACCGGCCGCGTGACGATCGATGGCCAGGATATCCGCGACGTGACGCAGAAGAGCCTGCGCGAGGCGATTGGTGTGGTGCCGCAGGATACGGTGCTGTTCAATGACACCATCGCCTACAACATCCGCTACGGCCGCATGGATGCCACCGAGGAAGAGGTGATCGCGGCGGCAAAGCTTGCCCAGATCGACCACTTCATCCGCGACCTGCCGCAGGGCTACAACACGATGGTGGGAGAGCGCGGCCTGAAGCTGTCGGGCGGCGAGAAGCAGCGCGTGGCCATCGCCCGCACGATCCTGAAGGGTCCGCCGATCCTGATGCTGGACGAGGCGACGAGCGCGCTCGACAGCCACACGGAAAAAGAAATCCAGGATGCCCTGGATCGCGTGTCGCGGAACCGCACGACACTCGTCATCGCGCACCGGCTATCGACGATCGTGCACGCCGACGAGATCATCGTGCTGGAGAAGGGCAGGCTGGTCGAGCAGGGCACGCACGCCGAGTTGATCGCCAAAAACGGACTTTATGCCAGCCTATGGTCGCGGCAGCGGCAGGCGGAAAAGGCGCGCGAAGATCTGGCTCAAGCCTTGGAAGAGGCGGAACGCGCCGGTGCGTTGCGGCCGGGGCAGGCGCGGCTGTCCGATGCCGCGCCGGGGCGGCCTGCCGCGAGTGGCTAGCTCTCGCGTTTGGGCCCACGACCAGCCCGGGATCCTTAGCGCCGCGATTTACGGCGTAACCTGCGGGAACAGGTCCTCGAAGAGCTTTGCGGCGCCGGCCGGCGCCTTGTAGGCCTTGGCCGCCTCCAGGTTCGTGGGCTTGCCCACCTGGATCAGGGCGACCATGCCCATGGCGTAGTGCGGCATGCACTTCACGCCGTAGACGCCTTCCTTCTCAACCTTCAAAGTCACTTCCTGGTTGATGCCGCCCTTGAACTTTTCGGCGCCCTCCGGCCACATCTCTGGAATGGTCTCAGCGCTGTGCGATTTGTCGGTGGGCACGAACTTGACGGTGTCGCCGGGCGCGGCCTTCACGAACGCCGGCTCGAACTGCATGAACTTGGTGCCCGATTTGTTGAGCATCTTGACGACATGCTCTTCCGCCTCGGCGGCAGTCGACATGGCCGCTCCGGACACAGCGACGGCAAAGATTATGCGAATCAGACGCAGCATTTATTCCTCCGCTTATTATTCATGACAACAATAGTATTGTTATATTGTGCTGCGTCAAGGTCCAGGGCTGGGGAATGGCCCGGGAAGAGTTCCCGCAATTTGCCCTGCCGGGGCCATGCCGGCAGGGTGAGGTCGCAGTTTGATCGCAAGGATCGGGGTGCAGCGGGCGCCTGTCCGCATTAGATTGCACCCATGAAACGCGGACCCAACATGGCAAGTGGCATGCCGGCCCGGCGCAAAACGGCCAGGAGCCGTGACGACAGTCGCTGGGCCGCGGTGCTGGCGCGTGACGCCTTGCGCGACGGCGAGTTCTATTTCTCCGTGGCAACCACAGGCATCTACTGCCGGCCGGGGTGCCCGGCGCGCACACCCAAGCGCGAGAACGTCGCATTCTACGATACGATCGCCGAGGCTGAGGCGGCGGGTTTCCGCGCCTGCAAGCGCTGCAAGCCGGCGCAACCTAAGTTGGGCGATCAGCATCGCGACAAGGTTGCGGCGGCGTGCCGGCAGATCGAGGCGGCGGAAGTGGAGCCGTCTCTAGATGAGCTTGCGCTGGCAGCCGGGCTCAGCCCGCATCACTTCCACCGCATCTTCAAGTCCATGCTGGGTGTGACGCCGAAGGCGTACGCCACGGCGCATCGCCAGAAGCGAGTGCGGGATAAGCTATCAAGGAGCAGCACCGTGACGGACGCCATCTACGACAGCGGGTTCAATTCCAGCGGCCGCTTTTACGCCGACTCAACCGACGTGCTTGGCATGACGCCGAGCGACTTCCGAGCAGGCGGCATTGATACCGACATCAGGTTCGCGGTGGGTACGTGTTCGCTGGGCAAGATTCTCGTCGCGGCAAGCGCCAAGGGTGTGTGCGCGATCTTCCTCGGCGAGGATCGCGATGTTTTGCTCAGCGATCTGCGAGAGCGCTTTCCCAAGGCGAGCCTGATCGCGGGCGATCAAGCGTTCGAGAAGTTGACGGCAAAAGTCGTCAGCCTGGTCGAAGCGCCCAACGCCAGCTGGGACCTGCCGCTCGACGTGCGCGGCACGGCGTTCCAACACCGCGTGTGGCAGGCGCTGCGCGGCATTCCCGCTGGAGAAACGTCGACCTATGCCGAGGTTGCAAAACGGATCGGCGCTCCAAAGGCCGTGCGGGCTGTAGGCAGCGCCTGCGGCGCCAACCCGGTTGCCATTGCGATCCCGTGTCACCGCGTCGTTCGCGCCGGCGGCTCAACCTCGGGCGGGGGCTACCGTTGGGGCATGGCGCGCAAACAGACTCTGTTGGCTCGCGAAGCAAAGTCGCGAGCGAAGCGCTAATTGATGCGGACGGGACCTAATCCTGCGGCTTCAGTCCCGCCTTGAAGCGTTGGCCGTTGGTCACGTAGCGGCCGGCGCCGCCCGTGAAGCGGGCGACGTCGTCATCGGTGAGCTGGCGCACGATCTTGCCTGGCGAGCCCAGAACCATCGAACGCGGCGGGATGATCTTGCCTTCGGCGATCAGCGTGTTGGCGCCGATCAGGCACTCCTCACCGATCCTGGCGCCGTTGAGGATGATGGAGCCGATGCCGACCAGGCTGCGGCGGCCGATGGTGCAGCCGTGCAGCATCACCATGTGGCCGATGGTGCAATCGGCTTCGACGTCGAGCGGAAAACCCGGGTCGGTGTGCAGGACGCAGCCATCCTGGATGTTGGAGCGCTCGCCGATGCGGATCAATTCGTTGTCACCGCGCAGGACGGCGCCGAACCAGACACTGGCATCCTCGCACAGCTCGACCTTGCCGAGGCAGATGGCGTTGGGCGCCACGAAGTAGCGGCCCGACGCGGGCGTCTTCACGGCAATCCCATCCAGCGTGTAGAGGCTCATCGTTCAGGCTCCGCGCGTGCTTGCGACTACAGGTCTTCGGCGAGGATGGCCATTTCGAACATGAAGCTGCCGTCCGCCTCTTCCTCGTCCTTGAAGAGCACGGCAACGAAATCGTCCTTGATGTAGACCTCGGCGCTGTCATCCTTCTTTGGGCGCGCGCGCACGCTGATGTCGTTGTTGCCGAAGGTCTTGCGCAGATAGGCCTCAACCTTCGTCATGTCTTCTTTCTTCACGGCATGCTCCTTGGCGCTGAGAACGGCCCGCCGTGCGGGCCGTGTAAGATGAAATCTATCGGATTGATCAGAGGCAGGCGTAGTCGTCCGGCCCGAGGTACTGGTCCATCGAGCGGGCGGGTTCCGCGCAGCCGGCCGAGCCGACGATGCGCGCGGGAACACCGGCCGCCGTCATGTTGGGCGGCACGTCGGTCAGCACGACGGAGCCCGCCGCGATCTTCGAGCAATTGCCGACGTGGATGTTGCCCAGCACCTTGGCGCCGGCGCCGATCAGCACGCCCGATCCGATCTTGGGATGGCGATCGCCGGTTTCCTTGCCGCTACCGCCGAGCGTGACGGCATGCAGGAACGAGCAGTTGTCGCCCACGACGGCGGTTTCGCCGATGACGACACCGGTTGCGTGATCGAGCATCAAGCCGCGGCCGATGCGGGCTGCGGGGTGGATGTCGACGGCAAACAGGCGGGAAGCTTCGCTCTGCAAATAGAGCGCGAAGTCCTTGCGACCCTTGCGCCACATCTCATGGGCGAAGCGGTGGGTCGCCAGCGCGTGGAAGCCTTTAAAGAACAGCAGCGGCTCGATGTAGCGGTTGCAGGCGGGATCGCGATCGCGCACGGCGGCGAGATCGTCGCGGAAGACCTGCGCCATCTCCGCGTTGGCGTCGAGCAGACCCTGGAACGACTGCATGATGAGGTTGGCATCTGCGTTGACGCCGACGCGGTTGGCGACGCGATGGCAGATCACGTCTTCCAGGCGCTTGTGGCTCAACACTGTCGCAAAAATGAAACCGCCGAGCGCCGGCTCGGCCGCGACGGCGGCTTCGGCCTCGCTGCGGATGTCGGCCCACATCTGGTCGGCGGCACCGTTGGCACCACCATTGGCACCGGGGCCTGCCACGACGTTCGCCGCGGCTGCGGGCTTTGCTGCGGACGCTGCCGCAGTCTGTCGCGTCGCTGCCATGTTATGTCCTGCCTTATGAATAAGACAGACGGGGTAGCCAGTGAGGCCTGCCGCGTCAATCTAAACCTCTGCCATCGCGGACGCCGCAAGCCGGTTAATTCCGCTATGGTTGCCGGGCCGTGCCTCTAATTTAGGACGTTGAATGTCAGAACAAAATAGCCCTGCCGCCGCACCGTCTCTTAGCCTTGAACGGGACGGGCCGCTGGCATTCGTGATCGCCAACAACGCGGGGCGCCTCAACGCCTTCACCGCCGCAATGTGGGCTGCGATCCCGGAGCGCATCGCAGAGGCGGAGGCGGACCCGGAAGTGCGCGTCATTATCCTTCGCGGCGCGGGTGAGAAGGCTTTCTCCGCAGGCGCCGACATCTCGGAGTTCGAGGGCGCGCGCACCGGTGACAATGCCAAAGCCTATGACACACTTAATCACAATGCCTTCAACGCGATCATGCAGGCGGAAAAGCCTGTCATCGCGATGATCCACGGGCACTGCCTGGGTGGCGGGCTCGGGATTGCGGCGTGTTGCGATCTCCGCATTGCCGACGAGGCCGCGCAGTTCGCAATTCCCGCCGCGAAGCTGGGGCTTGGCTACAACCCGCGATGGGTCGGTCCGCTGCTGGCGCTGGCGTCCGCGTCGCGCATCAAGGAGTTGCTGTTTACCGGCCGCCGCTTCAACGCCAGCGATGCGCTGGCGATGGGGTTGGTCGATCGCGTCGTGCCGGCGGCCGAACTGGATATGATGGTTCGATCACTCGCCGCCGACATTGCCGCCAATGCGCCGCTGTCAGTGAAAGCGGCCAAGCAGACGATCGACGAACTGACGCGCCATCCCGCGGATCCGGATCTGGCCAAGCTCGATGCGGCGATCGACGCCTGCTTCGTCAGTGAGGATTATGCGGAAGGCCGGCGCGCATTCCTGGAGAAGCGCAAGCCGCAGTTTAAGGGGCGCTAATCAGCGCCGCGCTTCCATCGTGTCGATCATCTGGCGAATGGCCGCCATGTCGGCACGCGCCCCGCCGGAGAGGATTTGCAGTAATTCGGTCTCGATATCGATCAGCAGTTCGCCGCTCTCGTCGATCATCGACCGTGCAACCTGTGTCTCGGCAAGCGATGCCATGACAACGTCATCCTTCTTTCGGCGCCCCCACATCGACAACCTCGCATCAGTTCGCTTTTCCGAAGCTGATCAAAGAGGCGATCCAAGGCTTGGCGTGAGTGGCCGCAGAGGTTTGTCCACATTATCCCCAGGGCGGAACCGGCGATCGGTGTAAGACCTGTGGCGCCGGTGCACGGTTGCACGCGTGCCGGTCATTCGCCTGCCGATTGGGCAATGACGGCAGCGACCGAGCGGCGCCAGGCGTCGTAGTAGCGTGTCCGCCATTTGCCGGCTTCGGGCGAAGCTTCGAACCGGCGCTCGCGCTGCCACAGATTTGCGAAGCCCTCCCGGTCCGGCAGAACGCCGGCGCGGCTTCCGGCAAGCCACGCCGCGCCCAAGGCCGTCGTCTCCCGGATGACGGGCCGGTCGACCGGAGCGTCCAACAGGTCGGCCAGGAATTGCATCGTGTAATCGCTCGCGGCCATGCCGCCGTCGACGCGCAGCACGGTATCGACCGCTGGTTTCCAATCGCTGCGCATGGCTTCGAGAAGGTCGCGCGTCTGGAAAGCGGCCGCCCTGAGTACTGCGCTGGCAATCTCGCGCTTGGTGGTGGCGCGCGTCAGCCCGAAAATCGCGCCACGCGCGTCGGGGCGCCAATGCGGCGCACCCAGGCCGACGAAAGCCGGTACGAGGATGACGTCCTGCTCCGGATCGGCTTCTGCCGCCAGATGGCCCGTCTCCGCCGCGGTCGCCAGGATGCCGAGCCCGTCGCGCAGCCACTGCACGGCCGCACCGGCAACAAAGATGGCGCCTTCCAGTGCATAGGTGCGCCGGCCATCGAGCTGGTAGGCGATAGTGGTCAGCAGCCGGTTGCGGGAGGCGACGGCCTGTGTGCCGGTGTTGAGCAGGGCAAAGCAGCCGGTGCCGTAGGTTGCTTTCAGCATGCCGCGCTCGAAGCAGGCCTGGCCCATCGTGGCGGCCTGCTGGTCTCCGGCCATGCCGAGGATCGGGATCTCCGCGCCCAGGTGTTCGTGCGCCGTCACGCCGAAATCAGCCTGGCAGTCGCGCACCTCGGGCAGCATCGCCGCCGGCACGCGAAACAGCCGCAGCATGTCGGTGTCCCAACGTCCGCGATGGATGTCGAACAGTGAGGTGCGCGAGGCGTTCGTGGCATCAGTGGCGTGGACGGCACCGTTCGTCAGCCGCCACAGCAGCCAGGTATCGACAGTGCCGAAGGCGAGGTGCCCGGCTTCCGCATCGGCGCGGGCACCGGGTACGCTGTCGAGCAGCCAGGCGATCTTCGTGGCGGAAAAGTATGGGTCGAGCAGCAGCCCGGTCTTGGCGGTCACGATACCTTCGATGCCGGCATCGCGCAGCGCGCGGCATTGCCCGGCGGTGCGGCGATCTTGCCAGACGATGGCGCGGTGGATCGGCTTGCCCGTGCGGCGATCCCAGACGATTGCCGTTTCGCGCTGATTGGTGATGCCAATCGCGGCAATGTCTTGCGGCGCAATCTGCGCGCGCGCGATCGCCAGCCGTGCCGCGTCCAGCGTGGTTCGCCAGATATCTTCCGGGTCATGCTCGACGAGACCCGGCGCGGGGAAGTGCTGTGGCAGTTCGAGTTGGCCCATGCCGCGCACGGCCAGGGTCTCGTCGAACAGCATCGCCCGGCTGGAGGTGGTGCCCTGGTCGAGCGCAAGGATTAGGGGCATCGCCGTGGTGTCCTTGGCTGCGCGCGTCAAGCCGGTTGGCTCTGTTCTATCGTGCTTCGCCACGTGCGCCAGCCGTTGGCGCGCAGCTCGCAGGCGGGGCAGGTGCCACAGCCGTAGCCCCAATCGTGGCGATGCTGGCGATCGCCGAGGTAGCAGGTGTGCGTGTCTTCAACGATGAGGTTGACCAACGGGTCGCCGCCGATGTCATGCGCGAGAGCCCAGGTGGCGGCCTTGTCGATGCGCATCAGCGGGGTGTGGATTTCGAACGCGCTGTCCATGCCGAGCGAGATCGACTGGCTCAGAGACTGGATCGTCGCGTTGCGGCAGTCGGGGTAGCCGGAGAAATCGGTCTCGCACATGCCGCCGACAAGGGCGCGGATATCGCGGCGATAGGCCAGCGCGGCGGCGTACGTCAGGAAAATCAGGTTGCGGCCGGGTACGAACGTCGTCGGCAGGCCGGCATCCGACATGGCAATGGCGACGTCACGCGTGAGCGACGTTTCCGACAGGCGTCCAAGCTCCGGCAGTTGCAGCACGTGATCCACGCCCAGGCGAGGGCCGATCTGCGGGAAATGCCGCAACGCTTTCAGGATCACCTCGCGTTGATCGAGTTCGACGCGATGCCGCTGGCCATAATCGAAGCCGATGGTTTCGACGCGAGCGTAGCGCTGGAGGGCCCAAGCGAGGCAGACGGTTGAGTCCTGGCCACCGGAAAACAGAACCAGGGCGCCTGCGTCTTGCAGCATGGGGCTATTTGCTCCGGCCATCGAAATTCATAATTGTCAGCTTGTCGAGGTCCACGCCAGCAAGGCAGCGGGCGTTGACCGCGACCATCTCGTTGCCCTTTGGGTCTTTGCCGCGCGCAAACGAGGTGACACCGCACGTGGAGCAGAACAGGTGGTGAATGGCGTGCTTGTTGAACTGGTAGTCCGTCAGCTTGTCCTCGCCAGATTTCAGCGTGAAGTCCGCCACCTGCACGAACATCAGCAGCGTTCCCTTCTTCTGGCACATGGAGCAGTTGCAGGAAATCACCGTGTCGAGCGCGGCGTCGACGGCGTAGGACACGGCACCGCAATGGCAGCTGCCGGAGTGGGTTTGCTTTGTGCTCATGGGTAGCTCATTCCTATCCAATTGAGAGGCGATTTGTACCGGGCTGGCCGCCAAAAGGCCGCCTGCGACCTTAGGATCGTGAAATGTGACGCATTCTAGCGGCCAATCCGGGCTTTGGGCCTAGCCATACGCGCCGCTTAGACGGTAGAAAGCCGCCGAGCCCGCATGCAGACGAATGAACCACAGACAGTCGAGGACGCACTATGACCGCTATTATCGACATCATCGGCCGCGAAATTCTAGACAGCCGCGGAAATCCGACGGTCGAAGTGGACGTGATGCTTGAGGACGGCGCCAAGGGCCGCGCGGCCGTGCCCTCCGGCGCCTCGACCGGCGCACACGAAGCCGTCGAGCTGCGCGACGGCGACAAGGCCCGCTACATGGGCAAGGGCGTTACCAAGGCGGTCGACGCCGTGAACGGCGAGATCTTCGACGCGCTGGCGGGCATGGATGCCGAAGACCAGCGTGGCATCGACGCGGCGCTGAACGCGCTTGACGGCACCAAGAACAAGAGCCGCCTTGGCGCCAATGCCATTCTCGGCGTTTCGCTGGCAACGGCAAAGGCTGCTGCAGAGTCGAGCGGCCTGCCGCTGTACCGCTACGTCGGTGGCGCCAACGCGCACGTACTGCCCGTGCCGATGATGAACATCATCAACGGCGGCGCGCATGCCGACAACCCGATCGATATCCAGGAATTCATGATCATGCCGGTGGCCGCTGCCAGCAGCGCCGAAAGCATCCGCATCGGCGCGGAGATCTTCCACACGCTTAAGAAGGGCCTGCAGGACGCCGGCCACAACACGGGCATCGGCGACGAGGGCGGCTTTGCGCCCGGCCTCAAGTCAGCCGACGAGGCGCTTGGCTTCATCATGAAGTCGATCGAGAAGGCCGGCTACAAGCCGGGCTCCGACGTGATGCTGGCGCTCGACTGCGCGTCCACCGAGTTCTTCAAGAACGGCAAGTACGAACTGGCCGGCGAAGGCAAGTCGCTCGATAGCGCCGGCATGGCCAAGTACCTGGAAGACCTGGTCAAGCGCTACCCCATCATCTCCATCGAAGACGGCATGGGCGAAGACGACTGGGACGGCTGGAAAGCCCTGACGGAGCTGATCGGCAAGCGTTGCCAGCTGGTTGGCGACGATCTGTTCGTGACCAACACGGAGCGCCTGGCCGAAGGCATCAAGAAGGGCATCGCCAATTCGATCCTGGTGAAGGTCAACCAGATCGGCTCGCTGACGGAAACGCTGGACGCCGTGTCGATGGCACAGCGCGCCGGGTACACGGCTGTGATGTCCCACCGCTCTGGCGAAACTGAAGATTCCACGATTGCGGATCTGGCGGTTGCCACCAACTGCGGGCAGATCAAGACAGGCTCGCTTTCGCGCTCGGATCGGCTTGCGAAGTATAACCAACTCATCCGCATCGAGGGTGAACTCGGAGCGATCGCCGAGTATGCCGGCAAAAGCATTTTGCGCGGGCAGGCCGGGGCATAACGAGAACAACACCGTAACGGCGGGCTGTGTGACCCCGTCACAGCTCGCTTTCTCAACCATCAGAACCTGCTTGTGATTTTACCGCGCTTTAACGTTAGCGCGGTAAGGTCACGACAGTGCGTTTGTATCGGTAGTGTGAGTAAGCGTCGTGTTGCGTCAGCCAAACAACGATAGGCGGTCGAAGCTTCGGCAGGCTGCGGTAGTGCTTTTCTGCCTGGGCCTTATGGCCTACTTCGGTCACCACGCGGTGCACGGCCGGCATGGCCTTGAGGCGCGTACGCGGCTCATCGAGCGCTCCAGTCTGTTGGCGTTCGAATCGCGCAGTCTCGAGGCCGTTCGCGGCAAACTCGAACGCGACGTAGCCTTGCTTTCCCCGGCCAAGCCGCATCCCGATCTCGTCGAAGAGGTTGCACGCGATGTGCTCGGCTTCGTCAAGGCTGACGACATCGTCGTCCTTCGGGCGCAGCTCTGACACAAGCAACAGAAATGTTGCGCTGCACAGTCATTCCCCAACGTCTAAGTGCGCCTTCCCTCTAGCGAATGGGCGCTGCTCGCGTGTAGGCTCAGCCATCTGGACGGCCCCATGCGCCGATCCGCTTGGTGATTGTTTTGCTAGCGAATTCTTCGATATCCCGGCCGGCCGAAGGCGCCGCTGTTTCACGGCAAGAGGCAGTCGATGCCTATCGCCGGATGCTGCTGATACGCCGCTTTGAAGAGCGCGCCGGACAGCTCTACGCGATGGGACAGATCAACGGCTTCTGCCACCTTTCGATCGGCCGGGAAGCCGTGATCGCTGGATTGGCGATGGCGGCCACTGAGAGTGATCAGGTCATCACCTCGCATCGCTGCCACGGGCATGCGCTGGCGCAGGGCTGCGATCCCAAACTGGTCATGGCAGAACTTCTCGGCCGCGCCGGCGGCCTCAATGGCGGCAAGGGCGGGTCGCTGCATCTGATGGCGCCGGAGCTTAATTTCTACGGCGGTCACGGCATCGTCGGCGCGCCGGTATCGCTGGCGGCTGGCCTGGCATTCGCCAATCGTTATCGCGCAAATGGCGCCGTGACCGTGTGCACGGTTGGCCAGGGCGCGGCCGACCAGGGCCAGTTTTACGAGGCCCTCAACTTGGCGCAGCGTTGGCAGCTTCCGGTCGTCTACGTCATCGACAACGATACCGGTGAGACCGGGCATGCCGAGACGACGCTGGCCAATCGCGGCACGGCCCTCGGCATCACCGGATGGCAGGTTGACGGGGTCGATATCGGCGCGGTGCGCGGTGGGGGCCGGATGGCAATGGCGATGGCGCGCGGGGGCGGCGGGCCGGTGGTTCTGGAGATGCTGACGTATCCCTATCGCGGGCATGCCACGCCGGATGCCGGCAACACGGGCGGCCGCCAGCGCAGCCTCGACGAGATCGATCCCGTTGCCAATCTGAAGCAGCGCCTCATCTCGGAGGGCTGGACGAGCGATGACGACATCAAGACCATCGATCGCGAGGTCCGCGCCATCGTGCGCGAGGCGGTAGCATACGCCCAGTCGGCGGCCGCGCCCGTGGCGGCCGATCTAAAACGTGATGTAGTGGCAGCAGCTTCGTGACCTCGACAGCTCAACATAATACTGCCGAAGCATCCGACGCTGGTCACAGCGGCGACGTCGTGATGCCACGCATCTCCAAGACCGTGGAGCAGGCCGCGGTCGCCCGTTGGTTTGTCACCGAGGGCCAGGCCGTCGGCGAGGGCGATGTGCTTGCCGAGATCGCCGCGGGCAATGTCACGATGGAAATCGAGGCAGGCGTGGGCGGTGTCGTGCAGGAACTCGTGGTGCCGGCGGGCGCCGATCTGCTCGAAGCCGGCACACTGCTCGCGCGATTGTCTGACACCGCCGCCCCGGAAGATGCAACGGCGGCGGATACGGCTGCCAACTCACGCCAGTCCTCGGACCCCGAACGCAGGACATCGACTGAGCCCGCGTCGAACGACGCCGCAGAGCCAGCCACCCCACTCACCTATGCGCAAGCATTGCGGGCGGGCCTGGCGGCACAGATGCGGCAGAACCCTGATGTCTTCGTGATCGGTGAAAGCGTCGCCGACTTTGGCCGGTGCTCCGCGGTGGTCGCGGGATTGGCGGAAGAGTTCGGTCATCGCCGCGTCGTCGGCACGCCAATCACGCCGCACGCCGTCGTCGGATTGGCCGTCGGCGCAGCGATGGCGGGGCTGAAGCCTGTCGTCGAAGTCACGGCATGGGCTTTGGCATTGCAGGCGATCGATCCGATTGTGTCGAGCGCGGCAAAGACGCGATACCGCTCGGGCGGACAGCAGGGCGTGCCGATCGTGCTGCGCGGACGCAATGGTCTTTGGGCGGGCGCCGGCGCCATGCACGGCGTCAGTCTCGCATCCTGGTTCGCCGCCGTTCCTGGTTTGAAAGTGGTGTGCCCGGCGACTGCGGCGTGCGCGAAGGGGCTCATGTGGTCCGCTATCGCAGACCCTGATCCTGTGATCATTCTGGAAGCCGAAGCGCTCTACGACACCACAGGACTTGCTCCGGACGACGACCTTTGGAGCGTTCCCATCGGCAAGGCCCGCGTGGCCCGCGACGGCGAGGCGCTGACGATCGTTACGTACGGCAGTGGTGTCGCTTTGGCTCTCGACGCCGCCGAGTTGTTGAGCGCGGCCGGCGTCAGCGCGGAAGTGATAGATCTGCGCACGCTACGGCCACTCGACATGCCGGCCGTGTTGGCTTCGGCGCGCAAGACGGGGCGGCTGCTGACCCTCGACGATGGTCCCCCCGCCTGTTCGATCGGTGCGGAAGTTTGCGCAGGCGTAACGGCCGCAGCGTTCAGTTCGCTGAAGGCAGCCCCCGTCCGCATGGCCGCGGCGGATACCCCCGTGCCTTATGCCGCCAATCTCGAAGCCCTCGTGCTACCGGCCGCAGAGGATATTGCGGCGAAAGCGCTTCGGCTAGCTGGTCAAGACCGCGTGTGACATAGGGCGCCTCGTCCACAGATTCGCTGCTGTCAAGGCCCAAGCTATCGGTGATCACTGGCTGCGCAGGGGTTGCTGCGGCGTGCCGGTTTTCTCAGACTTCTCCCAATTGCGAGTTGCAATACTGATTCGTTCCTGGGGGTACTGAAATGCATAAGTTCGTTCGGTCGACGGCTGCGATCGTGTTGGCGGGTTCATTGGCCGGCTGCGCCGCAGACGGCTCATTGAATACGGATCTGGCGACGTCGTCGGTCAGCGCGCAGCCGCAGCAAGCCAAGGTCGATTCGGCCTGCGCACCGCTAGTCGCCCACATCGAAGAGCTGCGTCGCGATGGCATCGCTGAGAAGATCGAGAAGGCCGCCAATAAAAAGTATAAAATGACGAATGCGGACCTCGTCAAAGCCGATCAGCTTAATAAGGCCAACGGCGAATTCCAGCTCCGTTGCACTCCGCAGCCGGTTCAAGCGTCGGTGCAGCCGGTGAAGCCTGTCACACCTGCCGCGGCACAATAGCCATCCGCTGGAATTCTGTGACGCTTCGGACACTGAAGGGTTGCAACCCTTTGTCCGCCGGCGCGTTGCCGAGCATCTGATTGATTTCGCAGCGGCCATCGTGAGGCAACATCGCCACACCGTCGCCCAGCGGGGTTGAAGTCGTAGCGATCGTGTGATCAAAGCACACGATTGGTTCTCTGAGGGCTGGAGGGCGCAGTGAGACAAGCTTCGTTTGGTCTCAACAGCGTAAAGCTATTGCTGGCGCTATCGATGTTCGCTGCACTCGGCGGCTGCGAGGGCGCATCGGCGCCGGGCGGCGATCCGGGCGCGTCCGCGTTGCCTCCGGGCGAGAGCTGCGGATCCATTCGAGAGCAGCTGAACAAGTTGGATCGCAAGGGCGCGCAGTCATCTGTGGAGGCCCAGAACGCGGGCAAGAAGCTGTCCGCCGGCCAGAAACAGGATGCCGATGACTACAATCGCCTGCTGGGCCAGTATCTCGGCTCACGCTGCCACGTCTAACAGCTATCGGCGTTAAGTCCTGGGGTGGGGGCACTCATGAACGAACAGACGCGATCGGTGCTGATTTTCTGCCTAATCGGGCTCGTTGCGGGCTTTCTGGCTTCCATCGTCGTCGGCGGTGGCGGCCTGATCACCTGGCTCGTCAGTGGCGTCATCGGCGCGTTCGTGGGCGGTTTCCTTTTGAACGCGCTGGGCGTCAATCTGGGAATTCGCAACGAAACGGTGAGCCAGATCGTGACGGCCACCATCGGCGCGATTGTCGTCATCATCGTGGCACGGATTATCGCCTAAGGGCGAAGGCCGCCGGCTTGGGTTCACCCTTGATAGGCCTGCAGATACGGGCCATGTTCCAAGCGCGTGAGGCTTCTCCCGCGCTTTTTGCTTGAGGCCGACTTGGTCACCGTTCTCGACACACGCAGCAAAGGCGCCTCCCGGCATCCGGAAAAGGCAGCCCGTCCAGATACGCCCCGCCTGCCGCGGCCGGAGTGGCTGCGCGTCAAGCTGTCTGCAGGTTCCGTCGTGGCCGAAACGCGCGACATCGTGCGCCAGCACGGCCTGACCACGGTGTGCGAAGAGGCCGGCTGCCCAAATCTCAGCGAATGCTGGTCGCAGCGGCATGCCACCATGATGATCATGGGCGACACGTGCACGCGCGCCTGCGCCTTCTGCAACGTGCGCACGGGCGTACCGAAGGCGCTCGACGCGAACGAGCCTGGCCAGGTCGCGGCCGCCGTCGCCAAGCTCGGCTTGCGCCACATCGTCATCACCTCGGTCGATCGCGACGACTTGGCCGATGGCGGCGCGCGCCACTTTGCCGAAACCATCACGGCGATCCGGCGAAAGGCCCCTCAAGCCACGGTCGAGATCCTGACGCCCGATTTCCTGCGCAAGGACGGCGCATTGGAGATCGTGAGCGAAGCACGGCCAGACGTGTTCAATCACAATCTGGAAACGGTGCCGTCGCTCTATCTCGCGATCCGGCCTGGCGCGCGATACTTCCATTCGCTGCGCCTCCTGCAGCGCGCCAAGGAACTTCAGCCCGCCACCTTCACCAAATCCGGCATCATGCTGGGCTTGGGCGAAAAGCGCGAAGAGGTTCTGCAGGTGATGGACGACCTGCGGGCCGCCGATGTCGATTTCCTGACGATCGGCCAGTATCTGCAGCCGACGCCGAAACATGCGCCGATCGTGCGTTTCGTGCCGCCAGATGAATTCGATAGTTATCGCCGCATCGGCATGGCCAAGGGGTTCCTGCTGGTGTCATCGAGCCCGCTAACGCGGTCCTCACACCATGCCGACGAGGACTTCGCACGCCTAAAAGCCGCCCGCGGCGCCAACTAGCCGCGAGGACATGCGTGCCAAAATTCGAGACCACACGTCGGGTGCCGTACACCCCTCAGCAGATGTACCAGGTCGTTGCCGACGTCGAGGCCTATCCCCAGTTTCTGCCGCTGTGCGAGGCGCTGCATGTTGAAAGCCGCGAGGTCGCCGGCGACAAGACCACCATCATCGCCACGATGAGCGTCGGCTACAAAACAATCCGTGAGAGCTTCCGGACGCGCGTGACGCTGGCGCCCGGGGAGCCGGCAATACTCGTGGAATACCTGGACGGTCCATTCAAGCGGCTGGAAAACCGCTGGCGCTTTCTGCCAGCGGCCACCGGCAGCGACGTGCATTTCTTCATCGACTACGAGTTCCGTTCCGTGATGCTGAGCGTGCTGATGGGCGCGCTGTTCGACAAGGCCTTTCGCCGCTTCAGCGAAGCGTTTGAAGATCGGGCGCGGACGGTTTACGGCCCGGTTCAGCCGGCGCGGGCCTGATCAGCGCATGAGTTTTGATCTTTGACAGGCGACAGTGCGCTAGACGATCAGATTGAACACGCCGAAGCCGAAGCAGAACAGCGCCGCCACGGCAATCGCTGCAAACGTTAGGATCATGCCCCAGGTGCGCAGACGCAGGTTGTGCGGGTTTTGCGACAACCCGTAGGCGTGGACTCCGCGGCCAACCAGCAGCAGCAGGCCTGCCAAATGCAGCAGCGGAGTTGGCACCTTGAGGCTTTCCGCCAGGGCCAGCAGCACGAGCGCGAAGGGAACATACTCGGCAAAGTTGGCATGCACGCGCATGCGGCGTAGCAGCTCCTTGCTTTCGCCGGGCCCGATCTCGACGCGGGCTTCGCGGCGCTGGGCGATGACGCGGATCGACAACAGGATGAACAGGGCGGCGAGCAGCGAGGCGTAGAACGCGGTTATCGGCATATGTTCGATCCTGGACGGCCTGGGTCAGAGTTCATCATGCTGCTGGCGCGTTGACCAGAACGTTTGCTCTTACGCGGGCGTATTAGTAATGCGGATGAGGCCTTCGAGGGCAGCCAGCGCTTCGCCGGAGGCGATTGCTTCGCCGGCCAGGATCAGGCCGTCGTGGATGTCGTTGGCCTGGCCACCGACGACGAGTGCTGCGGCAGCATTCAACTGCACGATGTCGCGATAGGGCCCCGGCTGGCCTTCGAGCACGCCGCGCAGGGCAGCCGCATTGACGGCCGCATCGCCGCCCTTCAGTTCGGCCAGCGTCGCGCGCGGCAGGTCGACGTCCTCGGGCGTGATCTCGAACACGCGGACGTTGCCGTTACGCAACTCGGCGACGGCCGTCGGGCCGGTCGTGGACAGTTCGTCCATGCCGTCGTGGCCGTGCACGACCCAGGCGTGCTCGCTGCCGAGGTTGCCGAGCACGTTGGCCAGCGGCTCCAGCCAGCGGCGATCATAGACGCCGACGATCTGGCGCTTCACGTTCGCCGGATTGCAGATGGGGCCGAGGACGTTGAAGAGCGTCCGCACGCCGAGTTCGGCGCGAACCGGCGCCCAGACCTTCATCGTGGGGTGATGCATCGGTGCCCACATGAAGCCGACGCCGGCCTCCGCGATGGCGCGTTCAATGACCGCCGGTGGCACATCCAGCTTCACGCCAAGCGCTGCGAGCACGTCTGAGGCCCCCGACAACGACGATACGGAGCGATTGCCATGCTTGGCGACCCGTGCGCCCGCGCCCGCAGCCACGAACGAGGCGCAGGTTGAGACGTTGTAGGTGTGGTGACCGTCGCCGCCGGTTCCGACGATATCGATCGTGCCGGGCGGAGCGGTCACCGTCGTCATGCGCGAGCGGAGCAGGCGGGCAGCACCCGTCACTTCCTCGACGGTTTCCCCCCGCTCTCGCAGGCGAAGCAGGAAAGCACCCATGTCGGCCGGTGGCAGCGCGCCGGCGGTCATCTGGTCAAGCGCGAATTCCATCTCAGCAGCGTCTAGCGTGCCGTTCCTGTTTACTGTTTCGATCAACGCCGTCAGCTGCAGCGGCTCGCTCATGTCGTGGGGTCCCGTGCCGGTCCAAACTCAGGCTCCTGGCTCGCACGAGCGGGCACGGGCAGGCAAGACCAGATTGCGCCCGTATGCACCGGCTGGCGCTGGGTATGGATAGGGTTAACCGCGCGGCCGCAACCCGTTTGCGCCCGGCGGCGTGCGTGCTAGGAAGCTTGCTTTATTTGGCGCTGGCGACTGCCCTGCGGCAGCCGGCCGCCAACGCGGGTCCACAGCCCTGGCGGCCGGCTCCGCGTAGCGGAGTCGCCAGGGCACTAGAAAGATTGCACGGGGATACCACACATGAAGCACGTCCTGGATGAGCTGGAACGCCGGCGCGACGAAGCGCGGCTCGGTGGCGGCCTCAAGCGCATCGAGGCGCAGCACAACCGCGGCAAGCTCACGGCGCGCGAACGCATCGACCTGCTGATGGACGAGAACTCCTTCGAGGAGTTCGACATGTACATCGAGCACCGCTGCACCGACTTCGGCATGGAGAAGCAGAAGACGCCGGGTGACGGCGTCGTGACCGGCTGGGGCACCATCAACGGCCGCGTCGTCTACGTGTTCGCCAAGGACTTCACGGTATTCGGCGGCTCGCTGTCGGAAACGCACGCCAAGAAGATCACCAAGATCCAGGACATGGCGCTGCAGAACCGCGCGCCGATCATCGGCCTGTTCGATGCCGGCGGCGCGCGCATCCAGGAAGGCGTTGCCGCGCTTGGCGGTTATGGCGAGGTGTTCCTACGCAACGTGCTGTCGTCGGGCGTCATCCCGCAGATCTCGGTCATCATGGGGCCGTGTGCAGGCGGCGATGTCTATTCGCCGGCGATGACGGACTTCATCTTCATGGTGAAAGACACGAGCTACATGTTCGTGACCGGGCCGGACGTGGTGAAGACGGTGACCAACGAGACCGTCACGGCGGAGGAACTGGGCGGCGCCAAGGTGCACACGTCCAAGTCGTCTATCGCCGACAACGCTTACGAGAACGACGTCGAGGTGCTGCTGCAGATGCGCCGCCTCATGGACTTCCTGCCGTCGAACAACCAGGCGGGCGTACCCAAGCTGCCGACGCAGGACAGTCCTGATCGCACCGACAAGTCGCTCGATACGTTGATTCCGGACAACCCCAACAAGCCGTACGACATCAAGGAACTGATCCACAAAGTCGTCGACGAGGGCGATTTCTTCGAGATCCAGCCGTCGTTCGCCAAGAACATCGTTGTCGGCTTCGGCCGCATGGAAGGCCACACCGTCGGCATCGTCGCCAACCAGCCGTTGGTGCTGGCCGGTGTGCTCGACAGCGACGCCTCGCGCAAGGCTGCCCGTTTCGTGCGCTTCTGCGACTGCTTCGAAATCCCGATCATCACCTTCGTGGACGTACCGGGCTTCCTGCCCGGTACGGCGCAGGAATACGGCGGGCTGATCAAGCACGGCGCCAAGTTGCTGTTTGCCTATTCTGAGGCCACGGTGCCTAAGGTAACCGTGATCACGCGTAAGGCCTACGGCGGCGCCTACGACGTGATGAGCTCCAAGCACATCCGTGCCGATGTGAACTACGCCTGGCCGACGGCGGAAATCGCCGTAATGGGTGCCAAGGGCGCCGTCGAGATCTTGTACCGCTCCGAGTTGGGCGATCCGGAAAAGATCGCAGCGCGCATCAAGGAGTACCAGGACCGCTTCGCCAACCCGTTCGTGGCCGCTGAGCGCGGCTACATCGACGAGGTGATCAATCCGGCGTCGACACGGCGCCGCCTATGCCGCGCGCTGAATATGTTGCGCAACAAGCGCGTCGAGAACCCTTGGAAAAAACACGACAACATTCCCTTGTGATTTCAATCATCGATGCGGCGGAGGTGCTCTTCCGGCGGCCCATATTCATCGGGGGTTCATGTTGATGAGACCTTGATGAGATTGCGGGTCAGACGGGCAATTTGCACGGTCTGTACCGGCAAGGACCATCTCAGTTGCAAATCACGCACGGGAGAGAAACGAATGAAGCGTCTTCTATTGGTGCCTGCTGCGGCACTCATTCTGAGTGCCGGTCTGATGTCCTCGGCTGCCAGTGCCGCGCCGGCCGTGGGCCAGGCCCTCAAGTCGCAGTCGCTGACGAGCCAGAGCATGGTCGAAAACGTTCGCCATCGCTGCACGCGCATCTGTAAGGGCTGGGGCTTCAAGCGCCGCTGCAAGACGGTCTGCCGCGGTGGTGGACACCATCATCATCGCCATCATCACCGCCGTCACCGCCACTAAGATCGGCGGCAGTTCGGAAATCGGAGCGGGCGCTGCAAAGCGCCCGCTTTCGTTTGTGGCAGCCCGCTCGTTTGTGGCAAGGCGGGGGCAACAGGATGAACGGCAGGTAACCCTGCGCTTCAGTTCGCGTTCAAGCAGCCCGGCGCATATTGGCGCTCATCAGCCGGCACGTTCGGCAGATGGACAAACATCACACCGGGATCACGTATCATGAGCAAAATTTCTTTCATCGCTGCCGCCGGCCTGGTTCTCATCAGCGCCGCTTCCGCAACTGCAGCCAGCTCGCGCAACATCGAAGAGCGCCAGTACAAGCAGGCCGACCGTATCGAAGACGGCCGCCGCGCGGGTTCTATCACCTGGCGCGAAGGCATGAAGCTTCGTGCCGAGCAGCGCCGTATCAAGAAGGTGGAACGGGCGTTTGAGAGCGACGGCCGCCTGGACCGCCAGGAACGCCGCATCTTGTCAAACATGCAAGACCGCGCCTCGGCCAACATCCGCAACGAGCGCCGCGATAGCTGGCGCCGCGTCTGGTGGGCCCCCCGCGTGGGCCGTTAATCTCTTGCAAATCATGGGAGGGCCGCATCGAAAGGTGCGGCCTTCGCTTTTGCGAGTCTTCTGAGCCACGCTGCGCGCATCTCGTCGCGGCCATTAGCCGATTAGTAAGGTGCGATTCCTATCCTGGTCACGTGGTGCGGTGATGAGGGTAGTAGTAGCATGGTCGGGTTCAGGCCGCTGGTGATTGAGCAGATCGCCAGACGTGGCAGCATTAAAGAAGCGGATGTCCGGCGTATCGACAACCTGATCCGCGCCGAGGGTGCGATTGGCCGTGCCGAGGCGGAAATGCTGTTCGCGCTGCAGGATGCCGCGCGCGTGCAGGACGCGTCGTGGGCCGCGTTCTTCATCAACGCGCTGACCGACCATGTCGTCGACCATACCGATCCCTCCGGCTACGTGAACGCCGAGAACGCCAACTGGCTGATGCGCTGGATCACGACGGAAGGTTACGTCGCCAGCCGCATCGAATTCGATCTTCTGCTCTCCATCCTGGAGCGCTCGCGTTGGGCCCCTGTCAGCCTGGCTATTTTCGCGCTCGATCAGGTTCGTCACGCGGTCGTGCACGCGGTCGGCCCGCTGCGGGCCGGCAATCAGTTCGTGCCGCGCGGACACCTGACCGAAGCCGATTGCGACGTCGTGCGCCGTATCCTCTGCACCGTCGGCCGGGATGCGCATTTGGCACTGACGCGCGCCGAAGCCAACGCACTATTCGATATTGATGGCTGCATCGAAGGCGAACGGTTGACGGTCTGGTCAGACCTCATGCTTCGCGCCGTGGCGCACGGCATGATCGGCTCGCTGGGCCACGGCACGGCAGCGCGCGCCGACGCATTGGCTGACACCGCTGGCGACACCGCCGGTTGCCGCGACATCAGCCGCGAGGAACTGGCCCTGCTGCGGCTTGAGCGCCAGCGGCTGGAGATCGTCACCAGCGAAGAGTTCCAGGATTGCAGCACGCGCTGGCTGGCGTTGCGCATGAACGAATTCGTCGACCTGTCGCGGCGCGAGCAGGAGTTCCTGGGCCGCCTGGCGCAAGCCCACCCGGCGATCGAGGCAGCTTTGGCTGGCGAAGGGCTCGAATTCGTCGTTGAGGATGTGGTAGCCGCGTAGGCTGCCCAATGCCCGGACGCGCGCGCATCGTTAACGATGTCGCAGCCGTGCGGGTTCAAAAGCCCGCCATTTTGCCCGATCGCCCAGAATCTCGCGGTTTACGGCGGGGGCGCAGGCGTTTAGAACTCGCCTCTTATCCTTCCGTGTTCAAAAGAACCAAGATCGGGGCCATCCGGGGCGATGTTCAAGAAGATCCTTATTGCCAACCGCGGCGAGATTGCCTGCCGCGTGATCAAGACCGCACGCAAAATGGGTATCAAGACGGTGGCCGTCTATTCGGATGCCGATCGCGATGCCCTGCATGTCGAAATGGCCGACGAGGCCGTGCATATCGGCCCACCGGCGGCAGCGGAATCCTATCTCATCATCGAGAAGATCATCGCCGCCTGCAAGCAAACGGGCGCCGAGGCGGTTCACCCAGGATACGGTTTTCTGTCGGAGCGCGAGGCTTTCCCGGTCGAGCTGAAGAAAGCTGGCATCGTTTTCATCGGCCCGAACCCGGGCGCCATTGCCGCCATGGGCGATAAGATCGAGAGCAAGAAGGCAGCTGCCAAGGCCAAGGTGTCGACCGTTCCCGGTCACCTGGGCGAAATTTCAGACGGCAAGCACGCCGTGAAGATCGCCGAGGAGATCGGCTATCCGGTCATGATCAAGGCATCGGCAGGCGGCGGCGGCAAGGGCATGCGCATCGCCTACGACCGCAAAGAATGCGAAGAGGGCTTCGAGCTGGCACGCTCGGAAGCCAAGTCCAGCTTCGGCGACGACCGCATCTTCATCGAAAAGTTCATCGAGCAACCCCGCCACATCGAAATCCAGGTGCTGGGCGACAAGCACGGCAACGTCGTCTACCTGGGCGAGCGCGAATGCTCCATTCAGCGCCGCAACCAGAAGGTCATCGAGGAAGCGCCCTCGCCGCTGCTCGACGAGAAGACCCGCCGCGCCATGGGCGAGCAGGCGGTGGCCCTGGCGAAAGCCGTGAACTACGACAGCGCCGGTACGGTGGAATTCGTAGCAGGCCAGGACAAAAGCTTCTTCTTTCTAGAAATGAATACGCGCCTGCAGGTGGAACATCCCGTCACCGAGATGATCACGGGCATCGACCTCGTGGAGCAGATGATCCGGGTGGCGGCTGGTGAAAAACTGCCGTTCAGGCAGGCCGACATCAAGCTGAACGGCTGGGCCGTCGAAAGCCGCATTTATGCGGAAGATCCCTATCGCAACTTCCTGCCGTCGATCGGCCGCCTGACGAAGTATCGCCCGCCCGCCGAAACCTCGGTCAACGGCGTCACCGTCCGCAACGACACGGGCGTGTTCGAGGGCGGCGAGATCTCAATGTTCTACGATCCGATGATCGCCAAGCTCGTCACGCATGCGGCGACACGAGAAGCCGCGATCGACGCCCAGGCCGAGGCGCTGGACGCATTCTACATCGACGGCATCCAGCACAACGTGCCGTTCCTGACGTCGCTGATGCAGCACCCGCGCTGGCGCTCGGGCAACATTTCTACCGCTTTCATCAAGGAAGTTTATCCGGATGGCTTCGCCGCGCGTGCGGCCGCTGGCGATGAAATGAAGGTCCTGTCCGCCGTCGCCGCGACGGTTGACCACCAGAACAACGCGCGCCGCCGCGAGATTACGCACCAGATGTCCGGCCGGCCCGTGCGCTTTGCCAAGCGCCGCGTGGTCAAGATCGGCGACACCGTGCAACTGCTGGAGGTCTCCGGCGGCGAGACGGCCAGCGAGCTGTTTTACGTGACCCTGCTGGGTGCCGACGACAAGCCGCAGGAAACGCTGGAGATCGTGTCCGGGTGGTCGCCCGGCGAGCCGGTGTGGACCGGCCGCGTCGGCGGCAAGCAGGTCACGGTTCAGGTGCGGCCCATCCTCAACGGCAACAATCTCGCTTATCGTGGCGTGCAGGCGCCGGTGCGCGTCTATACCGAGCGCGAGGCTGCACTGGCGGCATTGATGCCTGAGAAGGCAGCCGCCGACATGTCCAAGTTCCTGCTATGCCCGATGCCGGGCCTGGTAAAGGCACTGCACGTGGCGGAAGGCGCGGAAGTGAAGGCAGGTGACACGCTTGCCGTGGTGGAAGCCATGAAGATGGAGAACGTCTTGCGCGCTGAGCGCGATGGCGTCGTCAAGAAAGTGAACGCCAAGGCTGGCGACAGTCTCGCCGTCGACGCTGTCATCCTCGAGTTCGCTTGATAGCTTGGTTTTGGGTCAGACCTCGGTCTGACCTGTTCCTGACGTTCAGGATTGGGGTCAGACCGAGGTCTGACCCATACGCATGCAGGCGCGATGACTGACCGTACCGTTCATGTCCGCATCACGGGCCGCGTCCAGGGCGTCAGCTACCGCGCCTGGACGGAAGATGCCGCCGCCGAACTCGGCCTTCGCGGCTGGGTGAGAAACCGGCGCGACGGCTCGGTCGAAGCCATTTTCTCCGGCACGGACGCTGCTGTCGCCGATATCCTAGCCCGCTGCAAGTCCGGCCCGCCTGCCGCCCGCGTCGACGGCGTTGCAGTGACGGAACGCCCTCCGGGCAACGACTTGCCCGCAGGCTTCGATTTCCGCCCCACGGCAGACTGATCACAGCCTAGCCGAGCCGCGCACCCGCCTCAGGCGTATCGCGCCGCTTCACGGCGCAGGCCGTTGATAATGGGCTCGTAAGCTTCCTCGTCACGCGCTTCCGGATAGACCATGTAGACGGGGTAGACGAACTTGCGCGCCCGTTTGGGGATGCGCAAGCGATTGCGGGCAACCAGCGTCTTGACCATCCGCAACGGGAAATAACCCGCGCATTCGTTGGTCAGGACATAGTCGAGGCTGATGGGGCCGATGTCGAGGTTCAGGCCGGGGTTCGTCAGCTCGGGAAAGGCGATCGCGTGATCCTGCTGGAAGTCCGGCCCCCAGTCGATGAAGACGTAATCGCCCGAGGCCCAGCGTGACGGCGCCTTCGCCGACGTCACCAGCACGAACTCCTCGTCGAACAGATGCTCGATCATGTGCCCCGGCGGCTGCAGCGGCCGGTACATGACCGCCAGGTCCAGCGTGCCCTCGATGAGGCGCTGCGTCATCACCGCGGAGATGCCCTGGAAGGCGGAGACGGCGATGTCGGGAATGTTGGATCGCATCCACGCGATCCACTTGATGAGGAATCCGTCCCACAGCGCGACGGGCGCACCGACCGACAAATGGTCTCGATGCTGGTCTGACAGACCGACTTCGAGCTGAGCGTGCTGCCAGACGCGAACGAGTGCCAGCGCATGCTTCTGGAACTGCTCGCCCGCGTTGGTGAGTTCAGCACCGGACTTCGAGCGTTGAAAGAGTGGGCGGCCCAACATGTCTTCGAGCCCTTTGATGCGGCCCGATACAGTCGATTGGGTAATGTTCATCTTACGCGCAGCGTCGATGAAGCTGCCGGTCTCTGCGACCATCAAGAACGTGCGAGCGAGATTGATATCCATCGAGATCACGCATCACAAAAAGCCACCGGAAATCTATCTATCGGAATCTTCGATAGTGGTCACCGGAAATTTCCGTTTGAAGGTCAAGTTGAATCTGCGCAAATAAACCTTGCGCGAACTTCGAGTCGCGCGCGATCCCGAATTATTCGGGTCAACAACTGAAGGACGATGACAATGAAGGCGAAAGCGAAAGCCGCGAAGAAGCCCGCTGCAAAGGCGAAGAAGGCTCCGGCGAAGAAGAAGAAGTAACGAGTTTCGTTCGAGTGCGATGGGAGTGGCCGTGATGTCCTTCAAGGCGTTCTCGGCCGGCGCATCGGCAGTGTTCCTCCTCGCAGCGTCCGCTCAGGCGGGTTCGATCACGAATCGGGATGACAAGGACCACAAGGTCACGGTCATCGAAGGCGAGGCCAAAAAAGACCATGTTCTCAAGCCCAATGCGGCGCTCGAGGGCATATGTCCAAAGGGATGCCTGATACGCCTCAACGACAACGTCGATGATGACCCGTACGAGCTGGAAGGTTCGGACAGCATCTCGATCGATGGCGGAGAACTCTGGCAGGAAAAGGTGGACGAGCCTGAAGCACCTTCCTCAGGTGCGGAGGGCCAGACCTCTCGAACCACTCCGGCCCCCTGACACTCGAACACAATGGTCAACGCCCGGATCCGCGCAATGCGGAGCCGGGCGTTCCATTTTGGAACGGCGCTTCAGCGGTCGCTTGTCGTGATGATCACCGCACGGCGTGGGTCGGGCGCGTCGAACACCAGCCCGAAGCGCCGCTCAAACGCCGCGCGCAGGGCTTTGTCCACATCTTTCATGCGCGCATTGATCCCGAGTTTCTGCAGGCTGGTCACGCCGCGATCGGAAATCCCACACGGTATGATGCCGGCATAGTCGGCCAAATCCGGTTCGACGTTGAGGCTGATGCCGTGCAGGCTGATGCCGCGCCGGATGCGAATGCCGAGCGCTGCGATCTTCGCCTCGTCGCCCCCAGCCTCGTCGACCCACACGCCGACCCGGCCCTCGATCGTTCGTCCGGTGACACCAAGCGAGCCTAGCGCATCGATCACCCAGGCCTCGAGACCCTTCACAAAACCGCGGACGTCCCCTCCGAAACGCGAGCGAACGTCGAGCATCAAATACGCCACGCGCTGGCCCGGCCCATGATAGGTCAACTCGCCGCCGCGACCGGTCTTGTGTACGGGAAGGCGCGCGGCGTCGACGAGGTGTTCGGCCTTGGCGCTGGTGCCGGCCGTATAGAGTGCCGGATGCTCGATCAGCCAGACCAGTTCGCCAGCGTCGCCCGCAGCGATACGGTCTGCACGCTCTTCCATGATGGCCAGTGCATCTTGGTAAGCGGTGAGGCCGGTGCTGGTTGCCCAGGCTATGGGTTGAGGCGTTTCAGACGGCATCATGCACCGGATGTGAGTTTCGCGTTCGCGCCACGCCAGTGGTAGTTAGCGCTCGCAGTAACGCTCAATGCAGGCCGTCGATCCAGCACCTTTTTGCCCGTAGCAAGGGACTTGGCGCGACCCCGCGAAACGGGAGCTTGCAAGGCGCGCAAACCTCTGTTAGTCGGACGGGCTCCGGCGGCTTTACGCCACCGGTTCAGCGCTTTGACCCTCTGTCAGGTCATTGTTGCGGTAGCGGTCATGGCGGAACTGGTAGACGCACTACCTTGAGGTGGTAGCGGGGCAACCCGTGGAGGTTCGAGTCCTCTTGACCGCACCATATTACTCTTACCTCCACCGATGAGGCTTGAACGGCGCGAGTACCGCTGTTGGAGGGCCACACGTGCTCAGCCTTGGCTGGCCTCAACCAACAGCGATAACCCGGCCGGCGACGGTTTCATCGCCGGCGCTCACGTGTACGGTCGCCTCAGGCCGCCGGAAAGTAGTTCGAAGGCCGTACGCCCGGCTCCCGTTCCCACAGCCGTGCCTTGGCTTTCTCGACGAAAGCGTCCTTCTCTTTCGTGACTTCGATCACGAAATCATCCGTCTTCACCCCTGCCTTTTCCAGAAGGGGCAGAGCCTCTTTCGTGTAGCCGATGGCTTTCAGATGTCCGAAGGCATTAAACGCAAAGTCAACCGCGGCCCCTTCGTTGACAAGCTGCGCGCATCCCACTTCCGATAGCACGAGGGCAACGGCGTCAAACAGGACGGAGGGCGTCCCGGCGAGCTGGCCATCAGCGGGCAACAAATTGCCGTCAGCGAGCGTGACACCGCCAATCTTTGGCGCCACGATTTTGACCGTTGCGCCTTCGGCCTCGCAGGACTTCTTCAGCGCTTTGACGATTCTCCCGTCAGCCCCATCACTGACGAGAATGCCGACCATCCGGCCTTCCAGGGTTGGTACGTACTTGCCGATGATGCGCAAGGCAGGGGATTCATCCATATCCTGCGGCTCCGCGGCGGGTTCTGACGGCTCCGGCAATTCCATGTTGAGCCCGGCGGCCACGCGCACGGCAAGTGTCTCATCGACATTCTGCAGATTGGCCAGCACGCGCTCGCGGACATGTACGAGCGTGACCTTCGAAAGCTCGAAGACGAGAGCGCTGGCAATATGCGCCTGTTCCCACTCGGTCTGAGAAAGGTAGAAGAGACGGGCGTGAGAATAGTGATCTGCGAACGTCTCGGCACGAAGCCGCACTTTGGTCTCGGAGACCGGCTGAGCAAAACTCGTGAAGCCGCCGGCTGGATCTTCCCGCGGTCCACCGTCTTCACCCGCCTCAGCGAGGCTGTTCGGCTCGTAATTGGCGCGTCCCTGGAACACCTGCGTCTGCATCTGGCCGTCACGCTGCAGGTTCTGGAACGGGCAGCCCTTGGCGCGATTGATCGGCAATTGGTGGAAGTTCACAGTTCCCAGCCGCGAAAGCTGGGTATCTTGGTACGAGAAGAGGCGTCCCTGCAGCAGGGGATCTTCCGAGAAGTCGATCCCGGGTGGCACGTTTGTCGGCAGGAAAGCGACCTGCTCTGTTTCGGCGAAAAAGTTGTCGGGATTCCTGTTCAGCACCAGGCGGCCGACGATCTGCAGCGGCACCAGCTCTTCTGGGATCAGCTTGGTTGCGTCGAGAATGTCGAACGGCAACGCATCGGCCTCCTCCTGGCTGAGCAATTGAACTCCGAATTCCCACTCCGGAAACGCCCCCGCGTCGATCGCTTCGAACAGATCTCTGCGGTGGTAATCGGGATCTGCGCCGGCGATCTTGACGGCCTCGTCCCAGCAGGTTGATTGCGTGCCGAGCTTGGGACGCCAGTGAAACTTCACAAATGTCGCCTCGCCGGCGTCGTTCACAAGACGGAAGGTGTTGACGCCAAAGCCCTCGATCATGCGATAGGAGCGGGGGATGGCGCGATCCGACATCGCCCACATGACCATGTGCGTTGATTCAGGCATCAGGCCGATGAAGTCCCAGAAGGTATCGTGAGCGGATGCTGCCTGCGGATAGCCGCGGTCGGCTTCCATTTTGACGGCGTGGATGAGATCCGGAAACTTGATGGCGTCTTGGATGAAAAATACCGGAATATTGTTGCCGACAAGATCCCAGTTGCCTTCGCCCGTATAGAATTTCACGGCAAAGCCACGCACGTCGCGCGGTGTGTCGACGGAGCCAGCGCCACCGGCAACCGTCGAGAAGCGTACAAACACCTCGGTCTGCGCGCCGACGTCGGTCAACACCTTCGCGCGGGTATATTTCTTCAGAGACTTGGTCAGCTCAAAAAAGCCGTGTGCTGCAGAACCGCGAGCGTGCACGATGCGTTCCGGAATGCGCTCATGATCAAAATGCTGAATTTTTTCCCGCAGCACGAAGTCTTCGAGCAGGCTCGGGCCGCGCGGACCGGCCTTCAGGGAGTTTTGATTATCGCTGACAGGCACGCCATGATTGGTCGTTATGCGCCGGTCCGGCGCGCTCTCGGTCTGGTGGATCTCTGCCGTCGCAGCGCCGCCAACGGCGGTGGACGAGCTGCGGGATGATGGGCGCGGTGCCTTCTTAGCCGGGGCCGCGGGGCGTTTCCGATTTGCCATGATGTTCCTGAATGCGGGGGGTGAGGTGAGTTGGAAAGCGCCGACTTCCCAGCCTCAGCTAATCCTTCGCATGGCAAGGAGGTTCCCTCGCTGGCTGTCCGATCCTTGACGAACTAAGCTCTCGGGAGTGCGGACCGCTCCAGGTTGACGCGTGTGGGGAAGACTCCGTGACGCCGGGATCAAGTGTGCTCTGAACAGGAACCAGTTTTGGGAGAGGTGGTTACATGCGCATCCTGGCCCCGCTTCTGAAAGGCATCCGCACATGGCAAAAGAGCCCAAAACCCTTGATGATCTGTTCCACGACACGCTCAAAGATATCTATTTCGCCGAGAAGAAGATCCTGTCCACCCTCCCCAAGATGATGAAGGCGGCACAAAGCGAAGACCTCAAAGCCGCATTTGAAAAGCATCACGGTGAGACTACGGCCCAGATCGAACGCCTCGAGCAGGTGTTCGCGATCATCGACAAGAAGCCTGTAGGCAAGACTTGCGCCGCCATCGTCGGAATTACCGAAGAGGGCGCTGAAATCATGTCGGAGTATAAAGGCTCCCCCGCGCTCGACGCCGGACTGCTAGCCGCTGCGCAGGCCGTTGAGCATTACGAGATCTCGCGTTACGGCACCCTGCGCACCTGGGCCGAGGAACTCGGTCTCGAAGAGGCCGTTTCGCTTCTGCAGGCCACACTCGACGAGGAAGAGGCGACAGACCTCGCACTCTCTGAACTCGCCAAGAGCGCTATTAATCAACAGGCGGAAGCCGCCTAGCAAAATAAATGGCGAAGCCAGCACTCGGCTTCGCCATTCGCGTCTTAAATCGTGTCGCTTCGCTTCGCGAGCGCTGACGTGGGCAACTGGGTCGAGGCCGCGCGCGGCCATCTCAGCGTTGGCAAAAACAACTTACGACCGCGGCAATGCTCGCCGAACAGCATCGCGAATGGCGGAACCCGGTCGGCAGGAAAATCCCCATGAAAGCATTATGTTGGCACGGCAAGAGCGACATGCGTTACGAGACCGTGCCTGATCCCACGATCCAGGACGGCGGCGATGTTGTGATCAGGGTTACCTCCTGCGCGATCTGTGGCTCTGACCTTCACATCTACGACGGCGTGATCCCAGAGATGGAGAGCGGCGACATCATTGGCCATGAAACGATGGGCGAGGTGATGGAAGTCGGCAAGGACGTCAAAAACCTTAAAGTCGGCGATCGCGTAGTCGTGCCGTTCACAATTTCATGCGGTGAATGCTTCTTCTGCAAGAAGGGCCACTACTCTGCCTGCGAGCGCAGCAACCCCGACAAAAAGAAAGCCGAGAAGCTGTGGGGCCATTCGCCCGCCGGCTTGTTCGGCTATTCACATCTACTCGGCGGCTATTCCGGAGGTCAGGCCGACTATATGCGCGTGCCGTTCGCGGACGTCGGCCCAATCAAGGTTCCCGAAGGGTTTACGGACGACCAGGTGCTGTTCCTGTCCGACATCTTCCCGACCGGCTTCATGGCGGCTGATTTTTGTAACATCAAGGGCGGGGAGACGATCGCTCTGTGGGGGTGTGGCCCCGTTGGCCAGTTTGCCATCAAAAGCGCCTTCATGCTGGGCGCTGAGCGCGTGATCGCCATCGACACGGTGCCGGAACGCCTCGCGCTCGCGGCAAAGTCGGGCGCGATCACGCTCGATTTCATGAAGGACGACATCTACGAGAAAATCCAGGACCTGACAGGCGGCCGTGGCGCGGATGCTTGCATTGACGCCGTCGGCGGTGAGGCTCATGCCACTGCGAGTTTCGATTCCATTGTCGACAAGGTGAAAGCCGCAACCTACCTCGGCACGGATCGCCCGCACGTCTTGCGCCAGGCGATCCACTGCTGTCGCAACTTCGGCACGGTATCGATCGTCGGCGTCTACGGCGGCTACCTGGATAAGATCCCATTCGGCTCTGCGATCAACCGCGGTCTGACGTTTCGCATGGCGCAGACGCCAGTCCAGTATTATCTGCCGCAACTTCTGGAGCGGATCGTAAACGGTGAGATTGACCCGTCCTTCGTCATCACGGACAAGGCCAAGCTGTCCGACGGTCCTGATCTCTATAAGAAGTTCCGCGACAAGCAAGACGGCTGCATCAAAGTCGTCCTGAATCCCGGGACTTGAGCATCCAAACGGCCGCCCGACGCGGCGGCCGTCTGATGATGGGTCGCGCGGGGCAGGCGATTATCGGTCGGCTGCCACGCTCAAATACAATGTCGCTATTTTGCTTCCTTCGTCGCCGAACTGGGGCTCGGTGGCTTTGTTCCGCCGGCTGGAACCTCCGTCTGGTCAGGCGCTTTCTTCACGCTCTGCTTCTCGGCTTTGTCCTCATCGGTCACTTGCGGCGTCGGCTTTTCCCCTTCTGGCGTTTTGCTCGCCCCATCGGGTGTTTGAGCGATCGCAGGCGCGAGCGTTAGAAGGAAAAGCGCCAAGGTTGGTATGACCCGTTTCATTCGATGCCTCCGGCATTGTTGTTGACATCTCGAACGTATCGCCCGGTTCGGGGTTCCTCACCTGCTGGGCGCGAGCAGGGGTGAGATGGACATTCTACACAGTATTGGTGATTTCTGGGTGCGCCGTCGCGCGCGACCTCACGCAGCATCATTGGAACTCGTACAACACCTAATCCCCGCAACGGTTGTTACCGGGGCATCCGAGGGACTTGGCTTTGCGCTCGCCAGGCGTATCGCGCGCGAAGGACGGACGATCGTGTTACTCGCGCGCTCGTTCGAAGGGCTGGAAGCGGCTGCTAGCGAGTTGGCGGCTGAATTTCCCAAATCGCGCGTGATTGCTGAAGGACTAGATGTCAGCCAGGCTGATGCCCCGGCAAAGCTCGATGCACTTCTGGCGCGGCACGGTCTCTATCTTGATGTCTTGGTCAATAATGCCGCGATCGGCCTTGGGGGTGAATTTGCAGAGGTCGACCAGGCTCGGCTCGACGAACTGGTCGCCACGAACGTTGCAGCTCTCACGCGCCTGACGCGCCACTATCTCCCGCCTATGCTCTTGCGGGCGCGGGGCGGGGTGATGAACCTGGCATCGCTCGCGTCGTTCGTCCCCGGACCCTGGCAGGCACCCTATTTTGCGAGTAAGGCCTACGTTCTCTCGCTGACCGCTGCAATCGGGCGAGAGTGTTCTGGCCGTGGTGTTCGCGTATGCGCAATTGCACCGGGCCCCTTCGAAACGCGGATCCATCGCAAGATGCGGACCAGCAATACCTATTACCGTCTTTTACTACCCTCGACCTCGGCAGACCGTATGGCTCGACTGGCCTGGCGCTCGTATCGCCTCGGACGCCGCGTCGTCGTCCCCGGGATTATCAACGGAGCGTTCGCGTGGTCCGCACGGGCTATGCCGTATGAAATCCTCTTGCCGCTGGTTAGCTGGCTTATGCGGCCCCGTGCGCGTCCCATCCGAGGCATGGCCGCGCGCATGAAGGCGCAAGAACGAATTGATCGCACAAAAGGTCCGCGCGATTTCGACGTCGACCACTAGTGGTCTGGCGCGGATCCGACCAGAGTTAGCGAGCCGCCCCGCCTAACGCGGGCACCGTGAGTGAGAGCTTCAGCCCAAAGTTTTTCTTTTTGGATCCATATGAGGATCTATTTGGACTTTTGCCGGAACTATCCGTGGCAACGAGGGATTGACGTCAAAAGGATGAAACTCTGGAGGCTCACGTGCACGACGTCATTTACCTAGTAGGGCTCGTTGTCGTGGTTCTGTTCATTCTCGGTGCGCTTGGCCTGCGATAAGGAGATCATCATGGCAGACGACATCACGCCGGGCGCCTTGAAGCCCGCATATGTAGATTGGGCAGCGATATTTGCTGGCGCCGTTCTGGCGGCGGCATTGTCATTTGTGCTGCTGACTGCCGGCGCAGCCATCGGGCTCTCATTGCTTTCAGCTGACGGACCCTCGCATACCAAGACCGCTGGATATCTCGCGGCTTTCTGGTCGATCGCCGTACCGATCGGATCATTATTGGCGGGCGGCTACATCGCTGGACGCATGCGCCCAGCCTGGGGCGAGTCGATCGACGAAGGCGATTTTCGTGACGGCGTACACGGCCTCTTAGTTTGGGGCGTGAGCATATTGTTCGGTGCTGCCTTGGCCATGTCGGCGGCACACACTGCTGGTCGCGTAGGTGCTAGCGCCGCCTCCGGTGCACTCGAAACCGCGCAGGTGGCTGCGCCTGCGGTCGACAGCCTGGTTCGTTCGCAGCCGGGACCCAATCGACCGGTGGTTAGCGCCGATCAACAGGCGCAAATCGGCCGGATTCTGGCAACATCGGTTCGGACGGGCGCACTGAGTGATCCTGATCGCGCTTACCTGACCCAGACAGTAGCCCAAGTGACCGGTGTGCCACCGGCTGAAGCAGAAAAGCGCGTGACGGATGCGTATAACAGCACGGTTCAGGCGGTCGAAACGGCTCGCAAGACGGCTGTAGCAACCGGCTTGATCACCGCGACGGCTCTGTTATTGGGCTTGGCGGCAGCATGGTATGCTGCGCAGCGCGGCGGTAACCACAGAGATAGCCGTCGGCGTGCAAGTTTTTTCGGCACGACGCGGGGGCCTGGGACGTACGATCCACCAACGCCTCTGTAAGACAAACCTTTGCGCACTTCCTTACAGTTGCCGGGGTCGCTGTCTCGCACCCTGGAGCGTTTGTCGCGGCAATTATTTTCACCGTTGCGTGGGTGGCCTTCCAGCCCGAAACCTTCGATTGGCATGCCGCCGCAACAGTCGCCACGCTCTACATTGCACTCTTCATTCAAAGAGCGACCCATCGCGATACGCAGGCTCTGCACGCGAAGGTCGACGAGTTGATCAAAGTGGATTCACGGGCGCGTAACGAGATCACGTCCGTGGACGACGAAGAGCCGGAAGATATTGAAAACCACCGTAAGGCGTCGGCTGACGGCGCCCAGAGATAGACGCAGCGACGCACTAATCTGACTTGAGAAGGGCCGCCGATGGCGGCCCTTTTCGTTTGCCTAAGCGACGCCGGACAGCGGCATCGCGAAGCGCAAAGGGCTTCCCGCGGCAGGCACGGGCTAGTGGTCGGCGCCGGCCCGAGCGTCACGCAGCATCCAGGCCGAGAGGGCGGCGGCCAGAAGGGCGCAGACAGTCGCGATTGCCGAGGTGACCTCAAAGGCGTGCACAAAGGCTGCGCGGGCCGTTGCCAAGAGCTGCCCGGCCTCGGCCGCCGGCAGGCCCTGTGCTGCGGCGACGGCGCCGCTTAAGGTGCTTCTCGCCGCGTCCATGCCTTGTGCCGAGATGCCGGGGATGTCGGCTGCGCCATCCATCGTCATGCGGTAAATAGCGGCAATGACGCTGCCCAGGACGGCGATGCCGAGTGCCCCGCCGAACTCGAAGCTGGTCTCGGAGATGCCGGAAGCTGCTCCCGCGCGCTCGGGCGGCGCGGCGCTGATGACGAGATCGGTCGTCAAGGCACCGATCGGGGCTAAGCCCATGCAGAAGACGATCATGCCGGCAAAGAGAATGATCGGGCCGCCCGCATGGTCGAGCTGGGTGAGGATGGCGAAACCGATCGCCGCCAGCACGAACGCCCACGCGACGATGGTGCCGTGCGTGTGATGGCGGACGAGAACAGGCGCCAGCATCGATCCCGCTGCAAACGTGATGCCGGACGGCGCCAGAAACAGCCCCGCCTCCAATGGGCTCAGTCCCATGACCAGCTGCAGATACTGCGCGATGAAGAAGAATGTGCCGATGACCGTGAACAAGCCGAGCAGGTTGACCGCCAAGGCTGTCGAAAAAGCGGCGCGGCGAAACAAGGCGACATCGATCAGCGGATCGGACAGATGCTTCTGCCGGCGCACAAACAGCGCAGCGAGGACGAATCCCAACAGGATCGTCAGGACCGGTAGCGCAGCTATGCCGTCTTCCGCGATGCGCTTCATGCCGTAGATGATGCTGAGTACGGCGGCCAACGACTGCCCGACGCTGATGAGATCCATGCGGCCGGAGTTTGGATCTCGATATTCGGGCAGCAAGACCGGAGCGAGAATGAGCAGCGCCGTCATGAGCGGAACGTTGATCAGAAAGACTGAGCCCCACCAGAAGTGATTGAGGATGAACCCGCCGATCACGGGGCCCAGGGCGCCGCCGGCCGAAAATGCGGCAACCCATACGCCAATTGCGAATGTTCGTTGCCGCGGGTCCAGAAACATGTTGCGGATGAGCGAAAGCGTCGATGGCGCCAGCGTCGCGCCGGCAATGCCTTGAAGGGCGCGCGCGGCGATAAGCATCGGCGCGTTTTGCGAGAACGCAGCCAGGAGCGACGTGAGACCGAACGCGGCGGCGCCGATCATCAATAGGCGGCGGCGGCCGATGCGATCGCCCAGCGTGCCCATGGTGAGAAGCGTGCCGGCGATGAGAAAGCCGTAGATGTCGACGATCCAAAGCTGCTGCGACGCGCTGGGCTTCAAATCGATCGCGATCTGCGGCATGGCCAGATGCAGCACCGTCAGATCCATCGAATAGAGCAGGCATGGCATCGCAATCACGGCGAGACCGATCCAGTCGCGCCGCGACGCCTTGGGAAATTCCGCAACCGGTGTCGGATCAGACATGATGGAGAAGGGCCTTGGCCGCTGTGTCGGCGTCTGGACGTCGGGATACTGGCGCTCGGTCTATCTGCTACCGGTGGGCCGGCGCCATGGCGGTAGACGCCTTTTGCTGTCAAGTCCACCCCTGGGAACCGCCGCAATCGGCCGCTATATGATGCCGGCAGCAGTTGCATTCAGCGGTGACGACGATAGCCACTTTGGGCAATTTCCACCTTCTTACGCCGCGCCCTGGCGCTGCAGCGGCGGCTGGGCCATGATGGCGTGGCCGGCAGCAAGCCGCGCTCATCCCAAGCCTGGGAAAGGATAACCGAGTGATTTCCATGAGTCGTGAAAGCTGGATCGTTCGGTTCGCGATCCTCAGCTGGGCAGCGATCGCACTTCCCGCCCTGGCTGCCGAAATGACGGCGCGTGAAGTCACTGAATTGCTGTTCAAGGCGGAGGGCCAGGGGACAGTCGATCTCTCCAAGAAGGATCTCACGTTCCTCGACCTCAGCGGCATCAATTTCAAGCGCGCCAGTTTCGAAGGCGCCGATCTGCACGGCGTCGTTTTCAGCGACAGCAACCTGGAAGGCGCCAATCTCAAGGGTGTCCGTCTCAATCTCGCGACGCTGACGCGAACGAATTTCACCAACGCGAACCTTGAGGGCGCGTCATTGCTTCGGGTGGCCTTCACCGCCAGCCTCGAACCCCGGCCCGCCGAGACGCCGCTGTTCATCGGCGCAAATCTGAAGGGCGCGCGTCTGCATTCCCGGCTCGACTATACGGACTTCACCGGCGCTGACCTGTCGAGCGCCCAGTTCGGCCCGGAGGATCCCAGGAACGAACTTCTGTTAACGGCACGGCCGGTTATGAACGGTGCAAATTTCTCCCGTGCCAAACTGAAAGACGCCGGCGTCCGTAACACGAAGCTCCGGTTTTCCCGATGGGTCGACGCCGATGCAGCCGGCGCCGACTTCACGGGCAGCGACCTTACAAATGCCGACTTCACCGGTGCAGACGTGACCGGGGCAAATTTCACCAACGCGATATTGTACGGAGCGAATTTTACCGGCACACGCGGATTGGATACGGCCAAGGGACTCGACAAGGCCATCGACTACGACAAGGCGATGCGCTAGGCGCCATGCGAACGAGAGAGGGACGTCCGACAACATGCTGAAACGTTCGATGATGCTCGCAGCGGCGGCAGCGTTTGCGGGTTTTTCTTTTGGCGCGGCACAAGCGCAGGAGAATAAGCCAGGAGAAGTCGACACGGCCTTGGTTGTTTCAGTAGACGTCTCGAACTCCGTCGATGAACGCCGATACCAACTGCAGATGCAAGGCATCGCTTCCGCGCTCGAAGACCCCCAGGTGCTCGATGCCATTCTTAGCGGCGGCAAAGGCGGTATTCTCTTTACGCTTGTGACGTGGGCCGACAAGCCGAAGGTGTCCGTGCCGTGGATGCGGATTGCCTCGAAGGAGGAGGCGGCTGCTGTCGCGAGCATGGTGCGCAAGGTGCCGCATCAGGGCGGAGAGTTTACGTGCATGGGCCTTATGATGCGCCATCTCGCCGACAAGGTGGTGACACAGGTGCCCGCCAAGGCGACTCGGATCGTAATCGATGTATCAGGCGACGGCAGCGACAACTGCAATCCGCTTGAACCGGTTAAAAGCGTGCGTGATGAACTTGTTAGCTACAACGTAACGATCAACGGCCTGCCGATCCTCGAAGGCAAGGAAGCCGGGTCGCTGGAAGCCTATTATAAAGAGAACGTCATGGGCGGCGGGGGTGCGTTCGTGCTACCGGCGGAAGGCTTTGGCGATTTCGGCCGTGCCATCCGCCAGAAGTTCGTCGTTGAGGTGAGCGGTGGGCAGTTGCCGCCGCGGCAGCGCCGCGTCTATGCGTTCGGTGACGGTGAAGAGCCCAGCAGCGCCTCACGCGTGAAATAACGCCAGAAGCGCGCTGGATCAGAGATCTTTCACGTCGTTATTGACGCATTTCCACTTTTTGATCTGCCACGTCGGATGCTCGGCAGCCCACCTGGCAAAATGGGGCTGCGCGTAGAGATAGCATCGCGCCGCGTCGTAATTCTCGTTCAACGGCACCCGATGGTCGCGGCAAACGTTTGGATCGGCCAGCAAGCACGCCGAAATGATGATCGACACCATAGTTAGCTCCTTCAAAAGACAACCGATTTCCGGATCAGGTGATGGTTGTCCTGATCCGGGAATGCTGTCGTTTGAAGTGTTATACGTGCAAGGGAGCGTGTCGGTTTTGCGCGAACGCTCAGGCCGTCAGCAGGATCTCGCCTTTGCCAATGGTGGCGAGGTCACCGGAAATTCGGCGTACCTTGGCAGGCAGTGGCTTGGGAGCGAGGTCGCCGAGTTCGCTGCTGAAGTAGCGGGAGATTAGGCGCAGGACGTTGAGATCGTGCAGGCCGGCGTCGCCGAACGTTGGCAACAGGCGTTCGACGCTTGGCCCGATCAAGGTGCCGCGGCGCATCAACGGTCCAGGCCCCGCACCGAAGCCGGTCTCAGTCCAAAGCGTGCCGCCCATCATGCGCGAGCCGGCAGAAGGGCCGAAACGGCCCTTGGTGATGATCGTGCCGCGACGCATGCGATCGCCCGCGCGCTCACCGACATCGCCTGCGATCACGACGATGCCGCCCATCATCCCGAAGCGTTCGCCGACGCGGGGCGCACCAACGAGGTCGCCGGCCGACTTGGCGAGGACGAGACCCCCGCGCAGGCCGCTAGCAAGGTATGGGCCCGTCGTGCCGCGAATGTCGAGACGGCCGCCTTTCATGCGGCGGCCGGCATAGGCGCCGACGTCGCCCTCGACGATGATCGTGCCTTGGTCGAGTTCGCTGCCGATGCCGTCAAGACGCGCAGTCGCACCATCGATCACCAGCGTATCGCCGGGTGTGCCGGAAATCGCGAACAGGTCGCCCAGCTTGACCGGGCGCCGCCCCGTGCCGATGGCCAGGTTCTCGATTTCGCTTTGCGACATGGTGGCCATTTTGGCCGGCGATAAGGCGGAAAGGTCCAGGCGCTGATCGGGCGCGGCTTTCAGCTTTAAGGTGAGCGCGCTCATCAGACGAGCTCCTTCAGGTGATAGTGGTGCTGCCCGAGCTTGCCGCCGTAGTTGCCGGCCGAGATGCGCGTGACGCCTTTGCTGGCGCCCACGTCGAGCACAGCCTTCAGGCCCGCCCGCATCGCATTGGCGACAGCCGCCGAGGTCAGGCCGTCGATGACGATTTCAAGCACGGCAATCGTGTCGTCGCTGAGTTCGCTCTTGGCCGCGCCGCGCAGTGTGGGTGCGAAGGCGTCGTTCGTCGAGGCGAACATGCCTTTGTACTTGGCGCCGACCTTGGAGCCGGAGCGGACGATGCCACCTGGGAAGGGCGTGATGACGTCAGGCACCTGCGCGATTGCGTGAACGGCAGCTTCCGTCGTCTCCAACAGGCCCGTGCGGTCGCGGCCGAGGATCAGCATATTGCCACCGCCGACGGCGTCGGTCGTCATGCCAACGGTATCTTCGCAAATGAACTCCCCGTCCATGACCGGAATGCGCCAGAAGCGGCGATTGCCGAGCTTCTTGGCTGTCTGGTTGCCGTCGCCGAAGAACTTCACGCCGCTGGCCAGCGCGATCTTCTGTTCGGTTCCCAGCAGGCCGTTGTAGCAAGCTGATCCAGGGCTCGTCAGAACGCACTGGCCGACGCGGTTCTTGACCTGCGGCGTCAGCGCGTCGGGCGAGAACCCGAACATCAGGACGCGCACGCCAGGGCGGCCGTCCGGCGTATCGTTGGGCGAGACCTCATAGTCGATGCCGCACTCGGCGCCGCAGCCGATTACCGACGTGCCGAAGCCCGTGACCACCGTGGCGCAGATGCGGGCCCACTTGATGGTGTCGGCGGTGATAATGAGGCTCGAACCCGTCATGCCGAACGCTTCGGCGAACGTGTCGTCGACGGTGATGCCGTTGATCTCGATGGGTTTGGATGTCACGGGGTTCAATTCCGGCACGGCACCACCTCGAACGGGGAGTGATCGCGCAGCAGATGTTCCGGTACGGTAAAGGTGTCGGGCGGGACGCCCCAACGCTTCTCGTACGCGCTGTGCACATGACGCGTGATACCGGCGTCATACTCCGGGTTGATCTGCAGCGTACGGCCGTAAGTGGCGGCCAACGGCTCGCCATCGCGCACGATCGTCTTGCCGTCCTTCAACACCCGCACGGCTGAGCGGAACATTTCCGCCTTGTCGGCCTGCTCGCGATAGATGGCGACGTCGCCGATGGCGCCACGGCCCAGGTGGCCGCGGTCCTTGGTGCCGAGCAGGCGGGCCGGCGCCGCACGCGTCATGACGGCGATCTCCGACAACGTGTATTCGCGCGTCAGTTGCGAAATCGTGGTGGCCTTCATCGCGTCCTGCGGCAGGGCGGCAATAGCGGCTTCGCGCACGCCGCGGTCCATCAGCAGGGCGATGAGATCTGGGTAGGCCGTGAAGGGGCCGCCGTTGGGATGGTCCGTTGTCAGGAACACGCGCCAGGGATCGTCGATCAGCAGGAACATTTCCAGGCCGATCGCCCACTGCATCGCATTGATCTTGCTCTTGGCGCGATACGTCAGCGGAACCACGCCGCCGCCGTTGCTGTCGCCGTCGCGCACGATCCACTTTTTCGGCTTGGCGCGGCGGCGGCTGTTGAACTGCGTCAGCACGTCGGATGAGATCGTGATCGTTGGCCCGAACATCACCTGGCCGATGTCGGCGGAGACGTTCTTATGCTTGGCCATCGCCTCGGCGATCTTCACGGCGCCCGACGACATGCCGAGGTCGCCTTCCTTGGCGTAGCCGTAGAACTGCAAGTGCGCGAGGTGCAACGGCAGGCCTTCGGCGGACTCGATCGTGGCGATTGCCGTGTCGGCGCTGCCCGGCAGACCTAGGTTGCACGTATGCAGATGAAGCGGGTGCGGCACGCCGAGATCGGTCACGGCGCGGCGCAAAGCGTTGCCGATTTGGCGGGCGGAGACGCCGTACTCGGGCACCACGTCGTCGAGATCGAACTTGCGGATGTTCTCCTTCAGCGCGGCGACGCCGCCCGGGTTGATGGCCTTGGCACCCAGCGCGCGGCTCGTCTTGAGCGACCAGGCGACGTAGTCCTGGATCGTCGCGGGCGAGGCGCGGTCACGCAGCATGCCGAGCAGCACGTCGTCGTTGCCGATGACCGTCAGCGCGGCGCGATCGACGTAGGGCACGCATTCCAGTTCCGCGTGGGTCGCCATCGCGTCGCTTGGCGCCACGGCGGGCTCGACGACCAGCGTGTACCCCATGGCGGCATAGAGCGCACCGGTGGAGAAAACGTCGAACGGCGCGCCGGTCCACTCGTTCATCGGCTTTTCAACGTCGGCGTAGCGTTCCGGCAGCAGCAGGCGGGCGGCCGCGGTGTTGGCGCCGACGACGTGGGTATGGATGTCGATGGCGCCGGCCATGACGACGCAACCCTTGGCGTCGATCGTCTCGACGTTCTTGGGGTCGGCGGGTTGGTCGACGATGCGTCCGTCGCTGATCCACACGTCGCCGACGGCGTCGCGCTTGTGTTCAGGATCGATAACGCGGCCGCCGCGGATACAAATCGTGCTCACGCGCGGGCCTCCTTGGCAGCAAATTCAGATGTGATGGCACGCAGCACGGAGGCGGCGGAGGGACGCAAACTTTGCTTGGCAGGGTTGATAGCAGCGAAGGCACCGAGTTCTGCGGGCTCGACGATGGCAGCATGATCGACGCCGGCGACCCCGGTTTCGATCTGCACGCCCGCACCGCGCAGTGGCTGGCGATGCGAGGAAATGACGGCCATGCGTGGCGCCTTGCTGACCCAGTCCGGCACGGGCCGTTCGGAGGCCGCGACCCACACGACGACATCGCTTTCGCCACGCTTAAGAATGTTCGCCGCCCCGTAGAGCCAGGGATCGTGCTGGGCGACGGACTTGGCGAAGGACAGTGGCGGCGGCAGGCGTGTTAGTGCCAGGCTCATACGAATGAGTTCACTCTGCCCGGCCGAGGTTCCCAGTGGCAGCGCGGTCCAGCGCGTGGTAACCGACAGATCCTCGACGAGGCCGGCCAGCGCCATCCCTGTCAGCTCATCGAGCGCGCCGGACGAGAACGCAGCGATACCGTACTTCGCCGACTTCAGCTGCTCGGCATACCCGACAAGTGCGGCATCGGCAGCCACCTTGCGGCCTGCCACCAAGGCCCGCAGCACGCCGATCGTTTCGAACGCCGGGGCATTCCCGGTGTCGATGACGGACAAGTTCTGCAAGTTGGGGGCCGTCGACTTGGGACCGATATAGTAGAGTGTGCGGCCTGGCCGTTCGGCCAGCTTGCGAAAGGCTTCGTCGTGGGCGAGCCCGGGGCTCAGCGGGCCTGTCAGCAGAACCGCATCGGCCCGCAGAACGGCCTCTCCCTGCGTGGTGCCGATCCAACCCTGATCCTGCATCAAACGCACGTTCGTCGGCTCAGCGTGGTCGAGCACGCCTGCTGCCGCGCGCGCCAGCTCGACCGCCGCAGCGGCCCCAGCCAGATCAATCGCGTCGATGATGATGAGCGGCTGCCGGCTGGATCCCAGCGCTTTGGCAATAGCTCCTACAGCGGCGCTAAGATCCGCTTCTTTCCCGTCGATCCAACCGGTCATGCGTCAGGCTTCTCTCGTCCCTAGATGCGGCGGCACAACAGCACGTGTCGCGTGTGCTGACAACAGCAACATTCGACTTTGGGAGGAGCGATTTGGCGCGGGCCGCGTCTTGTACCTGTGATTGCCAAATGATTGGGCTGTCTTATATGTTTTCGCTCGGTGCGCAGAAGTTTGCCCTTTGCGCAAAGAAGAAACCTTGGAGGAAATAGATGGTGAGAGCCGTAGCGTTCTGGTGTGCCGTACTGACGGCACTTGCAGTAGCCATGCCGGCGTCGGCCCACGGCCCGACCCGCAAGAAGTACGCCGAGACGATCGAGATCAATGCGCCGGCGGATAAAGTCTGGGCAACGATTGGCAACTTCGCGGACTGGAGCTGGCATCCCGCCGTTGAGAAGACCGAAGCGACCGGCAACGCCGTCGACGCCACGCGCGTACTGACGCTGAAAGGCGGCGGCATCATCAAAGAAAAGCTGACCAAGCGCGACGACGCCAAGCGCACGCTGTCCTACGAGATCACCGACGTCGACGTGAAGGTGCTGCCGGTCAACCAGTACTCATCGATCATCACGGTGACGGAAGACGGCGGGAAGAGCAAGGTGGAGTGGAAGGCTGCCTACTACCGCGGCTTCATGCAGAACGACCCGCCGCCGGAGCTGAACGAAGAAGCCGCGCAGAAGGCTGTCAGCGGTGTCTACAAGTCGGGCCTCGAAGCGCTCAAGACCAAGTTGGAATCCGGTGGCTAAAGCCGCCCGAGAAGACGCGACAGTGCTTGGGGGTCAGACCCATGGGTCTGCCCCCATTCGCAACGCCTTTTACATGCGCGTTCCGGCGATGGCGTTGTTGCTGGCGACTGCATTCACCTGGATGCCGGCGTCGGCTGAGCCGCAAGCTGCGAACGAAGCATTCGTTACTAATCAAGAAGGCAACTCCGTCACCGTCGTCGACGTGACGACGATGAAGGTGGCGGGCGAGATCAAGCTCGGCGGTAATCCTGCCGGCATCGCGCTGTCGGCCGACAAAACGCGTGCCTATGTCACCGCGCCGGAGAGCAAGGAACTCTTCGTCATCGATACGGCGAAGCGCCAAGTGGTTCGCCGCTTTCCTGTCGGCCGGGGGCCACTGGGCATCGCCGCGCATCCAACCAAACCCGTCGTCTATGTCGCTGACTGGTATGCGCACAAGCTGTTCGTCGTCGATCCTGAGACCGGCAAGGTTACCGCTGAAGTGGCCACGGGCGACTCGCCGTCGGGTGTTGCCGTCACACCGGACGGAGCCTTCGTCCTGACGGCCGATCGCGACAGCAACCAAATCTCGATCATCGACACAGCGACCCTGCAGCGCGTGGCCACCGTCGCCACTGGAGACCGGCCTTTCGGGCTGACACTCGATGCCAGCGGCACGCGCGCATACACGGCGAACGTCCGTAGCAACGACGTGACTGTGATCGACATCGCGCAACGCAAGACGCTCGCCACAGTGCCCGTCGGAAAGCGGCCGTACGGCGTGGCGTTGGCTGGCAGCAAGGCATTTGTGACCGACCAATACGCCGAGACGGTTAGCGTCTTCGATAGGGACTCGTTTGCGGCGTTGGGCAAGATCGACGTGGGTGCCTATCCCGAAGGGATCGAGACGTCCGCCGACGGCAAGCACGTCTTTGTAGCGTGCTGGGAAGCTAACACCTTGGAACAAATTGATGTTTCCAGCCTCAAGGTGATCTCGACAGTGACAGTGGGCGACGGCCCGCGCGCGTTTGGGCGCTTCCTGCGTTAACGCGATTTAACGGGAATTTCTCTTGCCATATGTGCGAGATGTCCACGTGCCGGCACTACGTTCAGCGACTGCGTTTGAAGAATTCATGAGCATTGCAGTCCCCCGGCATCGGGCGCTAGAACCCTGACAATCGGCACAAAAGTCAAAAAACTGCTTCTGGAGGATTTCCCGATCATGCTTCGCGTTCGTTTCCAGCCTTTTGCTGCCGCCGCGATCTTATTGAGCGCTGTTGCGGGCACTGCCGCCGCTGACCCCCAAGCCCCGGTGGAAGCGTTGTTCAACGGCAATCATCTCAAGCTGACCAAGGCCGGCCACGAGTTGAGCTATCGCTTTCAGCGATCCGTGTCGCACGAGAAGGTTCTCGGCGCGGCGTTCTCCGACGACCTGAAGCTCGACATCACCAGCGTGAAAGACGACAAGCGCGACTTCCAGTTCAAGGTGTTCTCTGGCGAGCGCGCACGCGAACCGATGGCCGATCATGATCGTAGCGGCAACCCGCTACTGCTCTGGTATCTCGATCGCTCGGTCAACGGCTACCGCGGGCTGGCCGGCGGCGGGCTGACGTACGTCAAGAGCCGCTTCATGGAAGCCTTGAAGGCAGCGACTGCGGAGCCCGCAAAGGTCGACGTCGGCGGCAAGAGCGTCGATGCCTTCCGGATCACGCTGCTGCCGTACGCCAAAGATCCCAACAGCGCAAAGATGATGGGCTACGAGAACTCCAGCTTCGTGATCGTCTATAGCGACGCGGTGCCTGGCTATTTCGTCGAGATGTCGGCGACGTACGAAAACACCGACAAGAAGGCCCCGCGCCTTGAAGAGCGCGTGAGCTTCGTTGGCGAGGGAGAGAAGAAATGATCCCGGCCAAACGTTTCGTTCTCGCGTTAGCCACCGCCGTGCTGCCGCTCGCGGCTGCTGGTCATTCGTTCGCACAAGATCCTGTGGTGAATGACTATCCGACGATGGCGCGCGCCGATTACGTGTTTGCCTGTATGCAGGTGAACGGGCGCTCGCGGCAGATCCTCGAGAAGTGTTCGTGCTCGATCGATGTGATTGCGGAACTGCTGCCCTACGAGAAATACGAGGAGGCCGAGACCATCATGTCGATCCGCCAGAAAGGCGGCGAGGCGGTGTCTCCGCTGATGACTCCGGAGTATCAGGAGAAGATCCTGCAGATGAAGCGCGCGCAAGTCGAAGGCGAGTTGCGCTGCTTCTAGGCCGTGTTCATCGGTCGAGTAACGTCTGGACGCGAGTTCGATGGCTCATATCAGTCATCAGGCGCCACGCTTGCCCGGCGAATGAATTAGCGATGAACGCTCCATTCAAAGCCGGTTAAGCGGCTATCGCTTCAAATGCAGCATCGGCCAATCGAACGGCCGGCCGGGGACCAGATCCCCGGCTGCATCAACTGGAGCGAAGAAAAATGAAAAAGCAACTGATCATGGCAGCTGTCGGCCTCGCCCTTGCGAGCGGTCTGGCAGTGACGAGTGCGAGCGCGGCCCCGATCTCGGCCGGCATCGGCGCAAGCGAGGCTTCAACCTCGCTGGCTGAGAAGGTTCACTACAAGCGGCATTACCATCGCCATCACAAGCGTTGGGGGCATCGCCACTGGCGTCCGCGTATGTTTGGCTATCTCAAGCATCGCCATCACAATCGCCATCATCACCACCATCACCGTCGTTACAGCCGCTACTGAGCTATCTGAGCGGCTTGTTAAGCTGCGCCCCGGCCATTCGGCCGGGGCGTAGTTTTTTGCGCCAGCGCTATTCCCATTCGAGCTCAGCGAACGCGCCAGAAACATTGCGGGCGTTGTGTTCTGCAAACAGTTGCCACTTGTCCTTCTCGCCCTGCGCTGCCGTCTCCATCGCGCTCGTCATCGTACTGCCGGCCGCGATAGACTTGCGCACGTCGGCTGCCAGCACGTTGAGGTAGCGCTTGACGTCGGTTGCCGCAGCTGGCCACGCCATCGACACCGGGCCATGACCGGGCACGACGCGTGCAGCGGGCTCCGTCTCCAGCACGTCGAGTAGCTTCAGCCACCCGCGAAGTGAACCATCCAGCGTGGGAAGATGCTCGACGAACACGAGGTCGCCCAGGAACACCGTGTCCGTGCTGCTGTCGCGCACTGTAAGATCGTTGTTCGTGTGAGCGGTCGGCCGTGCAGTCAGCGTCAGCGTACGGCCGCCGAGATCGATCTTGGATTCGCTTTCGACGCCGAGGGTCGGCAGGACAATGTCGGTTCCGGCGAAAGCGTCGCTGCCGAGCTGCTCCTTGGCGGCCTCGAGATAGCCCTCTGACCGTTCGGAGAGGGCCCGCAGCAGCTTGTGATGCCCGGCGAACACGGGCTTGTCGGCAGCAAACGCCGCGTTCCCCAGCACGTGATCGGGGTGCATATGGGTGTTGATCACATGGGTGACGGGAAGGGGCGTCTTCGCCGCGATCGCCGCACGGATCGCGGCCCCCGTGCGCAGGCTGCCGCCTGTATCGATAACGGCAACGCCGGACGTTCCCACGACGAAGCCCGCGTTACAGATGTCGCCGCCGTTCCCGGCCGAAGCCAGAGCGTGGACGCCGCGATGAATAAATACGCCGGGCGCTATCTCTTCGACCGGAGCCGGGCCTACTTGGTTCGCGCCCCAGGCGACTTCGGGCAGCCACGAAACCGGCAGGCCGGTCGCCGCGAGACCCATCAAAAACTCAAATCGAGACAAACGGCATCGACGATCGCCCGTGTCGGTCATCAAGGCGATCCTTCTGAAAGCCGATTTTTAGGCATTTAACCATTGCAGGGGCGGCGATTATTCACATGCGACAAACAGGGTCAAGTGACATCTGATCCCGGGAATAGTTCCCGAACTTTACGTGCTATGCAGCATTCGATGCTGCACCGCGAAAAACCCAAGAAATACGGGCAATATTTGGGTCAGTTACACTGTCGTTTATTTGTTTGGCCATATTTCCGATCACGCTTAGTCTTGCGGCGCTCACGAAAAAGTGTCTAGATGCCGCCACGGTGACGTTAGGCTTTGGTCGTAGGCCAGTTCACGGCATCTGACTGAAATACGTCTGGGAAAACAACGGATTAACCGGTCCCAGCCGTGGCGCTGTTGCAAGCACTGTCTGCCGTCACCGCTTGCAAGCGTGGCAAGTCTTAATGGAGGAAGCGCAATGCGCAGAAGTGCACTCGCGTGCGGACTGCTCGGTTCAGTCGCACTCGCATCGCCGGTTTGGGCGAATGCGGATGTGGCCAAGAACACGAGCGATTCTAAGAATTGGGCTCAGCAGGCTGGCGACTATGCCAACACCCGCTACTCAAAGCTCGATCAGATCAACACCAAGAACGTCAAAGACATGAAGGTCGCCTGGTCATTCTCGACCGGCGTGCTGCGTGGCCATGAGGGTTCGCCCCTCGTGATCGGCAACATGATGTACCTGCATACGGCGTTCCCGAACAATGTTTTCGCTCTCAACCTCGACGACGACAACAAGATCGTCTGGAAGTATGAGCCGAAGCAGGACCCGACGGTTCAGGGCGTTCTCTGCTGCGATAACGTCAACCGCGGCGTGCAGTATGCTGAAGGCAAGGTGTTCTTGCACCAGGCCGACACCACGCTGGTCGCTCTTGACGCTAAGACCGGTAAGGAAGTCTGGAAAGTCGTGAACGGCGATCCCAAGAAGGGTGAAACCGGCACGAGCACCGTTCTCGTTGTGAAGGACACCGTGATCGTTGGTATCTCGGGCGCTGAATTCGGCGTTCCCTGCCACGTGACCGGCTACGACCTCAACACCGGTAAGAAGAAGTGGCGCGCCTATTCGTCAGGTCCCGACGATCAAATCCTGTTCGACCCCGAGAAGACGATGTCTCTCGGCAAGCCGGTCGGCAAGGACTCTTCGATCAAGACCTGGAACGGCGACCAGTGGAAGATCGGTGGCGGCTCTACGTGGGGCTGGTACTCTTGGGATCCTGAAGCCAACCTGTTCTACTACGGCTCGGGCAACCCCTCGACCTGGAACCCGGTGCAGCGCGCTGGTCCGGATGGTAAGCGCATCGACCAGAAGTGGACGATGACGATCTTCGCACGTAACCCCGACACGGGCGTTGCTGCGTGGGCCTACCAGATGACCCCGTTCGACGAGTGGGATTATGACGGCATCAACGAGATGATCCTCGCGGACATCGACGTTGGCGGCAAGAAGACCCCGGTTGTCGTGCACTTCGACCGTAACGGCCTCGGCTACACGCTGAACCGTAAGACGGGCGAGCTCCTGGTCGCTGAGAAGTTCGACCCGGCAGTGAACTGGACCTCTGGCGTTGAAATGGACAAGTCGAAGCCGAACTACGGTCGTCCGACCGTCGTCGACAAGTATTCGACCTTCCTCAATGGCCAGGACGTGAACTCGGAAGGCATCTGCCCTGCTGCACTCGGCACCAAGGACCAGCAGCCTGCTTCGTTCTCGCCGGATACGGGCCTGTTCTACGTACCGACGAACCACGTCTGCATGGACTACGAACCTCAGGCAGCTAAGTATGTTGCTGGTCAGGCCTACGTCGGCGCGACCCTCTCGATGTACCCGGCTAAGAAGGTTTCCGACAAGTCGACCCACGAAGGCATGGGCAATTTCATTGCCTGGGATGCTGGCAAGGGCAAGATCGTCGGTACCGTACCTGAGAAGTTCTCGGTCTGGTCTGGCGTCCTGACGACGGCTGGCGGCATCGCCTGCTACGGCACGCTCGAGGGCAACCTCAAGTGCGTCGATCAGAAGGACATCACCAAGCTGCTCTTCAAGCACAAGAACCCCTCGGGCATCATCGGTAACGTGTTTACCTATGAGCACAAGGGCAAGCAGCACATCGGCGTCTTCTCGGGCGTTGGTGGCTGGGCCGGCATCGGTCTGGCAGCTGGTCTTGAAGATCCGGAAGCTGGTCTCGGTGCAGTCGGCGGCTACGCCGGTCTGAAAGAGTACACGGCTCTGGGTGGCGTTCTGACCGTCTACACGCTGCCATAAGCTGCGACACTATATCGGGACCGGCGCGGAACTTCCGCGCCGGTCTTTCGTTTGAAATCTGGCAATATCATTATATAAATTGGCAATGGTTCTGTCGTCTGACGGATCCCATAATGAGAACAGCGAGCATTGAACTCGCAAGCTGCTAGCAAACAGGGGAAACGCGTGAAAAGGTTAGTTGACGTCGCCGTAGTCGGGCTCGGCATCATGTTGTCCGTCACTGCAGCTTCGGCTGCCGATGCGCCGGCTGCTCCAGCCGCCGCCGACAAAGCGGCGCCGGCTGCAGAAACGGCTCCCGCCGCAGCTCCTGCACCAGACGCTGCCCCCGCGGCGGGCACTGCTGGCTCCGGTCAGGCCGGCTCCAACAAGCAGAAGGAAGGTGGCGGCCCTTCGACAGTCGACCCTAAGACCCAGCCCGGCAAAAGCGCCAAGGAAGGCGCCACCTGGTCAGAGAGCCGTTGGGTTCTTGATAGCGGCGAGCCGACCTATCGCATTTCGGAAGATGGAACGGTCGACTGGGCCACCTATGAAGGCTTCAAGCGCTATCATTCGGAATGCCACGTGTGTCACGGTCCGAACGGCCTGGGCTCGACGTTTGCTCCTGCACTCGCCGACAGCCTGAAAACGATGACCTACGATCAGTTCAAGGAAACCGTGTCCAGCGGCCGTCAGGCTGCAGGTGGCGTCATGCCCGCATTCGCTCCGAACCCGAATGTCATGTGCTACGTCGACGACCTCTACACCTACCTTAAGGCTCGCGCCGACGGCGCGCTGAAATCCGGCCAGGCTTGGGTGAAAAAGCGCGTTGCCAAGACGAAGGAAGCGCAAGAGTTCGAAAAGAGCTGCATGGAATAGGGCGCATCAGCGCCTTCTTCCTCCCCTCATCAGGAAAGTCATCATGCACAAGTCCATCACGATGTTGGTGGCACTCGTTGCAGGCAGTCTGAGCGGTATCGGCACCGCTCAGGCAGCCGAAGGCAACTATGCCGACCTCGTCAATCGCAAGGTTCTGCGCGTTTGCTCAGACCCCGCGAACATGCCCTTTTCCAATAACAAGGGCGAAGGCTTCGAGAACAAGATCGCCGAGATCATCGCCGACGAGCTCAAGCTAAAGACCGAATACCGCTACCTTCCGAGTTCGATGGGCTTCGTTCGCCAGACTTTGGCGGCCAAGCGGTGCGATATCATCATCGGCACCGTGCAGGGCGAAGAACTGGTGCTCAACACCAACCATTACTACCGCTCGACGTACGCCATCGTATTCAAGCCCGGCGTCGGATTGGACGGCGTGGAGACGCTGACTGATCCCAAAATGCAGGGCAAGAAGATCGGCATTCAGATCGGTGCGCCGTCTGGTGACCTCGTCGCCCGGGCCGGATTGATGGCGCAGGCGAAGGGCTACCGGTTTATCGTTGACCGGCGCTATGAATCGCCAGCCGAAGAAATGATCGCAGACGTCCGTAAGGGCGAAATCGATGCTGCTGTTATCTGGGGGCCGATGGCCGGCTACTACGCGACGCGTGGCGGTGACAAGCTGACGGTTGTACCGCTTCTCAAAGACAAGAACGCGCGCACGGAATTCCGCATCACGATGGGCGTGCGCCAGACGGACTCGGCCTGGAAGCGTCAGCTCAATCAGGTGATCTCCAAGCGTCAGCCGGACATCGACAAGGTGCTTCTGGACTACGGCGTGCCGCTGATCGACGAGCAGGATCGGATCGTAACCGAGCCACGTACGCAGATCGTGCCCCCACCGCCCGAGAAGGATGAGCCTGTCGCGCCGAAGCGCGGCGTTTCGCAGGGCTTCACCGATGGGGCACCCCCAATGGGAATGGCGGCTCCGGCACCGACAACGCCTCCTCCCGCGGACGCTGCTCCCGCAGCCCCCGCCCAGCCACCTGCGGCTGCCGCACCATGACGGATGGCGCGCGTCACCACTTCATCATCGAAGTGGTTTGAGGCGCGCGCCATGCTTCCGTCACTGGTTCGATCGATCGCGGCCTGCCTCCTCGTTCTAATATGCAGCGCTTTGGCTGCCACCGCAGAAGATCCAGATCACGCCAAGCTTCGCGTTGCCCCAGCTCCAGGTGAGGCGCCCCCCGAGCCACCCGGTTACCGCATGGACGACTACCGCAAGCCCGTTCCCAAGACGCTGGCCGGTGCGAAAGTCGTCGACACACTGGAAGCCGAAAAGCTGCTTGAAAAGAAGCAGGCCATCTTCATCGACGTTTTTCCCAAGCCCCCGAAGCCCGCCAACCTTCCGGCCGGGACGCTGTGGATCGATCCCAAGCACGACACGATCGCGGGCGCACATTGGGTGCCGAATGTCGGCTACGGCGCCACCCCCGCAGGCGTCGACGACTATTTCCGCGCGACGCTAAACAAGCTGACCACAGCAGAGCCCGGCAAGCCGCTGCTATTCTTCTGCTTGCGCGATTGCTGGATGTCGTGGAACGCGGCCAAGCGCGCCATGGAGTGGGGCTTCAAGGACGTCGCGTGGTACCCGGAAGGCACCGACGGCTGGCAAGAAGCCGGCAACGATCTCACGTCTGTCGCAAGCTCACCGCAGTAGCGGCAGAGGCTCCAGAGCTAGACGTCAGCGACGCAATCAGGCCGCCGCGTACTTCGCGACGGCCTTGATGCCAACAGATCAGCTCTTCATCTGCGCGCGAATGGCGCGGGCAACAGCGAACACGCGCTGCTCGATCAGCGTCGGCAATTCGCACGCGATCGGAATGTTGCCCTGGCGTTCCTGGAAGACGCGGGCAAACCAATCGTACTTCTCGCGCGCGGCATCGAGTTCCGGCGTCGGCTGCGTCAGGTCTGAAGGCGCCTTCGACTCAAGGTCGGCGATTGCGGAACCCTGCGTCTCAATCTCCTTGGCGTTGCTGCGCTGGCGCTTCTGATAGCGCTCGATACCACTGACGATGGAGGAGCGCTGAGTGTTGGCCGTGTCCAGCACGCTGGAGAAGAGCAGCGTCAGCTTTGCGTCGCGCTCAGCCTCAGGAATGCTCTTGGCATACTCCGCGATTGCCTTTTCGACGTCAGGCATCGGCGTGCGGCGGCTGACCGAAGTGGCCAGCACCTTGCTGAGCGCATCGTCGTTTGAATTGCTTTTGAGGTCGTCTACCGGCGGGCCGTCCCAAACGGCAGCCGAGTCGATCTTGTTCACCTTGACCTGAACGCAGGGCCAGTCGCTCTCGGATGCCGCAACTGTAGCGGCATCGGCCGCCGTATCGGCGCTTGCACCAGGCGTGCCGGGCGGCTTGGGTGCCGGTTGGGCTGCCTGCGGCGCAGCAGCACCCGGGTTCGCGGCACCTTGGGCGAAGCAGGGTGCGGCCGACACGGCGATAACCGCGACGGTTGCCAGTAGCGTTTTACGCATCGAGAGTTTGCTTGCTTGCATGTTCAGGCTCCTGCGCCTGCGCCGCCACGGCGGCCGATCAGGCCTTTTGAAGGATTGTAGGCATATACGGCGGCGCCGAGGAAGAACAGGGTGCAACCGACGACGACGTAAAGATGGGTGAGGTCGATGCCGTTGACGACAGCGAAGCTCCAGCCGTCCGCCGCGGCCTGGGCCGCCTGTTCGACGGGCGGGCCAATCTGGCCGTAGAGGCCGAAACGGATCAGTTCCACCGCGTGCGTAAAGGGATTGAGCCGGCAGATCTCATACAGCAGCACGCTGCTTTCCTTGATGCGCCACAGCGGGTACAGCGCCGAGGAGGCAAAGAACATCGGGAAGATGACGAAGTTCATCACGCCCGCGAAGTTCTCCAACTGCTTGATGACGGACGACATGAAGAGCGCAAGCGAACCGAGCATCAGGCCGGAGAGGATGAGTGCGGGCAGCACGGTAAGGTAGCCCGACAAATGCGGATCGACGACGCCGAACTGCTGCCAAGTGGCGGCAATGTTGGTCAGGATCGAATCCTGGCTGCTCCAGGTCCAAGCCTCCCACAGGCGCGCGATGACGAGGAACGTGTACGCCTGCAGCAACGCCACGAAGACGCCGCCCAGCAGCTTCGACAGTAGCAGGAACGAGCGCGGGAACGGGCTGACGAGCAGCGTGCGCATGGCGCCAGTCTCGCGGTCATAGACCATCGACAGCGATGACTGCATGGCGTTGAACAGCAGGATCATGCCGACGAGGCCGGGCATGACGAACGTCTCGTAGAGCACGTATGTTGAATAGGGCGGGATGATCGAGACGCCGAGCACCTGCCGGAAACCGGCGGCGAAAATGAAAAGCCAGATCAGCGGGCGCACGAGGGCAGAGAAAAACCGCTCGCGCTGATGCAGGAAGCGCATCACCTCGCGCCACACGATGCCGAGCAGGCACGTGACGTAGCCGCCGAAGCCAAGGCGATCCGGCTCCTCGGCGATGGTGCCGGCTGGCAGGGCGGCGGTGGTCATTGGTCGTCTCCGTGGGCGGTGCCGGTAATGGAGCGGAAGCCCGCGCGGACGTTGTCGCTGCCCGTCTTGGCCAGGAATTCTGGGACGGTGCCGGTGAACAGCACCTTGCCGCGATGCAGCACCACGATCTGGTCCGTGGGCGCGATCTCGTCGATCAGATGCGTGGCCCACAGCACGCCGAGATCCTGCTCGGCCACGAGCTTGCGGACGATGCCGACGACGCTCTCGCGCGAGCCGATATCGAGCCCGACCGTCGGCTCATCGAGCAGGAGGCAACCGGGGCGGTGCAGCAGCGAGCGGGCGATCTCGACGCGGCGCGCCTGACCGCCCGACAGGTTGCGAACCTTTTCATTCTGACGGTCCGCCAAGCCGACGCGTTCCAGCGCCTCCTGGCAGCGGATTTTGGCTTCGCGCCGCGCGATACCGTGCAGCGCCGCGTGATACATCAGGTTTTGCTTCAGCGTCAGATCCTGGTCCAGCGTGCGGCTCTGAAACACGACGCCGAGGCGTTGCAGCGCTGCTGTCGGGCGGCGCCGCACGTCGTTGCCGAGAATGCGGATTTCACCCGAGACGTTGTCGTAGAGGCGCGTGATGAGTGAGAACAGAGTGGACTTGCCGGCGCCGTTGAGGCCCAGCAGTACCGTGAAGGCGCCGCGCGGCACGCTCAGCGAGACGTTGTCGAGAGCGAGGTAGTCATCGAACCGATGACTGACCCCATTCACGACCAGCGTTTGTGCTTCCGTCTCTGGTGCTTGCTGCAGCACGGATGCTCCAATCATTTGACTGTTATTTTGCCCGTCAGGCCCTTGTCTTCAAGGCCTTTGCAGCCCCAGGTGTACTCGCCCGGCTTGATAGGGGTAAAGAACAGTTCCGCTTCGCCTTCGCGTTCAAACTCGATCTCGTGAAACGCAGAGGCTTTGATCTCGACCTTGTTCACTTCGATCTTGCGGAACCAGACGTGCTGGAAAAAGTCCGGAGCGACGAACGCACATTCTTTCTTGCCGGTCGCCTTCAGCCAGAGGCGGTAGCCCTTGCCGGTCGTCAACTCGTAGGTGTCTTTCGAAGTCTCATAGCCGCCATCGCCCAGGCCGATGACGAGATCGGGCAGCTTTTCCAGCCGGCCAGCGAGAAAGCCTTCGGCCGACGCGGTGGCTGGCACGAGAGTGGTGAGCAGCGTGGCTGCAAGCGCGAGTGTGGATTTAGACATCTTCATTCCTTGTTGGACACCGGCGCGTCCCTCCTGAAGACGCGCCCAAGCTTGCTTGCAACAGGCTTGCCGTGTTGACTGACGTTTCAGCTCAGGGCGCGATCACCACGCCCCAAGGGTAACGGCCCGTCGGGATCGACTTGATCACCTTGAGGTTTGCCACATCGACGATGGAAACGTCGTTGGACGTGCCGTTCGTCGTCACCATGAACTTCTGATCGGGCGTAAAACCGAGGTTCCAGACGCGCTGCCCAACGAGCAGGTACTTCTCGACGGCAAACGTCTTGGTGTCGATCACGGCCACACGGTTCGCCGGCCCAAGGGCGACGAAAGCCTTGGAGCCGTCGTTGAGGATGCGCACGCCGACGGGCTGAATGGCATCCTTGCTGACGCCGGGTATTTCGAAGGTGATCTTGTGGATGACCTTCTTCTCAGCCGGATCGATGATCGAGACCGTGCCGCCGATCTCGGCGCTGACCCAGACCTGCTTGCCGTCGGCCGTGAACTCGGCGACGCGGGGGCGCGAGTCGACCAGGATGTTCTCGACCGTCTCGTTGGTCTTGGTATCGATGAAGTGCGCCATGTTCGTCGTTTCCGACGTGTTGACGATATATTTGCCGTCCGGGCTTGCGCCCATGCCTTCTGGCTCAACGCCGACCGGTACTTCGGCCAGAACCTTGCCGGTCTGGATATCGACCACGGTAACGATGTTGTCGTCTTCGTTGGCGACATAGAGCGGGTTGCCGGACGGATGCAGCACGAACAGCTCAGGGTCCGGGCCTGACGGGAGAATTTTCACCTTCTCGTACGTCTTGGCGTCATAGACCTCGATGCGGTTGTCGTCGCTGGTGCAGACGAGGATCCACTTTCCATCCTTCGTCAGGATGATGCCGCGCGGACGCTGCCCCACCTTGATGGTCTTCGTCACCTCCATCTTTTCCATGTCGATGACGGTGATCGTGTTGTCCTTCTCGTTGGACACGAAGGCCGTCACCGCCTGGGCTGAGCCGGCCGCGGCCATCAAGGCCGATCCTGCGAGTGCGATGGCGAGGGATAGTCTTTTCACTGTGATACGCTCCTTGATCGTGATGGGCGTGATGCGGTGGGAATGATACGAGCGGCCGGCAGCCCGGTTCAGGGCGTAGCGTAGGCCGTGCATTTGGTTTCGGGCTTGTCGATGCCGAGGGTGTCGAGTTCGGTAAGTTGATGCAGAAAGCCCGGCTGCGGCGACACCGTCACCGGCAGCTTGGCCGTGGTCAGCAGGATGGGCTGGCGCAGCTGGCCGTTCCAGGCGCGAAACGTCAGCTTCTGACCCTTGAACGCCGCAATCTCGAATTCCGGGGCGCGCATGTAGCCGATCAGGTCCTTCACATTCGACGACTTCTTGCGCGTGGCGGCTTCACCCACGGCACGGACGGCGGTCCACACATCATAGTCGCGTGCGCGCATCGTGCGGCCGGAAATGCGCTTGAAGCGGTTCTGGAACTGCGTCGCACCCCATTGCTCCATGGCCGGGTGCCAGGACGTGGGGTAAAGCCCCGCGGTGCCGATCACGGGCTTTGCGTCCCACGTGCGATACGGGAAATACTCGCCGAACAAGCCGCCCTCATCGGCAACGACCTGCACGTCGTGCTCCGGCGCCTTCTGCGTGAAGCTGGGGATCTGCTGTTGCACCTGTTCGAAGCCGCCGTCCGTGCGCCGGCCACCCGGCTCGTAGGCGAAATTGCGCTCTTCCACGATGCGCGCGCCAAAGCGCTTGGCAGCGCGCTTGATGGCGTCGGCGAAGGCTTTGTCTTCCGGCTGCGGGCCGGTGATCAGAAACCATTTCGACCAGCGCTTCCAGGCCATGTACTGGCCGAGCGCATCGGCGAGCATCGAGCGGGCCGGCGCCGTGTGCTTGACGTTCGTGCGGCAGTTCTCCTCCCGCAGATCGTCGTCCGGCGCACCGGCGTTGAACACGACCGCGTCCTTATCTTTCAGGGCGTCGGCGATAGCCAGGACGGTCTTGGGCGGAACGTCGAGGACGAAAAAGCCGTTGCCGCCATCGGCACGCTTTACAGCCTCCGCGGCCAGCACTTCGGGCTTGTCGCTTTCGACGATGTCGAGAACGAACTCCTGCTTCATGAAGCGGCCGGTGGTGTTGTTGTCCTGGATCGCCAATTTGGCACCCGCAATGCCGTCGTCGGCTGGTGGGATATCCAGAAGCGACAGAGGCGGCGCTCGGTCATGCAACTCGCGGATCAGGACGATGTTGATCTTTTCGGCGCCCGGCATCGGCTTGGCAGCCGCGCGCTCACGCTCTCCCTTGGCTTTCTCGTCCGCCTCGGATCCTGCGGCTGCCGGCTCTGCGGCTTGCGTGGCGTCGGGGGCCTTTTCGCTAGCAGCGGGCTGGTCGGATGGAGCAGCGGCGGGCGGTTCGGACTGCGGCGGAGGCGGCGCCTCTTGTGCGCCAGTTTTCGCGGGAAGAGACGTCAACATAACGGCAGTGCAAAGCACAACGCACGTGATCGGGCGGCAGAGCGCGCCGATACCAAAGCTCATAGTCTCCTCCTTGTGCAGCGGCTTGCTAGCGCTGCCGGTCGTACATCGGTTCATCCGATGTTACTTTGTTACATGCCAAACTTTCCCGAGCGGATTGTCAAGCTTAGTCAGGGTGACCTCGCGGGAATGTTATTGGTCCGTGAGGCTTGTAGCATCGGCACACGCTTGCTACTTGCGGTCTGGTATCACACGTTACAGGCTATCATTCTATATGGCTTGCAAGAGGTTCCCAGAGAAGGGCCTCGCGCCGATCGGAGGACATGAATGATCATCAAAGCCGTGGCGGCCCTGTTGGGGCTCGTCTGCCTTGCAGGGCAAGCGAGCGCCGCACAGAAGGCTGCCGTGCTGCCATTCGAGATAATCTTCCAGGTCCGCGAGGAAGATTTCTTCGGCGCACCGCGCGAGGCCGATGATTTCGAAAAAGAACGCCTCGTCGAGGCGACAAAGCAGCTTGGGGAGCTGATGAAAGCCAGCGGCCGCTACGAGATGATCGAAGTCAAAGGCATCGACGCGGAGCTGCAGGCGGCATCTCCCCTCTACAAGTGTCAGTGCGAACCGGATCTGGCCAAAAAGCTCGGGGCGGATGTCGTGGTTACCGGTGTCTTCGACAAGGCATCCGAGTCCCTGACGAACGTCACGCTGCGCGAGTTCGATCTGACGAACAACAAGGTCCGTACCATGAAGGCCGTCATGCAAGGAAACACCGACGTGTCCTGGCAGAACGTGATCAAGTGGATTGCTAAAAACCGTATGCTCAAAGCTGAGGCCGGGACGAAACCATGATCGACCGCCGGGAGCTTTTGCTTGGCACGGCCGCGGCGCTCGCGCTCTCCCGGTTCTCGTGGGTGAGCTCGGCACAAGCAACGCAGACGCTGAAGGTGGCCTCGGTTAAATTTGGCTCGTTGAGCTGGCTTCTGGATACCGTTCGTGACAAGCAAATCGACAAAGCCAACAGCTTGCAGTTGGACACCCTCGAAGTTGCGACCAATCAGGCGGGCCCCATTGCGCTGCTTGCAGGCGGCGCCGAAATAATCGTCAGCGACTGGACCTGGGCCATGCGTCAGCGCGGCATGGGCGTAAAGCTTAAATTCGCGCCGTTCTCGTCGGCGCTGGGCGCGATCATGGTGCCGGCGGGCGGCAAGGTTGAGAAATTCGAAGACCTGGCGGGCAAGAAGCTCGGCGTCGCGGGGTCGTCTATCGACAAGAGCTGGCTTTTGCTGCGGGGCTATTCACGCAAGACCCTGGGCAAAGATATCGCCGATATCACCACGCCCACGTTCGGCACCGCACCGCTGCTGTCAGAAGAGCTGCGCAGCGGCCGCCTCGACGGCGTGCTCAACTTCTGGACCTATGCCGCGCGGCTTTCGAGTGAAGGTTATGTGGAACTGCTGCGCATGGATTCGGTGCTGAAGGATCTCGGTGTCAGTCCGGTCCCCCCAATGGTGGGTTTCGTTTGGAAAGAGGAGACCGAAAAGGTCAAGGGTCCGGCGATCGCCGCCTTCCTCAAAAGCATGCAGCAAGGCAACCAGATATTGCAGCAGTCGGATGAGGCTTGGGAACGGTTGCGGCCGCTTATTAAGCCTACTTCAGACGGCGAACTGAATTCGATTGCCCAGTTCTACAGGTCTGGCATACCCACGCCGTGGGGCAGGCCGGAAACCGAGGCCGCTCAAAAACTTATGAGCGTTCTCATCGACGTCGGCGACCAGGAACTCGTAGGACACGGTACACAGTTCGATGCTGAACTATTCCACGTTACGAGCTAGCGCAGCCCACGTTTCCGCCAATAACGCCTGGCTGGCGCGGCTCGCGTGGTCACTTGGTTCTCTGCTGATCTTCCTGATCTTCTGGGACGTGGCCGCCAACCTTATCGATCATCGCCACCTGCCCACGCCGCTGCAGGTCTGGCACACGCTCGTGCAGGAGATCCGCACCGGCAATCTGCTGTTCCATGTCGGCATGACGCTGGCGCGCGTGGTGGTGAGCTTCTTCGTGGCCATGCTGATCGGCGCGGCGCTGGGCTTGGCGCTGGGCAAGAGCAAACTGGCCGACAAGTTGTTCGACAGCTGGTTGATCTTCTTTCTCAACCTGCCGGCTCTCGTGATCATCATCCTCTGCTACGTCTGGTTCGGACTGACGGAGACGGCAGCGGTGCTGGCCGTGGCGATAAACAAGATCCCCAACGTTGCCGTCACCGTTCGCGAGGGCGCCCGGTCGCTGTCCCGCGATCTCAACGAAATGGCGCAGATCTACCGCTTCGGTTGGTGGAAGACGCTGCGTCACGTGACGCTGCCGCAGCTGGCACCATTCTTCGCGGCCGCCGCCAGGTCCGGCTTGTCGCTTGTGTGGAAGATCGTGCTCGTCGTGGAACTGCTTGGCCGGTCAAACGGCGTCGGCTTCCAGCTGCATACCGCATTCCAGCTTTTCGACGTGTCGATGATCCTGGCGTATGCGGTGTCGTTCATCATCGTCGTGCAGATCATCGAGATGGGTATCCTGCAACCAATCGAAGCCCGGGTGAACAGATGGCGCCGGTGAGCGAGCCCTACCGCGTCAACGTCGATCGCAAGATTTTCCCGCCCGTCGCCAATCGCGAGGCGCACCTGGTGCTGCGCGATATCGCCTTCGCTATCGAGCATCGCTCGTTCGTGGTGATGACAGGGCCATCAGGCTGCGGAAAGTCGACCCTGCTGAATGTCATTGCCGGTCTCGATCGCGAGTTCGAAGGCAAAATCGACTTAGGCACCGCCGCGCCGACGATCGGCTACATCTTCCAGTCGCCACGCCTGCTGCCTTGGCGGACGGTAGAAGAAAACATCTCGCTCGTCCTGCCGCCGGGCGACCCACGCCAAGAGCGCGTCCCGGACATGCTGGCCCGTGTTGGCCTGACGGCCTACGCGTCGGCCTATCCGGAACGGCTGTCGCTTGGCATGCAACGGCGCGTTGCGCTGGCGCGAGGCTTCGTGCTGGAGCCCGACATTCTACTGATGGATGAACCGTTCGTTTCGCTCGACGATCCGACGGCTCGGGATCTGCGGCAATTGCTCATGGATTTGTGGCACCGGCGCCCGACGACAGTGCTTTTCGTGACGCACGACCGCACAGAGGCGGTGATGCTGGGTACGCGTATCTTGCGTCTGTCCGGGGGCTCTGCAACACTCGTTCAGGACGAGGCCGTACGGCTTTCGCCTGAGGATCGTTCGGACCCAGAAAAGGTCCGCGCCGAGCAGAGACGCATATTTCATGACGCGTGAGACCTGATTGCATGGGCAATCCCCGGCACATCCGCTTCCTTGCCAGTGTAAGGAACGAGGATGAGGCGCGCTTGGCGTTGGCCGAGGGCGCAGACATCATCGATTGCAAAGAGCCGGCGTCCGGCGCGCTAGGGGCGTTGCCCCTCGAAGTCGTGGCGGCTGTGCGCCGCGCGATTCCCGCTCAGATCCCGGTCAGCGCCACCGTCGGCGATCTGCCATGCGAGGCGGCAGCGCTTTGCGGCGCGGCACAGACGATGGCCGGAACGGGCGTCGATTACGTCAAGGTCGGATTGTTTCCCGGCACGGAAGCCAAGGCCGCAATCGCCGAGCTTGGCCGGCTCGATCTCGGCCGCAGCCGCCTGGTCGCCGTGATGTTTGCGGATCTCGAACCAGATTTCTCTCTCATCGCAAACATGACCGCTGCCGGCTTCGCTGGCGTGCTGCTGGATACCGCGGGCAAATCCAGCGGGGCCATCGTTGAACACATGACCCACGGCCAGATGGCGCAATTCGTCGCCATGGTGCGGGCCAATGCGTTGTTTGCCGGACTTGCCGGCTCGCTGAGGCTCGAACATATCGCGCCGTTGCGCATGCTCGCGCCCGACATTTTGGGGTTTCGCGGCGCGCTTTGTACTGGTAGCCAGCGCCAAGGCGCTCTCGACGTCATTTCGACGCGCGCCGTCGCGCGCGCTCTGAAGGGCCGGGCAGAGACACAACAGTTTGCGGGCCCGGAGGCACTGGCATCATGAGTGGCGATGCGATTTTCGTCAGAGACTATGTGATCGACTGCCACATCGGGGTCTACGCAGAAGAGCATGGCACGACGCAAAAAGTCCGGCTTACCGTAGACGCGTATCTCGCGCAGGGCGTTCATGCAACGCGAGACGAGATGGTCGAGGTGCCGTCTTACACTGACATCATTGATGCCATCGACGAAATTTCCGGAGCAGGTCACATCGAACTGGTCGAGACGTTTGCCGAGCGGATCTGCGCACGCTTGCTCAACGACAAACGCATCTCGTCGGTGCGCGTACGTGTCGAGAAGCTGGAGCGCGGACCGATCCGCGGCGTCGACATCACGCGGCCCCGTATCACAGGCAGCGCACGTTAATGGCCGAGGAGCAGATCCAGAAAGTCAAAGTCCCGCCGCCGCTGATCGTCAAGGTGGGCGGTAGCCTCGTCGACAACGACCGCATCGGCGGCGCGCTCGATATCGTGGCGCGGGCCAGCCGCCGTCTCGTCATCGTGCCGGGCGGCGGGCTGTTCGCCGATACGGTGCGGCGCGCCCAGAGCGACTATCAGTTTTCCGACGAAGCCGCGCACCGTATGGCCATCCTGGCGATGCATCAAACGGCCGAGCTGTTGATGGACCTGCAGCCGCGCCTGATGGGCGCGGACAGCGTGGCGTCGATGCGCGCGATCTGGCGCAAAGGTAAGATCCCGGTCTGGCTGCCCCACAAGATGTGCGACGGCGATAACGAAATCCCGGCCGATTGGTCGATTACATCGGATGGCCTCGCCGCCCGCCTGGCCGAGCGGCTTCGCTGTTCTGACATCGTGCTCGTCAAATCGCGCAACGTGGCCGAAAGCGCGTCGGCATTTGATCTGGCGCGCGATGGCGTCGTCGATGCCATTTTTGCGGCCATAGCCACGCGCGCCAACCTCAATTGGCTCGTGATTGGGCCTGGCGAAGAAGTGAAGCTGGCACAACTGCTCGGGTCCACACGGTCAGATGCCGGCGGCAGCCCGCTTGTTGGTCGTGCCGGTGCTCGCTCTCGCTGACAGCGCTCGGGAGGAGCCTGAATGCCCCGTATCGTAGAGACCATTGTCACCACTATCGACGCCAGCGGCGTGTCGCACATTGCTCCACTGGGTCTGATCGCTGACGGCAATGGATGGATCGTCGCCCCATTCCAGCCGTCGCGGACGCTGGACAATCTTCGCACCGTGCCATTCGCGGTCGCCAGCCACACCGACGACGTGCGCGTGTTCGCCGGCTGCATCACGGGACGGCGCGACTGGCCGCTGATCGCGGCAGACCGCGTGCGCGGTGTCCGTCTCGCCGAGGCGCTGACGCACTGGGAACTCGAGGTCAAAAGCGTCACCGAAGACGAGCAGCGTCCGCGCTTTCATTGCCGCATCGTGCATCAGGCCACGCACGCGCCGTTTGAGGGCTTCAATCGCGCCCAGGCGGCGGTCATCGAATGCGCCGTGCTGGTCACGCGTCTGAAGATGTTGCCGCCGGAGAAAGTCGAAGCCGAACTGAAGTATCTCGACATCGCCATCGCCAAGACCGCGGGCGAGCGGGAGCAGGTAGCGTGGAGCTGGCTGATGGAACGCATCGACGCCTGGCGCCGCGACCAGGCGAAGCCGGGGAATTAACCACGCGGCATGCACGGCGGCGCCACGCCGCGCCCGGTTGGTGCACGCAGTGAGCCGTGTATGATAGCTGCTTGGTATCAGCGGATCTTGCGGAGGCTTGAATGGCGGCGGAAACGACGGGGGGCGACCTTGGGCATGTGGTCGCTCTACTGACAGCTGCCGTAATCGCCGTGCCGCTGTTCAAAAAGCTCGGGCTTGGCTCCGTGTTGGGCTATCTGGCGGCGGGCGTTGCGATTGGCCCGTTCGGCCTGCGTCTTTTCACCGACGGACAGTCCATTCTGCATGTCGCCGAACTCGGCGTCGTGATGTTGCTGTTCATCATCGGCCTGGAGATGATGCCCTCGCGATTATGGGGCCTGCGCAAGCAGATTTTTGGACTGGGTCTGGCTCAGGTCGCCGCAGCCGGTGCGATCCTGACGGTAGCGGGAATCTATTACGGCTTCACACCGGCCGTCGCGTTCGTGGCGGCGATGGGCTTCGTCATGACGTCGACCGCGGTTGTGCTGCAGGTGATCGAGGAGCGCGGCGAAACCTCGACCCCGGCCGGACAGAAGATCGTCTCGATCCTTCTGCTTGAGGACTTGGCGATCGTCCCGTTGCTGGCCGTCGTTGCGTTCCTTAGCCCGACGATCCAGTCGGAGGCGGGGCTCAGATGGCAGCCGATCGCCTTGGCGCTCGGATCAGTTGCGATCCTGATCGTGGCCGGCCGCTTTCTTCTCAACCCGCTGTTCCGTTTGCTGGCCAGCGTCCGCGCCCGCGAAATCATGACGGCGGCGGCGCTGTTGGTCGTCCTAGGTTCTGCACTGTTGATGCAAGTCGGTGGTCTTTCAGCGGCCATGGGCGCATTCCTGGCCGGCGTGCTGTTGTCGGAATCGAGCTTCCGGCATCAGTTGGAAGCGGACGTGGAGCCGTTCCGGGGCCTGCTGCTCGGCTTGTTCTTCCTCAGCGTCGGCATGACGCTCGACCTCAGCCTGATGGCGCGCGAGTGGCGCACCATTCTGGCGAGCGTGGCCGTCTACATGACGTTGAAGGCCCTTGCGATCTGGCTTGTGGCGGTGGTGTTCCGCTCCAGCGCCAACGAGGCGACGCACCGCGCAGCCTTGATGGCGCAGGGTGGCGAGTTTGCCTTCGTGCTGTACGCGGCTGGCGTTCAGGCCGGCATCCTCGATGGCCCCACGAACGCAGCGCTGTCGGCAACCGTCATCCTGTCGATGGCGCTGACGCCGCTGCTCGTTCTCGGATTGCGCTACCTGCCCACCAAGGCCGCCTCGATGGATGGGATTGACGAGGCGGACGATCTCAAGGGCACGGTGTTGATCATCGGCTTCGGCCGCGTCGGCCAGGTGATGAGCCAGCTGCTGCTGGCGCGCGGCGTGGATGTCGCCATCATCGATACCGACACCGAGATGATCCGCAGCGCCGAGGAGTTCGGCTTCAAGGTCTACTACGGCGACGGCACGCGGCTCGATGTGCTGCACGCATCGGGGGCCGCCTCGGCACGCGCCATCGGCATCTGCGTCGACAAGAAGGATGCGACCGACAAGATCGTCGAGCTGGCGAAGGCGGAGTTCCCCAATGCGCAGCTGCTGGTGCGATCGTTCGATCGCGAGCACGCTTTGGAACTGATCAAGCAGGGCGTCGATCTACAGATGCGCGAGACGTTCGAGAGCGCTTTGGTTCTCGGCGGCATGGCGCTCAAGGCCGTCGGCGCCAGCGAAGCCGAGGCGGCGGAGATCGTCGAGGACATTCGCCGCCGCGACGCGGAGCGCTTCAAGCTCGAGGTCGTTGGTGGACTGTCTGCAGGTGTCAAACTGCTGCACAGTAACCGCATGAAACCGACGCCACTTACGCCGCCGAAGCGCAACGTAGCTGCGGCAAGCGCAGCCGGCGCAACGGCACCGGCTGAAGCCGCGACGTCGCCCTCACCGCCGGCTGCGACGGCAACATCTACGGCCGCGCCGGACAGCCCGCAAACGCAGCCAGCGGACGCTTCTTCGTGAGACGCATTCTGCTGATCGGCATCGGCACCGGCGATCCGGCCTTCGTCACGATGCAGGCGGTCACAGCCATCAACGCAGCCGATGCCTTTTTCGTCTTCGACAAGGGAGATGACAAAGCCGAACTCATCGCCGTGCGCCAGGCGATCCTGGACCGTTACGCGACGCGCAAAGATGTCTCGCTCATCGCCATCGGCAATCCGCCGCGCGAGACGAACGCCAGATACCTTGAAGGCGTCGATGCCTGGCACGAAGCGCGCGCAGTGTTGCTGCGCGAGGCGTTTCACCGTCATGTCCCCGCGGACGGCTGCGGCGCATTTCTGGTCTGGGGCGACCCGGCCATCTACGACAGCACATTGCGTGTGGTCACCCGCGCATTGGCCGGCATGGATGACGCGCCTGAGATCGAAATCGTGCCCGGCATCAGCAGCATCCAGATCCTGGCTGCGCGCCACAGGATCGGGCTGAATGATATCGGCGAGCCGATCCTGGTCACGACCGGCCGGCAGCTACGGGAGCAGGGCATGCCGGCCCCGGGCGTCAGTGTCGTCGTGATGCTGGACGGCGAACTTGCCTGCCGCGAACTCCTGGGGCAAGGGCTTACCATCTACTGGGGCGCTGCCCTCGGCGGCCCCGATGAGCGCCTGATCGCCGGTGCGCTAGACGACGTGATCGGCGACATCGTAGAGGCCCGCGCCAAGCTCAGAAAACAGTACGGCTGGGTCATGGATACCTACCTGCTGCGCCGTCCGGCCGAGCCAAAAACGTAGCAAGGCGAGCAGTATGCAGGCGGCACGTGTTTAAGGCGCGTCAGTCGGAGCCAAGCTTGCTGCGTTCCGCCGGAGTAACACGCTTGTTGCGGTTGCGGTAGACCGAGAAGCCATGCGCGGCAACGCCTGCTCCCCAACCGAGCAGCACCCACTGGAACCAGTACGGCGGACCGCTCAACAGATTGACGAGCGCCAGTCCCAGAACGACCAGCGCAAAGATCGTGGCGTGCACTTTAAAGCCGCGGGCGGCATCGACGTGGCGCCTGTTTTCCAGCCGTTCCGCGTAGTTCGGGTCGCCTGCCATTTTCAAACCTCGCTGGCTGATCTCAAGGCGATCCTATCGGACGGGAGCAGCTGCCGGGCAATGAAAATTGCCGCATCGGCGAGACGGCTGTCGATCGGTACAGTCCCGGAGCAGAGTCGCCGATGGCGCCATCGTGACTGGGCAAGCACTCGCGCTATACGAGGCAAAACGCGGACGCACACGATCTGAGTAAGGAGCATCCAGTAGAATTGATTCGTTTCAAATCGCAGGGGGATTTCCGGTGACGATCGCAACGATACGCCTTGCAGCTGCGCCTTTGCTGGCAATGACAATTTTTGGCGCTACGGCTTTGACGGCAATGGGCGCTGATCTTGGGGCCGGCTGTTGCAGCGATCTCGAAGAACGGATCGCCGAGCTGGAAGCCACCACCGCACGCAAGGGCACCCGCAAGGTTTCCTTGACCATCTCCGGTTACATCGCCCAGGAAATGACAGTCTGGGATGACGGCAAGGAGACGAATGCATACCTCCATGGGATGGGGCCGACGCAAGCGACGCACATAAAGTTCAGCGGACAAGCCGTCATCGCTCCAGGTTGGACGGCGGGTCACACGATCCGGTTGCAGAACCTGAGCGACAATCCGTTCTCGCGTTCGGGAGGCTCTGCGATGAACCAGGACAATGACAACTTCTCCCAGGGCCTGAACGGGCAAATGACGTTCTGGTACGTCGACAGCAAAGAGTACGGCAAGGTCAGCGCCGGTAAGCTCGCCAACGCCGCCAAGAGCGTTGCCATGTTCACCGACCAGTCCGGCACACAGATCATCGACAACTACACGTTCCTCGCGGGCTTTCCGCAGTTTGTCCTGCGCAGTGACGGCGACCTCACTCCGCCGGTCACGTGGGGCAATCTGGCGTTCTGTTACTCCCAGAACCTGCCGATCGGCGGCGACTGCAACGGTGTCGTGATGAATGGCGTGCGCTACGACACGCCATCGTTTAGAGGCTTCTCCGGGTCTGCCAGTTGGGGCGAGGACGACTTCTGGGAGGTTGCCGGCCGCTATGCAGGAGAACTGTCAGGGTTCAAGGTCTCGCTCGGCATCGGCTACTCCGAGATGACCGACGAGAACACGACCGGTGCGGCAGTGATGACCGACAAGCATTCCGCGTTCTTCCAGGCCGGTGGCTATGTCCAGCATCTGGCGACTGGTCTTTTCCTGCACGGTGCTTACGGTCACGAAGACAACGGCGGCCGCCCTGTCTTCAACGCCGGCGTGAATGTCGGTCCGGCCAAGGACGGCGAGCATTGGTATGTGAAGTCCGGCATCAGGCAGAAGTGGGTGCCGCTCGGTGCGACGATCGTCTACGGCGACTATGCCGAGTATGACGACCAGCTCGGCCCCGGCGCACTTGCCAATGGCGCCACGTCGAGCGAGCTGAGGCGCTACGGCGGCGGCGTGGCGCAGGAACTCGATAGCGCTGCCATGACGGTCTATCTCAAGTACCAGCACTACGATGCTGACGTTGCGGGAGCGCCGGCACTGGCCGATCTGGAAGGGCTCGACCTTTGGAGCGCCGGCGGCCTCATCAACTTCTGACAGGCGGCTCCGGGCCCCACATGCAAGCGGTGGATGCGCTTTTGATAGCACCCACCTGTCACACCCGGGGCGAGTGGGCTTCAGGCTCAGATCTCGCGGGCCGCATGAAAGCCGCCACCCGTCAATTCGAAGCAGCAATTTTCATTTCGGTCTGTCAGCATCAAATTCCGCAGATCGCGGCATGACCGCCAATAGAAACATCCCATATCCGCCGCGAAATTCCACTCTGCGGCGTGTGCGTCCTGTTCTCATCTCGACGAGAATACGGCCACATTAATGGATTGGCGATACCATTGCCTGCCGCATCGCCAATAGGCTCAACTTTGCGCTGTAAACCACTATTGCGGTTATTTTCGCCTCCGTCACTATGATGAGTAAACTGCTCGTATCGAACGCAGGGAGCAGTCCGTGACGTCGGTACTTTATCTAGTCAATCAATATCCTCACAATAATCACACCTTCATCAGGCGGGAGATTCTTGCTTTAGAGCGCCTTGGCATGCAAGTCGGGCGAGTGTCAGTCCGCAAGGCGAGCGAGGCTTTTGTGAACGAGATTGACCTGCTGGAGGCCAACAAAACTTTGACTATTTTGGACCTCGGATCCGCGACACTCTGCGGTGCGTTTGTCCGAGAAATTGCAACCAATTTTGCGGCAGCATCCCGGGCAGCGTTATTAGCGTATTCAATGTGGCGGCGCAGCGGGAAAAGCTTCGTGAAGCATGCTGCATACTTCGTCGAGGCCTGCTGGTTGGCAGGTTATCTGCATCGGACTGAATTCACACATTTGCACGCACATTTTGGAACCAACACCGCAGATGTTGCCACCCTGGTGCACGTACTCAGAGGCGTCCCCTATAGTCTGACTATCCATGGTTACGACGAGTTCGACGAACCACAGTCTAAAGCATTGGATGTGAAGGTCCGGCTTGCGGCTTTTATTGTCGCTGTCAGCGAATTCACGAAAAGTCAGCTGATGAGGTGGGTGAGCCACGAAGACTGGCATAAGATTTTCGTCATCCATTGTGGCCTCGAACCAACCTTTTTTGCAGCTAGTTTTTCCAGGATCGCGCCTCCCAAGTTCGTTGCCGTAGGAAGAATTTGTAGGGAGAAGGGGCAACTGCTGCTGTTGGAAGCGGCCAGCGAATTACGAAAACAGGGAATTGCCGTCGACCTGACCATCATCGGCGACGGACCTTTACGCGAAGAGGTCGAGCGCAGAATTGTTGAGGGCGGCCTTTCCGACCAAGTTCGTCTGACGGGCTGGCTCAGCAGTGACGACGTAAAAACGCACGTGCTTCAATCTCGTGCCCTCGTCCACGCCAGTTGCGCCGAAGGCCTTCCGGTAGTTTTAATGGAGGCTATGGCTCTAAAGCGGCCGGTTATAGCTACTTATATCGCTGGGATTCCAGAACTGGTCGTTGATGGAAAAAGTGGCTGGCTTGTCCCTGCGGGGTCAGTCGATGCGCTCGCGTTCGCCATGGCTGATTGCCTACGCCAACGACCTGCTAGTTTGGCAAGGATGGGTGAGGTTGGGCGACGCGCCGTGATGAAACGGCATCATAGCGATAAAGAAGCTGGCAAGCTTGCACGCCTCTTCGTGAACCCAAATCCCCTAATTGACCATCAATCTCCAGAACCAATTTTGCAATCTCAAACAGCTGTTTAGCTGGGCTGCAAGGGATGACGCTGCTGCGTTGTCGCCGAAGCAGTGGTGAGCCGCGTCTGCGTGGCGTCGAAAGGCCGGAGCCGTTGAGCAACATGCAGCCAAATCCTGCAACGCCGTGCGTTGCTCGTGTTTGTCACAGGCGCGTTTATCGCCGAGCCGCCGCAGGATCGAAGCAATTTGGCCGCTCTGGTATTTCCTCACTAGCCCTGGCCTGCAGGGGCTCAACTGCGCTTGACCAAGACAGCGTTCAAGAGCGCGCCGCGACCGAACAGCTGAAACGCCATGTCAACTAGAGTGAACACAGCAAGTGATGGCGGCGACTTTAGCGAGAACTGATTGATCAGCCACCGCGGTGCTCCCTTGTCAACGAGCATGCAGTGGAAGGAGTAGACCCAGTTTACCGGACTAACGATGGTTTGCATCTCTACGACGTCGAAGCCCGTTTTGTTAGCCAGACGCGTGAGCGACGCGGCGTTGAACAGATTCCAGTGTCGCGGGAAATGGTACCCCCCCCAATACCGGCGGCGAAACAACGAAAAATCGATGGAGCCCGTGTTATCGGTGACGATGACGAGCTTGCCGCCAGGCTTGAGCAGCCGCGAGACGCTGCGGAGCATTTCGCTTGGGGCGGCGACATGCTCAATCGTTTGAATGGTTAGAGCAAGATCGTAGCTCGCCGCGGGCAATTCTACCGTCTCAAGCGTTCCCTGATGGAACACGATCTGAGATGGTGACCCACCGATAGCCCGCCTATCGATGTCGATCCCCTCAAGCCGCCAAGTTGCGGCTCCGTGTTGCGCCAACAGTTTCAGGTGAAATCCGTCGCCGCATCCAACGTCTATGATGCGTGCGGCGTCCGGCAGGCCGCGGCAGTATCGTAGCAACCGTTGTGCTTCCAGGTGCGAACGTACGCGACTGACAAATGACGGCTTGCGCGTTGAGTAGTCCAGCGAGTGATAGGTTGGTGGATAAATGCGCTCGAACTCGGAAACGTCAGGCCGCGGGTTAAGGAAGACCGTTCCACAATCGTCGCAGCGGTAGGCGTTAAATTCACACAGAGACGTTCGATACTCGAAATCGTACCCGCAGCCGATGCGCGTTGCGGAAGTCACGCCACACACACCACACGCGGCAGGCGCCAATGCCATGGGCGCTTCATCGAGCCGCGATCTTGTCACGCGCGTTTCAATTTCATTGGCGACGTACTCTGCATCGCGTCCCACTCCATAAATGTCGTGCGATGCGACCGTGTGCTGATATCGCAATCCAACGAAATAGAGCCCTGGAGCCTGCTTCGCGATCCCACGCTCATGGATTGGCAGTTGATGTCGGTCCAGCAAGGGTCCGGGATGTGATAGTCGGACTATATCGTAATTGGGTTGAAGGCCCGTGCACCACAGCACAGTAAGGCTATCAGTCGACAAACTTTCGTTGCCGCTAAAATCGACGCGTCCTGCGTCGGCTGCCACCAACTTGCCATGTAGTATGACGCCGTATCTCTTGGCCAAGTCGGTTGGAGTAGGGTGCCTGATTGGGTCACCTCTCGTTTCGAGGGTCGCATACATCATTCGCCCGAGCAGGGAACGGGTTCGCAGATCCAAAAGACCCGTCATATGAAGCAGCCGGTGGATCTGGATTCCTAAAACGCGCTCGGGCAGGACAAGGACGTTACTGGTCGCGAGATGCACAGCCTTGAAGCGCCCAGAGCCCGCGAGAATCTCGGTGATTTGCATGCCGCTGCTGGCTGACCCAACCACGAGTACCGTTTCGGTTTTGATTTGGCTGGGCGATCGAAAGCGCGAAGAATGCAGCTGATGTACGTCAGTCAGCGCGGAAGCGCATGCCGGCAGGCGCGGCTCTGCCATTGCGCCGGTGCATAGCCCTACGTTCGGCGTCCGATACAAAGCGGCGGCAGTCGTTACAAGCCACCGTCCGTCGAGGAGCTGCTCAATGGCTTGAACGTCACAGTTTTCCGATAGCGGCAGCGAAGCCTGTTCAAGACACGACGAGAAGTAGGCCGTCAGCTCCTCGCGGGTAGCAAAACCATCCGGGTTTCGCTCCTGTACGGGAAACTTTTGTCCCATAGGTAAGGTGTTCAACCAGTTGGGTGTATTGGCGCGAAAGCCATCCCAGCGATTGTGCCAAGCGCTGAACGCTCGATCACGTTCTAGTACAACGTGCCGAACAGCTTTTTTCGTAAGGAAATAACTTAAGCAAACACCGGCTTGGCCAGCTCCAACGACGACAGCATCGATATCGATCATCGTCAAATCGTTGTGAATCGCCGCATCCATTACGATCCTATCCACCAGCGCTTTTGACCGGAGCGCTGGCCTAACGGCGTCGGCCCCATCTTCAGGCCGGCAATTGCAGACCGTCCTGTGGCAACGGCGCCAAAAGAAAATATCGACTGCTGAACCTCGCTCGCCAAGTGCTCCGAGGCTCCGCATAAACTGAGTGAAGGGTCACTGGCAGCAAACTTTCGGCCATCTTCAAAGGGAAGGCTCACCTGTCGTGCATCGCGATCGTCTTTGACCAATTGCGATATACGCGCGGTGGTCAACCTGCCCTCATTGAAAAGGGCAACAGCCAGTATTTCGACAAGTGCAACGTCGAGAGTGCCTTTCAGTAGTGCCGCAGCGACCTCGAAAGAAAGAGGCGTGAGGAAATTTCCTACAAGCTCGCCGTAAAACAGGCGGTCGTGGAAACAATTTTCACGCGTCGCCCTTTGAAACTCGGTTTCGGTAATTTGCTGCCTGGCACCATTCAGCAGGCGGCCCTCTTCGAAAAGATTACGCTCAATTGCGTAACCGGCCGTAGCGATCATCCGGCGCTGATAGTTCGAGACATTTACGATGCGGGTGCGCCCCCATACCCGTTCCCCGATCTGCATCGAGACTTCGGTGACAACCGATCCAAGCGCCAAGGCCGCAGCCACATGACCGCATTCATGCAGGCAGAGCAGTTCAAGCGAAGCCGGCATTATGAACCGGGGAAATCGACGCTTTAGCTTGATCACAGTTCTTCACCAGCGGATGGACGTCGTTGGATACAGAGTAACCGCTACGAAAATCGCTCCTCCATAGTCTCGCCGCGTACTAGCTTTGTGCGAACCATTGGCCGATTTGATCAACTGCAATCGCTAGCAACACGGCAGTGATCGTTGCGATCCCGAGCCAACGAGCGCTCGTGCGCGCTCGCTTACCTTGAGGCGGCGGCTTGGACATCAATGCTTTGATTTGGCGATCGACCGCTCGCTTAGCTTGCGCGGAATGCCGACAGGTTCGTGTGCCCAAGGCAGTCGCGATATTTCGAAGCGTCTCGAGGTCGTAGCAAAATTCGTCGGCCAAATGCTCAAGCTGTCTTGTCGAGCAAAGATCTAGTTTGGAATAGCGACGGGGACCTGATGTATGCACAGACGCGTCCTCACTCGTATGTGCGGACCATCATAGAACGTCGGCATGACTTTGTCTCTATCTGGCTGGTCGCCGATGCGAATGCGACCTGCTCACCAGCCTCATCGGACCGTGGCGACATGGTCTGAATACGCTGCATCGCGGAGAGAGGTGTAGGCGACAATATCGCAAAGTGGCGTGGTGCTGATTTAGTCGGCGAGCCAATGATTGCTGCACCGATGATCTCCTCAATGGTTGCAAAGATTGCCTTTTTAGTTTGCGCTCGACAGAGCCTGCGTTTCGGCTTTCCGCCGTATAGAGCGGCAACGCCGTATTCGGTCGTGAGGCGAGAGATCCTATGCGGTCTATCTGCACGACCGGTTTTTGGGGCAGCAAGGAACGCATGTGTAGTCCGGAACGGCCAGAAGATCTCTCGGTTTTAGACGGCCTTCCGTTCCACGTGGTGATCAGCGATGGAAGTTCGGCTATGTCAGGAGCCCGGTCTTTTTAAGCCGTTGCGCAGATCGGCTCAGGCGGATGTGGGCGCTCAACGCCCCTCTCGCGGATCATGGCGATGAGTGCTGCAGCCTAGGGGGATTGAGCCTTGCTACCCTCTCCGCAAACACTGGTGAGCCCGGTTGGGATCGAACCAACGACCCTCTGATTAAAAGTCAGATGCTCTACCGCTGAGCTACGGGCCCACTCTGGCCGCTCTGGTACAGGGGTTTGGCGGGGATGGCAAGCAACAGGGCGTGCTCGTTATGTCACGGCGCCGTCTGACATATGCCGCGCCTTGACGGCCGAAAACGGCGCGTGTTACGGCCTGCCTCCAATGCTTGGTGAATCCGGACGCCGATGGCGCTGGATCGAAGATTGGTCACGGCCCTTATTCCACCGCAGAGCTCGGCTTTTTCGCCGTGGCAGAAATCTGCCGGGTTGCCATCGCACGGTTGCGTTTCCCATATAGGCAACGCCGGACGTCAGACGTTGATTGTTAAGGAGATGCACGTGGCCAACAGCGCCCAGAACTGGATCGTCGAAACCGATTGGCTGGCCGACCATCTCAACGCCCCCGACCTCGTCATCCTCGATGCGTCGTGGCACCTGCCGACGGCCGGCCGTGACGCCAAGGCCGAATACAATGCCGAGCACATTCCCGGGGCGTTGTTTTTCGACATCGACGACCTGACGGATGAAAAGTCGAACTTGCCCCACATGCTGCCGTCGAGCGTGAAGTTCGCCTCGCGCATGAAGAAGATGGGGGTGGGCGATGGCATGCGCATCGTCGTCTACGATAGCTACGGCCTGTTTTCCGCGGCGCGCGCCTGGTGGACGTTCCGCGCCATGGGCCATCGCGACGTCGCTGTGCTGAATGGCGGGTTGAAGAAGTGGAAGGCCGAAGGGCGCGAGATCGAGGACATGCCGCCGATCGGCCGGACGGCGCGGCATTTCACCCCGCAGGTGAACGCCGAACTCATTCGCGACATGGACGACATGAAGGCTTACGTCGCCAAAGGCAACATGCAGATCGTCGACGCGCGGCCCGCCGGCCGCTTCGAGGGTAAGGATCCGGAGCCGCGGCCGGGTCTGCGCGTGGGGCACATTCCAGGCGCACGCAACGTGCCGTCGCCGACGATCTTGAATGACGACGGTACACTGAAGTCGAAGGCCGAACTGATCGCCCTTTTCAAAGGTGCCGGCATTAATCCAGCCGAGCCCGTAGTGACCACGTGCGGTTCAGGCGTGACGGCTGCGATGCTGTCGCTTGCGCTCGCCGTCGCGGGACAGGTCAACGCGGGTGTCTACGACGGATCGTGGGCGGAGTGGGGCCAGGAAAATGGCCCGCCGATCGAGACTGGCCCTGCCGCATAGTCAGCGATACAAGTCGATCAAGATAGACGGCGCTGCGATGGAACGCGGCGCCGTTTTTTTTGCCGGCCGGCTACTCCGGCAACGGAATGTATTCCTTCTCGTCACCCGGGACGGTCTCGAAGCGGCCTTGGCGCCAGTCGGCCTTGGCCGCGTCGATGCGGTCTCTTGAGGATGAGACGAAGTTCCACCAGATGTGGCGCGGGCCGTCCATCGGCTCGCCGCCGATGAGCATCAGTCGCGATTGGCTCGTGGCCAGGACCGAGATGCGGTCGCCGGGCTTCAGCACTAACAGCTGTCCGGGGCCGAACGTCTGGCCGCCGATGTCGATCTCACCGGAGACGACGAAGATGCCGCGCTCGTCGTAGTCGGGATCAAAAGGCAGCACGGCGCCGGGCGCCAGGATCGCTTCAGCGTAGAATGCGGGATGCGGAAACTGCGCGGGCGAGCGCTGGCCGTATATGTCGCCCATGATGACGCGCACGCGTTTGCCCTCGCCGTCGACGCGTGGCAGTTCGCCTTCAGCGTGGTGCACGAATGCAGGCGCGTTTTCCTCCTGCGCCTTCGGTAGCGCGGCCCACAACTGGATGCCGAACAGACGCACGGTTTGCGCCCGCTGTTCCTCCGCCGTGCGTTCCGAATGCACGATGCCGCGTCCGGCCGTCATCAGGTTGAGCGCGCCGGGCTTTATGGCTTGCGCCGTGCCGAGGCTGTCGCGATGCATGATTTCGCCGTCGAACAGATACGTGACCGTGGACAGACCGATATGCGGATGCGGCCGCACGTCGAGGCCCTGGCCCAGCAGGAATTCGTTGGGTCCAAACTGATCGAAGAAAATGAACGGGCCGATCATCTGCTTGCCGGCTGCGGGAAGGGCACGGCGCACCTCGAAGCCGCCGAGATCGCGGGCGCGCGGCACGATGACCTGTTCAACAGCATCGCAGGCTGTGGCGTCACCAGGCTTGGGATCTGCTGTTGGCTGCCAGCTCATCGCGCACTCCATTGTTGCTCACGCGAACCAACATAATGCCCCCGCGCCGAAAACGTGAGTGATCACGCGTCAGGGAAATACTGGTACACCCAGGTCTCCGTCAGCGCCCTGCCATCCTTACGCAGGAAGGCGCGCATCTCGACGGGCTCGCCGCCGGTCGCCTCCAGGTCGAAAAGCGCACGCCATCGCTCACGCTGATCGACGACGGGGTGCGTGTAAGCGTTGGTGACAGCGCCGCGCGAGACCGTGGTGACGATCTCCACGCCATCGTTGCGGCCAAGCCCCGCGAAGACGGAACCCTGGAAATCGATCACGAACTTGCGCACGCCGGTGGGCCGCTTGTGTCCGGGGCGGCCACCCAGGCCGGTCCACGTTGCCGTTGCCCAGCCCAACGTGTCGGGGAAGGCGATGTCGTCGAGCCAGGACAGGCGGTAGCGGAAGTTGCGGTCCTGCCCGGCACGCAGTTGCTCCTTCGGGCACCAGTAGGCGACGATGTTGTCGTTGATCTCGTCGTCAGTCGGGATTTCGACGAGATGGACGGCGCCTTCACCCCACGGCTCAAGGGGTTCGACCCACACCGAGGGGCGGCGCTCGTAGAACACGCCATCGTCAAGATAGTGCACGAAGTCGCGGTCGCGCTGCATCAGGCCGAAGCCCTTCACGTCGCGATCGATGAACGTGCTCGTCATCACGCGCGGCGGATTATTGATCGGGCGCCAGAGCCGCTCGCCCGATCCCGTCAGCACGGCCAGACCGTCGCTGTCGTGAATCTCGGGGCGCCAGTCGGAGGCCTGTTTGCGGCTCGACTCGCCATACCAGAACATGCTGGAGAACGGCGCGATGCCGAGGCGCTCGATGTCCTTGCGCGCGTGCAAGTCGGCTTCAATTTCCATGACGATGCGGTGGATGCCGCGGCTATCCGTCAAACGCTCGCTGCGCATGCGGTAAGCACCCGTCACGCTGGGGCTGTCCAGCATCGCATAGAGCGTGACGGCCGGGGCCTCGGTGGCCGATTCCAGGTAGAATGCCGTGAACCGCGGAAACTCCTCGGGGTGCGGCAAGGCGGTGTCGACCGCCAAGGCCCGCGCCGAGAGGCCGTACTGATTATACGGTCCGGACGTGCGAAAATAAGAAGCCCCCAAAAACGCCAGCCAGTCGGTGTTGAGATCACCCGCCATCACGCGGAAACCGGCAAAGCCCATGCCGTCGGCTTGGAGCTGGCGGGCAGGGTGGCCCGGCGGCGTTTCGAACAGCTTGGGGTCATACAAAACTTCGCGAGCCTGGCCGGCCCCCACAAGATAGATGTGCACCGGCGACAGGAACAGCTGGCTGAGATGGAACAGCTGCACTGGAACCCGGCCGTCGCGATCTAGCCGCAGGCTCATGTCGGGACGGAAGCGCACCTGCTGGAACGCGTCGTAATCAATCTGGCGTAGGACATCCGCATGGGCGGCAACCGGTTCTTTCCAGTCGTCCGCGGCTAGGGCTTTGGCGGCGGCCTTCAGCGCATCGAAGCTGAACGCGCTCGCGGTGCCGAAAAGGATTTCGCCCTGGACCGTCTGAGCCTCGGCGGTGGGCGCACGAGAGGCCACACCTCCCATCGTCAAGGCCGCCAAACTCGCCAGAAGATGCCGCCTATGCAGCTCGAAGGTCATCGCGTGGGAAATCCATCGTCAGACTGCGTGGCGTGAAACCATCGCCGGTCAGCTACTCCAGTTTCTGTGGCAACGCCAGTATCGGGTTCAGAATGAACCGGCGATTAAGACGCCGCCGGATGATCAAGGCCGTTGTCTAAAAGGTGAACCATATGTCATGTCTTGGGCGCCGTCCCGCGTAACATCCCCTGGTCCCGGAGACTTTCGATGAGCCCGCAGAGCTGCTTTTCAGCGCTCGTTATCCTGGCGACTCTACTGAGCGTCGAACCAGCCATCGCCCAGCAGCAGGGACCTCCGCCGGCGCCGCCTGTCACCGTGGCGCCGCCACTGGCTAAGCGCATCGCCACGTGGGACGAATACTCGGGCCGCTTCGAAGCCATCGAGGCGGTTGAAGTTCGCCCGCGCGTATCGGGGTTCATCGAAAAAATCCATTTCAAGGACGGCCAACTCGTCAAGGCGGGCGATCAGCTGTTCACGATCGACCCCCGCGAATACCGCATTGCGGTCGAAAGCGCCGAAGCCGAGATCGCGCGATCGGACGCCCAGGTCGATCTGGCCGAAAACGAAGTGGAACGCGCGCGTCCCCTTGTAAAGACCGGGGCAGTCACGGAGCGGGACTTCGACCAGCGCAGCGCCAATCTCAACGTGCAGCGTGCCGCCCTGCAGGCGGCGCAAGCCAGCCTCAAGCGCGCCCAGCTGAACTTGGAATGGACAGCCGTCACGGCCCCCGTGTCGGGCCGCATATCCGATCGCAAAGTGGACATCGGCAACCTCGTGACGGGTGGCACCGGCGGCACGACGCTGCTCACCACGATCGTCTCGCTGGAGCCCATTCATTTCGTGTTCGATGCCTCTGAGGCCGACTACCTGCGGTATGGGCGCCTGAGCCTGGCGGGCGGGCGCAAGTCGTCGCGCGACACGGACAATCCGGTACGGGTTCGCCTGGCCGACGAAGCCGAATTCAAGCACACCGGGCACATGGACTTCGTTGACAACCAGCTGAATGCGCGATCCGGCACCATCCGCGGCCGCGCAATATTCGACAATAAGGATCAGCTGTTCGTCCCGGGCGTGTTCGCCCGCATGCAGCTTTTCGGCGGCGACCTAGATGCCTTGCTCATTCCCGACGGCGCCGTGGTCTCCGATCAGATGCGCAAGATCGTCTTCGTCGTTGGCGACGACAATGTCGTGAAGGCAGCGCCCGTGACGCTCGGCCCCCTCGAAGAAGGGCTGCGGGTCATCACCAAGGGTCTCGCCAAAGACGACAAGGTGGTCATCGAAGGCATTGCCAATCCGATGGTGCGGCCGGGGGCGAAGGTGACGCCCAAGCCCGGCGAGATCAAAGCCGCCGAAGCCCCGCCGCCCCCGCCGTCGCAGCAGTAACCGGAAGTGTAAGGACATCACGCCATGCGCTTCCCGCACTTCTTCATTGACCGGCCGATCTTCGCGACCGTGCTGTCGATCCTCATCACCATCGTCGGCCTGATCGCCGGGCGGCAGCTGCCGATCGCCGAGTATCCCGATATTGCCCCGCCAACGGTCAACATCGCGGCCACGTATCCGGGCGCCTCCGCGACTGTCATCGCCGAAACCGTCGCGACGCCGATCGAGCAGGAGGTGAACGGCGTTGACGACATGCTGTACATCAGCTCGCAATCGACGGGCGATGGGCGTGTCTCGATCAACGTGGTGTTCAAGCCCGGCACCAACATCGATCAGGCTCAGGTGCTGGTCCAGAACCGCGTGTCGGTGGCCGAGCCGCGGCTGCCGGAAGACGTGCGCCGCCTTGGCCTCGTCGTGCGCAAGGCCTCGCCTGACCTGATGATGGTCGTGCACATGGTGTCGCCGGACGACACACGCGACCAGCAGTACATTTCCAACTACGCCACGCTTTTCGTCAAAGACCGCGTCGCGCGCATCGACGGCGTGGGCGACGTGCGCATCTTCGGCGCGCGCGATTATTCGATGCGCGTTTGGCTCGATCCGGCGAAGGTCGCCGCGCGTGATCTCACGGCGTCAGAGGTCGTTGCAGCGCTGCAGGCGGCCAACCTGCAGGTAGCGGCCGGATCGATCAACCAACCCCCGGCGTCATCGCCAGGAGCGTTCACGCTGGCGGTGAATACGCTCGGGCGGCTGACCGCTCCGGAAGAGTTCGAGAATATCGTCGTCCGTGCAGAGCCCGACGGCTCGGTCACGCGCGTCCGCGACATCGCGCGCGTGGAACTCGGCTCGCAGGACTACACGGTCAATGCCTACCTGAATAACAAGGTGGCAACCGCCATCGTCATCTTCCAGCGCCCGGGTTCCAATGCGCTGGCAACCGCCGCTGCCGTCATTTCCGACATGGAAACCCTGAAGAAGGACTTTCCACCCGGCGTCGGCTACTCGGTCGTCTACAACCCGACGGAGTTCATCCAGTTCTCGATCGACGCCGTGATCGAAACGCTCGTTGAGGCGCTGATTCTCGTCGTGCTGGTGGTGATCATCTTCCTGCAGACGTGGCGGGCGGCGATCATCCCCATCCTCGCGATCCCCGTGTCGCTGATCGGCACGTTCTCGATCATGGCGGCGCTGGGCATCTCGTTCAATTCGCTATCGCTGTTTGGGCTGGTGCTCGCCATCGGCATCGTCGTCGACGACGCGATCGTCGTGGTGGAAAACGTGGAGCGCTATTTGCGCCAGGGCATGACGCCCCTCGAGGCGGCCCACAAGACGATGGACGAAGTGGGCGGCGCGCTGTTGGCGATCTCTTTGGTCCTCATCGGCGTGTTCCTGCCGACGGCCTTCATCTCCGGTCTGCAGGGCACGTTTTACAAACAGTTCGCCATTACGATCGCGGCGTCCACGGCCATCTCGTGCTTCGTGTCCTTGACGCTGTCGCCGGCCATGGCCGCGTTGCTGCTGAAGCCGCACGTGCCCGACCACGAGCAGAAGCGCGGCATTATGCGAACCATCATGACGCCGGTTCGAGCGTTCTTCCGCGGATTCAACTGGGCGTTCGAACGCCTGTCGGCGGGCTATGGCGCATTGACGGCGCGGCTGGTGCGCCTCGGCGCGATCTTGCTCGTCGCCTACGCGGGGCTGCTGTACCTCACTTACGACCGGCTCGCCTCTACGCCGACGGGCCTCATCCCACAGCTGGACCGGACGTACTTCATCGGCGCCTTCCAGCTGCCGCCGGGCTCGACGCTGGAGCGGTCCGACGCCCTGTTGCGCCAGGCAGCCGACGTCATTTTGGCCAGGCCTGGCATCGAAGCGGCGGTGCAATTCGTCGGTTTCGATGGTGCCACGTTCACCAACGCGCCCAACACCGGCGTGATCTTCATTCGGTTGAAGTCGTTCGAGGACCGCATCAAAGCGGGCCTGACGAAAGATGGCATCCTGGCGGATCTGCGCCAGAATATGGGACCGATCGGCGGCGCGATGGCGCTGATCATCGAGCCACCGTCCGTACCGGGCATAGGCACCGGCGGCGGCCTCAAGGGCTACGTGCAGGATCTCGCAGGGCGCGGTCTGCCGGCGCTGGAAGGTGCGACGTGGGCGGTCGCGGGCGCGGCCGGGCAAAATCCCGGCTTCGTCCAGCCCTTCACGCTCTTCAACACGAAAACGCCGGAAATCTTCGCGGACATCGACCGCACGAAGTCCGAACAACTCGGCGTGCCGATCAGCCGGGTGTTCGAGACGCTGTCGGTCTACATGGGCTCCGCGTTCGTCAACGACTTCAACATCCTTGGCCGCACCTATCGCGTGACGGCGCAGGCCGACAATCCCTACCGCCTGACCTTGCGCGACGTCTCGCAGCTGAAAACCCGAAACATCGACGGGGACATGGTGCCGATCGGGGCGGTGGCGAACTTCACCGACACCACCGGGCCCTATCGCGTGCCACGCTATAATCTGTTTCCAGCCGCCGAGGTGCAGGTTGGGCTGGCGCGCGGGTTCTCGTCGGGCCAGGGGCTGGAAGCGATGGAAAAGATCGCGGCTGAAAAGCTGCCGTCGGGCTTCGGCTTCGAGTGGACAGAAATTGCGCTGCAGGAAAAGCTCGCGGGCAATACGGCCATCATCGCCTTCGGGCTTGCCGTCGTGTTCGTGTTCCTGCTGCTGTCGGCACTCTACGAAAGTTGGCTGTTGCCGCTGGCCGTCATCCTGATCGTGCCGATGTGTATTTTTGCAGCGATGATCGGCGTCAACTTGCGCGGGCTCGACCGCAACGTGCTGGTGGAAATCGGTCTCGTGGTGCTCGTGGGCCTTGCCGCCAAGAACGCCATTTTGATCGTCGAGTTCGCCAAGCAGGCAGAGGAAGAAGGAAAGAGCCGGTTTGAGGCCGCCGTTGACGCCGCTCGCACCCGCTTGCGGCCCATTCTGATGACGTCGCTCGCCTTCATTCTCGGCGTCGTACCGCTTGTGTTCGCCACCGGCGCAGGTGCCGAGATGCGCCAATCGCTGGGTACGGCCGTGTTCTCCGGCATGATCGGCGTGACGCTGTTCGGCCTGATCTTCACGCCGGTATTCTACGTGCTCTGCCGCGGCCTGGGCCGTCCGCTGCACCCCGAAGCTCCGCGCACGGCCGCCGTGCCCGCCGAGTGAGCGCCATTTAGCAAGGGTTTTGGCGATATCAGGGTGCTGCAACACGCTGTGCAAGCCTGACGGGCCCAATCGCGGGCAAATAGGCTTGCACCGGCTGGCCAATTCCCCGATATAGGGGCGGCCTTCTCGGGTTCACGAGCAGGGCTGGCGAATTTACTCCAAGCGATCAAGACGACCCTGTCCTCGCGATGGGGCTCCCTCGCGCTTAGCGGGGTTGAGCGGTTCGGCAGTATCCAGCGGGCGTGGTGGAATTGGTAGACACGCCAGATTTAGGTTCTGGTGGCGAAAGTCGTGGGGGTTCAAGTCCCTCCGTCCGCACCAGTGACGCGAGGCAGGCACGAAAATTCCACCAGCTCACCGGGCTGTGGCAGTCGGATCTTAGGCCATTTTGGTATTGGACGAGAGCGTTATGCAGATCACGGAAACGAATGCGGAAGGCCTGAAGCGGACGCTGAAGGTCGTCGTTCCCGCAGAGGAGCTTGGAACGCGCTTCTCAGCGAAGCTGGGTGAGGTCAAGGATCGCGTGCAGCTCAAAGGCTTCCGCAAGGGCAAGGTGCCTGAAGCGCATATCCGCAAGGTCTACGGCCGCTCGCTGATGAGCGAAGTCCTTGAGCAGACGATCAAGGAAACCAGCGAAAAGGCGATCGCGGAGCGCAAGGAGCGCCCAGCGCAGATGCCGGCAATCGCACTGACCGAAGACAAGGACGAGATCGAGAAGATCATCGATGGCAAGGCTGACCTTGCCTACGAAATGTCGTTTGAAGTGCTGCCGAAGTTCGAATTGGCCGACCCCGCAAGCTTGAAGTTGGAGCGCCTGGTCGCTGACGTCGACGCCGACGCGCTAGATAAGGCATTGGCCGACCTCGTCGATCGCAGCGTGACGTACATGCCGGAAGATGGCCGCAAGGCCGAGGACGGCGACCAGCTCACGATCGACTTTGTCGGCAAGATCGATGGTGTGGAATTCGAAGGCGGCAAAGGCGAAGCCTTGCCGCTGGTTCTCGGCAAGAAGCAGTTCATTCCGGGCTTCGAAGAAGGCCTGATCGGCGCGGGCGCTGGTGACGAGCGCACGGTGACAGGCACGTTCCCTGCTGATTACCCGATGCCGGCGCTTGCCGGCAAAGAGGCCCAGTTCGACGTCAAGGTGAATGCCGTCGCCAAGCAGGTGCGCCCGGAAATCGACGAAGAGTTCGCCAAGGGCTTCGGCGCCGAGAGCGTCGATAACCTGAAGACGCTTGTCGGCGAGCAGATCAAGCGCGAGTACGATGGCGCCGCCCGCATGAAGCTGAAGCGCGAGCTGCTTGATTCGCTTGAGCAGGCGCACACCTTCGAACTTCCGCCGTCATTGGTGGACCGCGAGTTCGAGTCGGTGTGGAATCAGGTCACCATGGGCCTGCAGCGCGACGGCAAGACCTTTGCCGACGAAGGCAAGACCGAAGAAGACGCTCGCGCCGAGTATCGCAAGATCGCCGAGCGGCGCGTGCGCCTGGGCCTCGTCGTTGGCGAGATCGGTGACAAGCAGAAGATCGAAGTCACGCAGGAAGAGCTGCGTAAGGCGTTGATGGATCAGGCTCGCCGCTATCCCGGCCAAGAAAAGTTCGTCTACGAGTATTTCCAGAAAACGCCTGGTGCAATCCAGGAACTGCGCGCGCCGATCTTCGAGGACAAGGTTGTTGATTACCTGCTGTCAGTTGCAAAACCGGTCGACAAGAAGGTCTCGCGCGAGGAACTGTTCGAGCAAGTCAAGGAAGTGACGGAATCCTGATCTTTGGTACCCCCGCTGGACGAAGGCGGGTTGCGTTTCCATATACGGTTCGAAGCAACTGGTTCGAATACCGGCCGGGCGTTACCACCGTCCGGCCGTCTCAGCTTGGTGCGCCCTGCACCGGTGTAGGCGTGCCAGTCCGACGCTAGTTCAGCCGCCACAAGTCCATCCGACACGACAATCCGATTCTGGAGATTTTCATGCGCGATCCCGTCGCAACCACCACCAGCACCTTCTGGCCCATGGTCGTCGAGCAGACGAACCGCGGCGAGCGCGGCTATGATCTGCCGTCGCGCCTTCTGAAGGAGCGCATCATTTTCGTCACCGGCCCGATCGAAGACCACATGTCGGCGTCGGTTTGCATGCAGTTGCTGTTCTTGGAGGCCGAAAACCCCAAGAAGGAAATCTCTATGTACATCAACTCGCCCGGCGGCGTGGTAACGGCCGGCATGGCGATCTACGACACCATGCAGTTCATCAAGCCGCCGATCGCCACGCTGTGCATCGGCCAGGCCGCATCGATGGGCTCGCTGTTGCTGTGCGCCGGCAATAAGGACATGCGCTTTGCGCTGCCGAACGCCCGCGTGATGGTGCACCAGCCATCAGGCGGGTTCTCCGGCCAGGCCTCCGACATCGAGCGGCATGCTGAAGACATCATCAAGATGAAGCGCCGGCTGAACGAGGTTTACGTTAAGCATACCGGTCAGCCGTACGAAATGATCGAGAAGACGCTCGATCGTGATTATTTCATGACCGCTGACCAGGCGCGAGACTTCGGCTTGATCGATAAGGTGCTGTCGTCGCGCGATGATTCGGATCTCAAGGTGCTCGAATTGAAAGATCCGAGCTGAGCCTGAGGATGATTCCTTTCGAGCGGTTTGGCGCGTCGGTGCAGGAATGTCATACGCCCACATCCCGTCTGCCACAGTTGGTTGTTGGGCGGGACACATTGTCCCGTCCATACAACGGGATTCGGGGCTGGCGGATGCGCCACAAATGTGTGGTAATCGGCCTAAAGTGAGCGTGCTTGCAGAACGGACCTGTTAATCCAATCTTGATCTGGCGGTCGCTAGCATGCTCTGATCGCGACTATGAAGCGAGTGCCCCGCGGCGGGCTTGGCCGCGTTCCCTTAGGTGGGACCAGGACATCGCGCGGCGGTGACGCCCAAACTGTCCCAGGACGGGTTAGAGAACTTAGATGGCTCAAGAAAAGAATACGCTTTACTGCTCCTTCTGCGGCAAGAGCCAGCATGAGGTCAGGAAGCTGATTGCCGGGCCGACCGTGTTCATCTGCGACGAATGCGTCGAGCTGTGCATGGATATCATTCGCGAAGAGAACAAGAACACGCTGGTCAAATCGCGTGATGGCGTTCCCACGCCGCAGGAAATCTGCTCGGTTCTCGATTCCTATGTGATCGGCCAGTTCCACGCCAAGCGCGTGCTTTCGGTCGCCGTCCACAACCACTACAAGCGCCTGAACCACGCCACGAAGAACAACGACGTGGAACTGGCGAAGTCGAACATCCTGCTCGTCGGCCCCACGGGTTGCGGCAAGACGCTGCTGGCGCAGACGCTGGCGCGAATCCTCGACGTGCCCTTCACGATGGCCGATGCCACGACGCTGACCGAAGCCGGCTACGTCGGCGAGGACGTCGAGAACATCATCCTCAAGCTGCTGCAGAACGCCGACTACAACGTCGAGCGTGCGCAGCGCGGCATCGTCTATATCGACGAAGTGGACAAGATCTCGCGCAAGTCCGACAACCCGTCGATCACGCGCGACGTGTCGGGCGAAGGCGTGCAGCAGGCACTGCTGAAGATCATGGAAGGCACCGTCGCCTCCGTGCCTCCGCAGGGCGGCCGCAAGCATCCCCAGCAGGAGTTCCTGCAGGTCGACACGACGAACATCCTCTTCATCTGCGGTGGCGCATTTGCCGGCCTGGAGAAGATCATCTCGCGTCGCGGCAAGGGCACCTCGATCGGCTTCGCTGCCAAGGTTACGGGGCCTGACGAACGCCGGATGGGTGAAGTGCTGCGCGAAGTGGAGCCGGAAGACCTGTTGAAGTTCGGCCTCATTCCCGAGTTCATCGGCCGTCTGCCCGTGATCGCGACGCTGGAAGATCTCGACGAGACGGCTCTGGTGCAGATCCTGTCCGAGCCAAAGAACGCGCTGGTGAAGCAGTATCAGCGCCTGTTCGAGATGGAAGACGTCAAACTCACCATTACGGTCGATGCGTTGAAGGCCATTTCACGCAAGGCGATCGAGCGCCGCACGGGTGCTCGCGGTCTGCGCTCCATCATGGAAAGCATCTTGCTGGAGACCATGTTCGACCTTCCCGCACTGAAAGGTGTGGAAGAAGTTGTCATCGGTCCGGAGGTCGTCGAAGGCGGCGCGCGTCCGCTGCGCATCTACACGGAGCGCGCGGAAGAGAAGGGCTCGACCGCTTAGGCGCTCAGAGCCAGTGAGGACGGCGCATCATCGTGCCGTCCCGGCTCATCCCACTTTCGTCCGCGCACTTGATAGTTTGCGTGGCAACCCCATTTCTGCGGGGCGGCAAATCAGCGTGACTGTTGCAGGGTTCCTACCAGCACCCATCAACCGGCATAGAAGTTTTCCCGCGCCCTTGACGACTAACAGTCAAGCGTCGCCATAATCGGGGCGGTTGGCTGAGTAGAGTATCGGGTAAGGGCGTTCAACCCGTACTGCCGTAACGTGGCCCAACAGGGGACAGCGGCAGATCACAAGGAAGGGTGAAGAGCACATGAGCGACGACACGAAATCCCGAGACAAGTCCGGTGGCAAGGAGCTCTTCCCTGTGCTGCCGCTGCGCGACATCGTCGTGTTCCCCTACATGATCGTTCCACTATTCGTTGGCCGCGAAAAGTCGATCAACGCGCTTGAAGAGGTCATGCGCGCCGACAAGCACATTCTGCTTGCCGCTCAAAAGAACGCCGGCGACGACGATCCGAGCGCCGACGCGATCTACCAGACCGGTACGCTGGCCTCCGTGCTGCAACTGCTGAAGTTGCCGGACGGTACCGTGAAGGTGCTCGTCGAAGGCACCGCGCGCGCCAAGATCGTCAAGTACACGAACAACTCGGAATATTTCGAAGCCGAGGTTGAGCGCGTTGCCGAAACCACGGGCTCGAAGGACGAGATCGAGGCGCTGGCGCGCTCGGCCATCTCGCAGTTCGAGAACTACGTGAAGCTCAACAAGAAGATTTCGCCGGAGGTGCTGGGCACCGTCGCGCAGATCGACGACTACTCCAAGCTGGCCGACACGATTGCGTCGCACCTGGCGGTGAAGATCGGCGACAAGCAGGAAGTCCTCGAGTTGACGACGATTACGCAGCGTCTCGAGCGCGTCTACACGCTGATGGAGAGCGAGATCTCCGTCCTGCAGGTGGAAAAGAAGATCCGCTCGCGCGTGAAGCGCCAGATGGAGAAGACGCAGCGCGAGTACTATCTGAATGAGCAGATGAAGGCCATTCAGAAGGAACTCGGCGACACCGATGAGCGCGACGACATCTCCGAGTTCGAAGAGAAGATCGAGAACACGAAGCTGTCCAAGGAAGCCAAGGATAAGGCGCTGGCTGAGCTGAAGAAGCTCAAGCAGATGAGCCCGATGTCGGCTGAAGCGACGGTGGTACGCAACTACCTCGACTGGCTGCTCTCCATTCCGTGGGGCATCAAGGGCAAGGTCAAGAAGGACATCGACGAGGCCCAGGTGGTTCTCGATGCGGAGCACTATGGCCTGGAGAAGGTCAAGGAACGCATTTTGGAATACCTGGCCGTTCAGGCACGCACGAACAAGCTGAAGGGGCCGATTCTCTGCCTCGTCGGCCCGCCCGGCGTCGGCAAGACGTCGCTCGGCAAGTCGATCGCTAATGCCACGGGCCGTGAGTTCGTGCGCATGAGCCTCGGCGGCGTGCGTGACGAAGCCGAGATCCGCGGTCACCGCCGCACCTACATCGGTTCGATGCCCGGCAAGGTCATCCAGTCGATGAAGAAGGCCAAGCGCGTGAACCCGCTGTTCCTGCTCGACGAGATCGACAAGATGGGCTCCGACTTCCGTGGTGATCCCGCGGCGGCTTTGCTCGAAGTGCTCGATCCGGAACAGAACGGCACATTCAACGACCATTACCTCGAGGTCGACTACGACCTGTCGAATGTGATGTTCGTGACGACGGCCAACACGCTGAACATTCCGCCGGCCCTCATGGACCGCATGGAGATCATCCGTCTCGCCGGTTACACGGAAGACGAGAAGGTCGAGATCGCCAAGCGCCATTTGATGGCGGAACAGCGTACGGCGCATGGCCTGGAAGCGCACGAGTGGGAAGTGGATGATGCGGCATTGCTCGTGCTCATCCGCCTCTACACGCGCGAAGCCGGCGTGCGCTCGCTCGAACGTGAGATCGCCAAGCTGGCCCGCAAGGCCGTGAAGGAGATCCTGACGTCGAAGACGACGCAGGTGAAGGTCACCGCCGCTAACGTCGAACACTACCTCGGCGTACCGAAGTACCGCTTCGGTGAGGCTGAGTTGGAAGACCAGGTCGGCATCGTGACAGGTCTGGCATGGACGGAAGTCGGCGGCGAGTTGCTGACGATCGAAGGCGTGCTGATGCCCGGCAAGGGCAAGATGACCGTGACGGGCAACCTGCGCGACGTGATGAAGGAATCGATCCAGGCCGCGAACGCCTACGTGCGCTCGCGTTCGGTCGACTTCGGCATCCATCCCTCGCTGTTCGAGAAGAAGGACATCCACGTGCACGTGCCGGAAGGCGCGACGCCCAAGGACGGTCCCTCGGCCGGCGTGGCGATGGCGACGGCGATCATCTCGATCCTCACCGGGATCCCGGTCCGCAAGGACGTGGCGATGACGGGCGAGATCACGCTGCGCGGCCGCGTGCTGCCGATCGGCGGCCTCAAGGAGAAGCTGCTCGCCGCACTGCGCGGTGGCATCAAGACGGTCATGATCCCGGAAGAGAACGTGAAGGATCTGGCCGACATCTCCGCCGAGGTAAAGAAGAAGCTGGAGATCGTGCCGGTGGCGCGCATCGAGGACGTCTTGAAGACGGCGCTCGTGCGCATGCCGGACCCGATCACCTGGGCCGAAGTTGAAGCGGCGGCAGTCGCTGCCGAAGAGGGTAAAGAGGCCTCACGCGTCACCGCGCACTAACTGCCTTTTGCACTCTTTCTACTGACGAAATCGTGGCACCCGCGTTCATAAAGTGAACGCGGGTGCTTTATTTTCTCATAATGAGAAAAGGCTCTGCAATCCCAGCATTTTCGGGCTGAATCGCAGCTTTTACCCCTTGACGGAGCCCGTATTTGGGGGCTTTTGTGCCCCCTCTGCTTCGAACGCAGCAGCCTTCATCGCGGCCGAGCGGCCGAAAAGTAGCGCCACGCGATCAAGGCCAAATAGACCCAATACCCACCCGCATTCCAGTCATAAGGACGGATAGAGATGAGCAAGAAAGATTTGATCGACGCTGTTGCGAACGGAGCTGAGCTGACGAAAGAGAAAGCTGGCGTTGCCGTCGAAGCCGTTCTCGAGCACATCAAGAAGTCGATGAAGGCCGGCGAAGAAGTCCGTATCCCTGATTTCGGCACCTTCAAGGTTGCCAAGCGTAAGGCGCGCGAAGGCCGTAACCCGGCAACTGGCGCCACGATCAAGATCCCCGCATCGACGGTTGCCAAGTTCACGCCGTCGAAGGGCCTGAAGGATCTGCTGAACTAAGGTTCCGCGGCTGAAGTATCATCGAGCGCGTCGCGACCCTGATCGCGACGCGCTTTGCATTTCAGCGTCCATCTTTGCCGGCTTGACGGAAATTCGTGTCATGTTCGCGAGCTATAACGTCTGATGACCAGGGAGCCGCATTCCGCCGCCCAGTTCACGCCTGCGCGCGATCACTGGTGGCATGCCGATTTCCTCGATCTGATGGCCAAGCGCCTGGATCTAGGCGCCTGCCGCAACGTCCTGGAACTCGGCGCCGGCAAAGGCCACTGGACCTCGCTGATCCTGGAGCGCATCGCGCCTGACGGCCGGATCACCGCTGTAGAGCGGGAACGCCGCTGGATTGCTGCGATCGAACGGCGGTTTGCGGGAAACGATCGGGTCAGAGCGCTGCAAGGCGATATTACGTCATTGGCGCTCGAACCACGGCAATACGACATGGTTACCTGTCAAACGGTGTTGATGCACTTGCAGAACGTGCCAGCAGTGCTTCACGACGCATATGACCTGCTCGCGCCAGGCGGCCTTCTGCTGGTGTCAGAGCCGGACAACTTCGCCAACCGCATTTCACTTACATCCGTAGTTGCTAGCTTGACGGCTGAGCAGTTTGGCCAAGTCGCCGCCATGTGGTGGGCGTTCGAGAAAGGCCGCGAATCTCACGGCCTCGGCGAGGAATGGATTGCCGTTCGCTTGCCCGCACTGATCAACGCGGCAGGTTTCACCGGCCTGAAGGCCTATCATAACGACCGGCCGGCGATGCTGGCTCCGCCTTACACCAGCAAGGAGGAGCGCGCAGCGATCACAGACTGGCTTGCCGCGCCGGCCCACGAGACGGACGTGGCGGGGCGCGAAGAGGTGTTGCGGTTCGTTCTCGCCGGCGGGATGGATGAAGCCACCTTCGACCGCGCATGGGTCATCCTTTCAGCCGTAGACGCCCGCTCGCGCGCCGCGCTGTCTGGCCGCACGCTATCATCGTGTACCGGCGGCAACCTTTACCTGTTCGCGGCTCGCAAGCCCGCACGCTAGGCTTTGGAATACCCGGTTGCGTAATGCGCCCGGCAGGGCTACATCACGCGGCAAGGGCGGTTAGCTCAGTGGTAGAGCGCTTCGTTTACACCGAAGATGTCGGGAGTTCGACCCTCTCACCGCCCACCAGCCTTCGCTCTGCGAGCTTCGGCTCGGCAAGCCGGACGCTTGACGCAGACGTGCTCGCGCGATCGAAGGCTGTGGCGCCGAAGTTGCGCAGCAACGCAGGCGGACATTGGATCAGAACCCCTCGGAGCGCAAACAGGCATGTCCACTTCGCTGTACGATATCGCCGTGCCGTCGTTCAAGCAGCACCTCGATGCGCTGGACGCGATCCTCGACAAGGCGATCGCATACGCCGAGGCCAAGAAGATTGAGCCCGACGCGCTGTTCAACGCGCGGCTCTATCCCGACATGTACACGCTGAAGCGTCAGGTCACGTCGGCTTGCGATTTCGCCAAGCTGTGCGTGGGCCGCATTGCCGGCATCACGCCGCCGGCGCACGACGATAGCGAGAAGACGTTTGCCGACTTGAAGAAGCGCATTGCCGAAACGATGGCCGTGATCGACAGCGTCACGCCGGAGCAGACGGCGGGCGCGGAGGACAAGGCGTTCGTCATAAAAGCGGGCCCGCGCGAACTGCACTTCAACGGCCGCGATTATGTGCTGCACTTCGCGCTGCCGAATTTCCTGTTTCACTGCGCCACCGCCTACGGCATCCTGCGCCACAACGGCCTGGAGATCGGCAAGCGCGATTTCATGCGCCGCATGCAGCCGACGCAATAACCGTCCTTCGGTCTCGTTATTAGATAGGTCGTCGCACGCATGGGCCACGATCACGCGCATAGTCACTCAAAGACGCATACGCAGGGGCACGGCGGGGGGCACGGCCACGATCATGGCCGGGGCGCCAATGCGCGCCAGCTGACCTGGGCACTCATCCTCACGTCCTGCTTCCTCGTTGCCGAAGTCGTGGGCGGCATCCTCACGCAGAGCCTGGCGTTGATTTCCGACGCAGCCCACATGTTTACCGATGCCGCCGGGCTGGCGATCGCGTTGGCAGCCGTCAAGTTGGGCGAGCGGCCCGCAGATGCAAAGCGGACCTTCGGCTACGCACGCTTCGAAATTCTCGCCGCCGCGTTCAACGCCGTGCTGCTGTTCCTGGTGGCGATCTACATTCTCTACGAGGCCTACCTGCGCTTCACGCAGCCGGCCGACGTCCACTCCCTGCCGATGCTCGCCATTGCGTCGCTTGGCCTGCTGGTCAACTTTGCCTGCATGAAGATCCTCGACGCGGGCAAGGACGAGAGCCTCAACGTCAAGGGCGCCTACCTCGAAGTCTGGGCCGACATGCTTGGCTCGGTCGGCGTGATCCTGGCGGCGATCGCGATCTGGCTAACCGGCTGGAACTGGATCGATCCGCTGGTTGCCGTCGCGATCGGCTTGTGGGTGCTGCCGCGCACTTGGTCGCTCCTGCGCGAAAGTCTGAACATCCTGCTGCAAGGCGTACCGGAAGGCATTGCCATCGCCGATGTCGAGCAGGCGTTGCGCGCGGTGCCAGGGCTTTCCGGCCTGCACAGCCTGCACGTATGGGCCATGACGAGCGGCCAGAATGTGCTATCCGCGCATATCGAGATCGGCCCGGACATCGCCGATGCTATGGCCTTCCGCCAGCGCGTGGAGACCCTGCTTCACGAGCGCTTCGGCATCGATCACATCACCATCCAGCTGGAGGACGGCAGTGGCCACTGCGTCACGGAAGGCCCCCATGCGGATGATGGCAAAAATCATTGAAACGCCGCCTTGACTTGGGGGCAGTGACCACGTATCCCAACCGCTCTGTGACACCGCGCTGGTCACCACCAGCGCGCGTTTAGGAATTGCGGGCGTAGCTCAGTTGGTTAGAGCGCCGGCCTGTCACGCCGGAGGCCGCGGGTTCAAGTCCCGTCGCTCGCGCCATTCCTCCTCCTCTCCGATACAACTCTCATCTGCAGCTGCTTGCTTGGCGGTGAGAGATCGTTCCAATTTATCGGTCCACCGATTTCGAATTCTGCGCTGATGATTTCCCTCGTGCTTTTGTCGCGTTGGGTTGCGCGACAAGTTGGCCTACGTTAACACCGGTGTGCGCTGCGCCGTTTATGCGTGGCGCCAATCGGGTACGCGTCCGGCGGGAAAAGGCGCGGAAGGATGACTTCATGAATGAACTTCTGATGGGCTACCTGCCCCTCGTCGTGTTCATCGGCGTGGCGCTGGCGATTGGCGCCGGCCTCATGGTTGCGCCGTTTCTGCTGGCGGTGAACAATCCCGATCCCGAGAAGGTGTCCGCCTACGAATGCGGGTTCAATGCCTTCGATGACGCCCGCATGAAATTCGACGTTCGCTTCTATCTCGTCTCGCTGCTGTTCATCATCTTCGACCTCGAGATCGCGTTTCTGTTTCCGTGGGCCGTGGCCTTCAAGGAAATCGGTGCCTTCGGCTTCTGGTCGATGATGGTGTTCCTTGGTGTTCTCACCATCGGCTTCATCTACGAGTGGCGCAAAGGAGCGCTCGAATGGGATTGATCGCGCCTGTCAAACCCACTGCGGCATCGACCGGTCTCGTGAAGCCGGGCGACCCGTATTTCACTGAGATTTCGAACGAGCTGGCCGACAAGGGCTTCCTCGTCACCACCACGGACGACCTCATCAACTGGGCGCGCACCGGCTCCCTCATGTGGATGACGTTCGGGCTGGCCTGCTGCGCCGTCGAGATGATGCAGACGTCGATGCCGCGCTACGACGTGGAGCGGTTCGGCTTTGCGCCGCGCGCTTCGCCGCGGCAGTCCGACGTCATGATCGTCGCCGGCACGCTGACCAATAAGATGGCGCCTGCGCTCCGCAAGGTCTACGACCAGATGCCGGAGCCGCGCTATGTGATCTCGATGGGGTCGTGTGCCAACGGCGGCGGATATTACCACTATTCGTATGCCGTCGTGCGCGGCTGTGATCGCATCGTTCCCGTGGACATCTACGTGCCGGGCTGCCCGCCAACGGCGGAAGCGTTACTGTACGGAATCCTGCTGCTGCAGCGGAAGATCCGCCGGACCGGCACAATCGAGCGATAGCGGCAAGCCTATTCCAAGCGCCGCCACCAACGACCGAGAGCGTATATGACGACGACCTTGAACGACCTTGGAACGCACATCGCCGCCAAGCTCGGCTCGGCAGTGGTAACGTCGGGCATTACTTACGGCGAGCTGACCATCGGCATCGAGCGAGACCAAATCGTGCCGGTGCTGACGTTCCTGCGCGACGATCCGCTGTGCCGCTTCGAGATCCTGATCGACATTTGCGGTGTCGACTGGCCGGCGCGCGAGAACCGCTTCGATGTCGTCTACCACATGCTTTCGCCGCGGCTGAACCATCGCATTCGCCTTAAGATCCGTACCGATGAAACCCAGCCGGTGCCCAGTGCAGTGGACGTGTTTCCCACGGCCAACTGGTACGAGCGGGAAGCCTACGACATGTATGGCATCGTGTTCTCCGGTCACCCGGATCTTCGCCGCCTGCTGACCGACTATGGCTTCCAGGGCTATCCGCTGCGCAAGGACTTCCCGCTCACGGGCTATGTCGAGGTTCGCTACGATGACGCGCAAAAGCGCGTCGTCTACGAGCCGGTGAAGCTGACGCAGGAGTTCCGCACGTTCGACTTCGAGAGCCCCTGGGAGCGGGCGGAGTATTTCCTGCCGGGGGATGAAAAGGCCACGCGACAATGAGCGAGGAAGAACTTGCTGCGCTCCGCGCCAACTCTGAACTGGCCATAACCACTTTCAAGGATCGCAGCGGCATCGACTTCGGGTTCGACAGGGACTCGGTGGCTTGGCTGGAAGGCTTCATCGATCGCCAGCGTACCGTCGAGCCGTCCCCGTCGCCGATGATCACGGCGGTGCTTGGCAGCCATCTGGGTCATTCGATCATCGCGGCAGCGGGCGGAACGTGGGCCAGGGACGAGGTTGGTCAGGTCGGCGTACAATTTGACAATGGGGACTGGTGTTACCCCTTCGCCAAGGTTGCCAAACAGATCGAAAGTGGCGCGGGTGTGGGCGATGGGATCCTGAGCTTCTACGATGTAAGCGTGGAGTACCTTGCCACCGGCCGGCTGCCGGGCCGGCCCGCAACCGGGCACCGGGCAAACTGATGAAGGACACCCTCAAGCCAGGTGCCGCCACGCAGTTCGCCTACAAGATCGCGGCGGACAAGACCGTGCCGCATCTCTATCCGGAAGCGCACGACTTCCAGATGATGCCAACGGTATTTGCCACCGGCTTCATGGTTGGCCTGATGGAATGGACTTGCATGAAAGTGCTTGAAGGTCATCTCGACGACGGCGAGGGCAGCCTCGGCACGCATATCGATGTCAGCCATTTGGCGGCAACCGTGCCCGGCCAGGTCGTCACCGTCGAGGCGGAATGCACTGATGTACAAGGCCGGCGGATCAGCTTTTCGGTGCGCGCGCACGATGGCCTTGAGCTGATCGGCGAGGGCCGTCACGAGCGCGTCGTCGTGGCGTGGGAGCGGTTCGTGGAGCGCGTCAACGAGAAGGCAAAGCGCGCGCAGGTGGCCGCGATCGTCGGCGCGGGAGGACAAGCCTGATGCCGCAGATCAGGGGCAAGTGCCTGTGCGGCGGCGTCAGCTACGCCGCGCAAATCGCCAAGCCCAAGGTCGAGGCGTGCCACTGCTCAATGTGCCGGAGCTGGGCCAGTGGTGCCTATCTCAGTGTGGCACACGACGGCGATGTCGAATTTTCCGGCAGCGGCAACATCGGCGTGTATCGTGCTTCGCAATGGGGCGAGCGGGCGTTCTGCAAAGTTTGCGGTTCGTCCTTGTATTGGCGCCTGCAGGGCACCGACCATTATGCGTTTTCAGCGGGCACGATTGACGATCAATCGATCCTGGATTTCACGAAGCAGATCTTCGTCGACGAGAAACCGCCTTATTACGACTTTGCCAATGAGACGGCGCGATTGACCGGCAAGCAGGTTGCCGACGAATTCGCCGCCAAAATGAAAAGCTGAGAGCAATGGCCGAGACCGAGATCCGCCAGTTCAACATCAACTTCGGGCCACAGCATCCGGCTGCGCACGGCGTGCTCCGGCTCGTTCTGGAGCTTGACGGAGAGGTGGTGGAGCGCGTCGATCCCCACATCGGCCTCTTACATCGCGGCACCGAGAAGCTGATTGAGCACAAGACGTACCTGCAGGCGATCGGCTATTTCGACCGTCTAGATTACGTCGCGCCCATGAACCAGGAACACGCGTTCTGCCTTGCGGCCGAGCGCATGCTGGGCATCACGGTGCCCAAACGCGCGCAGCTGATCCGCGTGCTCTTCTCCGAGATCGGCCGCCACCTGTCGCATTTGCTCAACGTCACGACGCAGGCAATGGACGTCGGCGCGCTGACGCCACCGCTCTGGGGTTTCGAAGAGCGCGAAAAGCTGATGGTGTTCTATGAACGCGCCTCGGGATCGCGCATGCATGCCAAGTATTTCCGCATCGGCGGCGTGCACCAGGATCTGCCGCCGGAACTGATCGACGATATCTACAACTGGTGTGATCCGTTCCTGAAGGTGGTCGACGACCTCGATAGCCTTCTGACCGGCAACCGCATCTTCAAGCAGCGCAACGTCGATATCGGCGTCGTCAGCCTGGAAGACTGTTTCCGCTGGGGCTTCTCCGGCGTGATGGTGCGGGGCTCAGGTGCGGCCTGGGATCTGCGCAAATCGCAGCCGTACGAGTGCTATTCGGAATTCGACTTCGACATCCCGATCGGCAAGAACGGCGATTGCTATGATCGCTACCTCATCCGCATGCAGGAGATGCGCGAGAGCGTGAAGATCATGAAGCAGGCTTGCGACAAGCTGCGGTCACCGGAAGGCCAGGGGCCCATCACATCGGCTGACAAGAAAGTCGTGCCACCCAAGCGGGCCGAGATGAAGCGGTCGATGGAAGCTCTCATCCATCACTTCAAGCTCTACACCGAGGGCTTCCACGTGCCCGAGGGCGAGATTTACGCCTGCGTCGAGGCGCCCAAGGGCGAGTTCGGCGTCTACCTCGTGGCCGACGGATCCAACAAGCCCTACCGCTGCAAGATCCGGGCACCAGGGTTCCCCCATCTGCAGGCGATGGATTTCATGAACCGGGGCCACATGCTGGCCGACGTGAGCGCTATTCTGGGATCGCTCGACATCGTCTTCGGCGAGATCGACCGGTAAGGCGGAGCATCGCAGGCTTTTTCCGCGTTTACGCTGACGCAATAATCCAATCTGCCTTGAAGGTGTTCTGGCGTAAACATCAGCCCCACAGACGATTGCCCCTAGCAACCAGTGGCTTTAGCTGGCAAAAATGGGGTACAGAGTTCTTTGCGTGGGGAGGCCGCCATGGTCGATGTTCCGTTTCTGCTGGCGATCGGCGCGATCGGATGGGGGTTGAGCCTGGCCAGCTATCGCTTTTTCGCCAAGCGCAATGGTTGGCCCATGGGCGTGCTGCACGCGGATTTGCCGATCATCCCCATCCTCATCGGCACCCTCGCCATCGCAGCCGCCGGCATCTTCGCGTTCGATCGCGGCATCGACACAGGCGGCGGCATCATCATCCTGTTTGGACTGCTGTTGTGGCTGTTCTGGACCGGCTTCTTGCGTGTGGGCTCGCAGATCTCGCTGTTGCTTGCGCCGCTCGCCGCAGCGTTGCTGCTCGTCACATGGCTCGGCGGCTTCACCGACGTTTCCAGCTACGACAGCCGCCGTGCGCAGCTCGGTTCGAACGAGAAGCCGGCGCGCACCTTTATTCCCTGATTGCTATTTCCTGAGCGCGGCGGTCAACGTTGATCGAGCCGCGGTGCGGCTGTGTGCGTCATGGGCGCCAATGCTGCAGGCGCTACCATCCAAACGTGCCGCCCAGCGCGCCGCTAGAACCTGATTGTTCATTCGACTTTGAACGCGGTTGCGTTCGCGCGTGAAATCGGCGATTTCTGCAGCGCAACAGTATTGGTTAAGCACCAATGCTCACGATACGCCATCAAGGAGCGCCATGGCCGTCCGCCGCCTCCATCCGGAGCAGCCCCCCAGCTTCGCCTTCACGAGCGAAAATCTCGCGTGGGTGCAGGAAACCGTCGCCAAGTATCCGCCGGGAAAGCAGGCTTCTGCCGTCATTCCCGTGCTGTGGCGCGCCCAGGAGCAAAATGATAGCTGGTTGAGCGAGCCGGCAATTCGCGTCACGGCCGATCTGCTCGGCATGGCCTACATACGCGTTTATGAGATCGCCACATTCTACACGATGTTTCAGTTGGCGCCCGTCGGCCTCAAGGCGCACATCCAGGTATGCGGAACGACGCCCTGCATGCTGCGCGGCTCGGAAGAGCTGATCGCCGTCTGTAAGACGCACATCGCGCCGCACGCGCATGAGCGGTCGGCCGACGGCAACTTCTCGTGGGAAGAGGTGGAATGCCTGGGGTCTTGCGCGAATGCACCGATGGTGCAGATTTTCAAGGACACCTACGAAGACCTGACGCCGACCTCGTTCGAGAAGCTGATCGAAGGCTTTGCCAGTGGCAAGCCGCCCAAGCCCGGTTCGCAGACGGGGCGGCAGGTATCTGCGCCCGCCGGCAAGCCCTCAACGCTGACTGACCCATCGCTTTACGACGGCTCTACCGTCGGCGCATGGCGCAAGCGCTTCGAGCAGATGGCCAACCAGCCGTCTCCGATCGTGCCGCCACCAGCCGCCGCACCAGCGGCTCCCGCTCCGCCACCTCCGGCCGCTCCTCCAGCAGCAGCGCCAGCCAAGCCTGCGGTCCATCCTGCTGCACTCGCCGCCATGGCGAATGCCGGACTGATCAAGGAATTGCAGGACCGGGGTGGTGACAAACCGCTCAGCCCCGACCAGATGAGTGCCATCAAGGCCAGGATGGCGGCGACGGGACCAATGGCCGCGACAGCTGGAAGTGACAGGCCTGAGACGCTATCTGCACCACGAGGCGGCAAGGCTGACGATCTTAAGCTGATCTGGGGCATCGGCCCTAAACTGGAGAAGGGCCTGAACCGTATAGGCTTCTATCACTTCGACCAGATCGCCGGCCTGAGTGCGGCGCAGCTGCAGTGGGTCGAGAGCCAGCTCGACGACAAGTTCGGGTCAGCCGAACGCGATAAGTGGGTTGAGCAAGCTGCGAAGCTTGCCACCGGCTGGCAGCCAAAGAGCCAGGCGGGCGACAGACCAAATGTAGACGGGCCAAATCCAGGTGAGCCCGTTGCTGGCGGGCCGAAACCGGGCAAAGGATAGCGATGCTTCTCGAAGATAAAGATCGCATCTTCCGCAACATCTACGGCTTTCACGACGCTGGGCTGAAGGGCGCACGCTCGCGCGGGTCGTGGGACGGCACGAAACTGCTGATCGATCAGGGGCACGACTGGATCATCAACGAGGTGAAGTCGTCGGGCCTGCGTGGCCGCGGCGGCGCCGGCTTCCCGACAGGCCTCAAGTGGTCGTTCATGCCCAAGAACGATGTGCGGCCGTCCTATCTCGTAATCAATGCGGACGAGAGCGAGCCCGGCTCGTGCAAGGACCGCGAGATCATGCGCAACGATCCGCATCTGCTCATCGAGGGCGCGCTGATCGCCTCGTTCGCGATGCGCGCGCACGTCTCCTATATTTACGTGCGCGGCGAGTTCATCCGCGAGCGCGAGGCGTTGCAGCGCGCGATCGACGAGGCCTACGAGGCCAAGCTGATCGGCAAGAACAACATCCACGGTTGGGATTTCGACTTCTACGTTCACCACGGCGCCGGGGCCTACATCTGCGGCGAGGAGACCGCGCTGCTGGAGAGCCTTGAAGGCAAGAAGGGCCAGCCGCGCCTGAAGCCACCGTTCCCGGCCAACGTCGGCCTGTACGGCGCACCGACGACGGTCAACAATGTGGAAAGCATCGCGGTCGTCCCCGATATCCTGCGGCGCGGTGCGGCGTGGTTCGCCTCGCTCGGCCTGCCGAACAACACCGGGACCAAGCTGTTCCAGATCTCCGGTCACGTCGAACGGCCGTGCGTCGTCGAAGAAGAGATGGGCATTCCGGTCCGCCAGCTCATCGAAGCGCACTGCGGCGGCGTGCGCGGCGGCTGGGACAACCTGCTGGCCATCATCCCCGGTGGATCGTCGATGCCGATGATCCCGGCGGCGCAGTGCCAGGATCTGACAATGGATTTCGACTCGCTGGTCAAGCTCAAATCGGGGCTCGGCACGGCAGCGATCATCGTCATGGACAAGTCGACCGACGTCATCAAGGCGATCCGGCGCATCGCCTATTTCTACAAGCATGAGAGCTGCGGCCAGTGCACGCCCTGCCGTGAAGGCACAGGCTGGATGTGGCGGGTGCTGGAGCGCATGGAGAAGGGCCAAGCCGAAAAGCGGGAGATCGACCTGCTGTTCGACGTCTCCAAGCAGGTGGAGGGTCACACGATCTGCGCGCTGGGCGACGCCGCGGCGTGGCCCGTGCAAGGTCTGTTGCGCAACTTCCGCCACGTGATCGAAGAGCGTATCGATCAATATCAGGTGGCACACCGTGACGCGGCGGAGTAGGGCTGCGCTGCAGGGATTGACGGCGGCCGCAAGCAGAGCGGCGGCGGAGAAGCGGGTGGCCCTCGATTGAGGGCCTGGAACGAGAAGGCAAGGCACACGGGAATGCCGAAGCAACTCATCATCGACGGCACGCAGATCGAAGTGGAAGACGGCACCACGCTGTTGCAGGCGTGCGAGCTGGCCGGCGCCGAGATTCCGCGCTTCTGCTATCACGAGCGCCTGTCGATCGCGGGCAACTGCCGCATGTGCCTCGTCGAGGTGCAGGGCTCGCCGAAGCCGATCGCGTCATGTGCAATGGGCGTCAACGATCTGCCTCCGAACAAGGACGGCAGCCCCAAGGTCATCTCCACCACGACGCCGCTCGTTAAGAAGGCGCGCGAAGGCGTGATGGAGTTCCTGCTGATCAACCACCCGCTGGATTGCCCCATCTGCGACCAGGGTGGCGAATGCGACCTGCAGGACCAGGCGATGGCTTTCGGTGTCGGCGGCTCGCGCTATTCGGAGAACAAGCGGGCGGTCGAAGAAAAGAACATCGGCCCGCTCATCAAGACGATGATGACGCGCTGCATCCACTGTACGCGCTGCGTGCGCTACATGACGGAAGTGGCGGGCGTCGAGGAACTGGGCCTCATCGGCCGCGGCGAAGATGCCGAGATCACGACATATCTGGAACAGGGCATCCTGTCGGAGATGAGCGCTAACGTGGTGGACCTGTGCCCGGTCGGCGCGCTGACGCACCGGCCGTGGGCATTCAACGCCCGGCCGTGGGAAATGAAGAAGACCGAGAGCATCGACGTGATGGACGCCGTGGGTTCGGCGATCCGGGTCGATACGCGCGGGCGCGAAGTGATGCGCGTTCTCCCGCGCAACAACGACGCCGTCAATGAAGAGTGGATTTCCGACAAGACGCGGCACATCGCCGACGGCCTGCGCACGCAGCGGCTGGATCAGCCGTATGTCCGGCGCAACGGCCGGCTTGAGCCCGCGACATGGGCCGACGCATTGGCTGTCGTCGCCGCCAACCTGAAGGGGCATGACGCCAGCCGCATCGGCGCCATCGCCGGTGACCTGGCCGGCGCGGAAGAGATGTTCGCCCTCAAGGATCTGATGAGCCGCATGGGCGTCGTCAACCTGGATTGCCGCCAGGATGGCGCGCAACTCGATCCGGCGCACGGCCGTTCCGGCTACGTCTTCAACACGACGATCGAAGGTATCGAAGGCGCCGACGCCATCCTGCTGATCGGCACCAACCCGCGTGTCGAAGCCGCCGTCTTGAACACGCGCATCCGCAAGCGTTGGCGCCAGGGCGGCGTGAAGATCGGCCTCGTCGGCGCGGCCGCTGACCTTGGCTATCCGCATGACTACCTGGGTGCAGGACCGCAGACGCTGGGTGAGTTGGCGTCGGGTAAACACGCATTCTCGAGCGTGCTGGCAGAAGCCGCCCATCCGATTGTGATCATCGGCATGCCGGCGCTGGCACGGGCCGACGGCTCTGCCGTTCTGGGGGTTGCCGCGCGAATTGCCGCTGCCGCCTCGCGCGACAAGGTGGTGGCCGGCGGCGGTCTCAATATCCTTCACACGGCAGCCGCCCGCGTTGCTGGGCTCGACCTCGGGTTTGTGCCGGGCGAGGGTGGACTGGGAACTGCCGCCATGATCGAAGCCGCAGGTGCAGGCCGGCTCGACACGCTCTACCTGCTCGGCGCCGATGAAATCGACATGTCGGCCTTGGGCAATGCCTTTGTCGTCTACCAGGGAAGTCACGGCGACCGCGGCGCCCATCGTGCCGATGTGATCCTGCCGGGTGCGGCCTACACTGAGAAGAGCGCCACCTACGCCAACACCGAAGGCCGCGTGCAGATGACCGAGCAAGCTGTCTTCCCGCCGGGAGAGGCCAAGGAGGATTGGAAGATCCTCCGCGCGCTTTCCGCCGAATGCGGCCAGACGCTGCCGTACGACACCCTATCGGCGCTGCGTCTGGCGATGTACAAGTCGGCACCGCAGCTGCAGCGCCTGGACATGGTCATCGGCGAGAGCGACGGCAGCCTCGATACGCTGGCGAATAGCGATGCGCGTACGGGCAGCGAGCCGTTTGCGACAGCGGTTGCAGACTTCTATCTCACGAACCCCATCGCGCGCGCGTCGGCCGTGATGGCAGAGATGAGCGCATTGAAGGCACAGAGTACCAAGGCGCTTTCGGCGGCTGAGTAAATTTCGTCTGCGTCTCGGGGGCGCAGGAAACTGAAGCGGAACAGAGGCGCAATCGTTGCGCCATTCGTTCCATGACGTGTGCGGCGGGGCTATGTCGGATTGGACTGCGAACATCTGGGAGTACGCGCTGTGGCTCGCCGCCACGGTGGGCCTCAGCCTGGCCTTACTCGTCGGGCTGCTGATCATCATCGCCTTTCTTCTGCTGATGGATCGCAAAGTCTGGGCAGCAGTGCAGCTGCGTCGCGGGCCCAACGTCGTCGGGCCGTTCGGCCTGCTGCAGTCGTTCGCGGACTTGTTGAAGTTCGTACTCAAGGAGCCGGTGATCCCGGCTGGCGCCGACAAGGGCGTGTTCCTGCTGGCGCCTCTGGTGACGGCCGTGTGCGCACTCGCGGCCTGGGCCGTCATTCCGCTGGATGAAAACAGCTGGGGCCGCTGGGTGATCTCCGACCTCAACGTTGGCATTCTCTACCTGCTGGCAATCTCGTCGCTCGGCGTCTACGGCGTCATCATGGGCGGTTGGGCGTCGAACTCGAAGTATCCGTTCATGGGCGCCCTGCGGTCGGCCGCGCAGATGGTGTCGTACGAGGTCTCGATCGGCCTCGTCATCATCACCGTGCTGCTGTGTGTCGGTTCGCTCAACATGACCGCCATCGTCGATGCGCAACGCCTCGGCCCGGGCACGATGGTTGGCTTGCCTGGTTCCATATTCGACTGGCACTGGTTTGCCCTGTTCCCCATGTTCGTGGTGTTCTTTATCTCGGCGCTGGCAGAAACGAACCGCCCGCCGTTCGATCTGGTGGAAGCCGAAAGCGAACTCGTCGCCGGCTTCATGGTCGAGTACGCCTCCACGCCCTACCTGCTGTTCATGCTCGGCGAATATGTGGCGATCGTCACGATGTGCGCCTTGAGTGCGATCCTGTTCCTCGGCGGCTGGTTGCCTCCGCTCGATATCTGGCCGCTCAACGCGGTGCCGGGCATCGTGTGGTTCCTGCTCAAAGTCGTCTTCATGTTCTTCATGTTCGCGATGGTGAAGGCGATGGTGCCGCGCTACCGCTACGATCAGCTCATGCGCCTTGGCTGGAAGGTCTTCCTGCCGCTGTCGCTCATCGCGGTCGTGGTCGTGGCGGGTTTCCTCCACGCCTTCGATCTCGCGCCGTAACGGAAGGTTCGTCTGCCATGGGTGCAATCGCTCGAACCGCCAACTCGCTCCTGCTGAAGGAGTTCGTCTCGGCGTTTTTCCTGACGATGCGCTACTTCTTCGCGCCGAAGAAGACGCTGAACTATCCCTTCGAGAAGGGGCCCCTGTCGCCACGCTTCCGGGGTGAGCATGCCCTGCGCCGCTATCCCAACGGCGAGGAGCGCTGCATCGCCTGCAAGCTGTGCGAGGCGATCTGCCCGGCCCAGGCCATAACGATCGAAGCCGGTCCGCGCCGCAACGACGGCACACGCCGCACGACGCGCTACGACATCGACATGGTGAAGTGCATCTATTGCGGGCTGTGTCAGGAAGCCTGTCCGGTCGACGCAATCGTCGAAGGCCCCAACTTCGAGTTCGCCACCGAGACGCGCGAAGAACTTTACTACGACAAGGATCGCCTGCTCGCCAACGGCGACCGCTGGGAGCGCGAAATTGCCCAGAACCTCGCCCTCGACGCGAGGTACCGGTGATTCAGATGCTGGTTGTTTGCAACGATAATTCTACTCGCCACCTGTCCCCCTCCCCCGGGCGGGGAGGGGTCAGGGGTGGGGGCGGGCCGCGGGAGCGAGTGCAGCGGTGGCGCGCAATGCCATCCAATCAACTCGGTCTTGAGCTTCGCCAGAAACCGTCCTCCAAGCTCTTCACCCCACCCCTAACCCCTCCCCGTCAAGGGGAGGGGAGTCCGGGCGGTGCCGGTGTCGGGCGTTGTGGCTCCTGCGTGGCCGCTCATGCCCAACCGACGTCATGCCCGCGGCGGCGGGCACCCACGACACGTTCGAACTTGCTCGACGTGATCGGCTCTCGCTGCACACGCCGTTGTACCTCGTTCGATTGTGCCACGCGGTCTGGCCTGTCGTGGATCCCCGCCTTCGCGGAGATGACGGTGGTGGCTGGGTGGCATGGAGCCGAACGTCTTACGTCCAACCCGGCCGGGAGGGCGGCATGGCATTGACGGCTGTGTTCTTCTACCTGTTCGCGACGTTGGCGGTGGCGTCGGCGGCGATGGTGATCGTTGCCAAGAACCCCGTGCATGCGGTGCTGTTCTTGATCCTGGTGTTCTTCAATGCCGCCGGGCTGTTCGTGCTGCTCAACGCCGAATTCCTGGCGATGCTGCTGGTCATCGTCTACGTCGGCGCGGTGGCGGTGCTGTTCCTGTTCGTCGTCATGATGCTCGACGTCGACTTTGCCGAGCTGCGCGCCGGCTTCATCAAGAACGCGCCGATCGGCGTCATCGTCGGCGGCGTCGTGCTGGCGGAGCTGATCGCGTTGTTCGTGGCACGCGGCGCCGGCCCGGTGACGACGGCCGTCAAGGGCTCGCCCGTGCCATCGGGCGTTTCCAACACCGAGGCGCTCGGGCTCATCATCTACACGAAGTACGTCTTCTTCTTCCAGGCGGCAGGTCTGATCCTGTTGGTCGCCATGATCGGCGCGATCGTGCTGACGTTGCAGCATCGCAAGGCCGTGCGGCGCCAGTCGATCCCGGTGCAGGTGGCACGCACGCCGGCCAACGCGATGGCCGTAGTCAAGGTCGCGCCCGGAGAGACGGGCATGCCGGCCGAACCGAAAGGGCAGGGGTAGCCGCCATGGAAACCGGCATCTGGGAAATCGGCATCGGACACTATCTGACGGTCGCAGCGTGCCTGCTGACGCTCGGCATGTTCGGCATCTTCCTCAACCGCAAGAACGTCATCATCATCCTGATGTCGGTCGAGCTGATGCTGCTGGCCGTCAACATTAACCTGGTGGCGTTTGCGCACTTCTCTGGCGACCTCGTCGGCCAGGTGTTCGCGCTGTTCATACTTACCGTGGCGGCCGCCGAAACGGCCATCGGCCTGGCGATCATCGTCGTCTACTACCGCAACCGCGGCTCCATCGCCGTGGAAGACATCAACATGATGAAAGGCTGAGGGACGAGCGCATGATCTATACGGCGATCGTTTTCCTGCCGCTTCTCGGCGCGCTCGTGGCCGGCCTGTTCGGCCGCCTGATCGGCGACCGGCCCTCGGAACTCGTCACGACCGCGTTCCTTTTGATAGCCGCCGTGCTGTCGTGGGTCGTGTTCGTCGACGTGGCGCTGGGCCATAATACGGCGCGCGTGCCGCTGATGCGGTGGGTGACCTCGGGCGAGCTCGACACGGCCTGGGCGCTGAAGATCGACACGCTGACGGCGGTGATGCTGGTCGTCGTCACCACCGTTTCGTCGCTCGTGCATCTCTATTCCATTGGCTACATGCACGAAGACGACAGCCGGCCGCGCTTCTTCGCCTACCTGTCGCTCTTCACGTTCGCCATGCTGATGCTGGTGACGTCCGACAACCTGCTGCAGATGTTCTTCGGCTGGGAGGGCGTGGGCCTTGCCAGCTACCTGCTGATCGGTTTCTGGTACAAGAAGCCATCCGCCAATGCTGCAGCCATCAAGGCGTTCGTCGTCAATCGCGTGGGCGACTTCGGCTTCGCGCTCGGCATCTTTGGGCTGTTCTACGTCTTCAAGACGATCAACCTGGATGCGTTGTTCGCCGCTGCCCCGAGCGCGGTCGGCAAGACGATGAACTTCGTCGGCTATGACATCGATATCCTGACGCTGCTGTGCCTGCTGCTGTTCATGGGCGCCATGGGCAAGTCGGCGCAGTTTCTGCTGCACACCTGGTTGCCGGACGCCATGGAAGGCCCCACGCCCGTGTCGGCGCTGATCCACGCCGCCACCATGGTGACGGCCGGCGTGTTCATGGTGGCGCGTCTGTCACCGCTGTTCGAGTTGGCGCCCACCGCGCTGCAGTTCGTCACGTTCATCGGCGCGATCACGGCGTTCTTCGCGGCCACCGTCGGGCTCGTGCAGAACGACATCAAGCGCGTGATCGCCTATTCGACGTGCTCGCAGCTCGGCTACATGTTCGTGGCCTGCGGCGTAGGCGCGTATGGCGTGGCGATCTTCCATCTCTTCACGCATGCCTTCTTCAAGGCGCTCCTGTTCCTGGGCGCCGGCTCGGTGATCCACGCGATGCATCACGAGCAGGACATGCGCAACATGGGCGGGCTGGCGCCGAAGATCCGCTTCACCTGGATCATGATGCTGATCGGCACGCTGGCGCTGACCGGCGTCGGCATCCCGCACCTCGTCGGGTTTGCCGGCTTCCATTCCAAGGACGGCATCATCGAAGCCGCATTCGCCGCGCATACGGCTCACAACTATGCGTTCTGGCTGCTCGTCATCGCCGCGTTCATGACGTCGTTCTACTCCTGGCGTCTCATCTTCCTGACGTTCCATGGGCCGACGCGGGCCGATCATCACGCCTTCGATCACGCGCATGAAAGCCCGCCGGTGATGCTTGTGCCGCTGGCGGTGCTGGCTGTCGGCGCGGTGCTGGCGGGCGCGGTGTTCACCGAGTTCTTCATCGGCCACCACTACAAGGAGTTCTGGGGGCCGGCCCTGTTCGAGGCACCGGATAACCACGTGATGCACGCCATGCACGAGGTGCCGGAGTGGGTGCGCTGGGCGCCGTTCGTCGCCATGCTGTCCGGCCTAGGCCTAGCGTACCTCTTTTACATCGTGTCGCCGACGCTGCCGGCGCGCACGGCGGCCGCCTTCCGCCCGCTGTACCTGTTCTTCCTCAACAAGTGGTACTTCGACGAGCTGTACGACTTCCTGTTCGTGCGACCCGCTAGTGCCATCGGCCGTGCGCTATGGAAGGGTGTCGACGGCGCCGTGATCGACGGCACCATCGACGGCACCGCCAACACGGTCGGCTGGGCCACCACAAAAGTGGTCAAGCTGCAGACGGGATACGTCTTCCACTACGCGTTCGCCATGCTGATCGGCATCGCGCTCGTCATCACCTATTTCATGATGAAGGGCGGGATCTGATCCGATGAACATCGCCAACGCACCGATCCTCACCATCGTGACGTTCCTGCCGATTGCCGGCGCGATCTTCCTCGCTTTCCTGCCGCGCGACGCGACGACAAACGCGCGCTACGTGGCGCTGTGGACCACGATCATCACGTTCATCGTGTCGATCTTGATCTGGACGAACTTCGATAGCTCCAACGCCGGCTTCCAGTTCGTGGAAGACCGCGCCTGGCTCGGCCCCATCAAATACAAGATGGGCGTCGACGGCATCTCGATGCTGTTCGTCATCCTCACCACGTTCCTGATGCCGCTGTGCATTCTCGCGAGCTGGAACAGCATCGAGCACCGCGTGAAGGAGTACATGATCGCCTTCCTCGTGTTGGAAAGCCTGATGATCGGCGTCTTCTGCGCGCTGGATCTGGTGCTGTTCTACTTGTTCTTCGAAGGCGGCCTAATCCCGATGTTCCTGATCATCGGCGTCTGGGGCGGCCCGCGCCGCGTCTATGCCTCGTTCAAGTTCTTCCTCTACACGTTCCTCGGTTCCGTGCTGATGCTCATCGCCATGATGTCGATGTATGCCTTCGCCGGCACCACCGACATTCCGACGCTGATGACCACCAAGTTCCCGGCCGACATGCAGTGGTGGCTGTGGCTGGCGTTCTTTGCCTCCTTCGCGGTAAAGATGCCGATGTGGCCGCTGCACACTTGGCTGCCCGACGCACACGTGGAAGCGCCGACGGCGGGATCCGTGGTTCTAGCGGCAATCCTGCTGAAGATGGGCGGCTATGGCTTTTTGCGCTTCTCGCTGCCGATGTTCCCGCTCGCCAGCCAGGAACTGGCGCCGCTGATTTTCTCTATGTCGGTGATCGCCATCATCGCCACCTCGCTGATCGCGCTGGTGCAGCACGACATCAAGAAGCTGATCGCCTACTCATCGGTGGCCCATATGGGTTACGTGACGATGGGCATCTTCACGTTCACGACGCAGGGTGTCGACGGCGCGATCTTCCAGATGCTATCGCATGGCATCGTGTCGGCCGCGCTGTTCCTGTGCGTTGGCGTCGTCTACGACCGCATGCACACGCGCGAGATTTCCGCCTACGGTGGCATCGTGGAGCGCATGCCGATCTATGCGGCGGTGTTCATGGTCTTCACCATGGCCAACGTCGGCCTGCCCGGCACGTCCGGGTTCGTCGGCGAGTTCCTGACGCTGCTGGGTGCGTTCAAGGCCAACACGCTCGTCGCCGCGCTGGCGACGGTTGGCGTCATCCTGTCGGCGGCCTACGCGTTGTGGCTCTATCGCCGCGTCGTCTTTGGGGAACTCACCAAGCCCGCGCTGCAGAAGCTCACTGACATGACACCACGCGAGATCGCAATCCTGGCGCCGCTGGTCGTGCTCACCGTCTTGTTTGGCTTCTATCCCGCGCCCGTCCTCGACGTGACGGCCGCGTCGGTGAAGCAACTCGTTTCCAATTACGAGGCGGCCGTGAATACGGCGACCGCGCTCGCGACCGCACCTTGAGGCCCATGCCATGACCGAGGCCGCCACCTACGCGCCGATCTACCCGGAACTCGTGCTGGCCATCGGCGCCATGGCGTTGCTGATGTTCGGCGCCTTCACGCGCGAGACGGACGACAACGCCCAGCTCGGCGGCTGGCTGGCAATCGTGATCCTGGCTGTAGCCGCCGGCATGATCCTGGCGCAACCGGCAGAGACGGTGACCGTGTTTAACGGCGCCTTCATCGTCGACCCGTTCGGCCGATTCATGAAGCTCTTGATGCTGGCCGGTTCCGCCTTCGCCATCCTCATGTCGCACGGCTATTTCAAGCGCCACCGCGCGCTGAAGTTCGAGCTGCCGGTGCTTATCCTTCTGGGCACCGTCGGCATGAGCATGATGATCTCCGCGGGAGACTTCATCGCCCTATATCTCGGCGTCGAGCTGCACAGCCTCGTGTCATATGTCCTGGCCGCCATCCGGCGCGACGACGTGCGGGCCAGCGAAGCGGGCTTGAAATATTTCGTGCTGGGCGCGCTCTCATCCGGCATGCTGCTGTACGGCGCCTCGCTAATCTATGGCTTCACCGGCACCACGAGCCTGGCCGGAATTGCTGCAGCCATACCGCCGGGCGGCGTGCCGAGCTTAGGCATCATCATCGGTCTTGTCTTCCTGCTCGCGGGTATGGCGTTCAAGGTGGCCGCGGTGCCATTCCACATGTGGTCGCCCGATGTGTACGAAGGCTCGCCGACGCCGATCACGGCGTTCTTCGCGGCTGCCGGCAAGGTCGCGGCCGTGGCGTTGCTCACGCGCGTCGTCATCGCCGGCTTTCCCAATGCCGTGGCGCAGTGGCAGCAGATCATCGTCTTTGCGGCCATCGGCTCGATGCTGCTCGGCGCTTTCGCTGCGATCGGACAGACCAACCTCAAGCGGCTGATGGCGTACTCTTCCATCGGCCACGTCGGTTTCATGCTCGTGGGCCTTGCGGCCGCGAATGCCGATGGCGTGGCCGGCATCCTCATCTACATGGCGATCTACCTCGCCATGACGCTCGGCGTGTTCGCCGTCATCCTCGCCATGCGGCGCGAGGAGGGCATGGTCGAAGACATCTACGAGCTCGCCGGCCTGGCGCAAACCGATCTCAAGATGGCGGCCGTGCTTGGCGTCCTGCTGTTTTCGCTGGCGGGCGTGCCGCCGCTCGCGGGCTTCTTCGCCAAGTGGTACGTGCTGGCACCCGCCGTGAAGGCGGGCCTCGGCTGGCTGGCGATCATTGGTGTGCTGGCGAGCGTGGTCAGTGCGTTCTACTACTTGCGCATCATCAAGATCATGTTCTTCGATGACCCAAAGCCTGCTTTCGAAAAGAGCGATGCGGCGCTGGTCTTCGTCATGGGCGCATCGGTCATCTTCACGCTGGTGTTCGTCATCTGGCCGGGTCCCTCCATCCTCGACGCCGCCAACGCCGCCGCCGTCACCCTCAAGTTTTGACGGCGATGCCTGCCGCCTCAAACGCGCAAATCGCTACCGGGGTCAGATCTCGGTCTGACCCCATGCTCCAACGCCATCGGGTCAGGTCTCTCTTGTTGAGCCAGCGGTCTGTTCTGGCTCCCCGACCCTATCGACCCCGCCCGTCGAACAAAGGGTCTGACCGAGGTCAGACCCCACAATTGGCCCCACATCCATGCGCCGCCTCCTCAATCGTACTTAGCCGACGCAACGGAACTTCTCCCCTCCCCCTGGCGGGGAGGGGCCGGGGGTGGGGGGAAGAGCCAGTAGGATCGGTTTTTTTTCAAACTGATCACCATCCTCTAGGCCGTTCTTATTTTCCCTTGGCCATTCTCCAAGTTCTCCACCCTACCCCTAACCCCACCCCGTCGAGGGGAGGGGAATCGCGTTGCGGATTGTGGTTTCGGTGGAGCGAACAATGATGTCGTCGGCACTTGGGACACGCGTGGTGCACCTAGCCGAGGTCGGGTCGACGAACGCTGAGGCGATGCGGCTTGCAGCGGCGAGCGAGGCCGGGCCACTGTGGGTCACGGCGGATGTGCAGACGGGCGGCAAGGGGCGGTCGGGTCGCGAATGGGTCAGCCGGCCGGGCAATCTGTTCGCCAGCTACATGTTTCAGACCGCAGCGCCCATCGCCACCGCGCATCAGCTCTCGCTCGTGGCCGGCGTTGCGGTGTTCGATGCGCTGCTCACATGCGGTCTTGGCCGCCAACACGGCCTGCGACTGAAGTGGCCGAACGACGTTCTGATCGGCCGCGCCAAGGCCGGTGGCATTCTGGTCGAGAGCAGCATGTTGCCCGGCCAACCAAACCTGACGGCCGTGATCGGCATCGGCCTGAACCTGGCGTCGCATCCCGAAATCGCCGGACGGGACGTCACCAGCCTGGCAGCCCAGGGCGTTGCGGTTGCACCGGCTGACGCCCTGCAGGCGCTGGATGCGGCTTTGACCGCGGCTCTTTCGCTTTGGGACGAATCGCGCGGGTTCGCGGCCGTGCGCTCAGCCTGGCTCGAAAGATGCGGGGCCGTGGGCGAGCGGCTGACGGTACAACTGCCGCAGGGCGCCATCACCGGCGCCTTCGCTGGCCTCGATCTTGACGGAGCACTTTTAGTTGAAATCGAGGGTGGCGAAGTCCGCCGTTGCACGTATGGTGACGTCACGATTGCATAAGATACGACCAGCAGGGGCAGGCGGAACGTTTGATGGCGGAACAGGGGGCGCGCACCAAGGAGGGGCGCAGGCCGGCAAAGCAAGATAGCGAATTGGTGATGGTGGCGCTTGGCGGTCTCGGAGAGATCGGCATGAACGCCTATCTGTACGGCATCGGCCCGCCGGATCAGCGCGAGTGGCTGATGGTCGATCTCGGCATCACCTTCCCTGAAGGCGACTACGAACCCGGTGTCGATGTCATCCTGCCTGATCTCGCCTACATCGAGGCCCAAAGATCTTCGCTCAAGGGCATCGTCATCACGCACGCCCATGAGGACCACGTCGGCGCCGTCATCGAGCTGTCGGACAAGCTGCGCGTCCCGGTTTATGTGACGCCCTTCACCGCCGGCATGCTCAAGACCAAGGCCGGCGAGATCTCGCCGGGGCTCAAGATTGACATCCGCGTTGTGCCCGTCGAAGGCCGTTTCAACGCCGGCTCGTTCGATGTCGAACTCGTCAACATGGCGCACTCGATTCCCGAGGTGAGCGCGCTGGCGATCCGCACGCCGCTTGGCACGGTGTTCCACACCGCCGATTGGAAGCTCGACGACACGCCCGTCGTCGGCGCGCCGACAAATGCCAAACGCATCGCCGAGATCGGCGAGGAGGGCATCCTCGCCTTTATCGGCGACAGCACGAATGCGATGCGCGAAGGCCGCTCGCCGTCCGAGACGGCGGTTGCCGCCTCAATCCGCGACATCATCAAGAACGCCAAGGACCGCGTCGTCGTCACCACATTTGCCTCCAACGTCGGACGCGTAAAGGCGGTCGCGGATGCGACGCGGGCAGCCGGACGCCGTCTCGTCATAGCGGGGCGCGCCCTGCATCGCGCCATCCAGGTCGGTATCGAAACCGGCTACCTGCCGAAGGATTTTCAGTATCTCGACCAGCAGCAGTTTTCCTATCTGCGCCGTGACGAGATCGTCTGCCTGTCGACGGGCAGCCAGGGCGAGCCGCGCGCGGCCATGGCACGCCTGGCGCAGAACGAGCATCCGGATCTGTCGCTGGATAAAGGCGACCTCGTCATCTTTTCCTCGCGCACCATTCCGGGCAACGAGAAGGCCGTCGGCCGCATCCAGAACAGCCTGGCGATGATGGGCTGCGATGTGCTGACCGACAACGAGGCCCTGGTGCACGTGACCGGCCATCCGCGGCGCGACGAGCTGCGGCAGATGTATGCCTGGACGAAGCCGAAGATCGCCATCCCCATGCACGGCGAAGCCCGGCACCTGCGCGAGCACGCCAAGCTGGCCCGATCGTGCGGCGTCAATGATGTGCTGATCCTGACGAACGGCGAGATCGTGCGGCTGGCTCCCGGGCCGGCTAAGATCATCGACGATGCGCCCGTGGGCCGCCTTTATCGCGACGGACGGCTGCTCATCAACGCGGAAGAGACGCCCGTGCGCGAGCGGCGCAAGCTCGCGGCCGTGGGCATCGTCGTCGTGGCGCTGACGATGACGCGCCGTGGCGATCTGGTGGGTGAGCCCCAGACTGCCCTGGATGGCGTTCCCACCCAGGACGATGAGGGCGAACCCATGGCGGACGTGGTGCTGGATGCCGTCGATGGCTGCCTCGTCAGCATTCCTCCCGGGCGGCGCAAGGACGCGAGTATGGTTAGCGAGGCGGTGCGGCGCTCCGTGCGCTCGGCAGTGTCTCAGGCCTGGGGCAAGAAGCCCATTGTCAAAGTGCTGCTCAACGTGGTCGATACGCGCTGAGCGGCCTCAAAAGCCCTCTGATTTGCCGTGCTTCATACCGGAAACGAGCTTCGCGCGTTTCGGAAAGCACTTTGAAACGGGACGAAGACATGATCGGACGCTTGAACCATGTTGCCATCGCGGTGCGCGATCTCGCCGCCGCAACCGCCGTCTACAAGGACTCGCTGGGCGCAACAATGACCGAGCCGACCGCACAGCCTGAGCATGGCGTGACGGTGGTATTCGTGACGCTGCCGAACACCAAGATCGAGTTCCTGGAGCCCCTGGGGGAGAACTCGCCCATCGCCAAGTTCCTTGAGAAAAACGCCGACGGCGGCATCCACCACATCTGCTACGAGGTTGACGACATCATCGCCGCGCGCGACCGCCTGAAGGCGCAGGGCGCCCGCGTCCTCGGCGACGGCAATCCCAAGATCGGCGCGCACGGCAAACCGGTGCTGTTCCTGCACCCCAAAGATTTTCTCGGAACGCTGACCGAGTTGGAGCAGGCCTAGGAGGGCGCGCGATGGGCATTGCACTCAATCTTGCGCTCTTCTTTATGATCTGGTTCGTGACCTTGTTCGTGGTGCTGCCGTTCGGCGTACGCACCCAAGGCGAGGCGGGCGACGTGGTGCCCGGCACGCCTGCGAGTGCGCCAGCCGCCCCCCGCATCGGCCGCATCGCCCTGATCAATACGGTGGTGGCAGCCGTGGTATTCGGTGTTGTCTGGGGCATCCTGAACTCGGGCTTGGTCGATACCGAGCTTCCGCCATTGCCGCCGCAGGTTACGCAGTAGTAAGCCGGCGCCTAGCGCGAGAATACGCTGGCCGGGTCGATGTCCATCACCTTGACGATCGCCGCCGCCGCGGCGATGCCCGCCATGCCCACGGTGAGCATGAACAGGCCAATTGCCAAAAACGGCGAGACGACGATCTGCATCGCGGTTTCTTGTGAAGCGCGCACCAGGATCATGGCGAAGATCATGCCCAGCGTGTAGCCGATCACGGCACACAACGCGGCCTGCGTGATCACGACCTTGTAGAGATACAGCGACGGCGAGCCCAGCGCGCGCAGCGTTGCGTATTCGCGCAAGTGATCCTTGGTGCTGGAATACAGCGTCTGGCTGACGATGACGGTGCCGACGATCAAGCCGAGAATCGCGCCCCCGATCAGCGCCACGCCTGCTCCCGTATTGAACAGCCACTGTTGCAGATTGCGATCGCGGAATTCCGCGGGCGTCAGCACTTCGGCCGTCTTCAGCCGGCCGGCGATCTCACTACGCACGCTGGCGACGTTGGCATCCGATTCAGTCCGAACGAGCAAGAACGTCGATGCCTGCGACTTGGCACCAAACATGTTTCGCGCTCGGTGCGCCGTTGTGAAGATGTAGGGCGACTGCGTAAAGGAACGGATGCCTTCAGTGATCAGGCGGACGCGCGCACGCTCGCCTTCGACGTGTCCCAGATCGCCCAGGCCGGCGATGCCGAGTTCTTCAAAATAGCTGCGGTCGACGCCGACGCCGTCGGGCTCCTTAAGGTTCTCCATGCCGCCCGCGGAAATCTGCCAGGGCCGCAGCGACTCAGTCTCTATGTCGGCGCCAACGACAACCACGCTGGATGTTGCACTGTCGGGCCGGCGCCAGTCGGCAAAGCCGACAACCAGGGGCGTTGCCGCCTTCACCCCGTCGACCGCGAGCACCTGGTGACGCTCCGCAGGCCCGAGCAGCGGCACACCTTCATCGAAGCTTTGGGTTCCAAATGGCATGACCCATAGGTCGGCCGCCGCATTGTCGACCGCGCCCGTGATCATGCGGCTGGCGCCGGCATAGAGCCCAAGCTGTACCGCCAGCAGCACGACGGCAAACACGATGCCGACGATCGTTACGAGCGATCGCAACCGGTCGTGAGAAAAATTGCGCAGGGCAAGCGTTAGGATCATTGGCGTTACGACCATGTTTCGAGCACGCAACCACGCGGGCCCGGGACCGGGGAGCGGGTCGCCCTACCGGTTACACCATCGCCTTTTCGCCGAACGGAACCTTCTCCGCCGTTTCCGCGACATCGCGCTCGATAAAGCTGCAGGTGCGGTCGGCAACATAGCCGCGCTGACGGTCAAGTGTCACGACGTGATAGGAATCGTCTAGCACACACAACTCAACGCGGCCCGCCATCTTGCGCTGCAACTCGGCGGAATTGTCGAGGTCGCTTTGATCGTCGTCCCGCGGATGGAAGATGATCGACGGTTGCTTGATAGCCGGCAGGTCGCGAACGACGGACCGGGACAGCCGAAGCATCTCCATCACCTTCACACCATTAATGCGGAAGATATCGCTGCTGTGCTCGCTCTGCAGGGCAGTTAGCACGAGGTTGCGGATGCGATCGTCCTTGATCCCGAAGGGCGCGCGCTCTTCGAACTGGAACAGCTTCGCGAACCAGCGAAACTGGACGAGGTAAAACAACTTGAACGTCCACGGGATCGACCAACCGTTCGGGCGCAGCGTTGGAGCGAACAGCATGGTGCCGGCCAGTCCCTGCGGCTTTTCGGCTGCCAGCTTCAGCGCGAGCAGCGCACCCGCCGAAAGACCTCCGACATAAATACGGTCACACGACAACGCCAGCTTGTCATAAGCCTTGCGCGCCTCGTTCACCCAGTCGGGCCAAGTCGATAGGCCGCTGATATCGGTATTGCCGGCAAGGCCCGGCAACGTCGGCATGGACACCGCGTAACCGCTAGCAGACAGGCGATTGCCGAGAAAACGCAACTCTGCGGGTGTGCCAGCTAAGCCGTGTAACAGCAGGACGCCCACGTTAGACGCGCGCGGACGCGCCGCCTGGCCAATCGTCGATTTGGAATTTTTGTTGGTTTGCATAGTGTCTCTAAAAGGCGGCGGCGCGGCGTTAGCCTAAACCGCCGATCATGATCTTCGTTCCGGGCGCGGCCCGCACAATTCCAAGCGATTTGGCTATGCTGCCGCGCGGTGCTCAAACGTCATGAGAGCATGGCCGCGAACATTATTTTCCGGCCAGAATACTTATAGACGCGCCCGCCGCGCTGTAAATGCGGCGTAAGCGCATTCTGCGATAATGGCTTGTTTTGACGCTTTTATAACCGTTTTATGAACATCCATTCAGATAGCAGTCGCTGGCCCATCGGCCGGTCCGGCGGGTCGCGCAAAAATGATGCGCTGATAAACGAAACCGATACCGATCAGAACGGCGCCGAGGCAGATGAAGGACAACGCGCGCCAGATGCCTTCCACGTCCGCGAGGTCGTAGGTGAACACCTTCAGCGTGGCCAATGTTACAAGCGCCGCCGAGGCGTATCGAGCCTCCCGCGACCCGCGCCAGATGCCGTATGCCAGGAATGCGATCCCCAGCATGAGCCACGCGGCTGAATAGGCCCACAGCTCCGCGTCCGACGTCGGCAAAGCCAAATCGATGTTCGCGCCTTGAAAAGCGTGCCGAACCTCAAGCGTGACGTACGAGATGATAAGCACGATCGCCAGCACGCCGGCGGCCGTCGCGTACCAGGCAGGACGCGTGAAGCGAGCATGGCGCGCGACGAACAGGGCCATGATGCCAGGCAGGAAGTAGGCGAGAAGCAACGTGCTGAACAGGATGCGCCCGCCAACCGCCTCTCCCGTCAGCGCCGGGTTCTGCGCCAGCAGCAAACCGAGGACGGCGGTGAGGACCGCGAGCCCGCCAAAGATCATCGAAGCCGCATCGAAGACGACACTGGCGCGGCGCATATGCAGGCGCGTCATCACATAGGACAGGCCAAGGGCGACGAATGCCATCAGGCCCTGCTCGACATGGCCGGAGACGTCGGCCAGAGGATTGCCGCCGTTCATGAAATGTCGGATCTGGAAGAACGCGAGCAGGCCGAGGAACAGCACTGCCAGGCTTTCCATCAGCCGCACGGCAAGATCGTCGGCACGCGTGCGCAGGACTTTGGCAGCAAGCGCGAACGCGGCTGCGGGAACGCCATAGCCAAGCAGCAGCCAGTTGAAGATCGGCCACGTGCCGACGTGCTCTCCCATGATGGCGGGATCCCAGGCGACGCGTCCCAGCACGACGATGCCAAGTGCGACGACGGCCCAGCGCAACAGCGGGATATTCTTAAGTGCCGCGAGATAAGCGGTGCCCAAAGCGGCCAAAGCAACCGCCACGGTCAGATAACCGCGATCCAGCGACACGACGAGCGCAAAGGCGAACGCTGCAATTGCAGCCGAAGCCAGCGCGCCGGTGCCCGTCCGTGGGGCGATCGGCGAGTCGGGAGCCTCAGTGCGCTCGAACCGCTCGGCAACGGACGCGTAGATCGCTGCCAGCACCGTACCGAATACGGCGAACCGTACCGAGTGATCGAACTGCGTGACGCGGAGGTAAGTCAGCGTCAGCGCAAGCAGCGGCGGTGCGGTCGCAGCCAGCGCATAGAAGGCCGCCGTCGTGGCCGGAAGGGTGCGCCCGCGGTACAGGCGCGCCGCAGCGGCGATGGCAGCAGCCCCGCTCAGCACAGCCGCCCATGACAGGAAACTTGCAATGCCGGCCGGCACATCCAGCGGCTTCCACTGAGGCATGGTGGCGTAGTCGGTCCACAGCTGCGCGTTCAAGTTGGGCCACAGGATGATCGCGGCGATGGCAACCAGCCCGGCCAGCACGGAGGCGGAGGCTGCACGCGGGCTCATCCACGCGGTTGCCGACAGAACGGCGATCGCCGCGAACGTCATCGGCAGCCAGCCTTCGAACGCAAGGCCAGTCGCGGCCATGACGGCAATCGTCAATACCGACAGCACGATCAAGGCGGCTGACGCGATCCAATCCGGATGGGCATCATCGTCGCTGCCTCCGGCATGCGGTTCGATAGCCAGGAAGCCTGCCGCAAGCATCAACTGCAGGATGGCATGGGCGGCGATGGCCCATTGCTCGTGCATCGGTCCCGATGCGGCTGACGGCAGGAGCAGCAGCCCCCAGATCGCCACGCCGCCGACCGCCGTTGCGGCCAGCCACAGCCAATGCCGTGTGCGCGCGAGCAGGTAGGCGGAGGCAGCCACGATGGCCAGGTACATGACCAGCGGCCACGGGTTGGGCGTGTTGGACGTCACCAATGCCGGCGCCACGAACGAACCCACAAGACCCAGGCCCGCCAATGCAGGGCCGTGCAGAGCGGCAGCCAGCATCGTGGCCACGCCGATGATGCCGAGCAGCACGAACGCAGCGCCTGGCCCGATGAAGCCGTAAAGCGCATGAGCTGCATATGTCGTGGCGAAGGCCGCCACCGTGCCCGCTGCCGTGAGAACGCTGGGAATGTGCGCGCTGGGCACGGCGTTGAGGCCAAAGGTCGAGGCATGCCGCCGCGCCCATTCGCCGGCGCCGATCAGAGCCGACGCGAGCAGGGCGCCAAAGAAGATGCGCGCTTCCGGCCCAAACCAGCCTTGCTCGATCGAATGGCGCACGATGAGAATGGCGCCGATAGCGAAGGCCAATCCGCCGACGAGTACGGTCCAGCGCGTACCGAGCCGTTCTTCCAGCCCGCCGGACACGGGACCGGCGTTCTGCGGCACGACTTCCGGAACGGACGCTGCGGGAACGCTCTCGGGTTCGGTCGCAGGAACCTGCGGCAGGATTTCCGGGACCGGCGAGACAGGTTCAGCTTCAGGGGGCACGGGTTCAACACTGGGCGCCTCTGCCGCCGGCGGCGTCCCTGCGCGCTTCAATTGCGCCAGATCCTGCTCGGTTCGCCGCAGCCGCTCGGCGGTCAATGCCAAATTGGTCTTGAGATCGCTGATGCTATTGCGCAGCCAGAGGGCCACTGCAGCGAGAATGAGAAGCACGAGGGTGTTGGAGAACATGTTCGGCCCACAGAGAGTGTTGTCTGCAACCCAGACAGGACATCAGCAGTCCAGCATACACCGCTGTTTTGGGCCGGAATTAAGCCGCTTCAGTGTTTTGAATGGGTTGGTTAGCAATGGGCACAATCGGCAGCATCAGCCGTCGACCGAGCGGCGAACTTCGAAGATTTCCATGATGCGCGCGCCGCGGTGCGGGCCATCGCAAACGAACGTCCACCGGCCTTCGGTGAAGGTGTCGCACATCTTCACGCCCTTGATCAGGATCCAGTGGCCTTCCTTACCCTTGTGGATCGCCAGGATGTAGTGGGTCCATGCATTCCGTGGCTTCTGCATCCAGGTCCAAACCGTGGGGCGCTGCTTGCGCTCTTTATGCATGAAGCTTTCTTTGAGGGTCATGTTGTAGCCGTAGACGGCTAGCGCTGCCTCCACCTCGTCGGCGTAGGTGCCTTTCACGCGATATCGCAGGTCCGGCGGCAGCTTACGGTAGGCGTTCACCGCGGCTTCTACCTTGCTGATAGGGTAGCCCGTGATGGCCGAAAGCACGTAGGGCCCACAGAACGCAACACGCCCCGTGTCGTTGGACACGGAGTTCAGAGAGGACGTCAAATACCCTTGTCCTAAATCATCCACGAACGGGGACCACTCTACGACGCGATTTGCTACGGTTAACGAAATGCTGCCGCAGGTTTGTTTACGCTCCGTTAACGCGAGGCTGCGGCTGATCGGATCGGGAGGATTTTTCAATGTTCGTGGTGGCTGTTTTTTTCGAGGCCAAGCGGGAAGCGGTGAGTGAAATGCGTGCCGCTCTGATTGCGCACGCTGCCGAGGCGCGTGCCAACGAGCCGGGTTGCCAGCAGTTCGACGTCAGCCAAGACCCGATCGATCCGGCGTCATTCCTGCTCTACGAGGTATTCGACAGCGAAGCCGCCTTCAACGCCCACCACGAGCTTGAACACTACGCGCGCTTTGCCAGCCAGATCGAACCGTGGGTCGCTTCCAAACGCATCCTGACCTACACGCTGATCGACACGACGGGCATGGTATGAAAAAGGCCGGGCAGTGGCCCGGCCTTTGAATTGGCAGTTCGCTTACTGGCCTCAGGCCTGTTCGCCTTCGCCGGCCGGCGCTTCCTCGCGGCCGCCGTCTTCGAACGCTGAGTCCGGATCAAACGTTTCGAGTTCCATTTTCTCTTCACGAACCATCGTGACGTCCTCGCCCTTCGCCTGGCGCTTGGCTTCGTCTTCCGAACGGGCGACGTTGAGCACGACCTTCACGACGACTTCGGGATGCAGTGCGACCCTGACGTCGTGCAGGCCCAGCGTCTTGATCGGCTTGTCGAGAACGACTTGGTTGCGGTTGATCGTGAAGCCACCCGCGGTGACGACTTCAGCGATGTCACGGGGCGAGACGGAGCCGTACAGCTGGCCGGTGTCACCTGCAGTGCGGATTGCGGTGAACGTCTGGTTTTCGAGCTTCTTGGCAACGCCGTCAGCCTCGGACTTGTGGGCCAGGTTGTCGGCTTCAAGCTGCGCGCGCTGGCTCTCGAACTGCTTGCGGTTGTTTTCAGTGGCGCGCAGCGCCTTCTTCTGCGGCAGCAAGAAGTTGCGTGCATAACCGTCCTTGACGGTGACGACGTCGCCCATCTGGCCGAGGCGGCCGATGCGCTGCAAGAGAATGACCTGCATGTGATAGTTCCTTTCTTCGATCTGTGAATGACGTTGATGTGTTGACGTTACGTGGGGCCGCTGCCGGCTGGAGGTGGCCCGCGCAGCGCAAAGACGGTGTCGACCAGGCCCAGCAGAATGATGGGTATGGCGAGCCAGATATTGACGAGGAACAGCCCGATATAGACGGTCGAGAGCGCGAACGGCCGCCAGCTTTTGCCACGCGTCAGGTAGTGGATGACGGCAAGCCCGAGAAGCAGATAGGCGATGAAGAACGCGCCGAATACGGCGATCGCGACCATGCCGGCTACGCCGTCCAAAGATGCACTCGCGGCTGCCGCAGCGGCGAGAACCAGCGGTGTGCCGCGGGGAAAACGCATCGAAGGGATGTCGGGCCAGGGACGGCGTAACTGGCCAGAGGCAAGCGTGATGCGCCCGGCAAGCCAGAGGTTCAGCAACGAAGCGATCATCGGCACCATGGCCGCCGCCGCCGGTACCATGAACACGACGATGTCGGTGATCTGTGTAATTTGTGCGGCCGTCAGATCCTGGTTTCCCGAGATCTGCGGCGTATTCTTGATGAGCTTGCCGACCTCCTCGCGCACAGCGGGAAGGTTGTCGTGCAGCGCCGAGACGAGCGCCACTGAGATGAGGCTGGCGAGCAGGGCCGCCAGCAGCACCAATAGCCCGGGCGGCGCCCAATACTTTTCTGTGCCGCCGCGGCCGTCGGGTTGGTCGCGATATTGCTCCGCCAGCTGCGTCAGCAGGATCGCGGGCATGCCGAGCGTGCCGGCATAGACCATCGCTGCATCCTTCGCGCCCATGCCGACCAGCAACAGCGAGCCAACAGCCGTGGCGAGCAGGGCGGCAGCCCACGTCCAGCCGATGCCGGCAATGAAGATCGGCAGTGCCGCGATGAGGAACAGGAAGAATGAGGTGAAGGGCGAACCCATCATCGCCGACACGAAGGCCAAGGCCGACACGAAGCCGGCGCCTGCAGCGATGAGATATGCGTTGCGCATGAAATGAGCTGTCCCGCGTTGCCGCGGTTAGGGCAGTCGGGCCGATGCCCCTGTCCCAACCAAAAAAGTCCAACTAGAAGGTGCACGGCGCCGGGGGGAGACCCGGCGCCGGAGTTCGTTTTACTTCAGAACGTATGGCAGCAGGCCGAGGAAGCGGGCGCGCTTGATGGCACGAGCCAGCTCGCGCTGCTTCTTGGCCGACACGGCGGTGATGCGCGACGGCACGATCTTGCCGCGCTCCGACACGTAACGGCCGAGCGTACGCACGTCCTTGTAGTCAATCTTCGGTGCCTGATCGCCAGAGAACGGGCACGTCTTGCGACGGCGCTGGAAGGGACGGCGTGCAGCCATCTGTTGGACTTCAGCCATGATTATGCGCCCTCCGAACCGGTACCGGGATTGCTGTCACGCGGGGGACGGGGCGGACGCGGTCCGCGATCGCCACCAGCACCTGCGCCTGCGCCACCGTCACGGAAGCCGCCACCAGAAGACGGGGGACGCGAACGGAACGTCGAGGCGCCACCTTCGGCACCGCCGCCGCCACCGCCACCTTCGCGGTCGCCACGGAAGCCACCACCGCCCGAACCGCCGCGGTCGCCACCGCGGAAGCCGCCACGATCGCCACCACGGAAGCCGCCGCGATCGCCGCCACGGAAGCCGCCGCGATCACCGCGGTCGCCACGCTCGTCGCGATCCTGCTTGCGCATCTGGATGCTGGGCTCAGCCTCGTGCGCTTCGACCTTGATGGTAATGAAGCGGATGATGTCGGTGGAAAGCCCCATGCGGCGCTCCATCTCGGCCACCGCTGCGGGCGGGCTTTCGATGTTGAGCAACGAATAGTGCGCCTTACGGCTCTTCTTGATTTTGAAGGCGAGGCCCTTCAGGCCCCAGTATTCCGACTTATGGATCTTGCCACCACCTTCGGTGATGATGTCGGAGAATTCTTTCGTGAGCGTCTCGACCTGCTGGTTGGAGACGTCCTGGCGCGCCAGGAAGACATGCTCGTATAACGGCATGCGTTGGCCCTTCTTGCTCGAGTTGAACGCGCTTGGCCAGAGCCGCTAAGCCCTGGCGATTGCCGCGTCTCACTTACCACTCCGGCGCATAGCCCCTTATGGACCCGGAAGGCCCACAGGCACCCAAAGAGCGGAAACACCGGGGGACGGATCGCCAAAGTCTAGGCGTCCTGCCGCGTTGCCGCGGCCCCGTTCAGCTTCCAACCGGAGCGGGTGATGGCGGGGTTATACCGGAATTCGAGGCGGCGGCAAGTGCTACAGCGAGAAGGGGGGCAGTCCGCAAGTTGCCCGCTCATAGCTAATGTAGTAACGTGGCTACAAATGGAGGTGTACAAATGAATATTCTCTCGCGCATTCCGACGACTTTATCGAGCCGCGAATTCAATCAAAACACGAGCGCTGCCAAAAGGGCGGCGGAAAAAGGCCCCGTCTTCATCACGGACCGTGGCAAGCCAGCCCATGTCCTGCTCACGATCGAGGAATATCAACGGCTGAAGGGCAAATCGATGTCGCTGGCAGAGGCGCTGGAGCAGAAGGACGCTCCGGACTTCGATATTGAATTGCCAGAGTGGCCGAGGAACGAACCTCCGCGCATCCCTGACCTTGCCTGATGTACTTATTAGACACCAATGTTGTCACCGCGCTGCGCGCACGCCGATCCAACAACGAAAACGTTTGGTCGTGGGCCGCGGAAATTGCCATCGAAAGCCAGTTGCTCAGCGCGATAACGGTTTTCGAACTCGAGTATGGCATCCAGCTTATTGAGCATCGGAATGCAGCTCAGGGTGCTGTTTATCGCCGGTGGCTGGTCGATACAGTGTGGCCCATGTTTGCCGGTCGCATTCTGCCGGTTGATACAGCGATCGCCACAAAAGCCGCAGGCTTGCACGTCCCCTATCCGATGGGCAGAGAGGACGCGCTGATCGCGTCGACAGCTCTGGTCCATGACCTCACAGTGGTGACCGGAAACATCAAGGATTTCGAGAGAACAGGCGTGCGGACATTGAATCCCTGGTTGCTGCCGTAAGCCTTTGGCTGCCCCCACTCTTGACTTAACCCCCGCCCCCGTGTTTCTGCCCGGCAACCAACAACAATGGGCGGGCCGATGGCGATCGCATTCGTATTTCCCGGGCAGGGCAGCCAGGATGTCGGTATGGGCCGCGAGCTGGCCGAGACGTTTCCCGCTGCCCGCGAGGTCTTCGACGAGGTCGACGCAGCACTGGGCCAGAACCTGTCCAAGCTCATGTGGGACGGCCCGAAGGACGAACTGACCCTCACTGAAAACGCGCAGCCCGCACTGATGGCGGTCTCGATGGCCGTCATGCGCGTGCTGGAGCGCGAGAAGGGCTTTTCCCTCAAGGATCGCGTGAAGTTCGTCGCCGGTCACTCGCTCGGGGAATACTCGGCCCTTGCAGCCGCCGGCGCTTTCACGCTGACCGATACGGCCAAGCTTCTCAAGCTGCGCGGCAAGGCCATGCAGGCTGCTGTGCCAGTGGGGCAGGGCGCAATGTACGCGCTGCTCGGCGTCGGTCTCGATGTTGCGATCAAGGTCGCGGAAGCCGCCGCCCAAGGCGACGTCTGCCAGATCGCCAACGACAACGAACCCACGCAAGTCGTGCTGTCGGGCCACAAGACAGCGCTGGAGCGCGTTCCGGAACTCGGCAAGCCGCTCGGCGTTCGCCGCGCCGTGCCGCTACCGGTCTCCGCACCCTTCCATTGCGCGCTGATGCAACCTGCAGCAGACGCAATGGCCGAAGCCCTGAGCAACGTCGAAATCCAGACCCCGGCCGTTCCGCTGGTCTGCAACGTGCTCGCCGCCGCGATCAGTGATCCGGCCGAGATCCGCAAGCGGCTGATCGAGCAGGTAACCGGCACCGTACGCTGGCGCGAGAGTGTGTCGTACATGACAGCGAACGGCGTCACGGATGTCTACGAGATTGGCACCGGCAAGGTGCTCGCGGGCATCGTCAAGCGCGTCGAGAAGAATCTGAATGCAACGAGCATCGGTACACCGGCGGATTTCGACGCTGCGCTGGCCGGTCTCCTGAACTCTTGAGGAACGAGAAGTCATGTTTGATTTGAACGGCCGCAACGCGCTCGTGACAGGCGCAACCGGCGGCATCGGCGAAGCGATCGCGCGCACGCTGCACAAGGCCGGCGCCACAGTTGCCATTTCCGGCCGCCAGGTCGAGAAGCTCGACAAGTTGGCCGCGGAACTGGGCGAGCGCGTGCATGTCACTCCGTGCGACCTCGCCGATCGTGCCAGCGTCGGCAAGCTGATCGATGTCGCGACCGCCAAGCTTGGCCGAGTAGATATTCTCGTCAACAACGCAGGTCTCACCAAGGACAACCTGTTCATGGTGATGAAGGACGAGCAATGGGATGACGTCATCGCAGTAAACCTGACGTCGACGTTTATGCTGATGCGGGCAGCCGCTCGCGCCATGATGCGCGCGAAGACGGGTTATGGCCGCATCATCAACATTTCGTCCGTGTCGGGCGTGATCGGCAATCCGGGCCAGGGCAACTACGCCGCCTCAAAAGCCGGAATGATCGGCATGACGAAATCGCTGGCTCGCGAAGTCGGCTCGCGCGGCATCACGGCAAATTGTATCGCACCCGGTTTCATCAAGACGGCGATGACGGACGCCCTGAACGAAAAGCAGACCGAGGAAATCTCCAAGATGATCCCCGCGCAACGCTTTGGTACGCCTGACGATATCGCGCTGGGTGCCCTCTACTTGGCCTCCGACGCGGGCGGTTACATCACCGGTCAAACCCTTCATATCAACGGCGGAATGCTGATGGTCTGAGGTGGCGCGGTAATCTTGTTGCCCGGCCGGCTGCCGCAAGGGCTTGGCCTTGGCAAGAGAAGTGTGTTAACGAGCCTCGTTTTTTGCTGCGAAGCGCTTCAAAAAGCCCTAACGCTCAAGGCGCTGACGCGGTATGGAACCAGGGTTGCGGCCCGTCTGGAATGTCGTTGCAAGCGAAGCGCCTCGAAGTGCTAGCGCCAAGACCAAGACCTGAACTAGAACCGATCTGACATCAGATATAAGAGACACGAGGAACTTACGATGAGCGACGTCGCTGAGCGCGTTAAGAAAATTGTGGTTGAGCACTTGGGCGTCGAAGCCGAAAAAGTGACCGAGAATGCCTCTTTCATCGACGACCTTGGCGCTGACAGCTTGGACACCGTCGAGCTGGTCATGGCCTTCGAAGAAGAATTTGGCTGCGAGATCCCGGATGATGCCGCCGAGCACATCCTCACGGTCGGCGACGCCGTGAAATTCCTCGAGAAGAACGCTTCCACCAGCGCGGCTTAAGCCCGGGCTGATCTTTTGGAATGATACAACGGCGTCGTGCTCGAACAGGGCGCGGCGCCGTCTGACCAATCCGCGGCACCCGTCGCGGTCGTTTTGACAACGAATAGCGGGATAACGGCATGAAGCTGCGGCGCGTGGTTGTTACAGGCCTTGGGCTGGTTACGCCGGTCGGATCAGGTGTCGAAGCTGCTTGGGCGAACCTCTTGGCCGGCAAGAATGGTGCGCGCCGTATCACGGAATTCCAGGTCGACGACATGTCGGCGCAGATCGCCTGCTTCGTGCCGCGCGGCCCCGCCTCGGAAGGTAAGTTCAACGCCGACGATTGGATGGAGCCGAAGGACCAGCGCAAGGTCGACGACTTCATTATCTTCGCCGTCGCCGCAGCCGATCAGGCCCTTGCCGATTCCGGCTACAAGGCGGAGACGCAGGAGCAGCAGGAGCGTACGGGTGTTTTGATCGGCTCCGGCATCGGCGGCCTGTCGGGCATCGCCGATACGTCCATCCTGCTCAAGGAAAAGGGTCCGCGCCGCGTTTCGCCCTTCTTCATTCCGGGCCGTCTGATCAACCTGGCGTCCGGCCAAGTCTCCATCAAGCACAAGCTGAAGGGCCCGAACCACGCAGTCGTCACCGCGTGCTCTACCGGCTCGCATGCCATCGGTGACGCCGCGCGCCTGATCGCGCTGGGCGACGCCGACGTGATGGTCGCCGGCGGCGCGGAAAGCCCGATCTGCCGCATCGCGGTTGCGGGGTTCGCAGCTTGCCGCGCACTTTCAACCGGCTTCAACGATGACCCCACGCGCGCCTCACGGCCCTACGACAAGGATCGCGACGGCTTCGTCATGGGCGAGGGCGCCGGTATCGTTGTCCTGGAAGACTACGATCACGCCAAAGCACGCGGCGCCAGGATCTACGCTGAAGTCATCGGCTACGGCCTTTCGGGCGACGCCTATCACATCACCGCGCCCGAAGAGACGGGCGACGGCGCCTTCCGTTGCATGAAGGCTGCTCTGAAGCGCGCCGAGATTGACGTCAGCGACATCGACTACGTGAATGCACACGGCACTTCGACGCCGATGGGCGACGAAATCGAATTGGGCGCAGTCGAGCGGTTGTTCGGCAATGCAGCAGCCAAGATCGCCATGTCGTCGACGAAGTCAGCCGTGGGCCACCTGTTGGGTGCAGCCGGCGCTGTTGAGGCCGTTTTCTCGATCCTCGCAATTCGCGACAACATCGCCCCGCCGACGCTGAACCTGGACAACCCGTCTGTCAGCACGGCGATCGATCTGGTCCCGCATACGGCCAAGAAAATGAAGATCGATACGGTGTTGTCGAACTCGTTCGGCTTCGGCGGCACAAACGCGTCGCTGATTCTGCGCCGGGCGGCCTGATAACGACACCGGAAAGCCCTGGCGGCCTCCGGTCTTTTGCCATAATTTTCGGTAGCTTGGTGCAGCGCAGGATGTCGTAGCCTACGCGGTGATGACTCATGACCAGCTGCAAAGGAATCTCACGCAGGATGCCGCGGAATAGTAAGTCGAGCGTAGGCCGGTTATGACAGTTCGCCGCGATAAGCCGCCGTCCCTGGGCAATCGCCAAAACATGCGCCCGCGCAGCCCGTCGGAGGCTCTAGAGCCAGGACGGGCGCCGTCGCGTCCCCGCGGGGGCAAGGTCCGCGGTGAGCCCACGCGCGTCAGCGGTTTCGTGCGTGTCCTCAGCGGCCTCTTCACGTTGAGCCTTTTCGGCATGGGTGCCCTGGCTGCAACCGGGGCGCTGCTCTACCACCTCTATGAAAAGACCGGTCCGCTCGAGGTGTCGCGCACGGTCGCTATTCCCAAAGGCGAAGGCCGCATCGAGATTGCCGAGCGGCTGGAGCGCGAAGGCGTCATCTCCAACCGCTGGGCTTTTGTCGCCAGCCACCTGATGCAGACGTGGATTGGCCGCGACCGCAAGAATCTGGAGCTCAAGGCTGGCGAATACGAAATCAAGAAGAACGCCAGCATCCGCGAGGTGGTGGAGATCATCGCCCAGGGCAAATCTGTCCTCTACAAGGTGTCCCTGCCGGAAGGGCTGACCAGCCAGCAGATCGTCGAACGCCTGAAGGCCGAGCCAAATTTGACCGGCGACATCACCGAGGTTCCGGCCGAAGGTACCCTTTTGCCTGACACCTATCGCTTTTCGAAGGGCATGGCGCGTCAGGAAATCATCGACCGCATGAAGGCCGAGCAGCAGCGGCTGATCGCCAACCTTTGGGAAAGCCGGCAAGAAGGCCTACCGATTGATTCCGTCGAGAAGGCGGTAACGTTGGCATCGATCGTAGAGAAGGAAACCGGCCGCGCCGACGAGCGCCAGCGCGTCGCCGCCGTCTTCGTCAACCGTCTCCGCAAGCCGATGCGGCTGCAGTCCGACCCCACAATCATTTACGGCATCGTCGGTGGGCAGGGTAGTCTCGGCCGGCCGATCACGCGCGCCGACATCGAGCAAAAGACGGCCTACAACACATACACGATCAACGGCCTCCCACCGGGGCCGATCTGCAACCCAGGACGGCCTGCGTTGGAAGCCACGCTCAATCCGGCGAAATCGACGGATCTGTACTTCGTCGCCGACGGCACTGGCGGCCACAAGTTCTCCGCGTCGCTCGACGAGCACAACGACGCCGTGGCCAACTGGCGTAAGGTCGAACGCGACATGCGTGCCAAAGAGGCCGCGGCCGATAAGGCGGAAGCCGCCGCGACCGCGGCCAAGCCCGGAGAGGTGCCGCCCGGCGGCGTGCCCAGCCCTCCGGCTGAGGATGATGCGCCGGCGGCCGCCGAAGCTACGGCCACGCCATCCGCACAGGCAGCAACCGCGTCCAATGTGCCGCTGCCGGTCCGCAAACCTAAGCGCTGACCGCGTGGCTTGTTGGCACCCCGCGAACCCGATATAGATCAGCCCGCATTTCAACCGCTTCAGGCTGTTCATGACCTTGAAGAGTATGACGGGTTTCGCCCGCCGCGACGGCACCTCCGGCCCTGCCACCTGGCACTGGGAAGTTCGCAGCGTGAACGGCCGCGGGCTCGATGTCCGCCTGCGGTTTTCGCCCGGCTACGAAGCGCTGGAACCGAAAGTGCGCGAGGCAGCAGGCAAGGAACTGACGCGAGGCAGCGTATCCGTGAGCCTGTCGGTCGGCCGCCAGACGGCTCAGAGCGAAATCCGGCTCAACGAAGGCGCGTTGGCGCAAGTCATCAAGGCCGCGGAGCGCATTCGCGAGTTGACGGGCGGAGAACCCGCACGTCCCGAAGGGCTGCTGAGCCTCAAGGGCGTCCTTGAGGTCGCCGACGAGAGCGACACGCCGGAAGCTGTCGAGGCGGCCCACGCGGCGATTCTGGTAAGCTTTACGGACGCGCTGGCCGGGCTCGTGGCCGCTCGCAGCGCTGAAGGCGCGCGCCTCGCCGAGGTCATCGCCGACCAGCTGATCGAAATCGAACGTCTGGTGACGGCAGTCGAGGTTTCACCAGCCCGCACGCCCGATGCGATCAACAAGCGGTTGAAAGAGCTCGTCGGCCGGTTGCTCGAAGCCGACAACGGCTTTGATCCCGCAAGACTGCATCAGGAAGCCGTGCTGCTGGCTACGCGCGCCGACGTGGAAGAAGAACTGCGGCGACTGCGTATGCACATCGCCGCTGCGCGCGATTTGCTCACTGAGCCTGGTGCCGTCGGCCGCAAGTTCGATTTCCTCGCGCAGGAGTTTAATCGCGAAGCCAACACGCTGTGTTCCAAGGCCAATGATCCCGATATCACGCGGGCCGGGTTGGCTCTGAAGGTCGTCATCGATCAGATGCGCGAGCAGGTGCAGAACCTTGAGTAACGAACCGCACAACACCCCGCATATCGGACCGCGCATCGCCCGCCGCGGCTTGCTGCTGGTGCTCTCGTCGCCGTCCGGCGCCGGTAAAACGACGCTCGCGCGCGCCTTGCTCGACAGCGACAAGGGGATCCACCTTTCGGTGTCCGTGACCACGCGGCCGAGCCGGCCAGGCGAAGTCGGTGGCCGCGATTATCATTTCATCGACCAGGCCGAATTCGATCGGCTCCGAGAATCCGGCGAACTGCTGGAATGGGCACGCGTCTTCGACAACTCCTACGGCACGCCGCGCGCTGCCGTCGAACGCGCCATTTCCGAAGGCCACGACGTCCTGTTTGATATCGACTGGCAGGGCGCCCAGCAGCTGTCCGAAAAGCTTGCAGGTGATCTCGTCCGCGTCTTCGTGCTGCCGCCGTCAGGCGACGTTCTGGAACGCCGTCTGCACACGCGCGCGCAAGATCCCAAACACGTCGTCGACGCGCGCATGTCGAAGGCTGCGGCCGAAATCAGCCACTGGCCGGAATACGATTACGTGATCGTCAACACCCACCTGGAAGAAAGCATCGCTGGCTTGCGGGCCATCCTGACCGCGGAACGCCTGAAGCGGGAGCGCCTGCTGGGGCTCAGCGACTTCGTCCGCGACTTGCAATCGCGGCTTTAGGAGTTCGAGAAAGTTCTAGGCCCTGCCTAGCCGTTCCCACACGTACGCGAGTCGCGCGAAGTCGTTGACCGACAGCTGCTCGGCGCGCAACTGAGGCGAGATGCCAGCGGCGCCAAGCAAAGCCTCCGCGTCGCAGCCCAGCTGCTTCAGGCTCTGCCGCAGCATTTTCCGGCGCTGGCCGAAGGCAGCAGCCGTCACCTTGCCGAGCGATTTTACGGAACAGGCGGGCGACATTTCCGGACGGGGACTGAACTCGACGACAGCCGAAGAAATCTTGGGCGGCGGCGTGAAGGCCTCCGGCGGCAGCGTCATCACCATCCGCACATTGGCGCGCCACTGCGACAGCACGGAGAGCCGTCCATACGCCTTGCTGCCCGGCTCCGAGACAATGCGCTCGGCGACCTCTTTCTGGAACATCAGTGTCATGCGGTTCCACCACGGCGGCCAAGGCTCAGTCTCCAGCCAGCCGACCAGCAGCATTGTCGCAATGGCGTACGGCAGGTTGGCCGCAATGGTGACGGGACCGTGCGAGCCGATCAACGCCGGCCAATCCGCTTGCAACGCGTCGCCCTGGTGCACGGTCAAGCGGCCGGGATAGGCAGCGGCGATGTCGGCGAGCGCCGTGAGACAGCGTTCGTCGCGTTCGATTGCGATCACGTGCGCCGCGCCTTCCATGAGCAGCGCCCGCGTCAAGCCGCCCGGGCCCGGTCCTACTTCAACGATTGTGCGCCCGGGCAGTGCCCCCGCCGTTCGCGCAATGCGGCGCGTGAGATTGAGATCGAGAATGAAGTTCTGGCCAAGGCTCTTCTTGGCGGCGATGTCGTGATCGCGGATCACGTCGCGCAGCGGTGGTAGACCATCGGACGTCTTGCTTGCCGTTACTCCGGCGCCCGCGTCGTCGCCGGCCGTCATGGTGAACCCGCCCGTGCCCGCCGCCGCGCGCTCATCTCATGAGCCAGTTTGCAGGCAGCAATGAAACTCTCAGGCGACGCTTGTCCCGTGCCCCCAATCGAAAAGGCCGTGCCATGATCTGGCGACGTGCGCACGAACGGTAAGCCGAGTGTGACGTTGACGCCTTCATCGAACGCAAGCGTCTTGATCGGGATCAGTGCCTGATCGTGATACATGCACACAGCTGCGTCATACGTCTTGCGTGCCGCCGCATGGAATAGGGTATCGGCCGAGTGCGGCCCGCTGACGGTCAAGCCTTCCGCGCGCAGTTCGGCAATGGCCGGCGCGATGATGTCGACGTCCTCGCGCCCAATGCTGCCGCCTTCGCCCGCATGCGGGTTCAATCCGCAAACGGCGATGCGTGGGTGCTCGATGCCGAAGTCGCCTGCCAAGGCATCGTATGTGATGCGCACCGTCTCGAAAATCAGCTGCCGCGTGATCGCAGCAGGCACGCGGACCAGCGGGATGTGGATCGTCAGCGGCACCACGCGCAGCGCATCCGACGCAAGCATCATGACGGGCAGATAATGACGTCCAGGAACATGCCGCGCGGCCAGGGCGGCTAGAAATTCGGTGTGGCCGGGATGCGTGAAGCCCGCGTCATACAACACGGACTTCGCAATCGGGCAGGTGACGATAGCAGACGCCTGGCCTTGAACGACGCTGGCGGTCGCCGCCTCGATCGCCGCGACGATCGCCGGCGCGGCCGAGCTGGAAGGCCTTCCCGCAGTCACGCCTCCGGAAAGCGGAACGGGGCGAACCGGTACGGCGTTGGCGAAGACATGAGTGGCCTGATCCAACGCTTCGATGGGCGCCACAGGCGCATCTATCTCTAACAGACGGGCACGTGCAGCCAGCGCTTCGGTGCATCCAAAGATCACGAACGAGGGAACGGCCTTAACCGCCCGGTCGCGCCAAGCCATCAAGGCGATGTCCAGGCCGATGCCGGCAGGGTCGCCCATGCTGACCGCAAGAGGTGCGGTCACGTCGCGCGCGGTCATCAGCTGCCGCCGATTTCGCGATCGTCGATCACCGCATCCTGGCGCAGGTCCCGCAGATACTTCTTGGCGAGGATCGAGAACTCCGCTTGCTTCGCCTCGTCTTCGGCCGCATCGCGTTTCTGCTTGTCGGCCGATACGGCCTTGCGGCCGCAGACGATCCACAACTCGATGCCGCCGGTGCCCACGGCGGGCGGCAGCATCTCGCCATCGCGCGCCGACAGCAGCAGGCTACGCGTCGGCTCAGGAACGGCAGCCGGGCTGCGCAATCCCAGATCTTCGAAGCGCGCGCCGGGGATGGTGTTCGCAAGCGTCGCCGACTGCTGGCAGCCGGTGAAATTTGCCCGCGCCGCTTCCGCCTCGAGCTGGCGCTTGGCGAGAGCATTTTGATCGACCTTGTTCAAGAGCTGCAGCGAAATGCGCTGGAGCTGCAACTCCGTCCCATCTTCGCCCGCGGGACCGGCAGCGACAATGCGATCGACGTCGCGCGACGTGATGGCGATCTGGTGGCCGAACTTCTTGCGCACCACTTCCATCCAAGCAAGGTCGGCTTTGGTGCGCGATTTCATCGTCGCGATATCGATGCCCGCGCCCTTCAGGTGCTCGCCGAACTCCGCGATCGTCATCTTGTTGCGCTGCGCAATGACGCCGACCTGCTTGTCGACTTCTTCGTCGCTGACCGTGATGCCAGCCGTCTTCGCGGCCTGCAGCTTCAACCGTTCTTCGATCAAGGCATCCTTGGCGCCTTTGCGCACGGCGGGCGACACGCTGTTGCGGGCGCTCTCGACAGCCTGCTTCTGCAGCCCGACCGCAAATGCCTTCTTGCGAGCTTCGAAGATGGCGATGATCTCGTCGCGCGACTTGCCCTCGTTCGCCTTGACGACCTCGTTCAGGATGCCCTTCAGCTTTTCCGACGTGCTGGGATCCTTGATGAGGCGCTGCATGTTCGCCTTCACCTTGTCCTGGATGTCGGCGCCACCCATGATGCGCTGGCGCTGCGAGATCTCGCGCGCCGTAATCGGCTCGTCGTTGACCTTCACCACGATGCGCGCGCTCTCGTCGCTGCCCCCGCGGCTCTTGCCCCTTGGCTTGTTGCCATCGGTATCGTTGACGACAGCTGTCTTGTCCGGCTTGGGCTTGGCCGCGCGCGGCTTCGGTTTTGGTTTCGCAGCAGGAGCTTCGCCCGCATCCGGGGGCAACGGATTTCCTGGCAGCGGGGAGGGGGGCGGCGACGCAGCTCCACCGCCCGCGGGGCCGTTCCACGTCCCCGTTGGGAAATCCTGCGCTGACGCCGTCCAAGCGAAGGCGCCTGTCAAAAGCACAACGCAGGCTGAAGCGCGGATATGGCGTAATCTTCTCATGACGGCGCGATGGTTCCTGATCGCGGGTGCAGCTCACGACTCAAGCGGAGGCACCAATATTATGCGAATTGCCGCTAAAGCTGTGGCCGTTATCCACATGAACCGTGGCGCAGACGTGGCACCTTACTGGTTAAACGCCGACTTATCGTCGGTCCCATAGGTGTGATCCAGTGCGTCGGTCTTGTACTTGTACTCGCCCAGGTTCTTGAACTCAAAGCGCAGCATAACCGTTTGATCAGGCGCCAGTTCTCTCTCCGGGTCGATGATGAACGTCTCGTTGTAGCTGAGGCTGACAGCGAAGCACTCGTCGCCGTACCGTAGCTGGATAGAGTCGGTAAGCCGCTGCCCATCATCGAGGTCGTAGCGCATGGCGCCGAACACGGTCCAGCGATCGGACAGCTTGAGACCGGCCGACGCAATTATGTCTTGCTGATCCTGACGGAGCGGATCCTCAGACACGCCGAGGTTCTCGTCATAATATAGCGTGGCATCCTGGAAGGTATACGTCGCCTGCGTCGTCAGCGGGCCGAAGGCGAACCGTGCCGACACGTCAGCCCGGCGCAGATCCAAGCTGTCCTCATCAAACCGCGTCTGCGAAATAACGCGGAATATATCGGTTGGCGCTACGTAGAAACCGAGCACATAGTCAGAGCGATCATTCTGCAAGCCGGTGATTGGCGAAAAAACCGGAACGCCATCGGGATCGATCCCAGGATCAGCGAACGAATTCTCTCCGCCCAGATGGAAGCTCTGGCCCGCAAGAACCCGTGCATACCCGCCGCTATTAGCCTGGAAGGTATACTGCACGCCTACGTTGGCCCGGGTCCCTGTTTCGATGCGATCGAAGCCAGAGAACTTGTCCGTATCGAACAAATTGGTGTCGTCGAACACGAGGCTTTTTGCGTCCTCATTCGGCAGCCGCTCCTGAGACACCTCTGCCTGCCGGGCCACGACCTGACCGATCGGCTCGATCACATGGCTCGCGCTGGCCGTGTTGGCGACCCACGGATAAGAAACCGTCGCGCCACCCGTTGCCACGCCCCGTGTTACGGTGTCGCTCGACTCCAGCTCCTCGGCGATCGGATCGAAGTAATCGTTCAGCTGATAGACATCGCCGCGCAACTCGCCGAATGGCGTGTAGCTGATGCCAATAGCGTCGGTAAACTTGCGCCGCCACTTAACTTCGCTGGTGAGCTTGGTGACGTTCTGCGTGTTGCTGACATTGTCCGCGTCATTGCGCGACAAGCTGTACGCATTGTTCGCAATGCTCAACTCGCCGCCGAGGGCCGGTTGCTCGAAGATATAGTTCTGATCGATCTGCGGATGAACCACAGCCTCGGCTTGCGGTGTGTCGAAGTTGGTCAAGCCGCGCATGTCGTAAATATTGATGCCGAGGTAGTTCCGATCGGAAATACCCTCAAGGTAGGCCCTGTTTACCCGCTCGGTCAGCAGAATGCTGTCGAGTTTGTAGAACCGGCGAAACGAATCATCGCTCTCAAAGGTGGCATCCCAACCCGCGGTCCACCAGCTGCCTAGCGAGAAGCGGCCCTTCGTTTCCACGCTACCGCGCCATCCGTCGAGTTCGCGACGGCGTTGGTCGGATAGGAATGTATCGGGCAGATCATCGCCGTCCTGTTCGATCCCGGCCAGCTTGATATTGTACTGGCCATTCTCCAGGCGATGCCGCCAATCGAGCTGCCACAGCACACCCTGCTTGGATAAATACGACGGATGGAAGAGCAGGTCGTAGTTGGGCGCTAGATTGAAGAAGTATGGCGTCTCAACGAACGTCCCCAGGTCGCCTGAAGTGCCGTAGTTGGGGATGAGAAAGCCGCTCTTGCGCTTTACCGTCGGATCGGCGTGTTGGAAGTACGGAGCATAGAAGATCGGCACGCCAAACAGCTCGAACTGTGCGTCTTGGTACGTGATCGTCTGAGCGGCCTGATCATGAATGATCTTCCTGGCGCCGATGCACCACAGCGGAGGATCACCAGGCTTCGGCTTACAAGCCGTGTATTTGCCGTTAGTGAATTCGGTCACGTTGCCCTCACGGCGCGTCGCGCCATCGGCGGTAATCCGTGATTCGTCCTTCGTCACAACGCTAAGAGACTCGACGAAACCGTCACGGAAATCGTCGGTGAGCTTGTAGCGGTCGGCGCGAATGATATTGCCGTTTGCTTCCTTAAGCTCAACGTTACCGCTAGCGGCCAGCGTGTTGGCGCTCTGGTCATAAATGACTTCGTCAGCGCGCAAGGCATTGTTGTTATAAAAGATCTCGACGTTGCCGCGGGCAATCACCTTGTTACCCTTGGTGTCGTATATAAGCTGATCGCCCTGCAAATGCAGCGGTTGAGTTTTATCGAGTTTCGGCTTGCCGCCGAACATGCCACCCGGTGTTTTCGGGAATGCCGCTGCGCTTGGTCCGGCGGTTGCCTGCTCTACGGACAGAGGCTGCTGCGCTGCGGCGGGCTGCACGGATGCAGCAAACACGAATCCGGCCAAGGAAGCAGCAGACACAGCAAGCCGCCCCGCACTGCGCGCCGAAGCGAGCAGACCGGACGAGGTATAACTACCGCATGTTGCTCGGGATTTGAGCGCAACACGCCTCACTCAGCCGTCCTCCTGATGTAACAAAACTGTTGTCGTGACGAATATGGCTAGAACAACCGGCATCCAGACAGCCACCGCAGCAGGCGCCAAACCGGCCACACCGATTTGTCGCGATACTTCAGCCATCAAGAAGAATCCGAACCCCCCAACCATGCCTGTGATGACCATAGTCTGTATCCCACCCGAGCGGAATGACCGTAACGACACAGTGGCCGCCAAAAGAACCATCGCCACGCAAAGCAAAGGCCGGGACAGCAGAAGCTCATACTGGATTCGCAAGGGTGCTGTCGAAAGTTTTGCTTTTTCAGCGACTTCGATCAAACCCGGCAACTCCCAAAAAGAGAGTGAGATAACCGTGCCCAAGGCATCCGCGACGCGTTCCGGCGTGAGGTAGGTCGAGAGCAGGTAAGTCTGGAAGATTTCGGGCTGCTGGCCCACCCGGACGACCGTCGCGTCGCGGATCAGCCAGTAGCCCTCCTGCAGGTCTGCCGACTTCCCGTCGATCTTCTCAAGGAAGGCGCCTTGGGCATCAAATATGAAAGCATTCACGTTCTGCAGCCGCGTACCGCCACGCGTCGCTGTGCTGGCGTTCAGTACGGATTGGCCGTCCAACCCATCCTGGCGCAGCCAAGAACCCGACGAGGTTGCCCGTAAAACGCTGGAGTCGCGTCCAAAAGCAGCGTCGGCCTCGGCTTCGGCCTGGGCGCGGGCGCCGGCCGCCATCGGGTTGTAAAATACAACCGCAAATACGCCGAGAAAGAAGCTGACGACCAGCCCGGGCTGCAGGAACTGCCAGACGGACATGCCGCTGGCGCGCATGACGGCCAGTTCGCTTTTGCGAGCAAGGTTGAGGAGCGTGACGATGGACCCTGTTAGCACCGCGAACGGCAACAGGAACTCGGTGTACGCTGGCACGCGCAGAAGCGTAATGCGGACCAGCGTCGAGGCCGGCACATTGTCGACCTTGCCGGCCTGGCGCAGCTGTTCGACGAAATCGATGATGAAGATCAGCATCGTACACATCAGAAACGAGCCAAGGATCGCAAACAGGAAACGCTTGCCAAGATAGAGTTGAAGGGTAAGGCGCCGCATCTATGGCCGCCCTTCCACGGCGAGCCGGCGCCGCGGACCAACCCGGGTCCAAACCGCACTCCCAGCCGACACGATCGCATCGACAATCTTTTCGTTCCAGGAGGGCCCGGGTCTTGGCCGGGCCGAACGGCGAATGACGATCAGCGACAAGAGTATCGCGGCAGCGGGCAGCGCGTAGAGCAGGGGGGTCGCGGCCGCCGACATCACGACGATGTTGTTCAACGCAAGTCCACCCATTCGCACGCCGGCCGCGGTGAAAAGGCCTGCGATCACGGCCGCTACCCGGTTCTGTCGCGTGCTTTGCGCCTGGCCAACCGTCGCCAACGCGATCATCACGAAGACGAAGGGATACAGGGGGTTGGCAAACCGCTCGTGCAACTCGGCACGGAAGTACCCCTCTGTCTTCTTGTAGTTAGCGGTCGTCGTATCCGGCCACATCAGCTCAGAGAAGTAGCGCTCTCGAGGCTTGTATACATAGGCTCCGGCCTCTTTCGGCTCGAACTGATCGAGGTCCACGGCATAACGATCGAAGACGATGATCTGCGCCGGCTCGGTGGGCTTGTTGCGATTGACGATGTGCCCGTCCGTCATCACCAGGTATGCGTCATCGCCTTGCTTCACGATCACGCCGCGTGAGGCGAGAAAGGCCTGGCTCGCCGGCGGCTTGCGCTGATCTTGCATGATCAGGCCAAGCAGTTCTCCGCTCTGCGAGCGATCGCGGATATGAAAGGTGAGCCCCTTTTCCGGCGTCGAGAATTTACCGGGCTGGATGACTTGCGTAAGTAGGTCGGTGCGCATCTGCACGACGAACTCGCGAAGCGAGCGCAGGCTCCACGGCATGCCCACGTGGTTGACGAACCCCACGCCCATCGAGACGATCGCCGCCAGCGCCAGCAAGGGACGGGCAACGCTCCAGATCGTAGCGCCGGAGGCCGTCAGAACGATCAGTTCGCTGTCACCATTCAGCCGGCTCAACACCTGCACGACAGCGATCAGCAGCGCAAACGGGGCGATCACGCCGAGCAGGTTCGGCAGCGCGAGCGTCGTCATTTTCAACAGCGTGAAGGCGTTTTGTCCGCCGCTGGTCACCACGTTGAGTTCGCGCAACGCCAGCGCAATCCAGACGATGCCGCCGAGTGACAGCAGGATGAGCAGCAGCACCCCCGCGGCCTGGCGAAAAACGTATCTGGAAATGATCTGCATTCGTGCGTCGATACCATGTTTCGCCAAGCCGGAAGGCGGAAGCGATCCACCGGTACCGGCTCCCACCCGCGAGCCCCCAAAGTTGCACTGTCCATAGCACGATGGCGGAAAAACGTCTGATTAGAAGGGCATGCAAGCCAGCGTAACGCTCTTGGCGCCTGCAGCTTGCATTGACCCCACAAGACGCTAATCTCCGCGCCGTAAAATGAGCCTGAAACCTGCGACTTAGCGCGTTTGGGCGGGCAGGCACTCTCGGCGGAGCGTCCCCGGCACATCATTCGGTACCGCTAGGCCCACAAGCTGGCTATCCACGGCCAGCCGCCGCATGACTTTGAGACCATCGCTGCAACGCATTCGGCGCATCGCGCCGCCAGGAGTACGCCTAGAATGACCGACCGCCCCGATATCGTTTTCGCCGCCCTTTCAGCCACGCTCGAACCTATGACCGTCGCGTATGCCGCCCACGAACTGGTGCTGGCCCCGGCACTGACGCAACTTAATGGCCGCACCAACAGTGCCGTGCTGAAAGCCGCCGAAGCCGCTGAATTCAAGGGCCGCGCAAAGACGACGGTTGAGCTGTTGGCGCCCGCCAAGCTCGAAGTGACCAGGCTTCTTGTGATCGGCGCCGGCAAGACGGAAGATCTCAGCGAACTCGATTGGGTAACGCTCGGCGGGTTCACGATGGGCCAGATCGCCTCGCGCAAAGCCCAGCGCGCCAGCGTCATCGCCGAGGTTGCCGACACCGGCGACACGCCGGCAGAGGACGTGGCCGCCAGCATCGCGCTCGGCATGCTGTTACGCCATTACGCGTTCGACAAATACCGCAGCAAGAAGAAGAGTGAAGAGAGTGAAACCGAAGAGGGCCGTAGCAACGGCCCCGCCCGCGTGACGATCCATTGCGCCGATCCGGACAAGGCGAAGGCTGCATTCCAGCGGCATCAGGCCGTCGCCAACGGCGTCAACTTCGCGCGCGATCTCGTCAACGAGCCGGCCAACATCCTGGGGCCGGTAGAGTTCGCCGAGCGCGTCAAGGAGTTGGAGCGTGTCGGCGTCGAAGTCGAAATTCTCGACGTGGACGCACTGAGCGCACTGAAGATGGGCGCACTGCTGTGCGTCGGCCAGGGCAGCATCCGGCCGTCCCGCGTTGCCGTCATGCAGTGGCACGGCGCCAAGTCAAAGCGCACGAAGCCCGTCGCGTTCGTCGGCAAGGGCGTGACGTTCGACACGGGCGGCATTTCCATCAAGCCGGCGGGCGGCATGGAAGACATGAAGGGCGACATGGGCGGCGCCGCATGCGTCGTCGGTCTGATGTATGCGCTCGGCGAGCGCAAGGCCAACGTCAACGCCGTGGGCCTGATCGGCATGGTCGAGAATATGCCGTCTGGCTCCGCCGTGCGTCCGGGCGACATCGTTACGTCGATGTCCGGCCAGACGATCGAAGTCCTGAACACCGACGCGGAGGGCCGCCTCGTCCTGGCCGACGTGCTCTGGTACGCGCAGGAGCGCTTCAAGCCAAAGCTCGTCATCGACTTGGCGACGCTGACGGGAGCCATCATGATCGCGCTTGGTAAGGAGTACGCGGGCCTGTTCTGCAATGACGATCGCCTCGCGGGCGACCTGTCGGAAGCCGCGAAGGCCACGGGTGAAAAGGTCTGGCGCATGCCGCTCGACAAGGCCTACGACAAGATGATCGATAGCCGGAATGCCGACGTGAAGAACCTCGGCGGCCGCTGGGGCGGCTCGTGCACGGCCGCAGCCTTCCTGCAGCGCTTTATCAAGGACACGCCATGGGCGCACATCGACCTGGCCGGCACGGCCATGGATGCACCGCGCTCAGAAATCAACACGAGTTGGGGCTCGGGCTGGGGCGTGCGCTTGCTTGACCGGTTCGTCGCCGACAACCACGAGAAGGGCGAGAAGGCGTAACAAACTCTCAACAAAGGACTAGCCATGGGCCATGTATCAATTTGATACATGGCCCATGGCCGGTACTATTTTCCATAATATATATTATGCGAATGACGTGTGTTGGTGAAATGGGTGTGATGGAAGCCGTGGCTCAGAAGACTGTCTTGCAGAAAGCCGGGATGCTCAAGAAGCTCCGGTCGATGATCATCAACGTCCGCCGCAAGGGACCATCGGACAAGCTGACCGTCCTGCAGGAATGCGAAGGCGAGTTGGAGATGGCAAAGACACAGGAAGCCATCGACGCAGCCATGCAGTCAGCGCGCGAGCGCGTGGCGAAGCTGGCCGCGGGCTGAGGTCCGCTCGCTTCGGACCTGCCCTGCCCTACAGCATCGTGTCTTCCGCCTTCCGCACCCCAGACGCAATGACCGACGCATAGAGCGCGCTGACGAATCCCGTCAGCATGTTGACGCTGAGGAAGATGCCGATGATGCGCGCAACATCGAGCGGCACGAAGACGCTGATGGCGCGCACGATGAAATCGTCGAATGCCTGTTTCAGTTGGAACACGAGTTCGCTCACTTGTTCTACCGACGGCACAGGCGGCAGGTCCCACAGCACCTTCAAGCCGATGTCGCTGATCGACGGCAGCGGGATCGTGCCGATAAGCGCTAGCAATGTGATCCCTGCCGAGAACACAACGCCGAGCGGCGCCGACAGTCGGAAATACCCCCAGCGAGCCGGGCGCGCGTTGAGGCTGAGCGACAACGACCGCAGCATCCAAGCGCCGAGATACACTGACCCACCGAAAACAATCGCCACCCAGAACAAGCGGTCGCTGTCGGTCCCCGCGAAAGTGAACACGGCTGCTACGCCCGCCAGCAGCGCCTTCGTCACGGATTCCCCGAAGCCGACTACCCAGGCGAACCAGCGGCGCGGCGTGCGTCCGGCTTCGAAATAGAACGGCAGTTCGAATGTGATCCGCGCAAATTCCAGACGTAGCCCGACGACAAAGGCGAGAATGGCCGTTGCGGCCGCGAACAGGAAGGGATGCAGGTATCCAAACGCCGCGACGGCACAGACCGCCGCGATTTCGGCCGCCATGATCAGGCCATTGAGGAAAATCCGGATTACCGCCATCGCCACCTCGTCGCGCCGCCCATTATGCTGCGTTCTCCCCCTTGTCAGCGGCGCACAAGGCTGGCTTGTGGCAACGATCTATTAAGCGCGCAAGGGCCCCTTCCCCGCCGCGCACCGATGCTACCTGAGAGGACCGGCCGTGAATACTGGTGACAATGCGCGCAACGAAACAGCGAGCGGCATGAAGACGATCGACGACCTGATTGCCGTCATGGCCGCGCTACGCACACCTGTCACGGGCTGTCCCTGGGACCTGGAGCAGACGTTCGCGACCATTGCTCCCTACACGCTCGAAGAAGCCTACGAGGTTGCCGATGCGATCGCGCGCGAGAACCTGCCCGATCTGAAAGACGAACTCGGCGACCTGCTGCTGCAGGTTGTCTATCACGCGCGCATGGCAGAAGAGCAAGGCGCCTTCGCCTTCGCCGACGTCGCCCACGCCATTACGACGAAGATGATCAGGCGCCACCCGCATGTTTTCGGTGACGAGGAGGCGCGCGCCGCGGGCGCCGCCAAAGGCTTCTGGGATCGCATCAAGGCTGAAGAGAAAGCTGCGAAAGCCGCGGAGCGTAAGCACGCCGGCTCGGACGGATCTGACCAGCCCCCTTCCCTGCTCGACGATGTGCCCGTCGGCATGCCAGGCCTGACGCGCGCGCTCAAGCTGCAGGACAAGGCGGCGAAGGTCGGCTTCGACTGGCCGGCATTGACCAACGTCTTCGACAAGCTGCACGAAGAACTCACCGAGTTGCAGGAGGCAATCGCAGAACCGTCAGCGTCCGCGTCTACGGACGCTAACGACGCTCCTCATCAGCAGGCACACATCGAAGAAGAATTCGGCGACCTGCTGTTCGTGCTGGCCAACGTAGGCCGGCATTTGAAAATCGATCCCGAGACGGCGCTGCGTGGCGCCAACCAGAAGTTCATCCGCCGCTTCCGGCACATTGAGCAGCGGCTGGCCGGCATGGACCGGTCGCCTGTCGATTCTGATCTTGCAGAAATGGACGCCCTCTGGGACGAGGCCAAAACCATTGAGCGCGCAACGAAGGGGTCAGACCCGCAGGTCTGACCCCAAACTGATCGGCAACTGCTGCTACTTCGCGTCGATGTCTACACCCGGGGCCTTGATGCTGATCCCGCTGCGCTGGCTGTCGTAATACATGTAACCCAGGCCCGCGACGGCGACCAATAAGACGATGATCAGCAGTGACTTAGCATCCATGACGCGTGTTCTCCCCAAGCGCGGCCCGGCGCGCAATAAAATTGCGGGCCCCCTGTAACGCCGCACACGGCGTTTGGTTCAATCGGGCGTGGTGGCCACCCCGTTGCGGCAGCAGACCAGGAGGCGCGTCTTAGAACCGGCCAGTTAGCGTCACGCCAACGAGACGCGAGTCGCCCACCATTCCATATGATGGACTCAGTGTCCCCCCATCCACTCTGCTAACCGCTGTCAGATAGTTCTCGTCGAAGAGATTCTTAGCAAACAGCGTGAGCGTGTACTTCTCCCACTCCCAGCCGACGCGTGCGTCGACGACGGTGTAGGCATCGACGAGCTTCGACCGACTGTTGTCGACCGACAGACCTGTGAAGTAGTCGGCGAGGTGACGCACGTTTGCGCCGGCAAACCATCCCGTGGAAGACCGATACATCGCGCCTGCCGAGATCGTGTAAGCCGGAGCTTCAGGATACTCGTTGCCTGCGAAGTCCGCGCCCTTCACGCGCAGTTCGTCGAACTCGGTCTGCATCCAGCCTAGAGCGGCGTATAGCTGCAGCGGCGGAGTTGGCCGCCACCGGGCTTCTATCTCGGAACCGTAGGAATGCGAGCTGCCAGCATTCACGATCTCGGCGTCAAAGAACTGGTCCAGGTACGCGACCTGATGATCGGCATAGTCGTAATAGAAAACGTTCGCGTTGAGATCGACCGTTTTGCCCCACCACGACGAGCGATACGACACCTCGTAGGCATCGAGGAACTCCGGCTTGATCGACGCAAAAATGGGGTTGGCAGTCCCTGCTTCCAACGTCAGCTGCTGAAAGCCCGCGCGGTAACCCCTGTTATAGGTTGCGCCGACGGTCTGGTTGTCGGTGAGATCATAAGTCAGACCAAGCTTGGGCAGAAACTCGTTGAAGGTGTCCTTGGTGTTCCCAGCCGTACGGACAGACACCGGAGGCCCGAAGATCAAAGTTCCCTGGATGACCTGCTCGGAGTCTTCGACCGTCACGACCTCATCACGAAGCAAGCGCCCGCCCGCGATCAACGACCAGTCGTTCCATCGATATCTGAGATCAGCGTAGATTGACGCGCTCTCAGTTTCAGACCGGGTGCTTCCGCGAAGGTATTGCGTGAACTCGTCGGGAAGTCCTGGGAACCCGAAAGCCTCTCCGACCCACCGCCGATTGACCGTCGAATTCGAGAAGTTGTCACGCTCGAAGTAACCGTAGAAGAGCCCAACCACGCCTGACAGGCCATTACCCTCGTTAGCCAATTCGAGGCGCAGATCCTGAGTGAAGTCTGTACCGGCGGTGTTATCGCCGTTGCGTTTGAGCATCGCGCCCGCCGCCGTGTAGATCAGGGAGTCTGTCTCGGCGTACGCCGTAACACTGCGAACTGTCATGCCAGGACGGAATTCGTACGACAGATCGGAGATATAGTTGTCTGCGCGGCCTTCCCGGAAGTCCGTGTATTCCGCCGATGCGCTGAGCTTGCGCTCCAAGAAGTCAGGCCCGAAGACGATCCCGCTGCCCGGTCTGTCATCTGTGCGGGACACGGTGAACAACGCGCTGAAACCAGGAAGGCTGTCGGGTTCGATCAGCAGTTTACCGCGCAACGAGTCGTATTTGTCCCAGCCCATTTCTGCGTTTTCGGGATCGGCATAATCGATGTCCCTTGTCTGTTCCGTAGCATAACCGGAGAGACGGAACGCCGACTGCCCAGCCACGATCGGAGCGTTCAGCACGAAGCCTCCGGACATGAGGTCGTTTGTTCCTACCGTGCCTTCGACAATCGCCCCCAGCTTATAGGTGGGATCGTTGGTCTTGATGTTGACTGCGCCGCCCAATGCGTTGCGTCCCTGCAGGGTCGATTGCGGCCCGCGCAACACCTCCACCTGCTCCACGTCCCAAAGCCCGCGCGCACCGCGACGCATCGCTTCCGCATTTTGCGTCGCGCCATCGATAATGACGCTGATGAGGGGGACGCTCGAGATATTCTGCAGGCCCGTCTGCCCTTCCGAGTTCAACCCGCGGATCGAGAACCCCGCATTCGGGTCCTTCGTCGTCACCACATTCGCCGTCTGCTCGATTGCCTCATCCAGATCGCGGATCTGGCGTTCGGCGATGGCCTTGCCGGTGACGACGCCGATGCTGGTCGTGCTGTCGCGCACCGTCCGCACCACCTTCTCGCCCTCGACGACCTGCTGCTCGAGCGCGCCGGCGGGCGCCGGGGTTGCCGCTGCTGCGGCCTGACTTGCTGCGCGGGCGGGACCGCTTTTGCGCAGCTGGACTTTCTTCACGTTGCGCTTGGCAGGCGCTTCCACCACCATTTCCGGAAGTTCGGTGACGGCCTCGGCGGCGGGCGGCGCGTTACTCGCCGCGTCCTGTGCATTGGCCGCGGCTGGCCAACCGGCTGCGACCGCAATCACGGCCGCCGGCAACGACGTCTTGTAAGCAAACATGTCTTGGACCCCACGCTTCGACGCCTCGCCACGAGACGCCAACTCCAGGGTCCAATACTATCCTTTGAAAGTCATGAAAGTGGTTGCAATAAAGCAACGCGGAAGCGACGACATGGGCAATGCGTCTCAATCGCTTCTCATGAATCCAAAGATCAACCTACGCAGCCTTGCGGCCTTTGGCGGCGATGTTGGCCAGCTCCGTCGTCAGCGCGCGCACGCCCTTCAGGCGCTTCTCCGGCAAGTCCCAATCACCGCGGAAGACGATCTTGTGGTCGGGCTGCACCTTGGCCGCGCCGCGCGACTTCTGCATGAACTGCACCAGCCCTTCCGGATTGGCGAAGTTGTTCTTGTGGAACGTGATGACGGCGCCTTTCGGTCCGGCATCGACGCGCGCGATGCTGGCCTGCCGGCACAGACCCTTGATCTCCATCACGTCGAGCAGGTGTTCCACCTCGTCGGGCATCTCACCGAAACGGTCGACCAGTTCCGCGGCAAAGCTGTCGATGTCGGCGCGCGTCTCCAGCGTCGACAGACGCCGGTAGAGGCCGAGGCGAAGTTGTAGATCCGTGACGTAGCTCTCCGGAATGAGCACGGATGTGCCGAGCGCGATCTCCGGACTCCACTGGTCGGTCGTCTCGCCGAGATCGCCGCCCTTCATCGCGGACACAGCCTCTTCCAGCATCGACTGGTAGAGTTCGAAGCCAACCTCGCGGATGTGGCCCGACTGTTCTTCGCCCAGCAAGTTGCCGGCGCCGCGAATGTCGAGATCGTGGGAAGCAAGCGAGAAGCCCGCGCCGAGCGTGTCGAGCGACTGCAGCACCTTGAGGCGCTTCTCGGCGCCCTCGGTCAGTGCCTTGCCGGGCGGCGTGGTGAAGTAGGCGTAGGCGCGCGTCTTGGAACGGCCGACACGCCCGCGCAACTGATACAGCTGCGCCAAGCCGAACATGTCGGCGCGATGCACGATCAGCGTGTTGGCATTCGGCACGTCGAGACCGGACTCCACGATCGCCGTCGACAGCAGGATGTCGTAGTTGCCCTCGTAGAACGCCGTCATGATGTCTTCGAGTTCGGTCGGCGTCAGCTGCCCGTGAGCGCGCGCCACCTTGAAGTCGGGCACGACCTCCTGCAGGAATTCCGCCACCTCGTCGAGATCCGACAGTCGCGGACACACATAGAACGTCTGGCCGCCGCGATAGCGTTCGCGACGCAGCGCTTCCTTCAGGATGACCGGATCGAACGGCGAGATATACGTGCGCACCGCCAGACGATCGACCGGCGGCGTCGTGATCAGCGATAGCTCGCGTACCCCCGTGAGCGCCAGTTGCAGCGTGCGCGGAATCGGCGTGGCCGACAGCGTCAGCACGTGTACGTCTTCGCGCAGCTGCTTCAGCCGCTCCTTGTGCCCCACGCCGAAGTGCTGCTCCTCGTCGATGATCAGCAGGCCCAGCCGCGCGAACTGGATCTGCTTGCCGAGCAACGCGTGCGTGCCGACGACGATGTCGATCGTGCCGGCCTTGAGACCTTCTTTGACCTCGCCCAGATCTTTCGTCGGCACCAGGCGCGAAGCCTGCGCCACTTTCACCGGCAGTCCCTTGAAGCGTTCGGTGAACGTGCGGAAGTGTTGGCGCGCGAGCAGCGTCGTCGGCACGACGACGGCAACCTGCAGGCCGTTCAGCGCCGCCACGAATGCCGCGCGCAGCGCCACCTCGGTCTTGCCGAAACCGACGTCGCCGCAGACGAGACGATCCATCGGCCGTCCTGAGCCGAGGTCCTCGACGACGGAATCGATGCTCGCCGCCTGGTCTTCCGTCTCTTCGTAGGGGAAGCGCGCGACGAACTCGTCGTAGGCTCCCGCCGGGGGCACCAAGGCCGGCGCCTCTTTCAACTGACGGAGTGCTGCGATCTTGATCAGCTCGGACGCGATCTCGCGCAGCCGCTTCTTCAGCCGCGCCTTGCGCGACTGCCAAGCCGCTCCGCCGAGCTTGTCGAGTTGTGCATCACTCTCGTCAGCACCGAAGCGCGATAGCAGCTCGATGTTTTCCACCGGCAGGAACAGCTTGTCGCCACCGGCGTAAATCAGCTCGAGGCAATCATGCGGCGCACCCAGCGCCGTGATGGTTTGCAGTCCGGCGAAGCGGCCGATGCCGTGATCGGCGTGCACGACAAGATCGCCGACCGACAGGCTCGTCGCCTCGGTCAGCACATCGGCCGCGCGCCGCGCCTTGCGCCGTGGCCGCACGAGGCGATCGCCGAGAATGTCCTGTTCGCCGATGACGGCGAGTTCCGGCGTCTCAAACCCCTGCTCCAGTCCAAGCACGGCAAGGCCCGTCACGCCCGCCGGCAGCGCCAGCGCCTCGGGGAAGCTCTCGATCTTCACGATCGCCTTCAGGCCGTGATCGGACAGCAGCGACGACAGCCGCTCACGCGCGCCTGGTGTCCAGGCGGCGACGATCACGCGCCGCTTGGTTTCATGCTGGCGATTGATGTGGCGAACGACGGCATCGAACACGTTGCCGTCGACATCCTGGCGTTCGGCCGCGAACGTCCGCCCGCCACGGCCGTGCATGGCGCGCACGTTGGCTGCTTCCGCCTCGTCGAACGGCGTCAGGCGGATGACGGGATGCCCCTTCAGCGCCGCGCCCCAGGACCGGCCATCGAGATACATGCGGTCCGGCGGCACTGGCCTGTAGGGCGGGGCGCCGAACGATGATGTCTCCAGCGCTTCGGTGCGCGCCTCGTAATGCTCGGTGATCTCGTCGAAGCGGCGGCGGACGGATTCGTCGGACTGGTGGTCGAAGCTGACCTTGGCGCCGGGCAGATAGTCGAACAGCGTCTCGAGCGTCTCGTGGAAGAACGGCAGCCAGTGCTCCTGCCCCGGATGACGCCGTCCCGCGCTTACCGCCTCGTACAGCGGATCGTCTCCCGTGTTTCCACCGAACAGCTCGACGTAGCGTTGCCGGAACAGCGCCGTCGGTCCTTCGCCAAATGCCACTTCGGAGATCGGCATCAGCACCAGCTTCTGCACGAGCTTCATCGTGCGCTGCGTCTGCGCGTCGAACGCCTTGATGCTTTCCAGCGTGTCGCCGAAGAAATCCAGCCGCACCGGATTGGTCCGCCCCGGCGGAAACAGATCGAGGATGCCGCCGCGCACGGCATACTCGCCCTGCTCCATCACGGCTCCGGTGCGCGTATAGCCGGCAAGCGAGAGGCGCTGCGTCAGCTGCCCCATGTCGATGCGCTGGCCGGCGGCCAGCGGCCGCATCGACTGGCGGATGAACGCGCGCGGCGGAATGCGTTGCAGCACGGCGTTGACCGTCGACAGAACGATCACCGGCTCTTTGCGCGTGCCGATGGTAAGCCTGGCCAGCGCGGTAATGCGACGGGCCACGATATCCGCATTCGGCCCGACGCGATCGTACGGCACAGTATCCCAGGCCGGAAAAGCGATGACCTTGGCGTCGGGCGCGAAGAACTTCAGCGCTGTCTCCAGCGCATCAAGGCGCCGGTCGTCGCGCGCCAAATGCAGCACGAGGCCCGGCGAGCCATCCGCCAGCGGCTCGCGCACCAACTGCGAGAGCACAAGCGCGTCCAGCCCCTCCGGCACTCCGGACAGGATCAAGTCGTGCCGCTCTTTCGTCTCGTTCGTCGTCATCACTCAACTTTCAGTCTTTTAGTCTCAGGGACTCGGGCGTCACACGCACTCATGATCCAGCGGCTCTCGCCTCCCCCCTCGCGGGGAGGGGGATACGACAAGACTATGGCGGCCTCTACATTCAAGAGGAGAGCCCATGAAACGCACGAACCTGGGTGACGAGATCCGCGAAATCGGTTTGGGCTGAGCCATCTGGGTTCAACAGCCACTTCTGCAGGTCGGGATCCGGCAGAGCTAGAAACTGCTCGAAGCGTGCCAGAGCCGCGTCTTCCATCGCCGGCAGCGCATCCACCGCATAACGGCCGAGGAGCACGTCCATTTCCTTGGTGCCGCGATGGGCCGCCCGCCACGCGGCGCGACGCCGCCGCACGTCCAACTCTTCACTCATCTGGAGACCGCAATTTGCTGAACTCTCGGCTCGGCGCTTGACGCACCGGCCCCCGGCGGCTTTTCTGCCGCCCGGGTCGCGAGTGATATAACCCCGCCCGGCCCATCCGCAAAGGCCCAGCGGTGCCACAGGCCGGAGCGGCCCGCGGGCATCGGCCCATGCAGATTATGCGGCATATTCAGCGACAAAGGTCGATCCGGCACGCAAATGCGCCCATCCGCGCTCAATCCCCTCTTCGCCTCGGCGCAAGCGTTGACCGGCATCGGTCCGCGGCTCATCGTGCTGCTCAAAAAGGCGCTGAAGCTGCCACCAGGTGTCGCCGAGCCGCGCGTTCTCGACATGCTCTGGCATTTGCCCACAGGCGTCATCGACCGCCGCGCCGAACCCGAGGTCGCCTCGGCCGTCCCGGGCACGATCGTAACGCTGAAGGTACGCGTGCTGAAGCATCGCGCTCCGCCTCGCGGCAATAACCGGGCACCTTACAAAGTTGCGTGCGAGGACGAGAGCGGCCGCATCGATCTCGTGTTCTTCCATGCGGAACGTGGCTTCGTCGAACGCCAGTTGCCCGTTGGCGAGACGCGCTACATCTCCGGCCGCATCGAACGCTACAACGACGTGATGCAGATGACGCATCCCGACTACATCGTCACCCCGGAGAACCGGGCCGACCTGCCGCTGCTGGAACCGGTATACCCGCTGACCGCAGGCCTTTCGGGCAAGATCCTGATCAAGGCCGCGCGCCAGGCACTGGAGCGGTTGCCTGACGCTGTGGAGTGGCAGCCACCGTCTTGGATCGAGGCGCGCGGCTGGCCCACGTTTGCCTCCGCCGTCTCGCATTTGCACCGGCCGGAAGATGCCGGCGACGTTTCGCCCGGCGGCGCGCCATGGCAACGCCTTGCCTATGATGAATTGCTCGCCAACCAACTCGCCCTCGCGCTCGTTCGCGACAACTACAAGGCCCAGCGCGGCAGACCCGTTACTGGCGATGGCCGTATTCAACGCCGCCTAACCACTGCCCTGCCCTTCCAATTGACGGCATCGCAGAGCTTAGCCGTCAGCGAGATCGCAGCCGACATGAACGCCCCGCGCCGCATGCTGCGGCTGCTGCTGGGCGACGTCGGTTCCGGCAAGACCATCGTGGCATTGCTGGCAATGGCAATCGCGGTTGAAGCAGGAGCGCAAGCCGCCTTGATGGCGCCGACGGAAGTCCTGGCCCGGCAGCACGCCGAGACCATCGCGCCGCTTGCCGAGAAGGCCGGCCTGCGCATCGGCCTGCTGACCGGCCGCGAGAAAGGCAAGCCGCGCGCTGAGCTGCTGAGCCGCCTCGCCAGCGGCGAAGTCGACATCCTCATCGGCACGCATGCGTTGTTCCAAAGCGATGTCGTTTTCCGCGATCTCGCCTTTGCCGTGATCGACGAACAGCACCGCTTCGGCGTCCACCAGCGGCTCGCCCTGCAGACAAAGGGCGCCGACGGTGGCGCCAATGTGCTGGTGATGACTGCGACGCCGATCCCGCGCACGCTGCTGATGACGCACTACGGCGACCTCGACGTCTCCAAGCTCACGGAGAAACCGGCCGGCCGCAAACCGATCAAGACGACGATGGCGTCGACCGACCGCCTCACCGACGTGATCGAGCGCATCCGCGCCAACGTGGCCGAAGGCGCGCAGATCTACTGGGTGTGCCCGCTGATCGAAAGCAACGAGAAGTCCGAACTCGCCGCCGCCGAAGAACGCCACGCGCACCTCACGCAGATTTTCGGCGAAGGCGTCGTCGGGTTGTTGCATGGCGGCATGTCCGGCACGGCGAAGGACAAGACGATGGCCGCCTTCGCTGCCAACGAGACCAAGGTGCTGGTCGCCACCACCGTGATCGAAGTGGGCGTCAACGTGCCGAACGCGACAATCATGGTGATCGAGCACGCCGAGCGCTTCGGCCTCGCCCAGTTGCATCAGCTGCGCGGACGCGTGGGGCGAAGCGACCGCCAATCGTTTTGCCTTCTGCTACACGTGTCTCAGCTGGGCGACACGGCCGACAAGCGCCTGACCATGATGTGCGAAACCGACGACGGGTTCAAAATCGCCGAGAAGGACCTGGAACTGCGCGGAGGGGGCGAGGTGCTCGGTGCCCGCCAAAGCGGCGAAGCAGAATTCCGCATCGCCGATGTCCCCGGCTTCGAAACCCTGCTCGAAGCCGCCCGCGACGACGCCAAGATGATCCTTGCGACCGACCCCCGCCTGACCTCGCCGCGCGGCGAGGCGCTCAAGACGCTGCTCTACCTCTTTGAGCGCGATGAAGCGGTGCAGTTGTTCAGAGCTGCCTAGCCGCTTAAGCCGCTCTTGGCAGCTTTGAAGCGTCGCCGTTCGCGGCCGCCAATGCCGCTAGCCGCTTTGTCCAGATGTCCGTGTGACGTTCGGCACGTTGCAGGATCGGCGCGGGCTGCCGCTCTTCGTCAGTCGACAGTAATGCTGAGAAAACGGGTCCCGCGGGCTGCGCCGTCAACCAGTGCACGAAGCCGGAGAGGACAAGACCGAGAATAACGGGAGACATCCACACGAGGAGCCCTGGTGAGGTCTCCCAGCAGATAAGCGCGACGAGAGCCCCGAGCGCAGAATGCATCCAGTGCCAGCGTAACGCATCCTTGAGCGAGATGGCGTTGCCACCGCGGCTTTGCGCCTTCCAGCCGGAATCGTGGCCGAGCCAGATCTGCACGATGGCCGCCGTCTGCGTCATCATCAGGATCGGCGCCAGCAGCATGGAGAACAGCGTCTCTATGATAACGCCGGCCAGCGCGCGAGGGGTGCCGAACAGTTCGCTTGCGCTGTAGGCGCGCTTTATTTCCAGCACCATACCCAACCACTTCGGCAGCAGCACCACCGCCATCGTCGCCAGGAACAGCCGCATGGCGGCGCCGGGGTCGATCACCGGCCAGATCGGAAATAGCGTCTTGCTGTCCTGGAAGTAGCTCGGAATCAGCTGTTGGCCTTGCAGCGTCAGGATGATGCCGACGACAAGTGAAAGCGCCCAGATCGCGGAAACGAGATACGAGAACGCGCCCATCGCCAAATGAACACGTCCCATGGCGGTCAAGCCGCGCTTACTCACGATCTTGAGATGTTGGAGGTTGCCTTGCGCCCAGCGCCGGTCGCGGACGACCAGATCGGCAAGGCTTGGCGGAACACCCTCGAATGATGCTGACACAGACGGCACCATGTTGACGCCCCAGCCGGCGCGCTGCAGCAGCACGGCCTCGACGAAATCATGGCTCATGATATGGCCGCCGAAGGGTTTCGGCCCCGGCAGATCGGGCAAACCGGCCGCCTCGGCGAACGCGCGCGTGCGGATGACGGCGTTGTGCCCCCAATAGTTGCCCTGGTCGCGATGCCAGAACGCAAGACCTGCGGCAACCGACGGACCATAAACGTTGCAGGCAAACTGCTGAAGCTTCTGCAGCAGCGTCGTGCCGCCGACGATGCGGGGCACGGTCTGGATAAGTCCAGCGTTCGGATCGGCATCCATCGCCAGCGACAGCTTGATCAGCGCCTCACCCGACATCACGCTGTCAGCGTCCATGATGATGAACTGCTCGTAGCCGGCGCCGAAGCGTTCAACCCAGTCCTTGATGTTGCCGGCCTTGCGCGCCGTCGCCTCGATGCGGCGCCGGTAATACACGCCTATCGTGTCCTTCAACCGCTCGATCAATTCGCGATAGGCGGCCTCCTCGACGCCACCGGCCGCTTCGCCGCGGGTGTCAGACAGGATGAAGATGTCAAACGCCTTGGTCTGCCCCAGGCTTTCAAGCTCCTCGGCAATAGCCGCGATCGTTCCGGCGATGCTGGCGGGATCTTCGTGGTGCACCGGAAACAACAGTGCCGTGCGATTGGCTGGCGTGGTGATGCTCTTTGCCAGGCTGATACTGTCAGCCTTCTCTCCGGCAAACAGCGGTAGAAAGCCCATGGCACAGCTCAGGGTGCCGAGCGCGATCCAACCGAACGAGACCGTCGACAGCACCAGGAAGATCATCTGAATCGGCGTCACTTGAACGACCGACAGCACGCCGTAGAGTTCGTAGGCGAACGCTGCCGTCATCAAAGCCGCACCGAAGAACACCGCGGCGCGCGGCACCCAATAGCCTTGCCGTTTTTGTTCACGCGTCAGCGGCAGCTTTTCGGAAAAATCCTGCGGCGGCATGAGCAGCGGCTGTTCGGCGAGCGACAGCAACGCCGGATCGCTTGCATCCTTCGCCGCGACCGGAAGTGGGGCAGATCCAGCCGCCGCGGCCGGATCGTTCAAGCCTGCGTCCATCGGAATAACCACGTTTCGGAGACAACTTGATCGCTGACTTTCAAAGCCAAACGAAGCTCGGCAACCTCAGTTCCCGATGTGTTCAGCTCGAAGGCAACGCGAACGCCGTTGATTTCAGGATGCCGCTGGACGGCAAGGTTGGCCACGCTTCCCGCGCTGACACCCAACTGCGCCACGGGCAGATCTTTCAGGTCCCGAACGGACGGGCCTTCAAAATCGACCACGATGAGTTGCGTGTCGGCCTTTTTCATGCCGCCGACAAATGTTTTGCGGACCCATGCGCCCGTCCATGACGCTGGGATCTGTTCCGTCCAATGTAGACGATAAACAAAGCGATGCGCCGTTCCAGGCTCGAGCGGCTTTGCTGGCTTCCAATAGACGACGATATTGTCGTGGATCTCTTCTTCCGTCGGGATCTCGATCAGTTCGACATAACCGTCGCCCCAACCGCCTTTGGGCTCGACCCAGGCCGAGGGCCGGCGCTCGTATCGCGCCTCAAGATCCTCGAACGCGGCGAAAGACCTATCGCGCTGCGCCAGACCGAAGCCTTTCGGATTGCGATCCATGAACGCGCTGATCTGCAGCTTCTTTGGATTGCTCAGCGGCCGCCACAGCCGCTCTCCTTTGCCGTTCAGCACGGCAAGGCCCTCGCTGTCGTAAACCGAGGGGCGGAAATCGTTGTTGATGCGGTGATTGGCAGGGCCGTGCAGATACATGCTCGTCAATGGTGCCAAACCGACATGCGTCAGCGACCGTCGTGGAAAGAGCGTCGCGTCGATGTCCATGACCGTCGCGTTGCCGGGTTGTATCGTGAAACGGTAAGCTCCAGCGACGGACGGGCTGTCCAGAAGGGCGTGCACAATGATTTCAGGAGCGCCAGGTTTAGGCTTCTCGACATAGAAGGCGCGGAAGATCGGGAACTCTTCGCCGGTTGGCTGCGCCGTATTCAGCGCGAGGCCGCGCGCCGACAGCCCGTAATGCTGATGGCGGCCGATAGCACGGAAGTAACTCGCACCCTGGAACACGACATATTCATCGTTGACATCAGACCGGTTGAGCGGCCCATGAATTCTAAAGCCCGAAAACCCGAAAGGAGCTTCCTGCGGACCCTTTTCGACGAGCGGGCCGAGCGAAAACATCTGATTATCGGCCTTGAGCCTGCGCGCCTCGCCGCCGTCGACGAGCCAGATCTCGACAGGAACGCCATAGAGCCAGCCCATCGGGAGAAGTTGCAGCTCAAAATCGAGCTTGTCCGGCCTCCATATTGCCTGATCGGTACGAAATCGTATGTCGCGATACTGATCGTAAGACAGGTTATTGAATGGCTCTGGGGACGCTACGGCCGGTTTGACGTAGTCTGCACCGGCCAGTGATTCCGCCATCTTTCGCACATGGTCGGCCGGGAAAGGAATGCCGGGCTCGGCCCCTGCCGCGACAGGCGGCGCATCTGCGGCCGGCGCCTGGGCAAACGCTGCATCGACGGTCACGAAAGTTGCCACGGCCGAGGCGGCTGCCCAAGTAGCAGATCCCCACAACATGGCGCGCCGATCCACGTCGACGCCAGAATTAGCTTTCGTCATCCGTTCGATATCATACCGTGATTGTTGTTCGGCGCCGTTCCGAGAAGACAAGGATACCTTCCGCGTATCAACGCGCTAATGCTCGCTCCGTTGCAAGCGTTTCCGCGCCCACATTCGTGCACAGCTTCTCGGTTCCCCGTCCCAGCCCGACGGTGCTAGCACCCGAATATGGCAACTTTTTTTTACTGGGCACTCGATTGGCACGACTTTTTGACCGACGTGCGGAGCTCCTGAGGCGCTTCGCCGCCTGCTGGTTTGACTGTCGCACCGTCCCGCGGCGCCATGCTAGATCGGAGAAGATGGAAACGGACCAGTAAGGGGGAGCCAATGATCGAAGAACCAGCCATGATCGAGGCGATTATCGATACACGTCAACAAGTTGACTTTCTTTGGCAGTTCTTCGTCACGGTCCAGATCGCGATCTTTGCCTTGCTCTTTATATATGACCGGGCCGTGGAGAGTATGAACGTGGTCGCCAAGCTGATGGCCGTCGCCGGCATTGCCCTGTTCAGCTGGATTAACGGCAACGCCCTCGTGAACACCTACATGTTGCTCGATTCCCTGATCCATCAGTATGCCGTCTGGTACGGCAAGCCTGGGCGGTTCGAACCCTCCTTCCTCCAGCATTTCGTCAAGGTGAGTTACGCCGACCGCCCGCAGGTCGTGATGGTGACACATTCGCTATCGTTTGCGGTCGTCGTCCTGGCGCTTCTGTCCCGCAGATTTATCCAGGCGAAGCGCGATTGAGCACTCGGGCGCGAATCTCAGTGTTCGGAAATCCGTCTTGCAACCGATCGATTCCGTGATTCCATACAACCTGATTTCGCAAACAGAGCCCCGGCGAACCGGAATCGGGCAGCGGTTAGGCCCCAATCCGATCACAACCGTCCGGGCCCCAATCATTGATTTCATTGGACTTCCCAACAGCGGTCGTGGCGTCTGCGCAACAGCGTGACTAAGGATTGGGCCCTTTGACAGCTTTCTTATTGTGCGATTGGGAGGGTTGCCCGTAGTTTCCAATCCAGTGACGGGGCGAGGGAACGGCACCCAGTGTCTGAAGCGCGACGTCGAGTAAAGCCTCCAAGTTACTAAGACCTACAGATTGGGAGAAGGCACAATGAAGAAATACAGCCTAAGCGCCCTAGTGGCGGCTGGCCTCCTCGCGGGTGGCCTGTCCGTGACGAGCGCTAATGCAGCAGACCTCGGGGGGAATTGCTGCGCAGACCTCGAAGAACGTATTGCTGAACTCGAAGCCACGACCGCACGTAAGGGCAACCGCAAGGTTTCTCTGACCGTGTCGGGCTGGGTTGCCGAGCAGGTAATGTACTGGGACGACGGTGAAGAGAGCAACGTTTACGTCGGCGGTATCGGCGCGACGCTGGCTTCGCACGTGAAGTTCACGGGCCAGGCAACGATCTCGCCAGGCTGGACCGCAGGCTACGTTCTCCACATCGAAGCCACCGGCAACGAGAACCTTGGTCAAAACCAGTTTGACGACAACGCACCCCAGGTCAACTCCGGTGGCGGCACAGTTGGCCTGCTGCAGTCGTACTGGTTCATCAAGTCTGATCACCTGGGCAAAGTCAGCATCGGCAAGCAGTCGCAGGCATCGGACAACACGGCAATCTTGGTTGACGGCTCGGGTTCGCTCGTTCCTGCTAACTGGGTGCTGTTCGACGTCAACAACTTCTTTGTACGTCAGAACGGTGGCTTCTCCGGCCTGACTATTGGTGGCGGTTTCGGTGGTTGCGGCGGCATGGGCGGCGCAGGCGGCGACTGCAACGGTCTGACGGAAAACGTTGTTCGTTACGACTCGCCGACCTTCGGTGGCTTCTCGTTCTCCACCTCTTGGGGTGAAGACGATATGTGGGACATCGCAGCTCGCTACGCTGGTGAGTTCGGTGGCTTCAAGCTCGCTGCTGCCACGGCGTTTACGCATTCGACCGATCCCGGGATTGGCGCTATTGGCGACTCGGCTGAGGCTGACTACTTCCAAGTCGGCGCATATGCGCAGCACGTTCCGACCGGCCTGTTCCTCTACGGCGCCTATGGCACGTTTGAGAACGAGGATGTCGTCGCCGCTGAACTGGAATCGGATACCTACTACCTCAAGGCTGGTATTCGCCAGCGTTGGACGCCACTCGGTCATACGGTGCTCTACGGCGAGTACATGAACGTTGAGAGCGACTTCGATGATCTTGCCAGCACAAATCGCGAGCTCGATCAGTGGGGCCTCGGCATTGTTCAGGAAGTCGATGCTGCAGCAATGTCTCTCTGGTTGTCCTACCGGCACTACGAGTTCGACTCCAACAATGCTCTTGAGCAGGACCTGGAAGATTTCGACCTCGTCAAGTTCGGCGCTCTGATCAACTTCTGATCTGAAAGCCTCTTCCAATCGAGAAAGCCGTCCAGAAATGGGCGGCTTTTTCTTTTCGCCGGTACGCAAACCAAGTCTATTCTGCTGGCCGTCCGGCAATCGCAGGCCTGCAGCGAAACCACATGTTCCTCACGTTCTTCAGCGAATTGCGCGCCGCCAAGGTGCCCGTCACCTTGAAGGAATACCTGACGCTGCTCGAAGCGCTCGAGCTTGGCGTCACGGGACGCCGCATTGAGGAGTTCTACTACCTCTCCCGCGCCGCTCTGGTGAAAGACGAGCGCCACTTGGATCGTTTCGATCAGGTGTTCGGCCACGTCTTCAGAGGCCTCGACCTGATGTCCGAGAGCCTGGAGGCCGAGATTCCCGAAGACTGGCTTCAGGCCATGTCCAAGCTCTATCTCAGCGATGAAGAGAAGGCGCGCATTGAGGCGCTGGGCGGCTGGGACGAGATCATGGAGGAGCTGAAAAAGCGCCTCGCCGAACAGAAGGGCCGTCACGCCGGCGGCAACAAGTGGATCGGAACTGGCGGCACCTCGCCTTACGGTGCTTATGGCTACAATCCAGCCGGCATTCGCATTGGCCAGGCCGAGAGCCGGCACCGGCGTGCCATCAAGGTCTGGGACAAGCGCGAGTTCAAGGACCTCGACGACGACGTCGAAATCGGCACGCGCAACATCAAGGTCGCGCTGCGCCGCCTGCGCCAGTTCGCACGCACGGGCGCGGCTGAAGAACTCGACCTCGACGGCACCATCCAAGGCACAGCGCACAAGGGCTATCTCGACATCCGCATGCGGCCGGAACGGCGTAATGCCGTCAAGGTACTGATGTTTTTCGACGTCGGCGGGTCGATGGACTGGCATGTGAAGGAAGCCCAGGAGCTGTTCTCAGCGGCCCGGACGGAATTCAAGCACCTCGAGTATTTCTACTTCCACAACTGCATTTACGAAGGCGTCTGGCGCGACAACAGCCGCCGCTACACCGACAAGACGCCCACGTGGGACGTGCTTCACACGTATCCTGCTGACTACAAGGTGATCATCGTCAGCGACGCGGCCATGAGCCCGTACGAGATCAGCCACCCCGGCGGCTCCGTCGAGCACATGAACGAGGAAGCGGGTGCTGTCTGGTTGCAGCGCCTGACGCAGATCTACGAGCACTGCATCTGGCTCAACCCGGTGCCCGAGGCACACTGGAACTGGACGCCGTCGACGCGAATGCTGCAGCGCTTGATGGCCGACCGGATGTACCCGCTGACGCTGGATGGGCTCGACCGTGGCATTCGTGAACTGATGCGCTGAAACCACACTGCCACTGAGGCAGATTAGCCATGCCACCGTTCCCATGGGATCACTGGGGCCGGCCGCATTGCCTTTGCCGCATTTGTCGGCGATTGTGCGCCACAAATCTGCGCAAGCACGGGGTGCGCGCCATGACGCCCAGACTGTCGCCAACTATAGTAATGCTCCTGCTCGGAGCCGGTGGACTTGCCGGCTGCTCCGAGGGGTCGAGCCTGTCGACCTCGTCGATTTTCGGCGGCGGCAACAGCGCCGCGGCAGCAGCACCAGCGGCCCCAATCAGCACACCCGCTTCGCGCGCGCTTCAAGTGGGCGGCACGGCGGCTCGCGCCACCAAGTGCGGCTATAACTTCGACGCCAACAAATTGAGGTCCAACTTCCTCGCCGCCGAAGCCGCTCAGGCCCCCGGCGCCGACCAGGTGACGACGCAGAAGACTTACGACACCGCATTTTCCGGCGTCACGAAAGCTGCCGCCAGCCAACCGGGTTACTGCTCGGAAGCCAAGACGCGGGACATCAAGGCGGATCTGACGCGTCACCTCGCAGGTGATTATTCGCCCTCGCCGCCCAAACAGGTTGTGGAGCAGGAGGGCGGGATCTTCGACGGTTGGGGCAGCGGCAGCAGCAGTCCTGAGTACAAGCAGACCCTGCCCACCGACAGCCGGAACGACTGATCCTGGTCATCCAATGCAGCAGCTCTTGTTTCTTGAAGCCGTGGTCAAGGCCGCGATCGGCCTTATCTTGATGATTGCTCCCGGCGCGGCGTTCAAGGTCGCCGGGCTTCCACCGGTCCCGACGGGATTCTGGCCGCGCGTTCTAGGCGCCACGCTGTTCGGCATTGCCGGCGCCAATCTTATCGAGGGCACGCTGCTGGGCTCGCGAGGACTAGGCCTCGCCGGGTCGCTGGCGATCAACTTCGCCATTGCGGCCATGCTGACGATCCAGCTGGCACTGAACGCGGCCGCCACCACCGTGCGCGGCAAGCTTTTATTGTGGGTGCTGGTCGCAACCCTGTACGTGCTGATCCTCGTCGAGATCGCGCACGTCTAGAAGTCCTGAAAAATGTGCAGCGCCTTTCCGGTCAGACGCACTGGAAACGCAGACGCGCACTTACTTCACGCCCAGCTTCTTCTGCAGGCTCGACGACGATGTCGTGTACTGGAACGTGACCTTCTTGTCCGGATTGACGATCTTTGCCGCCGCCTGCGCCATCAAAGCCGCCTCGTGGAAGCCCGACAGGATCAGTTTCAACTTACCGGGATACCAGTTGATATCGCCGATCGCGAAGATGCCCTTCTCGTTGGTTTCGAAACGTTCGGTGTCGACGGAGATCAGGTTCTCGTGCAGGTTCAGGCCCCAGTCTGCGATCGGGCCGAGCTTCATCGTCAGGCCGAAGAACGGCAGCAGCGCATTGCACGTGACAGCCTCGTCACCCGACGCCGTCTTGACCGTAACAGTCTGCAACTCCCCGTTATCACCCTGCAAGCCGGTCATCTGTCCGATCAACAGCCGCACCTTGCCGGCGGCGACCAGCGCGCGCATCTGGTCGACGGAGTGCGGCGCGCCGCGGAATTCGTCGCGCCGATGCACGAGGGTCAGGGAGTTGGCGATCGGTGCCAGGCTCAGCGTCCAGTCGAGCGCGCTATCTCCGCCGCCGACGATCATCACATCCTTGCCGCGCAGCGTTTCCATGCGCCGAACCGCGTAGTGCACCGACGTGCCCTCGAACGCCTCGATGCCGGACAGCGGCGGCCGCTTCGGTGTGAACGATCCGCCACCTGCCGCAATTACGACAGACTTGGCGATGAACTGGGTGCCAGCATCCGTGCCCATGTAGAAGCGGCCGTCGTCGCCGCGCCGCAAGCTGTTGAGTTGTTCGCCCAGATGCATCTCAGCGCCGAACGGCTTGATCTGCTCCATCAGCCGGTCGGTCAATTCCTGACCGGTCACCACCGGCAGGCCAGGCACGTCGTAGATGGGTTTCTCCGGATAGAGTTCCGCGCACTGCCCGCCCACCTTCGGCAGAATATCGATCACGTGGCACTTTGCATCGACGAGACCAAGTTCGAACACTGCAAACAGCCCAACCGGCCCCGCTCCGATGATCACGACGTCGGTTTCAATTGGTGCATCGGCGCTGCTGTCTGAAGACATGCAAAGTCCTTCTTTCAAACGTGGCAGTCACAAGCTGGCAGCCTGCGCGTGCTGTCAGAACTGCTTGGCGGGAACGCGCACGATCAGGCCGTCGAGCTCCAGCGTAATTCGGATCTGGCACGAAAGACGGCTCTCTTCGCGAACATCGAAGGCGAAGTCGAGCATGTCCTCTTCCATGTTGGCAGCCTTGCCGACCTTCTCGCGCCAGGCAGCATCCACGTACACATGGCAGGTTGCACAGGCGCACGAACCGCCGCATTCCGCGTCGATCCCAGCCACGTCGGATTGCTTGGCGGCCTCCATGACCGTCATGCCCAGCTCTGCCTCGGCTACGTCTTGCGTGCCGTCAGGTTGTATAAACGTAATTTTGGCCATTGCGGCGTATCGGTCCCAGCGAATTGAGGCCGCAGACTTAGACGCCGCAGCCCTCAAATTCAAGCTTGGCTGGAGACGAAAGGCTGACGCAGCTGCGCGATGTAGTCGCGTGCAACCTCGATAGCGGCATGAACGGCGGCGAGTTGTTCACGGCGAACCACGTCATGTTCAGGGTAGGTCTTTTCCGCCGCCGCAGCCAGATCGGCTACGGCATGAGCTCCGATGGCACGGGCGGAGCCCTTCAGGCTGTGCGCGGCGGCCAGCCACTCCTTCGCAGTTGCTGCGTCCGCAAGGCTGGCCAGAGTCTTTGGCGCATTATCGGCAAAAAGACCCAGGATCTCCTGCTCGAGGTCAGGATCACCCATCGTGAAGCGCCGCAGATGCTCCAGGTCGACCGGCGTCTGGGCTGGGGCAACGCTGTCGACTTGCATGGCGGCAAAACCTAAGTTGGCGATCGCAGCACAGTGCCGCGGCAAAGTTAAATCGGCCCTAAACGAATCGCTCATTGACCAATATTGCCGACCGGTGCCCTCACGCCCTACCCGCAATCGAACTTGTTTTGGCCCAATTGGCCACCTACTTCGCCGAAAGCTCAAGAATTTCAAACGGCCAACGCAAAATTTTGCGGCTCACGATGCCGCAACAATGGGCTTGATTAACTGCAAAAGCCATTTGAGCGTCATGGGGGAAGTAAAGTATCTACGCAAGAGAGGAACCAGCATCGGTTCCAACGGGCGGACGAATGGCGCAAGACAAGAAGATTGCGATTGAACCGGTCAAGCCTGCGGAGCCGGCTGCGGCCGCATCGGCATCGTTCGGTTCACGAATGGCTGCCGCATCGGCAAGCTCGTCACCGCCACCCATTCCTGGTGCGGGCTCCGCACCTGTCGTTACCCTTCCGGGGCTGCCGGCGGCCTCACCCGCTGAAGTCGCCGCGGCCAAAGCCACACCCCCGCCCCACCCGTTGAGCCTGCCTGCCCCGCCGATCAAGGCGACCGCGCCATCCACGCCCGCACCAGCCGCCGCAGGCCCGCTGCGCGCCCAACCCGCCCCGGCCCCTGCCCGTAGCGCCAACGACGAGCCCACCGAACAGCGCCGTCTGGCGCGGCGCCGCCCTGCCGGCCCCGTACGCAATCGCATCGCCGCCAACGATGATGCGCCCTCGATCGGCGGTCTGATCTATGCTCTCGAACAGAAGCCGTCGAACAAGCCTTTCATCTATTCCGGCATCGCCAGCGCCATCTGGGGCATCATTGCCATCGGCTTCAGCTACGCCATCATCTCGGCCGAGCTGAACGCTGGCGCCAGCTTCTATGATATCGCCGCTAAGCCCACCACGTTCCTCACGGCTGCCGCCGTCGTCGTGCCGATCGCCGTGCTTTGGTTCCTGGCGCTGCTGGCGTGGCGCTCGGAAGAGCTGCGGCTGCGGTCGTCGACGATGACCGAAGTCGCCGTCCGTCTCGCCGAACCCGACCGCATGGCCGAGCAGTCCGTCGCGTCATTGGGCCAGGCTGTGCGTCGCCAGGTGTCGTTCATGAACGACGCCGTCAGCCGCGCGCTTGGCCGCGCCGGCGAGTTGGAAGCGCTCGTGCATCATGAGGTGTCGGAACTCGAACGGTCCTATGAAGTCAACGAGCGCAAGATCCGCGCACTCATTACGGAACTGACGGGCGAGCGCCATGCGCTGCTCGACACGTCCGACAAGGTGAGCGACTCGCTCTCGCATCTTGGCAAGGAAATTCCCGTCCTGATCGAGAAGCTGGCGGGCCAGCAGATCAATCTCGCCGGCATCATCAAGGGCGCTGGCGAAAATCTCACGGCCCTCGAGTCCGCGATGGGCACCAGCGCCGAGCGCTTGGAAAACGCGCTGGGCGGCCGCACCGAGCAGCTGCAGGCGATGCTGGAGAACTATACCAGCGCGCTCTCGACAGCCCTGGGCTCGCGCACCGAGCAGATGCAGTCGGCCTTCGAAGGCTACATGCAGACGCTGGACACCTCGCTCGGCAATCGCACCGACAATCTGCAGACCGTCTTCGAGGAATACGCCAAGGCGCTGGACACGACGTTGTCGAACCGCGCCCAGGCGCTGGACATCCAGCTCGTCGAGCGCACGAAGTCGCTCGATACCGCATTCAACGAGCGCTTGCGCATGTTCGACGAGTCGATCATGCGCTCCACGCTGGCGATCGACGGCGCCGTATCCGAAAAGGCCCGCGCGCTCACGTCGGCGCTCGACAACCACGCCAAGACATTCAGCGAGACGATTACGCGTCAGGCCCACGAGCTCGATGAATCGCTGGTCCATGGCATCAACTCGGTGCGCCGCTCCAGCGAGAATATCACGCGCCAGTCGCTGAAGGCGATCGAAGGCCTGGCTGGACAGTCCGACATGCTGCGCAACGTGTCGGAAAACCTGCTGTCGCAGGTCAACAACGTCACCAATCGTTTTGAAACTCAGGGCCAGGTCATCCTGCAGGCTGCCAACTCGCTCGAGTCGGCAAACTTCAAAATCGACAACACGCTGCAGAAGCGCCACGCCGACCTATCGCACACGCTCGACCGCATGTCCGGCAAGGCCGATGAGTTCGGACGTTTCGTGGAAGACTATTCCACCAATATCGAAGGCACACTGTCGACGGCCGAAACGCGCACGCGCACGGCAGCTGAAGACTTGCAACGCCGCTTCTCGGCGGTATCGAGCGCAGTTGATCAACAGCTGAGCACACTGAAGCAGCGGGTCGATGCCACGACCGAAGACGCGCGCATGCGCACCGCCAAGACGGCGCAGGATGTCGCCGCCGAACAGGCGTGGGTGCGCGAGCAGCTGGAGAAAATGCCGGCCGCCACGCGCGAGAATGCGTCGGCGATGCGCAATGCGCTGCAAGAGCAGCTGAAGGCACTGGAGCATCTCTCTGGCGTCACTGGCGGCCGCGCGCGCGACGTGGCCCCGCCGCTGCAGTCGCCTTCGCTGACCGGCGCTTACGCGTCGGAAGCCCGCATTGATCCCAATCGTGGCCTGCCGCCTCCCGGTCCTGGTGGCCGCCCTCCAGGGCTTCCTAATGGCGGGGGACGTGGTCCCGGCTCGCAAGACCCGCGTGAAGCCTGGTCGCTCGGCGATCTGCTGGCGCGCGCCTCTCGAGACGAAGGCCACGGCGGTGATGGCGAAGGCGGCCGCTGGGAATCGCCCTCGTCCTTCCCGCTCAATATCGAAGTCATTGCGCGCGCGATCGATCCTGCTACCACGTCGGCGATCTGGGCCAGACTGCGCTCCGGCCAGCGTGGCGTGATGGTTCGCTCCATCTACTCGCCGGATGGCCGCGCTGCGTTCGACGAAGTTTCGCGCCGCTTCAAGACCGATCCCGAGCTGCAGTCGACGATCACCCGCTATCTGAACGACTTCGAACGGCTGCAGAAGGAAGCGGACATGAAAGATCCGTCCGGCCGCACCGGCCAGTCGCACCTCGTCTCCGACACCGGTCGCGTGTATCTCTTCCTCGCCCACGCCAGCGGCCGCATCGTCTGACGCCATACCGCAATGCCCGTCAACGTTCCTCGCCTTGATGTCCGCGCCACCATCGAGGCGTGGCCGCTTGCCGATGCATTCGTGATTTCTCGCGGCGCCAAGACGCAAGCCCGCGTGGTGGTCGCGACCGTAAGCGACGGCCAGCACACCGGCCGGGGAGAATGCGTCCCCTACTCGCGTTACAACGAAAGCGTCGAGGGCATCGCTGCGGCCATCAACTCGGCAGCGGTGACGGCAAGCCGCTTCGCCCTGCATGCCGCACTGCCCCACGGGGCTGCCCGCAATGCGATCGACTGCGCGTTGTGGGATCTGGAATGCAAACGCACCGGCCGAAGCGCTGCCACCATTGCTGGGCTCGCGTCGCTGCAGCCTGTCCTAACTTGCTACACGCTGAGCCTCGGCACGCCGGAAAGCATGGCGGCGAAAGCCGCAAGCGTGCCGCAGCTCATGCTCCTGAAGCTCAAGCTCGGCGGTGCCGGCGATATCGAACGCATGCTGGCCGTGCGCCAGGCCCGGCCCGATGCCCGCCTCGTCGCCGATGCAAACGAAGCCTGGACACTTGACATGCTGCAGCCCTATCTCGCCGCGGCTCGCGAGGTTGGCATCGAGCTGATCGAACAACCCCTGCCCGCGGGGCAAGATGCAGCGCTCGCCACGATCCCGCATCCCGTCGCCGTTTGCGCCGATGAGAGCGTGCACACGTCCACCGATCTCGCCGCGCTCCGCGATCGCTACGACGCTGTCAACATCAAGCTCGACAAGGCTGGCGGCCTGACTGAAGCACTCGCCATGTCGCGCGCAGCGAAAGCCGCCGGGTTCCGCATCATGGCCGGGTCCATGGTTGGAACCTCGCTGGCCGCCGCGCCGGCCCTGCTCCTGGCGCAGGACGCCGACTGGGCCGACCTCGACGGGCCATTGCTTCTCGCCCGCGATCGCGAATACGGCCTGAGCATCACGGCTGGCCTGATTGCACTGCCGCTGCCGGCGCTGTGGGGGTAGGCGGCGGGGCGGACATCATCGGCGCTGAAACCCACAATGCGTCACCGTCCCATTTGCGATAAATGACGAATGCTGCGATGAACCCCGTCAACGCCAGTGCGAACGGCGCCAGATAGGCAAGTCCGGCCATCGCACCATAAAGAGGCCCCGACGCGAGCGTCGCCACCCCCATCATCAATCCTGCGGCCACGGTCGCGTAGAGCGATTGCGCCGTTCCCGCAGCCGCCGCCGGTACGGCACGATGAATGAAATGGACCGCCGCAAGATGCGTCGCGCCATAGGTGAAGGCATGCAGCAACTGAAGCGGAAACAGCAGCGCCAGCGGTGGATCGAAGCTCATCGCCAGCCAGCGAACAACGGCCGCCCCCGCACCCGCCAACAGAAGTTGTAGCGGTCCCAAGACGCGCAGCACGGAAGCGGAATACGCAAAGAGCAGCACCTCGGCTGAGACCGCCACAGCCCAAAGCGACCCGGCCCACGCAGGCGAGATACCTTGCGCCGACCAGTGAAGGGCGCCGAAGGTGTAGAACATGGCATGAGCGCCCTGCACCGCTCCGGTTGCGAATAGGAAGATCAGAAACAGAGGCGACCGGACAAGCAAATACACGTCACGCCAGCTGAAATGCGTGCCGGTTGTCTGCGTGGCGTCTCGTGGCGGCGGACGTGGCAGCATAAACGCGGCCGCCGCCGTCACCGCTGCCGCCGCAACGAGGACCGGCAGGATCACCCAGGCCCCCGCGCTGGTGACAAGAGCGCCGCCAGCCGCGCCGATGGCGATGAACGTCAGCGATCCCCACAGCCGCATGCGGCCGTAGTCCAGACCAAAGCCGCGCACGCCACCGATCGCTACTGTTTCGGTCAAGGGCATGATCGTCATCGTCGCCAGCGCGAACACGAGGCTGGCCAGCAGGATCGGCCAGAAGCCCTGAACCCCGCTCAACACCAGCGCGGCTGCTAGCCCGATGATGGCCAGCACGGCGATGTAGCGGCTGTGGCGGCCAGCGTGATCAGCGGCGACTGCCACGGCCGGCGTCACCGCGAGCCGAAGAAAAAACGGTGCAGCCGTTACAATCGCGATTTCCGCGTCGGTCAATCCGCGCCAGCCGAGCCACAAGGGGAGGTAAGGCACGTTAAAGCCGTAGATCAGAAACACGGCGGCATAGAACAGGCTGACACGGAATGCGTAGCTCCGCGCGTCGTCCGCGCCCTGCCTACCCGTTTGCGCGTTCGAATAAGCCATCGGCCGCCACAATAGTTGACGGCCGTTAACGGCCGCAAATGCGAATCACGGTATTTTCGTTTGTCTAGGGTCTGATCGTTCGAAATGCGAGCGGTTGAGCTCGAATGCTCTAGGCCTGCCCGGGCGGAATGCAACAATGAAAGATCACAGTGTGCTCGGTGCGCGCGAAGCAGACGAGGAATACCGCGCCATCGAGGCGGCGCTGCTCGAAACCCCGCGCGGCCGCTGGTTTCTGGCGGAACATGGCCGCCGCTCGCGCCGTGTCGACAGCGGAGTGTTGGACGACGTCATCAACCGCCTGCAGGCCAGCCTTCGCGAGCCACCTGCGCTCCTCAGCGTGTTGCGCAGCGACGTGGAGCGTCTGCGCGGCTTCGTCGCCGATCAGCGCAACGACATCGCCAACGCGGCAGCAGGGCTGATCGCGCAAAGCCAAACCGGACATCCCCTCGAAGCAGCGGCGCATCACTCGGCCAACATGCTGACGGCGGCCGAAGACCTGCATGCCTTGGTGTGGTCGCTACGGGATCAGGTGCCCAACCCGGACTTCTGCGAGGCGATCGCGCGGCAGGCATCGCGCATCTACGCCATGAGCCATGCGCAAGCCGTCGAGTCTGCGCGCGCCGCCCAGTTCACCACCGCGCTCGACGAGACGTATCATCGCCTGTCGGCCCTGCTCGAAACGATCCTGTTTGAAATGCAGGGCAATGAACGGCCCCAGCGCACGGCATATTTGCCCAACGGCACCCTGCCCTCCCGCTAGGCCTAACGCGGCTTCCTCAGGGCGTCAGCGTTAGCCCAAAGAAAAAGAGCGGTTCTGGGCGAACCGCTCTCATTCAATTTGGCTATGGCTTAAACTGCGCGACGGCGTGTATCGGTCAGATTCTCTCGTCTCCCAGCAGCGCAACGACGTTGCGGGCGCTGGCAGGCGTATAGCGGGCGGCAGCGGATGGCGCGTGCTCGTTGGCGGCTGTCATACAGCCGTGTCCCGAGCAGAATGGTCCGGTGCTGAACGTGGCAGACTCAAGAGCCGAAAGGCTCATGACGGTGATGAACAGGCCTGCAACGTAGACGCAGGCCAGTGTGGCGAGTGCTCTCAAGGCGATGTCAATAGTCATCGAACGGCCCCTGTGTTCGACTTATACGTCCTGGTCGTGTTGCCGGATACACAGTTTAGGGAGAGTAAATCGCGTCTCCGGCAAACTTCATTCTGCGGTAAGATTGGTAAACACGCCATTAACATTATGAATCTGTACATGAGTCGCTTTGCACGTGCAGTATAGCTGACGTGCAGCGCAACACGGCCAGCATGGTTGCCAACGGCCAGACGACCGTCTTTATTGGCCTCGCGCGGAACCTACGTATTGCACTGCAGAGCAAGGGATCAGCTTCGCGCAAGGTCCAAGGGGATTTTACAACATGGCCGACGTGACGTTGCCGATCGTGGCCGTGCTGTTGGCGGCGTTGGCGATCGCGGCGCCGCTTGCACGCTGGCTCGGCATCGGCTCGGTGCTCGGTTACCTCATCGCCGGTGTGCTGCTCGGCCCCTATGGCCTGACGAGCCTCTTCTCGATCCACGAAGCCAAGGAGCTGCTGCACGTCGCGGAGTTCGGCATTATCCTGCTGCTGTTCCTGATCGGCCTCGAACTTCGGCCGCGCCGCCTCTGGGCCATGCGCAACGCCATCTTCGGCTTGGGCGGCGCGCAAGTGGGCATCTCGGCGCTGCTGCTTGGGGCAGCGGCCGTCCTGTTCGGTTTGCCCTGGCATACCGCTTTGTTCGCGGGTCTGGCTCTTGCGTTGTCGTCGACGGCCTTTGCGTTGCAAGTGCTGGAAGAGAATGGCGAGCTCTCCGCCCGGCACGGCCGCCTAGCCTTCGCCGTGCTGTTATTCCAGGATCTGGCTGCCATCCCCCTCATCGCACTGGCGCCGCTATTCGCCGTGGGTGTCGCCACGGCGGGCATGGATTTCAAGGCTGCCATCATCGCCCTGGCCACCATCGCGGCCGTCGTCGTCGCGGGCTACTTCCTGCTCGACCACGCCATCCGCCTGATCGCGCGCACCCGCGTGAAAGAAGCCATGACCGCCGTGGCGCTTCTCACCGTCGTCGGCGTGGCGCTGATCATGCAATCGGTTGGCGTGTCCGCGTCGCTGGGTGCCTTCATCGCTGGCGCCCTGCTGGCTGAATCCTCCTATCGCCACGAACTGGAAGCCGACTTGGCGCCGTTCCAGGGCCTGCTGCTCGGCCTGTTCTTTACCGCTGTCGGCATGTCGCTGAACCTGCGCCTGATCATCGACCAGCCATTGCTTGTCGCAACGCTGGTCGTGGGCCTCGTCGCGATCAAGAGCATCGTGCTGTTTCAAGTTGGCCGGGCCCACGGCCTGGAGCGGCGGCCCGCACGCCGGTTGGGCATGTCGCTCAGCCAGGGCGGCGAGTTTGCTTTCGTGCTGTTTGCAACAGGCGTCACCGCCGGCGTCATGGCGCGCGGCACCTCGGATCTGCTGAGCGTCGTTGTCACCCTCACGATGGCCGCAACCCCACTGCTGCTGGCGATCGATTCCTGGATGGACGGGCGCAAGCCATCGCCCGCACCGCTGTACGACGCCCTGCCCGACAATGATCGCCACGTCGTCATCGCCGGTTTCGGCCGCTACGGCCAGATCGTCGCCCGTATCCTGCGCGGCAAAAAGATCCCGTTCACCGCGCTCGACATTTCGCCCGAGCAGGTGGAACTGGTGAAGCAGTTCGGCGCGCAAGCCTTCTATGGCGATGCCAGCCGCCCGGAAATTCTCGAAGCCGCCCAGATCGGCAAGGCGCGCGCCCTCGTGCTCGCCATCGACGACGTGGAAGCATCAATGCGCACGGCCGAACTCGTGCGCGCGCAATTTCCGGACCTGCCGGTATTCGCCCGCGCGCGGCACCGCAATCACGCTCACCGCCTGCTTGACTTAGGGATCACGACGCTTCAGCGCGAAACGTTCCACTCCGCGCTGGAGACGACACGGCAGGTCCTCAAGGGGCTGGGCTACTCCGATCGGGAGACGGAGCGGGTCATCAAGACCTTCAGAACGCACGATGAACGGCGCCTCAGCGAAGACTACAAGCACTATTCCGACATGGAGAAGCTGCAGTCCCGCGCCCGCAGCGACGCAGCGACCCTGGAACGGCTGTTCGCAGAAGACGCCGAGGAAGAGGCCAAGATCGCCACGCAGGCCACAAAAGACGGTGTCAAACCGAAGGAACCGCCCAAACTGAAGGCGGCGGCCGAATAAAGCGGGTGCACCGCCACTTGGCGGGTAGACGCGCCGGGGAGTGGCCGCTACATGTGCCAGCCAATTGTGACAGCTGGGACGGAAATCAGGTATGGCCAAGGCGCAGGAAAAATCCAAGCCGGCAGTAGGGTATCGCGACATGGCCAGCGCTATCCGCGCGCTGTCGATGGATGCCGTCGAGAAGGCGAAGTCTGGACATCCAGGCATGCCCATGGGCATGGCCGATGTGGCCACCGTGCTGTTCTCCGAAGCCATGCGCTTCGATCCCACCGATTCCAAGTGGCCCAACCGCGACCGCTTCGTCCTGTCGGCCGGTCACGGCTCGATGCTGCTTTATTCCCTGCTGTACCTCACCGGCTATCCCGGCATGGACATCGGCCAGATCGAAAACTTCCGCCAGCTCGGCGCCAAGACCGCCGGCCATCCCGAATACGGTCACGCCGAAGGCATCGAGACGACAACGGGCCCGCTCGGCCAAGGCATCGCCAACGCCGTCGGCATGGCGATCGCCGAACAGCTGCTGTCTGCGCGTTTCGGCAAGGATCTCGTCGACCACCACACCTATGCCATTGCCGGAGACGGCTGCCTGATGGAAGGCATCAGCCACGAGGCGATTTCGCTGGCAGGGCACCTGAAGCTCGGCAAGCTCATCGTGCTGTTCGACGACAACTCCATCTCGATCGACGGTGCCACCAGCCTGTCGGAGAGCGACGATCAGGTCGCGCGTTTTGCCGCCTCCGGCTGGAATACCGTCCGCATCGACGGCCACGATACCAAGGCAATTTCCGAAGCATTGGCCAAGGCGAAAGCCGACAGCTCGAAGCCCTGGCTGATCGCCTGCAAGACCATCATCGGCTACGGCGCGCCCAACAAGGCCGGTAAGTCCTCTACGCATGGCGAGCCCCTCGGCACCGACGAGATCGCGGGAACGCGGGAAAAACTCGGCTGGCCGCACAAGCCCTTCGACATCCCGGCAGACGTGCTCGACGCCTGGCGCGCAACGGGCCAGCGTCATGCCAGCGAACGGGCTGCGTGGAAAGCGCGCTACGACAAGGCCGGCGCCGACGTGCACAACGCGCTGGGCGAACCGCTGGCTCACGCGCGCGCACCCGACGTCTTCGCCGCGATCGCTGCCGCCCGCACCAATTTCGCAGCCGACACCGCCAAGCGCGCGACACGCGTCTGGTCGCAGCTGACGCTCGAACACCTCGTCCCGGCCCTGCCCGAACTGATCGGCGGTTCCGCCGATCTCACTGGCTCCAACGGCACCAAGACGAAGCACCACACCGCCGTTGCGCCCGGCAACTTCGGTGGCAACTACATGCACTACGGCGTGCGCGAGCACGGCATGGCCGCCGTCATGAACGGCATGGCGCTGCACGGCGGCGTCATTCCCTACGGCGGCACATTCCTCGTCTTCACCGATTACTGCCGCCCCTCGATCCGGCTTTCGGCACTGATGGGCATCCGCGTCATCTACGTCATGACGCACGACAGCATCGGTTTGGGCGAAGACGGTCCGACGCATCAGCCCGTCGAACATCTGGCTGCGCTGCGTGCCATTCCCAACCTTCAAGTGCTGCGCCCCGCAGACGCAATCGAGACGGCTGAAGCCTGGATGGCCGCGCTCTCCAAGTGCGACGGACCAACCGTGCTGGCATTGACGCGCCAGGCTGTACCCACGCAGCTGCGTAAGCAGCTTACCGACGAGAACATGACGATGAAGGGCGGCTACGTCGTCCGCGGCACCGAGGGCGGCGAGCGCGACGTCACGCTGATCGCCACGGGTTCCGAAGTCGGCGTTGCCGTCGAAGCCGCAGACCTGCTGGCCAAGGATGGCATCAAGGCCGCCGTCGTGTCGATGCCGAGCTTCGAACTGTTTCGCGCGCAGTCTGAAGACTACCAGCACGGCGTCATGGGCGCTGCCGCCCGCGTCGGCATCGAGGCCGCGATCGCCCAAGGCTGGCACGAATGGTTGCGTCACAAGGATGGTTTCGTCGGCATGACCGGCTTCGGCGCATCGGCCCCGGCACCGAAATTGTACGAACACTTCGGCATCACCGCCGCTCGTATTGCCGACGTCGCCCGTCAGCAAATCAAGGTTGTAGCGGACAGCTGATAACCACCTGTTAGCCATTCCGCATACAGATTGGAACACTTCGGACTATCGGCAGTTCTGCCAACAAACCGAGGTGATTCATGCGGCTAGTCACAACCCATCCTGGCGAAATCCTGCTTGCTGAGTACCTGGATCAACTGGAACTGAGCTCGCGCGGCCTTGCCCACGAACTCGGCGTCGCACCCAGCCGCGTCATCGAATTCGTGGCCGGCCGTCAGGGCGTCGACGCCGATTTGGCCATTCGCCTCTCGCGCTATCTCGGCACCACGCCGGAGGTCTGGCTGCGGATGCAGATGGATTACGACGTCGCCAAGTGCCTTGCTGAGAACGATTATTCCGACGTCGCCGAACGTGTGGAACCCGCTCCTCCGCTGGAATTGGTCGCCCACGCCGTCCTTGATGCCTAAGAGCGGGCAGGCGCAACCGAGGTGCGCGATGCCGCCTCGTCCGCTGCGTCTTGCCAAGGCCGTTGTTCCGCCGTAGAGCCGGGTCCGTAACCCCTCAGCCAGCAGCGGAAACCGATGAATTTCGAGAACCTGAAGCCGTCTTCGAAAGCCGACGTCCGGGGCAAGCGCGTTCTCGTGCGAGCCGATCTCAACGTCCCCTTGAAGGACGGCCGCGTCACCGATGCCACGCGGCTTGAGCGCGTCGTTGCCGGGGTAAAAGACCTTGCCGGCCGCGGCGCGCGCGTCATCGTCATCTCCCACTTCGGCCGTCCGAAAGGCGCACCCAACGCCGAGTTTAGCCTGAAGCCGGTCTCCGACAAGTTCGCCGAAATCCTCGGCCGCCCCGTCAAGTTCGTCGGCGATTGCGTCGGCAGCGACGCGGAGGCCGCAAGCCACGCGCTGCACCCCGGCGAGATCGCCGTTTTCGAAAACCTGCGTTTCCACAAGGGCGAAGAAAAGAACGACCCGGATTTCGCAGCCGCCCTGGCAAAATCCGGCGACATCTACGTTGGCGAGGCGTTTTCCGCCGCCCATCGCGCCCACGCGTCGACCGAAGGCATCACGCACCTGCTTCCCTCGTTCGCCGGGCCCCTGATGATGGAAGAGATTTCGGCGCTCCGGTCGTCGGTGGAAGAGCCGCAACGCCCAACGGCGGCTGTGGTAGGTGGCGCCAAGGTGTCCACGAAAATTCCGGTTCTCACCAACCTGTCGGCCAAGGTGGACAAGCTGATCATCGGCGGCGGCATGGCCAACACCTTCCTGCTGGCCCAGGGCGTCGAGATTGGCAAATCGCTCGCCGAACCCGACATGGCGCAGACGGCGCTTGAAATCATGCACGCAGCCAAGGAGCGCAGCTGCGAAATCGTGCTGCCGAAGGATCTGGTCGTCGCGGGCAAGTTCGAAGCCGGGGCACCCTCCCGCGTCGTCCCCACGCTCGAAGTTCCAGCCGATCAGATGGTCCTCGACGTCGGGCCGGAGGCGGTGAAGCACTACATCGACGTTATGAGCCGCTGCAGGACCTTGCTGTGGAACGGCCCGCTCGGGGCCTTCGAGATCGACCCGTTCGGCGACGGCACGTTCGCGCTGGCGCGCGCGGCGGCCGAATTGACCAAGGCCGGTAAGCTAATCAGCGTCGCCGGCGGCGGCGATACCGTGGCGGCCTTGAACGCTGCAGGCGTAACCGGCGACTTCAGCTACGTATCGACGGCCGGCGGCGCTTTCCTGGAATGGCTGGAAGGCCGCGAGTTGCCCGGCGTCGTTGCCCTCACACGCGCTGGAGCGTGATGGCCGCAAACTCCCAGCGCCTGCCTCAGGCCGTCGTTTTCGATCTCGATGGCACCTTGGCCGATAGCCTGCCTGACATCGCCGCGGCTCTCAACAGCGCGCTTGCCGAAGCGGGCATGGCACAGCTGGCGGAGCAAACCGTTCGCACAATGGTCGGCAACGGCTCTGAGATCCTTGTCGAACGAGCCATCCGGGAGGTTGGTCGAGGCCGGACACACGCTGATGCGGCTGCGGATATCCACGCGTCATTCCTGGCGGCCTATGACCGTGCACCATGCGTGCATACCCGTCTTTATCCGGGTGCCCGGCACGTCCTGGACGCATTGGCCGCCCAGGGCGTCCGGCTGGGCGTCTGCACCAACAAGCCCCAGCAGATTACCGCCGGCGTGCTCGACAAGCTTGGCATTACGCCGCTGTTCGGCAGCGTCGTCGGCGGCAACGCTACCGACCCGCTGAAACCCGCACCCGTGATGTTGCGCAGGGTACTGCAGGAACTTGCCGCCGAACCGAAGCTATCCGTGATGGTGGGCGACAGCGGCGCCGACGCGGGTGCAGCCCGTGCGGCAGGAACGGCTTTAATCCTGCTGCAGCACGGCTATTGCCAGGACGACCTGGCGGACCTGGGCGCCGACGCCGTTCTGCCGGGATTTGCCGGTTTACCAGACGCTCTCGTCCGCGTGACGCGGCAACCTGCCTAGCCTATACCTGCGGCGCGGCACCTCAATAGAACGAGACGGAATGTTCGCGGAATCACATTTGTATCTCGGCGTGGCACTGGCGGGGCTGGCGAGCTTCCTGTCGCCCTGCGTTCTGCCGCTCGTGCCGCCCTACCTCGGCTATCTCGGCGGCACCACGCTCGACCAGCTGACTTCGGCGAAAGTCGAAGATCGCGCCCTGTGGCGCCGCGTGGTTCTGGCCTCGCTGCTGTTCGTCCTTGGCTTCACAACCGTCTTCGTCGGGCTCGGCGCGGGCGCCTCCTTTTTCGGCCAGGTGATGCAGACCTACAAGGAACAGCTGTCGATGGTGGCCGGCGCCGTCATCATCCTGTTCGGGCTTCATTTCCTCGGCATCCTGCGTATTCCCCTGCTCTACTCCGAGGCACGCTTTCAGGCCGACACAGGCGGCGGCGCGACGCTCGCCGGCGCCTATCTGATCGGTCTCGCCTTCGCGTTCGGATGGACGCCGTGTATCGGCCCGGTTCTCGCAACCGTGCTGACGCTGGCAGCCAACGAGGCAAGTCTCGGCGCAGGCGTGCGGCTGCTGGCGGTCTATTCATTGGGCCTCGGCATCCCCTTCGTGCTTGCCGCGGTGGCGATCGGCCCGTTCCTGTCGTTCATGCACCGCTATCGCCGCTACCTCGGCATGTTCGAAAAGGTGATGGGTGTGGTGCTGATCATTACGGGCATCCTCTTTCTGACCGGCTCGCTCAACCAGTTCGGCAACTGGCTGCTCAATACGTTTCCGCTGCTGCAGCACGTCGAAGGCTGGCTGACACCGGACGACCTCCCAGGCGAGATCCTCAAGCAGCGGCAACCGGGTTGATATGACAGATCGCACGCCGATCGCCCTGACCATCGCCGGCTCGGACCCGTCAGGCGGGGCCGGCATTCAAGCCGACTTGAAAACGTTCGCCGCTTTCAAAGTCTACGGCGCCGCCGTGCTCACCGCGCTGACCGCTCAGAACACCCGCGGCGTGGATGGGGTGATGGGCGTACCCCCGGACTTCATCGCCCAGCAGATCGCCTCCGTGGCGAGCGATCTCAAGGTTTCGGCCGTGAAGACCGGCATGCTCGGTGATACCGCAACCGTTGAAGCCGTGGCCCGCGCAATCGAACGGCACGGCCTGCATCCCCTCGTCGTCGATCCGGTAATGGTCGCCACCAGTGGGGACGTCCTGCTTTCGCCCGACGCCATCGCCGCCGTGCGCACCATCCTGCTGCCGCTTGCGGATCTGCTGACGCCGAACCTGCACGAGGCCGCGAAGCTGACCGGCCAAGAGATCGCTGTTACGCCGGACCAAATGGCATCTCAAGGCGCTCAGCTCTTGGCACTCGGCGCCAAGGCGGTGCTCGTCAAGGGCGGGCACGGCAGCGGCGACGCCGTCGACGTCCTAGTCACACCGCACGGAACACGGGCATACACCTCACCGCGCATCGACACGCGCAACACACACGGCACCGGCTGCACGCTCTCCGCCGCCGTCGCGGCAGGCCTGGCGCGCGGACACGATGTCGAAACCGCCGTCGGCGACGCGAAGGCATACGTCTGGCAGGGACTGCTCGCCGGCAAGTCTCTCACCGTGGGCTCCGGCAACGGGCCACTGGACCACAATGCTCGTCCTGAGCAAGGCGAATGGGGCCATTAGCTTCAGAGCCTTAGCAGCGGATGTGGCCATTGCGCATCGCGCTCCTTTGAAAGCTCTCAGGATGGGTTGCGCCACCCCAACCCGTCTGCGACTGTAGGGTCAATATTCGGGGGAATATTGGGGGACGGCGCAGGACGATCAGGGACGTCCGACGCTGTGAGGAAAGCCGGTCCGATTCGCTTCGGGCCGGTTTTCTTTTTTGCGTTTTCCCGTTTATTTCCTGGCAAGCACGCCAGTTTTTCATCAGCGGCAATTTCGTGGCAGGCAAAGCACAGGCCGCCCAAGAAGCGTGCTTTGAACAGGGCTCAATTCCAGTCTCAGCTTGAGCTGGACGCGGCAACGTCCCTACAGTGACCTAAGGGTAAAGCGGCGCGACATATCAGCCGCCTCGGGGAAATGAAGTCGGGAGAGGGATCTCACTCATGCGTGCTACACGGAATAAGAGTTGGCTTCTAAGCACGGTCGCGCTGGGCGCGCTCTCTGTAACCGCAAGCAGCGCACTGGCCGGCGGCTTTGAAGTCCGCGAGCAATCTGCATTCTTCCAGGGCACATCATTTGCCGGTACGGCGGCCGGCGGTTCGAGCCTCAGCTCGATCTTCTGGAACCCGGCTACATCCTACATCGCCAAGGACGGCATCACGACGGACAGCAATTACTCGCTCGTTTTACCCGAGATGAACGTTCATGCGGATGAACAGGGCATTCCGGGCGTTCCGCCTGGGGCACCGATCGATGCATCGCTAATAGGCGACACCGACGTCGACCTTGGGCGAGATGCGCTTGTTCCAGCTAGCTACGCAGCCTACCGCATCAATGACAAGCTCGTTGCTGCACTTGCCATGAACAGCCAATATGGTTTGACGACCAAGCCTGACAACATGGGATGGTCTGGCAATTACTTGGCGCAAACGAGCAAAATCTTCAGTTTGAACCTCAATCCAAGTCTGTCTTACCAGATAATGCCTGGTGTCGTGGTCGGCGCAGGTCTGCAGGTTCAATACTTCGAGCTGAAAACGCTTCGCACAACGGCATACAATGGTAACGATGCCGACGACATCGGCGTGGGTGGAACGGCCGGTATCAATATCACGCCATTCCGCGGCTCATCGATCGGCCTGGGTTACCGCTCGCGTATCAAGCATGAGATCGACGGCGACTTCGACGTGGTTGACCCAGCTAACCCGCTAGTTTCCTCCGGCGATTTATCGGCAAAACTCGACACGCCCGACAAGGTGACGCTCAGCATCCGCCAAGATCTTGGCCCGACGGCACGGCTTTTCGGTACGGTGGAGTGGACTAACTGGAGCGAAATCGGCGTTGTACCGGTCAGCATTCCGCAGAACTTTATCCTCCCGGCGTTTGGCGTGAACCAGGCTGCATTGAACGCCAATTGGGAGGATGGCTGGCTCTATGCCATCGGCGGCGAGTTTGATTATTCGAACAAGATTAGCCTCCGCGCCGGCATCGCTTACGAGGAATCGCCTATTCAAGACGACACCTCGCGTCTAATTCAGCTACCTGATAATAATCGCGTCTGGGCGAGCGTCGGTGCCACATATAATTGGAGCGACACGACCAAGATTAATATGGCTTACTCGCATGTATGGGTAGAGGACGGCGACATCGAACGTGACTCCCTGTTGGGTCCCGCCGGAGGTACGTTCTCCGGCTCAGCCGAAGACAACGGCGCCGATATCATCTCCGTGGGCGTGACGACAAAACTAGACTGGCTGCTTGGCGGCCGTCACGCAGATGCTGCGCCGCTGAAGTAGTCGCGGCAAACCATCGAAGCAAATCCGAAGGCCGGTCCCCCAAGGGCCGGCCTTTTCATTTGATGAACCGTGTTCGCACAGGCACATGCGGCGGCAAAACATAGCTGTGCACCGGCTGTACCGTGACTTCCCTTCCGACTCATCTCAGCAATACTTGCTGGCGCAATTTGCGCGCCCGGTCCTGGGGCCGGGCAAGAACTGGGAAGAGGACACAGCATGGCGGCCAAACAGATCACCCGGCATATTTCAATTGCCGCAGCCTCCGCCGCTACCCTGCTCGCCGCCGCACACTCCGCCGCCTTCGCCGGCGGCTTTGAGATCCGCGAGCAATCGGCCTTCTTCTCCGGCACCGCATACGCTGGCACCGCAGCCGGCGGATCGAGCCTGAGTTCGATCTTCTGGAACCCCGCCGCATCTTCCTTCGTGGGCCAGGGCATCACGACGGACAGCAACTACACCCTCGTCCTTCCGGACGCGGATCTTCACGTTGACGCCGCGACGGCCCAGTTTGCTCCGGTGAACCGCGACAACGACGTCGATATCGGTCGCGATGCAATCATTCCCGCGAGTTATGCAGCCTGGCGATATAACGACCGGACGGTTCTCGCTGTGAGTTTGACCGCTCCATTCGGCCTCACGACCAAAGCGGATAACCTGGATTGGTCAGGCGCGCATCTTGCCAAGACGAGCAAGATGGCGACGTTCAACCTATCGCCTAGCGTCTCCTATCAGCTGACCCCGCAAATCTCGGTTGGCGTGGGCCTTCAGCTGCAATACATGGACCTCAAGGCGCTCAACACGTCGGCCTACGAAGCCGACGCTCAAGACTTCGGTGTTGGGGCGCAAGCGGGCATCAACATCACGCCGTTCCGTGGCACATCGATCGGCCTGGGCTATCGATCGCGGATCGAGCACGACCTGGAAGGCGACATCGAGAACATCGCCGCGGGTCCCCTTTTTACGTCAGGCGAGATCAAGGCCGACCTCGATACACCGGACAAAGTCACACTGAGCCTGCGGCAGGAGTTGACGTCTACGATGCGGCTGCTCGGCACGGTGGAATGGACAGATTGGAGCACGCTCGGCGTCGTGCCCGTTCCACTGCCCAACGGCGCGCTTGCCAGCAACCTCGTGTTCAACTGGGAAGACGGTTGGTTCTACTCGATCGGTGGCGAATATGACGTCAGCCCCAAGCTCACACTCCGCGCCGGCATCGCCTACGAGGAATCGCCGATCCAGGACGCAACCTCGCGCTTGATTCAGCTGCCGGACAGCAACCGCGTTTGGTTCGGCTTGGGCGCCAGCTACGCGTGGAGCGAGAAGACGACGATCAACGTCTCTTATCTTCACGTCGAATTGGAAGAGTCCAAGTTCAATCGTGAATCCCTCGTTGGGCCGTTTGGCGGAACCATCACCGGCGACGCTGACGTGAGCGCCGACGCCATCTCCGTTGGCCTGACGATGAAAGCCGATAGCTTGAGCGACCTGTTGTCGTTCAAGTAGCTCAGGCGGCTTTGCGCTTCACGACATCGTCGATCGCCATCAGCTCACGCATCAGGGCCTCGAAGTCCTTGAGCGGCACCATGTTGGGGCCGTCCGACGGTGCGTGATCCGGATCCTGATGCGTCTCGATGAAAAGGCCCGCCACGCCGACGGCGACAGCCGCGCGTGCCAGCACCGGCACGAAGCGCCGGTCACCACCCGAACTCGTGCCCTGTCCGCCGGGCTGCTGCACGGAATGTGTGGCATCGAAAATGACCGGAGCGCCGGTCTCGGCCATGATCGGCAGGGAGCGCATGTCGCTGACAAGCGTGTTGTAGCCGAATGACGCGCCACGCTCGGTCAGCAGCACGTTGGAATTGCCGGACTCGACCACTTTGGCCAGCACGTTCTTCATGTCCCAGGGCGCGAGGAACTGGCCCTTCTTGATCTTGACGACGCGACCGGTCTTGGCGGCAGCGACCAGCAGGTCGGTCTGGCGGCACAGGAAAGCCGGGATCTGCAGCACGTCGACGACAGGCGCCACGTCCGCACAATGGCTGATCTCGTGCACATCCGTCACGACGGGCAATCCCAGCGTCTCGCGAATCTCGGCGAACACCGGCAGCGCGTCCTTCAGGCCAATGCCGCGCTTACCCGCGATCGATGTGCGGTTCGCCTTGTCGAAGCTCGACTTGTAGACGAGGCCCAGGCCAAGGCGCCCGCAGATCTCCTTGAGGGCGGTTGCCATCTCAAGCGCGTGCGCACGGCTCTCCATCTGGCAAGGCCCCGCCAGGACAGCGATGGGTGCGTGATTGGCAAACGTGACGCTGCCAGCCTGCACCGTGGTTTTCGTCTTCAGAATGCTGCGATCGGTCATGCCCGCTTATAGCCTGCCAGCTACGCGGAGACGAGCATTCGCGCGCATCCTTCCACGGCGATGCTGCCGACTGAACATGCTGCGCCTAATGATGACGCATTCAAACTGTAGCTTTCCTGCTCTCGATGCATTTCACGCCGCAATACCGCTTTTGTTTTCACCGGAATGAGTGTTTTTCAACAAGACTTAAGCGGATAGTATGTAAACGGTTGGAACTCTCGCCGTCCGGGCGGGTTTTAGAAGCCGTGTGCCCGGATTTGCTAAGGGCTTAAATTTTCTGGAGTAAAACGGAAATGAGCGACTTGGCAGGCAGACGCATCATGCTCGTTGAAGACGAGCTTTTGATCGCATTGGACCATGCAGACCGGCTAAAGCGCGCCGGCGCAGACATTGTTGGCCCGTTTCCGCTCGTGAGCCAGGCTCTCGAGCATCTGGAAAGCGGCGACAAGATCGATGCGGCCGTCATCGACTTCGTCCTCGCCGATCGCAATAGCGAAGATCTGCAGGACGCGCTCGATAAGAAGAAGGTGCCGTTCGTGATCGTGACGGCATATCCGCGCGTCCTCGTGCGGCGCGACAACGTGCATGCCGTGCTGTCCAAGCCGGTGACGACGGAAGAGCTGTGCGAGACCGTGATGACGGTATGCGGCCGGGCCTAGCCGCGCGGAAATAGTGACGTCACGTTTAGCGCGACGCCAAGCGCGTCTAGCGCCAACTCACCATCACTCAACAGGGACGTGGCGATTTTTCCCGCTTCGTCGCGCGCGTGATGCACGACGCTGCGCGCCACAGGATCGACAATCAGATAGTGACGGACGCTGGCCAACTTGAAGTAGCCTTCGAGTTTTTTCGTCGTGTCGACCGTCTTGGTGCCGGGGCTCAGAATCTCGACCAACAGAATTGGACGATCGATAATAATGGTGCCGAGCTTCAGGGCATCACCGCCGTAGACCAGCGCATCCGGCTCATAGACCGTCTTGTCGTTGATCCTGACCGCCATGCCATCGCCAAGGGCGTGGTAGCAGGTGTTCCGCAGAGCATCTTTCAAGGCGAATATGACCGAGACCTTCGTCTCGATATGTTCAACATGCTGGGCGTTCATGGCGATGACTTGGCCGTCGACGAGCTCGAAACGCCCGCGCGGCTGCTCTTCGAGCCAGGCCAGGTAGCGATCCACCGTCATAGGTTTCAGGGCGACGTTCATAGCCGCAGTCTAGCACGGGCCAGACTGGCCTGAAATATGGCGTGAAACCGTGGTTTCTGACGCTAGACCAAACGGCTCTGCTCCACCGCGGCTTCGATGAAGCTGCGGAATAGCGGATGGGGTTCGAACGGTCGCGACTTCAGTTCGGGGTGGAACTGCACGCCGATGAACCAGGGATGGTCGGGATACTCCACCGTCTCCGGCAGCAGGCCGTCCGGCGACAACCCCGCAAAGCTCAGCCCCGACGCCTCCAACGCCTCGCGATACTTGGTGTTGACCTCGTAGCGATGGCGGTGGCGCTCCGAAATGGCCGTGTCGCCGTAGACCTGCGCGATGCGGCTGCCGGCCGTGAGCTTGGCCGGGAATGCGCCCAGACGCATCGTTCCGCCCAAGTCTCCGCCGAGCCGCCGCTGCTCAAGTTCGTTGCCGCGCATCCACTCCGTCATCAAGCCGACGACGGGTTCTTCCGCCGGGCCGAACTCGGTCGAACTGGCCTTGGCGACCCCAGCCAGGTTCCGCGCCGCCTCGATGCACGCCATTTGCATGCCGAAGCAGATGCCGAAGTACGGCACCAGCCGCTCGCGGGCGAACTTGGCAGCCAGGATCTTGCCCTCGGATCCGCGCTCACCGAACCCGCCCGGCACCAGAATGCCGTGCACACCTTCAAGATACGGCGCTGGATCTTCGCGCTCGAAGATCTCGCTCTCGATCCATTCGAACTTCACCTTCACGCGGTTGGCGATACCGCCGTGCACCAGCGCTTCCATCAGCGATTTGTAAGCGTCTTTGAGGCCGGTGTACTTGCCGACGATGGCAATCGTCACCTCGCCCTCAGGCGTCGCGATGTTGCGCGAGATGTTCTCCCAGCGCGTCAGGTCGGGCTTGGGCGCGCCGGTGATGCCGAACGCTTCCAGCACTTGCGTATCGAGGCCCTCGCGGTGATACGCCAGCGGCACGTCGTAGATCGATGCGACGTCGAGCGCCTGGATCACGGCGTCTTCGCGCACGTTGCAGAACAGAGCGATTTTCTTGCGTTCCGAGCGCGGCACTTCGCGATCCGAACGGCATAGCAGGATGTCAGGCTGAATGCCGATCGACCGCAGCTCCTTTACGGAATGCTGCGTCGGCTTCGTCTTCAGTTCACCTGCCGAGGGAATGTACGGCATCAGCGTCAGGTGGATGAATACCGACGAGCCGCGCGGCAGTTCGTTGCCGAGCTGGCGGATGGCCTCGAAGAAGGGCAGCCCCTCAATGTCGCCGACCGTGCCGCCGATTTCGACGAGCACGAAATCCAGCCCCTCGTTGCCGCTGGTCACGAACGTCTTGATGGCATCCGTTACGTGCGGGATCACCTGCACGGTGCCGCCCAGGTAATCTCCACGCCGTTCCTTGGCGAGAATGTCCTGGTAGATGCGCCCAGTGGTGATGTTGTCAGACTTCTTCGCCGGCACACCGGTGAAGCGCTCGTAATGGCCTAGGTCGAGGTCTGTCTCTGCACCGTCATCCGTCACGAACACCTCACCATGCTGGTAAGGGCTCATCGTGCCTGGATCGACGTTGAGGTAAGGATCGAGCTTACGAAGCCGGACGGAATACCCGCGCGCTTGAAGAAGCGCGCCGAGGGCGGCGGAAGCTAGGCCTTTGCCAAGGGAGGAGACCACGCCGCCGGTAATGAAGATGTACCGTTGCATGGGCTTTGAGCATAAAGCTGTAAGCGCTCGATTCGAAGCGGCAATTTTGCCTCATCCCCCAGTGATTCAAGTTGCAGACACCGAACGGCGGATTAGACCCCTCCGCACTGGGCCTTCAACTCGTCGAGCTGCGATGCCTCAGCGCTGCCGGTATCGGCGTCCATGGCCGCCTTGTATTCCGCCAGACTCGCCTTCGACTCGCGGAATTCGGGGTCCAACGCGGTGTCCGAATAGGTGACGTCGAGGGTGACGGTGGGCCGGTTGTTTTCGGGGCTATCGCGGCCCTTGTGCGTCGCCGCCGTCTTCTTACTGCAGACGACGCCATGCGTCACGGTGCCGACCTTGAAGTAGGGCTTCTTCTTGTCGACACCGATCTCGGCCGCCCGAGTCAGCGCAATTTTTTCCAGCCTGGCCTTCGATGCACGCCCAGACCCGCTGGCGGTTACGCGATGCTGGTTTTCCGCAACGGCGGTATCCTGGAAGCCGTAAGGGTAGAACGAGTTGGCGGCTCCATAGGGCGCGATGCTGCCGGTCGACAAGTCCGCACCCGAACAAGCCCCCAGCGTGACCACGAGGCCGCAGCACAGCACCGCACTGCTGATTGATCGCAAATGTTTTGGCATAGCCCTGCACCCATCTGACGCCGGATAAGCACGATGAAGCGCTTTTGGGCCATCTGGCGAGGACCGCAAAGCGACAGTCACCGCAAAATTTCTGCGGCAACGATCAATTGTTAGGCGGTTTTAGCCTACTTCAGCTTGTCGAGGATGCCGCCGCTGCTGGGAGCCTGCGTCTCAGCCGGAGCCGGCGCCGATGGCGCGCCCGCCGCGTCAGATGCCGGCGGTGCAGCAGCGTCACTCGCGGGCGCTGTGGTCGTCCCCGCCGGCGCCGAGACAGGTGAGCTGTCCAACAGCGACCTGCCGGCTTCGCCGCCGCGGCCAGCAAGGATCGTCAGCAGAATGCTGGTCGTGAAGAACGCCGCCGCTAGGCCGGCCGTTACGCGCGTCAGCAGGTTTGCCGTGCCCCGGCCCGTCATAAAGCCACCGCCACCACCGCCACCAACACCAAGGGCGCCGCCCTCAGACTTCTGCAGCAGAACGACACCGACGAGACCGGCGGCGATCATGAGGTGAACAACAAGTAGAACGGTGGCCATAACAAACCCTAGCTTCAGCGCAGCTGGAAATCAGCAAAGTTGAGAGATTTGGGGGCTTTCTACACCAGCAGGCAGGTGCCCGCTAGTGCCTTCGGAAGCCCCGGAACCTCGCGATATCGTCAGTCTTCGCGGTAAACGCGCTCGCGGCGTTCATGCCGCTCCTGCGCCTCGAGCGACAGCGTGGCGATGGGCCGGGCGTCCAGCCTTTTCAGGCCAATTGGCTCGCCCGTTTCTTCGCAATAGCCGTAGCTGCCGTCTTCGATACGGGCCAGCGCGGCGTCGATCTTGGAGATCAGCTTGCGCTGCCGGTCGCGCGACCGAAGCTCGAGCGCCCGGTCGGTTTCGGACGTGGCGCGGTCAGCAATATCGGCATGCTGCGTGCTGTCATCGTGCAGGCCCACCAGGGTCTCACGCGTCTGCCGGATGATATCTTCTTTCCAATTCAACAGCTTGTTCCGGAAATACATCCGGTGCTTCTCGTTCATGAACGGCTCGTTCTCAGCCGGCGTGTAATCCGGCGGCAGCACGATAGGCGTTGCTTTTACAGTCGCAGCCACTTTGCTCTGAACCCTCTTGCCTTGATTGCTGACGGCTTTTGTAACGGGCGCCCGCTTTGCGGGTGCTGTCTTCGTCCGCAATGCCGAGGCGCGTACGGTCTTGGCAGGCTTCTTGACTGCCTTGGCCGGAAGCGATCGGCTGGTTTTGCCACCAGATGTTTTTGCCGCCTTTTTGGCTGGCGACTTTTTTGATTTGACGGCCGTCACGCGCGCCGCCTTCGACCTTAAAGACAGCTTCGCGCCGGCCTTGGACGTGGACCGCTTTTTCTGATCGCGCCTGGACATAGCGGCCTCCGCGACACGTTGTTTTCAGCGTCGCGCTTCGGCCCTCGATACGTGCTGCTGCGACGGCGATTTTCGAGGCTCCTATTGACGGCTCGATATGCAAAAGTCAAGCAGATCCGCGCGTTAGTCTGAACCCGCGGAATTGGCCCCGGCCCGTGCCGCAAAGCGCGATAGGCAGGCCGTTGCCCGCCACAGCGCCCGCCCGTAAGGTCGGCCCGTCGCCTCGAACACGAAAGCCGTCGATGAAAAAATCCCCAGAATTCTCAACCGGCAAGGGCCGGAATGCCTTCTCCGGTACAGCCGACTACATCGCCACGGACGATTTGAAGGTTTCCGTGAATGCCGCCATCGCCCTGCAGCGACCCCTCCTCGTCAAGGGCGAACCGGGCACGGGCAAGACCGTTCTTGCCCTTGAGGTCGCCCGCGCGCTGGGCGCACCCATTATCGAGTGGCATATCAAATCCACCACTAAGGCCCAGCAGGGTCTTTACGAATATGACGCCGTCTCACGCCTGCGCGACAGCCAGCTTGGCGACGAGCGCGTCAAGGACATCGGCAACTATATCAAGCGCGGCAAGCTCTGGGAGGCCTTCCAGATGGACGTGCGCCCGGTGCTTCTCATCGACGAGATCGACAAGGCCGACATCGAGTTCCCGAACGACTTGCTGCAAGAACTCGATCGCATGGAATTCTACGTCTACGAGACCGGCCAGACGATCAAGGCGCGCGAGCGGCCGATCGTCATCATCACCTCTAATAACGAAAAGGAACTGCCCGACGCCTTTCTGCGCCGCTGTTTTTTCCACTACATCAAGTTCCCCGACGACGAGACGATGCGCGCCATCATCGAGGTGCATTTTCCCAACCTGAAGGGTCGACTCGTTTCCGAGGCCATGCGTGTTTTCTATGAATTGCGCGACGTGCCTGGTTTGAAGAAGAAGCCGTCGACGTCGGAGCTATTAGATTGGATAAAACTGTTGCTCAACGAAGACATCTCTCTTGAAACGCTGCGTGAGACAGATGCGCGCAAGCTCATTCCTCCGCTGCACGGCGCGCTCCTCAAAAACGAACAAGATGTTCATTTGTTTGAGAGGCTTGCTTTCATTGCCCGGCGCAAGGATTGATCTGAACACCCGTCGTCAGTATGGCTGATACTAAGCGGCAACATGGCCGCCACATGAACGCCACATGAAGGCGGTCTTCAGACAGAATTCATAGGTGCAGGCGCAGTGTGATCCTCAAGTTGGATCGCTAGCTTCGAAGGAATAATCCGATGATCGAATTTCTGCGCTCAGGCGCGATCATCTGCATGGGGCTTGTCGTTCTAGGTGCCGGCGTCGTCGTGGTGATCTACGGCTGAAGGCATAACCCGCCGCGGCGTTCTCTTGCGGCGCACCGATCATGAGCCTAACTAGGGGAGACCTTGTCCACGAGGTCTCCCCGTTGCGTTTCCCCGACCTGTCATCCCTGTCCGGCGAAGCGCTGCTGCAATCCGCCAGCGCCTATTTCAGCGACGCGTTCACGCCGAACCTGCGCCTCGGCGTTACCGGCCTGTCGCGGTCGGGCAAGACGGTTTTCATCACGGCGTTGATCCGCAATCTCGTGACCGGCGGACGGCTGCCCTTCTTCGAGGCAATGGCGGAACGCCGGATCACCGCCGCGCATCTCCAGCCGCAGCCCGACGACGCCGTGCCGCGCTTCGATTACGAGGCGCATATCGCAGCGCTGTCCAGCGCGCCGCCGAACTGGCCGGACGGCACCCGGCACATCTCGGAACTGCGCGTCTCGATCGACTTTGCGCCCGAGACGGCTCTGCGGCGCGCGATAGGTGTGCCGCGCCTCAACGTCGATATCGTCGACTACCCAGGCGAATGGCTCATCGATCTCGGAATGTTGGACCAGAACTACGCAGCGTGGTCGGCCGAAGCCATGCACCTGGCGCGTGAGCCCTTGCGCGCCGCAGCGGCGGCGCCATGGCTTGCACACGTGACGGGTATCGATGCCAGCCGTGCGGAAGACGAACAAACCGCCATCACCGGCGCGCGCTCGTTCACAGCCTATCTGCACGCTGCGCGCGGTTCACGCGGCGGAACATCGACGCTGAGCCCTGGCCGCTTCCTGATGCCGGGTGATCTTTCAGGCTCGCCCCTGCTGACATTCTTTCCGCTGGATCTTGCGTCCGGCACAACATTGAAGCGGGGCAGCCTGGGCGCCATGATGGAGCGGCGCTTCGAGAGCTACAAATCCCACGTCGTGCGCCCATTCTTCCGCGATCACTTCAGCCGTCTCGATCGCCAGATCGTGCTGGTCGACGTGCTGGCCGCCTTGAACGAGGGCCCTGCTGCCGTCGCTGATCTTCAGCGCGCGCTGGAGGCCGCGTTGCGCGCCTTCCGGCCCGGCGCCAACAGTTTCCTGTCTTTGCTGATGGGGCGCCGCATCGACAAGCTGCTGTTTGCCGCCACCAAGGCCGATCACCTGCACCACACCAGTCACGACCGGCTGGAGGGCATTCTGCGGCTGATCACCGACCGCGCCATCGCACGCGCCACGACTGCGGGAGCCGACGTCGGCGTGATGGCGCTTGCGGCGCTCAGGGCGACGCGCGAGGCAGAGGTCAAGCACGGCGGCGAGCGCCTTCCGTGCATCGCCGGCACGCCGCTTCCCGGCGAACGCATCGACGGCCGCACGTTCGACGGCATCAAGGAAGCCGCAATTTTTCCTGGCGACTTGCCGGCCGACCCGCGCATCGCCTTGGAGCAAGTTGGCCAGACCCTCGGCGATGCGGCCTTCGTCCGGTTCCGCCCGGCCCGCGTTCAACCTGCGGGCGCGACCGGTGAAACGCCACCCCTGCCGCATATCCGTCTCGATCGCGCCATGCAGTTCCTTTTGGGAGACCGGCTCGCATGACCGCCCCGTCTCGACGAAAGCCAATGGTGTTCGAACCGGACGATCCGGCGGTCGAAGCCGCGCCGCCCGAAGTCACATACGCTGGCACCGGCGATGAAGACGACCCGGCAAACGGCGCCGCTCCACCATTGCCGCGACCTCGCGATGCCATCGGCCGCGGCGTACGCTGGGGTGGCCTCTTCCTCTCTGCCGTGGCCAGCCTTACGCTGCTTGCCGCGAGCGTCGCGTTCACCGGCTTCGTGTCGGAGGCGATGACCCGCAATGATTGGGTCGGCTGGCTGGCAACAGCACTGGCGGCACTTGCGACCGTATCGCTCGCCGTGATCATCCTGCGCGAGCTCGTCGGCATTCTGCGGCTGAACCGGCTGTCGCGTTTGCGCCGCCAGATCCTCGACGCGCTGCGTCAGCGCGATGCCGCGAGCGAACGTCAGGCCGTCAAAAACCTCAAAGCTCTCTTCTCGTCGCGCCCCGATCAGAAATGGGGCCTGGCACGCCTCGGCGAGCACGAGGCCGACATCCGTGATCCCGGCGATTTGCTGGCCCTTGCCGAGCGGGAGCTGATCGTGCCGCTCGATATCCAGGCGCGGCGTTTCATTCTGCAGGCGGCCAAGCGCGTCAGCGTCGTCACGGCACTGTCACCGATGGTGTGGATCGCCATGATCTACGTGCTGGTGGAAAACCTGCGTCTGTTGCGCACCCTCGCCGGTCTCTACGGCGGCCGCCCCGGCTTCCTCGGTTCGTTCCGTCTCGCACGGATGGTGGTGACACACATCATCGCGACCGGCGGCCTGGCGCTGACCGACGACCTGCTCGGTCAGTTCCTCGGACAGGATCTTCTGCGCCGGCTGTCACGCCGTCTAGGCGAAGGCGTCTTCAACGGCGCGCTGACGGCCCGCATCGGCGTCGCCGCGATCGAGGTCACAAGGCCGCTGCCATTCCTGGAAGCCACCCCCGTCCGCATTCGCGACCTGCTGCCGGAGATCTTCCGCAGGAGCCCTGCAAAATAGCTCAAGCGGCCTTGCGCTTTTTGGTCGAGAATCCGGCGAGCTTAAGGAAGTTTTCCAGCAGCGCATGCCCCTGCTCAGACGCAATGCTCTCCGGATGGAACTGCACGCCGTGCACGGGGTGCGTCTTGTGCATCAGGCCCATGATGATCTGGTCGGACGTCTCCGCCGTCACGTGTAGCGCGTCGGGTAGCGACTTCCGCTCGACGATCAACGAGTGATAACGCGTCACGTCGAACATCGCCGGCAGCCCCTCAAACACGCTCCCGTTGGTGTGGGTGATCTGCGACAGCTTGCCGTGCATCGGCACGGGCGCGCGGATAACTTTGCCGCCGTACACCTGGCCTATCGCCTGGTGACCAAGGCACACGCCTAGCAACGGGATCGTCGCCCCCGCCTTGGCGATGAGATCTAGGCAGATCCCTGCTTCGTTCGGCGTGCACGGCCCCGGCGACAGAACGATCGCCTTCGGCTTCTTTTTCAGCACGTCCTCGGTGCTGATCTGGTCGTTGCGATGCACCTCGCAAGCCGCCCCCAGCTCGCCCAGGAAGTGGACGAGGTTGTAGGTAAAGCTGTCGTAGTTATCGATAAGAAGTAGCATCGCGTTGCCTGTCAGCACGCGGCGCCCGGTCGATCAGCGCCGCAGATTGGAAGGAGGACCGGAGGTAGCATACGTCGGATGCTTGCCGCTCGCATAGGGATTGGTACCCGTTGCCCCACTGCAACCCGCAAGCAGCGCCAACATTGCAAATGCCATGACGATTTTCATCACAATCTCCCGTGGTGATCCAGCCGCGATGCAATACGCAGTAGGCGTCGCATCGCGGGCCGTCAAACGCTCCGGAACATGATGGGTCGCTATTTCAGGCGTCGTGGCGTCATGAACACGACGAGATGCCCAGTACCCGATGTCACGTCACGCCAGTGCTCGGCCTTGAACGTCATGATGGCGAGACCCGCGGTCGGAAACTTCGTCGCGAGGTCGGCCATATCCTCGCTCTTGGCGACGCCCGTCAGCTCCAGAGCCAACGCATGCGTGCCAGGATTATGTCCCACCATCATGACGTGGCCGAAGCGGTCATCGATCTTATGGATGTGGTCCAGCATCACCTTGGGGGAAGCCAGGTACAGCTCTTCGTCGTAACGCACTTCCGGCCCGGGCGGCCCAAGTTCCAGCAGCACCAGCGCCACCGTTGCCCGCGTGCGCACCGCCGCCGAACAGAGCACCAGATCCGGCTTCAGCTTCAGCTCACGCATGGCGCGGCCCATCTCCGGCGCGGCATTAGCGCCCCGCTTCGACAACGGCCGTTCGAAGTCGTCGATGTCTGCGTCATCCCAACTCGATTTGGCATGACGCAAGAGAGAGAGCGTAAGCATCCGCTGAAGTGGCCTCGACCGGTGAACGCTGTCAAGCGCGCCGCAACCTAGTTCAAGCGAACGGCCCGCCGTTGCCGCCGCTCTTGCCCGGCGCGCGGCGGCGCGTGGCGAAGCGAACGGCTTCTTCGGCTGCGCGCACGATCGCTTTGGCTTTGTTGATGCACTCCTGCTGCTCGTTTTCAGGCAGGCTATCGTAGACGACGCCGGCACCCGCCTGGACGTGCATCACGCCGTCTTTCACCAGCGCGGTGCGCAGCACGATACAGGTGTCCATCTCGCCGTCGGCGGTGAAGTAGCCGACGCATCCGGCATAGGGGCCGCGTTTGGACTTCTCCAGTTCGTCGATGACTTCCATGGCGCGAACCTTTGGCGCACCCGACACCGTGCCGGCTGGGAACCCGGCCATCAGCGCGTCGACGGAATCCTTGCCGTTGGCAAGCGCGCCGACCACGTTCGACACGATGTGCATCACGTGGCTGTAGCGCTCGACGACGAACTGGTCGGTGACCTCCACGGTGCCGGTTTCGGCGACGCGGCCGATGTCGTTGCGGCCGAGATCCAGCAACATCAAATGTTCGGAGCGTTCCTTGGGGTCTTTCAGCAGGGCTTCACCCAGCGCCTTATCGTCGTGATCGGTGGCGCCGCGTGGCGCAGTGCCCGCAATCGGACGAATCGTGACTTGGCCATCCCGCACACGCACGAGAATTTCCGGGCTGGAGCCGACCAGTGCAAAATTCCCGAACTCGAGATGGAAAAGAAACGGGGATGGGTTCAAGCGGCGCAGGGCTCGGTAGAGCGAAAACGCCGGCAACGCGAACGGCGCAGAAAACCGCTGCGATAACACCACCTGGAAGATGTCACCGGCCGCGATGTACTCCTTCGCCTTGGCCACCATCTTGAGGTACTCGGACGGCTTCGTGTTGGAGCGGGGCTCCGGGGCCGCCAGCTTCTTGGCGGCCAGCGAAGCCGGGTGCGGCAGCGGCGCTTCTAAAGCTGAGACGACGCCCTTCAAGCGCTTCAAAGCCGCCTTGTAGGCTTTGTCGGCAGGCACGGCCGGATCAGGCCGCACCGGCGTCACCACGCTCAATTCGTCGCGCACGCTGTCGAAGATCACGATCAGCGTCGGGCGCATCAGGATCGCGTCGGGCAATCCCAGATCGTCGGTATTCACCTGCTCCAGCCGCTCGACCAGGCGGATGGTATCGTAGCCCATATAGCCGAACACACCGGCCGCCATCGGCGGCAGTTCCGGCGGCAAATCCAGCCGCGAATCTGCCAACAGCGCGCGCAACGAGTCGAGCGTTGCCTGCCCCTCGCGTTTGAAAGCCGTCTTCTTGCTGACGGGCGCGCGGTTGATTTCAGCCTCGTTGCCGTGAGCACGCCAAACAAGGTCCGGCTCCATTCCGATCACCGAGTAACGCCCGCGCGTGGCTCCCCCTTCCACCGACTCCAGCAGAAAACTCATCGGCTTGTCGGCGGCGAGTTTGAGGTACGCCGATACGGGCGTCTCAAGGTCGGCGATCAGTCGCGTATAGACGACCTGCGGCACACCCGCCTTGTAGCGCTTCGTGAACGCATCGAGCGAAGGCAGCGCGTCATGCGAGCCCGTTTTCATGGCCAGCGTGCTCAGGTGAGCCCCCTACTGCTCCTGGACATCCGCGCCGGTGATACGGCGGAATTCCCGGTCATTGATCTCCGTTTTCAGCTTGCCTTCAAGGGCTGCGACGTAAGCGTTGAGATAATCGTCGCGCAGGATGCTCTGCAGTTCGGCTGAGAGCTTATCGCTCTGTTCCTTGGTTGGCGCTGGTGCCGGCTTGATTTCCTTGACGCGGAAGACGACGCGCGACTTGCCGTCACTCGTCTCCGCCGATCCGGCCTTGCCGGCCGGCAGCGAAAACGCCTGGGCCATCGCGCCACGCGGCAGGCCCTGCGGCGACGTCATGCGCGTTACCGGCAACGTCACTTCCGCCGAACCGCCCGCGTCGACCGCGACCGTCATGAGGTCTTCGCCGCCCGACAGGCGTTCGACCAGCTTGGTCGCGAGTTGGCTTAAGCTGCGCTGGGTCTCCTGCTCAATATACAGCGCCTTGACCTCAGGCTTTACGGCGTCGAACTGCTTGGGCGTGGCAGGCGTGGTCCCCAGGAGGGTTGGCCAGACGTAGCCCTTGCCGCCCGGCAGATCGACAGGCGGTGCCTCCGTCCCTTGCTGCAGGGTGAACACCTGCTGCACGATCATCGACGCGTCGGGAAGGGCAAACGCGTCCTTGCCGTCCGCGGTGCGATTGCTGGCATCCGTGTCTGCCTCGACGTACGTCAGCTTCTGCTCGTCGGCGATTTCCTTCAGCGTCTTGCCCGCGTTGCGCGCCTCCTCGACGTGATCGGTCTTCTCCTGGATCAGCGCGCTGGCCTTTTCGGCCGCCAGCTGATCGCGAACTTTTTCTTTGGCCTCTTCGAAGGTGCTCTGCTTGCCCTCGATGATATCCATGACGCGCAGCAGAACCGGCCCGAAGGTGCTTTCGATCACGCCCGACACCTCGTCCTTCTTCAGCGAGAACGCAGCGTCGGCAACCTTCGGCTCGATCAGCTGGGTTTTCGTCAGCAGGCCAAGGTCGATGTCGGTCTCCTTGATGCCGGCAGCTTTTGCGACGTCGATGAAGCTTTTGCCGTCAGAGATCTCCTTCTTGGCAGCTTCCGCCGCAGCCTTGTCCTTGAAGGTGATCTGGGCGATGCGGCGCTTCTCGGCCACGTCATACGTGTGCTTGGTCGCCTCGAAAGCCGCCTTCAGATCCTCGTCGGGAACCGTCACGCCCTTTTTCAGCTCGTCGATGCTCAGAACGAGCAGGCCGGCCTTACGCAATTCCGGCGTCACGAAAACCGAGGCATTGCGGTCGAAGGTTTCCTTGAGCTTGGCATCGTCGGGCTCAGCGGGAGCCGCAACCTTGTCAGGCTTGATCGTGGTGTGCTCGATGATGCGCGTTTCCTGCATGAAGGCGTTCTGGAAATCCAGAAGCACCGGCGGAACGACGGTTGCGTTGGTCATTGCGCTCACGATCTGGTCGCGCAGCTTGTCCTGGCGCAATAGCTGCACGAAGCCTGCCTCCGACAGATTGGCCTGTTCGAGGAACTGCTCGAAACGCGCGCGCGAGAACTGGCCGTCACGACCCTTCAGGTTCTCATCCTTGCGGATATCTTCAACCAGAGCGTCATCGGGAAGAGACAGGTTCAGTTCGCTGGCATGTTGCTGCACGGTCGCCTGGGTCGTCAGGCGCTTCAGCACGTACCGGTCGACACCGGCCTTGCGCGCATCCTCGGCCGACATGCGCTGGCCTTGCTGCGACTGCTGGTTCAGCTCGCGCTGGAAGGCGCGCTGGTACTCGTTCTGCGAAATTTCGGTCGAACCGACGCGCGCGACGTAGTTTCCGCCGCCGCCCAGGAAGTCGTGTGGAATGCCCCAGATAGCGAACGACAGCACGAGTACGGCAAACAGAATTTTGGCCAGCCAACCCGTGGCGCCGCGTCTCAACGCGTCAAGCATCGTTTATTGCATCCAATTTCGCGGGCAGCGCTCGCAACGAGCGCGGCAGGCTGAGGGCCTGTTTGCCGCGGCTTATGAAGATCCCGTGGGTGACGGGGGCGATCAGCGTGATATGAAGCGCAGCCCGGCCGCGATTGCAAGGCCGGCAAGGCCCCCGGAACTTGCGATTTTTCTTAATGTTGCGGCCCTCACGAAGCAAAAGGGATGATGCATGACCACTGCGACCCGCCAAATTCGCCCCATCGTCGCCGGCAATTGGAAGATGAACGGCTCCAAAGCAGCACTTGCGGAGGCGCAGAAGGTGGCGGATGCCCTGGTCAAGGGTGCCGGCGGGGGCCAGGTCGACGTCATGATCTGCCCACCCGCCACCTTGCTGCAGCCGCTAGCTTCTGCCCTGGACGGCGCGAAGGTGTCCGTCGGCGGGCAGGATTGCCACGTCAAGGTTTCCGGCGCCCATACCGGCGACATCGCTGCCGAGATGCTTCGCGACGCGGGCGCGACGGCCGTCATTGTCGGCCACTCGGAACGCCGGTCCGACCACGGCGAAACCAGCAAGATCGTGCGCGCCAAGGCGGACGCGGCCCATCGTGCCGGCCTCACGGCCATCGTCTGCATCGGCGAAACGGCGGGCGAACGCCGCTCCGATCTCACGCTCCGCGTCGTGGCGCGGCAGTTGGCGGATTCCCTTCCTGATGCGGCGACCGCAGCCAACACCATCGTGGCTTACGAGCCCGTGTGGGCCATCGGCACCGGCCTGACCGCAACCGCCCAGGACGTGAAAGAGGTTCACGCCGCAATCCGCGAGGCGCTGGGCAAGCGCTTCGGGCCGGAGGGCTCAAAGATGCGCCTTCTCTACGGCGGCTCCGTCAAGCCCGACAATGCCAAGGAATTGATGTCCGTCGCCAATGTGGACGGCGCGCTGGTTGGCGGCGCCAGCCTCAAAGCTGACGACTTCCTGGGGATCATCCGCGCCTACGAGTGAGGCGGGCGCCACAATGGCGAGACGGAATGCTCAAGCTCTCCGGTGCGGGTTGACCCCGAGGGGCGGTTGCTCATAAGTGCGGGCGTTCAAGCCGAAAGGACGATTGGAATGGCCCTGAGCCGGATCGGGTTCGCGCACGCATTGGCCGTTATGGCGCTGCTGGCAACACCGCGGATCGCAACAGCCGAAATGCTGGACGAGCCGGCGTGCAACCAGCTCAAGAACGAGCAGCAGCGGCTCGCCGCCGATGGTCTGAAGACCGAGATGCTGCACGGCCCCGACTGGGCCAAGGCGAACCTGCCCGCGTCGCGCATGGAACAGATCAAGCACCTCATGGAAGTCGAGGAGCAGATCAACTTCCGCTGTCCGCTGCCGCCGCCACCAAAAGCTCCCGAACCCGCAGCGGCAGCGCCCGGGGAAGACGGCGCCGCCGCACCAAAAATCACCAAAAAGAAGAAGGGCAAGAAACAGCGCGAAGAAGCCATCTTCGAGATCCCCCAGGTCGACCTACCGGGAACCGGCCCAGAAAAACCTGCGGCAGAGCAACCCGTGAAAAAGAAGGCTAAGGCGAAGAAAAAGCCGGCCAACGACGCCTTCGTGCCTCCATCACCCCAGGGCAACGCTTTCGTTGATGGAGAAGCCGGACCGGTACCGAACGGCCCGCCTTCCGGCCCTTCGCCCAAGGCGCAGACGCCTTGATCATACGCCGCCGCTGCTAACTCGCGGAATTCGCTACTGCGTCAGCGCCGATATTTTCGACAGGGTGATGGCGTCGACGATCGCCTGTAGCTTCGGCTCGATCTCCGAACTCTTCGTCGCCAGTACGGCGTATTTTGGTGACGTTACGCAAGCCTTGAAGGCCGCCTCGACACGTGGTGCTAGGATGCGGGTAATACGGTCCACTTTATTTGCGTCGTTCGCATTGGCTTTGCCATTGCTATCTCTGCGATAAAGATAATCTGATTTTACGTATTTAATCTGCGCTGCGAATACCTCGTATTTCTTAGCCTTGAAGGCAGCGCATAGCGTCGGATTAAACGACTGCATGACGGTGTTGTCGCCCATCGTTTCGTAACCGGCGCCACTGTTGTAGACCCACGTCGCGCCCGGAGGGTGAACGCCTTTTCCCGTCATTTGATAGAGAGGCGAGTCTTCCAACCCATCACTGAAGATGACGATGTACCCCTTGGGATCCGCTGCCGAGACACCAGTGCCAGCTTGCGGAAGGATGGCATTGAGCGATTTCAGAGAATGATCGATATAGGTTCCGCCGCCTGATCCAGATACGAGGTCTAGCGCGATTAAGCTCGCAGTCACCTGATCGAGATTACTGCTGCCAGCTCCGGATACCAAGGTGTTGCTGAAGGTATGGATCGTCACCTTCACGCTGCCATCTTCGCCCACCCGCTGCTTGATTGATTTCACCACGTTGATCATCGCATCTCGTACAACGTCAATGCGCAGCCGAGCCGTCGCCGCGTGGGCGATGGCTGGAGAGAACGCAGCCATTTGATGGCAGGCAAATGCGCATTGCGACGGCGTGACCGCGCGCATCTTAATCCAATCGGCCTCTTCTGCCCCGATACCCATCGACGCCGAATTATCGATCACGAAATGAATATGTAAAAAGTTGCCCGTTGAGGTCTGGGCCTTCGCGGTCGAACCGATCGGGACAACACGTGTGCCAAAGATCCCCATCATGTACGTCGCCACGTCCGCCGAATACGACGCCGTACCGGTGTATACCTTGTCTGACTTGGCGAACGATGGATTGAAGATGAGGTTCGAGACGTTCGCGTCCTTACCCGCGTTGTGCCGGAACAGTTCGATTGCCGTTTTCGTGGCCTGTTCACTCCAGTCCTTTTGACCGGCCTGGTCCACCTCCGCTGCCCGTTTGACGCCCGCGAGGATCGCCGTATCCATCGACGCGTCCAGCCGCAGCTTCTGGTTCACCTCGTTGGCGTAGTCGATAGAAATTCCGACGATCAAAAGCAGCGGCACAATCAGCAAGGCCATCATAATGCTGACGTTGCCTGCCTCATCTTTGCACGCAGTACTAACTTTGTAGGTCATCTGTGCCCGCCATAATTGACCGGCAAATCTATCCGTTGCCTGATTAATAACGGGTGCACGTTTGGCTAGGGCTGACCAAACCACATGACTTGGTAAAGATATTCCGATGGCGGCGTTATTGACCTTGGGGAACTGTTCCGAGCAGCGCCGGCATAGCCAACCAGCCAAAGGTCACGCTATATGTCCGCCATGTCCGACATTCTTGAAAAAATCACGCGCTACAAGCTTGAGGAAGTCGCCCGGGCCAAGGCGGAAAACCCGCTCCAGGTGATGGCGGAATATGCGCGTTCGGCCCGGCCGGTTCGGCCTTTCGCAGCGGCGCTGGAAGACCAGCACAGCGCGGGGCGCCCGGCGCTGATCGCCGAGATCAAGAAGGCCTCGCCATCCAAAGGCCTGATCCGCGCTGATTTTGACCCGCCGTCGCTGGCGCGCGCCTATGAAGCCGGCGGCGCCGCCTGTCTTTCCGTGCTCACCGACACGCCCTCGTTCCAGGGCGCACCGGAATTCCTGACCGCGGCGCGCCAGGCGGTGAAGCTGCCGGCGCTGCGCAAGGACTTCATGGTCGATCCCTACCAGGTCGTCGAGGCTCGGGCCTGGGGTGCCGACTGCATCCTGATCATCATGGCGGAGGTCGACGACGGGCTGGCGGCCGAACTCGCGTCCGCCGCCACCGACTGGCACATGGACGCCATCGTGGAAGTGCACGACGATGACGAACTGGACCGCGCGCTCAAGCTGCCGTGCCGCCTCATCGGCATCAACAACCGAAACCTAAAAACGTTCGACGTAACGCTGTCGACGACAGAGCGTCTGGCCCCGCGCGTGCCGGCGGATCGCATCGTCATCGGCGAAAGCGGCATCTTCACGCCGGCGGACATCGCCCGCCTGCAGCGCGTCAACGTCAACACGTTCCTAGTCGGCGAAAGCCTGATGCGCCAGGCCGACGTCACGGCGGCCACGCGCACGCTGCTCGGCGGCGAAACGGGAGCGGCGGCATGAGCAAGCTGACGCATCTCAACGACAAGGGCGAAGCCCGCATGGTCGACGTCGGTGCCAAGCAGGTGACGCAGCGCACCGCCACGGCCGAAGGCTTCGTCGCCATGAAGGCCGAGACGCTGCAGCTGATCGAGGCGGGCACGGCCAAGAAGGGCGACGTGCTGGCAACGGCGCGCATCGCCGGCATCATGGCCGCCAAGAAAACGCACGAACTCATCCCACTGTGCCACCCGCTGATGATCACCAAGGCAACGGTGGATTTCACAGCGTCGCAGGCGCCGCCCGGCATTCGCGTCGAGGCGACTGTCGCCGTCACGGGCCAGACCGGCGTCGAGATGGAAGCACTGACCGCGATCTCCGTCGCCTGCCTGACGATCTACGACATGCTGAAGGCGGCGGATCGCGAGATGAGCTTCAGCGGCGTGCGGCTGATCGAAAAACACGGCGGTAAGTCCGGCTCGTTCACCGCCGAACCGCGCGCGAAGGCCTGACTCATGGCGCTGCTTCCCGTTGCCGACGCCCTGGCGCGCGTCATCGCAGGCGTCGAGCCAACCGAAAGCGAAACGGTTTCCTTGTTGCAGGCGAACGGCCGCATTCTCGCGGCTGCGGTTGCCGCGCGACTGACCCAGCCACCCTTCGACTGTTCGGCAATGGATGGCTTCGCGGTGCGGCACACCGACGTGGCAACCGTGCCGGCGCGCCTCGTCGTTATTGGCGAGGCTGCAGCGGGGCATTCTTACTCAGGCACCATCGGCGCTGGGCAATGCGTCCGCATCTCGACGGGTGCTCCAGTTCCGGCCGGTGCCGATTGCGTCGTCATTCAGGAAGACACGGAGCGCGATGGCGACACCGTCACCGTGAAAGACGTCGGCTCCCCCGGCCAGCATATCCGCCGCCGCGGCTTCGATTTTGCGTCCGGCCAGCCCATGATCGATGCCGGTCGCTCGCTGGAAGCGCGCGCGATCGCCTTGGCAGCCGCTGCTGGGCATGGAAGCCTGCCTGTGCGGCGCCGGCCAATCGTGGCCATCCTCGCCACCGGCGACGAACTCGTCGAGCCTGGCGAAACGCCGGCAGCCGACCAGATCGTGTCGTCGAACTCGTACGGCCTTGCCGCCATGGTCGAGGCCGCCGGCGGCGAGCCCCGTCTGCTCGGCATCGCACGCGATACCCGCGCGAGCCTCTCGGCCAAGATTGCCGAGGCCGATGGCGCCGATATCCTTATCACCATCGGCGGCGCATCTGTTGGCGACCACGATCTCGTCGGCCCAATGCTGCAGGAGAGTGGAGCAGCCATCGACTTCTGGCGTATCGCCATGCGTCCCGGTAAGCCGCTCATGTTCGGCCGGCGTGGCACACAGCGCGTGCTGGGGCTGCCGGGCAATCCCGTCTCTTGTCTGGTGACGGCGCGTGTGTTCCTCGTGCCGCTCATCCGCGCCATGCTGGGCCTCGACGCCGGGACCGATCTAGAAACCGCCGTGCTTTCCGCTCCGATCGAAGCGAACGGCCCGCGCCAACACTATATGCGGGCCAGCCTTGCTTTGCGGGGCGCAGCCCTGCCTACGGTTGCCCCCCTCCGGTCGCAGGACAGCGCGGCTCTGTCCCTCCTCGCGTCCGCCGGCTGTTTGATTGTCCGCCCAGCTGGTGCGCTCGCCACGGCCGCAGGCACCGAGGTCGAAATCCTCCGGCTCGACGTCTAACCATCGGCCGGCAGACCGTTGCCTTACTGCACTTGCGGAACATCCCGCGAACAGGTAGTGTACATTCACGCTTTGTCCATGCAGTGCGCCAACATTGCATGACGAGCCCGTGTGCCGCGTAAGGGCGCCCGAACGAGCTGCTGATCGCATCAGCAGACAAGGGGTCCGATACCGGAGTTGAGAAATGCTGACGCAAAAACAAAAAGAGCTCCTGCTGTTCATTCATGAGCGCATGCAGGACGAAGGCGTGCCCCCCTCGTTCGACGAGATGAAGGACGCGCTTGATTTGAAGTCGAAGTCTGGAATTCATCGCCTCATCACCGCACTGGTCGAGCGCGGGTTCATTCGCCGTTTGCCACATCGCGCGCGAGCGATCGAGGTGATCAAGCTGCCAGAAAACTCCGAAACGGCGGTAAGCGCTCCAAAACGCGTGGGCTTCCAGCCTAGCGTGATCGAGGGCAGTCGCGGCAAGATGCGAAGTCTCGACGTGCCGCCTTCCCACGTCATCGACAGCCGCACCGTCTCTGTGCCCGTCATGGGGCGTATCGCCGCCGGCGTACCGATCTCCGCCATCCAGAGCCACAGCCACGACATCGCCTGCCCGCCCGACCTGCTGACCAACGGCGAGCATTTTGCCCTGGAGGTAAAGGGCGACTCGATGATCGAGGCCGGCATTCACGACGGCGATACGGTCATCATCCGCCGCTGCGACTCGGCTGAGAATGGCGATATCGTCGTCGCCTTGGTGGAGAAGGAAGAGGCCACCCTGAAGCGCCTGCGCAAAAAGGGGTCTACGATCGCCCTGGAAGCCGCCAACCCGGAATTCAAAACCCGCATCTTCGGGCCCGACCAGATCGACATCCAAGGCCGGCTCGTCGGGCTCATCCGGCGCTATTGAAACGCTAGGGGTCAGACCTCGGTCTGACCCCGTTTTTTCCGAGATGTTTGCTGGATGCTGGCGCTCGTCGCCGGGCCGAAATCCGCGTCGTTGCCAGGGTCAGACCGAGGTCTGACCCTGTTTCGCACACGAGGGCTTATATGATCGCGCGGCACTGCGCCAACTGATGAACCGAAGTCCACGTCGGCGCTAGGGTCAGACCGAGGTCTGACCCTAATTGACCATTCGTCAGCCGCGCCCGCGATAGGGCGCGACGCCCTGATCCGGCAACCACACGCCTTCGGGCAGGCTGCCGTCCTGCCAGAACACATCGATGGGGATGCCACCGCGCGGATACCAGTATCCGCCGATACGGAAGAACTTCGGCTCAAGCAGTGTCACCAGCCGCTTGCCGATCGCCACCGTACAGTCTTCGTGAAACGCACCATGATTACGGAACGAGGCCAGGTAGAGCTTCAGTGATTTGCTCTCGACCAGCCACTCGCCGGGAACGTAGTCGATCACGAGATGCGCGAAATCGGGCTGTCCCGTCACCGGGCACAACGACGTGAACTCTGGCGCGGTGAAGCGCGCCACATAATTCGTGTCGCCGTGCGGATTGGGCACCCGATCGAGCACTGCTTTTTCCGGACTCGCAGGGAAACCCGTGGTGTGCTGGCCGAGCAGGCTGGCGTGCGACGACGACACCTTCTTTCCCATCCCGTTTACTCCGCTGCCAGGCGCGTTGTCGCGCGCGGCCCAGTATAAATGCAGCCCTCCCCGCAGCTGTCGCGGGAAACCTGCACCTGCGCGAGGCCGGGGATGCGATTGCTGAGGCGGTGCCAGATCCACACGGCAATTGTTTCAAGCGTTGGACTTGCCAGGCCATCGACCTCGTTCAGCAGACGGTGGTCGAGCGCGTCCTGCGTCTCGACCATGGCCTTGGCCAGTTCGTCGAAGTGGAAGATGTAGCCCGTCTCGGGGTTCGGCTCGCCTTCGACGACGATGCGCGCGCGGAAGCTATGGCCGTGAATGCGCGCATTCGCGGTGCCGGGCGCCGCGGTCGGCAAATAGTGCGCCGCCTCGAACAGGAAGTCCTTGTAGATCTGCATGGCGCCTCAATAGGCGATATTGTGCCGACCGTTCAACCCCTTGGGCCCGCGACAGTTACGGTATGCCGATCAGCTTATGTGTCTGCAGCGACAGCCGCCACTGGGGGTGGGCCTTGCAATAGGCGACCGCAAGCGCCGTGTTCTGAGCCCTGTTGGGGCCATCCATAGGTTGCAGATAACGGTGCCGGAACGTCAATCCGGCCACAGCTTCCGGCATTAACTCCGTTTGCGGGAACACCAATTTCAGCTCGTCCCCCGTCGTCTGGGCTAGCGTCGTGCCCGATTTGGGGCTGACACAGACCCAGTCGATGCCCTCGGCTACCAGCAACGTTCCGTTGGTTTCTATGGCAATTTCGAACCCGCGGGCGTGCAGCGCATCGGCGAGAGCTGCGTCGACCTGCAGCATCGGCTCGCCCCCCGTCAGCACGACCAGTAAGCCCAAAGTCTCGCCGCCGGCTGTGGCCGCGCATGCTGCAGCCAAGTCGTCTGCTGTCGGGAACTTGCCGCCGCCGCGGCCATCGGTGCCTACGAAATCGGTATCGCAGAACGTGCAGGCAGCGTCCGCGCGGTCAGCTTCGCGTCCCGACCACAGGTTACATCCCGCAAAGCGGCAAAAAACCGCCGGACGCCCGGCGTTCGCGCCTTCGCCTTGCAGGGTGTAGTATATTTCTTTGACGGCATACATGATGGCCATGCCTAAAACGCAAGGGCGCGCGGATGTCAACGAATGACCCGCGTCGCCGTTAAGTCCGGAGACCCCGATGGCCGAAGACGACATTCCCAGTGATGCCCCTAGTGAACTCGATCCTCCCGAAGGAATCCAGGGCGCCGACGAAGCTGTTGAGGTTTTGCGCGCCTGGATTGCCGACGGCTCCCTGCACGTCACGTTCGATCCGGAAACCTTCAGCCACGACGTCTCGGAATGGGGCCGCCTCCTCTCCGATATCGCCGTTCACGTCGCCAATGCTGTCGCCCTCGATGGCCAGATGTCGTTTCGTGAAGCCCTGACGGCCGTCCACGAAGCCTACGACCAGGGCATCGTCGAGCAGCACCCGGAGGTTACGGGCAAGATCATCGGCCGGCCGACGCATTAGTCCCGCAACTCCGGGAGCGGGAGCAGCAGCGGCCGAGGACAACATCGCATGACGGACGGCACGCGCAGACTGCGCTACTTCGACATCGTCATGGTGGCCTTCGTCACCGTGCTCGTCTGCTCCAACCTGATCGGCCCTGCCAAGATCGCGCAGGTCGAAATCCCCGGCTGGGGGCCGTACGTGTTCGGCGCTGGAGTCTTGTTCTTTCCAATTAGCTACGTGTTCGGCGACATCCTGACCGAGGTCTACGGTTACGCCCGCGCCCGCCGCGTCATCTGGACAGGCTTTGCAGCACTCGCCTTCGCCTCGTTCATGGCGACCGTTGTCGTTGCGCTGCCACCGGCATCGTTCTGGAAACACCAGGAAGCTTACCAGGTCGCCTTCGGCAACGCCTGGCGCGTCGTAGCGGCGTCCATGATTGCCTACTTCAGCGGCGAGTTCGTGAACTCGTATGTCCTGGCCAAGATGAAAATCTGGACAGCGGGACGCCACCTTTGGATGCGCACCATCGGTTCGACCATTGCGGGCGAAGCCGTCGACAGCACGCTCTTCTACCCGATCGCATTCTACGGCACAGGCATCATCCCCAACGAGGCCCTTCCCGTCGTGATGCTCTCTCAGTTCATCACCAAGACGGCCGTTGAAGTCCTCTTCACACCGGTGACGTACAAAATCGTCGCTTTCCTCAAGGCTTCGGAAGGGATCGATCACTTCGATCGCAACACCGATTTCAGTCCGTTCGCTATCGGCGTCACGGACGCTACACCTCCGCAAAAATAGAAAAGGCGGCCCATGGCCGCCTGTTCAAAACCCGATGTCCGCGGACTACTCGTTCGGCACGCCCGCCATGGCACCGGGCATGATCTCCTCGGTCGGATCAAGGCCGACCCACACGCGCGGATTGACGTAGGACTGCCGCATGACGAATTCATAGCCTGAGCGATACCAGATCCGAACTTCGTCGCTCTTATTGTCGAGGATAAAGTCGCCCTGCGACGTACGTGCCGTCAACACGGCATGACCTTCACCCTTGTCGTCCTTGACGACCGTCAGCAGCATGGAACTCATCGGCCAGCCGCGCTCGACCAGCAACTTCTGCTTGAGCAAGGCGTAGTCTTCGCAATCGCCGCGATCTTTGGGCAGCGTCCAATACTCGCTGACGCCGTAGATTTCCATATCGGTGGCTGGTGCGATGGAGTGATTGACGGCGCGGTTCACCTCATCGAGTTCGCTGAAGCGTTCGAGAGAAGGCTGAAAACGGATTTCAGACAGCTTTTCGGTGGTGAAGCATGTCTTAGAATTGGTTTCACAATACCGTACGAAGCCGTACGGCGGCTGCGTCTCGCCGAAGACCCGCATAAAGGGCGAACCCTTAACGGTTGAAAAATTCTGACGTTCTGGACCGGCAGCGGCACCTTCGGTACCGGACACGAACGCGAACAACACCGCAACTAAGATGCATATACGCTTCATACGCGACCCCGCACATGTTCCTTTACTATACCTCAAATTAGGGCGCTGTCTGGTCGTGCTGTTCCACTGCATCTGCTTTTCACTTCACTCGACCATTTCACCCAATATTGCCCGTCAACTAGGCGTTCCCTCTCACCCAGACGCAGACCGGCTATCCGAAATCCCGCAGGAGCGTTTCTCGTTCCTGCGCCTCCATAAACTGCACGCCGATACCCTGGTCGTGGTAGCGCATCACCCGCGCCAGCTGCTTGCCGAGAACCACAACATGGCCGATTGGCGGGCGCGCCTCTGTTCCCACGGATGCACCCGACAGCGACACGTCCAACACCCGGCATTCGATGACGATGTCGTCATCGAGCTTCAGCGTCGAGACACGTTGCTTGATCGAGAAACGTTCGTGCTGGCGCTCGATGGCCTGTCCAGCCAGCTCATGGCGATTGATGAGCCAGGTAAGCTGCGCGGCCAGTTTCTCGCGTTTGTGTGCGGTGACCGAAAGCGCGATAGCAAAGCCGCCGGGGAACACCCGCGAAACGGTCCCCACGACGCTGCCAAGATGCTCGAATTGACCGATGATGCGCTCGCCTTGGGCAACCAACTCCTGGCTGGAAATTGCCATTCCGCCCGGAGAGACGTCGATCAGGCTGCAGGAGTGCTCGCTACGATCCGCCCGCATGAAGCGGCCAGCCACCTGAACCTTGAACCGCTTGTGGCGGCGGCGGTCAGGCGCGATGCGTGCAGCGCTTAATGGCGCCCGGCGAGGTAAAGCCTGCATTTGAGTAGACATGGCGCTGGACGACCCGCACACGCGTATTGGATCGTCCGAGTATGCGGCAGCCTCCTTAAAGAAGGCCTAACCGGCCGGGCCATTTTGAAACACCCAAAGCCAAGGCCGTATCGCCGTTAAGTTTTATCGTCACTTTCCAGAAGACCGCCGTCATACACCCGGAAATAGCGCCGGTTGGAACGCACGATGCGCGCCGTGCGCACGTTGGGATCTAGCGCCAGCGGCTGGGGAAACGGCAAAACCTCGCCCCCAACGCGTGCGTCCCCCAGAATGGCCTGGAACGCAGTCAACGTCTTTTCCATGAGCGGCTCTTCGCCAATCCAATCGGGCTCTTCGGCGGTGCTGACGCAGCCCACAAAGCGGTCCACCGTGTCGCGCATATGGATCAAGGGCAGAACCAGGCACTCGTGAGTGACTTTGCGGCCGGACGGCGCGGTGGACGTGATTTCGAACAAGGCGCCGCCGCCGTACGTGATCATGTCGCGCATCTGCCGCTCCATGATTTTTCGGTCGGTCGAGACGAAGCCGTCAAAGAAGCTGGCGTTGCGGAAATCGCTGCCAAAATGCTCGATGATGCGCGTGCCTGCCAAACGGTAGCGGATATCCATGTCGCCCAGCCGCTCGAGAATGAATGCGTCAGGCAGCATGGCAGCTAGGCGGGCGGGTTCGATCTCGAACCGGCGCGGAGCCAGACGATCCCCTCGAACCTCGTTCCAGTACGCATACAGTTGTTTACTAGCGCGGTTTTTCATCTCGTGATCGGCTCGCTGGCAGATGAACTGCCGTCTGAATTCGGGACAGTCGCCGGGTTTGGCCCGGGTGCTCGGGGCATAAGGAGCATCTTCTGTGCCACCGCAGCTGCAACGCTGCGACACGTCAGCCTTCACCGGAGTCATGGTTGCCAGATCAAGGCGCAACCTCTACCTGCAGGAGGCAGAAGGAGACTGACATGGTGTTCACGGGCCCCGGCGAACAAGGTAAACAGCCGATTTTCAACGTGCCCACCAGCGTCGTGGCCGTCCTGGGCTTGCTGATCGCGATTCACGTTGTGCGGTCGTTACTGCCCATCGATATGGACAACTGGCTCGTCGGCGCCACGGCCTTCATCCCGATCCGCTACTCGGACGCGGAAGCCATCGGGCTGCCCGGACAGCCATACGCCAGCTACACATCCTGGCTCACGCACATGCTGATCCACGGCAGCGCGCTGCACCTGATGTTCAATGCAGCCTGGCTGCTGGCTTTCGGCGGCGCCATTGCCAATCGCGTCGGTTCGACGCGCTTTCTGTTGTTTGCGGCTCTGTGCGGTTTTGCTGGCGCGGCGGCTTATCTTTACGTCCGATGGGGCTTGTTCGCGCCTATGGTCGGCGCGTCAGGTGCCGTCATGGGCCTGATGGGCGCATCGCTGCGGTTTCTTTATCCCGCGCTCGACAACGGCGGAGGTTCGCTGCGCAACATCCATCGCAATCTCCGCACGGTGCCGTTGATGAGCCTGCGGCAGTCGCTGACGGACATTCGCGTCATTCTCACGACCGGCATGCTGATCCTCCTGAACCTTGCTGGCGCCTTTGGCATGGGCCCGGGCACGTCAGAAGGCGCCATCGCCTGGGAAGCACACGCAGGCGGCTACCTGGCAGGATTTCTGCTGTTCGGCTTGTTCGATGCCGCAACGCACAATAACATCGCTCCGCCGTCCGCGTTGATTGAAGATGACGATGAGCACAGCGTGAGCAAACCAACTTTGCACTGACATGTTGCTTCAATTTTAGAATTGGCCCACCATACTTGTTGTTGGCGGATAGCGTATCGTCAACCAAAGAGCATTGGCCCATAATTGTCTGAGGTCTGGCCCGGGCCGGTTTGCTTTGCTTGAGCTCCAGCTTGTACTGGCACTGGCTGCGGCACCGAGCAAACGAAGCTGGGCAGGACATCGAGACGAAAGGAAACGTCTAGATGAATGTGGCTGCGATACTGAAGTCAAAAGGGCGGGCCGTTGCGACCGCCAAGCCCGAAACGACGCTGCTCGAAATTTCGCAGAGGCTGGCGCAGAAGAAGATCGGCGCCATCATCATCGTCGGCGAAGCCGGCAAGCTCGCCGGCATCATCTCCGAGCGTGACGTCATCCGGGCAATCTCAGAACATGGCGCGGCAGCGTTGGATCAGCCTGTCAGCCAAGTCATGACGAAAGCCGTCATCTCCTGTCAGGAGACGAGCGTGCTCGACGAACTGATGGAACTCATGACCAAAGGCCGCTTCCGCCACATCCCCGTCATGGAAGATGAAGAACTCGTCGGCATTGTCTCGATCGGCGACGTCGTCAAGAACCATATCGCGGAAGTCGAGATGGAAGTCACCGCCATGCGCGGCTATCTAGCGACGGGCTGACGTGGCAAGCTCAAGCAGAACAGCAAAAGGCCGAAGCACTCGCTTCGGCCTTCTTGATTCTCGGACGTAAAGCGACGGTACCTTAGTTGTTGGCACCGCCCCACAGCGACGCGCGCGGGGGCGCCAGCGTGCTGACAGCGCGGCGTGCATCGATCTCACGTGTCAGATCTTCGATCTCGCGCTTGGCGGCCGTCTCGCCGCGCTGCACAAGTTCTTCAGCGCGATGGAAATCGAACAGGCCAATGCCGTGCAGGCGCGGCGTGATCATCGCGTCCGGCGGATCTCCTGCCAGACGCGAGCGCGCAATGCGATCCTGGACGATATTAAGTGCGTCGACGAGAACGGTCGTGATGCCAGGGGCATCGTCGCCCTGGCCGAAGATTTGCCGCTGCAGTAGACGGCGCATCGCGATGCCATTCTTGCCCTTGACGGGTTCGGGTTCGATCGCCTCGGTGACGGCACCCAGCGACGTCTCGATATGCGTCGTCACAGCCGAACGGCTCGAAATGTCGAAGTTCAAGTTGACGGCGATGACGTAGCGCGCACCAAGCGCGCGGCAGACGGATACAGGAATGGGATTGACCAGCGCGCCATCGAACAGCCAGCGGCCGTCGATCTTCACCGGTTTGAAAACACCTGGCAGGGCATAGGACGCGCGTACCGCATCAACCAGCTTTCCGCGCGACAGCCAGACTTCGTGGCCTGACCCGATCTCAGTGGCCACAGCCGTAAAGCGGGTGTCCAAATCTTCGATGTTGCAGCTGCCCAGGTGACGATCCAGCATCTCCACGAGACGCTGCCCGTTGATCAGGCCAGTGCCTTTGAAATTGAAATCGAGGTAGCCGAAGATGCGCCGCTTCGTCAGGCTGCGAGCGAACTCTTCGACATCGTCTAGGCGGCCAGCGGCATAGCAACCGCCGACGACGGCACCGATAGATGTACCCGCGATGATGTCAGGCTTGATGCCGGCTTTCTCGAGCGCCCTCAACACGCCGATGTGCGCCCAGCCCCGGGCTGCGCCGCCACCCAACGCAAGACCGATTTTCCCCATCGACATCGTTCGTCTCCGCGTGAGCCGCCGACGGCAAGCTGCGATAATAACGGTATAACTTCACCGTAGTTCCGCGCTTCAGCCGTGGCAGACAGCCTTCTCTATCTTTAATGGAGAGTACAGATTCGGAATTAAAGTCTTACTACTACAAATGGTCTCCGGCTGGCAGAGATCAGGTATGCGAAAGCTTAATTGCTCGGCTTTCGTCCCCTATTTTTGCTGCGACGCATCCAAGACCAACTGGCGGTCCGAGCCTTCACCCAGGCCCACCGAGCGATAAAAGCAGCTCCGCGCGCCCGTGTGGCAGGTAACGCCCTGGCCCGCGACCCGGACCTTCAACCAGAGCACGTCCTGGTCGCAATCGACCCGCAGATCCTCGACCGCCAGCGTGTTGCCGCTCTCCTCGCCCTTGCGCCACAGCTTGGCTCGCGATCGCGACCAGAAATGCGCAACGCGCGTGTTCATCGTCGCCGCCAGGGCGTCCGCGTTCATGTACGCGAACATGAGAACTTCGCCGGAAAGTGCATCCGTTACGATGGCTCCAATCAGCCCCTCGGTGTCAAAGCGCGGACTGAAGGTCGTTCCACCCTCGATTTCCTGGGCCGATTTGCCCTGCGGAAACCGCGGATTTGCTGGGCTCGTCATGACTGGCCTCTCACCATAGCGCCGAAAATGCCGCCCTGGGGGTCTCCCACGTTGACGGTATTCGCGCCTATATATAGGGCTGCAAGCGCGCAGGCCAGCTGCGGACGTGTTTGATCGCGACCCACCGGAGACCCATGGCTGATCTCGACGACGTCTATAACCTGCGAATTCTGGAGCTCGCGTCCGACATCCCCTGCTCGGATCGCTTGGCGAGCCCGGATGCGACGGCATCTGCCCGCTCCAAGCTGTGCGGCTCCACTATCGCCGTCGATCTCAACGTTGCCGGCGAGCGCATTTCGGCCTTTGGTCAGGATGTGAAAGCCTGTCTTCTGGGTCAGGCGACGGCGGCCATCGTCGGCCGCGAAATCGTCGGCACTACCTTGGGCGAGCTTCACGATGTGGGCGCGATCATGCGCGCCATGCTCAAGGATGGCGGCCCGCCGCCGGCAGGCCGTTGGTCAGACCTCGCGCTGCTGCAGCCGGTCAAAGACTACCCGCACCGGCACGCTTCGACGTTGCTGGTGTTCGAGGCAGTGGAAAAAGCGCTGTCGGAGCGCGCCGGCAGCCAAGCCACGGCCGCTGCAGCATCGCGATGAACCTGGCTGCGGCCCTGCTGAAGCTGCCGATCCACGCCTATCGCTGGACGTTGAAGCCGCTCATCGGCATGGAGTGCCGCCACCTGCCGACTTGCTCGGAGTATTCACTGCAAGCCATTGACCGCAACGGGCCATGGCGCGGGTCCTGGCTGATGCTGTCGCGCGTGTGCCGCTGCCATCCTTACGGCTCGTCGGGTTATGATCCGGCACCCGACATTCGCAACGACCACCATCCGTTCGCTCCCTGGCGCTACGGACGCTGGACCGGCCGCCACATATCAGATTCCTCTGAAACCTAAGCCGGACGCGGCGTCTGGCGCAGCACCACCTGTGCTGCGGCCGCGCTGGGGCTGTCGCCTGCGCTCGCCATAATGCCAGGTATCTTCGCCAACCCGGCAAGCTGGGCATCACGCTCAGGTGTGTCCTCGAGCAATAGCGCTAATGCTGATGCCAGTGTCTCCGGGGTGCAGTCTTCCTGCAGCAGCTCTGGATAGATGTTTTCCCCGGCGACGAGGTTCGTCAGAACGACAGACGGCACCTTGATCAGGAAACGCATGGCCGCCACGACCATGTCAACACGATAGGCCACGACGGCCGGTGTGCCGGCCAGCCCGAGTTCAAGGGTGACCGTACCGGATGCGGCCAGCGCTGCGCGTGCGAGCCGAAACGCGGCAAACTTGTCTGCCTCGCCATTGACGATATGCGGCACGATCGGCCATGCCCGCGCTTTCTCCTCGATCAACGCGCGCATCGACGTGACTGCAGGCAGCACGACTTCGAACGAATGGCCGCGCAGACGCAAACGCTCGAGCGCCTCGCCGAAGGGCTGCATCAGCCGCTCGATCTCAGACCGCCGGCTGCCAGGCAGCACCACGATGACAGGCTTGCCCGCGATCCGCAGCCGCTCTGCCAATTCGGCGGCGTTGGCGGACTTGATGACATCAAACCGCTCGATGAGCGGGTGGCCGACGTAAGTGCATGGCGGCCCGCCGAGCCGCGCGTGAGCCGCCGGTTCGAACGGCAGCAGGGCCATCACGTGGTCGACATACGGCCGCATCGCCCGCGCCCGCCACGGACGCCATGCCCAAACGCTGGGGCTGACGTAGTTGATGATCGGCAACCGCGGCGACCGCTTGCGCACGCGCTTGGCAATGGCGTGAGTGAATTCGGGACTGTCGATGATCACCAGCACGTCGGGGTTTGCCGCGACACAGGCATCGACGGCCTCATGAACGCGGCGGATGATGACCGGAAGCCGGCGCAGGATCGCGAGCGGTCCCATGACCGCAACGTCATCCAATGGAAACAGCGAGCGGAAGCCTTGGCTCCCCATCTCCTCGCCGCCCACGCCCGAGAACGTAACGTTGCCACTGGTGGCGGTCCGGAGCGCGCCGATCAACTTTGCTCCTAGCGCGTCGCCGGAATGCTCCCCGGCAATCAGCACGACGCGCAGCGGGCGGCTGGCGGTAGCCCACGTCATGAGCGAGACCTCGTTGCCACGTCCGCCGCAGCCAACGCCAGACCTGTAGCACCCGCCCGCTCTTTGGCTTGCGCGCTCACGCTGTCGGGTCCCGCCGCGGCAAGCCCTCGCAATCCCGCAGCCACCGCGAGATCGACGTGGCTTGCTTCAATTCTCTGCCCTTCACCAAGCACGGCAAATCCTGATCGTTTCTTCGTGTGCTGGCTGCCCCACTGGCGCAACCCGCCGACCCTTCGCAGCACGGCCTCTACGCCCTCGCCGCTTTCGATGGCCAATACATACTTGCGCGCCACGACGACACTGCGACTGGCGACAAAAGGTTGCAGCACCCGCAGGATCGCGGCACCACGCGCGATGTCCTCGTTGTCACCGGACGCCTTGTCTTTACCGCGAGGCGCAGCATGACCTGACACAGCCTGGCCGTCGGTCACGCCGGCGACGAACAGCCCTTCCTGCTCGGCGCGGGCAACGACCTCCTGCCGCTGCGTGATGAGCACTTGCCCGGCGAGCACCGCGACGCCCGCCAATCCCGCGCGCGCGCTGTTGCTGATGGTATCGGGGCCAATCACTGGCATGTCGACGCGCATGTCCTGCTGCGGCTTCGGCCGCTTGACGAGAACGCCCCGAGCGCCGGATTCTGTCGGGGCAACCCGGCTCAACATGCGATCGGTGCCTTCTGCGCCCTCGATCGCAATGATGGCTCCGCCGCGCACAACCACGCTTTGCCCGACGTCAAACGCGCCAAGCAGGCGGACGATCGACAAGCCTTTGGCGATATCGATCTCGTCTTCGGCACTTGGCGCGCGCGTGCCAATGGCCCCTGCCCCGATTGCGAGCTCAGGCGCCACATCGGCGGGGCCGAGAACCGTCAGCCCGTGCCCTTCGAAAAAGCGGACCACGCCCCGCAGCACGCCGTCGTCACCACCTGATGCCATGATGCGCAGGATCGACGGGATCGCCTGCACCAGACCGAAATCCGGCTTCAGCTTCGTCATGTCCGGGCGGCTGACGCGGCCAACGATTACGAGATGCGTACAGCCGTTCTCGCGAAACGCCCGCGTCATGCGCCCTATCTGCCCCCAGTTGACGCGCGTGACCGGAAGCCCAGGGAATGTCCCGTCAACCTCTCCGTCTATGCCGACGACATGGACGGGCCAGCCGCGCGCGACAGCAGCCTCGGCGATCTCCTCGGGAACGCGTCCGCCTCCAACGAGGAGCCCAAGGCGAACGACGGAGCCGCTGGTCATTCCTCTGGCGCAGCGCGCGGCGTGCAGAGCGATCGCTTGCCGCCGGCGCGAATGAATTCGACGATCTCGACGACGATCGGATGCCCGGAGAATTCAGCCGAAACGTCGGTGACGCGTTCCGCCATTGTGCCTTCAGCGGCAAACATCAGACGGTACGCACGGCGCAAATCGTGGATGTCGGTGCGCGAAAAGCCGCGGCGCTGCAGGCCAACGATGTTGAGCCCGGACAGATGCGCGCGATTGCCGAGCGCCATGCCGTACGGAATGAGATCCTGCTCCAGGCCAGACATGCCACCTAGAAACGCGTGATCACCGACGCGGGCAAACTGGATGACGGCGGCACCACCACCGATGATGACAAAATCGCCGACCGTCACATGGCCGGCCAGCATGACATTGTTGGAAAGAATGATGTTGTTGCCGACCATGCAGTCATGGCCCACGTGCGAGTTCGCCAGGAACGCGCAGTTGTCCCCGACGACCGTCTTCAGCCCCCCGCCCTCGGTGCCGGGGTTCATTGTGACGCCTTCGCGGATGAGGCAGTTGGCGCCGATCGTCAGCGTCGAGGATTCACCCTTGAACTTCAGATCTTGGGGCTGATGTCCGATGGAGGCGAAGGGAAAAATGCGCGTGCCCGCCCCGATCGTCGTCTTGCCCGCGACGACCGCGTGGCTGATGATCTCCACGCCGTCGCCCAGGATGACCTCGCGGCCAACCATCGCGTAAGGCCCGATCTTGACACCGTCGCCGAGCGTCGCTCCATCTTCTACGATGGCCGTAGGGTGGATCTGGCGTTCAGCCATTCGCTTGCGCCGCTAGCGCACGCGCTTCGTTGGAATCGGCAAGCATGGCGCTGATCTCAGCCTCGGCGACAACCGCACCGTCTACGCGCGCCTCACCAAAGAAGCGCCACACGCGGCCGCGCGAGCGGATCTTGCGGATGTGGTAGTGCAGCTGGTCGCCCGGCAGCACTGGCTTGCGGAACTTGGCCTTGTCGATGCCCATGAAATACACGAGATCGGCCCGATAGTTCTCACCGAGATTGCTGACGCACAACGCACCCGCCGTCTGCGCGATACCCTCGATGATCAGCACGCCGGGCATCACCGGGAACGCGGGGAAATGTCCCTGGAAGAACGGCTCGTTGATCGACACATTCTTCAAGCCAACGCAGGTCTCGTCGCCATCCATGTCGTAGATGCGATCGACCATCAGAAATGGATAGCGGTGCGGCAGCAATTCCAGCACCCGTAAGATGTCGGCCGTCCCAAGCTTCGTCTTTGCTGTCGTCTTGTCGCTCATCTTTTTACCTTTATCGCGCGGCGTGCCGAAGGCTGAACGCGTTCTGAGGGCCACGCAAACTACTCCTTTATGAACTCAAATCAGGCTCGTCTGCCGCACCTTTGCGCGACGATAGTCGCGTCAGAGTTGCGATCTCACGAGCCCACTGCTTTAGCGGACGCGCTGGTGTGCCGCCTACGCGTGCGCCGGACGGCACATCGTCTTTCGCGTGCGAGCCGCCGGCGATCTGCGCGGCAGCCCCCACCTTGATGTGCCCGACGCAGCCAGACTGGCCGCCCATCACCACGAAGTCGCCGAGTTCGGTCGAGCCTGAAATCCCGACCTGCGCAACGATCACGCAATGACGTCCAAGCACGACGTTGTGCCCGATCTGCACCAAATTATCAATTTTCGAGCCTTCCCCGATGATCGTATCCTTAAGGGCGCCCCGGTCGATCGTTGAGTTGGCACCGATTTCTACGTCATCCTGAATGATGACGCGGCCGATTTGCGGGACTTTGAGGTGCCCTTCGCGGCCCATGGCAAAGCCGAAGCCGTCCTGCCCGATCCGGACACCTGAGTGGATAATGACGCGGTCGCCAATCAGGGCATGTGTCACGGTCGCCAGCGGCCCGACATAGCCGCCACGGCCAATACAGACCCGGTAACCGATGACAGCCCCTGCCGCAATGCGGGTGCCGCGCCCGATGCGCGCGCCTGCCCCGATGATGGCACCCGGCTCCACCTCGGCACCCTCTTCAAGCACCGCCGTTGGATCAATTGCCGGCGCGCCCGGCTCCGCCGCCCTTACCCGCATGCCCTCGGGATAGAAAAGCGCCAGAGCCTTGGCGAAACCCAGATACGGCGCCTTGGTGCGAAGCGCCAGCGTGCCCTTCGGCACACGATCTGCCAGGCCCGGCACGATCAGGCAGGCTCCGGCGCGCGCGCCTTCGAGCAGCGGCAAGTATTTGCGGTTGTCGACGAATGACAGCTCATTTGGCCCGGCTTCGGCCAGCGGCGTAACGTTGCTCAGCCGCAGCGACGGATCAGCGCCATCGGGCAATTCCGATCCCGTGGCCTGCGCGATCTCGGCCACTGTAAATGGCCCAGCCTTCGCGAAGAACCCAGGATGCTCCATCGCCTGCCGCCTTGTTGTGTTGATGTTGGCCCAAATCTCGCGAGGTAGTGCCCGCCGTCAAAGCAGGGGCGCCTCGTAGCATGGTGGGGCTCTGGTGGCAAACGAGAGCCGGGGCCTTTCGGGCCCCGGCGTCAGATCAGAACTTGGTGGAAGCACCGAACCGGAAGAACTGTTCCTCGTCGTACTTCTCTTTGGTGAGCGCCTTGGCGAAGTCCATGCGCAGCGGACCGACAGGCGAGTTCCAGAGGATGCTGCCACCGACCGACGAACGGACCGACGCGTCGTCCTCAAGCAGGAAGTCTCGCCCGTTGCTGTTCTTCTTCCCGCTGAGCGACTTGGCGAGATCGTTAGCCCCGAACAACGAACCGGCATCAGCAAAGACCGCGCCGCCCAGGCCGATCTCGTCGGGAATGAACGGGAACGGGAAGCGGACTTCGGCAGTCGTTGCCCAGTATGTCTGACCGCCGACCGAGTCACCCGTGATCGTGTCGCGAGGACCGAAGCCGCCACGATCGAAGCCACGGATCGTTTCACCGCCACGGAAGTAAAGATCGTTCAGGCGAATGTCTTCATCACCCCAGCCTTCGATATGACCGGCGATCGCACGTCCAACGAACGTGATCTTTTCGGTAATCGGATAGTAGCCACGTGCTTCAGCCGAAAGACGGCCGTACTGCACGTCACCACCTAGGCCGGCAAACTCACCGCCAACCTGCAGGTAATAGCCGCTGGTCGGGTTCTTGGGATGGTTACGCTTATCGTAAGTGAGCGTTGAGTTCGCCGCCGACGTGATTGTCTGCTCGCCGTTACGAATGATCTCTTCTTCGACCAGCGCGTTCACATTTCGCCCATCCGTGTCGATCTCGATCGAGCTGACGTCCAGGCCATAGCCGGTCTGCATCCACAGGTTCTCAGACAGCGGGAAGCCGAGGCGGACACCACCGCCGGTACGGCGGCTGCTGAAGCCAGACTCTTCCGACTGGTCGATTTCCTTGTGGAACAGGTCGAAGCCGGCCGACATGTTGTAATCGAGGAAGCGCGGCTCGGTGAAGCTCAGGTCCACCTGCAGACGCTCGAACGAGCCAGCAAACTTAAGACGCAGGAACTGGCCATTGCCCAGCAAGTTGCGCTCGGTGATCGACACGTCGCCGATCACACCTTCTGAGGTCGAGTAACCGGCACCGAAGGACAACTCACCCGTCGACTGCTCAACCAGCTCAACATCGAGAACGACGCGGTCTTCAGCCGAACCAGGGCGGCGCTTGACTTCGACGCTCTTGAAGAAGCCAAGGCCCGAGAGGCGCTTCTTGGCGCGGTCGACCAGCATCGGGTTGAAAGCGTCGCCTTCAGCCAAGCGGAACTCGCGGCGGATCACGTGATCCTTCGTGCGTTCGTTGCCGCTGACATTGATGCGCTCAATGTAGATCCGCGGGCCCTCATCGACCGCATAGACAACGCCGATCGTGCGCGACGTCGGGTCAGGCGTGGCCCTCGGACGCACGCGGGCAAAGGCAAAGCCCTGCTCGGCGGCCGCCAGAGTCAGCTTCTCAACCGTTTTGTCGACGTCGGCCGCATTGTAGATGTCGCCCTGCTCGGTCAGAATTTCAGCGTTCAGACCCTGGCCGTTGAGGCCTTGCAGCGAATTCTCTACGGCGATGGCGCCGAAGTTGTAGCGCTGGCCTTCTTCGATCGCAAAGTTGACGAAGAAGCCCGAACCGTCGGCATCGAGTTCGGCATTGGCAGCAACAACGGTCGCGTCGGCATAGCCGTTCTTGAGATAGTACTGACGCAGCAGCTCGCGATCGAGCGACATACGGTCAGGATCGTAGATGCTGGTGCCCTTGAGGAAGTCGAACCAGCCGGACTGGGTCGTCGAAATGATATCGCGAAGCTGGCTGTCGGAGAAGGCGTAGTTGCCCGTGAAGGTGATGCCCTTCACCTTGGTCGCGCCGCCTTCGGTGATTTCGAACACGAGGTTGACGCGGTTCTGTTCGATCTCGATCACCTTCGGCTCGACCGAGGCGGCGAACCGGCCCTGGCGGCGATAGACGTCGAGAATGCGCTGCACGTCGGCCTGGACGCGAGCCCGCGTGAAGACGGAGCGCTCTTTGGTTTGCACTTCGGTGCGCAGCGTATCGGACTCGACTTCCGAGTTGCCTTCGAAGGCCACCTGGTTGACTACGGGGTTCTCGACAACGCGGATGATCACCGTGCCGCCATCGCGGTCGATGTTCACGTCGGAGAACAGGCCCGTGCCGTAGAGCGCCTTTAGCGAGCCGTCGACCTTACCGCCATCATAGGCGTCGCCGACGTTGAATTGGAGGTAGGAACGAACCGTTTCCGGCTCCACGCGGCGGTTACCCTCGACCTGAATGTCGCGAACGACACCTTGGGCAAGCGCTGCGCGGTCGAAGACCGTGGCGTCAAACACAGTGGCCGCGGGGACAAATGTGGCGATAAGCGCGAGAACGCGCCAGCCCCCCAACGACATGATCCGAAATTGCGACATCCGCGGATCTGTCCTCATTTTTTGGCCGATCCCCCTATCGAAGCGCCCCAAGTGTTCGGCATGAGCTTGGGTCGCCTACTGAGTAATCAAGTCCTACCGCCGCAGCTTTTCAGGGCCGCGAATCTCCCCCGGTAGACCTTGCACACCTTGTTGCTTTTAACGATTCCGGTGCAGCCCTGGAAGTGGCAAGATTACGCCACCGCTCAGCTTTTTTTAGCCTGCGGAAAACCAGCCACGGATCACGGGTAAATCGTTGAAAGTCGCGAAGATCATCAACATCAGCACGACGGCAAAGCCGATGCGAAAACCGATCTCCTGCGCGCCTTCGCTCAGCGGCCTACGACGCACTGCTTCGATCGCGTAAAAGAGCAAATGACCACCGTCCAATAACGGGATCGGGAACAAGTTGATCAACCCCACGCTGACTGAGATAAAACCGATCAGATAAACGAGGTCGATCACCGACTTGTCCGCAACTTTCGCGGCAAGGTCACCGATCCGGGCCGGACCACCCAGCTGATCGGCCTTCTGCCGGCCGCCGATTACGTCGCCCAGGTAGCCAAGCGTGCTCGTGATGATGAACTTGGTCTGGTCGACCCCAAGGCTAAGTGCCTCGATCGGTCCCGGCTGATACAGCTTCACCGAGGCCGCATTGTCCGACCGCCGGATGCCGATGACGACCGTGGACATCGTCTGGTTGCCGACGGTCTGTTCTTTCAACTCGGGCGTCGCGGTCAACTCGACCTCGCCGGACCCGCGCTGCACCGTAAACGCCAGCGGCCGGCCGACATGTGTCGAGACGATTTTCTGCACGTCTTCAAAGGATTTGATGGCGGTTCCATCGACGCCCACGATCAAGTCGTTGGCCGCAAAGCCGGCGCGTGCCGCAGGCGTATCCGGCAGGACATCGGCAATCCGCGCTTCTGTCGAGCGGACGCCGAACAGCCCGAACCACAACGCAAATATGACGATTGCCAGGATGAAGTTGGCGATGGGTCCGGCGGCGACGACGGCAGCCCGCTTCCAGACCGGCTTGGCGTGGAAGGAGCCGGCCCGTTCGGCCGGGGTCATGGAATTGATCGCCTCGCGCGACGGCACGCTGGCGGCATTCTCATCGTCCATGAACTTCACGTAGCCGCCAAGCGGGATCCAGGCGAGACGCCAACGTGTGCCCTGCTTGTCGTTGAAGCCCCAGATTTCCTTGCCGAATCCGATGGAGAACGTCCGCACCGCCACCCCGCACCAGCGGGCGACGAGGAAGTGCCCCATCTCGTGGATGAAGACGACGACGGTCAAGACGACGAGAAACGGCAAGACCTTGGTGAAGGGCAGCATCAAAAACTGCAGAACGTCGTTCGCCATTTCCGTTAGGATCCTTTGCGCCAAGACTCGGCCGCGGTTTCGCAGCGCTGATGCGGTTCAACCGTTGGCAATATGGGGCTGCAGCAATGATTGCGCCAGTTTGCGCGATTCGCCGTCAGCGGCCAGCACATCATCCAGCGACCGCAGTGACTTGATCATACCACGGACATCGGCCGCTTCAATGGTTGCAGCTACTTTAGCGGCGATGTCAAGGAAGCCGATACGCTTATCGAGGAAAGCCTCGACGGCAACTTCGTTGGCCGCGTTCAGCACACAAGGGGCCGACCCGCCTCGTGCCAGGGCCTCACGGGCCACCCGCAACGCAGGAAACCGGGCCTCGTCGGGCGCTTCGAACGTCAAGGTCGCAAGCTTGACCAGGTCCAGGCGCGCCACCGGCGTCGCCATGCGATCCGGCCACGACAGGGCGTAAGAAATCGGCGAACGCATATCCGGCGGCCCGAGCTGAGCCAGCACCGAGCCATCCGTGTAGAACACCAGGCAATGCACGACGGACTGCGGATGAACGACGATATCGAGCTGAGCGGCCGTGACGGGAAACAGGTGGAACGCCTCGATGATTTCGAGGCCCTTGTTCATCATCGTGGCGCTGTCGATCGAAATCTTGCGCCCCATGGACCAGTTCGGATGCCGGAGCGCCTCTTCCGGCGCCGCCCGCGACAGGCGGTCAAGATCCCAGGTCCGGAATGGGCCACCCGAAGCCGTGAGAACGATGCGCTCGAGCGCCTTGCGATCCGAGCCCGCCAGGGCCTGGAATGCAGCGGAGTGTTCGCTGTCGACCGGAATAAGCTCCGCACCGGCGCGCTCGATCTCTGAAAGGAACACGTCGCCGGCGGAAACAAGACATTCCTTGTTGGCAAGCGCAACGCGCCGGCCCTGGCGGGCGGCAGCAAAGGTCGGCGCCAGGCCCGCGGCGCCCACGATCGAGGCCATGACGCAGTCGGCCGGCTCCTCGGCAGCCTCGATCAGCGCCTGCGGTCCGCAGCCCGCGCGGATGCCCGTGCCCGACAGAAGATCGCAGAGCACGCCGTACTGTTCAGCATCACCGATGACGGCCGTCTTGGCGCGATGCCGAATGGCGAGTTCGGCCAGCCGCGGCGCGTTGCGGCAGGCTGACAGCGCCACGACGTCGAACCGTTCCGGATTGCGGCCGACAAGATCGAGCGTGCTCTCGCCAATCGATCCCGTCGCCCCCAGCACCGTCAAACGCTGCGGCGCAACGCTATTCGCGGTGCGGCCGGCCGTCGTTCCAGGGTGGGAGCTGGCGGTCACTAACGTCTCCTGCAGGGTCAACGCCAGTAGAGCAGCAGCTGGGCCGGCGCCGATGGATTGAGGAACAACGCGGCAAGCCCTGCGGCACCGGCAGCAGCCGCCAAGCCGTCCATTCTATCCATGAAACCGCCGTGACCGGGAATGAGATTACTTGCATCTTTCACGCCGAATGCCCGTTTCAGGCTCGATTCCAGCAAGTCGCCCGCCTGCGAGATGAGCCCCAGGAATACGGCATCGACCGCCAACCGGCCGGGAGGGATGTCGACCACCCACCCAAAGACAGCTGCCGCGATCGCAGCAGCAGAGACGCCGCCGATCAGCCCCGACCACGTCTTGTTTGGCGACAGGCGCGGCACCAGCTTCGGCCCGCCGATCAAGCGGCCGCTGAAAAAGGCGAATGTGTCCGTCGTCGCCACGATGATGATGAGCAGCACGATCGCGACGATGCCGAGCGGAGCATCCGCATGAATCCAGATCAAGGCGACGGCGGGCAGCCCGGTATACAGCACACCGAGCGCTGACAGCATCGGCCGTTGCGCGAACATCAGCGCAAATATCAAAAACGTGCCGACGAGCAGCGCCGCCAACCCAAGGGCCGCCGCCTGGAAAATCGTCAGCACGCCCGCAAGCGCCACGGCCGTGACGTGCACGACCATCGGCGCATCTGGCTCCACCGAACGGACGACGCGGCCCCATTCCCAGCTCATCAGCGCGGCGACAACGGTGACGACGATCCCAAATGCGTAAGGGCCACCTGCTAACGCGCCCAGCGCGACCAGCACGAGGACAGCGCCGGAGGCCAGACGAACTTTGAGATCGGCCAGACGGCCTGCCGGCGCGATACGCGGTTCCACTGAGGGTGGCAGCTCATCGGGCATGGTTTGGCTCATGCGCTCGTTCGCCGTGACAGCCCGCCAAAGCGGCGGGTGCGGCGGCGAAATTCACCGATCGCGCTTTCGAGCAGCTCGCGGCCGAAGTCGGGCCAGTAAGCGTCGACGAAGACGAGTTCGGCGTAGGCGGCCTGCCACAGCAGGAAGTTCGACAACCGCATCTCACCGCTCGTGCGGATAAGGAGGTCGGGATCGGGAATGCCGTGCGTATCCAGTGCCGCATCCAGGCGTTCCGGTGTAATCTCACTTGGCTGCAAACGACCCGCCGCCACCTCTTCCGCCAGGCGCTGCGCAGCCTTTGCGATCTCGATGCGCGAGCCGTAATTGAACGCTATCACCAGCGTCAGTGCTGTGTTGGCCCGCGTCAGCTCAACTGCCTCGTCGATCATCTTCATCATCTTGGCGTCGACGCGGTCACGCTCACCGATAATGCGGATGCGCACGTTACTTTGATGCAGCTCCGCCAAGTCGCGGCGAATGAAGCGCCGGATCAAACCCATCAGGTCGTCGATTTCCTCTGGCGGGCGCGCCCAGTTCTCCGACGAGAAACTGTAGATCGTCAGAAACGGAATCCCAAGATCGGTCGCGGCGCGAACCGTTCGGCGTACGGCGTCGACACCGGAGCGATGACCGATGGCACGAGGCAGCCCGCGCTCCGCCGCCCAACGGCCGTTGCCGTCCATGATGATGGCCACGTGCTGCGGCATCGGCGCAGCGGGATCGTCAGATGCGGCGTGTGGATCTTCGAGCAATGCAGGCGGCTTTCGCTGAAAAGGTGCACCTACAGGAAACTAACCCGGAGGTACCTACAAGAGCCTTTCGTGTCATACCTTTTGAATTTCAACTTCCTTCGCAGCCAGGGCCGCGTCGATCTCCTTGATGATCTTGTCCGTCAGTTCCTGCACTTTGGTGGAATTCTTGTGCTGCTCGTCCTCGCTCATGTGCGAGTCTTTTTCGAGCTTCTTCAACGTTTCCATGCCTTCGCGCCGCACGTTCCGGACCGCAACCCGCGTATGCTCGGCATATTTGTGCGCCAGCTTAACGAATTCCTGGCGCCGCTCCGCCGTCAGGGCCGGGATCGGCAAGCGGATCAGCGTGCCGTCGATGATCGGGTTGATACCGAGGTTCGCCTCGCGGATGGCCTTCTCGACGGCCTGGATATTCGTCTTGTCCCAGACCTGCACGGACAGCGTGCGCGGTTCCGGCGTGCTGACCGTGGCCACCTGGTTCAACGGCATGCGTGCGCCATAGACCGTCACCGTGACCGGATCGAGCAGATGTGTCGAGGCGCGCCCTGTCCGCAACCCGGAGAATTCCCGCTTCAACCCCTCGAACGAGGTCCGCATGCGGCTTTCGAGTTCGTTCACGTCAAATGTTGCAGCTGCCATCGTGGCCTCCCGCTTTCATTGTTGTTGAGCCGCCAAGCAGCCGTTCGTTACGCGCCAGTGCGCCGCTCTTCAATTACAGTAGCTCGCGCTTCACCGCGCAAGACCTTGAGGAGATTGCCTTCCTCTTTGATGGAGAAGACAATTACCGGAAGTCGATTGTCGCGGGCAAGGGCGATCGCAGCCCCGTCCATCACCTTCAGGTCGCGCGCAAGCACGTCGGCATAGCTCAGCCTCTCGTAGCGCTCGGCTGACGGATCTTTTTTGGGGTCGGCGGAATAGACGCCGTCCACCTGCGTCGCCTTGGCAACCGCATCGCAATCCATCTCGATCGCGCGCAGGGTCGCAGCGGTATCCGTGGTGAAAAACGGGTTCCCTGTGCCGGCCGCGAAGACAACGACGCGGCCTTTGCTCAGGTGGTGAAGCGCCTTCGGCCGCACATAGGATTCACAGACCGTCGGCATCGGAATAGCCGACAACACCCGCGCCTCGCACTTGGCGTGACTGAGCGCGTTCTGGAATGCCAAGGCGTTCATCACCGTGGCCAGCATGCCCATGTAGTCGCCGGTGGCGCGGTCCATGCCCTTGGCAGCGCCGGCCAGCCCCCGGAAAATGTTGCCGCCGCCGACGACGACTGAGATCTGGCATCCGGCAGCGGACGCTGCCGCGACATCTCGCGCCAGCCGGTCCACGACCTGCATGTCGAGCCCAAAACTGCCTTCGCCCATCAGCGCTTCGCCGGAGAGCTTCACCAGCAGCCGTTTGTATTTGAGACCTGCCGTCATGTCCGCCTCCGCATCTGCCTGTCGCTCACCTGGTGACGGTCTCATTCCTGCCCGTCCAACGCTGCGTCATGCTCTTACACGCCTTCGCTTCCGCGATCATCCCTTCTGCACGCCGCAATGGTCTCTAAGCGCCAAGCCAGCGGCTACTCATCGGGCGTTTCGTTGGCGCGGACGAAGGCACTGGCCTGTTCTGGATCGAGTGGCCGGATCTCATAGAACAGGCCCAGCGGCATGCAGGGGTTCTGCGAAGCCAGCCGCGCCGCTTCGTCCAGGCTGCCGGCCAAGATGGTCCAGTAGCCGCCAATCAATTCCTTGGTCTCGCCATAGGGGCCGTCGGTCACCACGCCCTGACGCGACACTGTCGCCCCTTCACGCTTCAGCCGCGAGCCACCGCGCATCCTGCCTTCGGCGATGTTCCGCTCGATCCAGGGATAGAAGCTATCGATGGCCGCCTGGATTGTTTCCGGTGACGCGTCCCGGTCCCATTGCCCGCGTGAAATGACCAGGAATTCGGATGTCTCAGGTTCGGTCATCATCGCCTCCCTAAACAGATCGCCCGGACATCTCGCTTAACGTCATGGCGTCAGAATGCGAAAGGCGACGCGGCTCATGGGAGCTGCATCGCCTTTGCCATTACACCAGCCTCCCGGATCAACGGGCGGCGGCAGCAGCCGTCTTGGCAACTTCTGCTGCGAAGTCTTCCGTCTTCTTCTCGATGCCTTCGCCCAGCGCATAGCGCAGGAAGCCGGCAACCTTGATGGCCGAACCCGCCACCTTCTCCGCGTCCTTGACAGCCTGCGCCACCGTCTTCGACGGGTCGTGGATGTAGGACTGCTCAAGTAGCGTGTATTCCTTGGCGTAGCTCTTCATGCCGCTGTCGATGATCTTGTCGATCACGCCGGCGGGCTTGCCCTGGTTCTTGTCGCGCAGGATCGCCTTTTCGCGTTCCAGCGTGTCGGCAGGAACGCCTGCGAGATCGAGAGCGAGTGGGCTGGTCGCAGCGATGTGCATCGCCAGCTGGCGGCCGAACTCGAACAGCGACGGCTCATCGCCCGCGCTTTCCAGCGCGACCAGCGTGCCGATCTTGCCCAAGCCGTCCTGCACCTTGCCGTGAACGTAGTCGGCGACGACGCCTTCCTTGACCGTAAGCGCGCCGGTGCGGCGTACGCCCATGTTCTCGCCGATCGTGGCGACGGCTTCCTTGACGTGCTCTTCGACCGTTTCCTTGCCACCCGAATAAGGTGCGGCAAGAAGCTTGGCCAGGTCGCCGTTGGTCTTCAGCGCGAGGTCGGTGATGGTCGTCACCATCTCTTGGAACTGGGCGTTACGGGCAACGAAGTCCGTTTCCGAATTCACTTCGACGACGGCGCCTTGGCGGCCCTTGGCAACTAGGCCGACGAGGCCCTGCGCAGCAATGCGGTCAGCCTTGCCTGCGGCCTTCGAGAGACCTTTCTTGCGCAGCCAGTCGACAGCGGCTTCGAGATTGCCGTCGGTCTCCTTCAGCGCGTTCTTGCAATCCATCATGCCTGCGCCGGTCTTGTCGCGCAGTTCCTTGACCATCGATGCGGTAATGTCTGCCATGGGTGTGCCCATTGGTTGGCGGAGGCCCCGATGGACCTCCGCGACTAAAAGATAAACGTGGTGCGTGGCGCGGCGTTAGACGGCCGCGGCGGCAACGAACTTCTTGGCCTGTGCGACCCAGTCGTCCTTGGCGATCTGCCCCTTGAGGCGCAGCTTGCGGTCCAAGGCGGCGACCGTATCGGCATCGAAGTCGGCGATCTGCCAGTAGTGGTAGACGCCGGCGTCGTTGAGGCGCAGTTCCAGCTTCGGATTGATGCCGGTGATGCGCTTGAGGTCGTCGGCTTCGCCACGGGCACCTTCGATGCCCACGAATTCCGGCAGGTTCTCGGCCGGAGGGGCTTCGGATGCGCCAACGTCCACGCCCTGGGCGCCCTGGCTGCGTTCCAGGCCGTCAAGTGCCGCCCGCGCGACGAGGTCGCAATAGAGCGTGATGGCACGGCCGGCGTCGTCGTTGCCGGGAACCGGGAAGTCGATGCCGTCGGGATCGCAGTTCGTGTCGACGATGGCGACAATTGGGATGCCGAGCTTGCGGGCTTCCAGGATGGCGATGCTTTCCTTGTTCGTGTCGATCACGAACAGCAGGTCAGGCACGCCGCCCATTTCCTTGATGCCGCCGAGCGCCATGTTGAGCTTGTCGCGCTCGCGCTGAACGTTCAGCACTTCCTTCTTGGTGCGGCCCTGCGGATCGGCGAGGATCTCGTCGAGCTGGCGCAGACGGCGGATCGACTGCGAAATGGTCTTCCAGTTGGTCAGCGTGCCGCCGAGCCAGCGGTGGTTGATGAAGTACTGGGCGCAGCGCTTGGCCGCGTCGGCGATGGCGTCAGAAGCCTGGCGCTTGGTTGCCACGAACAGCACGCGGCCGCCGCCGGCGACCGTGTCGGAGACCTTGACGAGCGCTTGATGCAGCAGCGGCGTCGTCTGCGTCAGGTCGACGATGTGGATGTTGTTGCGAGCGCCGTAGATGAACGGCTGCATCTTGGGATTCCAGCGATGCGACTGGTGACCGAAGTGAACGCCGGCTTCCAATAGCTGGCGCATCTGAAACGCGGGAAGCGTCATGAGGTGTAGATCCTTTTCCGGTTAATCCTCCGCGAACCTTGAGAAGACTGGCCTTTCGGCCATCCACCGGAGCACGTGACGGGGCTTTTAATCCGCCATGCGCATGGGTTCGCGTGTGAGATGAGCGGGCTTATAGGGGCAATTCAAACCCTTGGCAACCCACAGGAGTAGCCAAAAAGGCCGTCAAACAGGCGGCAGGCAGGGCCCCAGGCGTTCTCGCGCCAACCCAGGCAGAATAGCGATCACGGCCTGACCACCGCCGCCCCAATCCTGTAGCTCTTCGACGCTGTTCTCCGGTAGGCCGATACAGCCCGCGGTGCCCGTACCCTCGTTGTTCCAGACGTGCAGGAAAATGCACGAGCCGGTGCGGCTCTCCCGATTGGTCGGCAAGTCGATCACGATGCCACGGCGGTACGTCGCGATCGATCGCATCTCCTCGGCGTGCGTGCCGGGACCCGCTACTTCACGGCTGACGATCCGATTGTAGAGCGGAGAAGCCAGGTCATCGACGCAGATGTGGCGGTTGTTCTCCAGCGAGATATGCAGCGGCGTGCCGGCATGGTCGAACCCGAACGTCTGCCCCAGCGGGAAAACGCCGGCGGGCGAGCGGTTGTCGCCTTCCACCTGAATGGGTTCGCCCGGCTGTGCATACGACTGATAGCCTTGCGCCCAGGCGATGCCTTGGTCACCCAGCATCGCGGGCTGGGGGCCTGATGCGGCCTGCCAGGGTGACTGGGGCGTGTCGCGCTCGAACGTCTGTAGGATGCCGTGCTTGCTGTCGATCGTTCCCGCCGTCACCAGCACGAGGCGTTTGGCGTCCTGCAGCACCACCGGGCAGCTGCGGGCAACAGCCTGCGCCTTGCTGAGGTGAAACGTGAGAAGCGCCGACACGGCCAAAAGCCCCGAGAGGGCCATCGCTCCGGACTTGAAGCGGGACGTTGTCACCGGCAGGCCTCCGCGAGGCGCACAATAGGCGCAATGCTGAGATTTCACTCCTGTCCGCAATTCCGGGCAAGTCCGAATTTCGGGCAGGCGTTGCTGTGATCTCAGGCGATCAAACGGACGGCACCGGCCGATCCGTCGCTAGAGCCTGATCGTTTGAGATGGGAGCACTTCCACTCGCATCGAGGACGTGAATCAGACTCAGAAGCAAAGAATTAGAGCACGTTCACACAAGGAGATTTGACTCTATAGAGAGGGAACGTGCACTAATTGAACTCGAGAAGTTCGACGCCGGCCGGCCGGGCTCCTGCCCGGAACGCCGCCCGCTGCTGGTCGTCACCGAGGTCCATTTCAAACGGCTGCCACCGCCCGCCATCGCCCAGGACAGCCATCTGCCGCGGCCCCTGCACGCGATCGGAGAACTCCCAGGTGATTTGATACCCCTCCTCGTTGGAAAAGCCCTGCCCGTCGGCGTGGATGATGCCGCTATCCACAATCGATTGGATGGCCCACATCACGCTGCTCGGCACCGCCGCATAGACGTGCGACATCCCAAACGAAAGATACCTGCAGCCGTACAGCACGCGCGACGAGGCGATGAAGGCATCGGCCCAAAGCGCTGCGGACCTTGGGCTGCACTCGTCGAGGTCATCGCGCAGTGCGTCGATTTCCTTCGACATCAGGCGGCGGCTGGCGCGTTCGACGATGCAGATCTCGTCGCCGTAGAGCGACGTGACGAGCAACTGGGTCCAGACCGCGTCGTCCCCGTCGAGAACCTCGAAGCGGCAATCATCCAACGCCGACTGAAGCTGCAGCACAGATACGCAATGCGTCGATTGCGAGAAGAGACGGATATCGTAGGTCATCGTGCACCCCCGTGACGATTTCGATTGTCCGCGCTTCTGCTCGAACTCGAAGCGCTCTTAGATCTCCAGAACCTCCAGTACACCAGGCAACGTCGAAAGATTGCCGGCCTGAACGGGTGAGACGTCCCAACGCCCCGGGACAGCGATCACAACCTCGTTCGACGGCAACGCCAACTGAATTTCGATTGCACCTTTCATACCAGGCTTGAGCATCTTCTTGACGTCGGCGACTTTCATCTGCCGCGGATCCATTACCAGCCGCAAACCACGGCCCACGCCCTCCGCCGCCCGATCCAACGACTCCATGCCCTGCACGCGCATCTTCAGCGTCTCGCCGTCGCGCTCGGCTTCGACTGTCAGCAGCAACGGCGTACCCGCTTCCAGCAAGCTCCCGGCCTGCGCCAGCGTGTCGGAGAAGATGACGGCTTCGAATTGCCCACTGGTATCGGAGAACATGGCGAAGGCGAACTTGTTGCCCTTCTGCGAGCGGCGTTCGCGCGCGGCGATGACGATACCGGCCAGCCGCCCGCCCTTCGCACCTTGCTCGGCCAGCGCTTCAAAATCGGTGAAGCGGCGCACCCCCAGCTTGGCCAGCACCTTCTCGTACTGGTCGAGCGGATGACCGGAAAGGAAGAAGCCGATGGCGTCGAATTCCTGCTGCAGCTTCTCCATCGGCGTCCAGGCCGCCGCCGCGCGCAGAGGCAACTGCGGCGCGACGTCCGCGCCACCAAACATATCAATCATGCCGATGGCGGCGTCGGCGCCCCGCCGGTTGGCTTCGCCCATGATCAGGTCGACGTTGCCCTTCACGAGCGCGCGGTTCGGCTCCAGTGCGTCGAAGGCGCCGGCCATGCTCAGCGTTTCCAGCGCCCGCTTGTTCAACGCCTTCGGATCGAGGCGAGAGGCGAAATCAGCGAGCGACTTGTACGGGCCCTTGGCCTCGCGCTGCGTCACGATCGTCGCTACCGCAGAGGCGCCGATGTTCTTCAGCGCAGCCAGCGAGTAGCGGATCGCACCGCGCGGTTCAGGCGCCTTGGGATCTGCCGAGCGAGCAGCCTTCGGCGGCTCAGCCAGGAAGTCGACGTCGGAAGAATTCACACACGGGGGCTTCACCACGATGCCGCTGCGGCGCGCCTCGGCAGCGAACATCGACAGCTTGTCGGTGTTGCCCATGTCCAGCGTCATCGACGCGGCGAGGAATTCCTCGCGGAAGTTCGCCTTCAGGTACGCCGTGTGATAGCTGACGAGCGCGTAAGCGGCTGCATGGCTCTTGTTGAAGCCGTAGCCAGCAAACTTATCGACCAGCTCGAAGATGTAGACCGCTTCGTTCTTTTTGACGCCGTTGCGCAGTGCACCCTCGACGAAGCGGGCCTGTTGCTTGGCCATCTCCGCCTTGTCTTTCTTGCCCATCGCGCGGCGCAACAGGTCAGCGTCGCCGAGCGAGTATCCCGCCATCACCTGGGCAATCTGCATCACCTGTTCCTGATAGATGATGACGCCGTAGGTTTCCTTCAGGATGCCTTCCAGCAAGGAATGCAGGCAATCAACCGGCTCTTCTCCATGCTTGCGGTTGATGTAGGTCGGGATGTTGTCCATCGGACCGGGGCGGTAGAGCGCCACCATGGCGATGATGTCTTCGAAGCGGTCGGGCTTCAGGCGCTTCAAACTCTCGCGCATGCCCGTCGATTCAAGCTGGAACACGCCAACAGTGTCGGCCTTGGCCAACAGGTCGTACGATCGCTTGTCGTCGAGCGGCAGCGTGGCGAGATCGATCTTTTGACCGCGCCCGCGCTCGATGAGGTCGAGTGCCTTCTGCAGAACAGTCAGCGTCTTGAGGCCGAGGAAGTCGAACTTCACCAGGCCCGCCGCCTCGACCATCTTCCAGTTGAACTGGGTGACCGGCGTATTTGTCTTTTGGTCGCGATAAAGCGGCACCAGTTCGTCGAGCGGGCGGTCGCCGATCACCATGCCGGCGGCATGCGTCGAGGCGTGGCGGTAAAGGCCTTCCAGCTTCTGCGCGATCTCCAGCAGGCGCGCCACGATCGGCTCGCTGTCGCGCGCCTCCTGCAGCTTGGGTTCGCTCTCGATGGCCTCGGGCAGCGTGACAGGATTGGCCGGATTGTTCGGCACCATCTTGCACAGCTTGTCGACCTGACCGTACGGCATCTGCAGCACACGGCCCACGTCGCGCAGCACGGCCCGCGCCTGCAGCTTGCCGTGCGTGATGATCTGGGCGACGCGATCCTTACCGTACTTTTCCTGCACGTAGCGGATGACCTGGTCGCGCTTCTCCTGGCAGAAGTCGATGTCGAAGTCCGGCATCGACACGCGTTCCGGATTGAGGAAGCGTTCAAACAGCAGGCCAAAGCGCAGCGGATCGAGATCCGTGATCGTCAACGACCAGGCAACGACGGAGCCCGCGCCCGAACCACGGCCGGGACCGACCGGGACGCCATGCGTCTTCGACCACTTGATGAAGTCGGCGACGATCAGGAAGTAGCCGGGAAACTTCATCTTGGTGATCACGTCGACTTCGAACGCGAGCCGTTTTTCGTAGTCCTCGCGCGTGAAGCCGTCCGCCAGCTGGGTTACCGCAAGGCGCGCGGCCAACCCCTCCTCAGCCTGGCGCTTCAATTCGTCGGCCTCGGCCGCAAGTTGATCTGCGTCCGACACGCCTTGGGTCGTCGCGACGAAGCGCGGCAGGATCGGTTTGCGGCCCTTGGGCCGGAACGCGCAGCGCTTGGCGATTTCCAGCGTATTGGCCAGCGCCTCCGGCAGGTCGGAGAACAGCGTCGCCATCTCATCGGCCGATTTGAAGTAATGCTCCGGCGACAGCCGGCGGCGATTGTCTTCAGAGACGTAACTGCCCTCGGCGATGCAGATCAGCGCGTCGTGCGCCTCGTAGTCGCTGGGCGAGCCGAAGTAGGCCTCATTCGTCGCGACCAACGGCAGCGCCAATTGGTAGGCGAGCGATATCAACTGCGGCTCGACGGCGGCTTCGGCCGGCATGCCATGCCGTTGCAGCTCCACGTAGAGGCGGTTGCCGAACATCGTTTGCAGCGTAGTCAATCGCGACTGCGCGACTGCGATCTGCCCATCCCGGATCGCACCGTCGATCGGCCCCTGGGGGCCACCGGTCAAGGCAATCAAACCGTCCGCATAACGTGCAAGCTGTTCTGCCGTGACGTGCGGCGCCTCCGCCTCGCCCACGCCGAGATGCGCCAGCGACACGATCTTCATGAGGTTGGCGTAGCCCGCATCGTTCATGGCATAGAGCGCCACGAGCCCATCGCGTTGCGCGGGCGGCGCCTTGAGCGCGTTCGCCGCGGCCGCGAAGCGATCCGGCTTCTTCTCGACGAAATCGATCGCCAGCGACACACCCGTGATGGGCTGAACCCCGGCGCCAGCCAGCTTGTCGGAGAACTCCAGCGCGCCGAACAGGTTGTTCGTATCCGTCAGCGCCAGCGCCGGCATCTCGTAGCCTACGGCGAGCTTTGCCAGCTTGCCGATCGGCAGTGCGCCTTCGAGAAGCGAATAGGCCGAATGCACCTTCAGGTGAACGAATCGCGGGCCGATGGCGCGCTTCAAGGGCGTCCCGCTGGCGGGAGTCTGAATCGGTGCGTTCATGGTTGTATCAGGCCCAGCCGCCACCCCGTGGTCAAGGAGCGCGGGATATGACGGGCTGTTGAAATCGTCGCAAATCTGCTGATTTCAAGCCGCGACTGCTAATCCGGCCACAACGGCCGTCGAGCCCCGATGACTAGATCACGGTGGCAGGCATGCCTTCCTTCAGCAACCCGTCTTCAAGCCGCAGAACGCGGTCCATACGAGCCGCCAGCGCCAGGTTATGGGTAGCGATCAGGGCCGCCACGCCCTGGCTATGGATCAGGTGGATCAGCTCGGTGAACACCCGCTCCGAGGTGTTCGGGTCCAGATTGCCCGTTGGTTCATCAGCCAGGATGAACTTCGGCCGGATCGCCAGCGCCCGGCAGATCGCGGTGCGCTGCTGCTCACCACCGGAAAGCTGGGCAGGCCGATGGTCCAGGCGTTCGCCCAGGCCCAGCGACGTCAGCAGTTCGCGCGCCCGCTCCTTGGCCTCGCGCTTGCGGCGGCCCTGGATAATCTGCGGCATCTCCACGTTCTCAATGGCCGAGAACTCAGGCAGCAACTGATGGAACTGGTAGATGAAGCCCATCTCCGCGCGCCGGATGCGCGTGCGGCTGGCATCGTCGAGGCGCGAGCAGTCGCGCCCGTTGATGATGACGCGGCCGCCGGTCGGCGTCTCCAGCAGGCCGGCGATATGCAGCAGCGTCGACTTGCCCGCCCCCGAGGGCCCGACGAGCGCCACCGCCTGCCCTGGCCAGATTTGCGCCGAAGCGCCATTCAGCACGGTAATCTCGCGTTCGCCCTGTTTGAAGGTGCGGCGCAGCTCTTCCAGCGAGAGGACGGGTTGGGTCTGTTGCAGCACGGTTGGCGCTTCCCTCACTCGTATCGCAGTGCTTCGACGGGATCGAGCCGCGAGGCCCGCCACGACGGATAGATCGTCGCCAGCACCGCCAGCACGAAGGCCGTAAACACGATCACCGCGACCTCGACAGGATTGATGTCCGCGCGCATTTGGCTGAGCAGGTAGATCGACTTGTCATACAGATTGATGCCGAACAGCCAGGACAGCGCCTTGCGGATACCCTCGATGTTCCAGCTGATGATAATTCCGAAGATGAAGCCGAGCACGGCACCTACGGCGCCAATCGAGGCGCCGGTGATCAGAAACACGCGCATGATCGCCCCGCTGGTGGCACCCATGGTGCGCAGTACGGCAATGTCGCGGCCCTTGTCTTTCACCAGCATCAGCAAGCCGGCGATGATGTTGAACACCGCCACGATGACGATCAGCGATAGGATGATGAACATCACGTTGCGCTCGACCACGAGCATGTTGGCGTACATGGAATCGCGCGTCCGCCAATCGGAGACCTGCAGCGTGCCGCCGGTTGCCGCGCGGATACCGGCGGTGTCCACCTGGTCTGGATTGGTCACGAAAATCTCGAGAAGGTCGACCTCGTCCTTCTTATTGAAGAAGCGTTGCGCTTCTGCCAGCGGCATAAATATGACCGACTTGTCGTAGCCGGACTGGCCAAGCTCGAAGATCGTCGAGATCGGATAAGATTTGACACGCGGTGTCACGCCAAACGGCGTCGAAGATCCACGCGGCGAGACCAGCGTGATGCTGTCGCCCACGTTGACGCCGAGCGAATTGGCGATGCCGATACCAACGGCGATGCCGGTCTGGTGATCAAACCCGTCGAGCGTGCCCGCGAGCACGTTCTTCGCAACCAGCGGGACCGACTTGACACTATTTTCCGAAACGCCGCGCACGAACGCACCAAAGCCGCCCGTTGCCGCCGACACCAAAACCTGCCCCTCGACTAGGGGTAACGCGGCAGTGACGCCAGGAACCGCCGCGACCTTGGCCGCCGCGGCCTCGTAGTCGGTGAACGCCTCGCCAATGCGCACGGCCACGGCATGGCCATTTAGCCCCATCGTCTTGGAAAACAGCTCCGAGCGAAAGCCGTTCATCACCGAGGTGACAGCAATCAACGCCGCGACGCCGATCATGATGCCGGCGATCGAGAAGCCGGCCGTGACCGAGATGAAGCCCTCGCTGCGGCGCGGCCGCAAGTAGCGCGAGGCAAGGCGCCACTCGAACGCTGCAAAGGGTCTCGTATCGCCGGGTCTGCTCACGCGCGTCTCCCTGATGCCGTCGTCAGGCCAGCACACGCTGGCTCGTTACGGCCTCGACCAGTTTTGCGGTCGCCGCCTCGATTGGTAGCGTCTCGCGGTTGCCGCTGCGGCGGTCCTTGAGTTCGGCCTCGCCAGCCTTCACGCCCTTGGGCCCGATGATCAGCTGATAAGGCAGTCCGATCAGGTCCATGGTCGCGAACTTGCCGCCCGCCCGCTCGTCCGTATCGTCCATCAGCACATCGATGCCTGCATTGCGCAACTTGGCATAGACATCGCCGCAGGCCGCATCGGTCGCCGCGTCGCCGGCTTTCAGATTGATGAGGCCAGCTTCGAACGGCGCCACAGGCACCGGCCAGATGACGCCGGCAGCATCGTGGGACGCCTCGATAATGGCACCGGCAAGGCGCGAGACGCCCACGCCATAGGATCCCATCTGCAGCGTGACCATCTGGCCATCCGGTCCCTGCACGCGCGCGCCCATCGGCTCGGAGTATTTTGTGCCGAAATAAAAGATGTGGCCGACCTCGATGCCTCGCGCCGTGACGCGCCGTGCTTCAGGCACTTCAGCCTCGAATCGCGCCGCGTCGTGCTTCTCGTCGGTCGCCGCATACTTCGAAGTCCACGCCGTCATGATGGGCGAAAGATCGCCGAAGAAATCGGTATCGGCGGGCGGAATGGCGCCTTCGATCAATTCCCTGTCGCAGAACACCTGGCTCTCGCCCGTTTCCGCCAAAACGATGAACTCGTGGCTCAGGTCACCGCCGATCGGCCCCGTATCCGCAGCCATCGGAATGGAGCGCAGGCCCATGCGTGCGTAGGTGCGCAGGTAGGCGACGAACATACGCTGATAGGCGGCGCGCGCGGCATCCGGGGTGAGGTCGAACGAGTAGGCGTCCTTCATCAGGAATTCGCGCCCGCGCATCACGCCGAAACGCGGGCGGATCTCGTCGCGGAACTTCCATTGTATATTGTAGAGGTTCTTGGGCAGATCCTTGTAGCTCTTCACGCTGTCGCGGAAGATCGCGGTGATCACCTCTTCGGCGGTCGGCCCGAACAGAAGATCGCGCTCGTGCCGGTCGGTGATGCGCAGCATCTCTTTGCCGTAAGCATCGTAGCGCTTCGATTCCCGCCAAAGGTCGGCCGACTGGATCGTCGGCATCAGCACTTCGATGGCACCCGCGCGATTCTGCTCCTCGCGCACGATCCCTTCGATTTTCTTTAGTACGCGCAAGCCGAGCGGAAGCCAGGAGTAGATGCCCGCAGCCGACTGTTTCACCATTCCGGTTCGCAGCATCAGCTGATGCGAGACGATCTCGGCTTCCTTCGGCGTTTCGCGGAGAACTGGCAGGAAGTAGCGTGAGAGAAGCATTGATACCCGTCGCGGCTGCACCGCCCGGCTGCATCACCGGACAGCGGCAAGGCTGAAAAAAAATCGATGCGCGCTCATAGCCAGGAAACTGGTTAAGGGCAATGCTCGACTGCCCTGCACGTATCCGAATGCCCGTTTTGCAGGCCGCGCATCGCGCTTCCGGCCAACCGTCACTTGACGTTATCGGCAATCTGCAAACTGTTTAGGCAACAGCTTTTTTTCTGAGCGGAAACCCGTGACAAAGGGACGCCCTTCGGTTATGTTCCGCGCGTCGAACGGCAAGGGTCCAGGAGCACATGTCACGTGTGACTCGAGCGCCCAGGTCTAGGGAGAACTAAGCAGCCACGGATTGCACTTCCTGAACGAGGTGCGTTTGCCGAAGGCTTCTACGAGATCACCGAGGCGCGCAAAGCGTCCGATTTCGTCACTCACAGTGCAGTCGCTTACCAGAGAGCAGGGCTTCGCCTTGCTCTTTGCGTTTTAGGGAGGACCTCGGACAGGTCCTCCCGATAGGCCTCTCGCCAGGCACTTCCATCAGGCACTGGCCGAACATGAACCAGCTTCACGCCATTGTTCTGCAAAACCCGGCAGCCAGCCTCGCGATCGGCGGACTGCTGATCGGCCTCGTGTTCGGCGCCATGGCCCAGCGCACCGGCTTCTGCACCCTCGGCGCAATTTCCGATTGGACGTTGTTCGGCGACAAGCGCCGTTTGCGCGCGTGGGGGCTAGCCATCGCGATTGCCGTGGCGTCAGCTCAGGCGCTTCACGCGGCGGAAATCGTGAACCTTGATGGCTCGCTTTATCGCCTCGGCCCGATGCCGCTCGGCGGGCACATCCTCGGAGGATTGCTTTTCGGCTTTGGCATGGTGCTGACCGGCGGCTGCGTCAGCCGTAACCTGATCCGCGCCGGATCCGGCGACTTGAGGGCATTGCTCTCGCTGCTCGTCGTCGGCGTCGTCGTCATGGTAACGTTGGGCGGCATTTTGGGTCCGGTCCGCGTCGCGTTCGTAAACGCCACCAGCGTCGCACAGCCCTATACGCTAACTACCGCCCACGGCCTGATGGCCGGCCTGCTCGCCGCTGCCGCGCTGCTGGTCTTCTGTCTGGCTGACAGAACCTTTCTTGCCTCGCCCAACCATCTGTCGGCGGGGATCGTTGCAGGTCTTTGCGTTGCCGCCGGCTGGGCACTCACCGGCCTCGCCTACGACGAGTTCGCAGACATGCCGGTGCAGGCCCAATCCCTGACGTTCGTGAAGCCTGTCGCCGACAGCATGGATTGGCTGAAGCGCGCCACCGCCCTCGGCATGCCCGGGTTCGCCGTCATGGCCGTTGCGGGAACACTCCTCGGTGCGGCGATAGCCGCTGTCGCAAGCGGCACCTTTCACCTGTCGACATTCGCTGACACGCGCGACACCCTGCGCAACCTCGCGGGCAGTCTGCTGATGGGCGTTGGCGGCGTACTGGCTCTGGGCTGCAGCATCGGACAAGGCATAACCGGCCTGTCCACGCTCGCCGCCGGATCGATCGTCGCTGCCGCTGCCATCGTTGCCGGCGTGATTGCCGGCCTCAAGGCCAGCGAGCGTTACTCGATCTTGACGTAGATCGCGGTACGGGCTTCTTGCTCAGGCGCCGTCACCGTCGCCGCCTGGGCCGCCACCGCCTTGATCCGCGCCCGTCTTTGCCGCGGCGTATCGCGCCGTCCTACCAGAGTTTCGCGCGTCGCCGCCGTCTTCAGGAACGTCCGCCAGTTCCCGAGCATGCTGAACCGCTGCTTTTCGAAATCCTGGTCGATGCCCAGCATGCGCTTGCGGTTGAGCGTGCAAACCGCAATGAAGGTTTCCGTCCCGCTGGCGTTGGCCCGCAGCAGATAGGGTTCGATGTCGCTGGGAATCCGGACCTTCGCGCCAGCCTTCACTGCATTGTCCGGATCAGAATCGCTGGGAAAGAGCACAGTCGCTTCACCTTGTGTATCGACGTTTATGACGGTCAGATTGCAATCGCGATTGGCCTGTGCCGTCAGCGCGACGACGTCACCCTTCTGATACGTCAGCTTGTCCGTCCAGAGCGCCACATCGAGGCGCGCGGGCTCGTGCAGTGGCGCCTTGTCGGAGTATGCCAACGGGCTCCCTTGCGAACCCGAGCGCGCCAGCAGGCTTCGCAGCTCACGCCATGCGGGCCCAGAGATCGTTCCCTGACGCAGCGCGATCGCGTAGCCCTCCGTCGCGCCTTGCACAGTCGCCAGCTGTTCAAGCAAGGACTCTGGAACCCGGCCAATGTCGGCCGAAGCTTTGGCCAAATCGACACTGGCAGTACCATCGCGAATAAATTTGGACGCCTCACGCCCAAGCGACGCGAGCGCGGGAAAGTGTCCGCTAGCCATCGCGGCCGAAGCCAGATCGCGCACATCGATAAGCGGTGTCTCAGTCCCATAAGCCTCGACCAGAGCCGCGTCCGTCAACTGCGGGGCGCCTGCTTGGGCCGCTAAAGCATCCCACTGCGATGGATCCCAGCCCATGTCGCCCAGCCGCACAGCGAGGATGGGCATATCGTCGGCAGCCAGCGGCAAATCGAACTCAACAAGCGTTGTCCGCAGTCCCGTGACCAGATCGCCGACGGCGCGGCGTTTGGCCTCCATCTCTCCGGCACTCGCGCAGCCGTTCTGATACGCCGCCAGCGAGATGAAGCGGATCCCCTTCAGCGCGGCGCCCCCCGGACCCCGAAGATTTGCGAGCGCGCGCCCTTCGTCTGCCAACGTCACTTGCCGGCGCTCGGGACACGCGGGCGGATCCTGCTGCTCCAGGCTCTCGATCCAGCCGCGCACCTGATCGATCTCCTCCGCAGTGGGGCCAGGGTTAGCCGCGTCATAGACCTGTGCGGGAACATGGCCGGAAATCATCACAGAGTAGAGCCGTGATGCGTCCGGCCGGCCGGGCATCACGAAGGTGTTGGCCCGTGCCAACTGCTCGATGTCGAGGACATAGTCGAGGGCCTGGGTGGCAGCTGGCTCGCCGCGGCCCCGTTGATGGCAACGGGCACAATGCTTGTCGAGAATGGCGCGTGCCGTCTCGGCGGGGCCCGGCACGACGGCAAGGGCAGTCTCGGCGGCGGCCGGGGTAGCGGGCAGCTGGCCGTTCTGGGCAATCACGGGAGAACGTGCCGCTGTGGAGATGAAGCCAACCAGCGCCAAGGCAGCTAAGCGGGCCGCACCCCGGCAGACGATCTTTCCAATTTTACCCATACACCCGCAAAGCCCCGCGCACTCGCTTTCCGGCCCGTCCTATAGCGGTTTCTCGGCCGGCTGCACCAGCAGACCTTAACGAAAGGTAAAATCAACGATCTCTCAATTAGCTATGTTGCGGGCCGGGATTGGACTAACGGCGCGTTAGTGGTTACCGTTTTGCCAATGGATTTTGTTTCTGACTGCCTACCGCGAGGCCTCATGGACTCCGATTTTAGCAAAACCGGTACCGTCTCCAACCGCATTTGGGCAAAGCTTCCGATCGCCCTTTTCCTGGTCTCCGCCGTGATCCTGATTGGGTCACTGGCGATCTGACCGAATTCTTCTACTGCCGTGCAATGCCTTGGGCCCTGCCTCTTAACGGAGGTGGGGCCCAGATCCATTATGGCCCCCCGATTTTGACGCTTAGGCCCCTGTTCCCTTGATCACCACGCGATAGCCGCACGCCTCCAGCTTACCGACCGTCGCTTCCAGATGATCGCGATCGCGCGTCTCGATCACGAGATCCAGTTCGGTCCCCCGCGCCGGCAGCTCGGTGAACACGCGCTGGTGATAGACCTCGACGATGTTGGCTCCTGCCTCTCCGATCGCACCCGAAACGCGCGCCAGCTGACCTGGACGGTCCGGCAGGTCCAGTGTCAATTGACTGAGACGGCCCTGGCGCGCCAGATCACGGGTGAGCACACTGGCCAGCAAGCCCGTATCGATGTTTCCTCCGCATAGGATCAGGCCCACCTTGCGGCCGGCGAAACGGCGCGGATCGGCCATGATGGCAGCGAGACCCGCTGCACCCGCACCCTCCACCACCGTTTTCTCAATTGAGATCAGCGAGCAGACGGCTTCCTCAATCAGGTTCTCGCCGACGAGCATGATGTCGTCGACCATCTCGCGCACGATCTGCCGCGTGATCTGCCCAGGGTTTCTGACGGCGATGCCTTCCGCCAGCGTGTCGCCCTGCACGGGCAGCTTCGCGTTCTTGATCACGTTGTACATCGACGGATAGAGCGAGGCCTGCACACCCACGATCTGGATCGACGGCTTGATCGACTTGGCGGCGATGCTGACGCCCGAGATCAGCCCGCCTCCGCCGATCGGCACGATAATGGTGTCGAGTTCCGGAGCAACGCGCATCATCTCCAGTGCGACCGTGCCCTGCCCCGCGATCACCAGCGGATCGTCGAACGGATGAATGAAGACCAGGCCCTTCTCCTTGCCGTGCCCCAGCGCGAAAGCGGCCGCGTCATCGAACGTCTGGCCGTGCAGGATCACCCTGGCGCCGAGCTTCTTGGTGTTGCGCACCTTCACCGTGGGCGTACCTTCCGGCATCACGATGGTCGCCGGGATACCGAGCCGCCCTGCATGATAGGCCACCCCCTGCGCGTGATTGCCCGCCGACATGGCGATGACGCCGCGCTCGCATTCTTCCTCAGTCAACGAAGACAGCTTGTTGAGCGCCCCGCGCTCTTTGTAGGCGGCGGTGAACTGCAGGTTCTCGAACTTCAGCCAGATTTCGCAACCCAGGTTTGACGACAGCGTGCGGCTGAAGTCGAAATCCGTATCGATCACCGAGCCCTTGAGGACCTCGGCTGCCGTTCGGATATCCTCGGGCTTGACCGGCAGGGTGGATGGAAGCTGGCTCATTGTCTCTCTTGGACCGCGGTTTGATTGCAGCCGCGCCGCCGCGCGGGCCAGCGGCGTCGCCGCGGGCCTTGTATGCCGCGAACCTTGCCGTAAAACCATGCCCAGAATGAAGAAACCTTACGGGAGATGAACATGGCCAAGGTTGCCTGGATCGGTTTAGGCGTCATGGGCGGCCCTATGGCGCGCCACCTGGCCCAAAAAGGCGGCCACGATGTCACCGTCTACAACCGCACGGCCGCCAAGGCCCAGGCCTGGGTGGCCGAGAACGGCGGCAAGGCCGCTGCCTCACCAGCGGAAGCCGCCCGCGGAGCTGAGTTCATCTTCGCCTGCGTCGGCAACGACGACGACCTGCGGCACGTTACAATCGGCCCCGATGGCGCCTTCGCCGCCATGCAGGCAGGCGCCGTATTCACAGACCACACCACGGCTTCCGCCGGCGTCGCTCGCGAGCTGGCGCTTGAGGCCTCCGGCCGCGGCCTGCACTTCCTCGACGCCCCCGTATCCGGCGGCCAGGCGGGCGCCGAAAACGGCGTGCTGACCGTTATGATGGGCGGTGACACCGACGCGTTCCGCCGCGCCGAGCCACTGATCGCGAGCTATGCCCGCATGGCGCGCCTGATCGGCCCATCGGGAGCCGGCCAGCTGACGAAGATGGTCAACCAAATCGCCATCCTCGGCGTGCTGCAGGGCGCCGCCGAGGCCATTCACTTCGCCGAACGCGCCGGGCTCGACGTCGAAGCCGTCATGGAAACGATCGGCAAGGGCGCGGCCCAATCCTGGTATCTCGACAACCGCTGGAAGACGATGCACGCGCGAGAATTTGACTTCGGCTTCGCCGTCGACTGGATGAAGAAAGACATCGGTATCTGCCTCACCGAAGCCGGCAACAACGGCGCCCAGCTTCCACTGGGCAAGATGGTTGACGGCTACTTCGCCGAAATCCAGAAGATGGGTGGCGGCCGCTGGGACGCCTCCAGCCTCATTGCGCGTTTCCAGAAGCCGGACGACGCTGCGGAGTAATCACGCAGCGGCAGTCATTCCTGATCGAAGCGGGGGTCATCCTCGCCTTCAGCCTCGGGACGAAGTTCGGCATCGGGCGCAGACGCAGCACTAGCGGCGGGCGGCGGCGCCGATCTATCCACAATGCGCGGCTGGGGCAGCGCCGGCGCAGGCGCCCAAGGCCGCTCGCCGCGATACTGCGCAACCGTTTCGACGCGCACGCGGCCGTCGTCTTCGAGGTAGACGGCGTGCGTGCCGAGGCGGCGCAAACCGAAGAAGTCAATCACCGTCGCGGGCTGATCGCATCCGCGCGGCCGCGGAATATCGAGAACGAGGATGTTGGCGCGCGCGCAGTCGTCGCGCAGCGCCGCCGGGTGCCGGACGACGGCAACCGTACGCGACTTCACCGCGGCGTTGCAGGCGATGCCGTCACAGCGAACACCTGCCGGAGCTTTTGCCGAGTACGTTGCCGCCCGAACGTCGCGCGGGTCACCGTCATGCTCCAGCCAGCGCTTGAGCTCGAAGTTCGAACCCCGTGACGCCAGCGCGGTGTAGCGGCCATCTTCGCCGCTGCGCACCGCCACGAGCGCGCCGTCGCGGCCGACCAAAACATCCGGCCGCGGCAGCATCGGCGTCAACGCCAGGCCCGCCGCAAAGCCGGCGATACCGAGCACACGCGCACGCGACGGCCACAGCGTGAGCCATAAGCCGCCCGCCACCATCAGCAGGAAGGCCGACAGCGGGATGGCCCGGATGTGGCTGACGGCTCCCGGTATCGACGCCGTCCATTTCGCGCACCAGACCATCACGTCGATGCCCGCGCCCATGATGCCGAGCGCGATCCATTCCAGGCCGAACGGCATCAGAACCAGCGCCAGCAGCGCCGCCGGCATGACAATAAGGTTGCACACGGGGATGGTGATGAGGTTCGCCAGAACCGCAAACTGCTGGCTGGTGTGGAAGTGGTAGGCCGCAAACGGCGCTACAGCCACGCCCGCCACGATGGTCGACAATACAATGCCACCGAAGAACATGGCCCCCCGGCCAAACACGCTGCGCCGCCAGCTGGCAGCAGCCTGCCGCTTGGCATTGATCCACTCGTACGCGGCCACCAGGGCAACGACCGCCGCAAACGACATTTGGAAACCCACGTCCAGCAGGCTTTCCGGAAAGGCGACGAGGATGACGAGCGCCGCAAGCGCGATGTTGCGCATGGCCAGCGCCGGACGGTCCAGCAGCACGGCTGCAAACATGATCGAGATCATGATGTAGGAGCGCACGGTGGCAAACGCCGAGCCCGAAATCAGCAGATAGCCCAGCGCGGCGATAGCAGCCGCGGCCGCCGCCCACTTCTTGATGGGATAGCGCAGCGCGATGGATGGAAAGCACGCCAACACCAGCCGCACCGCGTAAAAAACGGCGCCCGCCATGATCACCATGTGCAGGCCTGAGATCGACAGGATGTGGTAGAGCCCGGCGTCGCGAAAGGCGTCATTCGTGGCTTCGGAAATTCCGCCGCGTTCTCCCGTGATGAGCGCATTGGCGATCGCGCCGGCCTCGCCCGGCAACGCCGCCACGATGCGCGCGCCGATCGCCTGCCGCACGCGCGCGATAACAGCCGAGGCCTGGAACGATGCAGCTGGTAATTCGGCGACTTGCTCCGGCAGCCCGAGGCTGAAGCCGACACCGCCAAGGCCCTGGTACCAAGCCGTCCTGGCGAAATCATACCCCGCCGGCAACGCCGGTCCCGACGGAGGCGCAAGCGTCGCTCGTACCCGCACGGCATCACCCGGCTTCAGTCCGGCCAGCGGCTTCATGGCTCGGATGCGCACGCGCTCAGGAAGCCTCTCGGCAGCCAACCCCTCGATAGCGATAACGCTGAGCGTTAGGCGCTGGCCGCGCTTGGCCATCGGCTCCACGAGCACGACGGTGCCCGTGACCTGCACCGGCCCCACCCGCTTTTCGAGCACGGGCGCCCTGACGTACTCCGTCCGCAGCTTGGCAACGGCGCAACCCGCGGCAGCGACGGCAACCATCCCCAAGACGATCGCGAGAAAACCGCGCGAGCCGGCATAAGCCAGCCCGGCCAGCACCAACACGGCGATCACCGTCCAAAGCGGCGGCTCCACTGGTATCGCGAAGTATGTGCCGATGCCGAGGCCGAAAAACACGGGTTGGAACACGAACCAATGCTCGCGCTCAGTCTCCAGCGTGTCGCGCAGGCGAGCGAAAGGCGCAAGCCGGGGGCCTAGCGCACCTTCCTGGGCTCCATACACGCCCTCCCCCGTCATTTCGGTCCCCACCCAAGCATGAACGCGCCGGGCCTTACCCGTCTCGGCCGCCTATGCTACACGCCGCGCAACACCGGCGCAGTAGCGCTCAGCCCAAAGATTAATATCTGAAAGCCATCATGACCGACGTCTCGAAATCCGGCGCAGCCCCCGTTGTTCGCTTTGCCCCCTCGCCCACCGGCTATCTGCACATCGGCGGCGCCCGCACGGCCCTGTTCAACTGGCTCTACGCCCGTGGGCGCGGCGGCAAGTTCCTGTTGCGCATTGAGGATACGGACCGGGAACGCAACAACGCCGAGGCGGTGGACGCCATCCTGAACGGCCTCAGGTGGCTTGAGCTCGATTGGGACGGCGAACCGGTCTCGCAGTTTTCCCGCGCCGCCCGTCACCGCGAAGTCGCCGAAACGATGCTGGGCGCCGGCAACGCCTACAAGTGCTACCTCACACGCGAGGAGCTTGATGCAATGCGGGCAGCGGCCGAAGCCGAAAAGCGCCCGCTGACAATCCGCTCGCCCTGGCGCGACCGCGATCCCGCCGAGGCGCCTGCCGGCGTGCCGTTTGTCATCCGCCTGAAGGCCCCGCGCGAAGGTGAAACCATCGTCGCCGATCACGTGCAGGGCACGGTGACGTTTCCGAACAAGGATCTCGACGATCTGATCATTCTGCGATCGGACGGCAACCCGACGTACAATCTCGCCGTCGTCGTCGACGATCACGACATGGGCATCACGCACGTCATCCGCGGCGTCGACCATCTGACGAACACCGCCCGTCAGCAGCAGATCTACAAAGCCATGGGCTGGGGCGTGCCTGAGTTTTCGCACGTGCCGCTGATTCACGGTGCAGATGGCGCCAAGCTGTCGAAGCGCCACGGCGCGCTTGCCGTAGAGGCCTATCGCGACATGGGCTATCTGCCCTCTGCCCTGCGCAACTATCTGGCCCGCCTGGGATGGAGCCACGGCGACGACGAAATCATTTCCACGGAGCAACTGACCGATTGGTTCGACGTGGATGGCGTCGGCAAAAGTGCGGCGCGTTTCGACTTCAAGAAGCTCGAGGCGCTCAATGGCCATTACATTCGCGCCACCGATGATGCCGAACTCGTCCGCCGCATTCGCGATCTTCTCCCGCATCTTGAGGGCGGCGCGATGACGAGCCAGAAGCTCGATGCCAACGACGGCTGGTCGCGCCTGGCGGCTGCCATGCCGGGTCTGAAGGATCGCGCCAAGACGCTTGTCGAACTGATCGACGGCGCCGCGTATCTGACGGCGCAACGCCCCCTGCCGTTGGACGAGAAAGCGCAGAAGCTGCTCGACCCGGATGCCAAGGCCATTCTTTCCGCACTGGTACCGCGGCTAAGCGCACTCCCTACATGGACGGCGGCCGATCTCGAAGCCGACATCAAAACGTTCGCAGAGGAGACGGGCGCCAAGCTCGGCAAGATCGCGCAACCGCTGCGCGCGGCACTCACTGGCAAGTCTGTGTCGCCGCCGGTTTTCGATGTGATGGATGTCCTTGGCCGCGACGAGGCCCTGGCGCGCATACAGGACCACGCCGCAGGCTAACCCCCGCGAAAGCTTGTGAGCCTATTCAAATCGCGGCGTGCTGCCTAAAATTGCACCAACAGTCAGCTTGGCGAGTCGTCTCGCCAATGCGATAGTGCGTACCGCACCGCACAAATTCGTCCGCACCGGAACGAAGAAGGATCGAGCTTCATGAACGTACAGCAGAAAAATGTGGCGGCTGCCCCTGCGGGCCCGGCCGAGATGACCTTCGGCGAGAAGTCATCACAGTTCCCTGTGCGCTCGGGAACCCTCGGCCCCGACGTGATGGACATCGGCAAGCTTTACAAAGATACCGGCTGTTTCACCTACGATCCCGGCTTCACCTCGACGGCCAACTGCGCCTCGCGGATCACGTTCATCGATGGCGACGAGGGCGTGCTGCTGTATCGCGGCTATCCCATCGACCAGTTGGCGGAAAACTCCGATTTCCTGGCGACCTGCTACCTGCTGCTACACGGCGAACTGCCGACCAACGAACAGTTCTTGGCTTTCCGCAAGACTATCGTGAACCATACGATGGTGCACGAGCAGATGACGCGGTTCTACACGGGCTTCCGCCGTGACGCGCATCCGATGGCGGTGATGGTCGGCGTGGTCGGTGCACTGTCGGCGTTCTATCACGACAGCACCGATATCTCCGACCCCGATCAGCGCATGATCGCCGTGCATCGAATGATCGCGAAGATGCCGACCATCGCGGCGATGGCGTACAAATATTCGATCGGCCAGCCGTTTATTTATCCGCGCAACGATCTCGACTACGCGTCCAACTTCCTGCAGATGTGCTTCGCGGTGCCGTGCGAGCCCTACATCGTCAATCCGGTGCTGGCACGCGCGCTGGACCGCATCTTCATCTTGCACGCCGACCACGAACAGAACGCTTCCACGTCGACGGTACGGCTCGCCGGCTCGTCAGGCGCCAACCCATTCGCGTGCGTTGCCGCCGGCATTGCCTGTCTCTGGGGGCCCGCTCACGGCGGCGCCAACGAAGCCGCGCTCAACATGCTGGAAGAGATCGGTTCGGTCGTACGCATTCCCGAGTTCATCGCCAAGGCCAAGGACAAGACGTCCGGCTTCCGCCTGATGGGCTTCGGCCATCGCGTCTACAAGAACTACGATCCGCGCGCCAAGGTGATGCAGAAGACCTGCCACGAGGTGCTCGACGCCCTCGGCCACCACGACGACCCGCTCCTGAAAGTGGCGATGGAGCTGGAAAAAATCGCGCTTCAGGATCCCTACTTCGTCGAGAAGAAGCTGTACCCGAATATCGACTTCTATTCCGGCATTACACTGCGCGCGATGGGCTTCCCGACCTCGATGTTCACCGTGCTGTTCGCTGTTGCGCGCACCATCGGCTGGACGGCCCAGTGGAAGGAAATGATCGAGGATCCCGAGCAGCGCATCGGCCGTCCCCGGCAGCTCTACATCGGCCCCGGCCGCCGGGATTTCCCGGCCCGGTGAAGTCGGGCGAAATTCCGCCGTTCGATGCGAAACGAAAATTCACAGTCGAGAAACAAAAAAGGCGCCGATCAATCGGCGCCTTTTGTATTTCCAGACAGGTGCAACGCTTATGCGTTGGCTTCCTCGGCCTTCACCTTCTCGGCGTGGCGAGCTTTGTCTTCGGAGCCCTTTGCGGCGACGTCGCGATCGACCAGCTCGATGACGGCGCGCGGCGCGCTGTCGCCAAAGCGGAAGCCGGCCTTCAGTACGCGCGAGTAACCACCGGGGCGGCCTGCGTAGCGCTTGGCCAGCACGTCGAACAGCTTTTTGACCATGTCGTCATCGCGCAGACGTGCTGCAGCCAGACGGCGCGAGTTCAGGTCGCCGCGCTTGGCGAGTGTGATGTACTTATCGACGACCCGCTTCAGATCCTTCGCCTTTGGCAGCGTCGTAACGATCTGCTCGTGGCGGATGAGCGCGGCGGCCATGTTGGAAAACATCGCTTGGCGATGGCCGCTCTGACGGCCGAAACGCCGTCCCAGTTTACCGTGTCGCATGTCTAGTCACCCTTACGTGGTTGAGATCCGGGCCGGCCAATCCAGCTCCGGGTGGCGCGGGAGGTTCTATGGCCTCACCTTCGCCGGTCGTGCTTTGCGGGGCGTGAGCCCTGCTCCTTCTCCCGCGTGCGGGGAAGGCTGGAGAGAGGGGCAGCTCCCAGCGTTGCGGCAAGAACCTGCCCCTCACCCTAACCCTCTCCCCGTAAGAACGGGGAGAGGGAATTCCCTACCGGAGGTCAGCGGCCAAGGGCCGCCGGCGCCCATGCGCCGCCCCCCGCGGAGCTGCCCGCGCGCCAGCGCGGATAGCCAGCGTGAGCGAACTCAGTACTGATCTTCGAAGCGCTTTGCCAGCTCTTCGATGTTGTCCGGCGGCCAGTTCGGCACGTCCATGCCGAGATGGAGACCCATGGCCGCGAGGACTTCCTTGATCTCGTTGAGCGACTTGCGGCCGAAGTTCGGCGTGCGCAGCATCTCAGCTTCGGTCTTCTGGATCAGGTCGCCGATATAGACGATGTTGTCGTTCTTCAGGCAGTTCGCCGAACGCACCGACAGCTCGAGTTCATCGACCTTCTTCAGCAGCGCGGCATTGAATGCCAGCTCCGGATGGCGCGTCTCTTCGACGGCCTTCTTGGGCTCTTCGAAGTTGATGAAGACTGCCAGCTGGTCCTGCAGGATGCGCGCGGCAAGCGCCACGGCGTCCTCGGCCTTGACCGAACCGTCGGTCTCGACCTGCATCGTCAGCTTGTCATAGTCGAGGATCTGGCCTTCGCGCGTATTCTCGACCTTGTAGGAGACCTTCTTGACGGGGCTGTACAGGCTGTCGACCGGGATCAGGCCGATCGGCGCATCTTCGGGACGGTTGCGGTCGGCTGCAACGTAACCCTTGCCCATGTCGGCCGTGAACTCCATGCGGATGTTCGCGCCCTGGTCGAGGTGGCAGATCACGTGATCGGGATTGAGAATCTCGACATCCGAGCCGGCCTCGATATCGCCAGCCTTCACGGCGCCGGCGCCTTCCTTCTTGAGCACCATGCGCTTCACGCCGTCCGAGTGGAGGCGCAGAGCGATTTCCTTGATGTTCAAAATGATGTTCGTCACGTCTTCGCGAACGCCCGGGATCGACGAAAACTCGTGCAGCACGCCGTCGATCTGCACCGTCTTGATGGCGGAGCCCTGCAGCGACGACAGCAGCACGCGACGCAGCGCGTTGCCGAGGGTCATGCCGAAGCCGCGCTCCAGCGGTTCGGCGACGACGGTCGCGACGCGGTTGCGCTCACGGCCGGGCTGGATGTCGAGCTTGTTCGGCTTGATCAGGTCTTGCCAGTTCTTCTGCAGTACACTTGCTTGCGTCATCGGGGCCTCATTCGGTTCGAGCGCCAGGCTGAGGGAAAGCCGCGCTCGTCTCACCAGGGTCGTTCGTATTGCGGATCGTCTTTTCGTAGCGCTGCCGGAGCGTGCGAAATGGCACCTCCGGCAGGTAGCAGGTCGTCTCTAGGATCGTGCCTTAGACGCGCCGGCGCTTGCGCGGGCGGCAACCGTTGTGCGGGATCGGCGTCACGTCACGAATCGACGTGATCTGGAAACCGACAGACTGCAGCGCGCGCAGTGCGCTCTCACGGCCGGAGCCGGGGCCGCAGACTTCGACTTCGAGCACCTTCATGCCGTGCTCCATAGCCTTCTTTCCGGCATCTTCCGCAGCCATCTGCGCCGCGAACGGCGTGGACTTGCGCGAGCCCTTGAAGCCCATCGTGCCCGACGACGACCAGGCAAGCGCATTACCCTGCGCATCGGTGATCGTGATCATCGTGTTGTTGAAGGACGCATTCACGTGGGCCACGCCCGACGTGATGTTCTTCTTCTCGCGCTTGCGGACTTTCGCCCGGCCTGCGGATGCCTCTTTAGCCATCGTCTCGAACTCCTGATGTCTGCCCTGCTAGCAGACGTAATGTTCATCCATCGCGGCGCGCCACGCCTTCACGCAGCAGCGCGCCAAATCTCTAAGCCGCCTTAGCTGGCTTTCTTTTTGCCGGCGATCGGCTTGGCCGGGCCCTTGCGCGTGCGTGCGTTGGTGTGCGTGCGCTGGCCGTGGACCGGCAGGCCTTTACGGTGACGCAGGCCACGGTAGCAGCCGAGGTCCATGAGGCGCTTGATGTTCATCGCTACTTCACGGCGAAGATCGCCTTCCACGACGAAGTCGCGGTCGATCGATTCGCGGATCTGCAGCACTTCGGCGTCGGTCAACTGGTTGACGCGGCGCTCAGCCGGGATGCCGACCTTCGTGCAAATGTCCTTGGCGTACTTCGGACCGATGCCATGAATGTACTGAAGCGCGATCAGAACGCGCTTCTGGGTCGGAATGTTTACACCTGCGATACGTGCCACGACGTCCCTCTCCTATGCCCTGCGGGGCCTCGACTCTGCCCCAGCGGGCATCTCATTCTTCGCCCTGCGGGCATTAACTCGGGGCCGGCTCACGCCGACCCATTGAACTTCTACAAGCTAAAATGCGCCGCGATCGGCCAAGGCGAGTTGAATCGCGCGGCCGTTCCCGACGAAAGCGTTCTGAGGTCGGGCACGTTGTAGCGCGACCAGCCCCCTCGCGTCAATGCGTCGCTGGCTGACGCTGCGATCATGCCGCAGCAGCATCCAGAACAGTGTTTAGTTGCCGCTCCACCTCGTCGATCTGGGCCATGCCGTCGATCGACTTTAGCTTGCCCTTGGCGAAGTAGTAGCCAATGAGCGGGGCGGTTTCCCGGTAGTAAGCCATGAGGCGGCTTTTGACCGTCTCGGCATTATCGTCTGCGCGGCGCGTGAACTCGTGGCTCCCGCAACTGTCGCACGTGTCCTTAGCCTTGGTCGGCTTGAAGGTATCGTGATAGCCCGTGCCGCACTTGGCGCAGGTGAAACGGCCGGTGATGCGCTCGATCAGCGCCGTATCATCGACTTTCATCTCGACGACGACGTCGAGTGTCTTGCCCTGCTGCTCCAGCAGCTTGTCGAGGCCCACCGCCTGCGGCAGCGTGCGCGGGAAGCCGTCGAGCAGGAAGCCCTTGGCGCAGTCCGGTTCCTGGATGCGGTCGGAAATAATGCGGATGACGATCTCGTCCGAGACGAGGCCGCCCGACTTCATGATGGTGTCGGCCTGGCGGCCGACGTCCGTGCCAGCCTTGACGGCCGCGCGCAGCATGTCGCCCGTCGAGAGCTGTACGATGCCGCGCGTCTTCGCCAGTGTCTGTGCCTGCGTTCCCTTGCCGGCCCCAGGGGGACCAAGAAGAATGACGATCATCGCCGCCCCTTATTGGACGTTGCGCCGCGCAGTTTCGCCTTCTTGATCAGGCCCTCGTACTGATGTGCGAGCAAGTGGCTTTGGATCTGCGCAACCGTGTCCATCGTGACGGAGACCGCGATCAACAACGACGTGCCACCGAAATAGAACGGAACGGCAGCGTACGCGATGAGCAGTTCGGGTAAGACGCAGACCACGGCTAGATAGATCGCACCGACTACCGTGATACGCGTCAGAACGTAGTCGATGTATTCCGCCGTCTTCTCGCCGGGACGTATGCCGGGCAGGAAGCCGCCGTACTTGCGCAGGTTGTCGGCGGTATCTTTCGGGTTGAACACGACCGCGGTGTAGAAAAACGCGAAGAACACGATGAGCAGAATATAGACGATGATGTGCGCCGGCTGGCCGCGGCCGAGCGCTGCAACGACCGTGTTGAACCATTCGCCGCCACCCATCTGGCCACCCTGGCTCATGAACTGCGCGGCCGTGATCGGCAGCAAAAGCAGCGAGGAAGCGAAGATCGGCGGGATGACGCCGGCAGAGTTCAGTTTAAGCGGCAGATGCGAGGCATCACCCTGGAACATGCGGTTGCCGACTTGGCGCTTGGGATATTGGATCAGCAGGCGGCGCTGCGCGCGCTCCATGAAGACGATGGCCGCAACAACGGCCAGCATCATGAGCAGGAGAGCAAACAGCAGAGCCGTATTCAACGAGCCGTTACGCGCCATCTCGAACAGGCCAATGATGGCCGACGGCAGGCCGGCGACGATGCCGGCGAAGATGATGAGCGAGATACCGTTGCCGACGCCGCGCTGCGTGATCTGCTCGCCGAGCCACATCAGGAACATGGTGCCGCCAACCATCGTGATGACGGTCGACATGCGGAAGAACCAGCCCGGATCCGGTACGACGGCGCCCGCGGATCCACGTGACCCTTCAAGGCCAATGGCAATGCCGTACGCCTGGAACGCGGCGAGGATAACCGTCAGGTAGCGCGTATATTGATTGATCTGCTTGCGGCCGCTTTCGCCCTCTTTCTTGAGGGCTTCCAGCTGCGGCGAGACCGACGTCATCAACTGCATGATGATGGACGCCGAAATGTAGGGCATGATGTTCAGCGCAAAGATCGCCATGCGCTCGACCGCGCCACCAGCGAACATGTTGACCATGCCGAGAATGCCGGACGACTGCTGGGCGAACACGGCCTTGAACGCGTCGATGCTGATGCCCGGCAGCGGAATGAACGTGCCGAAACGATAGACGAGCAGCGCACCCAGCGTGAACCAGATGCGGCGCTTCAAGTCTTCGGCTTTGGCAAAGGCGCCAAAGTTCAGGTTCGAGGCAAGCTGCTCGGCAGCGGAAACCATGTGTTCTTCTCCAGACCCTGCGAGGCCCCGGAAGGCTGCAGGCCGTCCCCTGACCGTCCCGTGTGGGCTTCGTGCCGCTTAGATAGGTACAGCGACCCTGCCCGCCAATCCGCCCCTGCGATCTTAAGGCCCGTGTTTGTCTGCTGCGGCCGATCGGCCACAAGGGGCCGATCTTTCGTCGTTGTGTTCGTTACTCTGCCTTCGCGGCGGGGGCAGCTGCAGGCTTGGGCGCGGCGCCACCGGCCTTTGCTGCCTTCTTCGCAGCCGTCTTCTTGGCCTTGGCGACGTCGGCTTCGAGGATCTTCTTCTCGATCAGCTTGATCGACCCGCCGGCCTTCTCGACGGCTGCCTTGGCCGAAGCCGTGGCGTGGTTGACTGTGAGCGACAGCTTTGCCTTGAGCTCACCCGAACCCAGCAGACGCAGGCCGTCCTTGGAGCGGCGCAGAATGCCGGCTTCCACCAAGTTCTGCGTGGAAACGTCCTGGCCGGATTTCAGCTTGCCCTCGTCGACGGCTTTCTGCAGCGCGCCGAGGCTAATCTCGTTGTAGTCCTTACGGCGCCACTTGTTGAAGCCGCGCTTCGGCAAACGGCGATGCAATGGCATCTGGCCGCCTTCGAAGCCGCCGATCGCGACGCCGGTACGGGCCGTCTGGCCCTTGCCGCCGCGGCCACCCTGCTTGCCGACGCCCGAGCCGATACCACGGCCGATGCGGACGCGGAATTTCCGCGCGCCTTCGATGTCTTTGAGTTCATTCAGCCGCATGGGCCTTGCTCCTGGTAATCTGCCGTTCAGCCCTTGGGCGCGTCGTCGACGACGCGCACCAGGTGGCTGATGGTGTTGATCATGCCGCGCACTGCCGGCGTGTCTTCAAGCGTCGAGCGGCGATGCAGCTTGTTGAGGCCGAGGCCGATCAACGTCTGCGTCTGCTTCTCCGGCCGGCGCGTTGCGCTGCGGATCTGCTCGACCGTTACTGTCTTTTTGCCTGCCATATCACGTCACCTTCGAAAACTTGGGCTAGAGCCCGGCGTCGGCCACGCCCGAAGCGGCTTCGGCAATCGCCGAACCGTCACGGCGCCGCGAGACGATCTCGGACACTTTCTTGTTGCGGCGCGCTGCGACCGAGCGCGGGTTTTCCTGATGCTTCAGGGCGTCGAACGTGGCGCGAACCACGTTGTAGGGGTTCGTCGAACCGAGCGACTTGGCAACGACGTCGTGCACGCCGAGCATCTCGAACACGGCGCGCATGGCGCCGCCGGCGATGATGCCGGTACCGGCCGGTGCCGCGCGCAGGACGACCTTGCCGGCGCCGTGGCGGCCTTCCGAGTCGTGGTGCAGCGTGCGGGCATCGCGCAGCGGTACGCGCAGCAGGTTACGGCGAGCCGCTTCCGTGGCCTTGCGGATCGCTTCCGGCACTTCACGGGCCTTGCCGTGGCCGAAGCCGACGCGACCCTTCAGGTCACCGACGACGACGAGTGCAGCAAAGCCGAAGCGCTTGCCGCCCTTCACCACCTTGGCGACGCGATTGATATGAACGAGCTTATCGGAGAATTCGCTGTCGCGTTCTTCCCGATCCCGCTCCCGTCCGCGTCCGCCTCTTTCGGGTCCACGTGCCACTTTAGTGTCCTTTCATCAGAAGCTGAGGCCGCCTTCGCGGGCAGCATCGGCGAGCGCTTTCACGCGCCCATGAAACAGGTAGCCGCCGCGGTCGAACACGACCTCTTTGACGCCGGCCTTCAATGCGCGCTCTGCAACGAGCTTGCCGACTGCTTCAGCCGCCGACTTGTTCGCGCCGGACTTACCGGCCGATCGCAGATCTTTCTCCATCGTCGAAGCGGCCGCGAGCGTCTTGCCCGCTGCGTCATCGATGACTTGCGCGTAGATGTGCTGAGAGGAACGGTGCACCGACAGACGCGGGCGCTTTCCCTGACCAGCATTGAGCGACCGGCGCACGCGCGCCTTACGCTTATCGAAATTTGCGACCTTAGCCATTGGCCTGCCCGATCCTTACTTCTTCTTGCCTTCCTTGCGGAAGACGTATTCGCCCTTATACCGCACGCCCTTGCCCTGGTAGGGCTCTGGCGGACGCGAGCCGCGGATGTCCGCAGCCACCTGACCTACAAGCTGTTTGTCGATGCCCGTCACCGTAATCACGTCCGACTTCGGACCGGCGACCTTGACTTCGACACCAGCGGGAATCGTGTGATTGACGTCGTGGCTGAACCCGACCGACAGCGTCAGCTGATCCTTGCCCTTCATCGTCGCACGGAAACCGACGCCCTGGATTTCCAGGGTGTGCGAGTAACCGTCCGTGACACCTTTCACCAGGTTCTGGATCATGGTGCGCGACATGCCCCACATGGCACGCGCCTTCTTGCTGTCGTCACGCGGCGTGACAGAAACGCCATCCGCGGTCTTCTCCAGCTTGATGTCTTCAGGCACGGTGAACGAGAGTTCGCCCTTGGAACCCTTGACCTTCACCGTCTGGCCGTCGACCGTCGCCGTGACGGCGGACGGAATGGCGACCGGTTTCTTTCCAATGCGCGACATAGGCTTTTGACCTTCGCTTGGCGCCGCAGATGCGGCGCTCCTTCCGTTAGAATATGTTGCAGATAACTTCGCCGCCGACGTTCTCTTCGCGGGCGCGCGCATCCGACATCACGCCCTTCGGCGTGGAGAGGATGGCGACGCCGAGACCGTTGGCGACCGTACGTAGATCCTTGACCGGCGAGTACACACGGCGGCCCGGCTTGGAGATACGTTCGATCTCCTTGATGGCCGGCGTGCCGTTGAAGTACTTCAGCTCGATCTCGAACTCAGGCAGGCCGCCCTTCGGCTCAACCCGCGTGTACCCGCGGATGTAGCCTTCTTCGGCCAGAACGTCGAGAACACGGCCGCGCATGTTCGATGCGGGCGTGGAAACCTTGGGACGGCGACGCATCTGCGCGTTGCGGATGCGGGTCAGCATGTCACCAACTGGATCGTTTACCATTTGCTGAGCGCTCCCTTACCAGCTCGACTTCGTCATGCCGGGGATCAGGCCTTGGCTGGCCTGCTCACGCAGCTGGTTACGGCACATTCTCAGCTTGCGATAATTGCCACGGGCACGGCCCGTGATCTCGCAACGGTTGCGAATGCGCGTGGGCGAGGAGTTGCGCGGCAGCTCGGCCAGCTTGAGGCGGGCAGCGAAGCGCTCCTCGGCCGAGAGCTTGAGGTTGGAGGCAACATCCTTCAGCCGCTTGCGCTTGCCAGCATACTGCGCGGCCAGCTTGCGCCGGCGGTTGTTCTTCTCAACTGAGCTAGTCTTAGCCATTCATATCTCCCAAAGGCCTTTCGGATCGAGCCCGAGGTCCTCTAGCTGCGGAAAGGAAAATTGAAGCCACGAAGCAGCTCGCGCGCTTCGTCGTCGGTGCCGGCCGTGGTGACGACCACCACGTCCATGCCCCAGATCTCGTCGACCTTGTCATAGTCGATCTCGGGGAACACGATGTGCTCCTTGAGACCGCAAGCGTAATTGCCACGCCCGTCGAAGCTCTTCGGGTTCAGACCGCGGAAGTCCTTCACGCGCGGTAGCGCGATGGTGACGAACCGGTCCAGGAATTCATACATGCGGTCGCCACGCAGCGTAACCTTGGCGCCCAGCGTCATGCCTTCGCGTACCTTGAAGGTGGCGATCGACTTGGTCGACTTGGTCGTGATCGGCTTCTGGCCGGCGATGAGGGCCAAGTCGCCCGCAGCGTTGTCGACTTTCTTGCGATCGTTGACGGCTTCGCCGATGCCCATGTTCAAGACCACTTTCTCAATCTTGGGGATCTGCATGTGGTTCTTGTAACCGAACTTCTGCGACAGCGCCTCGCGCACCACTTTCTCGTAGTGAGACTTCATGCGCGGCTTGTAGTCAGCCGGACGCGGCGACGCGGGCTTCTTGTCAGCGGCGGCCTGAGCCTTCGCTTCCTTCTTTGCCTTCGCCTGCTTGCCCTTCTCGGCCGCAGCATTGGCAAGCGCCCCCTTGGGGCCCTTTTTTTCGTCAGCCATGATTACTGGCCCTTCTCCGGAATGACTTCGCCCGAGCGCTTCGCAAATCGGACCTTCTTGCCGTTGTCCAGGAACTTGAAGCCAACACGTGTCGGCTTGCCGTCCTTGGGATCTTCGAGCGCGAGGTTGGAAAGCTGGATGGCGGCTTCTTTCGAAACGATGCCGCCCTCATCCTTCGCCGTCTGGCGCTGGTGCTTGCGCACCACGTTGACGCCACGCACCACCGCGCGGCCGTCTTTCGGGCGCATCTCGATCACTTCGCCCTGCTTGCCCTTATCACGGCCAGCCAGAACGATGACGCGATCGCCCTTTTTGATCTTAAGCGACGCCATTACAGAACCTCCGGCGCAAGCGACACGATCTTCATGTGGTTCTTCGAACGCAGCTCACGCGTGACCGGCCCGAAGATGCGGGTGCCGACCGGCTCGCCCTGGGCATTGACCAGAACGGCCGCGTTACGGTCGAAGCGGATCAGCGATCCGTCCGGACGGCGAACGCCCTTCGCGGTACGCACGACCACGGCCTTCATGACCTGGCCCTTCTTGACGCGCCCCTTCGGAATAGCCTCCTGCACCGACACGACAATGGTGTCGCCGATGGTGGCATACTTGCGCTTCGACCCGCCCAGCACCTTGATGCACTGGACGCGGCGCGCGCCCGAATTATCGGCGACGTCGAGATTTGTCTCCATCTGGATCATCGCGTTCGTCCTCTTCTCGTCCTGGGTATCTGCTCTCTTGAGCAGACCCTAAATTCAGTTTCCGCTTGTCGTTCGCGGGAATGTCCCGCGCCGTTCAAGCTCTCAAGTGCTCTGCGCAACGACGATCCATCGTTTGTTGCGCGAAATCGGTGACGTCTCCTCGATCGCGACTTTGTCGCCGATCTTGTGGGAGTTAGCTTCGTCGTGGGCGTGATACTTCTTGGTACGGCGTACGGTCTTCTTGAACAGCGGGTGGGTGTAGCGGCGCTCCACCTCAACCACGATGGTCTTGTCGTTCTTGTCCGATACGACGGTGCCCTGCAAAATGCGCTTCGGCATGTCTCTTAAACTCCCTTACCGGTGGCCGTCGAGCCGGCACGCTTCTGGCGAGCGAGCGTCATCACCCGGGCAATGTCGCGGCGTACCTGACGCACGCGCGACGTGTTCTCTAGCTGTCCCGACGCACGCTGGAAGCGCAGAGTGAACTGCTCCTTCTTCAGCTTGAGCAACTGGTCGTCCAGCTGGTCCGGCGTCATCGATTTCATGTCGGAGGATTTCATCTCAACTGTCCTCAATCTCAACCCAGCCGCGTGACGATACGCGTCGGCACGCCGAGCTTGGCGGCTCCGAGCGTCAACGCCTCACGAGCAATCACGTCGGTCACGCCATCGAGCTCGAACATGATGCGGCCAGGCTTCACGCGGGCCACCCACAGTTCGATGCCGCCCTTGCCCGAGCCCATGCGGACTTCGGCAGGCTTCTTGGTCACCGGCACGTCCGGGAAGATCCGGATCCACACGCGGCCGGCACGCTTCATGTGACGCGTGATGGCGCGGCGAGCCGCTTCGATCTGGCGTGCGGTCACCCGCTCCGGGCCCATGGCCTTAAGGCCATGCGAGCCGAAGTTCAAGTCCGTACCACCCTTGGCCTTGCCATGGATACGGCCCTTGAACGTCTTGCGGAACTTGGTCTTTTTCGGTTGCATCATTGTAGTGATTCCCGCTCAGCTTTCTCAGGTGGCCTGCTCAGGAGCCGGCTCGCGATCGCGGCGCTGCTCGCGATCCGGACGTTCCCGGCGCGGACGCCCGCCGCCACCACCTTCTTGCATTTCCATCGAACGGCGCTCTGACGCCATCGGATCGTGTTCCATGATCTCGCCTTTGAAGATCCAGACCTTGATGCCGATGATGCCGTACGCCGTGCGTGCGATGCCGTATCCGAAATCGACGTCGGCACGAAGCGTGTGCAACGGCACGCGGCCTTCGCGGTACCATTCCGTGCGCGCGATTTCCGCGCCGCCCAGGCGGCCGCCTACGTTGATACGGATGCCGACCGCGCCACCGCGCAGAGCCGACTGCACCGAGCGCTTCATGGCCCGGCGGAACGCCACGCGGCGTTCAAGCTGCTGGGCGATGTTCTCGGCAACCAGAACGGCGTCGATGTCGGGCTTGCGCACTTCGACAATGTTGAGATGCACTTCCGACGAGGTCAGGCGTGCCAGCTGCGAGCGCAGCTTCTCGATATCCGCGCCCTTCTTGCCGATCAGAACGCCGGGGCGTGCGGTGTGAACCGTCACGCGGCACTTCTTGTGCGGGCGCTCGATCACGACCTTGGAGATGCCGGCGGCGCGCTGCTGCTTCATGATGAAAGCGCGGATCGCGCGATCTTCATGCAAGAGCTTGCCGTATTCGCCACGCGAGGCAAACCAGCGGCTGTCCCAGGTGCGGTTGATGCCGAGACGCAGGCTCGTGGGATGAACTTTATGACCCATTATGCGGTCTCCTTCGCCGGCTCAGCGGCCGTCTTGGCAGCAGGCTTGGCCTTCTTCGGCTTGGCGCCAGCGGTCGCCTTGGCCTTCGCGTCAGCCTTCTTTGCTTTCTTCGCAGCCTTGGCGTCAACGTCGGTCTGGCGCACGATCACGGTGATCTGCGAGAACGGCTTCGACACGCTGGCAGCACGGCCACGGCCGCGCGCCATGAAGCGCTTCATGACGAGGTTCTTGCCGACCCAAGCTTCGGCAACGATCAGGTCGTTGACGTCGAGGCCGTGATTGTTTTCGGCGTTGGCGACGGCCGACATCACGCACTTGCGCACGTCGTTGGCGATGCGCTTACGCGAAAACTGCAAATCGGCGATCGCATGATCGACCTTCTTGCCGCGGATAAGGCCCGCGACGAGGTTCAGCTTCTGCGGCGAGACGCGCAGGTTACGGGTAACCGCCTTCGCCTCGTTGTCGGGGAGCGCCCGCTCTCGGGATGGCTTGCCCATTATCTCTTCACCGCTTTCTTGTCGCCGCCATGCCCTTGGAAGAGACGGGTCGGGGCGAATTCTCCGAACTTGTGACCGATCATGTCCTCGCTGACATTGACCGGCACATGCTTGTGGCCGTTGTGAACGCCGAACGTGAGCCCGACGAACTGCGGCAGGATCGTGGAGCGACGGCTCCAGATCTTGATGACCTCGTTACGGCCGCCCGAGCGCACTTTCTCGGCCTTCTTCAGAAGGTAGCCGTCTACGAACGGGCCTTTCCAAACTGAGCGTGACACTTATCAGTCTCCTTGGCGCTCTGGCCTTACTTCTGCTTCGCGCGGCTGCGGACGATGTACTTGTCCGTGGCCTTGTTCTTGCGGGTCTTGAAGCCCTTGGTCGGCTTGCCCCAGGGGGTAGCCCAGTGCTTGCCGCCCTTGGTACGACCACCGTTGGGGTGATCGATCGGGTTCATGGCGATCGAACGCACGGTCGGGCGCGTGCCCTTCCAGCGTGTGCGGCCGGCCTTACCCGTAACTTCGTTGTTGTGGTCCGGGTTGGACACTGCGCCCACCGAAGCCATGCAGCTGGCCGAGACGCGGCGCGTCTCACCCGACGACAGCTTCAACACGGCCCAACCGCTGTCGCGGCCCACGAGCTGCACGAAGGCACCGGCCGAGCGCGCCATCTGGCCGCCACGGCCCGGCTTCAACTCGACGTTGTGCACGATCGTGCCGATCGGCATGGATGCCAGCGGCATCGCGTTGCCCGGCTTCACGTCGACCTTCTGGCCCGAAACGACGCTGTCACCGACGGCCAGGCGCTGCGGCGCCAGGATGTAGGAGACCGTGCCGTCCTGATACTTGATCAGGGCAATGAACGCCGTGCGGTTGGGATCGTATTCCAGCCGCTCGACCACTGCCGGCACGTCGTGCTTGCGACGGCGGAAGTCGATCAGCCGGTACGAGCGCTTGTGACCGCCGCCGATGTGACGCGTCGTGATGCGCCCGTCGTTGTTACGGCCACCGTTCTTGTTCAAGCCCTCGGTCAGCATCTTCACCGGAGCGCCCTTGTAGAGGCTCGAACGGTCGACCTGCACCAGATGGCGCAGACCGGGAGATGTTGGGCGATATGTTTTCAGTGCCATTTATGCGTGCCCCTCTCAAAGGCCCGTCGTGACGTCGATAGAGTGACCCGCTTCCAGCGTAACGATGGCTTTCTTGACATCGCTGAGCCGGGCGCGTTGACCCTTGAACGTCTTCACTTTGCCCTTGCGGACGATGGTATTGACGGCCTTGACCTTGACTTTGAACAGGCCTTCGATCGCCGACTTGATGTCCTTCTTGGATGCCCGGGGGGCAACCTTGAAGACAACCTGGTTGGCTTCCGAGATCAACGTCGCCTTTTCGGTGATGACCGGCGACAGGATCACGTCGTATGCGCTGAGCTTCACGACCGGGCTCCTTCCTTGGCTTCAGGAACCTTGGCGTCCTTGAAACGCTCGCCGAGCGCGTCGAGGGCGGCCTTGGTCAACACCAGCTTACGGCGGCGCAGGATGTCATAGACGTTGATGCCCTGAACCGGCAGCACGTCGATGTTGGGAATGTTGCGCGCCGCACGAACGAAATTCACTTCCAACTCGGCGCCGTCGATGATCAGCGCGTTGCTGAGTTCGAGCTTCGCAAAGTTGCTCAGCAGCGACTTGGTCTTGCCGTCGCCACCGGCCTTGTCGAGCACCACGATCTCGCCGGCCTTCGCCTTGGCAGACAGCGCGTGACGCAGAGCGAGCGCACGAACCTTCTTGGGCATGTCGACGGCGTGGCTGCGCGGCTTGGGGCCGAACGCCTTGCCGCCACCGCGCCATTGCGGAACCGACTTGTCGCCGTGACGGGCGCCGCCGGTGCCCTTCTGCTTGTAGACCTTCTTGCCCGTGACCGTCACTTCAGAGCGGTCCTGGGCATGATGGGTACCGGCCATGCGCTTCAGGAGCTGATAGCGAACCATGCGCTGCAGTAGATCCTGACGCGGCTCCAGCCCGAAGATTGCATCCGCGAGCTCAACTTGACCGGCCGATTTGGCCTCAAGCGTGGTGATGTCGAGTTTCATCACGCCGTTTCCTTCTTCTCGGCTGCGCGCACCGCGCCGGGCTTCGGCGCGTCCTTGTGCGCGGCCTTCTTGACCGCATCGCGCACGATCACCCAGCCGCCCTTCGAGCCGGGCACTGCGCCACGGATCATCAGGAGACCGCGATCGGCGTCCGTCTTCACGACGACCAGGTTCTGGGTGGTGATGCGATCATCACCCATGTGGCCGGCCATCTTCTTGCCTTTGAACACCTTGCCCGGATCCTGGCGCTGGCCAGTCGAACCATGGCTACGGTGGCTGACCGAGACGCCGTGCGTGGCGCGCAGGCCGCCGAAGTTCCAGCGCTTCATGGCGCCCTGGAAGCCCTTGCCCTGCGAGGTACCGGTAACGTCGACGAACTGGCCCGGCACGAAGTGCTCGGCCGTGATCTCCGACCCGACGTCGATCAGGTTGTCCTTGCTGACGCGGAATTCCTGAAGCTTGCGCTTGGGCTCCACGCTGGCGACGGCGAAGTTCTGGCGTTCGGCCTTCGACAAGCGCGAGGGCTTGCGCGTGCCGACGCCGAGCTGAAGCGCGGTGTAGCCGTTCTTCTCTTCGGTGCGGTGCGACACCACCTGCAGCTTCTCCAGCTTCAGGACAGTGACGGGGACATGCTCGCCCGCATCCGTAAAGATGCGTGTCATGCCGACCTTCTGTGCAATCACTCCGGAACGCATCAGCATTCCTTCCCTTCTATCCAGGATCGCGCCGGGTAATGCCCGAGCGGAGGATCCAATTCCCTTACAGCTTGATTTCCACGTCGACACCGGCAGCCAGGTCGAGCTTCATCAGCGCGTCCACGGTCTGCGGCGTCGGATCGACGATGTCGAGGAGCCGCTTGTGCGTGCGCATTTCGAATTGCTCGCGGCTTTTCTTGTCGACGTGAGGTGACCTGTTGACCGTGAAGCGTTCGATGCGCGTCGGCAGCGGGATGGGCCCGCGTACTTCAGCGCCCGTACGCTTCGCCGTGTTCACGATTTCCCGCGTTGACGCATCGAGCACGCGATGGTCGAACGCCTTCAATCGGATGCGAATGTTCTGGCCGTTCATGTTCCTCAGACCCACAAAAGGTTAGGACGCCCACATTTGGCGAGCGTCCTGACCAACCCTCTTATTCAACGATCTTGGTGACGACGCCGGCGCCGACGGTACGGCCGCCTTCGCGGATGGCGAAGCGAACCTTTTCTTCCATCGCGATCGGCGAGACCAACTCGACGTCAACCGCGATGTTGTCGCCCGGCATAACCATTTCCGTGCCTTCGGGAAGCGTGACCACACCGGTCACGTCCGTCGTGCGGAAGTAGAACTGCGGACGGTAGTTGGTGAAGAACGGCGTGTGGCGCCCGCCTTCATCCTTCGTCAGGATGTAGGCTTCTGCCTTGAACTTCTTGTGCGGCTTCACCGAGCCGGGCTTGGCCAGAACCTGGCCGCGCTCGACCTTTTCCTTGTCGATGCCGCGCAGCAGGCAGCCAACGTTGTCGCCCGCCTCGCCCGAGTCCAGCAACTTGCGGAACATTTCAACGCCCGTCACGACCGACTTCTGCGTGTCGCGCAGACCAACGATCTCGACTTCCTCGCCGACCTTGATCACGCCGCGTTCGATACGGCCCGTGACGACCGTGCCACGGCCCGAGATCGAGAACACGTCTTCGATCGGCATCAGGAACGGCTGATCCTTCGGGCGGTCGGGCAGCGGGATGAACGTGTCGAGCGCATCATACAGCTTGACGATGGCTTCGTCGGCCAGCGGGCCCTTCTCGCCATTCAGAGCCTTGATGGCAGCGCCACGAACGATCGGCGTGTCGTCGCCCGGGAAGTTGTACTTCGACAGGAGGTCGCGAACTTCCATCTCGACCAGGTCGAGCAGCTCTTCGTCGTCGACCACGTCGCACTTGTTCAGAAACACTACGATCTGCGGCACGCCGACCTGGCGAGCCAGCAGGATGTGCTCGCGCGTCTGCGGCATCGGGCCGTCGACGGCCGAAACAACCAGAATCGCGCCGTCCATCTGCGCGGCACCCGTGATCATGTTCTTCACGTAGTCGGCGTGGCCCGGGCAGTCGACGTGCGCGTAGTGACGGTTCGCCGTCGCATATTCGACGTGTGAGGTCGCGATCGTCAAAATCTTCGTCGGGTCGCGGCGGCCCTGGCTTTCCGAAGCCTTCGCCACTTCGTCATACGCAATCGCCGTCTGCGTCCAGCCCTTGTCCGCAGAAACCTTCGTCAGCGCGGCTGTCAACGTCGTCTTGCCGTGGTCAACGTGACCAATCGTGCCGACGTTGCAGTGCGGCTTGTCGCGGTTGAATTTTGCCTTGGCCATCT
>JAURWC010000037.1 GCA_030655135.1 Hyphomicrobiaceae bacterium | reverse complement strand
GATACCGAACTGTCCCTGTACAATGGCGGTGCCGGCATACTTCAACGAGGGACCGGAACCGTCGTGATTGAGGTAATAACTATTCGAAATTCGCGCGAGCTGGGTCGTTCCAAACGCTTCGACCATGGTGCCAGAGGCACCGATAATTCCGTTGCCATTCAGATCCTGATGGAAGCTGCTCTCCAGCGAGGTCACCGCGGAATCGGAGCCGGAGACCACAACGCTATTTGAGAGATAGTTGCCGGCGCTGTCGGTGCTCCAGATCATATACTGGTCCGTGGTGCCAAGCTTCAGGACAATACTATATCCGCTTGCGGTCTGTTCCGCGCCGATCGGGGTCCAGATACCGAATTGTCCCTTCACAATGGCAGTGCCGGCAAACTTGATTGAAGGACCTGAGCCGCCGCTATACAAATAATAATTGCTTCCGCCCTGCATGAGTTGGGTCGAACCGAACGCCTCAATTACGACAGGAGGCGGTCCAGTGACGACCCCGACGAAATCGCTGGCGCTCAAGGTGATATTTCCCGCGAGGTCGATGGCGAAGTCGGCGATCCGATCTCCGTTGGTGTCGCCCTGAACGACGGTAACGCCGAGCGAGCTGTTGTAGGCATAGTTGAGTTCTCCGGCCGCGCCGCTGAAGGCGGAGTTGCCGATGAAGCGGAACAGGTCGCTGGCTCCGGACGCTGCGATGGCGTCGATGCCGCTGACGTCGATCCGGTCGACGCCGGCGATGAAGCCGTTGACTCTGTCATGCTGACCGCTCGCCGCCGAGCTGTCGCCGAAGGCGAAGACGAACGTGTCGATGCCGCCGCCGCCGCTGAGTGTGTCGACGCCGATGCCGCCGAACAGCCGATCGATGCCGGCGCCGCCGGCCAAGGTGTCGTTGCCGGCGCCTCCCATCAGCGTGCAGCTCAGATCGTTGGCAATCAGCGTGTCATTGCCGCTGCCGCCGATCGCATTCTCGATCATCGCGTTGAGCGCGATCCCGATATTGTTGACCAGTCCGCCCACCGACGAGAAGGCGCCGGCATGAAGGTCGATGGTCTGGGCCATCGAATAGCCGGAGCAATTGAGTGTGTCGTTGCCGCCGCTGTCGTAGATCGTCAGCGCGGGCGCCTGGCTGTAGCTGGCGAAGTTGAAGATTGATCCCGCGGTGTTGTTGAAGCCGTACACGGTATCGCCGGGGCGGGTGGTCGCGGCGCCATAGATCGCCTGGATTGCGTAAATGTCAGCCATTTGCGGCGTGATCACGTAGCGATACGACGAGCCGCCGTAATTGTGTTGCGCGAAGTACGACATGACGGAATATTGCCAGGTGTCGTCCGCATAGGTCGCGCCGGTCGAATAGGACGCGCTGCCATTGTAGGGGCCCTGATGGCCGAGGCCGAGCGCGTGACCGATTTCGTGAATATAGGTCTGGTAGCCGTAGCTGTCGATTCCGGTCTTGCCGTCATAGGCGCCGCCGTCATTGGCGATCCAGTCGGCACTGATGTTGACGATTGACGAGCTGATGATTCCCGAGTTGCTGTAGTTGCTGGACGCGTAGGCGGTCATGGTGCCGTTATGCGTGAACGTGATGTTCGCGGCGCCCGAGGTCTGAACGAAATTGAGATTGGCAACTTCGTGCCAGGCGTTCAGCGCCGATTGCGCGAGCATTTGCTCGTTCGCATTCAATCCGCTGATGTTGTAGGTGATGGTCGAACTGCTGAAGTGATGGGCAACCGTGTTGTTGTATTGCCAGAAACCGTTGACCAGATAGTTGGCGAGTTGCGCGATCGTTGCGACCGGCTTGGCGGCGCTGGTGACGGCGCTTGACGAGCCGGTATCACCGGCCGCGGGGGCAACCGGAAAGACGTGGTCTTCTTCATGGTCGGAGAAGGCCGACTGAAATTCTTTCAAAGCGCTTGTCACGTGACGATCGACCTTCCGGATAGGGAGCGGCCGAAAATCGTCAACCGATTGCACCCAGCCTTTTCGCTCGGTGTATTAACGATAGGTTGCGTTTAGAAACCTTTACAGGGAAGCCTTCAATTGCTGAAACCGTAGTTTTGCGGACGTCGAGGTGTCGGAAATTCCAAAGCGTCGCGTTGGCGTTACGCCGCCGCCGCGATCGATTTCAGGAACCCGTCGATTTCGGCCTGCAGGCTCGCGGTGGAACTCGACAATTGCTTTGCCGAGGACAGCAATTGGCTGGAGGCGGCGCCGGTCTGGTTGGCGCCGTGGCTGACTTCGGCAATGGTTCCGGCGACCTGCAAGGTGCCCGCGGCGGTACGCTGGATATTGCTGGAAATTTCCTGGGTGGCGGCGCCCTGTTCCTCGATCGCCGAGGATATCGCGCTGGTGATTTCCGAGATCTTGCCGATGGTGGAGGAGATCATCTTGATCGAACCGACCGCCTCCTGGGTCGCGGTCTGCATGCCCGCAATCTGGGTGCTGATCTCGTCGGTGGCCTTGGCGGTCTGACTGGCCAGCGCCTTGACCTCCTGCGCCACCACGGCAAAACCGCGGCCGGCTTCGCCGGCGCGCGCTGCCTCGATGGTGGCGTTGAGCGCGAGAAGATTGGTCTGCTCCGCCACCGAGGTGATCAGCTTGACGACGTCGCCGATCCGGTTGGCTGCCTGCGACAGCGCGTTGATGCGCGCATCGGTCTCGTCGGCCTGCTGCACGGCGCTCATTGCGATCTGGTTGGACTGCTGGACCTGTGCAGAGATCTCGCGCACCGAACCGGCAAGTTCTTCCGTCGCGGATGCCACCGACTGCACGTTGCTGGAGGCGTCTTCGGAGGCATTGGCGACCACGGTGGCGAGCCGGGTGGTATTGCCGGCGTTGTCGCTCAGCGCGCGCGCTGTGCTTTCCAGTTCGCCCGATGCCGCCGACAGCGAGCCGATGATGGTGCGGAAGCGGGCGCTGGCGTCGGCAATCGCACCCTTGCGGATCTGGCGGTTCGCGCCGAAATAGGCCGCGACGACGTTTTCGGTGTCCAGCATCACGGCCTTGGCGATGGCATTCTGCATCGACATCCGCTTGTCGCGCGCGGCGGCCTGCGCGGCCCGTCCATAGCGCGGCAGCCCCACCTCGGTCTCGACCGCCTTCATCAACTGGTCGCCGATGAACATCAGGCGGCACCCGACGTACCACTGCGGCGCAACGCCGGCGCGCTGGTTAAACTCGCCCAGGCGCGCGACCGAATCGAAATAAGGAAGGCTGAAATCGGCGGCGCCGATCAGATCCCAATGCTGCACCTGCAGGCGGATGGCCTCCTGCACCGCTCCGTCCTTGTAGATGCCGGAGGCGGGGTCGTACTGCCGGACCTTGTCGTAGAACCGGCTGAGAATCCCGGGCAGGGCCTTGGCAAAGAACGGCCGCATCTCGCGCAATGTCGCCTGCATTGGCGCGTCGATTCCGAGCAAATCGAGGCGGATCGCGTTCCAGTCGGGGGTCATTGGCGGCTCCAGCGCAAGCGTCGTGGCGGCCAGCCATACTTAATCGGGGTATGGTTAACGAAATGCGAATCTCTGCGTAGTTCTGCTGAGAAGCGCATAAATTTGGACGCAAAAAAGGGCTCCGGAACGGTCCGGAGCCCTGATTTGGCGGTTTGGCGAAATGCGACCTATGCCGCCGGCGGGCCGATCGCCACCTTCAGGGTGCCGACGCCGTCGACGCCGCATTCGATCTTGTCGCCAGGGTGGAGCTGGGAGACGCCGGCCGGCGTTCCCGTCATGATGATGTCGCCGGCTTCGAGCGCGACCTGCTGCGACAGCTGCCAGATGATCTCGGGCACGTTCCAGATCAGTTCGGTGAGGTCACCCTTCTGGGTTTCGGTGCCGTTGACGGTCAGCCAGATCTTGCCCTTGGAGGGATGGCCGATCTTGGCGGCCGGCTGCAGCGCTGAGCAGGGCGCCGAATAGTCGAAGGACTTGCCGACTTCCCACGGCCGCTCCTTCTTGCGCGAGGCGATCTGCAGGTCGCGGCGGGTGAGGTCGATGCCGACGGCGTAGCCATAGACGTGATCGAGCGCCTTGTCGGCCGGGATGTTGAGGCCGCCGCTCTTCATCGCCACGATCAATTCGACCTCGTGGTGCAGATCCTTGGTCAGCGGCGGATAGGGGATGGTGGCGCCATCCGGGACCAGCATGTCGGCGTGCTTGGCGAAAAAGAACGGCGGTGCCCGCTCGTCATTGCCCATCTCGCGGATGTGCTCGAGATAATTGCGGCCGACGCACCAGATGCGGCGGACCGGATAGGATTTCTGCTCGCCGACCACCGGAAGCGAGGGCTGCGGTGGGACCGGAATGACGTAGGATGTGGCGCTCATGGAAAGGGTTCTCGGCGGGTTGAAGAAGCGAAGCGGGATCGTGTTTACGCGGTTGTGTGGATCGGGGCTAGGCCTTCCTGTTATGACGGCCGGGGCGGTTTGCACGCAGCCGCGGGGCGCTACCGGCAAACACACGAGATCATGTCCATGAAGAAATGGTTTTTGATAGGTCTTGCCGTGGTCGTCGCCGCCCTGATCATTGCCGCGGTTCGATTTTTCACGGTCACGCCCGCCAGGATCGAGCGGTCGCAGAACAAGGTCGTGCCGGTTCAGTTGACCATCACGCCTGCCGCGCTGGCATTGCAATCGAGGCTCGACGTCGCGGACATGCATGCCGACAGCCTGTTGTGGAAGCGCGATCTGCTCGAACGGTCGGATCGTGGGCACGTCGACTTGCCGCGCCTGATCGAGGGGCGCTATGCGCTCCAGGTCTTCTCGTCGGTCACGAAGTCCCCCAAGGGGCAGAATTACGAGTCCAACGGCGCCGACAGCGACACCATCACCAGCCTGACCATCATCAATCTGCAACCGCCGAGGACGTGGATCTCCCTGCTTGAACGCTCGTTGTGGCACGCGGAAAAGCTTCGCGGCTTTGCCGAACGATCGGGCGGACGGCTCCGCCTGATCACCGCGCCAGCGGACATCGATCGCCTGCTTGCCGACCGGCAGAACGGCAATTCGGCCGTGGGCGGAATGCTGTCGCTCGAGGGCTTGCAAGGCATCGAGGGCAATATCACCAATCTCGACGCCCTCCATGCTGCCGGCTTCCGAATGGCCGGCCTCGCACATTTCTTCGATAATGACGTCGCCGGGTCGATGCATGGCGTCGAGAAAGGCGGGCTCTCGCCGCTGGGCCGGCAGGTCATACGCCGCATGGAAACCCTGGGAATGCTTGTCGATGTCGCGCATGCAAGTCATGCAACGGTTGCCGATGTGCTGGCGATGGCGACGCGTCCGGTCGTCTCCAGCCATGGCGGCGTACAGGCAATCTGCAAGGCCAATCGCAACCTGACCGACGACGAAATCCGGGGCATCGCCAGGACCGGCGGCGTGATCGGCATCGGCTATTGGAGTGGAGCGATTTGCTCGATCAATCCGCGGGACGTGGCGCGGGCGATCGTCCACGTGCGAACTCTTGTCGGTATCGACCACGTCGGGCTCGGCTCGGATTTTGACGGTGCGACCACGGTCGGATTCGACGCGAGCCAGGTCGTCGCCGTAACCCAGGCTCTGTTGGACGCCGGTTTTTCCGAGAGCGACATACGAAAGGTCATGGGCGGCAATGTGCTGCGCGTGCTACGCGCCGGAATTGTCCCATCCTGAGCCAAATTCGACGCCGGGACGCCGTGGTTGTTCCGCAGAATTCCGCAGCCAATTTACGCGGTTGCGCTGACCGGCGCCAGCGTCAGCGGCCCGGCGTCGCGGTGCTGCAGGCGGAAGAACGAGGCGTAGCGTCCGCCGCGGCGCAACAGGTCGTCATGCCGGCCGAGCTCGACGATCTCGCCGCCTTCAACCACCAGGATGGCGTCGGCGTGCATGATGGTGTGCAGCCGGTGAGCGATGACGATGGTGGTGCGGTTCTGGCAGAGATGTTCGATCGCTTCCTGCACCTGCTTTTCGGATTCCGAATCCAGCGCGGCGGTCGCTTCATCCAGCAGGATGATCGGCGCATTCTTGATCAGTGCGCGCGCTACCGCGATGCGTTGACGCTGGCCGCCGGACAATTGCGTCCCGTGCTCGCCGACCGGCGTGTCGTAGCCGAGCGGGAATCCCATGATGAATTCGTGCGCGCAGGCGGCCTTGGCGGCGGCTTCGATCTCGTCCTGCGTCGCGCCGACCTTGCCGAACGCGATGTTGGCGCCGATCGAGTCGCGGAACAGGTAGACGTCCTGCCCGACATAGGCGGTCTGCTGGCGCAGCGACTTGCGCGATACCCCCGATATCGCCTGCCCATCGATCAGGACGTCGCCGTCGCTGACTTCATAGAGCCGCAGCAGCAGCGCCAGCAC
>JAURWC010000025.1 GCA_030655135.1 Hyphomicrobiaceae bacterium | reverse complement strand
CACCGAGACTGCAATTTCACCGAGCCCCTCGTTGAGACAGCGTCCAAGTCGTTACGCCATTCGTGCAGGTCGGAACTTACCCGACAAGGAATTTCGCTACCTTAGGACCGTTATAGTTACGGCCGCCGTTTACCGGGGCTTAGTTTCGATGCTTCGGCGAACCTAACATCTCCACGTAACCTTCCGGCACCGGGCAGGCGTCAGCCCCTATACGTCGTCTTACGACTTAGCAGAGACCTGTGTTTTTGGTAAACAGTCGCTTGGACCTTTTCACTGCGGCCCCCTCGAGCTCCACCAGCAAGTGGCTTCACTCTAATAGGGCGCTCCTTATCCCGAAGTTACGGAGCCATTTTGCCGAGTTCCTTAACGAGGGTTATCTCGATCACCTTAGTATTCTCTACTTATCCACCTGTGTCGGTTTTGGTACGGGCACGCGTAATCTGCCTACGAGGCTTTTCTTGGAGGCATGGCGTCAAGCAGTTGGAGGCTCGAAAGCCTCCTCACATCACGTCTCGGATTAATGGGACCGTGCATTTATCGCGGTCCCTCCTACACGCTTGTCCCCGGACAACCAACGCCGGAGATGCTCTAGCCTTCCTCGTCCCCCCTATCGGTCATAACGATTACTACGTGGTACAGGAATATCAACCTGTTGGCCATCGACTACGCCTTGCGGCCTCGCCTTAGGTCCCGACTAACCCTGAGCCGACGAACGTTGCCCAGGAAACCTTAGATAATCGGTGGACAGGATTCTCACCTGTCTTTCGTTACTCATGCCAGCATTCTCACTTCACTACTGTCCACGGCGAGCTTCCGCTGCCGCTTCAACCTATAGCGAACGCTCTCCTACCGCTCACACAAAAGTGTGAACCCGCAGCTTCGGTGGTTAACTTGAGCCCCGTTACATTATCCGCGCTCGAGCACTAGACCAGTGAGCTATTACGCACTCTTTAAAGGGTGGCTGCCTCTAAGCCAACCTCCTGGTTGTCTGTGCACTCGAACATCGTTTGCCACTTAGTTAACACTTAGGGACCTTAGCTGGCGGTCTGGGCTGTTTCCCTTTTGACGCTGAAGTTTATCCCCCAGCAACTGACTCCCGGAGTACACGTAAATGGTCTTCGGAGTTTGCCTGAGTTTGGTAATCTGGTAAGACCCCGCGCCCAAACAGTGCTCTACGGCCATAACGCATGTTATCCGAGGCTATACCTAAATATATTTCGGAGAGAACCAGATATCACTGAGTTTGATTAGCCTTTCACTCCGACCCACAGGTCATCGCCCCAGTTTTCAACCTAGGTGCGTTCGGTCCTCCACGAGGTCTTACCCTCGCTTCAACCTGCCCATGGGTAGCTCACTCAGTTTCGGGTCTGCCGCCTACGACTAGATGATCGCCCTATTAGGACTCGCTTTCGCTCCGGCTCCGCTCATCGCTTAACCTTGCCGCAGACGAGCAACTCGCTGGCTCGTTATGCAAAAAGCACGCCGTCACCCCCAAAGGAGCTCCGACCGCTTGTAGGCACATGGTTTCAGGTACTATTTCACTCCCCTCCCGGGGTACTTTTCACCTTTCCTTCACAGTACTAGTGCGCTATCGGTCACCAAGGAGTACTTAGCCTTGGAGGGTGGTCCCCCCAGATTCAGTCCACGTTTCACGAGCATGGACTTACTCAGGAACAGCGACTGGAGATCCATACATTTCACCTACGGGACGATTGCCCTCTATGGTGCGCAGTTCCAAGCGCTTCGGTTATGTACGAACTTTGTAACTCCAGCCTGGTCGGTCACAACCAGGACTCACTGCCCTACAACACCGGATATGCAACGCATGACCGCTTACACATACCTCGGTTTGGGCTCTTCCCCGTTCGCTCGCCACTACTTGGGGAGTCTCGTTTGATTTACTTTCCTCAGGGTACTGAGATGTTTCACTTCCCCTGCTTGGCTCTACCCGCCCTATATATTCAGGCGGGAGTAACGTCGGTTTAACAACGCTGGGTTCCCCCATTAGGAAATCCACGGATCACTAGCTATTCAGCGCTTCCCCGTGGCTTATCGCAGCCGTTCACGTCCTTCATCGCCTCTTGGTGCCAAGGCATCCACCATGTGCCCTTACTATCTTGATGGTGATCGGACCGCCCTTCCAGGCGGTCGGTGATATATCATAAAAACACCGCGCCTCGCATAGGGACGCGGTGTTGTGGCTACTGTGTAGTTTTCAAGGGTCGCCGAGGAGCAACACCAGGAGGATTTCCCGGTGCCAGTCCCTCAAAACTCAGCAATATGCGTATGGCCCGAAAGCCAGACGACGAGCTCGTCGACATTAGTCCGTCCCACATGATCAGTGTGGCGACGTCGCCGGCCAATGGCCGGCTCCCTAGAAAGGAGGTGATCCAGCCGCACCTTCCGGTACGGCTACCTTGTTACGACTTCACCCCAGTCACGAGTCCCACCTTCGACGGCTTCCTCCCTTGCGGGTTAGACCACCGGCTTCGGGTGTTACTCACTCCCGTGGTGTGACGGGCGGTGTGTACAAGGCCCGGGAACGTATTCACCGCGGCGTTCTGATCCGCGATTACTAGCAACTCCAACTTCATGTAGGCGAGTTT
>JAURWC010000021.1 GCA_030655135.1 Hyphomicrobiaceae bacterium | reverse complement strand
GGTGACGGCCGGCAAGAACACGATCACGCTCACGGGGGTCGGCGAGAATACCCAGATCCTCCGGCTCGGCTTGCTGAAAGGCATGGAAAATCTTCGCAGCTGGACACCGACGCAGCGTGACGAAATTGACGGCCTGGCGGGTCAAATCATTACGCGGAAGGACGTTCGTCCGCTGCGTACCGAAGGAAAGCCGGTCGGGTATTTGTACGAATGATGCGGACGCCAACCGATCGTGATCATGACCAAGGGGGAGTAGCGCGATGTCGTCGCCGGAGGAATTAACCTTTGTGCTTGGCCGCTGGCTGCGGCCGATCGTCGTCGTGCTGCATGTGGTGCGCCGCATCACATTCCAGCCGATATCTAGCCGTGAACATGAAGCTACAGGCCCGAACCACTGATTCGGGCGCGATTCGTTCCGTCAGCGTTCCAAAGCTTAACGTTCGCTGGCTTGGCGTTGCATTGTGGCACAGCGGCCAGGTTCAGGACCGGGCGCGAACCGCGGCAGCGGGCAGCCGCCAGCCGACCACCGTGGCCTCGACGGCGCCGCCGGAATCATTGTTGCGCCATTCGCCATCGACGAAGCGGCAGGCAAACGGCAGTTGATAAGTGCCGCTGTGATCCTCGCAAAGCACCTGAACCGGCTGATCCGGCGGCGGTTCGCCATTGCCATTGAACTCGGCCAGCCGTCGTTCGCGTGTTGCCATCTAGTGATTCTCCTGTGGTGACGCCCAAACGCCGCGGTTCCGCGTCCTTGAGCGCCGTCCCTTGCCTCAAGGTGGGGGTGTCCGGCACAAACCTCAACGCGCGAATGAGGTTTCAGTATGGTATCCTCGGCGTCTGGTTCCATCTCGCGACAAATTGACCGCGACATCAGCGCTTGAGTGAGGATTTCAATGATTGGCCGGATCGTTCTCGTCGCGTCGATGGTTCTGACGCCCGCTCTTCTGATGCCCGCCTACGCCCAGGATGTTCCCGGCATCGAGATCTGCACCGTCGAAAAGACCATGGAGCGGCGCACCAGCTGCCTGCAGAGCAATGTCGATTTCCTGATGAAGACGATCAACAAGCTCGGCACCGCCAATCAACAGAAGCTCGACGCCGCCAACCGCCAGATCGACGGCCTGAAGAGCGCGGTCGTCAGCTTGCAGAAGACCGTCGACGATCTGCTGGCGGCGCAGAAGAAGGCGATCGAGGATACCAAGAAGAAGCCCGACGCGCCGGCGGCGAAGGATGCGGCGAAATAGGAACGCGCTGACTTCTTGGTTGGAGTCGTTGCACCGCTCGCACACTCACACCTTCGTCATCGCCCGGCTTGATGTACGGCCCGGGGACATGGGTAACGGGTGTTCGGAGACATGGGTAACGGTTTCATTGAACATCATTTTGCAGATTGATGCATGCGATTTGGTGGGCTCCGAAGTAGACGCCGAACTTGCCGTCAGTGTTGAGAGGCCGGA
>JAURWC010000016.1 GCA_030655135.1 Hyphomicrobiaceae bacterium | reverse complement strand
AACAACGTTGTTGTTAGAAGAAAGCGATACTACACTTCATTTCAAATAGCAAATGTTGCGACTACATAGTGATAATACTCCGCAACACTTTTTGGTATCGGAGATATGTCGCAACAATCGACGATATAACTAAATGGTTAAATATAGTTGTATTTATTTAATCATTTCGAAATATTCCCATGTATAATTTTTTTTCAGTTCTTTTTAATCTACTTAACTTTTCTGGTCCAGCAGCTGTGGAAACATTTTTTTTCATTTCATTAATGAAATCGGTACACATTGTTAGCACTTGTTTTAGCACATCAAAATCTATCTCATATTTCTTTATATTTTCTATATTGGTGCTCTTTGACAGACCTCTTGATACATGCCTCGATGCTATTTATATCGTCGACTTGTATAATAAACATTGGCTCAACCTCATTAGCGTTGCCTGAATTATATGTATTTAGTTTGTTACATAAGTCGACGTCTTGCATATTTTATATAGAGTTGTATCAGAATTTTGTGCTTCCAGTATGTATATGACACCGATCATATAAATGATCACAATTTATCACAAATTCTAACAAATTGTTACCATTCCTAGCCACGATCGAAGGCTACGGGCACCATTATGAATCCATTAAATAATGGATTCAAAACCCATAAATTATCATACACTGCGTAGCAAAAGGTATCGGTAAAGTGGGCGACTTAATTACAAACTGTATGGTGGCAATCCAATAGGCTTAAAAATCTAAGAAAATTTTGTTATTATTTATATTGCATAATAGCTAGCAATCATTGTATATATCGAACATATTAATAATGATTATAGACATACTGGATACAATTATTGATAGCTGTCACCTGAAAAACCAAATATATTGTATGCATACGGTTGCCAAGCTCAACAAACAAAGTTTAAGAGCTAGGTTATGGGTTGGTTTCACCCACTGCGTTGTCCATATACTACGCGACCCGTAACTTGTTATAACGTTGTAGGAAAGCGATAACAACGTTGTTAAAATAGCATAATATAACGGAGTCCCATAAGTTATCATACAAAATGGTATCGGATGTATATTTATATCCGTTCTCTTGATGCATCCGACGAGTCAAAAAAATATAACTCACCATGATATTAAAAAATAATCACATCATAATATAAATGGACAACAAAATATAAATGTAAAATTGTTTGCACAATGACAAAATAAATAATGATAAAATAAATAATATAGGTCATTTACCTAACCGAATAATTTAAGAACTAATAATACATGTGTGATAAGTAACGAAAAATCATAACTTGAATAAATCGATTAAATTCGAGTCGTATATATGAACCAAGTTACCCTACGGGTTGATTGAGATGTTTACGGGTCGCAAAAGCAATCGACAACGATATCTTTTTTATAAAAAAAGCACAGTTTAAATTAACGTTAATTTAAAATAACGGAGTAGTGGGCGAGTCGTTCCGACTCTTCACAACCCGTAGGGTCCCGATTTTCTCAAATATTAACGGAGTCCAAAGTAATATTTTCGTTAATCG
>JAURWC010000009.1 GCA_030655135.1 Hyphomicrobiaceae bacterium | reverse complement strand
CCGGCCGTGAACGTCGGTCTGTCGGTGTCGCGCGTCGGCTCGTCGGCGCAGACGAAGGCGATGAAGCAGGTCGCCGGCAAGATCAAGGGTGAGCTGGCGCAGTACCGCGAAATGGCGGCCTTCGCTCAGTTCGGTTCGGATCTCGATGCTGCCACGCAGAAGCTGCTGGGCCGCGGCGCGCGCCTCACCGAGCTGCTGAAGCAGGCGCAGTTCTCGCCGCTGAAGATGGAAGAACAGGTCGTGGTGATCTTCGCGGGTACGCGCGGCTATCTCGACAGCCTTCCGGTTTCGGCCGTGGGCAAGTTCGAGACCGAGCTGCTGCGCACGCTGCGCGAAGAAAAGACCATCCTGGCCTCGATCGCAGCCGACAAGGCCGTCTCGGAAGCCACGGAAAAGAAGCTGGTCGAAGCCGTCGAAAAGTTCGCCAAAGGCTTCACGGCCTAAGCTGCGAGCCATCGGCCTCGGGGCGCACCGCTCCGGGGCTTCACCATTGGGTTGAGAACTCAGTCAAGGATCTCACGGCGCCATGCCGAGCTTAAAAGATCTCAGAAACCGCATCTCGTCCGTCAAGGCGACGCGCAAGATCACCAAGGCCATGCAGATGGTGGCGGCGGCGAAGCTGCGTCGCGCGCAGGAAGCAGCCCAGGCGGCCCGCCCGTACGCGGAACGCATGGACGCCGTACTATCGAACCTGGCCTCGCGCACCAACAAGGAAGGCGCCTCGCCTTTGCTCGCTGGGACCGGCAAGGACGATGTGCACCTGCTCGTCGTGATGACTGCGGAACGCGGCCTGTGCGGCGGTTTCAACGGCAACATCGCCAAGCTGGCCCGCGCAGACGCGCAGAAGCTGCTGGCGGCCGGCAAGACGGTCAAGATCATGACCGTCGGCCGCAAGGGCGCCGACAACCTGCGCCGCGACCTCAATCGCAACATCGTGGAGCGCACGGACTTCCGTGGCATCAAGCAGCTGTTCTACACGCACGCCGAAAGCGTGGCGGACAAGCTGCTCTCGATGTTCGACAACGGCGACTTCGACGTGGCGACGCTGTACTTCTCGGAATTCAAGTCGGTGATCGCGCAGAAGCCGACGGCTTTGCAGATCATTCCGGCCAAGGTTGCCGAAGGCACGGGCGAAGAGGTCAAGACGGCCGGTGGCGAAGCGATCTACGAATACGAGCCCGACGAGGAGACGATCCTCAGGTATCTGCTCCGCCGCAACATCGGCACGCAGATCTTCCGCGGCTTGCTGGAGAACTCGGCATCCGAACAGGGCGCGCGCATGAGCGCCATGGATTCCGCCACGCGCAACGCCGGCGACATGATCAACAAGCTGACGGTGAAGTACAACCGCCAGCGCCAGGCGAACATCACAAAAGAACTCATCGAAATCATCTCGGGCGCCGAAGCGCTCTGATCTGTTTGAAGGACGAGGAAACGGGCAATGGCACAGAATGTTGGTAAGGTTCGCCAGGTAATGGGCGCCGTCGTCGACGTGCAGTTCGACGGCGAGCTGCCGGCGATCTTGAACTCTCTCGAGACGCAGAACCAGGGCAACCGCTTGGTTCTCGAAGTCGCGCAGCATCTGGGTGAGAACACGGTTCGCACCATCGCCATGGACTCCACGGAAGGCCTCGTTCGCGGCCAGGCCGTGACGGACACGGGCAACCCGATCATGGTTCCCGTCGGCGACGAGACGCTCGGCCGCATCATGAACGTGATCGGCGAACCGGTGGACGAAGCCGGCCCCGTGGCGACGCCCGGCCGCCGCGCCATCCATCAGCCCGCACCTTCGTTCGCCGATCAGGCAACGGAAGCGCAGATCCTCGTTACCGGTATCAAGGTCGTCGACCTGCTGGCTCCCTACGCGAAGGGCGGCAAGATCGGCCTGTTCGGCGGCGCCGGCGTGGGCAAGACCGTTCTGATCATGGAACTCATCAACAACGTCGCCAAGGCACATGGTGGCTACTCGGTGTTCGCCGGCGTCGGCGAGCGTACGCGTGAGGGCAACGACCTCTATCACGAGATGATCGAGTCCAAGGTGAACGTCGACCCGAAGAAGAACAACGGCTCGGCCAAGGGCTCCAAGTGCGCCCTGGTGTACGGCCAGATGAACGAGCCGCCGGGCGCACGCTCGCGCGTTGCTTTGACCGGCCTGACGGTTGCTGAAGACTTCCGCGACAAGGGCCAGGACGTTCTGTTCTTCGTCGACAACATCTTCCGCTTCACGCAGGCGGGCTCGGAAGTGTCGGCACTGCTCGGCCGTATTCCTTCGGCCGTGGGTTACCAGCCGACGCTGGCGACCGACATGGGCGCGCTGCAGGAGCGCATCACCACCACGCAGAAAGGCTCGATCACCTCGGTGCAGGCCATCTACGTTCCGGCCGACGACTTGACCGACCCGGCGCCTGCAGCCTCGTTCGCGCATTTGGATGCAACGACCGTGCTGTCGCGTGCCATCTCGGAAAAGGGCATCTACCCGGCCGTCGACCCGCTGGACTCGACCTCGCGTATGCTCGACCCGCGCATCGTCGGCGAAGAGCACTACCAGACGGCGCGCCGCGTGCAGGAAATCCTGCAGAAGTACAAGTCGCTGCAGGACATCATCGCGATCCTGGGCATGGACGAGCTGTCGGAAGACGACAAGATGACGGTGGCGCGCGCCCGCAAGATCGAGCGCTTCATGTCGCAACCTTTCACCGTCGCCGAAGTTTTCACTGGCTCGCCGGGCAAGCTCGTGCCGCTGGCCGACACGATCAAGGCGTTCAAGGGCTTGTGCGAAGGCGACTACGACCATCTGCCGGAGCCGGCGTTCTACATGGTCGGCACCATCGAAGAAGCAATTGCCAAGGCTGAGGCACTCGCCGAGGCGGCATAATTTACCCCGCGGCGGCGCGGGCTGGAGGGCACTAGCATGGCGCAATTTGGTACGTGCTGCACGGATCTGAAGGACGTGATGGCGGGCGAGGATTTCGAACCCCTCGTCACGGCGGCTGAAAACGGCGTTCTCTACATGTCGGTCGGCCTGATCGAGGGCGAGAAGGACGGCGACGAAGGCGGCATGGTGGACCATCCCGTGTTCTTCTGCCCCTTCTGCGGCACCAAGCTGCAGACCGAGGAAGAAGTCCGCGCCAAGGGCGGCTTCGAAGATGACGACGCCACGGCGTAAGCTGCAGCGATCGAGATTGAGACGAGAGGCGAGGACGGCACGTTATGGCGGATACTTTCACCTTCGAACTGGTGAGCCCGGAGCGGATCCTGAAATCGGGTGAAGCGACAGAAGTCATCGTGCCTGGCACGGCTGGCGACTTTACCGTGTTGCCGGGTCACTCGCCGGTGCTGTCCACGCTACGGCCGGGCGTCATGGACGTGACGCTCGACGGCGCTAAGACGCGCATCTACGTGAAGAGCGGGCTGATCGAAGTCGATCCGAAGCGCGTCACGGTGCTGGCTCAGACGGCTTACGACATGGCCGAAATGGATGCATCGCGCATCGCCGATGAACTAAAGACGGCTCAGGACGAACGTGCCGCTGCCGATGAATCCGACGACGAACTGATCGCGCATACCGAAGCTGCCATCGATGCGCTGACGCGTCTCGGCGGGAAGATGGATCGCTGATCGCGAACCAGACTGCCACCGCGCACGAAAGTTTCAGGGTCTGACCGAAAGGTCGGGCCCTTTTTCTTGTCCGCAGTTTTTGCGCGCTCATCCGGGAACACTTCTGCCTCACGCTTGTTGCAGCAGCAGCAAATGGAGGGCCGGATGCCGACGATCAAGGAAACGCTCAAGCGCGAGTTCGATATCGACCCGGCGAAGTTCTCGCCTGAGTTGCGGATCTGCCTGGACCGGTTGGAGAAACTGGAGAAGGAATCGGAAGCGCTAGACCGGCACGTGCAGGAACAGCGCAATGAACGATAAGAAGAAGCCGGAGCCGCCGCTTGTCGACGACCGGCACGATCGCCTTATCGAACCTCTCGGAGATAAAGAGACGCCGATCGAGGACGATGTCGAGCAGGCGGATGACGACCTGAAACAGAATAAGGACGACGGCAAGACGCGGCCGTCTAAGCCCTGACGACTGGATGCTGGGCTAGGCGATTTCGCGGGCGAGAAAGTCGCGCACTTTTGCCGGGTCAACGTCTTGCGTGACGAAGGCGTCGCCGATGCTGCGCACGAGGATGAAGGTGGCCTTGCCCTGCTTCACCTTCTTGTCCTGGCCCATCAGCCGGACCAATTCGTCGGCGTTTGCCTTGCCACCGCGAATGTGACCAATGCGGGTCGGCAAGTCGACGGCGTTGAGATGCGCATCTGCGCGGGCCGCCGTTCCGGCAGGGCACAACCCTAATTCTTCAGAGAAGCGCAACGCTAGCGCCATGCCAATGCTGACGCCTTCGCCGTGCAGCAGGCGCTCGGAATAGCCGGTCCAGGCTTCCAGGGCATGGCCGAAGGTATGCCCCAGGTTCAGCAGCGCGCGGTCTCCGGTCTCGTGTTCGTCACGGGCCACGATCGCGGCCTTGGCCTTCACGCTGGTTTCAACCGCATGCTCCAGCGGCGCGCGCTCCAATGCAAATACGCCCTGCCAGTTCTTTTCCAGCCAGGAGAAGAATTCTGCGTCTCCCAGAAGTCCGTATTTCGCGACCTCGGCATAGCCGGCGCGCATCTCGCGCGGGGAGAGCGTGGCCAGCGCGCCCGTGTCTGCCAGCACCAGGCTGGGCTGATGGAAGACGCCGATCAGGTTCTTGCCCTGCGGCGTGTTGATTCCCGTCTTGCCGCCGACGGAGCTATCGACTTGCGCTAGCAGCGTCGTCGGAATCTGCACGAAGCGCACGCCACGGCGCAAGATGCCCGCCGCGAATCCGGCGAGATCGCCGATGACGCCGCCGCCGAAGGCCACGACGAGATCGCCGCGTTCAAGCCCGAGTTCGAGCAATCGCTCGCACAGTGGCCCCAGCTCGCGGAAGCTCTTCGTCGCCTCGCCGGCGGGCAGCACGATGGATCCCGCCAGTTTCACCGCAGGCTGCAGGCCGCGCTCCAGTGCTGCCAGATGGTGACTTGCCACCGTCGCGTCGGTGACAATCCCGCACTTGGCGCCGGGCAGGCGGGCCGCGATCAAGGCGCCCGATTGCGCGATCAGATCGGGGCCGATCAGCACCTCATAGGAACGGTCTCCGAGGGCTACGGGAACGCTACGGGGTGCCGTTGCGGGATCGCTTGAATGTGCTGGCTCAGCCATGGAGATGCGTCATGCTTTCGGGGATGAAACGATGTGCCCCGTCGTATCAGACGGTGGTAGTGGGCGCCAGCGCGCCACTGGATTTCAACGCTTCGATGACGTCGGTAACGATAACCTCGTGCGCCACGTCGCGGCTTTCCACCAGGATGTCGGCTTCGGCATAGATGGGGTAGCGCGCTTCCATCAGGCCGCGCATGACCGCTTCGGGGTCTCCGGCTTTAAGCAGCGGGCGCGTGTCACGCTTCGCCACGCGTCGCATCAGTACAGGCAACTCGGCCCGGAGCCAGATCGAAATGCCGTGGCCCTTGATGTTGGCCCGCGTCTCGGGATTGATGAAGGCGCCGCCGCCGGTCGCCAGCACCTGCGGGCCCTCACCCAGCAATCGCGAGATGACGCGCCGTTCGCCGTTGCGGAACTCAGCCTCGCCCCAGTCGGCGAAGATGTCATTGATGCTCTTGCCCGCAACGCGTTCGATCTCGTCGTCCGTATCGACGAACGGCACGCCGAGGCGTAAGGCCAGGCGCCGCCCGACCGACGACTTCCCGCAGCCCATCAGGCCGACCATGACGAGCGAGCGCACGCCGAGGCCGGCGCGCAACGCGTCCATCGTTTCGGCTTCGTCTCGGGACTGTTGCTTCATGGAACCGGGTCCATAACGAATCGTGCAAGAATATCAATGTTAGCGCGACGGGCCCAACCTTAGGGTCCGAACCGTCATAATGGCGCCTCTTTACGACGAGAGATAGCAGCAGCAGCCGGTCAAGTTAAATGCCCACTCTATTTAGGTTTCTTACCATAGTCGGTGTGCTGGCGGCGATGCTGTACGGCGGTTCCTATTTCCTGGCCTCGCAGTTCGAGCCAGTACAAGAGGAGACGTCGAAAGTCGTGCCGGGAGTCAAAATTCGCCGTTGAGTGCGCCATGACCCAACGCCGGCCCGTTTCGCTCTCCTTTTTCACCGCGTCTCTCGCGGCTGGGCTTTTGGTCGCGCAACCTGCCGCCGCGCAAGACTTCTTCGATTGGCTGGACGGCTCACCACCGAAGAAAAAGCAGGAAGAGACCTTCAAGGGCGAGGTGCCTGAGGCTGTCCAGCGCGATAGCCTGCCGGAGCTGAGCCCACCTCCCGACGCCGTTGCTCCTGAGCCCGTGGCGCGATCGCGGCCGTCAGGCCCTGATGCATCCGGCGAGCCTGTTCCGCGTGGGCCTGACGGTGAAGCTGACGATGACGGTGGCGGTGGAGCTGCCGATGCCGTGCCGCAGGACAGCCAATTCGATCCGCTCGAGGCTCGTCGCCGCAGGGTTCAAGGCGCAACACCTGCTACCGCGCCAGCCGCGGCGCCCGCCAAGCCGACGTGGCAAAACCCGGATGACGTTCCCCCGCGCGGGAACGGCGGTGAGCGCTACGCGCCGGGATCGTTCGAGGATGAGCAGCAGGCCATGCCGGCCAAGCCAGCGAGGGGTAGGGACCGGAACCAGTACGACGGCGGCCCCATCGAGCGCCGGCCGGGCGGCGCTGCCCGGCAACAGGCGCCGCAACCGCATTATCCCGACGACGGCCCGCCCCGCGACGGGCCGCGGCAGGGGGTCAACGATCAGCCGCGCTATGCGCCGCAAGACAATGCGCCATCTCGCGTCGAGCGCGGGAACCTGGATGGTCCGCAATCGGCTGCCGGAGAGCTGCCGGATCCTTGGCGCGGTCTGCCCGTGGCCGAGCTGGAAGAAAATCTGTCCAAGATCGACCTGCCCCCGCGTTCGCCAGCTATTCACGGCCTGTGGCTGCGGCTGATCACGGCGCGGGCGAGCAGCCCTGATCCCAAGCTCGCCGCCATCCGCGCCGACGCACTCAATCGCACGGGCATGATCCGCGAAGCTTCCGAGGCATTGGCGGGTGCAGGCGATGTCTCCGCCGATCCCGTTATCGCGACGTTGGCAGCGCGTACCGCCATCGGCGCCGGTCATTCCGAGCAGGGATGCGAAACCGCCCGCAGCCTCACCAGCGCGGTGGCCGCGAAGATGCCGGCGCACATGAAGGGCGAGGTCATTCTGATCGCCGGTTTTTGTGCGGCCGTCTCGGATAATAAGCCGGCAGCGGGCATCGCCGCGGATCTCGCGATCGAAAACGGATTGCAAGATCACGCCGGTCCGGCCGCGCTGAAGGCGATCGCGGCTGGTCACAAGCCCGCGGTGGAGCGCGGCAAGAAGGTCTCGCTTCTCGACTACCGCATTCTGCAGCTCGGCGGCCCGGTCGACCTGTCGTATGCCATGCCCACGGCATCGCCCGCGCTGCTCGCCGTGATTGCGCGCGATGAACGCGCGGACCCGCGCACGCGGCTGGCTGCGGCCGAGGCGGCTGCCGGTCTCAATGCCATTACCATCGACGAACTCGCGGCGGCGTATCGCGCCAATGCCGATCCGCGCCATCAGGTCGAGTTGAGCGATGCCGTTGCCGATGCGGGCCAGCCTGCGCGCCGCGCAGCGCTGTTCGTTGCGGCGGAGACCGAACGCACGCCGCTGAAAAAATCGCGCGTCATCCGCGCTTTCCTCGACGAGGCGCGGCGCGCAAACTTCTACTGGCCGGCGCTGCAGCTAATGGCTGGCCCGGCTAACGATCTGCAACCGATTCCTGAGGTCGGCTGGTTCGCCGAGACGGCCGTGGAGGCCAGCCTCGCCGGCGGCAATTTCGAGGGCGTACATCGCTGGGCCGATTTCGCCGCCTCGCTCGATCGGGAGGGCCGTGCCGATCTGCGCCATTGGCTGGCGCTGGCCGATATCGCCGAGCCCAACGCGCGGGATCGCACGCAGCACCTGGTCGTGATCGAGGAGCTGGCGCAGCGCGGCCGTTTCGATGCGGCGCTGCTGCACCGGCTGGCTACCGTTCTGGATGCACTCGACACCAACGTGCCGATGCCGCTGTGGGAAGCCGCCAGCCGTACGGAACAGCCATCCAACGGGCATCTGCCTGATACCGGTGTGCTGTCGCAGCTGCAGGACGCCGCCAAGCAGCGCGATTACGCACGCACCGTGTTGCTGACGATGCGCACGATCGGTCCGAACGGCGCGGAGGGCGCACACATGATCGCGCTCGGCGACAGCATCCGCGCCCTGAAGCGCGCGGGCCTGGAATCGGAAGCCCGCCGCCTTGCGCTCGAAGCGCTATTTCCCGCCTGGCCACACGCCACCAATTCGTGATGAGCGCCCCAGGCCACATTACGGCGTTTCTGGAAATGCTGGCCGCTGAGCGCGGGGCTGCGCCGAATACGCTGGCGGCCTACCGGCGGGATCTCGACGCGTTCGAAGCGTTCGCCGCAGCACGCGGCCGCGATCTGCTCAGCGCCACGCGCGACGACATCGCCGCGCACCTGCATGCCATTTCCGCCGACGGCCTGGCGCCGGCCTCGCGCGCGCGGCGCCTCTCGGCCATCCGGCAGCTTTACAAGTTCCTCGAAGCTGACAGCGTGATCGCCGAAGATCCAAGTCTCGGCATCGCTGCGCCGCGCAAGGATCGCGCACTGCCCAAGACGCTCTCCGTCGCCGAGGTCGACCAGCTGCTGGACGCTGCACGCCGCGCCACCGAAAACGTCAGGGGTCGCGATCTCGTCCGGGCGTTGCGCTTCCACTGCCTGATCGAGGTTCTGTACGCCACCGGCCTGCGCGTCTCGGAACTCGTGTCGCTGCCGCGCACCGTGCTGACCGGCGATGATCGCGTGCTCACCATCAAGGGCAAGGGCGGGCGCGAACGCATCGTGCCGCTGGGCAGTGCGGCGCGCGCTGCCGTCACGCGCTATCTCAGCCTGGGTCATGATCCGGCGGACGGCGTGGCGCCGATGCTGCACACCAAGTGGCTGTTTCCTTCAAAAAGCGTTGAGGGCCACCTGACGCGCCAGCGCTTCGGCCAGGACCTGAAGGAGATCGCCATCATCGCCGGGCTCGACCCGACGCGCGTCAGCCCGCACGTGTTACGTCACGCTTTCGCTAGCCACCTGCTGGACCGCGGTGCCGACCTGCGCGCCGTTCAGCAGCTGCTAGGCCATGCGGACATCTCGACGACGCAGATCTACACCCACGTGCTCGAGGAGCGGCTGAAGCAAGTCGTGCTGCAGCATCATCCGCTGGCTAAAAAGGGTTAAAATTCCGAGGCTTTATGGGGTGCTCGAAAAGCAATCCCCGGGAATCCGACTGCGACTAATATTGTAAGTCTCCACAGTCGCGTAATATGGCGGCATCAACAAGCTTGAAAAATGAAACAAGTTTGGCGAATCGGCGTTGCAATCCGTGCAACGACAGATATAACGGTCCCGAAAGCAACGTATGCTTGCGTTCATGCCACTTTAATACTCACGCCGTTAAATTGCAACGCCATCAGATATTCCGATTTGCGGAGACGACAGATGTCCGGCCTTGAGCAGAAAAAGCTCGCAGAGCGCTTCGCGAGAATGCGTGCCGACGGTCTGTGCGACTTGAAATTCTCTTTGAATGTTGCAGAAGCGACGGTCGAGCAGGTCTGCATGGACGTCAATCGAGTCTACGAACTTGTCGATGCGGGAAATTTCGTCACGCTCGATCGCTGGAACGACAGCAATCGCAAGCTGTAATAGGCGGGTTCTGACAATCGCTTGACGGATAAACCGTTCACGATTATTCACCATGATACGGATGAAGCCTCGGTACATCTCGACCGAGGCTTTTTTGCACCCATAGCGATGTCATGAGCAAAGATATTGTCAGCATTTTTCGCGAGATCCGTCAGGTCCGCGACGGCATTAACCAATACTGCCTTGCGCCGGACAAAATCCCGGTCTCGCGAGACGACGTCGCTTACGCGATCAGCCATGTGTACAGCCTGCAACGCGTTGAGTATACGCTGGTACCACTCCGCTCGAACACTTGGAAAGGCCACATCGAATTTTGGGAGGGGCGCGTAAAAATCCTCTTGAACTCCGAAATGAACTTGGCCGAGACACGATTCACCATCGTAAAAGAGCTGGGCCATGTTGTTGTCCGCAACGCCGACAACAAGACGGAGGACGTGGTCGCGCTCATTGAGGAGATGGTGCTACAGGCACAGCCTGTCTTCGGCATCCCACCGCAGCCGACTCCGGCTTTGCTGGCGGAAAACCTCGCGTATTACGTCGCGATCGAACTGCTGTTTCCGTTTGAGCTGCGGGTGGCAGACAAGGCCCTGATTGATAGTGGTGCGACGACGCTGTTCAAAATCGCGGAACGGCTGGACATTCCCGAGCACGTAGTCGGTCGTGCGCTCTCTGACCAGTATCACAAACTGTCGAGCGCGAGTTGGGCGGAAGTCAAGAAGGCGGATGACGCCGGCTAGCGCTACCGGCAATCCCTCGCCACGCCCATTCTCAATTGTCCACTAAGTAGGGCGCATTGGCTGTAAGCTCGTCCACGTCACTCGCGCGTCGCGCGTCACGAGTGCGGAGGGACGCCGTATGGACATCAAACGCAGCGGTTCGCAGCCTTCGGGCAAGGGCCCGGCCGACTGGTTCACCGGCGCCGTGCGCATCGACCCGCTGTTCCAGGCGAGTGCGCCTGCGCGCGTGGTCGGCGCCAGCGTCACGTTCGAGCCCGGTGCCCGCACGGCCTGGCACACGCACCCGCTCGGACAGACGCTGATCGTCACCGCCGGTTGCGGTCTCGCGCAACGCGAGGGCGGCCCCATCGAGCAGATCCGTCCCGGTGACGTCGTCTGGTTTCCACCGGGCGAAAAGCATTGGCACGGCGCCACCGCGACGACGGCCATGACGCATATCGCGATCCAGGAGGCGCTGGATGGCAAGACGGTGGATTGGATGGAGAAGGTGGGGGATGGGGAGTACGGGGCGGGGTGAGCGAGAACCGCGATCCTCAATCCGGCCCCTCCCACGCACCGCAAGCGTAACGCCGCTGCAACTCACGCCGCACGCGCCACCACTTCCCCTGTCCGGCCGCATCCGACCGCCGCCATGCCGCGTCGTGCTCAACGAACGCGACGTCCTCCGCGCGTTTCCCGTGTTCGGCGATGAGCTGATGCGTGACGTCGGCGATCTTCCACCCGGGAATGAGCCGGGGGGCTATGGCGAAATGCCAAACAAAGAAAGACCAGCGGCCCCCAAATTGGAAGCAACGCGAGGCCCATCAAGATCCACAGAACTGCATCCCGCATAAGCGATCCTGCATCTACAGTCTGTTCTTACCACCACAGGAACTGTTCATAGCCGAATCGGTGTCCCTACGGAACAGATTGTTCCTATGGACATCCTGGCGAAACGGCTGCGGGAACGGGCAAAGCAGCTCGGCATCTCCAATGCCGAAGCTGCCAGACGTGCCGGCTTGGACGAGCGTAGGTTCGCCCACTACACTTCAGGGCGCAGCGAGCCGGACCTGATGACGCTGAAAGCGATCGCAAAAGCCTTGGGCACGACGCCGAACTGGCTGCTCGGCGTTTCCACGCGCACAGATGGGCCGGCAAAAGTTGTGGCGCTGCTGGATCGGCTGGTCACCGCCGCGAGCGGCATGACGCACGAGCAGCTGGAACTGGCAGTGATTCAGGCTGAAGCGATCGTGCGGTCGAACCGGTGAGGCGACCACCTGACGCGCCTCATCCGGCTCTGCGACATCCTTTTCGCTTTGACCTGAAAAGCACTGGAGTCAAAGATACTTACGCTGATTTACAATCCCTATTTGGTCATTCGCGCACGCGCGCTTAGCGCACACCCGGACTAACAGCAAATGATGGCATGGGCCGCCGACATTCGCGCTCCCGATGTCGACATTCCAGCACTGGCAGAACTAATTGCCGAGCCATTCCCAATGCAACAGTGTGATCAATCACAATTCTTTCACTCCAACTTTATCCCCGCCTTCCCCGCCTCCCGTATCCTTCTCAATGTTCCTTCCGAGCACGGGGCGCGATCGATCCGTCCGGCAGCGTGGGAGGAACACGGCGCCCGGAAGAGACGCCCGTCGGAAGGCGGAACTCCGGGAGGTTCGTCGCTTGCTCGTCGCGGAAGGGTGCCGGTAAACGGTATGGCCGACCGCGTCCGCCACAGGGGCTAACCCCGCTACGCTGGCAACCTGAACAAGGCCAACGGCACCGAAGGCGCGGGAGAAATGCAGGCAGGATCCGAAATCGCCGTCACGCGGGCGCCGCTGAGCGGCATCCCCACTACCCAGCAAGCTGCCCACCGGCGCCCGCGCCCGTGCATTATTGTTTGCGCTTGGCGACTCCCCTGCGGGGAGCCGGCCGCCAAGCGCGTATCTGGATCATGGAGTTGCAGCTCCAATTGCATTGCCAGGACGCGCCATGCACAAGCCCCACAGCGGTATCCTCAAGCCTCGCAAAAATCGGGCATCCGGGGGTGTCCCCCGGGCGGGGCGCGGGGCAGCGGCCCTGCTGCACAGCATCCGGCAACCCCGCAGCCGGGCTGCCTAGCATCAGCGGCGCCCGCGCCTTGACACTCCATCTCGCAAGCGCGAATGTCCGCGCAACCATTGGGGCCCGCGCATTGCCGCCCCGCCCGCGGCGCCCACATTAATGGGTGTCCAAGACCGATGAGGCTTCCGATTGGAACAGCGTAACATCACCGTCCGCACCTACCTCGATTTCGAGAAGCCGATCGCTGAACTCGAAGGCAAGGTGGCCGAGTTGCGCTCGATCGGCGACGGCGACGGCATGCAGATTTCCGAGGAAGTACGCAAGCTCGAGCAAAAGGCCAAGACGGCGCTGGTCGATACCTACTCCAAGCTGACGCCGTGGCAGAAGACACAGGTCGCCCGGCATCCGGAACGGCCGCACTGCCTCGACTACGTGCGCGAGCTCATTGAAGATTTCACGCCGATGGCTGGCGACCGCTACTTCGGCGAGGACGAGGCGATCATGGGCGGCATCGGCCGCTTCCGCGGACGGCCGGTCATGGTCATTGGCCACGAGAAGGGCTCCGATACGGAGAGCCGCATCCGCCACAACTTCGGCATGGCCAAGCCCGAGGGCTACCGGAAAGCCGTGCGCCTGATGGAGCTGGCGAACAAATTCGGGCTGCCCGTCATCAGCCTGGTCGATACGGCGGGTGCCTATCCCGGCATCGGCGCGGAAGAACGCGGGCAGGCAGAGGCGATCGCGCGCTCGACGGACTGCTGCCTCGGCCTCGGCGTGCCGTTGATTGCGGTGGTGATCGGCGAGGGTGGTTCGGGCGGTGCTGTCGGGATTGCCAGCGCGAACCGCATTCTGATGCTGGAACACGCGATCTATACGGTCGCCTCGCCGGAGGCGGCGGCGTCGATCTTGTGGCGCGACAGCGCCAAGGCCATCGATGCTGCGACGAACATGAAGATCACGGCGCAGGATCTGGAAGACCTCGGCGTCATCGACGTGATCATTCGCGAGCCGGTGGGCGGGGCGCATCGTGATCGTGCGGCGGTGATTGCGGCGTGCGGCGATGCGATCGCCAAGTCGCTCAGCGAGTTTGCCAACAAAACGCCAGAGCAGATCAAGCAGCAGCGTCACGAGCGCTTCCTGGCGCTCGGCCGCAGTCTGTAATTCGCGGCCGTCTTAGCTCTCCGGCGGCCGGCTTTTGCGGGCCGAGGCCAGGCGCATTACCAGCCAGATGGGTATGACCACCATCGCGCCCAGCAGCAGATAGCCGAGGATCGACTCGAAGGCGTCAAAGCCGAGATTGTAGATGTTGGTGATGATGGTGTTCAGGCGTTCCAGGAAGTTCTGGGGCGTGATGCCCAGGACGCTGAGAACGATGCCGACGGCGATGGACAGCAGCACGAGGCGGATGATGACGCCGAGCGGATTACCGCCGAAGATGGTCTTGCTGTCCATGACGTTAGGCGCTCCATAACATGCTCGTTGTTTATTGTGCGTCTTTTCGGAAAACCGCTGCGCACTTTTCCGGAAGCACTCTAGCGAACCGCGAAGGTTTGTGCGGCGTTTGTTCCGCACTAGCATAGAAGCGGACAACAAAATGCGTATCGTGCCCCGGCTGCGCAAGGCCGGGGAGTGTGTAATCGGCGGAAGTGGAATGTCGCGTCGCGTCAAGCCGGACGGGGAGAGCAGGAGCCGGCCGGCGGTGCCGTCGCGACTGCTATTGCCGCCGCGGTTCGCCCAGTGGTTCGACACACGTGGTTGGGCGCCGCGCGAGCATCAGCTGGCGCTGCTGGCCAAGGCACAGTCAGGCCGCTCGACGTTGCTGATTGCGCCCACCGGGGCGGGCAAGACGCTCGCGGGGTTCTTGCCGAGCCTCGTCAAGCTCGCGGAGGCGAACAGACCGCGGCAGGGAGCCGGACTGCACACGCTTTACATCTCGCCGCTGAAGGCGCTGACGACGGACATCGCGCGCAATCTCGAGACGCCGATCGGCGAGATGCGGTTGCCCATCAAGACGGAGACGCGAACGGGCGATACGTCGGCGGCGCGGCGCGCGCGGCAACGCGAGAAGCCGCCGCACATTTTGCTGACGACGCCGGAGCAAGTGGCGCTGATGCTCAGCCATCCCGATGCGCCGTATCTGTTTGCCGATCTCGACACGCTCATCCTCGATGAGCTGCACGCGCTTGCCGCCTCGAAGCGGGGCGATTTGCTTGCACTCGATGTGGCGCGGCTGCGCACATTCGCGCCGCAGCTGCTGTCCATCGGGCTGTCGGCCACGGTGGCGCGGCCATCGGAATTGCGCGCCTACCTGCAGGCGCAGCCGTCGGGGCAGGATCGCATCGTGCTGGCGGACCTCGTGGTGGCCAAGGGCGGGGCGAAGCCGAAGATCGAGATCCTGGAACTGGAGACCCCGACACCGTGGTCGGGGCATCTGGCGCGCTATGCGATCCCCAGCATCTACGAGGCGATCGGGCGGCACAAGCTGTCGCTGGTGTTCGTCAACACGCGCATGCAGGCGGAGCTGGTGTTCCGCGAACTGTGGGGGGTGAACGAGGACAGCCTGCCGATCGCGCTGCATCACGGGTCACTCGACCAGATGCAACGCCGCAAAGTCGAGGCGGCGATGGCGGCGGGAAAGCTGCGTGCGGTGGTATGCACGTCGACGTTGGACCTCGGCATCGACTGGGGCGATGTCGATCTCGTCATTCACGTCGGAGCGCCCAAGGGCGCGAGCCGGCTGGCGCAGCGCATCGGGCGTGCGAACCATCGGCTGGATGAGCCATCGCAAGCGCTGCTGGTGCCATCGAACCGGTTCGAGGTGCTGGAGTGCCGCGCGGCGATGGATGCTGCCTACGCGGGCGAGCAGGATGTGGCGCTGAACCGGACCGGCGCGCTCGATGTGCTGGCGCAGCATGTGATGGGCATGGCGTGTCAAGCGCCGTTCGATCCCGCAGAGCTTTATCGCGAGGTGGTCTCGGCGCTGCCGTATGCAGGGCTGACGCGGGCGCTGTTCGATCGCGCCGTCGACTTCGTGGCGACCGGTGGCTACGCGCTGAAGACCTACGACCGCTTTGCCAAGCTGCGCGAGATGCCGGATGGCAAGTTGCGCGTGGCGCATCCGCGGTTCGTGCAGCAATACCGGCTTAATGCCGGCACGATCGTCGAAAGCCCGATGATCAAGGTGCGGCTGGCGCGGCGCCGCAGGCCATCGGCACCAGGCAGTGCCGGTGCGGGGGCGGTAATGGGCGGCCGCGTGTTGGGGGAACTGGAAGAGTATTTCATAGAGCAGTTGAAGCCAGGCGATACGTTCGCCTTCGCGGGCGAGGTTCTGCGCTTTGAAGGCATGCGCGAGACGGAAGCATTCGTGTCGCGCGCGAATGTGGACGATCCGATGGTGCCGAGCTATGCGGGTGGCAAGTTTCCGCTATCGACGCATCTGGCGCAGCGCGTGCGCAACATGCTGGCCGACACATCAAGCTGGAAGCTGCTTCCGACGCCGGTGTGTGAGTGGCTGACGTTGCAGCAGGAGAAGTCGGTCATTCCGGGACCCGCTGAAGTGCTGGTCGAGACGTTTCCACGGTCGATGCGGCACTATCTCGTTGCTTACCCATTCGAGGGGCGGCTGGCGCATCAAACACTTGGCATGCTGCTGACCCGGCGGCTGGAGCGGATGAAGGCGCGGCCGCTCGGGTTCGTGGCCAACGACTACGGACTGGCCGTCTGGGGACTGGGCGATCTGTCTCACATGATCGAGAGCGGACGCCTCGATCTGGCCCATTTGTTCGAAGAGGACATGCTGGGCGACGATCTCGAAGCTTGGCTCGACGAGAGCTTGCTGATGAAGCGCACCTTCCGCCATGTCGCCGTGATTGCGGGACTGATCGAGCGGCGCCATCCGGGACGGGAAAAGTCCGGACGGCAGGTGACGATGTCCACCGACCTGATCTACGATGTGCTGCGGCGCTACGATCCCGAGCATGTCTTGTTGGAGGCGGCGCGGGCGGATGCTGCGACTGGACTGTTGGATATCGGGCGGCTGGGCGACTTCTTGCGCCGAATTCGCGGGCGAATCAGGCATCAATCGTTGCCGCGCGTCTCGCCGCTGGCGATACCGATTCTTCTGGAAATCGGCATCGAGCCCGTCGCGGGCAGCGCGCGGGAAGACTTACTGAGGGAGGCGGCGGCGGAGTTGGTCGCGGAAGCCTCATCACGCAGCGGGGAAACAAACGCGGATGGCGATGTACGGGCTCAAGCCGGAAAGATACGACGCCGGCGACTTCAATGATCATCCCGTCTCGCTATGCGGCAAGACATTTCACGCCTGCGTTTCAGGCGCGCTGTACTGGCCGGCCGAGCGCGCACTGATCGTTTCGGATCTGCATCTGGAGAAGGGATCGTCGTTTGCGCGGCGCGGGCAGCTGCTACCTCCGTACGACACAAAAGCCACGTTGCTGCGGTTGGCCGAGGCGATCGATCGCTGGCAGCCGGAGACGGTCGTGGCGCTCGGCGACAGCCTGCACGATGGGAACGGAGCGGATCGCATCGGTGCGGAAGACTATGACACGCTGCGCATGCTGCAGGATGAGCGCGAATGGATCTGGGTGACGGGCAACCACGATCCGGTCATTTCAAAACGGTTGGGCGGGCACGTCGTGCCGGCAATCTCGGTGGAAGGCATCACGTTCCGGCACGAGCCGAGTTCCGGCCGGGTCTCGCATGAAATCGGCGGGCATTATCATCCCGCGGCGAAGGTATCGATGCACGGACATACGTTCCGGCGGCCGTGCTTCGTGGGCAATGGATTGCGGCTGGTGATGCCCGCCTTCGGCACGTTCTGCGGCGGGCTGAACGTGCTCGACGAGGCATTCGAGCCGCTGTTCGGCAACGACGGCATGGCAATCTGGCTGATGGGCCAGGAGGGGCTTTACCCTATTGCCACGCGGCTGCTGCGCGAAGACTGAACCGATCGTCGTGCTTCTATCGGGATACGCCTGCACACTTTGTCCGGAAGCACTCTAGCTTCGGCGGAAGATCGTCGATGCAGCGAGGCCCGCGCCGATGGCCAGCATGACGGTCAGCACGCCATATAGAAACGAATGGCGTGTGGCGAAGCGGTGAATGTAGGCTTCGATGCCTCGGCGTTCGAGCTTTACGGGCGCGGTCACAGTGCTGAGCAGGGCGCCGTCGCGAAAAAGATAGACATTGGCCTGCAGGGCGCTGATCGGGACATTTGCCGGCAGCTTCATCGACGTACGGAACAAACTGCGGCCAATGAAGCCGACGCCGAAGTCCTGGCGCGGATAGAGGAAATCGCGTTGTTTGATGCGCACGACGGCCTCGCGATAGGCCTTCAGATCTTCCGGCGTAAAGGTCGGCACGCGGCCCTGGCGCGGGCGCATGCGTACGTAGTCAAAGCCGATGCTGTGTTCTTTCAAGAGTTTTGCGTCGGCAATCTCTTCAAGCGGGCGCGTGGTCGAGACGGCGTAAAAGCTCGGGACTGCGTCGAAGAGCATCGCTCCGGTGTTGATCCAGAGGCCGCCGACGTTGCTCTTGGAACGCGCGATGACGGCGACCGGCGGGCCCTCGACGATGACGACGATGTCGTAGTAGCCGGACTCGGGGGTCGGCTGACGGGAGTAATCGACAGTACCGAAAACGACGATCTCGCGGCCGGTGAAGCCGGCCGTGACCTCGATGTTGTGCGCCGAGACGTCCGCCTCGACTTTTTCCGGTGGCAGGCCGTCGTTGTGTGGTGTCGGTAGCGGCCGTGCTGGCGGCGGCACGGTCTCGTTGGCAGCGTTTTGTCGGCCCGTGCCGCCGGTCAGCCACAGCTCCGCAGTGGCGTGCGGTGCGCAGAACCCCAGAAGGGCGATGGTGGCGATGATGCGGGACAGGCTGGGGCGCATCAGTGAAGCCCCAATCGATCGAGGCTGAAGAGTTCCGTCGGGGTGACGACAAGATCCCAGCCGATACGGATGCAGACCAGCAGTACAAGCGCTGCCAGCAGGAAACGGAGCTGCTCGCCGCGCAGTTTGGCGCCGGCGATGGCGCCGGCCTGAGCGCCGATGACGCCGGACGAGATCAGCAAGACCGCTAGGACGATGTCCACGCTGTGATTGGACGTTGCGTGCATGACAGTGGTGGTGGCCGTCACGAAGACGATCTGGAACAGGGACGTTCCAACGACGACGCTGGTTGGCATGCGTAGCAAATAGATCATCGCCGGCACGAGGATGAAGCCGCCGCCTACGCCCATTATGGCCGCCATGAAGCCGACGAAGGCACCGATCATCAGCGGCGGGATGGCAGAGATATACAGCTTGGAGCGGTGAAACCGCATCTTCAGCGGCAGATGATGCACCCAGCCGTGCTGGCCCGACTGCCGCATCGATAGCGCCTTGCCGGCGCGAGCTTGGCGCATGGCGTTGGCGCTTTCGATCAGCATCAAGCCGCCGATGACGCCGAGGAAGAGCACGTAGGAGAGCGCGACGAAGAGGTCGAATTGTCCGGCAGCCCGCAAGATGCGCACGATCTGGACGCCGATGATGCCGCCGAAGAGGCCGCCGCTTAGCAGAACCACGCCCATTTTGACGTCGACGTTGTTGCGCCGGTATTGCGCCAGGGCCCCTGCGACGGAGGACGCGACGACTTGGGCGCCGCCGGTACCCACAGCAACGGCTGGTGGAATGCCCGAGAAAATCAGAAGAGGCGTCATCAGGAAGCCGCCGCCAACGCCGAAGAGGCCGGACAGGAACCCGACCGCCCAGCCCATCCCTAAGAAGATCCACACGTTGGCGGACATCTCGGCGATGGGCAGGTAGATGTGCATCTTGGCGATACTGAGGGTTGTGCGTTCTCAGAAAACGCTGCCGCCCAGCGTGCAATTGAACACGCCGGAACGGAGCTTGCGTCGCGATTGGCCGGTAAATTGAATTTTACAACGGAGAGCTTAACGGCTTGTGACGGCTTTGTCTTTCAACAATGAGCCGTGGTCCGGTCAATTCGCCCCGACTTGGCGCTTTTTCCAGAGTTCCCCGGCCACGCGTGCGTCGTTGATGACGGGCGACTGGGTCTTGCCGCGGAAAGCGCGCACTTCGGTATCGGCGGCTGCCAATGCGTCGGCAGTCAGCTGAGACTTGACCGCTTCGCGCCGCTTGATTGCTTCCTTGTCACCATTGCGAGCCGCGAGTGCGAACCAGACATAGGCCGTCTTCGGATCCTTGGGGACACCCAGGCCGCTTTCATGCAGAACGGCGAGATTAAATTGGCTGTCGGGCAAATTGTACTGCGCGGCTTCCGAAAACCAGCGTAGCGCCTCGGCGTAGTCCATCTTGCCGTCGGGCCGGTTGGTGCTGAGCACGGCGATATTGTGCATGGCCTTGACGTTGCCTTGCTCGGCCGCGCGCTGGTACCAGACGCGGGCGCGCTCTGGATCCTTCTCGACGCCGAGACCGCGTTCGTAGTGCGTGCCGATGCGATATTGAGCCTGGGCGAAGCCGTGGGACGCCGAGCGCTGATACCACTCGATCGCACTCTGGAAGTTCTGGTCGATGCCCTTGCCTTCGGCAAGGCGGGCGCCAACTTCGAACTGAGCCGACGGATCGCCCTCGGCGGCTGCACGACGCAGCGTCAGCGGACCGACTGTGGCCGGCGGCAATTCCAGCCGTGCGTTGGTGACTTCGGCCGCATCCGGCTTTGTCTCGGGTTCTTTCAGAGCGATCGGTTCGGCGGCGGCCGGGGAGCCAAGGCGGCCCAGGTCCTCGAACGGCGGCAACGGCTCGGAAGCCTTTGAGATCGGTGGTTCGCTGGCAAGCGCCTGACTGGCCTCGGTCAGCTTGTCGCCGGTTGTTATCGTGTCCTCGGCGGCAGAACTCATGCCCGCCTGCTCGTGCTGGCCGGCAGGCTTCGTCACCAGATAAAGGAACATGCCGTTCAGCGGTACCATCAGGCCGAGTGCGGCCACCGCAAGCTGCTTCGACGTAGGATGGGTCAGCCTGTAGAGTAGCGTGCGTTTCGGGCGCGCGTGCCGCGGTGCGGGTGACGTGCCCTGCGTGACGCCTACCTCTGGCCCAGGGCGACGCGAGCGCTCGGTGTCGGCAATGAAATTCCGGCGTATCTGCGTAATGGTCGACTGCAGCTCAGGCTCCGGCTCTTCATGCTCCGGCTCGGTAGAGGCATAGTGACTCGCGGCATTGAGATCCGAGCCGGCCTCGTCCTCCTCGAAATCCATGAAGTAGCTGTTTTGCGCTACCGGCGCGGGCTGCGCACCCGCTTCCTCGTGAGCCCCGGCGGTTGCTGCGAGCAACGGGTGTTGATGATGTTCCAGAGGCTGCTGTGTGCCGGGCCGCTGAGTATGGTGCTCGGCAGCGTTGCTAGGCTGGACGGAATTCTCGGTCTGCGCGGTTTCGATCGCGTCCATGCGATCGAGCACGCGGATCATGGCCTGCTGGAGCGTGTCCAGCATTGTAACGGTGTGCTCTTCCGTATTGCGGCGTTCCGCCATCAGCCGCTGTAGCAGGGCCGTCAGCTGCGATGTGACTGCGGCATCACCTTCACTCGCGGCGGGCGCTTGCAGCCGGGCGGCAGCGTCGCTCTTCTGCCGCTCCATCAGCGCGCGAATTTGTGCTTCGACGCCGTCGAGGCGCATGAGCTCGCTGCGGATGTAGTCGACGTGATCGTCGATCTCGGCGATGTGCGTTTCGATCTGCTTGAGCGTGTCCGATCCGGTCGTTGCCTGGGACGTGACCGTCGTCATTGCCGCGTCGATGCGGCCTTCCAGGCTGTCGAACCGTGCGCCGAGGCCGGCGCCGTTGGCGACCATCATCTCGGAGATGCGGGTCGCGATATCGTTGAACCGGCCTTCGAGCCAGGCGCGTTCTGCCGGCGGGTCGACCGTGACGAGAAGCGGCTGGGGCGGCGGTTGCGAGGGATGGAAGCGCTCCAGCTGCCGCGCGGAGATCGAAGGCTTGGGCAGTAGCGATTCGAATTGCTCAAAGTGGCGCGTAAAGACGTCGGCGCTCTCCGTGTCCCAAGGTTCGCGCGGGCGGCTCGGACCGTGGTCGATAATGTCAAACGTGTCGACATCCGGTGGCAGGATGCGGGCCTTGCTCTTCTCGATCGCCTCGGATGCGGCAGCCTTTGCGGCCTCGACAGCTTTAGCGAGACGGTCTGCCTCCGCCTGGGCGTCCGCATCGGCTTTGCGGCGGGCGGCTTCGGCCGCTGCTGCAGCTTCAGCTTGCGCTTCTGCTTCGGCCTTCTGACGCGCAGCCTCAGCTGCTTCAGCAGCTTCGGCCGCGGCTTTGGCAGCCTTGGCCTCGGTTTTACGTTGTTCCTCAGCTTGCACGAGACGCTTGGCTTCCTCGACCTTGCGTGCGGTTTCTTCCTCGGCCTTGCGGCGTGCGTCTTCTTCCGCCTTCTCGCGCTTGGATTTCGCCAGATTGTCGAGCGCTGCCAGCTTTTCCTGCATCTGGCTGACGATGTCGGCATAGCGCCGATCGGCCAGGTCTACGCTGGTAGAAATTTCGGACAGCAACTCCTGCAGCGTGCCGGCCACGGTAGGGGCATCGTCTTCGATGACGGCCGGCTGGGGTTGCGGTGACGCGGTATTCATCTAGTTCCTCGAAGACGCACGCGGCGATCTGCTGCTGCTGGAGAGTTCACAAATTCCAGACGCGCGACGAGGACAGGTCTCGGACCCTCCCGCGAAGCTCTCAACTGCCGGTGAATGAGAGGTTAACTCTGCCGATTCGGAAACGAATTTGTGCCAGTTTTGCCAGATCTTGAACAAGGAGAGCGGCCGTTTGTGCCTTGTCTGTGCCTCGGGTGCCACGAGATTGCCCACCCGGCCTGGGAGGGTGATTCGGGTCAGCAGCACTATGCTGTAGACGGGATAAAGTGACCAGGGAGACAGACCCATGTCCAACAAAGTGCCGACGATTGCAGCAGGGGTGTTGCCGGCTTTGCTGCTGGCGTCTGTGGCCATGGCCGCTGCCCCGGAAGGCGGCGGTGGCCGCTATACGATGTCTCCGACCGAGGGCGGGTTCGTCCGGTTGGATACGGTGACTGGCACGATGGCGCTTTGCACCCGCAAGGACAGCGACTGGGCCTGTGCCGACATGCCCGAGAGTGCCGATGCCAGCCGGACGCGGATCGAGAAACTCGAGGGTGAAAACAAGGAGCTGAAGAACGAGATCAAGCGGCTGGAAGAGACCTTCGGGCAGGGCAATGGCGCTGCGCCGGGCGGGCCGGGGGACACGCCAAAGCCGTTCGCGATGCCGGACGAGAAGGATGTCGATAAGGCGTTCGACTACATGGAGTCGATGATCAAGAAATTCCGCGAGCGCATGAAGAAGCTGGAAGAGAAGGAAGGCGGCGAGGGCACGCCGTTGTAGAGGCGGGGCCGTAAGGCGACGGATGCAATGGGGTGCTTCAAAAGAAAACGGCGGCCGGGAGAACCCGACCGCCGCGTAACTTAGAAACAGGTGAGAGACGTCTTAGATGACGTCGATCTCTGCCGGCAGGTAGCTCGTGACTTCGAGGCCAACTTCCTGCTCGCGAACCTGGGGCTTCATCCAAACCTTCATGACATTCCTCCTCAGTAAACTGGGGGAGACGATCATCGCCTCCGTGTGATGTTGATATAGGTAACCCACCCATCATTGCCAATCGAACTTCCTGTCACCGGCGATCACGTTTTCTTATGCTCACGTGAGTGATAAGTGATCAGTTCTTGGCGGTGACTAGAGAGATTTGACGAAGGCTATAAGGGCATCGCGATCGGCCTTTGCAAGACCCGCATACGCGTTGCGTGCAGCCCCGGCTTCTCCGCCGTGCCAAAGAATCGCTTCCTCGACACCGCGCGCCCTGCCGTCGTGAAGCAGAAACTCGTGCCCGCTCACTTGCTGAGTCAAGCCGATGCCCCATAACGGCGCCGTTCGCCATTCCGTGCCGTTGGCTGAACCCTCGGGCCGGTTGTCTGCAAGGCCTTCGCCCATGTCGTGCAGAAGCATGTCGGTGTACGGCCAAATCTTCTGCTTCGACAGGTGCGGTTGGTCGGGCACGTCGCCGGTGGTGAACGCGGGGTGGTGGCAGCCAGCGCAGCCGATAGCATTGAATGTCGCCTTGCCGGCCAGCACCGCAGCGCCTGACTCGCCGCGGCGGCGGGGGACGGCAAGGTTCTGCGCGTAGAAGGTCACGAGATCGAGGAACTGGTCGCTGACCTCGACGTCGTCGGTAAGATCGGAGGCGCCGTCGGGCGCGGAGCGGCACGCGGTCTGGGTTTCAGTACAGTCGCCGTAGCCTTGGCGGTGGAGTGTCGTCGACAGGCCCATGTCGCCGGAGAACGCGTCGGCGGCCTGCAGGCGCACGCTGGCGTTGCCGGCTTTCCAGCCGAAGCGGCCGAGGACGACCTTGTTTTCCGTCAACGAGAAGACGTCGCTAGGGCGGCCGCTGATGCCGTTGCCGTCCTTGTCATCGGGGTCGGCGAGGACTCGGATATCGGCTTCGGGGATGGCTTCGAGCAGGCCCATGCCGATCATCTGCGGCGACAGTCGCGGCGACATCATGGTGCCGGGATGCAGCGGGCCGTAGTTGAGGTTGACGATGGAGTACGTCGGCTTGCGCAGGGTGACGACGGTGCCATCGCCAAGAGTGACGGGCAAGTCCGTATAGTCGATGCGCATCTGGCCTTCATCGGGCACGTTGCGCAGCCCGACGTTCTGCAACTGGCCGCCGTAGACCGGTTCGTTGACCACATTGATGCGGCGCTCGGCCAAGTCGCGTTTTTGCTGTTCGGTTTGCGGCGGAATCGACAACCGCAAAAATAGCGATGTCGCGATCTCGTCGGGCCAGTGGGCGGCAGGGGGTCGGCCGCGGCCGTCCTTCAGGTGGCAGTTCTGGCAGCCGCGCGCATTGTAGATCGGGCCCAGGCCATCCGATGCGTTGTTGGAGGATGGCGCGGAAACCCAAAGCTTGCGGAATATGGCATTGCCGACCTTGAAGTCGCCTTCGCCGGCCAGCCCGATGCCTTCAGAAAATTGCGAGAAGGCATCTCGCGTGGTGGCGGCGCGTTCCGTCGTGGCGCTGCCGCCCGGGTTTTCTTCGCCCGGCTCAAGCACGGCGGCCGCGCGAGGCGACGCTGCCGCACTCGTCGCTTGTGCCTCAGGCTGGAGTGTTATCGCAAGGCCGGCAAGCAGCGGCACGCCCGTTGCCAGCGCGACAATACTTGCGAAGCGAAGATGCGGCTTCATTGCGCCTCGTTACTTGGCCGTGGCGCTCGCCGCGTCGTCGAGGCTGGCGGACCCTTCGAACTTGATCGGCTTGAGATTGAGTGCGGCGATGGCGCGTTCAAGATCCTTGGCCTGCGCGATGAGTGCGGTAATGGCGGCCTGAACGGTGGCGTTGCCGTCGGCGTTGCCCTGGCCGATCATTTGATCATACGCCTCGCCGCCCTTGGCGCGATCAACGATAGCCGTCATCTTTTCCATTGTCGCGTCGAGATCGGCGCGCATCTTGGCGTCGGTATCGGGCGAGCTCGCCTTGATCAGATCGGAGACCGAAGGGCCGCTGACGACGCTGCCGTCGATGCGCTTATAGCTGCCGAGGTAGACGTTGCGGATGCCGAGCGCGTCGTAATAGTGGCTGTAGTGGGTGTTGTCTGAGAAGCAATCCTGCTCTTCTTCGGGGTCGTGCACGAGCAGGCCGAGCTTCATGCGTTCGCCGGCGAGTTCGCCGTACGACAAGCTGCCGAGGCCGGTGAAGAGCATGGTGAGGCCGTTGTCGGCCGGCACGTCGAGGACGGCCTTGCGGGCTGCGCCGCCGTCGTCCCACTGCTTCGCCATCTCGTCGAGATCGTTCACCAGCATCTGCGTGACCGTCAGCAGATAAGCGATGCGGCGATCGCAGTTGCCGCCGGTGCAAGCCGTGTTGTCGTAGTCGGTGGCTGGGCGATTGCCCGCGCCTGGGCCCGTGCCGTTCAGGTCTTGGCCCCAAAGGAGAAATTCGACTGCATGATAGCCGGTGGCCACATTGGCTTCGACGCCGCCAGCTTCCTGGAGATCTTCCGACAGCAACTTCGCCGTTATGGTGCCGGCATCGATGGTCTTGCCGGCGATCTTTAGTGTCTTGTTGACGATGACGTTGGCGGCATAGGCCTCGTTCTCGGGATTGTCCGAGCCGTACTCCTCCGCGACGTAATCGATGAGGCCTTCATCCAGCGGCCAGGCATTTACGCGCCCTTCCCAGTCGTCGACGATTTTGTTGCCGAAGCGGAACGCTTCAGTCTGCATGTAGGGCACGCGGGCAGCGCGCCAGGCGTCGCGGGCTGCAGCAAGGGCTTCGGGTGTCGGCGTGGCGGTGAGCTGGACGACGGCTTTCTGCAGATCCTTGGCGGCAGACGCGGCGTCCCCGTAGGCGGCTGAGGCGATATCAGCATAATTCTTCAGGACGGCTGCCTTCGTGTCGCCAGCGGCGTTTGCGCCGGGTCCGGAGAGCGCAATCGCAACGGTTGCGAGAGCCGCTGTGGCCACCAGGATTTTGCCGGGATAGAGCACGGATGTTCTCCTTATTGGTGGGGGCAGACGTTCATCAGGGCGACATGAGACAGGCCGACCAAAAAGGCAAGACGTGTAGCGCGCAACACTGGCGGACAATTTGGCGGCCAGCTGCAATCTCGTCTTGCCACGCGGACCCATTTATGTCGAAAACTACCGTCAAGAATTTGACGCGCAGCTTTTTCGTAGATCATTGCGGTGGATTACGACGGTTGGCGAGAAAACCTTGCACTTGGTCTACGAGAGTGTGAAAATAGAATCATTCCAAGTTACTGGAGCGATTGCCAGCCATGCGCCTGAATAAGTCGACTAGCCACGCAATCCGGATCCTGATCGATTGTACGCAAGCTGGCGAGGACCTTGTCAAAGCTGCGGAAATCTCACGCCGGCTTGATATCACCCCGCAAAACACGTTTAAAATCGTGCACTTGCTGTCAAGGGCCGGGTTTATCGAAGCGGTGCGCGGGCGGCACGGCGGTGTGCGGCTGGCGAAGCCGGCCAGCGAAATTCGCATCGGGCACGTTGTTCGGGCCATGGAATCCATGGCGATCGAAATCGAGGGTGATGGCGCGGCCAAGCCCAGTGAAAGCAAGGAACGCGCGGCCGGGATCAATCAGATCCTCGATAACGCCTTGGAGGCGTTCATCAGCGTGCTGGACCAGCATACGCTGCAGGAAATGGCGCTGGGCAAGAAGCCGGGGGCACTCGGCACAGCTGGCGGAAAACCGCGGGCTGCGAAGGCTGCCGCCAGCCGGAAGGCCGCTGCCGTCAATGTTCCTCGCAAGCGGCAAAGCTTGAGTGCACCGCGCCTCAGCTAAGCGATTGTTTAACGCACCTGCAAATCTTGACCGCCGCACTCTACATGTGTAGGTGATGAAGCTCTCATGGGCCATTCAAGGAGCGTTATCCAACGCTTGAGCGGCCCAGGGAGCAAATCACCGGCGCGGTTGACGTGTACCGGAAAAGGCGTGAGCGTCGAGTATCCGGCGCAAGGTGGGAGCGTTCCATGATCGTCTGCTCATGTGCGGTGATCTCCGATCACGACATCGAGGCGGCGCTTGTCGACATCATGAGCAAGCCGAACGCTCCGATTCCGACTCCCGGCGTCGTTTATCGCCATCTTTCCAAGAAGTTGAACTGTTGTGGCTGTGTGCCGCTTACGGTCGAAATCATCTACGCGAAGATGGAAGAGCTCGAGGCCAAGGGCCTCGTCTGCCCGTGCGCGTGCGCTACGGCCCGTACCAAGTTGCAAAAAATCGACCGCCGTTCGTTCGAGCCGAAATCGGCCCGCCGGCCGCTTTCCACAGCCCTATCAGCGCCATCGACCCGCCGGCGCGAGCCCGCCTAAATCCAAACCCGCAGCCTCTAGTTTAGAGTTGTTCTAAAAAGTGTTGCGCGAAGGGCATCGCTTTGAGATCATGCGTCCTGTCAGATCCAAGCTGCGGAGGCTCCAACGAGGACGCCGGCCGCGGATATTTCAATTTCCAAAGCGGACAGCGCGAAGAGGCGGGCCATGAAGGGCAAAAAAGAAGTCGTCGACATGTTGAACGAGGCCCTGAAGCTGGAGCTGGGGGCCGTCAACCAGTATTGGCTGCATTACCGGCTGCTGGACGATTGGGGTTTCACGAAGCTCGCCAAGAAAGAGCGCGCGGAATCGATCGAAGAGATGCACCACGCCGACAAGCTGGTGACGCGCATCATCTTCCTGGAAGGCATGCCCAACATGCAGCACATTGCGCCGCTGATGATCGGGCAGAACCTGAAGGAAGTTTTCGAGTGCGACTTGAAGGGCGAGTACGTCGCGCGGGACACCTATACCAAGGGCCGCGACATTTGCCGGCTGCACAAGGACTACGTTTCGATGGCTCTGTTCGAGGAGCTGTTGAAGGACGAGGAAGGCCATATCGACTTTATCGAGACGCAGCTCGATCTAATGGAGAAGATCGGCATCCAGAACTACGGACAGCTGCAGGCCGATCCGACGAACGAGTTGGAAGGCCACTAGCGTCTTTCCGCGCTGCATCGAAATGCGGCGCACGCCTGCGATCATACCTGGGCGCCGTCACGATAAGTATCGTGGCGGCGTTCGGCGGTTCGGTGCCGGCCTCCGCGCAGCCGCCGAAGACGCACTCGCAGATGGTGCACGACACCGTCGACAATCACGTCATCCCTCGGATGGAAAAGTTGGCGGCGGCAACAGGTGTGCTGGCACGCGATTTGAAGTCGACGTGCGACACGGGTGCGGCGGATCGTGCAGCTGCGTTGGAGGTGGCAAAGGCCCGCTTTGCGGAAACGGTGCGCGCCTGGGCGGGCGTGGAGTTCATGCGCTTCGGCCCGATGGGCGAGGGAGGCCGCGTCGAACGTTTTGCGTTCTGGCCCGACACGCGCGGCATTCTCTACCGGCAACTGCCGCCGCTGCTGGCGAAGCGCGATGCCAAGCTGCTGGAGCCGGGCGAACTGGGAAAGCAGAGTGCGGCGGTGCAGGGGCTGCATGCGCTTGAACTCATTCTTACGGACGAGAAAAAGCCGCTGATCGCGGATGACGAGGACGGCCGCTACCGCTGTGCATTCGCCGCCGCCATCGGCGCCAATCTCGATCAGATTGCCAAGGATCTTGTGGTTGCCTGGGAGGCGGCCGACGGCTGGCGGCATCGCATGTATGTGCCGGGTTCCGACAACGGCGTTTATCCCGAGCCCGCCGATGCGGCGCGCGATCTGATCAGGGCATTGTTGACGGGGCTGCAACTCGTGCAGGAGCGGCAGGTGAAGCCGCGTCTCGATACGCTCTCTGGCGTGGCTAAAACTCCACGGCTGCCGTTCGAGAAGTCCGGCCTGGGGATCACGTACCTGGAAGCGGGCATCGGCTCGTTGAAAGCGTTCTTCGAGGTGTTCGGCATTGCAACCTACACGCCGCCGGGCAAGGCATGGATGCGCGGCTGGATGGATCGCGCGTTCGAGCTGATGCAGCGCGACGCTGGCAAAATTCCACGCAAGCCCGAGCTTCCGCCGGATCCGGAAAAGTTCGACAAACAGGGCCCGGAGATCGTGCTCGTCAGGCAGATGCGTTTCCACCTGAACGGCTTGCGCCAAATGATCGGGCGCGAACTGGCGCCTGCCGCTGAGCTCTCGATTGGATTCAATGAACTCGATGGCGATTGACCGGCGATCTCTGCTGCTTGGCTCGGCGCTGGTGTTGTGCGCGCGATCGTGCGCGCTGGCAGGTGTCGCGAGCGAGGGTGGCGAGGCAGCGCTTGTTTCGGCCTGCCGACGGCCGGACGGCCGCTACGCCCTGGTGCTGCTGTCGATGGATGGGCGCATATTGCGCGAGATCGCGTTGTCGGATCGCGGGCACGATATTGCCGTCGATCGCGGACGTGGCCGGGCCGTCGCCTTCTCACGGCGTCCAGGTACTTTCGCGGTTGCGTTCAAGACGGACGGAAGCGGCGAGCCGAACGTCTTTGCCGCCCGCGAGGACCGGACGTTTTCGGGTCACGGCATTTTCTCGCGTGACGGCCGTGTGCTCTACGCCACCGAGAACGACAACGAAACGGGCGACGGCCTGCTGGGCATCTACGATGCGGGGAGCTGGCGGCGCATCGGCGAGATGGCGACGCATGGCATCGATCCGCATGAGGTGATCCTGCTGGCCGATGGCACCACGCTGGCTGTTGCCAACGGCGGCATCGAGATGAGCGGGCGGGAAAAGCTCAATATCGCGGCGATGGAGCCGTCGCTGGTGTTTCTGGATGGGACATCGGGTGAAGTGAAGGCTCAGCACAGGCTGCCGCTTCACCTCAACCAGCTCTCGATCCGGCACATCGCAGCCGACGCGTATGGCCAGGTTTGGTTCGGCGGGCAGTGGGAAGGCGCACTGGAGGCGTCGCCGGAGCTGATCGGTTGTGCCAGCGTGGATCGGGCGTTGCGCCTGATCGAGACACCGAAGCCAATGGGGACGGCGCTGAAAGGCTATATCGGATCGGTGGCGATCAGCGGCGACGGGCAGGTGCTGGCAGCGGCCGCGCCGCGTGCAGGACGGACGTTGTTCATCGATACGGCGCGCGGCGGGATCGTGGCGGAGACGCAGCTGCCCGACGGTTGCGGTATTGCGGGCGTTTCGGCGCATGCCTTTGCGCTGTCGTCGGGGCACGGCGATCTGGTCCGCGAGGAGCCGGGCCGGGATCCGGCGATGAGCGTGAAGCTTGCCGGGACGGAGTTCGACAATCATTTGCGGCTTGTCGCGAAGATCTGATCAGTCCCGCGCCGGTGCGGTGAGATGGCCTTGAGCCGTCGAGAAGGTTTGGACCAGCTTGTCGTCGGCCGTGGCGGAGCCGATGCGCAGCCAACGTTGTGCCGGCTGGCCAGCGTCGTGAAGCCCGATGGCGGCGTCCGACATGATGTCCTGGCCGAGGTTACGGTCGATGACGACGGTGAAAATGGTGACGGGCTGCTGCGCGTCGGCCGGCTGGGGAGTCTTCCAGAGTACACTGCCGCGATAGGATTTCGCATAGCCGGTGGCGAGGGCGAGCTGCAGCGCTTGGTAAGCGGGCGAGGGCTCTTTGATCGCGTCTTTGCCATCCTTATACGTGAAGGTGGCGGGGTACGGTGGTGCCAGGCCGATTGTCTTCGGTAAAGGCTGCTCGGCCCATTGGGCTTGGCCTTCCAGGCCGTTCAAACTGAGGCAGGAGAGCACGGGGCACGTTGCCGTCGCGGCTTCGGTCTCGGGAATTTCTTTGCGCCCGGCCGCAATCACGAGCGCTGCGGTGTCGGCGGTTTCCTGCGACACCAGTCGCCACGCGACGTGTGGCCCTACGCCGAACACAGCCGGATCGTCGACGTTCTCTGCGCCATACGACGAAACGGCATCCGCGAAGACGGCGGGGCCAAGATTGAATCGCTGCAGGTCGACAAATGCAAGCTGACCGGCGCCCGCCTGCTGCACTTTGTATGTCAGGATGTAGCGCACGCGCGAGAGCGTGGCCTCGCGGGCGTCCAAGGTCAAAAGCGCCTTCTCCATCGCCGATATTTCGTTGACGGTCATCGCGCTGCCGGACTGGGATTTTCCGGCGACGGTGTTGGCGATCTCCCGGATATCAACGGGCGAGAACCCGTCGGCGGACACGTAGGCTGCGGCGGCACTGTCCGCTGTGTTCTGCTGAGCCTGTGAGGGCTCAGCAGCGGCAAAGACAGCGCAGATGATCCCGGCCGTGGCCGCTGCACTGCGTATGCCGGTCATGGCGCTTGGCCTTCTCGTGTCGCCGTCAGGAGGCGGGCTGGGCGAGGTGGCGGAATTCGCCGACGACGGTTTCGTACATGCCGCGCTTGAACGGTGTCACGAGGGCCGGCAGCTCGTCGATCGAGCGCCAGGCCCAGGCGTCGAACTCGGCCTTCGTGCCACGTTTTGCAGCGATCGAGATGTCGATGTCCTTGCCCGTGAAGCGCATGGCGAACCACCACTGGCGCTGGCCCCGGTACCGTCCCTTCAGCGCGATGCCAATCAACTCGGGAGGCAGGTCGTAGGTCAGGCAGCGTGGCATCTCGCCGATGAGTTCGGCAGAGCGGATGCCGGTTTCCTCGGCCAGCTCGCGGATGGCAGCGGCGCGCGGAGATTCGAATTTCAGGATGCCGCCTTGCGGCATCTGCCAGATGGGACCGGCGCTGGCACCCATCCACTTCGGGGTGCGGCGCCCGGTCCATACTTGGCCATCAGCGTTGATCAGCATGATGCCGACGCTTGGCCTGTAGGGGAGGGCGACCGGCGAGGCCGCCGCTTGGATCTTAAATGGCTTCATGGCAATGAGCTCGGAGAGTGTCTGCGATGACTTCCGAATCGTCACACTAAAGATAGTGCGATTTCATAGCGCTGGTATGACGTTACTGTGTTCTGTGCCGTCGCAGCGAGGCCAGTGTGGCGGATTTGATTCAGATTTTGGATGCCAACCCCGCGAATTCCTTAACAACGGCCTCGTACACATCGCGCTTGAACGATACGACACACCCCACGACCTCGCTGATCGGTACCCACTTCCAGGCCTCGAATTCGACTTTGTGGCCGGGCTCCGGAGTGAGATTGATTTCGCTGTCGTCGCCCGTGAAGCGAACCGCGACCCACTTTTGCTTCTGTCCGCGATATTTGCCGCTCCAGGACTTGCCCTGCAGGGTTTCAGGCAGCTCGTACGTGATCCAGTCCTTGGTTTCGGCCAGCACCTCGATGGAGTGCATGCCGGTCTCCTCGCGCAGCTCGCGGATCGCGGCCTGGAGGTGATCCTCGCCGTCGTCAATGCCGCCTTGCGGCATCTGCCACCAAGTATCGCGGCCCTCGGGGTCGGACGATGAGCCGGGCCGGCGGCCGATCCAGACAAGTCCGTCGGCGTTGATGACCATGATGCCGACGTTAGGGCGGTAGCCCAGTTTGGATCTGTCTTTGGTCATCCGGCGGCTCCGTGGTGGCTCAAATGCAGTGCGGGCGCCTTTCGAGGGGCGCCCGCACGTCATTAGACCAGAGATCGGCGTTTGACGATCAGTTCGGTACGGCGGCCTTGTCGCCAGATGGCGGGCTTGCCGGGTTCGCGGAAGGCTCAGTCGAAGGCTGGGCAAGAGCTGCCGCACCCACGACATTGCCGCGGAGCAGGTTCAGCGCGTACTGCAGCTGCGTGTCCTTCTCCGGTTCCTTTGGCACGTAGGACGATGAGCCAGACACTTCCTTCTTCTCATCGGGCTTCACCATGGCGCCTTCGTCGTCGCCATCTTCGCCCTCAGGTTTTACGGCGGGATCGGCAGGCTTGGCTTCCGACTTGGCGGCGGCAGCCTTGGCTTCCTCAGCCTTTTTGTCTTCGGCCTTCTTCTCCTCGCCGCGAAGGTGGCCACGGAGGCTGGCTTCGCCGCGCGGACGTTCCGGGTTCTTGCCCTTCAGCTCTTCCGGCAGCTCCTGCTCAACAACGACGTCAGGGTCGATGCCCTTGGCCTGGATCGAGCGGTTGGACGGCGTGTAGTAGCGCGCCGTCGTCAGGCGGATAGCGCCTTCATTGTTGCCAAGGGGAATGATCGTCTGCACTGAACCCTTGCCGAACGAGCGCGTGCCGATGACGGTGGCACGCTTGTGATCCTGCAAGGCGCCAGCGACGATTTCCGACGCGGAGGCCGAGCCGCCGTTGATCAGGATGACGACGGGCTTGCCATCCGACATGTCGCCGGGGCGGGCCTGCGCGCGCTGGGTCTCGGCGTTGTCACGGCCTTTCGTCAGCACGATGGCGCCGCGATCCAGGAAGTCGTCCGACACGGCGATCGCCTGGTCGAGCAAACCGCCCGGGTTGTTGCGCAGATCGATGACGTAGCCCTTGAGGTCGGGGCCAATCGAGGTCTTCAACGATTCCATCGCCTTCACGAGGTTGGTGTGCGTCTGCTCGTTAAAGGTAGAGACCTTGATGTAGGCGACGTCTTTTTCGGTGCGCTGTTTCACGGCGTTGATGTGGATCACATCGCGCGTGACCTTCACGTCGAACGGCTCGTCCTTGCCCTTGCGCACGATCGTCAAGGTGATGGGCGTGTTGACGGGGCCGCGCATCTTGTCGACCGCCTGCTGCAGCGTCAGCCCGACGATCTGCTCGTTGTCGAGATGCGTGATGAGGTCGTTCGCCTGCAGGCCGGCCTTGGCGGCGGGCGTATCGTCGATCGGCGACACGACCTTGATGACGCCGTTCTCCATGGTGACCTCGATGCCGAGACCGCCGAACTCACCGCGCGTCTGCACCTGCATGTCGCGGTAGTCTTTTGGCGGCATGTAGGAGGAGTGCGGGTCGAGCGCGGCGAGCATGCCGTTGATGGCACTCTCGATCATTGCGCCTTCATCCGGCTTCTCCACGTAGTCCTGGCGGACACGTTCGAAGACTTCGCCGAACAGATCGATCTTGCGATAGATGTCGGCGTTCTGGGAAGGTGCGGATTGCAGATTAGAGACGTTCAGGACTGCCGTGGCGCCCACGGCCCCGGCCACCATCACGACCGTCCAGAACGCATAGTCCTTCTTGTGCATCATCCTTGCACCTTTTTTCCACTCTCGACCTGCTTGCTTGCTACCCACCATGGGTCAGGGTCGATCGGTTCGCCATCCTTGCGGAATTCAATATAGAGCACGGGAGCGGACGCTTGCGCGGTCTGCGCAGCGCTAGGTGCACCGCCACTCATGTTTGCGACCGGCTCGCCGGCAACGACGAACTGGCCGGTCGACACGTCGATCTGAGAAAGACCAGCCATGAGGACATGATAGCCGCCGCCCGGGTTAATGATCAAGACGCGCCCATATGACCGAAATTCGCCAGCAAAGACAATCCAACCATCGCACGGTGACGTGACCTGAGCGAATGCTCGCGTCTCAATGACTATTCCCTTCGACTGCGCGCCGTATTGCGTCTTCTCACCAAACGACAATACGCGGCGCCCCGCTGCTGGCAACGGAAGTTTGGCCTTGGCGAGATTAAAAGCTATTAATGGACGGAGCGGCTCCGACTTGCCCTGCTTGGCAGCCGGCGTCAGCTCGAGCGCATTTGGTGCGCCACCGGGCGGCGGTGCGGCGTCAGGATTGAGTTCCTGGGCCTTTGCGTCCTCGTTGTAAGCGCCCAGTTCTGTGTTCTTGGCGACTGTCTGGTCGACCTTGGCGATCAATTCGGACAGTTTTTCTGCACCCTTGGCGATTTCGGCCGCAGCAGTGCGTACACTTTGCAGATCCGTCTGTTTTTGCGCGTAGAGCTCGCGCTTGGTCTCCATCAAGGCGTCAAGCTGTTGGCGCTTGTCTTTCAGATCTTTGGCGTAGGCTTCTGTCTTGGCTCGCTCTTCGCGCACATTGTCCATCACCTTGACCAGCTCGTTGAGCTTGGCCGACAGGCTGACAGCCTGGGCACGCATTTCCGGGAAAGCGGCGGCGATCAGCATGGCACTTCGCACCATCTTCAGCGCGTCCTCGCGCTTCGTGATCATGACGGGGGGCGGGTTGCGGCCCATGCGCTGCAGCACCGACAGCAGTTTGGAGATCTTGCCGTAGCGTTCGGTGAGGGAGGAGCGCAGGGCCTTTTCCTGACCGTCCAGCTCTGACAGTTTTCCTTCCGCCATCGACAGCTGGTTTTCCGATTCCTGCACCTTGCCGGCGAGGAGCTTGGATTCTTCCGTGATCTTGACCCGCTCGGCGGCCAATGCCGCGAGATCCTTCTGGATCTCCTGCTCGCGCTTCCTGTTTTCCTTCAGCTGCTCACGCTTGGCATCCAGCGCCTTCTTGTCGGCGTCAGTCTTAGCGGGCGGCGTGGCTTGAGCGGATGCCGTGCACGGATCGAGGCACCAGCCGATCGCGCCGGCGCCGATCCAGATCGCAAAGATCTTGGCCGGCGCTCGCCAAAAGGATCGGATGGCGTTAGGCAACCTCAGGTCCTCTAATGATGTCATTCGTGGCAAGACGTGCTCGCGCGTTCGAACTTTGGCGCGCAACCCCCGTCGCTATTTGTGACTAGAGCCTCTACATTGCGGCAAATGTTGTGCCGGGCCAAAGAGAAACCCCGCCACCCACGGCGCGACGCTGGTGCCTCACTAGAACACTCAGGGATTTATGCAAACCTTCCTTTATCATCTGACAACAGTGGCCGTGGTGGCTGTCATCGCGGTTCTGTTCATGGGCCTGTGGACCATGTTGCGTGGATCGAGCCCCAATCTGAGCCAGAAGCTAATGCGCGCCCGCGTGCTTCTGCAGCTCTTTGCCATCGTGATTATCGTGCTCTTTATATTCATGACGCGAACCTGAGCTGCGCTTGACCGCGTTTGGCGCGCGGCTAGTTTAGGCAACTTCTGGGGACGGCGCGCGGCACCATGGTCAAACTCAACAAGATTTACACGCGAACGGGCGATGCGGGCACTACGGGGCTCGGCACCGGCCAGCGCGTTGCCAAACACGATTTGCGGATCGTTGCCTACGGTACCGTCGACGAGACGAACGCCTGCGTCGGCCTTGTGCGGCTGCACACGGCTTCGGCCCATCCCGACCTCGATGCCAAGCTCGAGCGCATCCAGAACGATCTGTTCGATCTAGGGGCGGACCTGTGCGTGCCGGATCGTGGCGAGAAGCTGGAATACGAGCCGCTGCGCGTTACGGACGCGCAGGTCGATTGGCTGGAAGCCGAGATCGATCAGATGAACACGGTGCTGCAGCCCCTGCGGTCGTTCGTGCTGCCGGCCGGCGCACCTGCTGCTGCCGCGCTGCATCTGGCGCGAACCGTATCGCGCCGCGCCGAGCGGGACATGACGGCGCTGGCGGCAACACCAAATGAGCCAGTGAGCGCGGCCGCGCTCAAGTACATCAACCGGCTCTCGGATTACCTGTTCGTCGCCAGCCGCTTCGTCAATCATGGGGCCGGAGGCGACGTGCTTTGGGTCCCGGGTAAAAACCGCTAGGCGCGTTCAGACTGCCACTTCGTTGTGCTGCGTCCGCATTGTCAGAGGTTTTCATGTTCGTTCCGCTGCACGACGACAACCAGCTGAAATCCATACGTTTTCAGTTTGTCACGGTCGGGTTGATCGTCGCCAACATCCTGGTCTACCTGCTCGAGGCGACGCGGCTCGACTCCGGCGCTATTGCCAGCTTCGCCGTGGTGCCGCGTGAGTTGCTGCCGGCGAGCCTGATCGATCCGCTCATTTCCGCCGAACTAATTTCCGGCGACACGATCCAGGTGCCGGAATTCCTGACGCCGATCACATACATGTTCTTCCACGGCGATTTTCTGCATCTCGCCGGTAACATGCTGTTTCTATGGGTGTTCGGCGATAACGTCGAAGATGCCATGGGGCATGCGAGGTACTTGCTGTTCTACCTGGCGTGCGGTGCGTTCGCGGCGTTCGTGCACGCAATCGTGGGGCCCGAGTCCGACAGTCCGTTGATCGGGGCCAGCGGCGCGGTGGCGGGCGTTATCGCGGCCTATATCATGCTGCATCCGCGGGTGAACGTGTGGGTGCTCGCGTTCAAGTTTATCCCGCTACGAATTTCGGCGGCGTTTGCCCTCGGCGCCTGGATTTTGATGCAGATCGTCATGGCCATTCTGCCGCAGGCGGGGCCCGTCGCCTGGTTTGCCCACATCGGCGGACTGATTGCAGGAGCCATTCTTGTACTGATCTTGCGCCGGCCCGGCGTTCCGCTTTTCGATAAGCGGTTGAACGCCTATTCGTGATCCGAACGCCGTCAAAAGGCCCTGCTGACAACATGCGGTTGCCCAATTGACTCGGTGGCAGGCGCCACATAAGTTTGCATTTCGCACTTGCGAAGACCCTTGCGTCGGGCTCGAAGTGCGCTTTGGTGCAGTTGACGAAGCTCAACAATTGCGCTGCACAACTCGGCGGTAGCCGGCGATGTCGGCGTCAAAAACAATAACACTCTGCTGGGGAGCAGATTAGCGCATGAAAATTCTAGTCGCGGTCAAACGCGTCGTGGACTACGCCGTGAAAATTCGCGTCAAAGGCGACGGCTCGGGCATTGAGCTCGGTAACGTCAAGATGTCGATGAACCCCTTCGACGAGATTGCCGTCGAAGAGGCGGTCCGTCTCAAGGAAAAGAGCGGCGCGCAGGAAGTCGTTGTCGTCTCTATTGGCCCCGCCAAGGCTCAGGACACCATCCGCACCGCTCTCGCCATCGGCGCCGACCGCGGCATTCTCGTCGAAACGGGCGATGCGACGGTCGAACCGCTTGCGGTTGCCAAGCTACTCAAAGGCATCGTCGAGGCGGAAAAGCCCGACCTCGTCATTCTCGGGAAGCAGGCGATCGACGACGATTGCAACCAGACGGGCCAGATGCTGGCCGCGCTGCTGGGCTGGCCGCAGGGCACGTTTGCATCGAAGGTTGTGCCCAACGGCGGTGACGTCGATGTGACACGCGAAGTCGACGGCGGGCTCGAAACTCTGAAACTCAAACTGCCGGCCGTCGTGACGACGGATCTGCGTCTCAACGAGCCGCGCTATCCGTCGCTGCCCAATATCATGAAGGCAAAAAAGAAGCCGCTGGACGTGAAGAAGCCGGAAGATTTCGGCGTCGACATTGCGGCGCGACTGAAGGTTCTCAAAACCACCGAGCCCCCCGGGCGTAAGGCCGGCGTGAAAGTCGCCGACGTTGCGGAACTGGTATCCAAACTCAAGTCGGATGGGGTGCTCTGATGGCAATTCTCGTACTGGCCGAGCATTCGAATGCCGAACTGAGCAATGCGACGGCGCGCGCAGTCACGGCTGCGAAAGCAATGGGCGGCGACATCGCCGTGCTCGTCGCCGGCAGCGGCTGCAAGCCTGCGGCGGAAGCCGCCGCCAAGCTTGATGGCGTGTCGAAGGTTCTCGTGGCCGATGCGCCGCAGCTGGCCAATGCGCTAGCCGAAGATGTTTCCGCGCTCGTCGTTTCGCTGATGGACGGCTACGACGCTGCCGTCGCACCTGCGACTGCGACGGGCAAGAATGTCATGCCGCGCGTTGCCGCGCTGCTCGACGTGATGCAGATCTCCGACATCATCGCCGTGAAGAGCGCCGACACGTTCGAGAGGCCGATCTACGCGGGCAATGCCATCCAGACTGTGCAGTCGGGCGAAGCCAAGAAGATCATCACCGTACGTACCTCGGCATTCGAGGGCGCCGGCGAGGGCGGTTCGGCGGCCATCGAGGACGTGACGGCGCCGGCATCGGCCGGGCTGTCGAAGTTCGAGACGGCGGAGCTGACGAAATCCGACCGGCCGGAGCTGACGGCTGCGCGCATCGTCGTATCTGGCGGACGCGGGCTTGGCTCGGCTGAGAATTTCAAGACGCATCTGGCGCCGCTGGTCGACAAGCTCGGCGCGGCGATGGGCGCGTCGCGCGCTGCGGTCGATAGCGGCTTCGTGCCGAACGATCTGCAGGTGGGACAGACGGGCAAGATCGTTGCCCCTGAACTCTATGTGGCCGTGGGTATTTCCGGGCAGATCCAGCATCTGGCCGGCATGAAAGATTCGAAAGTCATCGTGGCGATCAACAAGGACGAGGAGGCCCCCATCTTTCAGGTGGCAGACTACGGACTGGTCGCCGATCTCTTTGAAGCGCTTCCCGCGCTTCAGGCGGAACTGGACAAATCCGGCAAGTAACCGGGGCCGGCAAATTATCGGGCGTCTCTCGATTTGCGAGCGGGCCACTAGATAGGGACACTCACGATGGATGCAGCTGTCAAAACGGCGGCCAAGGGCAAAGGCACGACGCGCCCGGTTCCCGTCATCAAGAAAGTCGGCGTCATCGGCGCCGGGCAGATGGGCACCGGCATCGCGCACGTCATCGCCCTGGCCGGCTATGACGTGGCGCTGAACGATCTAAAGAAAGACGCGGTCGAAAAAGCGATTGCGACAATCGAGAAGAACATGGGCCGACAGGCCTCCAAGGGCATCATCAAGGAAGGCGATATCAAGACGGCGCTGAAGCGCATCAAGTTCGCCGACGGCATGGCCTCGCTGGGCGATTGCGATCTGGTGATCGAAGCGGCCACGGAAGAAGAAGCGATCAAGCGCAAGATCTTCCAGGAGCTGTGTCCGAAGCTGAAGAAGGATGCGCTCGTCGCCTCCAACACGTCGTCCATTTCGATTACGCGCCTGGCGTCGACCACCGACCGGCCGGAACACTTCATCGGCATGCACTTCATGAATCCAGTTCCGCTGATGGAACTGGTGGAAGTGATCCGCGGCATCGCCACCGAAGACGAAGTGTTCACGCTGGCCCGCTCGTTCGTCGACAGCCTCGGCAAGAAGATCGCGGTTTCGGAAGACTTCCCCGCTTTCATCGTCAACCGCATCCTGCTGCCGATGATCAACGAGGCCGTCTACACGCTGTACGAAGGCGTCGGTACGGTGGAAGCGATCGACAAGGCGATGAAGCTTGGCGCGCATCATCCCATGGGCCCGCTGGAGCTGGCCGATTTTATCGGTCTGGATACGTGCTTGGCCGTGATGCAGGTGCTTTACGAGGGGCTATCGGATTCTAAGTACCGGCCCTGCCCGCTGTTGGTGAAGTACGTCGAGGCCGGGTGGCTGGGCCGCAAAACCAACCGTGGTTTTTATGATTACCGCGGCGAGAAGCCGGTGCCGACCCGCTAAAGTCGTTTTCCGGCGCTGACGTGTGCCATAAGTTTCGGGCGGCCCGGCGCGGGCCGCCCGTTTTCGTTGCAAGAGGCGAGCATGACTGCGAGTGCGAAGTCGGCAGTGGTGACGGGAGGCGGCAGCGGCATTGGCCGGGCCGTGGCGCTGGCGCTGCAGGGCGAGGGCTACGATGTAGCCATTGCAGGACGCCGGTTGGCAGAGCTCGATGCGACGGCGGAGGCAGCGGTCGCGCACGGCGGGCGCATGATGCCGGTGCCCACCGACGTCACCGATCCGGCGTCCGTGCAAGCGCTGTTCGACGAGGCGAAATCGGCGTTTGGTCGGCTGGACGTGCTGTTCAACAACGCGGGAACGTCGGCACCGGCGTTGCCGATCGACGAGTTGAGTTTCGCCCAGTGGAAGACGGTCGTCGATGTCAACCTCAACGGCGCGTTCTTGTGCGCCCAGGCAGCAGTGCGGCTGATGAAGGCACAGGAGCCGAAGGGTGGTCGCATCATCAACAACGGCTCGATCGCGGCGTACGTGCCGCGGCTGTACTCGGCGCCCTACACGGCGACGAAGCATGCGATGACGGGTTTGACCAAGTCGCTGTCGCTGGATCTGCGCGCGTACGACATCGCGGTGTCGCAGATCGATATCGGCAACGCGGCCACGCAGCTGACGGACGCATTCGCGGAAGGCTCGCTGCAGGCGGACGGCTCGCGCAAGGCGGAGCCGCGCATCGACGTCACGCACGTGGCCGATGCCGTGCTCTACATGGTGCGGCTGCCGCTGTCGGCCAACGTGCAGTTCATGACGGTGATGGCGACGGCGATGCCGTACATCGGCCGGGGGTAAAACATGCCTGGCTTCATGCGCACTGGCGTCTCCACCCTCTCAACGTCATGCCCGCGCAGGCGGGTACCCACGACGCGCCTCACATTCTCGACGAGGAAATTGTGCGTAGCGGACAAGTTCAGTGCACCTTTGTCGTCTCACTTCCGGATGCGTGTCGTGGATCCTCGCCTTCGCGAGGATGACGGAGGAGAGGAGCGATTTGATTTATCCGCGGTGCGCGACGTGGGATTGGGTTATTGGGGTCTGAGAACTGCCAAAGGCGGATTGCGCCGACAGTCGACGGGATACGAAGTGCTATGACGGTCGCCGACCTTACAGACGAAGACCTCGCAGCGGGGGAGGTGCTGTTCGCCAAGGAGTGGCGGTTCGTGCTCGGTGCGCCGAAGCTCGAGATCCTGCCGCCGGCGGATCGGCCGGAGATCGCGTTCGCCGGGAGGTCCAACGTCGGCAAATCGACGCTGCTGAATGCGCTGATGAACCATCACGGACTGGCGCGGACCTCGAATACACCGGGGCGCACGCAGGAGCTGAACTATTTCCGCACGTCGGAGGCGTTGCTGTATCTGGTCGACATGCCCGGCTACGGCTTTGCCGAGGCGCCAAAAGAAAACGTGAAGGCTTGGAACAAGCTGCTGCGCCAGTATCTCGCCGGCCGGCCGACGCTGGCGCGCGTATTCCTGATGGTCGACAGCCGTCACGGCCTCAAGACGCCGGACCGCGAGATCATGGAGATGCTGAACACCGCGGCCGTGACGTACCAGATCGTGCTGACGAAGGCCGACAAGATCAAGCCGACGGAGCTCGATAAGCTGGCGCACGCAACGCTGAAGGCGCTGGAAAAAGAACCCGCGGCGTTCCCGGACGTGATCGCGACCTCGTCTGAGGAGAAGACCGGCATCGCCGAGCTGCGCGGCACGATCGCAGCGCTTCTCAAGGAACACAGCCCGGGACGCTGAGCTATAGGGTCAGACCAAGGTCTGACCCATCGAGGTCAGCCGTTGAACATGCCGAAGAGGCCTTTGGCAGCTTCGAAGGCGGTTTCGCCGAAGCGGGCGAGGACGCCGCCGACGATGGCTGCGAGTGCCCAGCCCAGCCAACGCTTGAGGCTGCGGGCGTAGTTGGTGCGGACGCGGATCTCGATGACCTGATCGGGCATCGCAGTTTCGGCGGCCAGGCCGTCCGAGCCGACGGTGCGCGCAGAAACAATGAGCTGCAGCCGCTTGCGGCCTTTTTCGCGCGGCGTAATCGTCCAGCGCCAGCGGGCGTAATCTTCGGCGGGAAGGCCGAGGACGTTCTCGATCCACTGCGTTTCGGGGGAGCTGCCTTCAATGAAGAACCCGCCGTCGGGCGAGCGCAGGCGTACCGACATGGCCTTCGTGACCATGATTTCCTGGCGTACGACGGAGCCACCGCCTTGCAGGCCTTCGACGATGGCTTTGACTTCGGCGCGGCCGATGCGGGCCTCGCACACGAGCGAGACGCCGACCTTCATGCGCGGGGGAACGTTGTGCGCAAGCTGGCCCGCAGAGATGACGGTGCGGGGCCCCGCCTGGCGCTGGCGGTTTGCGCCTTCAGGGCGGCCTTGCGGCGCGCTCGGCGGATCGATGGCTTCGGGCCACGGCACGCGTGACTGTGGTGGAACGCCCCGGGGGCCGGCAGCACCGGCAGGGGAAGGGCTTTGTCCGCCAGGTCCACCCGGCCCGACAGGGAACTGGGCGGGAGTCTGACCTGGGATCTGAAGCGGACCCGGGCTCGGCGGAAGGGGTGGCGGGATGCGGCCGCCGCGAGGGCCGGGTCCACCGGGGCCGTTTGGTGGCGCGCCGCGCGGGGCGGGCGGTGCCCAAGACTGCTGTCGCCGCGGCGCCGACGGGGAGCGATCCTGCGATGGGCCGGCTGGGCCACGCGATGGTTGGCCAGCCGGTAGCGGTGGGCCTCCCAGGCCGGGTGCGGCGAAGGGATCGAGCTGCGGATCAGCCAACGGCATCTCACGCGCTGGCGGTGCGGGCGTCGGCGGAGCGCCGAAGTTGGGCAAGTGCTGTTCAGGCTCGGTGCTCAGCGATCCCATGCTGCCGGGCTGATTGATCTGACGGAACGCGTCATCAAGTTCACGTTCGGTCCGGCCGTCTTGCTTATGGGAGAGCGAGGGCGCCGGCTCGGGTTCGTATTGCTGCTCGACTTCCGGCGGTGGGCCGCTCTCGAACCGAGGCGTGCCGCCACCGAGCGGCGGAAGTCCGCGTTCGGGCTCGGCAGGTTCCGGCTCTTGGCGGGATTCTCGCAAACCTGGCGCGCTGCGGGTCTGCACGCGCTCGCGCGCGCTCGCCAGGATGTCGGCGGCGCTGGCCTGGGGTGGCGCGGGGGCTGGTGCCGGTGCCGGTGCCGGCGGTCTCGCCGTCTGGGCGGCAGCGCGTTGGAGCGCGCGGATAGCTTCCTCGAATGTAAGGCCCTGCGAGCGCAGCATGTGGGCCGCGCCGCTCTTGCCGTCGCCGACGATGGCCGCCAGTACAATGGCGCCGTTGATTTCGCGGCGGCGGCCCTGTTGCGCGGCTGCCGCTGCGGCTTCAAGGATGCGGCGCAAGTCGGCGGAGATCGCAACCGAGCCGCCGGTTCCTTCAGGGTGGCGTTCTTCGATGCGGCCGATGAAATCGGAAACTTCGTTGTTGAGCCGGGTCACGTCGACGTTGCTGGTTTTCAGCACGACCGAGGCTTCCGGATCTTCCGTGAGCGCCAGCAGCAGATGTTCGACGGTGACTTCGACGTGGGATTGCGCGGTCGCGTAGTCTGCGGCACGCGCCAAGGTCGCCGTCAAAAACGGCGACATGGGTATGCGCGTGGCCAGGTCGTCGGCGATCATGGTGCCCACAGGTTGACTTTGCGGCTGCTGCTGCCGCGCAATCGCGTTCGATGTCAAACGATCTGCCAACCCAACACCCCGCTGAACCGGCACAGCGAATCCCTTTATTTCAGGGACGTTAGCCGATCGGTGCGAAAAACGCACGTGGCCGCAGGCGCACAGGAGCTATGTTCCCCACCTGTTGCCTGCGACCCTCATGAAAACCGTTGAGGCCCCGTGTTTTGCCGATATAAGTGCACTGCCGTTCGTAATCGCGCCTGAGAGACGGCGCTAGAGCCCTGTTTTATCGATCGCTTCTCAGTTCGGGAAGCGCTTAGGATCTGACGCCGCCGATGGCTATTGCAAAGACCACATCGACCTCTCCGACCATACTGCCCGATACGTCGGAAGTTTCCGCGCACGTGCAGGCGCGTATTCTCGCCGAAGCGCTACCCAACATGCTGCGCTATGACGAGGAGACGGTCGTCATCAAGTTCGGCGGCCATGCCATGGGCGACGAGGATTTGGCCAAAGCCTTCGCGCAGGACGTGGTGTACCTGAAGCAATCCGGCGTCAACCCGATCGTGGTGCACGGCGGTGGACCGCAGATCGCGGCGATGCTGAAGAAGCTGGAGATCAAGTCGGAGTTCGTGCAGGGGTTGCGCGTTACCGACAAGCCGACCGTGGAAGTGGTGGAGATGGTGCTGGCCGGCGCCATCAACAAGGAAATCGTCTCGGCAATCAATAGCCAGGGCGGCAAGGCCGTCGGCATCTGCGGCAAAGACGCCAACCTGATGATCGCCCGCCGGGTAACGGAGCTGCCTGATCCGGAAAGCAACCTGATGAAGGCGGTCGACATCGGCTATGTCGGCGATCCGCTGGAGGTGAACCCGCACATCGTCAACGTGATCTCCAAGTCGGACCTCATTCCCGTCATCGCGCCGATCGGCATCAGCCGCGAGGGCGACACGCTGAACATTAATGCCGACACGTTTGCCTCCGCGCTTGCCGCGCGCATGCGGGCGAAGCGCCTTTTGCTGCTGACGGACGTGGAAGGCGTGCTGGACAAATCCGGCGAATTGATCGGCGCGCTCGATATCGAAACGGCGCGTGGTCTCATTCGCGACGGCACGATTACGGGCGGCATGATCCCGAAGATCGAAGGGTGCATCGAGGTCGTGGAAGCGGGCGTCGAGGCCGTTGTCATCATCAACGGCAAGGTTCCGCACTCGGTGCTGCTGGAGCTGCTGACCGATCACGGCGCCGGCACGCTGGTCAGCGCGCGGACGCTAAAGAAGGCATGAGCCGCAAAACGCCAGCGCGGGCCGGTGCCCGGCACGTGCCGCTCGCGATCGATGCGGTCGCCGATATGGCGCAGGTTCGTCACACGTTCGATGCAACGCGCGTTTGGATCTTCGATCTCGACAACACGCTCTACCCGGCGGAGTGCAATCTGTTCGCCGAAGTCGACACGCGGATGGGCGAGTTCATCGCCAAGTATCTTGGCGTGCCGTTCGCGCATGCACGGCATCTGCAGAAGAGTTACTACCGTCAGTTCGGCACGACGCTGGCCGGCCTGATGCGCGTGCATAAAATGGATCCTGGCGAGTTCCTGGCCTACGTGCACGACATCGACCTGTCGGTGGTAAAGGCAGCGCCGGAGTTGCGGGCGGCCATCACCGCGCTGCCAGGGCGCAAGCTGATCTACACCAACGGCTCGCGGCGGCATGCGGAGCGGGTGGCGGAAAAGCTGGGCATCCTCGATTTGTTCGAGGACATCTGCGATATCATCGCCTGCGAATACGTGCCCAAGCCTGAGGCCGATGCGTTTGATCGCATGGTACGGCTGCACGGCGTTGCGCCGAACGAAGCGGCAATGTTCGAGGACATGCCGCATAACCTGGAAGTGCCGCACACGCTGGGCATGAAGACCGTGCTGGTGCATTCGAGTTATCACGATCATCCCGTGCAGCTGGAAATCGAACGCTGGGAAACGCTGCCCACACACGTGCATCACGTAACGCGGGATCTGTGCGGGTTCTTGCAGGAGTTACGTGGAGCCAAGGGTCAGACCCATGGGTCTGACCCTATCGGAGACGTTGCAGGTCAATGAGCATCACCGCTCGGCCGATTGTTTCCGGCACGCGGATCGGACACGTGCACCTCAAGGTGGCGGATCTCGATCGAGCGCTCGGCTTCTATTGCGGCGTGCTCGGGTTCGAGCTGATGCAGCGCTACGGCACGCAGGCGGCTTTCATTTCCGCGGGCGGGTATCACCACCACATCGGGCTGAACACGTGGGAGAGCAAGGGAGGGTCGCCGCCACCGCCTGGCACGACGGGGCTGTTTCACACGGCAATCTTGTATCCAACTCGGGCCGCGCTGGCGGATGCGCTGCGGCGGGTGCAGGCGGCTGGCATTGCGCTGGATGGTGCGTCGGATCACGGCGTCAGCGAAGCGCTGTATCTTCGCGATCCGGACGAGAATGGCGTCGAGCTGTATTGGGACCGGCCAGAAGCCGATTGGCCGAAGGATGACGCGGGCGAGCTGGCCATGTTTACGCGACGGCTGGATTTGGCGGACTTGTTGGCGGAGCCCCGACTGATATGAGAACGCCTCATCCGCTGTGCAGCGGACGAGGCGTGACCGGATTGAGAGCCTGACCTAGGCGAGCGGCCGCTTGGCCAGCAGATCGCGGATCTCTTTTAAGTACTGCTCGCTTGGCGGGGGCGCCGGGGGCTCGCCCGGTGCGGGGCGCTTCATGGTGTTGATGGCCTTGACGACGAGGAAGATCGCGAAGGCCGTGATCACGAACTTCACCAGCGCGTTGAGGAACAGGCCGTATTTGATCAGTACGCCATCGCCGGTCGGTGTCGGCAGTGTGATCGCCAAGCTCGAGAAATCAATACCGGCCAGGAGATAGCCGATGGGGGGCATGATGATGTTGTCGACCATCGTGCCGACAATGGGCGCGAAGGCGGCGCCGATGATGACACCGACGGCCAGGTCGATGACATTGCCGCGCATGGCAAAGTCCTTGAACTCGTTGACAACCTTGAACATTAAGCACCTCGTGGATTCGCGAAAGGTAAGGCGCCAGCCCACGACGAAGTCCCGTTGTGGTCAAGCACTTATCTGGACAGGTGTGCGAAAGAATGCACCCGTTCGTCCATAGCGAATTGGGAAAAGGTCAATGTTGCCGCTGTTCAACCACATCCGCGGGGCACTACGCTGCGCAGAAATTCGTTTGCGGGGATGTCCGGCATGATCGAGCGCAAGGAACGCAAAATCTATTGGCACCACACCAAGTGGCAAATGATTGCCAGTCTGGTGCCGTTCTTCGTCATGCTGATCGTGCTGCCGTTCTATGCGGACAAACTGAATTCCAGCAAGTTCCTCGGGTTTCCGCTGGGCTATCTGCTGGTGCTGCATGGCGTGGTCTTCATTGCGGCGATCACGGTGGCCAGCTTCGTCAACCGGCAGGATGCGATCGATCACTGGCACGGGGCCCATGAAGATCTCTAGAGCATGTTTCCGGCAGCGCTTTGACGTACTGGCGTTGCGGCAAGAGGCAAAGTCATGGCGCTGACGTCGTCCGCGCGGACGCGGATCATCAATCCGCGGCTCGGCATCTATTTCGGCATTTTCACCAGCGCGTTCGTGGCGCTGGCGCTGGTGCTGACCATTTTCGAACAACTGGGCGCTGACGATGGCACGTTGGGCTTCCTCATGCTGGCCGGTCCGCTGGTGCTCTACATTGCTATCGGCGTTGCTGCGTTTACGCGCGAACCGATCGACTTCTTCGCAGCCGGGCGGCGCGTGCCGGCCTTCTATACGGGGCTCAATCTTGCCGTCAGCGCGCTGGGCGCGACCGGCATCATGGCGCTGACTGGCGCCCTGTTTTTCGCCGGCTTCGATGCCCTGTGCTTGGGGCTAGGCTTCGTTGCCGGGTTCGTGGTGATCGCAGTTCTGGTCGCGCCTTACATGCGCAAGGCCGGTGCGTTCACGCTGCCGAGCTATTTTTCGCGCCGCTACGAGAGCCGTCTGGTCCGGTTGACCAGCGCCGCCATCGTGGCGGTGCCGATGGTTCTGGTGCTGGCGGCGGAAATCCGGGCGGGTGCGTTTGCGGCGTCGTTTCTGTCGGGCGCCAACATCGAGATCATGGCGGTGTGCCTGGTGCTGGTGCTGATCGGCATTCTGGTGGCGGGTGGCCTGCGGTCGCTGACGTGGGCGGGCACGGGCGCCAGCATCGCGGCGCTGCTAACGTTGCTCGTGCCGGTGGCAATCGTGGCGGTGTTCCTGACGAACATGCCCGTGCCGCAGCTGAGCCACGGACCGGTTTTGCGCGCGCTGGGCCGCAGCGAAAACGCGCTAGAGATGTCCAGGAGTACGGTCGATCTCCTGACGTTCGCGCTTGCGGGCGAAGGCTTGCAGCCGGTGGTTCACCGCTTCGCCACGCCCAACGGGTCGGTCGGTGCATTGGCATTCATCATCGCCATGCTGACGACGGCGGCCGGCATCGCTGCGGCGCCGTGGCTGCTGCCGCGTCTGGCGGCAACGCCCAGCGTTTATGAAACGCGCAAGTCGCTCGGTTGGGCGACCATTCTGTCAGGTGTCGTCATCGTCACCCTGGCATCGATTGCGGTTTTCATGCGCGAGTACCTCTTTGACATCGTCACGGCTGCCGGCAGCGCGCAGATCCCAGCCTGGCTGCAGGATCTGTCCGGCAGCGACCTGGCACAAATCGACACCGGCACCGGAGCGTTCTCGGTGTCGAGCTTTTCGTTCGTCCGCGACGGCATCATCCTAGGTTTGCCGTTGGCGGGCGGCATGCCGGGCGTGATGCTTCACGTCGTGCTGGCCGGCCTTGTGGCGGCCTCGATCGTGGGCGCGGGCGCTTCGATCGTGGCGCTAGGCAACGTGCTGGCGGAAGACGTGGTGGACGGCCTGTCACCAACCGCGGCGCCCGACAATATCCGGCTCGGAACAGGCCGCATCACGTTGATGGTGGTGGCGGCGATCGGATGTGCCTTTGCCATACTGGCGCCGACGGATCCGTTGCGGCTTGTGATATGGGCGCTGGTGCTGACGGCCTCGTCGATCTTTCCCGTGCTGATCCTGTCGATCTGGTGGAAGCGCAGCAACGCGTACGGAGCCCTGGCGGGAATGATCACCGGCTTTGCAGTGGCGGCGCTCGCCATGCTGGCTTCGGAGGCCCATTGGCTGGGTCTGGACAGCGCACTGGCGGGCGTGTTCGGGCTTCCAGCGGGCTTGGCGGCGGCCATGATCGTCACGGTGATGACGCCATTGCCTGGGCGCGATGCTCTGGATCTCGTCAGTGATATGCGCATCCCGGGTGGGGAAACGTTGTACGATCGCGAGATGCGTCTGCAACGCCAGCGTCTTCGGCAGCACGGGTAATTGTTTCGGCCTATTAGTCTGCTGCGTCCGCCTTACATTCTGCTATCGTCTTTTGGCTTTAGGATCCGCTTTGTAACCGCGGCGCGGTCCATCGGTATTTCGGCCCTGCAAGCATGAGCAACTATTCGATGACCGGTACGCGCGAGAAGGCCCCGGCTGCTGCCGAGGCCCAAAAGGCGCGTGTGCTGATTGCGGACAAGAACCCTATCATGCGATCCGGGCTGGCCGAGATCATCGCGCGCGATGGCCGGTTCGAGGTGCTGGGCACCGTTTCGACCGGCAAGGACTTCATCGATGCGATCGCGCGGCGCCCGGTGGACATCGGCGTCATCGGCTGGTCGCTCACCGATATGAGCGGGGGAGATGTGCTGGCGACGGTGAAGCGGCGGCAGGCGCTGACGCGCATCGTGATCTACACCGGTGAGGCTGCAGGCGACGTGCTGAAGCCGGCCATACGTGCGGGGGCGTGGGGCTTCATTTCCAAGAGTGACGAACCCGAAGCGTTGATCGACACGATCGCTGCGGTGTCCCGCGGGCGGCTGTGCTTCCCGTTCGTCGACATCGAAACGCTGAACCAGGATCCGCTCGACATGCTGACGGCGCGCGAGCGCGAGCTGCTGGGTGCTTTGGCAAACGGGTGGTCGAACCTGCAGATTGCGGCGCGCATCGGCATCTCGCGGAACACGGTGAAGTATCACCTCAAGAACCTGTATGACAAACTCGGCGTCAACAACCGCGCGATGGCGGTGGCGTTGTACATGTCCAAGTCGGTCTGACGCGCGACCGTATTAAGATCTCATTCAGCACGCCGTTCAGAGCAAACTGCGTCAGTATGCGCAGGTTTGGGTAGGCGAATTCCTACCCAAGAGAGAGTCCTGCCTGACCTGCGGGGTGTTGTGGCGGGTGCGGATTTCATCGATTTTGCGCCTCGCAGATTTACGTTACCGCGTCACTCAAAAATCTTTCTGCACGCGGGCGCAGCGAAAAAACCTCGGCCTAGATAGTGCGGATACGGTTCACATGACCGCCGCATAGTGCGAAAGTCGAAATACAAAACCAACAAGACGTCATTTGAACCGGAGGAGCCGACCCCATGAATATCGTGCAGCCGCATCTTTTTATTCCTGGTCCGACCAACATCCCTGAGCCCGTGCGCCAGGCGATGAACATTCCCATGGAAGACATGCGCAGCCCGGAATTCCCGAAATTCACGCTGCCGATCTTTGAAGACCTGAAGAAGGTCTTCAAGATGAAGGACGGCCGCGTATTCATCTATCCGTCTTCCGGCACGGGCGCCTGGGAGTCGGCCATCACGAACACGCTGGCCGTTGGCGACAAGGTTCTGATGAGCCGCTTTGGTCAGTTCTCGCTGCTCTGGGTCGACATGGCCGAACGTCTCGGCCTCAAGGTCGAGCTGTGCGACGAAGAGTGGGGCACGGGCGTGCCGCTCGAAAAGTATGCCGACATCCTGGCCAAGGATAAGAACCACGAAATCAAGGCCGTCTTCGCCACGCACAACGAAACCGCCACGGGCGTCACCAGCGACATCGCTGGCGTGCGCAAGGCGCTTGACGCCGCGAAGCATCCCGCGCTGCTGTTCGTCGATGGCGTGTCGTCGGTCGGCTCGCTCGACATGCGCATGGGCGAGTGGGGCGTCGACTGTTGCGTTTCCGGTTCGCAGAAGGGCTTCATGCTGCCGACGGGCCTGGGTATCCTGGCCGTCAGCCAAAAGGCGCTCGAGGTCAACAAATCCACGAACGGCCGCATGAACCGTTGCTTCCTGTCGTGGGAAGACATGATCAAGACGAACGACCTCGGCTTCTTCCCCTACACGCCGGCAACGCAGCTGCTGCGCGGCCTGCGCGCTTCGCTCGACCTGATCAACGCGGAAGGCCTCGAGAACGTGTTCGCCCGTCACCACCGCATGGGTGCCGCCGTTCGCGCTGCCGTCGACGCCTGGGGCCTCAAGCTCTGCGCCAAGGAAGCCAAGTGGCATTCCGATACCGTGTCGGCCATCCTGACGCCGGACGGCATCGACGCCAATATCGTGCTGAAGACCGCCTACTACCGCTACAATACTTCGCTGGGAACCGGCCTGAACAAGGTCGCCGGCAAGGTGTTCCGCATCGGCCACCTCGGTGCGCTCGATGAAGGCATGATCGGCGGCGTTCTGTTCAACGTCGAAATGGCGCTGCTCGACAGCGGCGTCAACATCAAGGCCGGATCGGGCACCGGCGCTGCTGCGGAATACTTCCGCAAGACGGCCACGCGCTCGGCAACGGGCGTCGACGCACCCAAGGCCAAAGCTGCCTAATTGCAAAGGCGGCGCTCATCCGGGCGCCGCCTTCTTCATCTCATGCCAGGCGCACGGCGAAGCTTTCGCTGGCGAACGGCCAATCGCATCACAAGCATAAAATGAGGAAATGTCTCAATGAGCTTTACCCTTTACCCGCTTCGTAAGCAGCGTCTGCAGCGCAGTGAGCTGGCTGTTCCCGGCTCCAACCCGACGATGATCGATAAGGCGCTGACCAGCGCTGCCGACTATATCTTCCTTGACTGCGAAGACGCCGTGGCACCGCCCGACAAAGAACAGGCGCGCAAAAACATCATCCAGGCGCTGAACGACATCGACTGGAAGGGCGCCGGCAAGACCATGTCGGTCCGCATCAACGGCCTCGACACGCACTACATGTATCGCGACGTCGTCGACATCATGGAACAGGCCGGCCACAAGCTGGATACGATCCTGATCCCGAAGGTCGGCGTTCCGGCCGACGTCTATGCCGTCGAAACGATGATGAGCCAGATCGAAGAAGCCAAGGGCATCAAGCACAAGGTCGGCACGGAAGCGCTGATCGAAACGCCGCTGGGCATGGCCAACGTGGAAGCGATCGCGGCCGCCAACAGCCGTCTTGAAGCCATGCACTTCGGCGTTGCCGACTATGCCGCCTTCAACAAGGCCCGCACCGTCGTCATCGGCGGCTTGAACCCCGACTATCCGGGCGACCAGTGGCACTTCGCACTGTCGCGCATGACGGTTGCTTGCCGCGCCTACGGCCTGCGTCCCATCGACGGCCCGTTCGGCGACTTCTCGGATCCGGATGGCTACACGGCCGGTGCAAAGCGCGCTGCCGCACTGGGCATCGAAGGCAAGTGGGCAATCCATCCTTCGCAGATCGAACTGGCAAACGCAGTGTTCTCGCCGACGGACGCCGAAGTCAGCCGCGCAGAACGCATTCTCGTGGCGCTCAAGGAAGCCGAAGCACAGGGCAAGGGCGCCGCATCACTTGACGGCAAGATGATCGACGCAGCGTCGGAAAAGATGGCGAAGAACCTCATCGCGACGAACGCTTCCATCAAGGCGATGGACGCAGCACGCAAGAAATAAGAGCCGTTTCAGGAAACCCCCAAGGAGTTCCCCAATGGATATCCACGAGTACCAAGCGAAAGAACTGCTCTCCAAGTTCGGTGTGCCGGTGCCGCGCGGCGGCCTGGCCTACAGCCCCGAACAGGCTGCCTACCGCGCCACCGAACTCGGTGGCTCGGTCTGGGCCGTCAAGGCACAGATCCACTCCGGCGCACGCGGCAAGGCCGGCGGCGTCAAGATCTGCAAGACCGACGTCGAGATCGAGAAGGCTGCCGAGGACATGCTGGGCCGCCGTCTGGTGACCACGCAGACCGGCCCTGCCGGCAAGCTCGTCTCGCGCATTTACATCGAAGAAGGCACGGAAATCGATAAGGAGTTCTATCTCTCCTTCGTGATGGACCGCGCCAGCGAGCGTATCGTCGTTGTCGCCTCGGCGGCCGGCGGCATGGACATCGAAGAGATCTCGCACAACCAGCCTGACACCATCATTCGCTGCATCGTCGACCCCGCTGTCGGCATGCAGGCCTTCCAGGCCCGCGAAGTGACGTTCGGCCTCGGCGTCGAGCCGGACCTCGTCTCGAAGTTCGAGCGCACGATCCTCGGTTGCTATCGCGCCTTCCGCGATCTCGACGCGACGATGGTGGAAATCAACCCGCTCGTCATCACGAAGCAGAAGAACGTCGTCTGCCTCGACGCGAAAATGAGCTTCGACGAGAACGCCCTGTTCCGCCGCCCGCACGTTGCCGAGCTGCGTGACAAGAGCCAGGAAGACCCGCGCGAGACCTACGCAAACGATCGCGGCCTGTCTTACGTCGGCCTTGATGGCGACATCGGTTGCATCGTGAACGGCGCTGGCCTGGCGATGGCCACGCTCGACATGATCAAGCTGGCCGGCGGCGAACCCGCCAACTTCCTCGACATCGGCGGTGGCGCAAGCCCCGAACGCGTGACGAAGTCGTTCCGCGCCGTGCTCAAGGACAAGAACGTCAAGGCGATCCTGGTCAACGTGTTCGCAGGCATCAACCGCTGCGACTGGGTTGCCAAGGGCGTCGTCGACGCGATCAAGGAACTTGAGATCAAGGTTCCGGTGGTCGTGCGTCTAGCCGGCACGAACGTTGAAGAAGGCGTCCGCATCATCAATTCGAGCGGGCTCACTCTGATCAGCGCCGACACCCTGGGCGAAGCGGCCAAGAAGGCCGTCGACGCCGCCAAGAACCACGCCAAAGCGGCTGCGTAAGGGAGGACATAACAATGGCAATCTTCATCAACGAAAATACGCCGATCCTCATCCAGGGCTTTACTGGCCGTATCGGTACGTTCCACGCGCAAGAAATGATCGACTACGGCACCAACGTCATCGGCGGTGTTACGCCCGGCAAGGGCGGCTCAACTCACCTCGGCCGTCCGGTGTTCAACACCGTCAAGGGCGCCGTGGACGAGACGGGCGCAGAAGCCTCGATCGTGTTCGTGCCGCCGCCATTTGCGGCTGACGCGATCATGGAAGCGGCAGATGCGGGCATCAAGTACTGCGTGTGCATCACGGACGGCATTCCGGCGCAGGACATGATCCGCGTGAAGCGCTACATGCGCCGTTACAAGAAAGAGAGCCGGATGATCCTGACCGGCCCGAACTGTGCCGGTACGATCAGCCCAGGCAAGGCGATGCTGGGCATCATGCCCGGTCACATCTACCTGCCGGGCCGCGTCGGCATCGTCGGCCGCTCGGGCACGCTTGGCTATGAAGCCGCCCAGCAGATGAAGGATCTCGGCATCGGTGTCTCGACCTCGGTCGGCATCGGCGGCGACCCCATCAACGGTTCGTCGTTCAAGGACGTTCTCGAACACTTCGAGAAGGATCCGGATACGGATGCCGTGATGCTTATCGGCGAAATCGGTGGCCCGCAGGAAGCGCAGGCCGGCGAGTACATTCGCGATCACATGAAGAAGCCGGTCGTTGCTTACATCGCCGGTCTCTCGGCTCCCAAGGGGCGCCGCATGGGTCATGCAGGCGCCATCGTATCTGCGTTCGGCGAGTCGGCCGCGGAGAAGGTGGACATCCTGAAGGGCTGCGGCGTGACCATGGCTCCGACGCCGTCGGAAATGGGCTCAACGATTGCCAAGGTCATCGGCCATAAGAAGGCCGCTTGATAGGAACCGGATCAGCCTCCGGAATTCATCCGGAGGCTGTCATTATCCGAGCAGACACATTGTCTACGCTGGCTTAGAGCGTGTTCGTTCTCGATCGAGTTTGCAGCGAAAGAACGAGCGCGCTCTAAGTTATTTGACTTAGAGTTTGAGAGACGCATCGCAATTGATCAGGCTCTAGCAATCCGCGCGCGCTTCAAGAAGTCCGACTTGAATCGGACTCGTTAAGAGTTGCCGCGATTCCCCGTTCGCGGGAGGGAGGAACCGTCGTGGAACAAGTTAAGCCGCGTGTCGTGCACGAGCCATTCGATGAAATCATCCTGCGGGATGAGCTGCGCGAATTGCGCAAGAAGATCCCGGATCAACCGGGCCTCAATCCGATCATTCGCGTGGCCTTCGAGCTGTCGCGCAAGCTTGAATCGGAACAGATCACATTCGACGAATTGAAGCAGCTGGCCGGCCGCCTGATGGACCGCGCTTGCGTGCATCGCGCCAAGACCCTGCGGGAGCGCATCGGCTTCGTCGATCACCAGACGACGCTGAAAGAATTCTCTGAGGCGATCGCCAAGAGCGTCGGCAACGATGCCAGCTCGGACGCGGCGTTCGCCGCCTTCGAAAAGCGCTGGACGCGTGCACGCACGGGCATCGTGTTCACGGCGCATCCGACATTCGGTTTATCGGACGCCTTGTCGAAGCGCGTCATCGAGATCGCGACGGGTGACGCCAACGCCGACACCAAGATCGGCGTTCCGCACCGGCCTGATGACGGGATCACGCTCGACTACGAGCATCAGCGCGCACAGGATTCGATCAACAACCTGCGCGATGCGTATGTTGACCTGCTCAACACGTTTTTCTCGGTGGCGGCTGCGGGCTTCGGCGAGCGCGCCTACAAGCTGAAACCAAAATTGATGTCGATCGCGTCCTGGGTCGGCTACGACCTCGACGGGCGCACGGACATTCAATGGGACTATTCGTTCCTGACGCGCATCAAGGAAAAGCGAGCGGCGCTCAATGACGTGCGGGAGCGCTTCCTGGTGCTCAAACATAAGCTGGGTGACGGCGGCGAAATCCAGCGGCTGGGCCGCCAGGTGACCGGCAAGCTCGATCTCGCGATTGCCGCGACCGACGAGCAAATCAAGGGCCTGGAAGAGAACGCGGCGGCCAAGGGCGCCGGCGGGACGCTGGCCAAGGCTGCCAACATCATTACGCGGTCTGACGGCTACAACATCACCACGACGGAACCAATCGTCTCGCTGCTGGATCAGTTGATCGACGTCATCGAGCAGCCGCAGATGAAGCGGTCGGTGGCGGCGCTGTCAGGCCTCACGATTGCTACGGGCCTGGGTAACTCGCACATCCACGTGCGCATCAACGCCGTGCAGATGAACAACGCGTTCCGCGCATTCGTGCACGAGCCTTGGACGCGTGATCTCGGCGAACGCCAGGCGTTGGCGCGCATCGTGGAAATGATCCGCGATGCCAAGCCGCAGGACGTCAATTTCGAGACGCTCGACCTGGAGACGGCAACGGCCATTCGCCAGTTCGCGATGATCGCGCAGATCCAGAAGCACATCGACCGCGAGACGCCGATCCGCTTCCTGATCGCGGAATGCGAGAGCCCGGCGACGATCCTGATCGCAGTGTTCTTCGCCAAGCTGTTCGGTGTATCCGAGATCGTCGACATCTCGCCGCTGTTCGAGACGCCGCTGGGCCTGGAGACCGGCGTGCGCATGATGGAACGCCTGCTGGAAGAGAAGGCTTATCGCGACTACGTAAAGGGCCGCGGCCGCCTGTGCATCCAGACCGGCTTTTCGGACGCGGGCCGGTTCATCGGCCAGATCGCGGCGACGCTGTCGATCGAGCGCCTGCATCAGGGCCTCGCGGAGGCGGTGGCCAAGGCGAACATGCCGGGTGTCGAGACGCTGATCTTCTCCACGTTCGGCGAGTCGATGGGACGCGGTACGCATCCGGGCTCACTGAAGCGCCGCTTGCGTTACGTGTTCTCCGACGAGTCGCGCCGGCGTTTTGCCAAGCGCGGTTTGCCGATCAAGCACGAGACGAGCTTCCAGGGTGGCGACGGTTACCTGTGGTTTGCCAACAAGCAGCTATCGGCCCGTGGCCTTGCGACGATCGTGCTCGACGGCGAAGATCCGGAACTCGACGTCCACGATCCGTTCTATGACGACACAAACCTCAGCCTGGACTTCCTGTTGCGGCTTCGGTCCTACCAGCAGAACCTGTTTGCGCATCCGGGCTACCGCGCGCTGCTGGGCGCGTTCGGGCCAAACCTGCTGTTCAGGACGGGCTCGCGCGCGGTGAAGCGGCAAAGCGATACGGGCGCGGTGGCCGATCGCGGTGATCCGGCGCGCATGCGTGCCATTCCCAACAACGCGATCCTGCAGCAGTTTGGCTATGTCGCCAACGTCGTGGCCGGTCTCGGCGCGGCCGTGGGTTCCGAGCGCGATCGCTTCGTGGAGGTGGCCCGCAAGTCGCCACGCCTGCGGCCGTTGATCGAGATGATCGCGCGCGGCAAGACGCTATCCAGCCTCAACGCCGTTGGCGCAAATGCTATCGTGTTCGACCCGGGTTTCTGGGCGCAACGCGCGGCCTGGGCCCGTGAGCCGCATCTGGCGGCCGCGTTCCGGACGCTCTCGACGCATTTGCTCGACGATACGCGGGCCGATGCGATCAGCGGATTGGCGCATCATCTGCGCCTCGATGCAATCGACCTGCACTCGATCCTGGAAGACATCGGCCTGGAAGGCGGCAAGATCCCGGACGATTTCCGTCTGGAGCTCGACTTGCTGCAGGCGATCCGCCTAGCGCTGATCATGCGCGTGTTCATTCTTGCGGCGCAGTTGCCGCGGTTCTCGACGCGCAACGATCTCTCGCACGACCAGATGTTCAACTGGGCGCTCGGGCTCGAAGTGCCCGAAGTGATTTCGGTGATGCGCATGGCGTTTCCGAAGCGGCACATGACGGCGAACGACGCTTCGGCGAAGTACGACGAGAAGGCCTCGTATCGGCCGCAGGGCATCGACGATTACGGGCGTATCGAGACCGAGATCCTGGAGCCGATGGAGCAGTCGTACGAGTTCATCCGCGAAATCGGCACGGGCATCACGCACCACTTCGGCGCATTTGGTTGACGGCTGCTGTGAACTGATCCGGCGGGCCTAGCCGGGGGTTGGTCTCACCCAACCCTTGCGCCTCGCCCGGCGGACAGTGCGGAACACGCGTTTGGCTCGCTGCGCATGGGCGGGCGGGGCGACGAGGCAAAAGCACGGGAGCACCGGGCGATACGCGATACGGCGCAACAGCTGGCGCGTCTTTTCCTGGCGGACGAGGACGATATCTTCCATGGCAGGCATTAACGCATGACTTGCGGCTTGGTGCCAGTCCATGGAGCGGCCGATCGCAGGTCGGGTCAAGCGCAGCGCGACCCAACGTACAAGACGATGGCGCAGCGGTTCGCCTCAGCGCATCTTGCCTTTGGGCAGGGCGGATGCGGGGAGGGAGAAGACTTCGCCTTCGCTGCCCTCGGTGTCGAGCCAGTTGAAAGGCAGGTCCGGGAAGTCGGCTTCGACGGTTTCGTTGGCCTGGCCGACCTCAACGATGAGATTGCCCCCGGGCGCCAGATGCGAGCGGGCGTCCTTCAGGATGCGGCGCACAATATCGAGCCCATCGTCGCCACCCAGATGCGCCAGTTGCGGCTCGGCCTTGTATTCGGGCGGGAAGGCCGCGACAGCTTCGGACGTCACGTAGGGTGGGTTGGAAATGATGATGTCGTAGCGCTCGCCGCCGAGACCCTTGAACAGGTCGGAGTTGACAAGGCGGACGCGATCTTCCAGCTCGTATTCGGCGACGTTGATCTTGGCGACCTCAAGCGCGTCTTGCGAAATATCAATAGCGTCGACCGTGGCGTTGGGAAATTCCAGCGCGGCCAGGATGGCGAGACAGCCCGATCCGGTGCAGAGGTCGAGAATGCGATTGATCCGCCACGGTTCGGCGGACGTAAACGACTGCGAATCCTTAACCATCAGCTCGCCGATGAAGGATCGTGGGACGATGACACGCTCGTCGACGTGAAAGCGATGCCCGGAGATGTAGGCCGCCCCGGTGATGTAGGACGCGGGCTTGCGCGTGGTCACGCGCTGGTCGATAGCGTGGAACACGGCGCGCCGCTCTGTGACCGTCAGGCGGGCGTCGAGCCAGGGATCGATGTCGTCGATCCCCAGGTGCAGTGTCGACAGGATCATGAAGGCGGCTTCGTCCAGCGCCGTTTCGGTGCCGTGGCCGTAGACGAGCTTGGCTTCATTAAAGCGGCTGACGGCATAACGCAGCCAGTCGCGGACCGTCAGCAAGTCATCGGCTGGGGAGTGCGGAAGGGTCATCGGGGGGCTCGCGGCGGATGGCACTCGAAAGTCGTAACCCAGACCGTGGCGGGCGCCTACTGGCTTTGCAAACGGCCGGCAGTGGTCAAGTTGCGCGGCATGATGACGTTTTTTCTGCATTCGGCTTGGCGCGAGCCAAGCAAACGGCCAATATCGGCGCAACCGCTACCGGGGCAATGCAGTCCGGTGGCCTAAAAACGATCTTCGGGAGGAGCTATACCAGTGTCTGTGAAGTCTGACATCGAGATTGCCCGCGAGGCAAAGTCTAAGCCAATTCAAGAAGTTGCTTCGAAGGTCGGGATTCCTGCCGACGCGATCGTGCCTTACGGCACGACCAAGGCGAAGATATCGTTCGACTTCATCGACAGCCTCAAGAGCAAACCGGACGCAAAGCTTGTTCTGGTGACGGCGATCAGCCCCACCCCGGCCGGCGAGGGCAAGACGACGACGACGGTCGGCCTGACGGACGGCCTGAACCGGATCGGCAAGAAGGCCATTTGCTGTTTGCGCGAGCCTTCGCTTGGTCCCTGCTTCGGCATGAAGGGCGGCGCGGCAGGTGGCGGGTATGCCCAGGTCGTACCGATGGAAGACATCAACTTGCATTTCACCGGCGACTTCCACGCCATCACATCGGCCCACAACCTGCTGTCGGCGCTGATCGACAATCACATCTACTGGGGCAACAAGTGCCAGATCGACAGCCGCCGCGTCGCCTGGAAGCGCGTGCTGGACATGAACGATCGCGCACTGCGCTCGATCGTCAATTCCATGGGCGGCGTTTCGAACGGCTACCCGCGGGAGGACGGCTTCGACATCACGGTCGCCTCTGAAGTGATGGCTATCCTTTGCCTGGCGATGGACCTTAAGGATCTGGAGCGCCGGCTTGGTAACATCGTCATTGCCTACACGCGCGACAAGAAGCCCGTGCTGTGCCGGGACATCAATGCCCACGGCGCAATGACAGTGCTGCTGAAGGATGCGCTGCAGCCCAACCTGGTGCAGACGCTGGAGAACAATCCGGCCTTCATTCACGGCGGACCGTTCGCCAACATTGCGCACGGCTGCAACTCGGTGCTGGCGACGAAGACGGCGCTGAAGCTTGCCGACATCGTGGTGACGGAAGCCGGCTTCGGCGCGGATCTGGGTGCGGAGAAGTTCTTCGACATCAAGTGCCGCAAGGCCGGCATCGCACCGTCTGCCGTCGTCATCGTGGCGACGGTGCGCGCGCTCAAGATGCATGGCGGCGTGGCCAAGGATGACCTGAAGAACGAGAACGCGGCGGCCGTTGCCAAAGGTTGCGACAATCTCAAGCGTCACATCGAAAACACGAACAAGTTCGGGGTGCCGGTCGTGGTGGGCATCAACAAGTTCATCACCGATACGGAAGCCGAAGTGCAGGAAGTGATGAAGGCGGCCGAGAGCATGGGCACGCGCGCGTTCCTGTGCACGCACTGGGCCGATGGCGGCAAGGGCACGGAAGCCATGGCGCAGCACGTATCGGAGCTGGTCGGCTCCGGCAAGGCGAACTTCAAGCCGCTGTATCCCGACGACATGAGCCTGCGCGACAAGGTCAAGACGATCGTGACCGAGATCTACCGTGGCGCAGACATCGCCTGCGACAGTAGCGTCGAAGCGCGATTCAAGGAGTTGGAGGCCGGCGGTTACGGCAAGTTCCCGGTGTGCATGGCCAAGACGCAGTACTCGTTCTCGACGGACCCCAACAAGCGCGGCGCGCCGACGGGCCACACCGTGCCGATCCGCGAGCTGAGGCTGTCGGCCGGTGCCGAGTTCATCGTGGTGGTGACGGGCGAGATCATGACGATGCCCGGCCTGCCGAAGGTGCCTGCAGCAGATTCGATCCGCCTTAACGAGCAGGGCCAGATCGAGGGACTGTTCTAGGTTTCGGATTTTTGCTTGAGACGATGGGGCTCGCCGCGAGGCGGGCCCTTTGTCGTCGTGGGCCAGACCTTGGTCTGACCTAAATCTGCAGTGCTGGGGTAGTGGACAGCGATCACGCGTCGCTGCCAGGAGTCAGACCGAGGTCTGACCCCCATCGTGGGCGTCACTTCTCCACGAATGCCTTTTCGATGACGAACTCGGCGGAGTCGCCGAGGTGGCCTTCGCGGAAGCCGCGGGCAAGGTAGTAGTCCTTGAGGTCGCGCAGCATGTCGGGGCCGCCGCAGACCATGGCGCGGTCGTGTTCGGCGGAGAGCGGTTCCAGGTCGAGGTCCGTGTAGAAATGACCGGAGGCGACGAACTCCGTCACACGACCCATCGCCTTGAAGGGTTCGCGCGTGACGGTTGGGTAATAGATCAGCTTCGCGCGCATTGCCTCGCCGAGATACTCGTCGCGCGGCAGTTCGTGCATGATCCGGTCGCCGTAGGCGAGTTCGGACACCAGACGGCAACCGTGGACGAGCACGACCTTGTCGAAGCGCTCGTACATGAGCGGGTCGCGGATGAGGCTCATGAAGGGCGCGAGGCCGGTGCCTGTGCCCAGCAGGTAAAGGTTGCGGCCGGGGCGCAAGTTGTCGAGCACAAGGGTGCCGGTCGGCTTCTTGCCGACGAGGATCTGGTCGCCCTCCTTGATGTGCTGCAGCCGTGACGTCAGTGGGCCGTTGGAAACCTTGATGGAGAGAAATTCCAGGTGGTCGTCGTAGTTGGCGGACACGAGGCTGTAGGCGCGGGTGAGCGGCTTGCCGTCTACCTCCAAGCCCATCATGACGAACTGGCCGTTCTCGAACCGCAGGCTTGGGCTGCGGGTGGCCGTGAAGGAAAATACGGTGTCAGTCCAATGGCGGACGGACAAGACAGATTCATTGGTGAACGCGGCCATGATTCCACTCATTATGCAGATGAAAGCGTTTCGCGGTGAAGAATATCAGCAAAGGAACCGAAGGGCTCAAGCAACGTTGTTGTCGCGAATGAAGCAACCGTGCGGAGACGACCTATGCGCTACGTAATCCTTTGGCTGGCTGGTGTGCCGATCGTCGGCATCATCATGTTGAAGGTGCTGGGTCTGATCTGATTTAGCTCGTTGAAGGGTTAATGTCAGGGCCACGCATCTGTCGCTTGTCTCTGAGCCGCATTGCGGCTTCGGCAGAACCGGACTACATCTCTCGCAATTCCGCCGTTTCTGGCTGTGATTGCGAGAGATGTCCGTTTTAGCCACCGTATCATCCCCATTGCTAACCGCCCCGCCGAATGGCGCAGCGGTCAAGCCGTCCCTGGCTGGCCTTAGCCGTGAGCGGCTGCGCGCTGCCATGTTGCAGGCCGGCGTACCGGACAAGCAGGCGCGCATGCGGGTGAGCCAGCTGTGGCGCTGGCTGTATGTCTCGGGCGTGACGTCCTTCGATGACATGACCGACGTGTCGAAGGACATGCGCACGCAGCTCAGCGCCCAGTTCACTCTGGACCGGCCAGAGATCGTCAGCGAGCAGGTGTCGGTGGATGGTACGCGGAAATGGCTGCTGCGGCTGCCCAAGCGTGGCCATGAGATGCGCGCGCCGGAAGTCGAAACCGTCTACATACCGGAATCGGATCGCGGCACACTGTGCATTTCAAGCCAAGTCGGCTGCACGCTGAACTGCTCGTTCTGCCATACGGGAACGCAGCGGCTGGTGCGCAACCTGGAAGCGGCCGAAATCGTCGGGCAAATATTGCTCGCGCGCGATCGGATTGGCGACTGGCCCGGCGCGCCGCTGCCGGAGAATGCGCACCTGCTGCCAAATACGGATCGCAAGATCACCAACATCGTGCTGATGGGCATGGGTGAGCCACTCTACAACTTCGACAACGTCAAAGAGGCGATGGCAATCGCGTCGGACGGCGAGGGCTTGTCGGTGTCGAAGCGGCGCATCACGCTGTCGACGTCGGGTGTGGTGCCCGAGATTGCGCGATGGGGTGGCGATACCGGCACGATGCTGGCGATTTCGCTGCACGCCACGCGCGACGCGCTGCGTGACGAACTGGTGCCGATCAACAAGCAGTATCCAATTTCAGAGCTGTTGGCGGCCTGCCGCACCTATCCTGGCTTGTCGAATGCCAAGCGCATTACGTTCGAATACGTGATGCTGAAAGGCGTCAACGACAGCCCGGCCGACGCCAAGGCGCTTGTGCGGCTGCTGGCCGGCATTCCCTCGAAGATCAATCTCATTCCGTTCAATCCCTGGCCCGGCTCGCAGTATGAGTGCTCGGACTGGGAGACAATCGAGCGCTTTGCTGAGATCGTGAATAAGGCGGGCTATGCCAGCCCCGTGCGCACGCCGCGCGGTCGCGACATCCTGGCGGCCTGCGGGCAGCTGAAGTCGGCGAGCGAAAAGGTGCGTGCTTCGCAGCGCACGGCGGCGCCGCCGCTCGACGCGTAAGGGGCCCGGCGCGTGTTTTGGCGAACGGTCGGCCGGCTTATCCTGATCCCAATCGCATTTTTGCTGGCCGCCGCCACGGCGGCAGCGATCGTCGTTACATTGGGGCTGGAGCATTTCACGCAGGCGCTGCACGGTTCGGAACCTGGAGAGGAAACGCTGACGCGCACGTTCGACATCGTGCAACAGATCGGCGCGCTGACGTCGGGGCTATCGATCGTCCCGGCACTGGCGGTGATCATCATCGGTGAGGTGGGGCGCATCCGGTCCTGGCTCTACTACATGATCGGCGGTGGTGTTTCGCTGGCGTGCGTACCGTTCCTGGTGCGGTTCAGCCAGAGCGAGGCCATGGCGATGCCGGCGTCGACCGTCTGGCAGGTGCTGGCAACGGCTGGTTTCGCGGCTGGCACGGTGTATTGGCTGGTCGCCGGCCGGAACGCGTGATTTACAAGCGAATTCAATAACGTTGATAACTGCCATGCTGCACTGCAATATCCATTGTTGCGGTGCAAAATCTCTGCTATAAGCCGCCATCATTCCTGGCTCAGCTTTTTGAGCCGACCTGCATGTGCGCGCTTCGCATGGGGGTAACCACGGAGGTCGCGCTATGCTCGATGCTCGCATGCAAGCTCGCCTGACCCAGAATTATAACGATGCTGCAGTGGGTTATGCCAAGGCGTCAGCGGCCGCGATGAATGCGTTCGCGCAGCAGGCCATGGATTTCTGGTCGGCCCAGGCGCGGCCGGCAGCGGCCCCCGTGGCGCGCCGTGACCACCTGTCGTGGTTTAACCCGAACGGGGCGACATCGCACTGGGGCATGGCTCCGCCGGCGCCGGAGCCAGCGGTTTTCAATCCGTGGTTGGCTTTCATGCCTTGGGTCCAGCCGGCGGCCGCTCCCGTTGCTGCCCCGGCCAATCCGTTTCTGGCCTTTATGCCGTGGCTTCAGGTTCCGGCTGCGCCGCCGCAGCCCTTCAACCCTTTCCTCGCGTTTACGCCCTGGGCTCAGCCGCAGCAGTCTTCGCGTCCGTTCCAGCCGCCGGCGACGGCGCCGCAACTCCACGCGATGAGCATGGCGTTCATGCCGTTCGCGTTCTGGTGGGGTGGTGCGATGCGTGGGCCTACGTTCGCTTGGCCGATGGCGTATTCCATGATTGCGCAGGGCGTGCCCGATAGCGTCGCGTGGCCGGCCGCGGAAGCCAATGCCGCCGTGCTCGACGCCACCGCAGTGCTGACCGAGCAGGCGCAGCAGTCGTTCGCCACGTATCAGTCGGCCGGTGGGTTTGCGATGGCGCATGTATGGGCGCCGAAGACGCTCTCTGCCTTCGCAGCTCTCGTACCGCTGGCGGCAATGTGGCCGGTGCCCGGATCGCCCACTTAAGGCGAACTAGGCTCGTCTTCTATTTCTCTTGCTGATCGGTGAAGGCATCCGGAGCGGGCTCCGGTGCGGCCGCGGCGGCTTTCTTGGCCGGGGCCGCCTTGCTGGCCTTGCCTGCAAAGGCGCATGACCCAGGGACCGCCTTGCCGTCCTCGCCCGGAGCGCCCGGCGTCCAGGCGCAGCCTGAGGTTTCCTTGCACAGCGCTTCGAACATCGTGGGACAGCTGGACTTGCTGCCCTTCGAGGTGGACTTGTCGACCTTGGCGCAGTCGCCTTTGGGCGGCGAGCCGTCCGCCTTTGCCAGGCCGCCCGACCAAGAACAGCCTTCTGTCTCTTTGCAGGCGGCCTCGAATAATCCGTCGCAAGACACCTTCTTTTTGGCGGTTTTCTTGGCGGGCTTCTTCTCGGCGGCAGGTTTAGGGATCGCGCTTGCCGGAGGCTGAGCAGGCGCTTCTTCCGCCGCCGGCATTTCGGCTGCGGGCGCGTCTTGCGCGAGCACCGGACCAACCGTGCAGACCGAAGCGCCGACCAGCGCGAAAGCTCTGATCAATCGCATTATCGTCGGACTGCTTGCACGCATGACACGCCTCTTTGCCCTGTTCGGTGACGATAGAGGCGCGAGGCGCGACAAAATTAGGGCAGGCCTGCGGTTCGCTTCAACGACGTTTCGCCCAGGCCACAGCCTGTTCCAGACGATCGTCGCCCCAGAACAGCTCGCCGTCGGCTGCCGTGAAGCTCGGAGCGCCGAAAATTCCAAGCGATTTCGCCGAGTTGGTGTTTTGCTTCAAGCGATCTTTCACGTCCTGGTCTCCGGCGGCCTTCAGGGCCCGGGCGGCGTCCTGCCCTGCCTCTTCCAGCGCGGCGATAAGAACGTCGTCATCGGCGATGTTGGCCTGGTCGCGGAATTGGGCAGTGTAGACGGCGCGCGCGAACGGGGCGATCCAACCCTCGCTCTGGCCGATGAGGGCGAGGCGCGCGGCCTTCAGGCCGTTGGCGGGGAAGGTCTTGGGCATGGCGAAGGGCAAGCCGCGCCCGGAAGCGATGCGATCAATGTCGCGCACCATGTAGGCGCCCTTGGCGGGGTAGATGTTGAAGGGCGAGTTGTTCCAGCCCTGGCCAGCGAAGATCGGGCCTAGCAGGAACGGCTGCCAGACGACTTCGACGCCCTCGGCGGCGGCCACATCGTCGATGCGCATGGCCGACAGGTACGAGTAAGTGGAGGCGAGTTCGAACCAGAACGTGAGCTGCGACATGCTTAATCCTTCGCGCCTGTTCGTGCCTCCTGCCGGAAACCGCTTCACACTTTTCCGGAAGCACGCTCTGTTCTCCGTGCTTCTTATCGAAAAACCTCTTCACACTTTTTCGGAAGCACTCTAGATCGCGGCGTAACGTAGCGACGGCAGTGCTTGTCCTGTCATGCACTTTGCCTATAGTGCGCCCGCATTTCAAAGGGTTGTGAGGAACGAACGATGACGACCAAGGCCGGCGCGAACAAGAGCGTTAAGAAGGTGGTGCTGGCTTATTCCGGCGGTCTCGACACGTCCATCATTCTGAAGTGGTTGCAGCAGGAATACGGCGCAGAGGTCATCACCTTCACGGCGGACCTCGGCCAAGGCGAAGAGTTGTCGCCGGCGCGCAAGAAGGCGGAGATGCTCGGCATCAAGCCGGAGAACATCTTCATCGAGGATCTGCGCGAAGAGTTCGTGCGCGACTACGTGTTTCCGATGTTCCGCGCCAACGCGGTCTATGAAGGCATCTACCTGCTTGGCACGTCGATCGCGCGGCCGCTGATCGCCAAGAAGCAGATCGAGATCGCGCGCAAGATGGGCGCGGACGCTGTTTGTCATGGCGCGACCGGCAAGGGCAACGACCAGGTAAGATTTGAGCTTGGCTATTATGCGCTGGAGCCGGGCATCAAGATCATCGCGCCGTGGCGCGAGTGGCAGTTCAAAGGCCGCGAAGACCTGCTGCAGTTTGCGCGCGACCACCAGATTCCGGTAGCGAAGGACAAGGAAGGCGAGTCGCCGTTCTCGGTCGACGCCAACCTGCTGCACTCCTCGTCCGAAGGCAAAGTGCTGGAAGATCCCGCGCAGAAAGCGCCGGAGCTGGTCTATCAGCGCACGATCTCGCCGATGGATGCGCCCGACAAGGTGACGACGATCAAGATCGGTTTTCTCAAGGGCGACGCGATCTCGCTCAACGGCAAGCCGCTGTCGCCGGCGACCCTGCTAAAGGCGCTGAACGATCTTGGCCGCGACAACGGCATCGGCCGCATCGATCTCGTCGAGAACCGTTTCGTCGGCATGAAGTCGCGCGGCGTGTACGAGACGCCGGGCGGCACGATCTTGCTGGCGGCGCACAGGGCGATGGAAAGCATCACGCTGGATCGCGGTGCGGGCCACCTCAAGGACGAGCTGATGCCGCGCTACGCGGAGCTGATCTACAACGGCTTCTGGTTCGCGCCGGAACGCGAAATGCTGCAAGCGCTGATCGACAAGAGCCAGGAGCATGTCGAGGGCGAGGTGACGCTGGAGCTGTACAAGGGCAACGTCATTACCGTGGGCCGCGAGAGCAAGAAGTCGCTGTACTCGCCGACGTTGGTCACGTTCGAAGACGACAAGGGCGCGTATGATCAGAAGGACGCGCAGGGCTTCATCAAGCTCAACGCGCTGCGGCTGCGGACGCTTGAGGCGCGCAATCGCGGGAAGCTGTGAGGCGGGCGTCGGCTAGCCGCTGGCGGGACCACTGCGGAACGTGAAGGAGCATTGCCGATGATCGTCATCAATCGAAACGGGCAGCCGACGGTGATCACCGGCTGGCGCGCCTGGCTTATCGGCGCGGTCGCGTTCGTCGCCGGCGTATTGCTGTTCGGCGTCATTGCGTTCTTCATGCTGGGTGTCGCCGTCACGGTGGGTGCCATATTACTGATCGCGGTTCCGGCGGCGATTGTCGTGGCCTTCCTGGCGTCGGCGTTTGGGCGGAAGGGGTAGCACGCGCGACGCGTCGCATGCCGTCATGTGCCGCCGCGTAGTTTTCCGATCTCCTCTTGCAATTCCGCAATCTTCTCCTCGTAGTCGGCGACGAGCTTCTCGACGGCATCGATCGGAATCAGGCGGGGGATGTGCTGCGGGCAGTTGCGGTCCCACGCTTCGACCTTGAACAGGATCGAGCGCTGCGGCGCGACGTCGAGACCTTCGCTGAGTTTGGCGAGCAGCGCATCGTCGGTCTCGTCGACCGAGGCGGTGCCCCACAACTTGATGCGGATGCGGCGGGCGTAGTCCATCAGGAAGATGAAGGCGCGCGGATTCTCGGCGAGATTTCCGAGGGTGATGTACTGGCGGTTGCCGGCGTAGTCGGCGAAGCCCAGCGTCTTGTCGTCGACGACCTTGAGGAAGCCTGGTGAGCCGCCGCGATGCTGGATGTAGGGCTGGCCGCTCGCGCTCGCGGTGGCGAGGTAGAACGAGCCCATGCCGGCGATGAAGAGCGCGAGGTCGGGCGTGATGGTATCGGGCCAGCCGTCGGATGCTTCCATGCGCTCGTACATGCGGCGGGAGCCGCGCTGTTTTTGCTGGGCTTTGACGCTGTCACTGAAGGCGATGTCGGAGGGTTTCTCAGTCATGTCCGCCTCGCGTGATTTCTTGAAGCGAGCGGACTTTAGGCTGGGTGTCTCAGCGCCGCAATCGCTGCCAAAGACGAACGCGCCCGCCTCGGGGGAAGCGGACGCGTCCGTTGCCTGGGAGAGGCAGAGTTAGAATTTGTAGGTCAGGCCGGTGATGACCGTGCGCAGCTGGCCACGCGAGCAGTCGCCGCGGGCCAGACACGTCACCTCGTGTTCCTCGTTCGTCAGGTTGACGGCGTTGAGAGACCAGCGCCAATCTTCGGTCTCATAGGCGAGCATGGCGTCGAACAAGAGATAGTCCGGCGTCTTGAGGACATCGATGCCGTCCCAAGTGTCGCCGACATAGCGGACGCCGCCGCCGACCGAGACATTGCGAAGCCAGCCGGTGTCGAACGTGTAGATCGCCCAGAGCGATGCCAGGTGTTCGGGGATACCTTCGATGCGGGCGCCGTCGGCTAGGGCGAACGGACCGACGACGTACTTCGCATCGGTGTAGGCGTAGCCGGCGATGGCCTTCAGGTTTGGCGTGAGCTGCCCCGTGAGCTCGACATCGAAGCCGCGAATCTCGACCTCGCCGGACTGCAGTGACAGACCAGCGGCGCTGCTTGGGGAAATGCGATTGCTCTCGTTGATTTCGTAGGCGGCCGCGTTGACGGAGAAGTTGCGGCCGACCGGCTGGAATTTGAAGCCGGCTTCGATCTGCTCGCCTTCGACCGGCTTGGCGGTGCCGCCACCCAGGAGGCGCTCGCCCGGCAGCGGGTTGAAGGATTCCGAGTAGCTGACGTAGGGCGTGAGGCCGAAGCCAAACTCGTACATCAAGGCGGCGCGCTTGCTGACGGCTTCTTCCTTTTCGCTGGGGTTGCTGCCCAGTTCTGAGGTGAGCCAATCCTTGCGGATGCCGAGGACGGCGATCCACTGGCCCCAGCGAAGCTGGTCCTGCAAGTAGACGCCTGTCTGCTCCTGCGTGATGCCGTCGGTGGGCGAAATGATGATATCGGGACCGAAGCCGCCCGTCGGCACATTGATTTCGTCGAGCAGGACGACGTAGGGGCTCGCGCCGTAATTCGGATTGTAGACGTCGAACGGATCAGCAAACGGGAAAGGCGGAGACGGGAGGGCCGGGAAGTTTACGACGCCCGCGCCGCGCCGGTTGTCCTGAGAGTAGTGGGTGTAATCGACGCCACCGATGAAGCGGTGCAGGACATCGCCGGTCGCCAGCTTGGCCTGCAAATTGGTGTCCGTCGTGAAGATGTCGGTATCAGTTTCCGAAAAGAACTTAACGCGCGCGATTTTCTCCTGATTGGCATCGAGGAACGGCGCCGTGCCCGGCGCGAAGGATTCGGGCAAGGGCGCGGTGTAGTGCGAGGCGTAGACGTTGTGCGTGTCGGTGTAGCGCGAGCCGTGGTGGATGCTCAGCTGCTCATTGAACTTGTGGTCGAACAGCAGCGAGTAGCTTTGTGCTTCCGTATCGTAGCGATCGTATCCGGGTTCACCGACGAAGCGGCTGAACGGAATCGTGCGGCCGTTGACATTGGGTCGCACCGTGCCGGCGTGCGGCAGGAATTGCGCCGTGCTGCCCTGGTCGTCTTCGCGGAACTCGGTCAGCAACGTGATGCTGGTGTCTCTCGTCGGCCGGAACGTGAGCGATGGCGCGATGAGCTTGCGGTCGTTGTCGACGTAATCGACCTGCGTATCCGCGTCACGGGCAACGCCGACGACGCGATACAGCCACTTACCGTCGTCCGTCAGGCGGCCGGTCATGTCGGCCTTGATTTGTTTGAAGTCGAACGTGCCGTACTCGACGGTCACCTCGCGATGTGCTTCGTCCTGCGGACGCTTCGTCGTCAGCGCCAGTGTGCCGCCCACGGTGCCCTGGCCATAGAGCACGGACGCTGGACCGCGCAGGACTTCTACACGTTCGAGCAGGTACGGTTCGGTCGTGGCCTGGTTGGTGTAGCTTCCGTAGGACTTGCGCATTCCATCGAGGAAGACCGTCGACGTGGTGCCGCGGATCAGGCTGTAGTCGCCGCGGATGTCCAGCCCGTAGCCATCGGCAACGACGCCTGGCGCGTAGCGTACGGTTTCGTTCAGGCTCTGCGAACCCATGTCGCGGATCTGTTCTTTGCCCACCACCGTGATGGACTGCGGCGTCTGCCTCAGCGGTGTGTCAGTCTTGGTGCCGCTGGCGGAGTTCTCGGCGGCGTAGTCTTCCACGGCGCCGGTGCCGGATCCTGGAGCGCCCGGAGCGGGGTCCGTCGGCGCCGCTTCCGGTACGGCGGCTTGCACAGGCGCGGCCTTTTTCGCAGGAGCTTGCTTGGCGGCTTGCTTCTTTTTTGCCGGAGCCGCCGCCTTCTTCTTGGCGACGACCTCCACTGCCGGAAGCTCCTGTGCCGCGGGCTCTGCGGCCTGCTGAGCGAGTGCCGGCGACGTTGCCGCCAGGGCAAAGATAGATGCGGTCAGGACGAATGCCGGACGCGTAGCGCGCACGAATATGGACATAGAAGAGCCCCCCGCTCTTTACAGGTTTTCGACGTCGGGAGGTCTGGCTACTCAATTACGCAGGTCTGGCGCGCGGTCGTGTCGAGATGGCTTGACGAACTCCGTGGACCCGATTTGTGCATGCACGGAGCACAATGTCTACTTCTGCAATCCAGATTTAAAAATCAGCGATCTGCTAAAGTGTTGTTTGGGTCACACCTGGTCGGTCCTCGTCCCGCGGATGGAGAAGCCGTCAAAAACCCTTGAGGAAGCCGACGACGACATTCCACGACTCAACCGTGTTCTCGGCTTCTACTGACTTGAAGGCTTTGACCTTCACCGACGAGCGGTATTCCGGCATGTCGTAGTTGACGATGCCGCCGAGGGTCAGAAGCTCGCCGCGGCGACCGTCCGGCGGAATCGATGAGCCGGAGATTTTGTCGTCCTCGATCTGGACAGCATAGAAGCCCGCGATGCCGACTTGGAAACGGCCGATGTGTTCGGTGATCGCGAAATCGAGATTGACGAGGTCACCCGTGCGGTAATCCGTATCGGGGTTCTCGCGATAGTTATTCCAATAGAGCTTGGCGCTGAATTCAGTGCCTTCGCCGAAAATCGGCGGCGTGGTGTAGGTGGCGGCTACGGCCGGAGACACGTCCCAGATGTTGGTGCCGATGCTCAGCGCGCGCTCCGTCAGGTCCGAGCTGTCATAAGGACCAGCCGGAATGACGAGGCCGACGGCCAGCATCACGGTCAGGCCCTCCATGATCGGATAGGCGCCGGCATACTGCGAGGCGCGAGGCTTGGCGAACGAGCGCGACCAATCAAACTCGAGGTAGGGGTCGCCGAAGGACGTGGTGCAGCGGCTGTCGTCGCCCTCGAACAAATGCCCGCACTGATTGCCCGCGGGCACCATGCCGCCAAAGCCGATCGAACCGCCCAGCACGTCGAGCTTGGGGACGTAGAACAGGAACGTGCCCGTCAGCTGCTTGGCGAGGTGCGCGTCGCGCAGCGGGGGGATCGTGCGGCCGTTCCCGTCGACGAAATCCAGCGTGCCACCCGCAAGAACGGCGACACCGCCGTAAAGGCCGGGCGGCGGCAGCATGGCCGAGCGGATGTCGGTGCCGCCAATCGGGCCGGCTGCGGCCGGGCCCTCGACGGCGTTCGCCGGGCTGGCTGAGAAGAGCACGGCGCTTGAAATGAAAACTGCAAAAAGCCTGAGCACGAAACTGCTCCGTTTAAATATGCTGACAGTCAACTTAATCGGGTATCGCCCGGTTGCGATGTCGCAATCCTGCACCTATCGCGTGAAATCGCGCCGTTAACCAAGGCGTGTGTGGGGCTTATAGCGGCCAGGCCAAAACGATCAGCGGCGTGCCGACCAGCAAGACCATCAGCGACAGAGGCGCGCCTAGCCGCCAGTAGTCGTTGAAACGATAACCGCCGGGGCCCATGACCAGCAGGTTGTTCTGGTGGCCGATGGGCGTGAGGAAGTCGCAGGCGCATCCAAGGGCGACGGCCATCAGGAAAGGGTCTGGGTTGTAATTGAGCGTCTTCGCCAGCACGGCGGCGACGGGGCCCAGCATCAGCACGGCGGCGGCGTTGTTGAGGAACGGCGTCAGCAGCATCGCGACGCCGAGCATCATTCCGACTGCAACGGAGCCCGGCACCTGGGTGCCGACACTGGCCAGCTGGTGGCCGATGAGGTCGGTGACACCGGTGCTCTGCAGGCTGTGGGCAATGGGGATCAGGCACGCGAGCAAGACGATTACAGGGCCTTCGATGGCCTCGTATGCGTCTTTCAACGAGATCTGCTTGGCCAGCATGACGATGACCGCAGCCGCAAAGAAACCGACAGCGACGGTCACGAGCTTGAAGGTTATCAGGACCATGGCGACGGCCAGGACGCCGAGCGAGACAATGCCGCGACTGGGGCGGCCGAGACCGAGACTGCGGTCAGCCAGCGGCAACAGGCCGAGGTCGGCGAGGGTTTGCTGCAAGCCCTTCTCCCAACCCTGCAGCACGATGACGTCGCCGACGGCGAAGGTGTGCGACTGCAGGCGCACGGCGCGATGCCGGCCAGCGCGCGAAACGGCGAGAAGGTTCACGTCATAGCGCTGGCGCAGTCTCAGGCTGCTCGGCGTTTGGCCGACCACGGGGGAGTCTGCCGTCACGATGACTTCGACCGTCGAAAGTTCGTCACGGTCGTTGTTGGTCCGGGCAAGTTCGCGGGCGTGCGCCAGGTCGAGGCGCGACTCCTCCACAAGCTCTTTGATCGTTGCCTGTTCGGCCTGGATGGTGACGATGTCGCCGGCAAAAAGCGGCCAGTTCGGGTTTGGAATGTAGTTGTGGCCGCCTTCGCGCATGACGGCGATGACGACGGCGTCACCCGAACCGGCGTGCTCGAGGTCGCCGACGGTCTTGCCGACCAACGGGCTGTCTTTGCCGACGACGAGTTCGGTCGTGTAGTCCTCGATGGAAAAGCGTTCGTCGGCAGACGGCGTGCCCTGCCGGTCGCGCGGCAGGATGCGCCAGCCGAACGTCAAAAAGGCAACGGAGAGCAGCGTCAGCGGCAGGCCCACCCAGGCATAGTCGAAGACGCTGAAGGGTTCGCCCGTGATGTCCTGGCGAACAGTGGAAATCAAGAGGTTCGGCGACGTGCCGATCTGCGTGATGGTGCCACCGATCAGCGAGGCGAACGCGAGGGGCATGAGGTAGATCGACGGTGACTGCTTGGAGCGGCGCGCGATCTGGATGGCGATCGGCATGAAGATGCCGAGCGTGCCGACGTTCTTGACGAATGCGGACAGCAGTCCAACCGAGGTACATAGAACGCCAATTTGCGCGGAGGGCGAGTCGATGCCCTTCAGGAGGCGGCGGACGAAACGGTCGAGCATGCCGGAGCGGGCGATGGCCTTGCTGACGACCAGCACGGATGCCATGACGACGATCACCTGGTCGGAAAAACCGACGAAGGCTTTGTCCTGCGGTACGATACCGACGGCTAGTGCAACCAAAAGGGCGCCCATTGCGACGACGTCGTAGCGCCATTTGTCCCAGACGAAGATGCCGAGCATGACGACGACGATGGCGATCGCCGCTGCCTGATCAGCCGAAAGTGCCAGCATTTCGCTTCCCTTGCGGTTCCGGCTTTCGTCCCGTAAGGAGCGAGCGGAACGTCTTGGTTTGTTTCCAATCGCGGCGCCATGCATTCGCCGCGGTGAGGCCGTCACAGTTTTGCGCCGCCTGACTTCAGCGGTGCCAAGGTCGAAATTGATCGCATGACTCGCTCATCATTGAACACGACCCTCCGACGCCTGTACATCCTGCTTGGCGGCCTGTTGATCCTTTCACTGGTTGCGAAATTCAAGGATCACATCCCGGGCATCGCGGGGACAGGGTTGGAGCGCGCACTCACTGACGTCTATGAATATTTGCGGGACATGTCGTTGCTGATCGCGACCGGCGGCGTGGCCTATCTCACCAACGTGTTCCAGAAGCGGTCCGGGTTCACGGAAAGCCTCGAAGAGGAATGGCGCGGTATCGTGCGCACCAAAGCTTCGTTGTACACGTTCTGCGAAAAGCCGTTCCCTTCGACGGAAGACTATCTCGCGGCGTTTTCGGCGATTTCGGGCACGATCGACAACATGCGGATCGTCTATCGCAACGTGGGTGAGACGGAGAGTTTGATCGGGCTGTACCCCTATGCGCCGCTGCACGACATGCGCCGCGCGCTGCAGACGCTAGATCCGCGTAAGCGCCAGGACATTCCGCCGGACGAACGCAAGCTGGTACGGGATGCGATCCTTCAAGCGTTTTACGCCTTACGCGAGACTTTCCTGGAGGAATTGGATCTGGAAGAGCCCAACCATGCGTTGCTGGCGACGGCATCCCGGCGCACGAAGCGTGAAGGCGCAACGGTAAGGGCGCTGAGGTTGCAGGAGAACCAGAGCCGCAAGAGCGAGGATGGGCAGGCTTCGCGTACCCAGGTCGATCAACTGTTGTGGGGACTGCGGGACGCGGAAAAGTCAGCCGGACAAAAGCGCTGACGGGCACGGCCCAAGCGCGCGGGCCGTTGCGACGGGTTTAGCTCAAGCCGCATCGAAGACGGATGAGCCGCGGACAAAGTGGTCGCCGTGGATCGAGGCGTAGGCGGCGTTGACGCGGCGCGCCATGCCGGCGAGGTAAACGGCGACTTCCTCGGGCAGTTCGGCGTTGGCGTAGCGGTCCGGATGATAGAGCTTGGCCAGCTTGTGGTACGCCTTTTTCACCTCGGACATCGGCGCGCCGCGGGGAATGCCCAGCACGTCATAAGGGTCGACGCTGTCGTTGGTCGAGTGCAGCCGGACATTAATGTCGGACGGCTTGGGCACGTTGCTGGGCTCAATGGCCAGAATTTCGGCCTTGGCGAGGTAGGTTTTCTCGCCGCCGTAGGGGTGAAATTCGATAAAGGCTGCTTGGCTGTTAAGCACGTCGTCCAGGGTTTTCTGGAAGGGCAGGACAATGCGGCCGCGCTCGATAGCGCCTGTTGTCCGCTTCAACGTGACGGGTACTGCCGTCTGTACCGCTTCAGGCTCGTAACGCCGGAACATTTGATACGCCCTCGTCTCAAACTGATACGAATTACTTAAACTTGCGACTGTTTGGATCATACCTTGCAAGCGACATGCTAGCGACTGGCGGAAACTGCAGCGATATGTTACTGCCCGCGCTAATTTTGCGCCGCACAATGCGTGCCTAACCTGGACCCCCAATGGACCTTCGGAACATCGCGATTATCGCGCACGTCGACCATGGCAAAACGACCCTGGTAGATCAGTTGCTTAAACAATCCGGCGCATTCCGCGATAACCAAAAGGTTGCGGAACGGGCCATGGACTCCAACGACCTGGAGCGCGAGCGCGGCATCACCATCCTCGCCAAGTGCACGTCGGTGGTGTGGAAAGACACCCGCATCAACATCATCGACACCCCGGGCCACGCCGACTTCGGCGGCGAGGTGGAACGCATTCTCAATATGGTCGATGGCGTGGTGGTGCTGTGCGACGCCTCGGAAGGGCCGCTGCCGCAGACCAAGTTCGTGGTGTCGAAGGCGCTGAAGCGCGGCTTGCGGCCGATCGTGGCCATCAACAAGATCGACCGCCCGGACGAGCGCCACCTCGACGTGCTGAACGAAATCTTCGACCTGTTCGCCAACCTCGACGCCTCCGACGAGCAGTTGGACTTCCCCGTGCTCTACGGTTCGGGCCGCGACGGCTGGATGGCGCTCGACCCGGCCGGCCCCAAGGAAAACCTGGCGCCGATGTTCGATCTGGTGCTGTCGCATGTGCCGCCACCCGCAATCGACGACGGCCCGCTGCGCGTGCTGGCGACGACGCTGGAAGCCGATCCTTATCTGGGCCGCATTCTGACCGGGCGCATCACGTCCGGCACGATCCGTCCGAACCAGGCGCTGAAGGCGCTGGATCGTACCGGCAAGATTATTGAAAACTTCCGCGTGCAAAAGGTGCTGGCGTTCCGCGGCCTGGAACGTACGGCTGTCGAAAGTGCTTCGGCCGGCGACATCGTTGCGATTGCCGGAATGAGCGAAGCCAACGTGTCGGATACGCTGTGCGATCCCAGCGTGGAAGAGCCGATCCATACGACGCCGGTCGATCCGCCGACGCTGTCGATGACGTTCCGCATCAACGACGGCCCGTTTGCCGGCCAGGAGGGCGACAAGGTGCAAAGCCGCGTCATCCGCAACCGGCTGTTCAAGGAAGCCGAGCGCAATATCGCCGTCAAAGTCGGGGAATCCGATGACAAGGACGCGTTCGACGTGTCCGGGCGCGGAGAGCTGCAGCTGGCCATTTTGATCGAGAACATGCGCCGCGAGGGCTTCGAACTGACCGTGTCGCGGCCCAAGGTCGTGATGATGTCGGGCGACAATGGTGAAAAGCTGGAGCCGATCGAGGAAGTCATCGTCGACGTCGATGATGGGCACACGGGCGTCGTCGTTAAGAAGCTGGCGGAGCGCCGCGGCGACCTTCTGGAAATGCGTCCCTCGGGCGGCGGTCGCACGCGCATGGTGTTCCATGCGCCGACGCGCGGGCTGCTGGGCTATCAGAGCGAACTGCTGTCGGATACGCGCGGCACGGCGGTGATGAACCGCATCTTCCACGCGTACGCTCCCTACAAGGGCGAGATCCAGGGCCGCCGCACGGGCGTGCTGATTTCCAACAGCGATGGTGAAGCTGCCGGCTACGCGCTGTTCAACTTGGAAGATCGTGGGCCGCTGATGATCGGCCCGCAAACGCGCGTCTACACCGGCATGATTGTCGGTGAGCACAGCCGCGAGAACGATTTGGAAGTGAACGTCATCAAAGGCAAGAAGCTGACGAACGTGCGCGCCTCTGGCAAGGACGAGAACGTCAACTTGACGCCGCCCATGAAGATGACGCTGGAAAAGGCGATGGCGTACATCACCGACGAAGAGCTGGTGGAAGTGACGCCCGAGCAGATCCGCCTGCGCAAGCGCTGGCTGGATCCCAACGAGCGCAAAAAGCAGGAACGATCACGCAGTTCGACTGCAGCCGCCTAAGCGGCTTTCGTGCGACGAGTGGCGAGCTTGGCTACGCTGCTTTTGCAGCGCGGGTCGTCGCCGCGCGTTCCGACCGGGCCGTCGCCCTCGCGAGATGCGACAATCTGACAACGTCGCATTATGAGAAGATAATCAAATTACGCTACAGCTATAACATTGCATTGCGCTATAATCCTCCGGCAAGCACTTGGACGATAATGGAGGACTGAATATGAACAGATTGATCATCGCTGCCGCCGCGGTCGCGCTTTTCGCAGCTCCGGCATTCGCAGACGAGAAGCCGTCGGATGACGAAGCCAAGGCACTCACTGCCGCCGCATCGGCTTTGGGCTGCTCGGGTGGCCAGCTCGAGAAGGAAAGCGAAGCATCCGGCGTGTTCGAAGTGAACGACGCCAAGTGCAAAGATGGCCAGTTCGACATCAAGTTCGACAAAGATTTCAAGTTGTTGAACCTGACCAAAGACTAAGCTTTGAGCGCTGCAAGCTCAGGCAACTGCCAGTCACCGTAAGCCGTGACTGGCAGTTTTTTTGTATGCGCTCGCCGAACCAAGACGTCGGAGGCGCGTTAACAGATGAAATCTTAGAGACGTTGCAAGCAAATAGGAGAATTATTCATGATCCGCGCAAGCATTTTTGCAATTGCCTTGGCTCTCTCAGGTTCAGTCGCTCTGGCTGACAGCCCAGTCAACGACGCCGACGGCGCCAAGATCAAGGCGGCTCTGCAAGCCGTTGGCTGCGAAGGCGGCAAGTACGAGCAGGAAACCGAAGCGACTGGCGTGTTCGAAGTCGACGACGCCAAGTGCAAGGATGGCCAGTTCGATTTCAAACTCGACAAGAGCTTCAAGATCCTGGGCAAGTCGGCTGACTAAGCCGATCTCCCTATCGATCGTACGCGAGGGCGCCCACGTGGCGCCCTTTTGCGTTTGCGCGGAGAATTCGCTGCGTAAGTCTGCGGGTTCTTTGACAGTGCGGTCGCGGCTCTCTAACTAGGCTGCAACAGGAGAGGCCGCTTCGTTGTCGAGCAGCACCAGCTTACCGGTCAATTTACAGGCCGACCCGGCGGACGTTTGGCCCAATGGCGTCACGCCGACCGAGGAGTACCGCCTCGCTCTCGATCACATTCGTAACGAGACCGGGCATCTTTTCATCACCGGGCGCGCGGGCACGGGCAAGTCGACGCTGTTGCGGGCGTTGAAGGAACTGGTGCCGGGCGAACTGGTCATCGTGGCGCCGACCGGCCTCGCGGCTGTGAACGTGGGCGGGCAAACCATCCATTCCTTCTTCGGCTTTCCGCCGCGGCTCATTCGTGGCGACGACATTCGCCGCAGCCGCAACGGCGCGCTGATGCGGCGCATGAAATACCTGGTCATCGACGAAGTCTCGATGGTGCGCTCAGACCTTATGTGGGCGATCGACCAGTCGCTGCGGGTCAATCGCGGCCGTCCGCGCGAGAGTTTCGGCGGCGTGCGGTTGATCATGTTCGGAGATCTGCATCAGCTGCCGCCCGTGGTGCAGGAGGCGGAGGTGGCCGAGCACCTGGAGACGAATTTTGGCGGTCCGTTCTTCTTCTCCGCGCCAGCGCTACGCGAGGGCGGCGGCACGGTGCGGCTGGAGTTGTCGCATGTGTTTCGCCAGAGCGACGTGGCGCTGATCGATATCCTCAACAAGCTGCGGGATGGCGAGGCCGACGAGGACTCGCTGGCGTTCCTCAACCAGCGCGTCAATCCGGTGCGGACGCTGACCGAGGGTGATCCCTACGTAATCCTGACGCCTACCAACGCGGCGGCACAGCGCATCAATATGGCCTATCTGGAAGCGCTGGGCGGCACGCCACGCAAGTACGAGGCGGGCATTAGCGGCGAGTATAATGCCGCCGTGCAACCGACGGACGCGACGCTGCTGCTGAAGCCAGGCGCTAAGGTCATCCTGCTGCGCAACGATCCGGACCGGCGCTGGGTAAACGGAACCGTGGCGCGGATTTTGCGGCTGGACGAGAAACGGGTCTGGATTTCGCTAAACGGCGAAGAGTACGAGGTGGAGCCCGCATCGTGGGAAAGCCGCCGCTATGCGTTCGACAAGGATGCGGAGAAAATCGTCGAAACCGTAGCTGGAACCTTCAAACAATTTCCATTGCGTCTCGCGTGGGCATTGACGATCCACAAGGCCCAGGGGCTGACGCTCGACCGGGTCTACATCGACCTGGGGCGCGGGACGTTCGCCCACGGCCAAGCCTATGTCGCTTTGTCGCGGTGCAGAACCTTGGAGGGGCTGGCGCTAGCGCGGCCGCTGACACCCCGCGACATCTTGTTCGATGTGTCGGCAACCGGCTATCGGGACATTTTCCCGAGCTTGACATAATCCCTTAATTTTCAAGGGCGTTTTTCGCACTTGCGAAAGGCGCCTGCTGATCATGTCCCTTGACCCTCAGGAAACCGGCTTAATCGAGTCGATAATCCTCTATAGTTTAAGTGATTACTGCGCGGCCGTAACTTTAATGTTGCGCTGCACAATGCGGCGCGGTATATAGATCTCGCAACGCAACAAGCGGTCCCCGCCGCGCCAGTTCGACCAATCGCAAAAACAATTCATTGGGAGTTAAGCCATGACCCAGCAGTTCAACCCGCAAGATTTCTTCACCGCCGCTAAGGACGCTCGCATTCCTGAGAATGTACAGGCTTTCGCTGAGGACAGCGTCGCGAAGACCAAAGAAGTGTACGTGAAACTCAACAGCACCGCAAAGGACAACGTAAAGGTCCTCGAGGATGTGTTCGTTGCCGCCCACGCCGGCGCCAAGTCGATCGGTGAGAAGGTTCTGCGCAACACGGAAGCAAACACTGAAGCTGCGTTCGCTGCCGCAAGCTCGATCGCGAAGGCGAAGACGCTTCCGGAAGCTCTCCGTCTCCAGACCAACTTCGTCCAGCAGCAGTTCGCTGTTGCCGGCGCCCAGACCAAGGAGCTCTTCGAGCTTTCCACGAAGGTCTACCAGCAGACGTTCCAGCTCTGGAATTCAGCTGCAACCAAGACATTCGAACAGTTGAAGACGTCGAATTAATTCGCCGCCGTTGTTCGAACGGTCGATGACATGAGCGAACGCCCTGGTCTTGGACCAGGGCGTTTTTCGTTGTGGACGTCCGATCAGGGCTCGGCCGATTTGCGCCTTTGGCAAACTTCAGGCACAACTCCGGCCCGAAACATCAAGATGCATTAAACGAAACGCGCGACCGCCGGGGCGGCGCAAGGTTGGACCCATGAAATTCACGCTGAGTTGGCTCAAGGATCTCCTTAAGACGAAGGCTAGTGTCGAGGAGATCTCGAACACGCTGTCGGCCATCGGGCTGGAAGTCGAAAGCGTTGAGGATCCGGCGGCCAAGCTCGGCGCCTTCAAGATCGCGCGTATTGTCGAGGCCAAGCAGCATCCCAACGCCGATCGCTTGCGCATCGTGCAGGTGGAGATCGAGAAGGGCAAAGCGCCGGTCGAGGTGGTCTGCGGGGCCCCCAACGCGCGCGAAGGCCTGGTCGGCGTATTCGCGCCGCTGGGCACCTTCATTCCAGGCTCCAATATCACGCTGGAAAAGAAGCCGGTTCGTGGTGTCGTGTCGAACGGCATGATGTGTTCGGATGCCGAGTTGCAGCTGTCGGCTGAAAGCAACGGCATCATCGATCTCGATCCCGAGATGGCAAGCCACGTGGGCGAACGCTACATCGACGTGCTCGGACTGAACGACCCCGTCTTCGAAGTGAAGCTGACGCCGAACCGGCCGGACTGCACGGGCGTGCGGGGCATTGCCCGAGATCTGGCCGCAGCGGGCCTTGGCACGCTGAAGCATGAGACGCGTATCCAGGGCGTCGAGGGCGCCTTCGATTGTCCGGTGGACGTTAAGCTGGAGTTCGCGAAAGAGACGGCCAACGCGTGTCCGGTGTTTGCCGCGCGCTACGTCAAGGGCGTGAAGAACGGGCCGTCGCCCGTCTGGCTGCAGAACCGGCTAAAGGCCGTTGGGCTGCGGCCGATCAATGCGCTCGTCGATGTGACGAACTACATCAGCCAGGAACACGGGCGGCCGCTGCACGTCTATGATGCTGACAAGCTGTCGGGCGCGGTGCGTGCGCGGCTCGGCAAGGCAGGCGAGAAGTTCACCGGTCTCGACGGCCGCGAGCACACGGTCGATGAGACGATGTGCGTGATCGCCGACGACAAGAGCGTGCTCGGCTTGGGCGGCATCATCGGGGGCGAAGCCTCAGGATCGACCGAGGTGACGACCAACGTGCTGATCGAGAGCGCGTACTTCGATCCGCTGCGCACGGCCTCGACCGGACGCAAGACTGGCCTCGTCACGGACGCCCGCTATCGCTTCGAGCGGGGCATCGATCCGCAGTCGGTGATGCCGGGTCTCGATCTGGCGACGCAGATGATCCACAAGCTTTGCGGCGGCTCTCCGTCGAAGGCGACGGTGGCCGGCCAGGCGCCGGATACGCGCCGTGTTGTGGAATTCGACGTTGCGCGCGTGGAAAAGCTGACCGGCGTGGCGCTCGACGCCCCACAAATCAAGACGACCCTGGAGGCGCTAGGTTTCGAGATCACCGGATCGGATGAGGCGTTGGCGGTTGTCGTGCCGTCGTGGCGGCCAGACGTGCATGGCTCAGCCGATCTTGTCGAAGAGGTGGTGCGCATCGCCGGGCTCGACCGTATTCCGTCGACGCCGCTGCCACGGCTTGCCGGCATCGCAAAGCCGGTGCTGACGGAGAAGCAGAAACGGGCTCGGCGGGCACGCAGGCTGCTGGCCGGGCGTGGCCTCGTCGAGGCGGTGACGTGGTCATTCCTGCCGCGAGGTGAAGCCGCTCAGTTTGGCGGCGGGGCAGCCGAACTGGATCTTGCCAATCCGATCTCCGTCGAGATGACGTCGATGCGGCCGACGCTGCTGCCGGGCTTGCTGACGGCGGTGGCGCGCAACCGCAATCGCGGTTTCAGCGACGCGGCTCTGTTCGAGCTGGGGCAGGTCTATCGCGGAGCGTTGCCGGAAGATCAATTGCAGATGGCGGCAGGCGTGCGTGCCGGTCAGGCCAAGCTGCGCGGCGCGGGCAGATACTGGGATGGCAAGGCCGCCGACGCCGACGTGTTCGACGTCAAGGGAGACGTGTTCGCCGTGCTGGCGGCGCTGGGGCTCGATGCAGGCAAGGCGCAGATTACGCGCGATGCGCCGGCTTGGTATCATCCGGGCCGCTCAGCGACCTTGCGTCTCGGCCCGAAGGTGGTGCTGGCGTACTTCGGTGAGGTCCATCCCGAGACGCTGACGGCGCTGGACGTGCCTGGGCCCGCAAGCATGTTCGAGGTCTTCCTGGATGCCCTGCCTGCGGAGAAAAGGAAGTCGCGGGCCAAGCCGCCATTGGCAGCCAGCGATCTGCTGCCGGTGCGCAGGGATTTTGCGTTCGTGCTCGATCGCTTCGTTGCTGCGGCCGATGTCATTCGCGCCGCCGCCAGTGCCGACAAGGCGCTGATCTCCAATGTCAGCGTTTTCGACGTTTTCGAGGGTGGCTCGCTCGCCGCGGAAGGTAAAAAATCTCTGGCGATCGAGGTCACGCTGCAGCCTGTCGCCGAAACGCTGACGGACAAGGCGATCGAGGCCATTACTGAGAAAATAGTTGCCGGGGTCAAGAAGGCGACCGGCGGCGAAGTGCGCGGTTAATTGATACGCCGCATCGGTCGCATGACTTGGTAACTGTGATTAGCCTATAAGAGTGCCGCCGAATGCGGCGACCGGCGGGTCGCCGATCGGCCGTTGCCGTGCCAGCTCGGGAGCCATGCTGCCAATGAACGATATGCCGCAAGAGTCGATCATCGTCCCGAAAGGACCGCTGCCTCACGTCATTGTCGTGGGTGGCGGGGCCGGCGGACTAGAGCTGGCGACCCGGCTCGGCAAGAAGCTGGGCAAACGCGGCAAGATCAACGTGACGCTCATCGAGAAGGCGCGGACGCATATCTGGAAGCCGCTGCTGCATGAAATTGCGGCGGGCAGCATGGATGCCGATCGCCACGAGCTGGACTATCTGGCGCAAGGCTATTGGACCGGCTTCCAGTATCGCTATGGCGAGATGATCGGTATCGATCGCGCGAAAAAGCAGGTGATGACCGCGGCGACGTATGACGAAGAGAAGCGGATGGTGACGCCGGGCCGTACCTTCACCTACGACACGCTGGTGATCGCCGTCGGCAGCGTCGGCAACGACTTCGGCACGCCGGGCGTTGCCGAGAACGCGATCATGCTCGATACGCCCGAGCAGGCGGAGCGGTTCAACCGCCGCCTCGTTAACGCCTGCATCCGGGCCAATGCGCAGGAAACTCCGGTGCGACCGGGGCAGCTGCATGTTGCAATCATCGGGGCAGGCGCGACCGGCACTGAGCTATCTGCAGAACTGCACCGCACGGCGCGCGGCGTGGTGGCTTTCGGCATGGATCGCATCGACCCGAACAAGGATATCAAGATCACGCTGATCGAAGCCGCGGACCGGATCCTGCCGGCGCTGCCGGAGCGATTGTCGGCGGCAACGGAAAAGGTGCTGCGTGATCTCAACGTGGACGTCAAAGCCCAGTCGCGCGTCACGCGGGTGCGGGCCGATGGCGTGGAGCTTGCGACCGGCGAGTTTATTCCCTCCGAGCTCGTGGTTTGGGCGGCGGGCGTGAAGGGGCCGGATGTTCTGGCGCATCTCGACGGGCTGGAGGTGAGCCGGTCAAATCAGCTCGTTGTGCGGCCTACGCTGCAGACCACGCAGGACGACGACGTTTTCGCCATGGGCGACTGCGCGTACTACGTGCCGGCCGGCGAGACAGCGTCCGTTCCTCCCCGTGCCCAGGCGGCACATCAGGAAGCGACGCACATCTTCAAGCAGATCAAAGCACGGCTGAGCGGGGGGGAGCTGACGCCGTTTGTTTATCGCGACTTTGGCTCGTTGGTGTCGCTCGGCCACTATTCGACCGTGGGTAACTTGATGGGCTTCGTGTCCGGGAAGAGCCTGATGATCGAGGGTCTGTTCGCCAAGATCATGTACCGATCGCTCTACAAAATGCATCAGATGGCGCTGTTCGGCCCTGTAAAGGTCGCCCTCGACACCCTCGCGCGGACGCTGACGCGGCGTACCGAGCCGACCGTCAAGCTGCACTAATGACGACGCGTTCGACAGTCTGGGTCATTTGCACTAGTCATGTAGTGTAATGTGCACGGTCGAGTGTTCGTGGTCTGGAATATAGAAAACACACAGCTCAAATACTTGAGGCTTTTGTCTGACGAGGCATTGACGAAAAATTGCCCGGCTGAGTACATCTGTTGTGTTGCAGCAAGGTCAGACTCACATGGACTGGCATAGGGCAGAGGCTATCGTGAACGCGTGCCACGATGCATGGAGCTCGCGCGATCTCGATCGGATGTTCAGGCTCTACGATCCTGCGGCGGTTTATACGTGCAACAGCGAGGCTGACTCTGCCGCGCCTGTGCGTTGCACCGGCGACGCCCATCGGGCCTTCCTCACCTCATTGTTAGACCTCATAGAAAGCGTTTCAGTCGTCGAGGGCTTTCAGTTCAGCGGAAACACTGCGCGGACCACGGTCGGCTGCTACATGAAGCATTACAGCACGGGCATCGTGCTCAGCGGTCAGTACCGCCAAGTCTTCACGTTTAAGAACGACAAGATCATTCAGCTCGAAGAATTTCACGACGCGGCCAAACTCGCCACGTTCTGGCGGTTGGTCACGCAGACGGAGGCGATGGTGGCGGAAGCCAATCGCTCTGCTTAATCTGTTTGATACAGTTGCTGCTGGCCGAATTACTGCCGGTCGCGAAGCGCCGCCAGCAGTTCGGGTGTGGGATAGCTGTCTGCCGGCAGTCCATATTTCTGCTGCATGGCCTTGATGGCCTGGCGCGTTTTCAACCCGATCTTGCCGTCGATTTCGCCGACGTCGAACCCGCGATCCGCCAGGCGTCGCTGCACCTCGCGAGAGCTCTCGGCGTCGAGAACCGGGATGCCTTTGCGGCCCTGCTGGAACGGCGGCGCCCCGTCGATGCGGGTGGCCAGGTAGGCGGCCGTTATCGCGTAGTTCAGCGATTGGTTCCATTTCAGATAAATATCGAAATTTGCGTACGCCAGGAATGCGGGCCCAAAGCGGCCCATCGGAAGCACAAGCGAGGCGGGTAGATCGCTATCCTGCTGCAAGGTGCCGCCATCGGCCGCCGTCACGCCCCATCCGGCCCACTTCGAGAGCGGGTGCTTGATCGTCAGGTCGGCGTCTTGCCAGGGCAGTTCCGTTGGCACGCGCACTTCCTGCAGCCACGGTTCGCCTTTGCGCCATCCCAGGTGCGTCATGTAATTTGCCGTCGAGCCGATGATATCGGCGGACGAGCGAAACACGTCCGGCCGCTTGTCGCCGTCGTAATCAATCGCGTGCTCAAGGTAGCGGGTGGGCAGGAACTGCGTTTGGCCCAATTCGCCGGCCCAGGAGCCGACCATGTCGTCCGGCGTCAGGTCTCCACGATCGATGATCTGCAGCGCGGCTAGCAGTTCGGCGCGGAACATCGGCCCGCGGCGGCAGTCGTAGGCGAGCGTTGCCAATGACCGTAGAATTGGCAGTTTGCCCATGCCCGCGCCGAAATCGCTTTCGAGGGCCCAGAAGCCGGTGATGACCGAAGCAGGTACGCCGAATTCCTGCGCCACACGATCGAAAGTGGCCGCGTTGCGGCCAATCTGAGCGCGGCCATTCTTCACGCGAGCGGGCGTTGCAAGCTTGGCTGAAAATTCCAGGAAGCTGATGGCGAAGATGCCCTGCTTGCGGTCGCGGGCGATGATGCCGCCGTCGAGCGACATGCCGTCGAGGGCGTTATGGATCGTGTTGCTGGAGACCCCCTTGGCCGAGGCTTCCTGGCGGAACTGTGCCAGCCAGGCGTTGAAATTGCCGCTGTTCTTGCAATTGGCGGGTGCGGGAGGCGGTGGCAGTGCCGCGGTATCTGTTGCCGCGGGCGCCCGGACGGGCGGCACCGCGGCGGGTGTGACGAGCGGCTTTTCAGGCGCAGCGTCAGGAATGGCGGGCGCGGCTGCGGGTGCAAGAGCCGGTGTCACGGCGTCAGGTCTGCCGGGTGCGGGCGTCTGGGCCGGTGGTGCGGTGCGGATCGGCGGGACGGTCACGGCGGCCGCTGCGTCCTGCTCACTCTCCAATGGGGCAGCCGGTGGGATGGGCGCGGGCTTGCGCGGCTTCTTCGACCGGACGGGTGCCTCGTCACGCGGGCCGAACTCGATGCCTTGGGCGTGGGCCGGCGCCGAGTGGGGTACAGCCATCAGGGCGACGGCCACGAGGAGCAACGGGAAACGCATGCGTCAGCCTTGTTCAATTGTCGGCGGCAACATGCGCGCTTATCGCCCGCCGTCAAGGCTTAACGGAGGCAAAAGCGGGATGCGAGATGGCGGATCCAATGTGCCGGCTGGCCGCCGCGGACGGCATCGCAGCTCAGCATTCGGTCAAGCAAGTTTGGCGGAGAGGGAGGGATTCACCCTCGCGAAAACCAAATCTTAACGAGCGTTTATTGCTCTTCTAGCGCTTTCAATAGGTTATGTGTCAACGTTTTCGTCATCGTGTGTCAAGTACTGTGTCAAGTGATGTCTAATCTCCACCTGCGAAAACGTGAAGGCTTTTGGCATTACTCTCGCACTGTCCCACCGGACGTGGCGGAGGTTATCGGCCTTCGATACTGGCGGTTCACTCTCAGCACCCAATGCATACGGAAGGCTGAAGCTTCTCGTTCCCATTGGGACGTAATCCATGAGCAGTTGATCGAAGATGTGCGCCGTATGTCGAGTGCTGAGAAGCTCGCTTACCTCCGCTCACGACCGCCAAAAGTCCCTGCGTTTTTCAAGAAAAGTATCCCGAAGCACATGTGGGAAGCCTTCGGGCTTGACGGTAAGCCCTACGCTTTCCCCGAAGCTGCACTGCAAATTGACAAGAAGACGGGTAAGAGGACCTGGAAGGTCAGTGATGTCGTTTGTTCTGACAGAACGGCCGACGCGTTGTTCAGCAAAGTTGAGGAAGCTGCCCTGCGTGAGGCCGAGGATAAGCTGCATACGCTTACGCCTGAACAGGCAGCCGCAGTTAAAGAAGCTGGTGGGATCGCCGCGCTGTATCGAGCTACCAAAATTGAACGCGGCAGGGCGGATGTTTTTCACTCCGCTAGAAAGAACCCTCAGAACCGGGATGCCCGAATTCGGTATGAGGTTGAAGACAAATTCCGCGCTGAAAGCGAAGCTGTACTGGAGGTTTTGGGGCTTCACGCTCCACAGAGCAACGACGCACCAGAGGCGAAAGATAACCCACGTCTACTCTCAGCACTTGAGACGTGGTTGAAGCGAGACGTTCGCGCGCGATCAACGGAAGTAAAATATCGGCTTCACGTTCGTCGCTTCGTGCAGTTAGTCGGCAACAAGACCGTCAGGTCCGTTACGTCCACAGACATCACTGAGTTCGTCAGCAAGTACGCGCTGTTGCCGAATGCTCGCGCGCTCACATTAGTGCAGAGAAAGCTTCCCATGCCGCAGTTGCTCGATCTGCGTGCGCGCGAGCCTTCGTTGCCTGAGTACGGCCAGAAGAATGTTCGCAAAATGTTGGATTACTTCCGAGCATTCCTGCGAGAAATCAAGCGCACGGACCTTCTAGATGACGCCAAGAAGGAGAAGGCAAGAGGCAAGAAGGGCAAGAAAGACAAGTCTTTTGATCCTTCGGAATTGCGAGCCTTGCTGCCTGCGGTGGACGAGCAATACGGCGCCGGGAGTGACTTGTCCTGGTGGTGCTGGCTGTTGGCGCATTCCGGGATGAGGCCCAAGGAAGGGGCGCAACTCAATAGGAACAACATCAGGCTGATCCGCAACGTCTGGACGCTGGAGCTTGATGATGAATTCGGTGATCAGTCGATGAAGAACGAACAATCGTTGCGCTACGTGCCTATCCACCCGTCGCTTCTGGAGCGCAATTTTATAGAGTTCGCGACTGCCAAGACGGACGGCCTGCTGTTCGAGAGCTTTGTACCTGATGACAAAGGAGACCGCGCCAACAATCCGTCGCGCAAGCTTAAGAGAGTTATCAACCGACTCGGCATCGTTGGAAAAGGCAGCGCGGGCCGCTTCCGTCACACGTTCATCGATGCGATGAGAGAGGCGGAAGTACCCTACTCAATCGAGCTTGGCTTGGTCGGCCACGACGACGACAACAAAAATCACGGCGGGTACGGCAAGCGCGCCACTTTGAAGAAGATGCAAAACTGGATCGGTCGCATCCAGCCCATGAATGACTAGGGTGGAACCAGGAACGAAGAATTTATCAGCAGCTTATCGGCATGCGCCATCTAGGCGGGCCACGAGCGGTGCATGAAGCGTTAGTTCAACGCCAATTCCCTGTCGGACTTCGGAGCCCGACGATGTTGCGATCCGGTGTCGCTAAAAAAATTTCTTCGACTATATGCACTAGACATTCTACTCAGCACCGTGATTAACTATATCTTTACCTTTGTTTGGGTGTGGGTATGGCTAGCGTTGAAGTGGCCGCTCGGGCAGAGTTGCTCGAAGACGATTTCGTTGATGAGTTGAGGCTGCTTGCTCCACAGGAGCCTCGCCAGCCGAGCCGGTTCTCAGATGAGATCACCGAGAGTGATAAGACCTTCGATCAGATGCTCGATTTCGACGGAGCAACGTTCGAGAAGGATGTAACACTTCGAAACTGTCGTTTTCTGCGAGGTTTCTCTTTCAAAGGTGCGACCTTCAAGGGCAAAGTCGTACTCTCAGGTTGCTCTGTGACTTCTGCGAAGGGAAATAAGTCAGCGTTCGACGGCGCGACTTTCGAAAAGTCGTTCAAAGCTGAACGACAATCCGCTTTCTATCTCGCATCATTTGTCGGGGCTCAGTTCAAGCAATCTGCAAATTTCAAAGGTTCACGTTTCTACGGCTCAGCGAAGTTTGACGGTGCGCATTTTCTGCAACCTGCGAGCTTCGCTTCCGCCAAATTCAATGGCGCGGGGACCTTCGTTGAATCTGCCTTTCACAAGACCGCCAATTTCGATGCCGCCAAATTCAAGTACAGCATAAGTCACGCTCGATTTAGAGCAGCGGTCTTCAAAGAACTTGCGACCTTTGACGACACGGAGTTCAGCGGCAGCGCGGACTTCGCTCGGGCGAACTTCTTGCGTGGCGTAACTTTCAACTCAGCCCGCTTCTGTATCGTGACACGAGAAACGGAGGCGGATGCAGAAGCCGAAACGACGACGACCAAGGCAAGTGGAGATTTGACCGTCAACTTTGCAGAGGCGCGTTTCAGCAGTGATGATACCGGAACAATCGCGACGTTCGAAAGGACTCGCTTCGGAGATCACAATTACCGACGCGACGTAGTTTTCGATGGTGCGCTCTTCACGTGCGCGAGGGACGGAGGGCAATGCTCACCGGTTGTCTTCAAGAACATCGAGACGCTGGGTCATTTCTCGATGAGGTCAACTTTCTTCAGACGCGGAGTGAACGTGGACTTCTCATCGGCTCGTCTTGAGGGCGATTTAGACCTCACAGACGCCGAGTTCGATGGCGATGCATATTTTCAGAAGGCGCGGATTTCAGGAAGCGTGTCGTTGGCTGAGACGCAGTTTCAACATTATCCAGACTTCAGGCAGGTTACCTTTTCTCACTATCCCCAGCTTCATTTATCGAAGCTACCGCCAGAGAAATATGTCCCGTCAGAACGGAAGGATACAGCACTCAAGATCGGCGCCCTACGTCGTATCGCGGCGCGCACTGATGATAAAGCGACAGAACAGTTACTGCTCGTCAAAGAGCTGAAGCTTGCCGGTGGCGTCGCAACCCGAATTTACGGATTGCTTTCTAACTACGGTCGGAGCTGGTCCCGCCCTGCAATGGCTCTGCTAGCTGCGACCGTGGTGATTTATCCGGCTTTGTACCTGGGCGTTGCCGGACTTTTACCCACGACGAGAGAGCAAGCCACGATGTTAGCGGCCTACGGCATTCCATGCAAAGGTGGCACGGAAGGTAGTGCGATGGCTGCGGCAGTCGAGTACTCGCTGAGAAATGCTTTGATCGTCGGAGCGGAAAACGAGACGCGTTCGCAAGCCATTCAGGGATGTCTCGCACAAGAGGCACGTGCAAACGGCAGCAGCCTCGGGCGCTCCCTACTGGAGACTTCGCAGGTTTTGATAACCCTATTGCTAGCTTTCTTCGTTGGTGCGGCGGTCCGCTTGCGGCTGCAGCTACGCTGAAGCACGTGCAGCCAAGCTCATCACCTAAAGTCGATTGCGTTGCTTCGCTCCTTTTACCGCAGCCAATCCTGCAGCCACGCTCTTAGTCTGGTCTTGAAAGTAACACGTGGCTTAGTAGCCAACACCCTTACAGTTTCACCATCGAGAACCACGCACGACAGTCGTCCAGTCGCGTAAGCGCGCGTATCGACGTTGATGCGGCTTGGCCGGATGTCTACCTCGTCAACCGGCGAGTGACCGTGTACGACGATCTTCTCGAATTTCTCATCGCTGTTGAGGAAGTCGCTCTTGATCCACATCAGGTCGCGCGAATCTTGCTTTGCCAGCTCGGTGCCGGGGCGGACGCCAGCGTGGCAGAAGAAGTATCGGTCTGTGGAATAACTCACCTGGAGGGTGCGTAGAAACTCCAGATGCGTCGGCGGCATCGCGACGGTGAGACCCTTTGCGATGCTACGCGGGTCATCTCCGCTTACGCCATAGGATTGCGCCGCTTCGACGCCGCCCATGGACAGCCACCGCTGAGGCCTCTTTGGGTGCGCAAGGAACTCTAGGCACATCTCTTCGTGATTGCCCTTCAGGTACACGCGAGACGTGCCGATGGTGCTGTTGATCAGCAGGTCCAGGACGCCGTTAGTGTTGCTACCACGGTCCACGTAGTCGCCCAGGTACACCAGCGTGGATTCGCCAGCGTAGGCGCGCAGGTCGTCAGCTATGAGTTTGTGCATTTCGGCCAGTAGGTCCGCGCGGCCGTGGATGTCGCCAATCGCGTAATAGAGCATTCGCAGTTGGGTTCCCTGTGGTGTTCGCGAGCAGGGACTCTTCACGAGCCGGATCGGCGTGATAGCTTGAGGCATGGAACCACTCAAGCCACTTCCGCCCTTGCCGCCTCTGCACGAACAGCGGAAGCGGCAACGACGCTTCCTAAGTTGGGCGACTGGAGTTGCCTTGTTGATGGCGGCGCTGGGCGGGGTTATGCACGCGGCAGGTAGCAAGGTTTTCGAGTCCGGCTGGGCCTACTTCACGGGGCAGGGCGAAGAGGGTGCGAGCGGTCGATGAGCGAGTGGCGAGTAATCTTTGGCTTCCGGAAGGACGAGGACCTGAGTTTTAGTGAGGTTCACGACCGCTATCGCCAAAAAATACTCACCTTCGCCTCGCCCATTGGCACCGACGACTTGCGGAGACTAAACGATGCGCTCGAGGCGGCGAGAGCCGAACTTGGCACGTCGCGTCTGCCCACGCGGCGGAGCTGAGCAAGCTTTGTCCGTCGTTCTGACAGCCATGTTTGCGCGTCACGATGATGCTGGCCTCCGCCAGCGAGGTCGTCGCGAGGCTTCGCGGTAGCCTCTAGCCACCCCTTATCATTTCCACTGCAAGACGTAGCTCAACTCGACGCTGACCGACCGCCATGCATTGCTCTTGCATGAGGCGAAAAGCTTGCAGCTCTTCCTGCCCGGCTCGCGCTTGAGCGACTAAGTTGAGCGTTTCGTGCAGCCACTTCCACTCACGCTCGACCTCATCCTCACGCGCCCGCAATTCTTCAATCGTCGCCATCCCGCAGCCCTCGCTTTGCTCTGTGTTCCCTGTTTGTTCCTTAGCTGTTACGCGGAGTGATGGCAAGTTCACGACTGAGATACCACCAGCTTTGACGGTCATCGAGTACGAGCACGCTTTCGAATTTCCACGATGCGAAGCCGGAGAGGCTTCTGACCATCTGGCGCTCGCCGGTGAATGATTTTCGCTAGTTTTGGCCGGTGCGACTGTTCTTCGCCAAGGCAATCTGCCGGCTTGCCCACCACCACCATTGAAACTATATGCGCGCGGTCATGACCTTTATCAAACCTAGCTTCCCCGTCCTGAAGGCATCGCCGCCGACCTCACGGGGCTGGCTGCACGAGATTAAGTTTGACGGTTTTCGGGTCCAGCTCCACATCGGCCGGAGCCGACGATCTACTCGCGATCAGGCTCGAGCTTTTCGAAACGCTTTCGCTCGCTGCTGCCGGCACTCGCGGAGCTGCCGCCCGCAGTCATCGACGCGGAACTGGTTGCGTGTGACGGGGACGACCGGCCCGACTTCCACGCGTTGATGTTTAAGCCCACGTTGCCACTCATCACGCGTAGGAGGGTGCTCAGAAAGCTGGTGCCTAAGCCCGGAGTGTTACGGATGTCGGAAAGCTTCTCTGATCCGATAAAACTGCTGGAGAGCTGCGAAGCGATGGGTCTGGAGGGCATCGTCTCTAAGAAAGCCGACCAACCCTACACGTCAGGGAAAAATGCGGCTTGGATCAAAGTGAAAACGCTCAGTTGGCGCGCCGCAAACCAGGATCGGCCCCAGCTCTTTCAGCGCCAAGGATGAGCGCTTTGAGGCGGGTGAAATCCCGCTCGCCGTCCTCATAATTCCTGATGAGCCGCTTAGCCATCACTTTGCCGTCTAACGCGAGCCGCTGCTTCTGAGCTTCCTTTGCGGCAGCCTTAATGACAGCGCGGATTAATTTCACGTCTTCAGGTGACACTTCAAGTTTGTAGACGGCATCCATATGCGCCTCCAGAACCCGGCACTAATCGGAGCCGGGAAATTGAATGCAGCTTACCGACACCAGGTTCCACCAGGATGCTTTTGCGAGCCTGAACAGAAAAGACCGCCGAGCGAGACACTCGGCGGTCTGATGCGATCTCGTATTTGGAGGTCGTGGTTACTTTGGTGCAGGACCGCTATTGGAGTTTGGCGTGACACCTTTGCCGTTCGCGCCGGGCTGCTTGTTCGCCGGCATGTCAGCACCGGTCGCACCGCTCGAGGTTCCGGTCGTGCCGCTCTCGGTCGGAGGCGGACCCATCATCTTGCCGTCCTTCATGGTGCCGGTGTTTGTGCCCTGACCCGGCTTTTCGCCGGCAGTTGCTCCGTCAGTTGAAGTCTGAGCCACTGCGGTCGTAGCACCCGCGCTCAGCATCAACGCTGCCAACATCATCTTGATCTTCATGGTCGTCTCCATTTTGAAAATTCAGACGTATGGCAACGGCAACATAACAGCGGAGGTTCCAAGATTGCCTCAGCATGGCGATCAGTAGACCGGTAAGACACGCGCGGATTTAGTCTGCCGGATAGCTCAAGCTGCTAGGGAAATGTAGCGGAAGGTCGGGCGCCGTTCTCTTGGACGCCGTACTTTTGTTGAGGGCTCTGACACGCCTGATGCATCGCCGTTGTTCGGCATCAAGCGTTCTGTAAATGCGTACAAATTCTTTGGCAGAGATTTCTTCCATGGGTAACCCCCTGGGTGCGACAATCTGTCAACATCAGGTACAAGTACCCGAATGTCGGTCAGGTTCCGCCTCACGCAAGAAAATGTCGGCTTAAGGTGCCAACAACACTGCCAGATTGCATGGACCGCCGCTCGTCGGAAATCGTCAATGTCAATTCAGGCTTCGCGAATTGCTCGTGAAGGGCCTCCCTCTGCAGCGAGTGCTGTGCTGCGAACCGCTGGTGCGAGCGCGAGCAGGGCGAGGTTACGCCACTTATTGTTGAATGTGCGAACGGACTCTAGGGGCGCTGCCTCTTGAGTTCTGCAGCTTCGACTGCAAACAGCTTCTCGACGATGGCTGGCGGCAGGCCCACTTCCTCCACATCCAGCTCTTCTTTGAGCCGATCAGCGATGGCCTCCAGTATGTCCTTGTCCTGTTCCATTCAGGCCAACGATGCCGCGCAGTGGTTGTTCCTCGTGCATGACTGTCGGATTGGGGTCGCAAGAGACATGCGCGAGGGTGCCGCCAACGTGCGGGCGAATGACGACACCCTCTAGAGCGGACCTGCGCGTGGTGCTCCCCCACCGCGCTTTCCGCCCATTCGCATTGTCTGGAAAATTTACAGCGAGGCGATGACCTCGTCCTAACCGACGCGTCAATCCAAGGATAGTTCCGCTGCATTGGACTAATGGCTGCCGTGCACTCGCAGAAATAAAAGCGCCGCGCACCGGAGAGGTTGCGCGACGCCGACCGTCGGAGGATTGGGGGTACTTCAACGGTCTGGGCGCGGGTCTGATGCGCCCACTGTGCAAGCGCGATCAACTTCGGTTGGTTCCGGCCTAGTAATCGTTGCCCGCAACCTCGCGGAAAAGGGCGTTTCGCCCTTCGATGAGCTGCTCCAATTTCACTCCCAGACGGCGAAGGTCAGTCATTGCCTCCTGGGTGTGTATCCCGTCCAACTCACGGCGAAGGCGGGCGAGCGCTTCTGCGCATTCTCGCACTTTGTTTCTGCGGCTGCCAGAAACCTGTGATGCCATCTCGTCCTCAAAGCAAACGGTCATCCCTTGAACACGGGATCGAGTTTCAAGTCGTAGCTCGCGGGCTCCCGTCACTACCCTTCGATTGGCTCGCCTCAAATAGCGGAGCACGTGAGTGTGCAGCCGCTGGCAACCTGCCGGAAACGAACTGGCCGTACTGCGCGCAAATCCCGTGCTGTGTGCTCCAGTAGGTAGCCGATTTGAGAGCCGTGGGACGCAACTGGCGACCTTCAAGGCCGGAGCGTTGCGCTTGTGGCTGGCACAACGAAACAATGAGACGAAACCCGCCATCGCTTGCATCCGTTTAACTTGCAAGGCGGAGCGATGCTCCCGGCCGAAACAAGGAGAAGATAATGCGTAAATTTACAGGAGCTGCCTTAGCTCTTTCGACTGCGTTGGCGGTTGCAGGTTTTGCGACCGCGGCAAACGCGGGTCACGGCGGCGGTCGCGGTGGCGGCGGTGGCCACGGCGGTGGCCACGGCGGTCACAGCATGGGACATGGTGGCGGTCATGGTGGCGGTGGTTGGAGTGGTGGTCGTCATGGCGGCAATTGGGGCGGTGGCTATAACCGCGGCTGGCGTGGCGGTGGGTACGGTGGATACGGTTACGGCTTCTATCCCGGCTACTATAGCTACTACGACAACGGCGATGATGACTGCTACTGGCGTCGCGGCCGATATTATTGCGACTGACAATCGAGACCCCGGCCGAAAGGCCGGGGTTTCTTCTGCGCAAACGAAAAGCCCGCTGTGAGGCGGGCTTTTTGAGTGGAAACTTGGGAGAGCGAGCCCCAACCTACCGACGGACAATCGGCTGTCGAGCTGCAAAAGAGGACAGTTTCAGTCCATAATGATGGCACATGCTCTGAACCTCGGCATAAGCAGTGCGGCATGCCGCGTTCTCAGACCCCCTACCAATCATCTGTGCGGTTCTGCGGGTGAGCCGGGCGATGAACCGCGCACCTGTCGTCGCGAAGCGAGAGGCATGGTGGGCATTCGCGATTTCGAGCAGCATTGAACGGCATGCCGCAAATTGTGGAGCAGCAGTAATTCTTTACGGAAATAGGGGCAGATGGGTGAGCGAGGTTCCGCGCTTTCGACTGAGCCATGCTGACATTGCCTGCACGATCCAATCACCCTCGCCCACCGCTGTACATAAACGGCTGGCGTGGATGAACCCCTCGTGAACTTCGAAGGAAAAACCGAAACTTCCGCCACATGATGCCGAACAGTGACACCAGGTAAGCCGCTGCAGCAGCGCTCCTACTGCCAATCGCCTGATGTCGGACTAACGAGCATGAAAGTCTGCGGTCTCGCATCATCAGCGGGCGCACGCCAGACCGCAAAAAAAACCTAGCGTGACACGTCAGACCGTTCGCAGATGCATACCGATGGACGGGATTTTGACGGGTGGCGGGAGCAATACGCTGATACTTTGACAACTGCCCCCGGTTCCCTGTCAGTCGCGACTGGAACTGCCCTGAGCGTAGGGTGACAATAGCTTTGAAGATTGTTTTTCTGCGTCAGGCGTAGGGAGGGCCACACATTCGGGTATGCGCCGTTGGAAAAGCGCCACAGCCGTTTCACCGTGGAACGCTGCGGTTGGGTTTACGTTAGATCAGATGCCTGAGCATACATCAAAACTCTCGCCCCATGCCCTCGCGGCTGTGTTGGATGATGCGGTCGCAGAAGCTGCGAAGGCCGATCTGAGTACATCAATGTCTGAGATGGCAGCGCGGATTTGGGAAGCCATAGATGTTGGCGAACGGTATCCGGTGAAGTTGAAGGCCAAAGCGTTGGGCCGATAGTAACGTGCAGCGGGCCAGACAGGATTTCAAATGTCTCTACCCATCGCTTACATATACGGCCGCACAAGTCGTGATCGCTCGGCGCCAAAGCCCGTTATGGATGTCGTCATCCTCGACGTTGGACAGGCCGAAACGGTCGCCATGATCGAAGTGCGCATACTCGAAGAAGAGGCGGCAGGGCCGCACAAGCAGTTCTTGCACAGCGAGATGCTAAAATTGCTAAACGACGATGCGCGAAGGCAGATGATCGACGCAGGCTCTATCGAATTGCGCAATAGTCACACAGATGACGACCTCAAGGCGGAACTGTTGCGATCAAGCGAGATGCCCGACAGTTTGTCCGCAGGCACTCGTGCCGATTGGACGTAAGGCAGAAGGTAGGTCGCGGCAAGCCGCGACCCGATCACTACTTTACCTTTTCTGCTGTCGAAGAGTTCTTGGGCGCGCCATCAGAACCACCCTTTTCGTAGGCGACCTTCGTGAACTTGTCGCCGTCCTTGGTAATCTTTGTCGTCCAACCTGTTTTCCAGGTGATGACGGCACTGGTGCCGTCCTTCTTCCAAGTCCCATCCATGCCTTCACCCTCACGGTCGGCCTTCGCCGTGCCGTCGGCCGCTAAAACGATTTCGAAGGGCTTGCCGCCCGTATCCGCAACCTTCCACGTGCCGGCAAATTCGCTGCTGCCGGAATCGGAGCAGCCAGCCATCGCCAGTGCTGTTGCTGCGAACGCAGCGGTAAGTGTCAGTTTCATCTAGTCCTCCAACGTTTCTGGTTATTGGTCTTCCGGCCGGATTGAGACAGTTCTGCCCCGCTTCGCGGCCTCAAACACTTTAGAAGCCTTTTGTCGTCAGCGGTGTCGAAACTCACCATTCTCAAACGTCTTCGAAGATCAGAAGATGAAAGGATAGGATATGGCCGTTCATGTAGGCGCCCTGCCGTGGGTGCCGCCGTTTGCTCAGGGTAACGTGAGGGACTTACGTGTCCGTTGGGCGCTCGAGGAAGCTGGCATTGCCTACGTTGAGCGCCTGGTCAGCGTTGACGACCAGAAGAGTGCGGCTTACCGGGCGCTACAGCCCTTCGGGCAGGTCCCCACCTTCGAGCAAGGCGACATGCGCCTCTTCGAATCAGGCGCTATCGTCCTGCATATCGCGGAACAATCAGAGATGCTGCTTCCAGCAGACGCGGTTGCACGCGAACGCGCAAAAACGTGGATGTTTGCTGCGCTAAGCAGTATCGAACCTTACCTTATGCATCTTGCCCAAATTGATCTGTTCAGCGCGGGCGAAGAGTGGGCCAAGCTGCGCCGCCCGGGTGCCATCGCTGACATTCAAAAGCGCTTCGGCGAGTTGGCGAAGTGGCTTGATGGGCGGAATTACCTTGAGGACGAGTTCACTGCGGGAGACCTGCTTATGGCAACAGTCCTGCGCATCCCTCGGCACACAACGCTAGTCGAAGATGAGCCCGTGCTTGCGCAGTATAAGAAGCGCTGCGAAGCACGGCCGGCGTTCAAAAGAGCACTCGATGCCCAGCTCGCGACTTTCGCGAAGCATGAGCCAAAGGCGGCTCGATGAACGAGATTTGCAGATGGGCCTGCCCACGCAGCCAGTGCTGTCACGGCGGAACAAGCGGCGATTGCGACACTTGTGTCACCGATACAAAGCCCATTGTTCGCGGTTGGGCTGCCGCATAGCGAGGATCGTATGACGGACATCAATATCGGAAGGCTTGCCGAGCGGCATCAGGTCAGCCCGGAGGCCGTGATTGCTTTAGTGGACGCCTTCAAACGCGGTGGGACGCAGCTTGCCCAATTCAACCATCCTGAGCTGGGTGGGATGGGTCAATACATGGGCGGTGGAGCGCTCATGATCGGCGATATGTTCAACGATCAACTCAAAGCCAAGGTCCGGGCGCTTTGCGAGGACATCGTCAAGCTGGACTGGACGGCAGGCACTAACTCGGCGGCAGCATCGAAGGACCAGGCAAAGTCGTCTTGGTGGCCTGCCGGATTGGGAACGCCGGCTAGCGTGGGGTCGCAGAACCACTCCCGCTACGCCTTTTTCCCTGCTGAGAGACGGCTAGTGATTGATGATGGTCGTGACGTGACGGTTTACGATACTGGAGACCAAGTGATCGTCGGTGCTGGTCAGCAGCAGTCTGGCTCATACAGCATGTCGTTTTCCACTCCGTCAGGCACAATCGATCTCGCCAAGCTGAACCGCGTCTCTTGAGCCGTACTCGGCGGCTTGGTGTGTGAGACAAGCTGCTTCGGTGTGCTTATTGGTGGAAACGGTTCGCCTTACGAGAAACCAACAGTAAGGCCCCCGCGACGAGCAGCAGAGCAAGCGCGGGGGCAGGTCTGATCGCCGGAATAGGAACTGCTATGGCGACATCCGGCGGCAACCGCGAATCTGCGGAGCGCCCTACCGTATCGGCCATGACGGCACCCCGAAACCCCATCGGCGCAGGGATGCCTTCGGTCGAGTCTCGGATGGTCTGATGCTCAGACTCTGCGTTGAGCTGCGCGCCAACGAGGATGATAACCATCGACACCCAAAGCCAAGTCATAAATGCGATGACGACCCCGAGGGAACCATATGCGCTATAGGCCGCGAATGTGCGCACGAACCACGAGAAGGCCCACGAGAACAAAACCAGCAACGCAACGGCGACCAGCGAGCCCGGCGCTATCCAACGCAGCTTTGCGGTATCTCGGCTAGGCGCCCAGCGATACAGAATGGTTAGTTCAAACCAAAGCAAGAATGCCAGCGTCACGTACGATACTATGAGCAGTGGGAGGACCTGAGTGATGCCGAAGAGTTCGAGCGCTTTGGGCAAAAACACTGTGCTGGCGAGGAACACCACGACCGACACAATTCCGGCGACGGTCAGCGCGATTGCAAAAAGTGTTAGGTGCAGCCATGACCGCTTTTCCTTCTCGGCGTAAACGATGTTGAGGCCCTCGATAAGACCCTTTGTCGCCGAGCTTGCGCTGAACAAAGTAATGGCTAGGGCAATCAATGCCGTAGCGCCTAGTTTTTGTTCAGGCTGAGTCGTAAGGCGAACGAGCTGCTCCTGGAGCAGACCGCTCACGTCACCCGGAAGCAAGTGCGATACTGAGCCGACTTGTGTGACGACCTGCGACGGGTCGAACACGAGACCGTAAATCGCGACAAGTGCGGCAAGTGCCGGCACGAAAGCCAACAGGCTGAAGAACGCAATGCCGGCCGCCACCAGCATCACATGTTCATCGTCGAAGCGTGACCAGATTCTCCAGACGATGTCGCGCCACCCCTGAGCCGGAATCTCAGATGGACGGTCAGCAGTTCTGCCGCGTGAAATCGGTGTTACCTGCCTGACGAGCGCATGCCGAGCCAACTAAACGCGTTGGTTGGAGGGTGAGAAAACTGTGTCGATGGTAATCGGAAGCTGGCGGTTGCGGCGCCCGGTTGCATGGAAGATGGCATTGGCGACGGCTGCCGCCGTGCTCACGATGCCAATTTCACCGAGACCTTTGACACCCAATGGGGTGACTTCAGGATCGTGTTCATCGACAAATATGACTTCAATGTTGTCGATGTCGGCGTTCACCGGGATGTGATACTCGGCGAAATTGCTATTCATGATCCGACCGAACCGATGATCGGTCACAGCTTCTTCGTGAAGGGCCATTCCAATGCCCATGACGACTCCACCTAGAATTTGGCTGCGCGCGGTTTTTGGATTGATGATCCGGCCAGCCGCTATGGCGCTGACGACACGCGTCACACGAACCACGCCAAGCTGTTCGTCAACCTTGACCTCAACAAACACGGCACTGTGCGTGTTTCGCGACTTTCGATAAAGGCTGATGAGGTCGCCGATCCCGGGACTGGCTTTTTCTTCGGCTTCGATCACGGTCAGGTCCGCGGCGCCCATCGCGACTTCAAAAGCTATCTTCACATTAGCGTCTGACTTCAACACGAGATAACCGTCTTTAAAATCGACCTGCTTCATCGAGACGCGACCAAGCGGATTTCCTTCCACCTTCTTGGCAGCCTTGAGAAGTTGCTCTCCAACTGACTGGCAAGCCAACTGTACCGCTGCTCCAACCGATGCAGCACCCCACGATCCTCCCTCCACCGGGGACGCGGGGAGGCTAGAGTCGCCCAGCGTGGCGGTAATGTTGCTCACCGGCACGCCGAGCACATCGGCCGCCACCTGGGTCATGACAGTATAAGTTCCGGTTCCGATATCTGATGTTGCAGTTGAGACTTCCAGACGACCCTCGGCCGAGAGCGTCGCTCTAGCGGTGGTGGCAGCGAACATGGCGTCCCACATGCCCGTAGCCATGCCCCACCCGATCAGTTCAGCGCCTTCGCGCATCGATCTCGGAGCCATTGTGCGCTTATTCCAACCGAATGCGGCAGCACCCTCAGCATAGGCTTCCCGGAGCGCTTTGCTTGTGAAGGCTGAATTGTTCATCTGGTCAATATCTGAATAATTGATCAGGCGAAGTTCCAGGGATCGACCCCTGCTTCGTAAGCCAACTCATCCATGGCCATCTCGAAAAACGTCATGCCCGTGGCGGCACCGGGTGCGCGCATGTCGCCAGTCGTGTAAACATCGAGAGCAGTGATGTGGGAGTCGCCGAAGGCGTTGTCGCATGCGTAGTTGATCATCCCCCAGGTCACAATATCTTCCATGTAATTCTCAAACCGAGATGTCGAGGTCGTCGCCTTGTTGATAATAGCGGCGAGTTTGCCGTCACTGTTTGACGCGAGCTGTATATTCTGGATCGCTTCCGGCCGATGCGTATGGGTGAACATTTGCTGCCGGGTGAGCACGATGCGAACCGACCGCTTCAACATTCGCGCGGCCATGACGGCGAGATAAACATTGTATTGCGGGCGAAGTCCCGAACCGAAGGCGCCTCCGACGTACGGGTTCATCACACGAACATCGTCGGTCGATAAACCAAAAATTTTCGTGATGTATGTCTGAGTATTCTGCGAGCCCTGCGTTTTGTCATGGACAACGATCTTGTCATCAGGCTGCCAAACCACGGTGGTCGCATGCATCTCCATCGGATTGTGATGTTCTGATCCCATGCGGTATTCGCCCGCAAACCTAACTGGCGCTTCGCGATATGCGGTCTCGGCGTCGCCGCGGTTCTTGGGTGGATGAAAGGCACTTCGCTTTTTCGCCGGCATGAACCTATCGGGAAGCGCGACAACGAAATCGGTATTATGCGCTTCTACCTCGTAGCTAATCTGCACAAGCGTTGCCGCGTAGCGGGCCGCTTCAAATGACGTGGCGACAACGACCGCTAAGGGCTGGCCGTTGTATTTGACCTTGGCGTCGTAAAGCGCTCGAAAGGGCGAGCCGGGGGGCGCCACTTCGTCTTGGTAGTTGCGATCCAGATAAGCCAGCCGGGGCCTATTTTTATGGGTGACGATCTCGACCACTCCAGGCACCGCGCGTGCCGCAGCTTCATCAATGCCTATGACGCGGCCCTTGGTGATCGCGCTGGAGACGACCACGCCGTATAGAAGGTCCGGCACGTCGTATTCGGCGGCATACTTCGCTTGACCAGTGACCTTGGCGTGGCCATCAACCCGATTAATCGACGAACCTATGCCCACACGAGTTTGGCTCATCGTTCCCCCTTAGATAATGCGCTTGTTCGATTGCGATTGCGGCGTACCGGCAGCCGCCTGTCGCAGTGCTCTCACGATGGCAGCTCGCGCCAAGTCGATCTTAAAATCGTTCGCGCCTTGACCGACAGCCTGCGATAACAGGCTATCAGCAAATGCTCGGTAGGTCGCGTCATCTGCCGGTTTCCCGATCAAGCTGTGTTCGATGTCCAAATCTCGCCAAGGCTTATGAGCGACGCCGCCTAAGGCGACCCGAGCGTGTTGGATTGTGCTCGCGTCCACCTGAAGCGCCACGGCCACGGAGACGAGCGCGAAGGCATACGACAGGCGGTCTCTAAGCTTGAGGTAGGAATAGTTGGTCGGGAAGGTTTCGGCAGGAAGGTCGATAGACGTAACCAGCTCGCCATCTTCGAGAACGTTATCTCGCCAAGGCTCGTTGCCCGGCAGCCTGTGATAATCGATCAGCGGTATTGAGCGGTCGCCGTCAGGGCCCGTCACGTGAACCACTGCGTCGAGCGCAGACAACGCCACGCACATGTCAGACGGATGTGTGGCGATACAATCGTTGCTCGCTCCCAGGATGGCATGGATACGATTGACCCCGCCTATAGCGCTGCATCCCGAACCCGGCTCACGCTTGTTGCAGGGCGTGGCCGTATCGTAAAAATAATAGCAGCGCGTTCGTTGGTTCAAATTGCCGCCGTTGGTCGCTGCGTTACGGAGTTGGGGGCTTGCCCCCGCCAAGATCGCCGATGCCAAGAGCGGGTAGCGCTCTTTGATCAAAGGGTGATACGCGGTATCGGCATTTGAAGCCATGGCACCAAGACTAATGCCGCCACCGTCACGCTCGGCAATCGCACCAAGGTCAAGAGCACTGATGTCGATCAGCCGGCTCGGCCGATCAACATTTTGCTTCATCAGATCGACGAGGTTGGTGCCTCCCGCGATAAACCGCGTATTGGGATTGCGCCCTTCTTGGATGGCGTGGCTCAAACTATCGGCTCGAACGAAGCTGAAAGGCGTCATGGTGAGCCATCCAACATTACCTGCATCACTGCATCAGTGATGTTGGTGTAGGCACCGCATCTACAAAGGTTTCCGCTCATCAACTCACGCACGTCATCGCGGGTCTTCGCGTGACCTTCGTCGAGTAAGCCTTGGGCCGAGCAAATCTGTCCAGGCGTGCAATACCCACATTGGAAAGCGTCGTGGTGCACGAACGCTGTCTGTAAAGCATGCAGCTTGCCGCCCGACGCAAAGCCCTCAATCGTAGTGATCTCCGCGCCGTCCTTAGTCACGGCAAGGGCCAGACAACTATTTATGCGCTTACCGTTCACGAGCACGGTGCAGGCGCCGCATTGGCCGTGATCGCAGCCTTTCTTGGTTCCGGTTAGACCAATGTTGTCCCTAAGCAGGTCAAGCAGGGTAACCCAGGGCTCGACCACTAACGTGTGACCTTGGCCATTTATAGTGAGTGCAATCTGCAAGTCGTTGGATGTGGGCGGGTTGACTGTCTTGTCCATGGGCCTTGCTCATTTATGCCACTGGCGATTAGTCGGCGAAGTGCACAGGCTCTCTTGGCTCAGACATCGGGCACTTGTTTACGCGCCCGCGAAACGCCGCTGAAGCCGCGTAGGCATCTTTGCGCACGCGATTAACAGACCCAAGGGGTTGATGGGCCTGCAAACCGTGCCAAACGCTGAATGCAAGCTGATCGTCACCAATGCGTGCCCGCCCCGCGCTCCAGGCCGTCTGAGGGCCAACGGTGAAGGTCGCAACGGCAACGTACGGGCTCTTGTCTTCGGGCCAGACCACAGAGGCATCTTCTATGGGCATGTCTTGCAGGTCGGTCAGGAGCTGCACGCGAAACTCCCACGAGCCGCCATCCGACGTGAAAACCCTGCCCAACTCGTCTCGAAGCCCATCACGCCGCCCGGACAGATCAATCTCGACGCCTGTCAACGCCGTAAGGTTCGGGGAGATTGGCGCTAACGAAAACTTCGCGATGTAGTTGCCGTATCGAAACGGGGTCTGTGAGTAGAAAATGTCGCCAGCAGGGTTCGTCAGCGGATGGCCACCCAGCGTCGTGATAAGCGGGCTCTTGCCTCCAACCGCTTCGATGCCCTTCTCAACGCCGCGCAGCACCTTGGATAGCGCAATTTTCGCCCACTCGGCCCGGTCGGTCGTTCTGGCCAAAAGTTTGAGATTGCCAAGGAATTTTGATGCGGTGGGTGCAGCGAACGCTGGTCCGTCCACAAGAACGAAGTCTTGAGTAGAATCACCTTCTGACCCAGGTAGCCGATCTCCGACGACGCCGGTTATCTTTAGAGCCACGCCGCGAGGGACTGAGACGTGATCGTCAAGGATGTCGCCTGGAATAGTGGAGACCCGAAGCACTGCTGCGTAGTTGTTAGGTTGAGCGAACAGACCCTGGGCCAACTCTGGCGTCAGGCCATCGTGAACCTTAAACGTTCCCTCCAAAATTGCGTGGCTTTTGGCATGAACGCCACGCAAGCCATGACCGCAATCTTTCGCGGTGGTTTCAGAGATTGATAGCAGGGTTTCGTTGAGCTTTTGACCGGTCTCACCCTCATCCGGTTCGCGCTTCTCCAAATCAGGAGAGTAAGGGACAGGGCTCATATATCGTTGCTCTTAGGACAAATGCACAGCGAAGATAAGACCGCAACGCGATGGGCAGAAAAGAGTTGCACCGATCCCGGGACGGCGACCTCGATCAGGGCGCCAGACAATAGCCGGGCCGTAGGCGCTTCAGGAACTTTGGCGTAGGCCGATCAGTTCGCTGCTGTTGATGATTTTCTACCGCTGAGCAGGTGAGGTTTCCTAATGGCTGCTGACCCCAACATTGAAGAGTATCAGGGGCCCGTAGGGGGATGGGGGTCAGCCAGAAGTTTAACCAAGATACTTCTACGCGAGCACATCCCCTTAAAGGGCGCCTCCGTCTTGCTGCATCAAAACAAGCCGGGAGGCTTTGCATGTGTGAGCTGCTCATATGCCAAGCCAACGCATCCCAGGACGTTTGAGTTCTGTGAAAACGGCGCGAAGGGGACCGCTTGGGAGATCACGCGAAAGCGCTGTACGCTCGAGTTCTTCGCGGAGCACACTTTGACCGAACTGGAATCGTGGAGCGATTATGATCTTGAAGAACAAGGGCGGTTGTTGGACCCGATGCGTTGGGACGCAGGAAGCGACCGCTACGTTCCGGTCACGTGGGCGGAGGCGTTCGCGGGTATAGGCGAACACCTAAGGGGATTCGCGCCAAAGTCGGTCGTCTTCTACGCGTCCGGAAGAGCCTCGCTTGAGGCTTCCTACATGTACCAGCTCTTTGCCCGCATGTACGGCAACAACAACCTGCCCGATAGCTCAAACATGTGTCACGAGAGCACTTCGGTCGCGCTGCCGGAGACCATCGGCGTGCCGGTCGGGACGGTGAAACTCGAAGAGCTGGCCCATACGGACTGCATGCTGTTTCTTGGTCAGAACGTCGGCGTCAACAGTCCCCGTATGTTGCATGAGCTTCAAGAAGCTCGCCGACGCGGCGTGCCGATATTGACGTTCAACCCGCTTCGAGAACGAGGGCTGGAGAGGTTCACAAACCCGCAGTCTCCCGTCGAAATGGCGACGCTGTCGGAGACCCAAATAAGCACACAGTATCATCAGCTCAATCCGGGCGGAGACCTCGCCGCGCTGGTGGGTATGGCGAAGGTGCTTCTCGATTTGGACCGCGCAAGCGCCGGCGCCAACAGCGTCTTGGATCGTGACTTCATCGCTGAGCACTGTGCGGGCTTTGCGGAGTTCGTTGTGGCGATGGACGCGTTCACCTGGGATGACATCGAGGCGTGTTCAGGTCTGTCGCGTGGTGATATTACTGCCGCGGCAGAAGTCTATGCCTCCTGCAATGCGGTGGTGGCATTTTACGGCATGGGCCTCACGCAACATCGGTCCGGCGTGCTTGCCATTCAGATGCTGAGCAATCTTCTTCTGCTGCGCGGCAATATAGGAAAGCTGGGAGCCGGTATATTCCCGGTGCGAGGCCATTCGAACGTTCAAGGCCAGAGGACCGTTGGCATCACGGAGAAGCCCGAACTGGCGCCGCTGGACGAGATGGAGAAGCAATTCGGATTTGCCGCGCCGCGAGAGGTTGGTTTGAACACCGTGGAAGCATGCGAGGGCGTGCTGGCTGGCGAAATCAGCGCATTCATCTCGTTAGGCGGAAACTTCGTTCGTGCCATTCCCGAAACAGACGCGATGGAGACGGCTTGGCGCGAACTGCCGCTGACGGTGCAGATAATAACCAAACTAAACCGGGGTGCGGTCATACACGGTAAGGCAGCGTACCTACTGCCGTGTCTGGGACGCATTGAAGTTGATGCACAGGCTACCGGTGATCAGTTCGTGACCATTGAAGATACGACAGGACGGTTTCACGCATCGCGTGGTCAGGTCGAGCCTGCCGGAGCAAACCTCCTATCGGAGCCGAGGATCGTTGCTGAACTAGCCAAGTCCACCTTGCCGCCTAACGACAAAGTGCAATGGGATCGATGGTGTGACGACTATGGCCTGATCCGTGAGGCGATTGCTCAGAGCTTCCCCAAGGTCTTCGAGGACTTCAACGAGCGGATCAAGGGTCCCGCCGGCTTTGATCGGCCTCTGCCGGCGAGGCAGCGGATTTGGAAGACTAAAACTGGCAAGGCAAACTTTGTTTCTCCTTCTTCGCTATCCGAAGACCCCGATCTCCCCTGCTGTCGCGAAGGTATCCTGACCTTGATCACGGTTCGCAGCAATGATCAGTTCAACACGACGGTTTACGGCTATGAGGATCGTCTCCGTGGTATCCACGGAACACGAAAAGTCGTGCTGATGAACAAGGCCGACATGGCTGAGCGCAGCATCGCCGACGGCGACGCGGTTGATATCATCGGGGACGCTGGTGATGCAGTTGAGCGGCACGTCCTCGGCATGCGCGCCACTCTTTACGATGTGCCGAAGGGCAGTTGCGTTGGCTATTTTCCAGAGTGCAATCCGTTGCTGCCGCTGTGGCATCACGCCAAAGGCAGCAAGGTGCCGGCAGCCAAGTCGATCCCTGTCCGTGTAGTTTCCGCCGTTTAAGACCGTTGGAGAAGCGGGCTAGACCGCCAGGCCGAGTGGACACCCGAACGGGTGAGACAGGAACGAATGGGGTAATCTCACGTTGCTCAAGATAAGAACAACAAGGAGACATCCATGCATAAATTTCTGATAGCAGCCGCTCTGATCATTGCTACTCCCATTGCTGCATTCGCGCAGGCTGAAAAGGCTGACCCAGGCAGCCTGTCTGGCAAGGCGAAAGCAGACCAACCGGGGTCAACCAGCAGCGGATCGACGGCGACACCAACGGCAAAGCCGGAAGAAGGCAAGGGTTCGCTTTCCGATAAAGCCATGAAAGACACGCCTGGTACCAGCGCTGCTGGTTCAACGGCGAATCCGACTGCCGAGCCAAAATCGGGCAGCCTCTCTGACGGCGCCAAGAAAGAATAACTAACGTTCATCAGATCGATTAGGTCGCCCTTCGGGGCGGCCTTTTTTCGTGCGACCTGGAGCAAAGATGATCGAGCTTAGAGTTTCCCTTCTCGCAGTCGCGCTAGCCTGCGTACCGCCGGCATTTGCCCAGCAAGGTGACGGCACCAATACAACCTATGAGACGACGGTCTTCAAGCCCGACAAGGTCGAGGCGACGGCCGAGCGTACCAAATCGCTCACGATGCCCCAGGGCTTCAAGGTCAATGAATTTGCGACCGGGCTTAAGAACGTCCGCGTGATCGCCATCTCGGATAAGGGGTACGTCTACGTCAGCCGTCGCGATCAGGGTGATGTCCTCTTGCTGAAGGATGACGACGGCGACGGAAAAGCTGATGGCGAACCTGTCGTGGTAGCCAATCGCGCCGGCGCGCACGGTTTGGCAATCCACGGCAACAAGTTCTACCTCATCACCGTCAAAGAGGTCTTCGCCACAGACATCGAAGAAGATGGCCGGTTGGGCCAACTCAAGATGATCGTTTCGGACCTTCCAGACTCCGGCCAACACCCGAACCGCACTATCGCTGTGGGTCCTGATGGGATGCTTTACATCAGCGTCGGATCGACTTGTAACGCATGCAACGAGTCCAACCCCGAAAGCGCGACGATGCTGCGGGTGAGCACCGACGGCAAGACGCGGGCGATCTTCGCCTCTGGCTTACGCAACACAATCGGCTTCGATTGGCACCCGAAGACGGGCGTCTTATGGGGTATGGACAACGGGATTGATTATCTTGGCGACGACGTACAGCCCGAAGAGCTGAACAAGATCGAGTATGGCAAGCAGTACGGCTGGCCACACATATGGGGCAAAGATGGCGTCAACCCGCAAAGCACACCGGTTGGCGGGATTACGAAAGATCAGTGGAAGGCTTCCAGCGTGCCGATGGTCCTCGGATACGACGCACATGCCGCCCCGATGCAGCTCGCCTTCTATCGCGGTGGCGGATCGTTTCCGGCCGAGTATGCAGGGGATGCTTTCCTAACCTTCAGGGGGTCATGGAATCGCAAGCAGCCATCCGGCTACAACATCGTGCGGATCAGGTTCGAGAACGGCGAAGCCAAATCCATTGAACCGTTTCTGACCGGCTTTCTCACGGACGGGAACAAGACGCATTTTGCTCGGCCGATGGGCCTCGCATTTGCAAAGGACGGTTCGCTTTTGATGGCGGATGACGCAAACGGTGTGCTCTACCGCATAGCCTACGCACGTAAAACGGAGAACGCTGCAACACCCATGATGCCGTCTGGCGATGAGATGAAGGCCGAAGCAAGCAAAGGTGTGGGGGTACCGCTCGCGTTAACGCGGGATGAGACGAAGACTAATTCGCCGATAGAAATTGCCGTCCGCTCGTCTTCGTTCGTCGCCGGCTCTGCAATCCCGCAACGCCATAGCGAGTATTATGACGGTGTATCTCCGCCGCTCGAGTGGGCTCCGGTGAAGGGTGCTGCAAGCTACGCCATTATTGTGGAAGACCCTGATGCCAAACCTGTCACGCCGGTCGTACATTGGGTCGCGTGGAACATCCCCGCCAAAATCACATCATTGCCCGAAGGCTTACAGGAGCAGCCGCGTCTGACGGAGCCGGGTGGTGTTTTGCAGGGCAGAACGACGCGGGGGTCTCCTGGGTACGTCGGGCCGCGGCCGCCTGTGGGCGACGCCGATCATCACTATCACTTCCAAGTTCTTGCCCTGGACAAAATGGTGGAGGCTGCACCCGGCGCTGACCGTGACACGTTTCTTGCCGCTACAAAGGGTCATGTCATCGGCAAAGGGGAACTGATCGGAACTTACAAGCAGACCGACGCGCCACTTAAATGACCTTTGTTACAAACCGCAAACAACACTTTGATCGCCGACTCTTGGGTCGGCGATCATCTTATTTTGCTACCGGCGGCTCGTGCCTTGAGCAGAAAGGGTCGTGGCATGGATTTGCTATCTCAGTGGGGTGACTTATGGGTCCGTCGTAATGCCACGCCCGATCAGGCGGCTTTGGCGAGCGTGCAAAACCTACTGCCGGCAACTGTCGTCACCGGCGCTTCAGCAGGTCTGGGCTTAGCTTTTGCGGCGCGTATTGCACGAGAGGGGAGAGCGGTCGTTCTTTTGGCTCGAAGCTGGGACCGGCTCGCGGTCGTGACTGCGGAGCTACAGTCGAAGTATCCGGCAGCTACCGTGATTGCGCATGACATGGATGTGGCTGCTCACGACGCGTTTGAGCAGATCACGCAACTGCTATCAGTTCATCAGATGTACCTTGATGTGCTGGTGAACAATGCTGGTATCGCCCTAGCTGGTCGGTTCAGTGACCAAACTGTGCAAGAGATCGATGAATTGACGGCAACAAACGTGGTAGCTTTGACTAGGCTCACACGATTGGCGCTACCTGCCATGCGCGCGCGAGCGCGAGGCGGTATCATAAACCTCGCCTCCATCGGAAGCTTCACCCCAGGTCCGTGGCAAGCGGCATATTTTGCTAGTAAGGCTTATGTTCTGGCTCTTACCGCCGCCGTCTCTGCGGAGTGCGCGGGAGAGGGCGTCAGAGTGTGCGCCATCGCATTCGGCCCGGTGGACACGAAAATTCATCACGAGATGAGCGGTGAAGCATCTTACTATAGGCGTCTGCTGCCGAGTTCGTCTCCTGAGCGCATGGCAAGAGTGGCATGGCGGTCTTATCGGTTAGGACGGCGTGTGGTCGTACCTGGTCTGGTCAACGGACTTATAGCGTGGACAGCGCGTGCCATGCCGTTCGAGATATTGTTGCCGGTGGTAGGCTGGCTCATGAAGCCGAGATAAGTGAATGCCTTTTTTCGAGAGCGTGTTGACCCTCTTGCTCGTCGCGATAGCCTCGCTTCAGGTGTCTCGACGATTGAACATTCCATACCCGAGCATGTTGGCTCTTGCCGGAGTAGCGGTTGCGGCGCTGCCGTGGGCTCCTGACATCGGGATCGACCCGCGGCTAGCCTTGGCATTATTCATTGCTCCAGCCCTGTTGGACGCAGCTTATGACCTGCCACCGCGTGCACTCGGCGACAACTGGCGGCCGCTGTTGGCCTTGGCTGCGGTCGCAGTTCTGTTGACCACCGCTGCCGTCGCATGGATCGGCGTAACTTTTGCGGGCCTTCCGGTCGCCGCCGCAATCGCGCTCGGCGCTATTGTTGCTCCGCCTGACGCAGCGGCGTCCTCGGCAATGTTAAGCCGCTTTGCTTTGCCGAGGCGGACGGTGGCAGTGTTGAAGGGCGAGAGCCTTCTAAATGACGCGACGGCCTTACTCGTCTTCAGCGCGGCTGTAGCCGCGAACGGCGCAACTACCACCAACACGCTCTTATTTACCGAGCTTTTGCTGGCTGCACCGGGCGGCTTGATCCTCGGATACGTCTTGGCAAGACTATACATCGCGGTGTCTAGCGGATTGGCTGGCACGCTTGGCGGCACACTGTTCGAGTTTGTTACCGTGTTCGGAGCCTGGATTATCGCTGAGCACGTGCACGTTTCGGCCGTCCTCTGCGTAGTCGCATTCGCCATGACGATAGCAACGCACATACCCGAGAGACAATCGCCAAGAGATAGAATCCATTCTTACGCCGTCTGGGAAACTTCAGTTTTCCTACTCAACGTTCTTGCGTTTCTGCTTATGGGTCTTCAGGCAAAGGCGATCATCTCGCGCCTTGAACCAAACGGCGTCTGGGATGCGGTCTGGTTTGCCTCGATGGTATTTGTCGTGGTGATAAGCGTGAGGGCGGCTTGGGTCATGCTCTATAACCGCGTGCTGTGGGTTTGGGCCCGACAGTCCGGTGTGAATGCGCCGACCTTGGCTCAGGGTGTCCTCGTATCCTGGTGCGGCATGCGCGGTCTGGTCACGATGGCCGCTGCGCTTGCCCTACCAACAGATTTCCCTGGCCGCGATCTGATCGTGCTTAGCGCCCTCGCAGTGGTGTTGGGAACATTGATCCTCCAGGGTCTAACCCTCGGACCCCTGATCCGTTACTTGGACTTCCAGCCCGACGCTTCATTCGACGAATCAGCGGCAAAGGTTCGGGTCGCGTTGATCGACGCAGCGGTCGCCACTCTCGCCGGTCGTGATGATGAGCCGGCAAGGCGGCTGCGAGAAATTTACCAGGAGGATCGGGAGGCGGCGATTCTGGGCCGACATCCTCGCGATGCAAACGAATTGGATAAACTCCGCCGAAAAACTATTGCTATCAAACGGAGCAAGCTTGCAGAGCTACGCCGCAGCGGTGAGATCGACGACGACGTGTTCCACGCGATAGAGCAGGACCTCGACTTTGCCGAGTTGGCGGCTTCACCGCCTGATCGCCTTGAAATGATGGAGGGCTGACCATACCGGCCGCGTGTTCTATTTTTGCGGTTGCTGTCGAACTTGGTGTCGCCGGATCGTCTCGGTAACAGATAGCTCTTGCGAGGTAGACGATGCCATCCAGCGACAACGACACATATTCCGTCTTGAAAGTTCTTCGGAGTCGGGAGGCTGCGGTGGCCGACGGCGCAGCCGAGAGTTTTATTTCGCACTTCGCCGATAAAGCGGTCCTTTTCGATCTGCCACCACCGCTTCAGGTGCAATCTGATCGCTCGGAAGGCGTCGATGCTCTGAACAGGTGGTTCGCCACTTGGGATGGCCGCGTCGAGAGCGTGGTGCCCGAGCCAACCATCATCATCGACGGCGATTTAGCGTTGGTCTTCGCCTCGCAAATTTGCGGGGCGTCAAGAAAAATGAGGGTCCTCAGGATTTGTGGTTCCGCAGCACGGTGGCATTGCGACGCGAAGGCGACACATGGAAAATCGTGCACGAGCATTCGTCCTTCCCGCTGAAGATGGATGGTAGTGGCCTTGCCGTTCGTGACTTGCGGCCATAACGGTGCAGCCAAAGACGGGTGGGTCGGTGACGGTCCAATAGTTGACTTTTGATCGGCTCGCGCCGACTTTTGAATGGCTGGAGGGCGGGGCGGTTGTTGGGTACAATCGCAGTCCTCCAGCCGTGCTTGCAAGCTGTATGCCTCAGTATCCTTATCATCTGCAGCTCAGTGGATCAGGCCGCGACGTGCAGCAGGTAGATTTCATCGAAGCGGGCTCGGGCCCCTTAGTCGTGCTGGTGCACTCTAGCGTCGCGAGCGCGCGGCAGTGGCGCAGGCTCATCGAGGTCCTCCAGGGCTCCAATCACGTCATCGCAGCTCAGCTCTTTGGCTACGGAGCTACTCCACCATGGACGCAACCTCGTAAGCAGACGTTGCAAGATCAGGCCGCATTAGTGGAGTCGATCATCGAAAAGTCGGATGAGCCGGTAGACATCGTGGGCCACTCCTTCGGCGGCGCCGTCGCGATGAAGGTCGCCGCCAACCTCGGCAGTCGCGTCAGGCGGCTAGTACTCCTAGAGCCCAACCCGTTCGACCTCCTTCGACAGGCGGGTCGCGTGGAAGCGTACCGTGAAGTTCAGGAACTGCGAGAGACAATCAAGACGTACGGCGCGGCTGATGATTGGATGCCAACTGCGGAGTGCTTTGCCAACTATTGGGGCGGATCGGGTACGTGGGCGATGATGGACCAGCAGCGACGCGATGCGTTCGCCACGGCGTTGGAGCCAAACATCCATGAATGGGACGCGATCATGGATGAAACGACAGCGCTCAGCGAGTGGGACGAGAGGCTCCCGAGTGCTACGACGGTCGTGTTCGACCCCGAAACCTTGCGCCCGATAAGAGAACTTGTTCCACTGGTTCAGCAAGGCACCCGGTGGCATTTAGTGGCCATTCCGAGAGGCGGGCACATGGCGCCGCTGGCAGCTCCTGAAATAGTAAACCCGATAATCCTAAGCGCCTTGAAGGACGCTGGCTCTTAGTACGCTGGCCACTTCGGGCGCGTCTTCGGGCACATCAACTCGCCACCGAACCGGGCGCGGAACAGCTCAGCGTGCTCAGGCTCCGCAAAGCAGAAGACGCTGAAGTCGGTGTGGTCTCGGTAGAAGCTGTGGCCACGAATACAGAGGCTGAGGTTGTGCCCATCGCAGAAGAAGCGGTGCGTGAGGTAGTTGTCGCCTCCGCAGCGGTGGCTTTCGAGCGCGACTTGGTGCGGCCACCCTCGATCCACAGCAGCTTTGGATAACTCGCCCTTGCGATACACCATCGTGTTGCCCTCTGCCTCGCAGAGAGCTAAGAACAAAACAGGAACGAGTCAACCCAACGAGAAAAGGCCGACTTCGCTTAGAAGCCGGCCAGTCCTGTCGATCTAGGGAAATGACGCGATACTTGCCGCTCTAATCTCAACATCACCCCTTGGTTCCAACACCATCTGAAACCACATCGGTACCCGATGCTAAAACGCAACCCTTTCATCGTGCCTTCGGCTCCGGTCCTTCGCGCAGAGCCTCCGACAAGCGCGGACTGGATACACGAGGTCAAGTTCGATGGCTTCCGCGTGCAGCTCCACAAGGACGCCGACGAGGTAATCATCTTCACGCGTAATGGTCACGACGTGACACGTCGGTATCCCGACTTGCGGGATGCCCTGATGTCCTTACCTTGCAACAAGGCCATTATCGACGCGGAACTCACCGCCTGTGACAGCGAGGGTCGCCCTGACTTCGTCGGCCTTATGCGCAGGAGTAAGGAGCTATGCGTTTGGGCGTTCGATCTCCTACGTGAAGACGAGACAGACCTGCGACCCAAGCCGTTGTGGGAACGCAAGCGCGCACTGCAGCGACTCGTCCTCGAAGCTGACGAGCATATCCTGCGCTTCTCCGACGACTTTGACGACCCGATAAAGCTGCTCGAGGTTGCCGAGCAGTGGAAGCTGGAGGGCATCGTCAGCAAGAAGCTGCATCAACCTTACAAATCGGGGAAGAACCTCGGGTGGGTGAAGGTCAAGACGCGGGCGTGGCGCGAGGCGAACAAGGACCGCTGGGAACTTTTCCTACCCTCCACGCCATCCCCGAATGTCCCTGGCCGATAAGTTCCCGAAAGAGAGCCCACCTGTCACGGCTGAGGCACAGGTTGAGACGGACTGCGGACTGGACGTTCCCAGCCTCGGTCCACCGCAGATTTGGCGCATCCCCTTACCACTCTGCCGCAGCAACGACCGTGACTCGGCCGCGTTACTCTGCGGAAGCCGTGGAGAGACCGATGTATCGTTTTGAGACTGTGCAAGGTGACGTGTGGAACGGGGAACGCCAAATGCAAAAGCAGCAGGCGTGGATCGCACTCCTGCGCAAACGCGGCCACAGCGTTCGGCAAGCTCTCAACGATCTTCGGGACATCGAAGAAACGCAAGAACACTTGCGGCATCATCGGGACATTCTCCGATGGTCTCTGCAGCGTGTCTGAGATCAGCGGCGGCCCAGGCAGCAAATTTACCGCGGAATGCTGAATAATTCTGTCCTCGACGGAACTTCGCGATTCTAGCTCGGTTCAGTCACATGACCGAGGAACAACCGATGAAGCTTCTCGTTGTCGAGGACGATGCCCTGCAGCGGCTTGTGGCAGTCGAGCTGCTCGTCGAGGCGGGCTACGATGTAGTCGATGCCGAGAACGCAGATCACGCGGTACAAATGATTGAAGACGGTTGGCCTGGGCGCGTGGTCGTTACAGACGTGCACATGCCCGGCTCCATCAACGGGTTTGAACTCGCGCAGACGATCTGCAAGAGATGGCCCGCAATTGGCGTGGTGATCCTCTCCGGCGTACTACGGCCGGCAGCGGGAGACCTTCCAGATGCATCTCGTTTCCTGGCCAAACCGTATCAGCCAGCTCAACTCACATGCTTGATTGAAGAAGTGGCGGCAACACACGGCGCTTAAGCATGCGCGGCTTCTGCCTAGCTATGAGCGGGGCATGCTTACTATAAACTGCGTTCCCAATTGTTCGTCGGATGTAACGGTAATTGCACCGCCATGAGCCTCCACTATCAACTTCGATATGTACAGGCCGAGGCCGAGATGAGTGCCAGAGCCGGTCAAGTCTTGGATGACCTGACCTTGCATCCATGAATGGAAGATCGTTTTGAGCTTGTCAGAAGAGATCGCCCGCCCGTGATTGTGAACCACAACTTTACAAACATCTGGGTCGCTTCCGTCTAACTTGGCGGAGACAACACTGTTCGCGTCTCCATGTTGGATCGCGTTTGCCATCAAATTTGAGAGCACTTGGCCCATGCGCGACTTGTCCCACAACCCACTTGTGTCCCCTTTAGCCTCGACCTCAACTTCACGGCCGCTGCTGATGGCGCGCAGCTCGTCCGCAAGCTGCTGACACAGCGGGGCAAGGTCTATTCTTTCTCTCACCACGCGGAGTTCGGTCCCGAAGGAGGATCGGGCGAGGTCAAGTAGATCGTCCAGAATTTGAGTCGCGCGGTTGGTCGTACGTACGATTTCGCTGGCAACTTTCGACTGCTTGGCGTCGTCTTTGCTGGAACGCATCATCATCTGCGCGGCCATCGTCGCCGCGCCGATGGGATTGCGAAGATCGTGAGCGAGCACACCCAAAAAGATATTCCGTGAGTCGTTGATAGTCTTGGTGTAGTGGGCCACCGACTCTGTGACCGCTTGATCGACTGCCTCATTGAAACGAGTAAGGTCCTCAATGTCAGTTCCCGCCAAAGTCCTATTTGATGTGACCCACTGTTTCACAACGCTGGCGCGAAGCGCTCGGTACTCGGAGACCATTTGATCGATGTCAAAACCGTCAGCGAGCCTCAGTGCGGCGTGAATTTCGGCAGCGCTCTGCGCCATAGGACTTTCGTCAGGACCGTTGCCACGCGATTTTTGAAACTGCTCCATCCGTGTTTGAGCCGTGTCGAGGTCGTCCGCTATAAAATCAAGAATATCCACAATGTGATCCTCTAGCGCGAGCTTAGACATAGCTTCGCTAGCAGGGGTCAACGTGCGGGCAAACGCAGTCCACTCATTGACGATAGGCAGATGATTGTGACGTATGAACTCAGACAGGCGCGGGTGGCGTTGATCATCGCCTCGGTCAGATGGCGTATTTTGCAAAATCGTGCCCTTCGAAAACGGTGCCGCGTCATGCGATTTATATCACCTACATCGAAGACCGTCGCGGCCGTCCTGCGATGGTCACGCCGTTAACGTAAAGACCGTGCGGAACACGAGAGGGATTTGAGGTGATCGGGGAGGCTGCTACAGCGTGTGAATAACTTGGTGGATCATCGCCGCAAAACAAGTGTTAAGAAATGCGATTTCACGCATCTAAAAATTAGCGACGGAAAGCGCAGTCGACCTTCGTTTCCCATAAAGGCTCGTAGGCTTGGGGCTGGAAATGAGGGTCACAATAATTGGCTACAGTAGCTCATCTCGATACCTTGGCAGATAGACTGCTTGATGGCATTACGCACCACATGCCGGCCGAAATTCTGTTCATCTGTGTGGTGCAAATCATAAGCTTAGCAACATTACTTTACGCGGTATCTAGACTTGGCCGTGACCCTGGCGCTGATCAAGATAGGTGACGAGATTAATACGTAGCGAAACTCTAAACCGATCTTATCGTAGACGACATCTCCATGCGCTGACCCTGACCGCTGTAATCGTTGACTGTCGCAACGCCCAGGGCAACGAGTGAAATCAGAGCGAAGATCGCAATGATGGAGAGCGGGAGGATGGTCCCGTTGTCCCCGAAAGTTGAAGCTTTAGCCATTTAGCTACCCTGCTAATTAGAGAGTTGCGCGGGGACGTTGTCCCCGCGCGGTTGAGTTTTTAATGGCGGTGGCGGCGGTTGTGGTGGCGATGACCATGCCGATGTCTGCGGCCCTCACCAATATAGATGCTCACGCCCGGTACCCAAACCCTGCGCCAGTGACAGTGGCCTCTGCGGCAATGGCGTCGCCGTTGCCAACCGACGTTCTCGACAGCGCTGTCAATAGAAGCTGCCGCGTTCGCAGAAGGCGCGGCAGACGAGAGTGGTGCCGCAGTTGCACCAGTCGCAAACGCGGCGGCAGAAACAGCGAGGGCGGCTGCGAGAAGGACGTTTCTATAATGCATCTTTTGATGTCTCCTTGGATCGGCGTGTACCATCAAACGCAGATTAGAAATTAGCGTTCCGGAGCGTCGGGAAAAAACGGACACGCAAAGGCGATGACAGCCCGAATAGGAAAAGGGCCAGCGTTTTCACCGGCCCCCTAATATCCGTTGCGCCGTTTTAAGCGAGGATAATAATTTCGACGATTTCGTACGTTTCCGGGTCAACGATTACAACCCGTTCTTCATAAACGAAGTACTTATAACGGCGATAATCCGGAGCAATGACGATGACATCTTCCGGCACGGCATAAAGAGTAACGCTGCGCGGCACCGCCACGCCTACGCTTACGCTGATGTTAAGATCCTTGACTGACTTGTCCTTATGACCACGGAAGCTGCTTTGGACTTTAGTGCGCTGCTCCGTGGAAAGCTTCGGCGGTGCGCCTGCACCCGCCGTTCCATCCGACTTGCCGGTGTTCGCAGACTTGTCTTTGTCGCCATCCGACTTGGCTGAGTCCCTTGATTTATCATCAGTGGATTTCGCGCTGTCTTTGTTGTCCTTCATATCAGACTTCGCTCGCTCGGGCCCTGACCGATCCACGCCGGCTTTTTCGGCTTTGGAGCCGTCCTTCATATCTGTGCCTGCACCGGCTTTTTTCTCTCCAGAATCCCTTTCAGCGTCACCGGCCGCACCGGATTGATCGGCGGCCGCTCCGCTTGCGGGCGAGCGTTCTGCTGCTCCCCCGGCGCCACCGCCGCTCGACGGTCCACTTGCACCCGGAGAATTTCCAGCAGGTCCGGCCTTATCTTGTGCAGCAACAGCTACGCTGCTGATCGCTAGAGCGATGACACTTGAACATAGCAAAAGAGATGTTTTCATCGGGCATTTCCTTTTTTATTTGTTGCCTGGCTCTCAACTGCATCCAGAGTGCCGCGTTCCTTCATAATGAACATTTTTGCAATAGCTGACAAATAGCTGAACACGCTGCGGTAAATAGAAGGCGCGTCCCACTGGAACAAAGAGTGGAACGGTTTCCTTCAACACTCCATCTGGCCAACTCGCAGGTTGAATTGGCCGTGTATCGTCTCCGGGAGGGCGCAAAATGAGCGGCAGAAATTCGACAGTGTTGGATCATGTTGCGGCCGAGCTGAAAGCGCGTTTCGACGAGGCCGAACACGAACCGATGCCGGCAAATATCACTGCGGTATTATTCGAGGTTTACAAAGCGGAGACTGCTGAGCCCAACGTGCCGACTGCCGAGCTTAACGCCGCCGGTCCCCGAGCTGGCGTTAAGTAGCATCATGTGGGGAGTTGCCTGCGAAAGTTATGCGCCACAAATTCGTACGGGCTAATCGCAGATCGCTTGGATAGTCGCGCCTAGCCGTCGTCGAGAGCGAACGCGCAACCGCATTGCGCGACGCCGCGCCGTTCTTTCTAGCGCTGCTCTTACATCGTTTTGCGTAGGCGCTGCGCAACCTAGCTCCCAAACTGCAATTTGAGAACTCCTTCACCAGATCACGTAGCAAATTGGAACGTCGCGAGATCAATTACGTTGCATCGGTAACGCGTCATCAGATGGCGAGCAGCAACGCTCGCATGGACCGCGCCATGCTCAATCGAAGGAGGAAATAATGAAACTTTGTATCGTGGCAGCCACCACCTGCCTGTTGGCATCTCCCGCTTTTGCCGAACAGGCTCCCCCGAAAGATCAACCGGGCAACGCTGCCGTCAACACGACCCAAACCCCGCAACCCGACGCGCCGGTAAAGGGTGCGAACAGCTTCACGGAATCACAGGCCATGGAGCGCATCAAAGAGAAGGGCTTTGGCGAAGTTAAGGGGCTCAAGAAGGATGACGATGGCATCTGGCGGGGCAAGGCCACAAGAGATGGCAAGTCAGTTGACGTAAGCCTCGACTTCCAAGGCAACGTATTTCCGAAAAATAAGTAGACCAAGGAGAGTGCGATGAGAACCGTTTCTCGACTGTTCGACAGCTATGAGCTGGCGCGCCAAGCAGTAACTGATCTGAAAGACGCTGGTATCCCGGAGAGTGAGATCAGCATTGTTGCGAACAACGTAGACAGTCGCCATGACCGCGATAGTGACAGTTTTGATGATGGCTCTGGTGCAGGTACCGGGGCCGGGGTTGGCGCTACCCTAGGTGGCGCGGCTGGACTTCTGACCGGGCTAGGCATGCTCGCGATACCGGGTGTTGGCCCCGTCGTAGCCGCAGGGTGGCTGGCGACCACGGCGTTAGGTGCGCTTGCTGGTGGGGCGGCAGGGGGCGTGATCGGCGCGCTGACAGACGCCGGAGTTGATGAAGACGATGCGCACGTCTATGCCGAAGGTGTACGTCGTGGCGGGACGTTGGTTACAGTGCGGGCTGACGAAGATACTGCATCGCGCGCCGATGCGATCTTGGACCGTTCTGGTGTCGCCGCATCAGTAAGGCGAGATGCCTACAAAGAAGGCGGGTGGTCCACATTCGATGAGGGCCGCGCACCGCTGACAAAGGAAGAGATCGAGGCTGAACGAAGCAGGTACTCGATTTGAACAGCAAAAAGGGAAGAGGCTTTGGCCTCTTCCCTTTGAAACTAGCTACTTAATGTCCACCCATACGCCGCTGCGATAGTAGCCATGACGGTCATGGTCGTGTTCTCTCCAGCGATATTTCGTGCTCTCGCTCTCAGACCACTTCCAATTATCATCATAAACTTTGAGTTTTACGTCGGCGGGATATTCGCGGTACGTCTTCACACGCCAGCAGTCGCCATCCTCATTGCAAACTACTTTTGCGGATGCGGCCGTCGTCGTGAAAGCAAACGCTGCTGCTGTTCCCAACAGAATCTTGTTCATCGCGTCCCTCCTTTGATATGGACGACACATAACGGCTAGCGCTCGTTGGGTGTTCCACTAGGATTCATCCGGCTGACGGAATTGATGACTGCTTAATAGGGTCGGTATTATGACGTGGAGAAACACTCCCCATGCAGGCAAGGATAGACGGCTCCCTAATTGCTATAGAATTGCTCCTGCTGCCGCTGACGTTTTTGGTAATTGGTATAGCGGCCGCCCCTATTGAGTTAGTAGCTTTTGTGTCTGCACAACTTGTTGCAAGGCGTAGATCACATCGTAGCGACCAGGGTATCATGGTTCACCTGCTGTGAGGTTCTGACGCGTTCTCGCGGCAAACGTATTGCCCTGGCGAGACTGTCAAGATGCGCGGGCATTGACCATCCCGCAGCCTTGGCGGCTACTTCGGTTAGGTCACTATAATCTCGTACCCCTGCTTTAGACGCAGCTACCAAAGCGTTGCAGACGCGATCCCTTATTGACGGCTCAAAATGTAACTCGTTCTTCTGATAGCTCGGTAGGTTGTCGGACCATAGGCAAAAAGCGCGAAACACGCCTGCCATCACGTCTACATCGAAAGCAGCGTTTGTCATGATATTCTAATCACCGTTCGCGATCAAATGACTATCGCCGGTGCTAAAGAGCCGTGATGGGCACAAGTTCCAAAAGCGGTGAAACACCTTTAATTTGTCGTTTTGTTTTCAGGTGGATGTCAGCTCAGCCTCCACGTGCCCAAAAGGTTTTCAAAGTTCTTCCGCTCGCTTTAGCTGACATGAACTATATGTTGGAGTCAGCGGCGAAGCGGAATATAATTTTTGATGACCTCGCTGCAGCACGCGCTAACAAGTGATGCCCTTGATTCAAGTGCACGCTCACTGTTGTTACTCGTCTACGAAGAAGCGCTGATGGAACTGCGAAAAAGCGGCGTCGTCACCACTCAAGACGTGCGGAACGCAGTTGCGGCAGCTCTCCTGTCGGGGGCAATCGCGGGCGAGCGAAATTCTTTTGTACTGTTACAATCTGCACTCGCTGTAGGAATGATGCCTGTCAACGCACGTGCTGAGCTAACGACGTACGGGAAAACCGACTGAGATTCCTGGCCTCCGATATTGGGCTTCTGACCCCACAATCCGTCGCCGATGTGCTGGCCACCGCCGCAACAGGTAGCCGTTGCCGGCGGTGCCGGCAGGCCCGTCGGCTTTTTTTTTTAATTAGCTTAACGCCATCGCGGCTTTCAGCAGCATGCGATGGCGGCAAAATGGCATCAGCGTTGGGGTCGCTATCTTCAGGGCAGGGCGTAGCGACATACGGAAGAACAGGTCAGTCGCCGTTCGCTACCTGCAGCACGTACTCCGCCGCCTGAACGGTTGCTGAGAGCGCGCAGGGTGTCAAACTCCAAAGGGCAAGGCTAAGTCGGCAAGAGCTGCCGATAGCGGGTGCACCGTCGCGAAGTCGGGCGCGTTGCGCTCGTCAAAGTTAAGGGTTGCCCCGCCAATTGGACATCCGTGTTCTCCCGAGACTTAGTGATGTTTACGCCTCAGCGGCGCCGAGCGCCAGCAACCGATGGTGTCTTCTGTTGCCCGCGCGAGCCGCCCCGATAGAATGTCGCGATTGCTGGGGTGGGGTCTGCACAATGAATATTTTGAAGGGTACGTTTCGCCTGTCGCTGTTGGTCGGCCTCGCGGCTCTCGGCTATTTTGTTTGGGACGCGCTCGAGACTGCGAACGCGTCGGCCCAGAAGGACGTGGAGATGTGGAGCACGCTGCGTTGCGGCGAGCGGCTGCTTAGCGTGGACACCAAGCCTTACGAGAATGACTACGGCCTTATAGACCTCGGCAAGGCGGGATGTAGCGGGCGTCAGTTCCTCGCGCACAGGCACGAGATACAAGCCGCTATCAAACAAGACAGCCCTTTCCTCGCGACCCTCAGGAAGGAGCGAGACTGGCGGCTGCCAATCGCGTACGGCGACGCAGTCGCCGCGTTCGTTCTCGTTAACCTGCTTGGTTTGTGTTACCTCGCAGCCCGCTGGGCAGTGCGCTGGGTGTCGTCTGGATACCGTCCTGGATGACGCACAGGCGACGCTTAGCGCTTCATCCCAGGCAGCGTCATGATTGCCTCACCCTTTACCGCTTGATGCCGCTGGACGGTAACGCAGTGTGCTTGCTGCGGCGCGTGAGCTGTGAGTTCGACTGTCAATCTCGCGGCGCACCCCGTTACGTCGGGGGCGGACTGAGGTGCTGCCAACCAACGGTGGTATTGAGCGCGGTCTGTGAGACGCCGGGTGGCGAACGAGGGAGGAACTTGTTCATCCGTCGTGCATTGTACCTTGAGATAGTGCATTAACTGTCGAAATTAACTAATTGAAACGTCCGTCTTATCGTGGAATCGCCCAAGATGGGCTTCTATTGACATCGGTCTTGTTAACCATTATATTCGTGATAGTAACACACTAAGGAGCAGCTCGGCGTTCTCGCTGAGACCCCTGCCACCGCCGGCAGGTCCAGGGCACATAGCCTTGCATGTTCTCACGGCAGCATCCGCTTGACGCTTGACGTATGAGGCGCAGCTTGGCCAAGGCCAAGTACCCCGCTACCGCCAGCGGACTCGACATCGGTGATGTTGCCTGTGCTTCCCGGCAGATTGACAGATCAAAAAATTCAGCCCCGCCAATGATGCGCGCTATGCGCGTGTCTTAAGTCGCCATGAGGCGCCTAGGCGGACCCTGATCAACTCAAATGCCAAAGGCAGCAAATCATGAACGATGATCACCAATACTACCGTTACGTCGTCGAGTTTTATGGGTGCCACGAAACAGGAAAGCTTCTGCCGCAGCACATTGCGGTGTCAGGAACCTTCTGGCCGAAGATGCCGCGCATCCTCAGCGACCGCGAACTCGACTTCGACAACAGCGTCATGGGCTACGACTTCGCCCTGGAGTGTGCTTTCGACAAGAGCACGTCGCCTCTCTCGACGCTTGATGTCTTCAACGTCGACGTTGACGTGCTTTATAGCGAACTCTGCCGCGCCGCTCGCCAGTACTACGGCTTCGACGACGGCCCGCCCTATGGGTGCGAGATCGAAGTGATCCCGCCCGATGGCGAAACGGAGTACGAGAGGGAGCCTTATGACACGGACCGCTGGACCGACCGGATGGCCTCTTGATTGATTGAATACACGACCGAGAGTTGACTAAGTAACGCAGGTTTCTTCGAAACGCCGAAGGCTGCCCGATGTCGCAACGCTCTGCCCGGTGGGCAGAGTGAAGCGATCTTATGATCCACGCTCTCCACCAAACTTAACTGCGTAAAACCGCTCAGGCGATGGCTAGGGCGTAGGCGCATCTATGGAGATGACGATGGACGACAAAGAAATCACTCATCCTGACGGAGAGGGTAAAGCACAGACGTGGCGGATCGGAACCGAAGCGCCCGATCATGACAACGCCAAGCTCGCAATGTCGCTCACAATCTGCGGCAACAAATATGACAGCGGCACCCAGGTTGAACTCACCTTGGGAGACCTCACGGCTCTGTTGTCGATTTCAGATGAGCGCAACGCGAAGGACGGTCCCGCAGCGATTTACGCCAAGTTGAGCGAAGGTCGCGAGGATGCCAATGTGGATACCATCTGCGCCTATGCTTACGAAGTGGATGGCAAGCTGACATATGACGCCATCTGCGGGTGCGTAGCGGCCAGCGGGCTTGAAGCGTTCGTATACACCACTCACAATCACATGCGCACAAGCCAGGACGTTGGAGTGGCCACTTACTGCAAGTGGCTTGCGCAAAAGGGAGTCGCGTGGGAGACGGCAGGCGATGCCAACATTGCAGCCTTCTGCGCTGGTCACCCAAAATACAACCACCTGACCAACGTTTCGCGAGTTGACGGGAACACGATCAAGCGCGTCCGCGCCTACGGCAAGCTCGTTGAAGTAATCTCCATCTCGCACGATCCCGAGCATAAGACGCGCGTGATCGTACCCATCTCATCAACCATCTCCCTGAAGGTGCAGGCGCGCGGCAAACAAGCACATAAGATCGTCTACTCCGAACTTGGAGAACGCCTGCTTGGAAGCGCGTTCAGCACGGAAAGCTGCAACCCGTCGCGACTTCAGTACCTGCCGTCTCATCGGCCGGGAAAACCTTTCGCGTTTCGGCACATCCGTGGCGAGTTGTTGAACCTCACGGAGGCATTCGAGAAGGCAGTTAAACTGCCGGCGCCAGCCGCGCGCTCGTATTCGCGAACCGCCGAAGCAGGTGAGGTTAGCTACTACCTGCAGTTCATCCCACCGGACATCGAGTATCCCTGCTGGTTCAAAGCGCTGGGCGCCATCCACCACGAAACGGGTGGTGGAGATGAAGGGTTCGAACTGGCGCGCGAATGGTCAGAAGGCGATCCCCGGTTTGATTACCTGCAGTTAGAGACGATCTGGGACAAGCTCGATCCCGATCATGCCAAGCCCGCCACCCTTGGCTATCTGATCAAGCTTGCGAGAGAATTTCAACCGAACCTAAGGCAGTTCAAAAACCTCGGTGGCCGCTTCGCGCTGCTGGACAAGATGGAGCGTGCGTTCAATGAGCAGTGAGATTCAAGAGATGACGAGCGAAATCGAAGTTGCCCAGAATGGCGTGACGCCTGAACCGGCAACGCTTCTCAGGAAGATGAGGATGCTGATGGACTCGCCCGAGTTCGTAGCAGGTTTCACATTCCCTGACACAAATGACAAAGGCATGCCGCTGGCTACCCAAGCCAACATCTTCACGCTTTTTGAGCGCTTTGAGATACTGCTCGCTTACGACGATTTTGCGCTACGTACACACGTCTTCGGTGTGCCAGGGCACGACTATTTGGACGATGACGCCTTCGATGACATTTACGTAGCCTGCGATTTTCTCGGCCTTCGCGTCGGAAAAGATTACCTTTGGTCCGTCTTGAAATCCTACGCGCGTAATCTGCGCAAACACCTTGTCAAAGAGCGGCTGGCAACCCTTCAAGCAAATTGGGACGGCATTGAGCGACTGGACACGTGGCTGCCCGATTACTGCGGGGCCGACGATACGCCCTACACGCGTGCAGTCGGCGCCAAGTGGATGATTGGCGCGGTGCGTCGCGTGCGCGAGCCGGGTAGCAAATTCGACACCATCCTCATCTTTGAAGGTGAGCAAGGCAGCTTCAAATCGAGCGTATTCCGCGCGCTTGCTTACGACGAGTGGTTCACGGACAACATGACGATTGGGCTAGACCCCAAGGAGGTCATCGAGCTGACTCGCGGGAAATGGATTTGTGAGCTGGCTGAGCTGACCAACATCGCCAAAAAGGATGTGGAGTCGGTCAAGCACTTCGTTACACGTCAAGTTGACGAAGCGCGCATGGCATATACCCGGGAGGCCAAAAGCGTGCCTCGGCAATTCGTGCTCGCGGCGTCCACGAATAAGGCGCGGTATCTGCGGGATGAAACAGGCGACCGGCGCTTCTGGGTGGTCGCAACAAAGGGAGTCATCAATGGCGGCGCTCCGGGGCTGCCGGCTAAGCTCGATGTAGAAGGCATCATCGCGATCCGTGACCAACTGTGGGCGGAGGCAGCTCATCGAGAAGCTGCCGGTGAGTTGACCTATTTGGACCCTGAGGTAGAGGCGCTGGCGAAAATCGAACAGGCAAAGCGGTTCGATCTGGATGACCGCCAACAGTACCTTGAAGACCTACTGTGTGCAGTCGAAGGTTTTGTTCCTACCGACGAGGTCTACAGAGCCCTTGGTGTCTCGTCCGTAAAGGATCGGCAGGCAGCGATTAGCAAGCTTGTCACGGGCGCTATGAGCCGCCTCGGCTGGACTGCCGGAAGGAAGTACATCGGCAGCAGCCCGTCGAGACAGGTTCGTGGATTTTCGTCCCCTGATGCCCCGGCAGATAAAGTACTATTTTGGACCGATACACGTGGTTTCGCAGGAACGCATCGCACGGTGTACGGCATCGGCGCACCAATCTGATCGTGTCTCGTACCCGCTGGGGGAGGGCGGCGCCGCGAGACGCGGCACCCGCCGAGAGACAAGCTAGTGTCTCGCCATTTTGGCTTGGCAGGCAAAGCGTTATGGCTCGCGAGACAGGCAAGACATGCTTTTTACAAAACTCTTCGAAATTCAGATTTCAGTGGCGTTGGATGCGGAGCGCCCAACTTAGGCGCTCAATAGCTAGTGGCTGCGGTTGTTCGAGAAGTCGTGTCTCGTTGTCTCGCCGTCTTGTTGGCGGGCCTTCGGCCGCCCCCCACTTGCGAGCGCGCCGGTTGAACGGCGCCAAAATCGCACCCTCATTTCCGCTCAGCGGGCGCCCGTCAGTCGCTCGCGCGAGGCGACAGCACGTTCGCGGCGAATATCCGCATCTCGCGCGATCCGCTTAAATGCGTGACGTAGGGTCGGCGAGAGGTCATCACGGTGCTCGATGGCCCGATACAAATCCTGAAAATATCCCAGCAAGCTCCACCGGCGAAAACGATGTTCCCGAGAGCTTGCGGGGCAATACCGCATCGGAAGCTTGCCCCAGCCAAGCCCCTTCTCGCGGGCTGCGATCCACCACAACACGCTATCGATGAAATCACGGTCTCGATAATCGACATCGGGCTTCGCGACGGGAAGCTTCGGAAGAAGTGTGCTCAAGACGGCCCAATCCGCATCGCTCAGAGGCGAGAAAATCACCAGCGGTCCTGCCGCGCGCGGCTGAGCGATGGCCTTCCCAACCTCTGCTGAGGGCAGCGTTGACCTATCTACGCCCAACGCGGCGGCGAGGGCATCAAAGTCGAACTTTACTGCACTTTTACTCACGCTATTAAGTCCATATTGGTTAACAATTGCGAACGCCATGTATATATGGCAACGAGTTGTATAATTTCAACGGCAACAAGGCGCATAAAGTACCGTATTGATTTACCAATATTGTCTTTGCCGCTGGAACAGCGCGACGGAAACTGCGACTATACAGTTATGCATCAGGAGCATGGCATGCGCAGCGCTATTGGTTACATCCGAGTTAGTACAGCAACCCAGGTCCGCGACGGCGAATCCTTGGTCGTCCAACGAGAGCTGATCGAGGCAATCTGCAAGCTCGAAGGTCTCGCGCTAGCGCACATCTACGTAGAGGAAGGCGTGAGTGGCTCCAAAGCTTTCGCCGCCCGTCCTGAGGGCTCCAAGCTGCTAGCCCAAGTGAGACAGGGGCAAGTGGTAGTCGCCTTACGTCTTGACCGCATGTTCAGAAACACCAGCGACGCGCTGGCCACCCTGGCCGGCTTCAAACGGCAAGGCATCAGTCTCTACTTAAAAGATGTTGGCGGCTTCGTCTCTGGCGACAGCGTTGGCGAACTTGTTTTCAGCTTGATGTCGTCCGTCGCTTCCTTTGAACGGTCGCGTACGCGCGAACGCATAGTCGAAGTGAAAGCTTCTCTCGCGAAGCAGGGCCGGTACATGGGGGGCAATACGCCGTTCGGCTACACCAGGATCGAGCGTGACGGACAGCGCTTCGTCGAAGCAGACGATGCGATCTTGGACGAGGTCCGCAAGCTCAAGGGCCAGGGCTACAGCACGAGGCTGATCGCTGGACACTTCGCCCAACGTGGTGTGACCGTGACCCACCACGCAGTTGCGCGCTGCTTGCGTCGCATGGCCATCACCGCTCAAGCGCACTTCGTCGCTGCGTAGACGGCAAACAAGCCGCTTCGGCATCTACAGTCGGCAAGGCACGAGTCGCTCGTTGATCGTCTCGCAGCATGACGATGGTTCGTCGGATGCTTTGCCAGCTTGCCGATTGGCGCGTCGGCCGCCAATCTCACACGCCGCATTTCTGCGCCTCGGCACCGCCGCTGGATGGCTGGCGGGGTCCCATGACGGGTACCGGGTACGGGGCTGCACTCTGGCCAACCCAGGTCCGTTTTTGTTCGGCGACGGTTTGCATCCCGGATGCGCGCTCACCGCAGAAAATCGAGCTAAAAGGCGAAATAATCGCCCATCCACCCCTTGTAACGTTATACTATAACGACCATATGACTTGTCAGGACGGTGGGGTTGTCTGAAGCCGCTGCGCTTCAACGCTGCCGAGGCCAAGCGCTCCGCCCCACCGTCCATCAGATCAAGCGAACGAGGGTTGTAGGATGAGTTTCAGGACGAACGTAGCCGGTGCCATTAGTTGGGCCGGCGAGCCATGGTCGAAGAGCCTCGCGTACGCGGCCTTCAACGAATTGGTCGACGCCCAATCCTACGTGCCGTTTTTTACGAGCATCGTCGGGAACGCATTGCCATGTTGGGTCGTGCCCGACATTGATGCGGATGGACACGCCGTGACCGTTTACGCGCTGTACGGGCCGAAGAAGCGTGTGATTGATCCACGAATGCTGATCGCGCCTGATGTCGAAGAGCTGGCCGCTGACTGGCGGCTGTACGGCAAGGCACTCGTAATCGCATCGTACGACGAAACCTCGCTCGTGCCGTTCCAGTGCATCGGGCACAACGGCACGACGCGTGGCGCACGCGAAGTCAATATCCGCGAACGTCTAGGATTGGCGCGGTTCCATGAGTTCAAAGACGGCATGCGCCGTTACTTGCGCCGCTACCGTGAGGATCGCGGGATCGCGCACGCCCATCCGCGTGTGGACCTAAACTACGTACATGAACTGCAACAGCCGTGCTGACGGCATATAGAACGGAGGAACTAACATGACGGACGACGAGCAGCGCAAACACAATCTGGCTGTCCTCGCACAGCTCGACAAGATGTACCGCGACAAGGCCATCGAGGAGGGACGCATCAAGGAGCCTCGCGCGCCCGAACGGTCGTACAACATGACGCCGAACTTCAAGGAGTCGTCGATGGCAAAGCTTAGGCGTGCCAACAAGTGGACCATGGACCCAAAGCCTGAGGAAGCTCGCACTTCGGTGGCGGCTTTCCACGGTATGTCGGAAGAGGCGTTCAACTCGCTTCGCCCTGAGCGGCGACTTCAGTTGGCGAACGAGGCAATGCCCGTGAAATTGTAGCACTCGATTGATGACTGTTATTTGCGAAGTTCCGTCAGGAGCCACCGCAACTCACTCTCCGCTTTGCTCAGCAGTTCGGTGTATGACAACATCTTAACGGTGCCGTTTTCAAACTCTTGAGGCATGTCCTTAACTCTTCGGCCGCCGAGGACGACAATCTCAACCGGGGTGACATACGGCGCTAACAGCCGACGATACTTTTCAGCTTGTGCCCTATCCGTTTCGTCCAGCGTTTCAGATGGACGTTTGAACTCGACCAGCAAGTGTCTATCTTTGAACATCGAGAGCAGCAGCAGGTCAGGACGCTTCGAGGCGTCCTTCGTAGACATGAGAGACGATAGCGCTCTAGGGACAATTGTTTGCAGCGCTTGATTGCTGGATAGTAGCGCGTAGTCTGATCCGAAAATCCACAGATTGCCCTTGATCGTTTCGTGCATCCTGATTTCGAGTGTGTCCATGTCGCCAGCGAGGATGCGCATCGACTCTAGAGCGTCGAGGCGAGCTTTGGTCCCGCGAGCCACCATCGCTAGGTCGATTACACCAAAACGCGACAGGGCTTCAGCCACGGTAGCGATGTCTGCGGGGTTGGCATTGATGAGGGCGTTCATCACGGCCCAATACTCATCCTGCTCTAAACCCTTGAGCATCAATTCAATCGCGTCAGCCGTGCGTTCGTCGTTGCCAAGATACCTGGTGACGATGTTCTCCAGCTCGCGCTTCGCGAACTCTCGCTTGTGTTCTGGCAGCTCACGCAAGCGTGCCAAGTATTTCTTCATGAAGCGCGCACGGGCAGCGGACATCTGCTGTCGATATACGAGGTTGAGCTGCTCCTTCAGGATACTTGCGGCCTGTGCGAAGACGATCTGAACCCGCTTCTCGCTTTCGTTCAGGTCCGTCCAACCAGAACGTGAGGCCTCGTCTTCAAGGTCATCAGCGTAGAGCACGCCAGAGACTGTGTGTAGCAGTCTCGGAGGGACGGTCTCGTCTTGCTCTAGACCGAAGAAGCGTGGCCGCCCGACAATTTTGCCCTTCACCTTGACGACTACGCCCTGCATATCCTTGGGAAGGCGCTTGTCTCCAATTACTAGTTCGAGACGAACATCGGGGACGCCCGGCATCGGCAAATCCAAGGACGCCTTATGACCGTTCATCTGCATGTGGTCGAGGCGATTGCCGTTGACCAAAACCGCGAAGCGCTCTTCTCGCCCGTAATCGGGCGCGAGTGCATGTCTCAGGGATTCGGGCGTTGGAAAATTGATCGTCTGCGCGAGATGAGATAACGTGATCGTCGTCCCGCTGTCTGTCGGATCACAATCGGTCGTCTCAATGTCGACCTCGATCTTGAAGATGTCGCCAGACGACTGCTCCAATGCCGTGCGGTCTATTCTGAAGCGAGACACCTTGCCCTTCTGCCGGGTCTCAACGTCCATCACTTCAGCAATGACGATGCCGGCGAATTTTCCGACTCCCTTTCGACCCTTGACCTGTCTGTTGAACGGAGGACCGGTTCGTGTCCCACGTTCCTTCAGCCTGTCGCGCGCGATGCGTAGGTACTGACCCTCAACTTGTTCCCTCGACATGCCCTCTCCGGTATCGGCAATGACGATCTTCGCGTCTTTCGTCAGGGCCGACGGAATAGAGATGTCTACTGTCCCAGCATTGGCATCCCATGCATTATCGACCAGCTCCTTGAGAGCCAGTTCGGCCGACCGGTAGCTTTCCCCTAGAAGCACAGCTAGGCGTGGGCTGACGCCGAAGAACGCTGGCTTTGGAGGCATATGGTCCCCTTAAAAATGATAAGGATCAAGAAACACAGTCGTCGAGGTTGTTAGCAAGCAGCTTTGTAATCGGCCACGAGCTGCACATGAGTGAAGTTCACGTCCATGGACAGCTTTCCGAGCCGGAGCATGAACTTTTCCTGCAAGTCATTTGAAAAATCAGTGTTGTCAAATTCGACGACGCGACCGTTTCGCCTCCGATCAGATTTCATCGGTGGGTGTCCCAGCTCGACAAAGTGGAACAGGTATTCAGAGTGCACCAGAGAGTTGCGAAATTCTCGTTCGCAATGAAGCCGTTGTATCAGCTCATTAAAGGCGGTGCACCACTCCGGTCTAGTGTGCACGCGTGCGAAGTCGTCGCTTTCCAGCACCATCTTCTTTGCGGCCTTCACTTTGTCGTAGTTGGACATCGCGGCTAGTCGGTGCTGCGATCCAGTCCAATTTTCGTGGCCCCAGCCCAGCAGCAAAATCTGATCGAGCTTGCCCTCCATCAATTGGAACGTAAGGAGGTACCGCCCCGATGTTAGCGAACATCTGTTCGGTGTCCGCATCCGTCCAAGCTGGTGTGGTCACGAAATCGTCTCGTTCGAAATTTGCGGAACTGAAAACGAAGCACTTCTAGCGCAAGGCTGAAGCGTGTAAGGGGCCGCGTGTGTCAACTTATTACGCTGACTGTGTCAACTGCCTGTTCAGCGCCCTCGCTAATTAATTGAAAATATTACATTATTTATGGTGTGCAATTGGCGGAGAGGGAGGGATTCGAACCCCCGATACAGTTGCCCGTATGCCGCATTTCGAGTGCGGTGCTTTCAACCACTCAGCCACCTCTCCAAGCCTGTCGTGACGGGCTCACTAGCGCGTCGTTTGCGGCCACCCAAAGGGCTGCGGCTGGGCCGCTGGCGCGAAGCGCTAGTTCCAGCGCGCTGACGCCGAGTGGCCAAATCACCGCTGCTGGAAGGCGGTCTGAATAACCGAGAGCCCGCACCGGCGCAAGGGAAACACTCGATTGGACGCCTGATTGCCGGCCTGAGCGGGCGATCGCGCCGGCCTGCATGAACCGCTTGTTGCAAATCTCACCGGAAGCCGGCCGATTCCGGCGCATTTTGCGGCACATGCCCAAGCAACCGGCGGCTTCGCGGCAACGGTTACAGACTGTAATCGCGTGTGATTGCAATACCATACGATTGCCCCCGTGCGGCCAATCGGTGACCTCATTTGAGGTCAGGATCGACGGCTCCACCAACAAAGAAACGGGGAACTTCAACATGAGCATCTGGGCCCAACGTGTCTTTCCTGGCGCAGCAGAAGATAGCTGCGACCGCGTGCAAGGCGTCTTCGCGGAAATGTTCAGGGCCATGGGTAGCCCATCGAACATGTTGTTGCTGGCCGTCGAAACGCCAGACGAGACGCGACTGATCGCCGAGCTACCGCATGCCGTGCTCCTTCACGGGCTCGAAGGCTTCCAGCGTATCGATGCCGCCAATGTGCCTGTCGCGGGCGAATTGGTCGTCGGCTGGGAAGACCATTTCGAGCGCCAGTTTCGTTATCACGCGGCGCCGGTGAGCTGACCGGAGGCTGGGACTTCATCGCAATGGCAGTTGCCGCGCGTGCAGCCGCAGTGTCCGCAGTATTTCTCCGCCGACACATAGGCAATCCCGGTGGCGGCGTTCGGGGCGTCGTCGTCCGGCCGGAACTCGAAACCGCAGACGCGGCAGAAGTTCTCATGCCGGGCCTCGAAGCGTTCACAGGCTTTACAGCGTGACTGCGCTGGCATTAGTGCTCCCTCGTGACAGGGTTGATCTTGGTAAGCTGGGCTCGGCAACGGGCCGCCCTGTTCGAGCGGAGTCTGATGTCGCGGCGGGTCCGCGAACTGTTCCTACGACGTATCGTCCTGAGCCGCCAGGACAGGCGCGCCACATGGTAGACGAGACCGATGAATCTGCTTGAAGTCGTGCTCGTCGCGGCGGTCATCGCCATCTTCTCGCTGGCTAGCATCCTGCTGCACTACGAGGCGCTGCGGGCGCTGTCCTATGCGCTGCCGCGGTTGTCAGTGCGTCCGAGGCAGAAGGCGCTGTTCGTTGTTTGCTCGGCGCTTGTCGCGCATTTGCTGGAAGTGGTGCTCTTTGCCATCGCATTCTGGTGCTTCTTTGAGTTCGACACGCCGGCGTCGGGCGGCAGCGTGACGTTCGCGACCGCGCTGTATATTTCCGTGGAGTCCTACACGTCGCTTGGCACGGCATCCGGCTTTCCCGTCGGATTGATGCGGCTGCTGGCCGGCGTCGAAGCGGTGGTCGGGTTGATCCTCATCGGCTGGACGGCGTCATATACCTATCTGGTCATGCGCGAATTCTGGCCGGACGGTGGACCTAGGGCTTGAACTCAATGTTTGCGCTTACACGTCACGGAAGAGGGCGAGCTGGTGCAGGAGTTCGCCAAACACAGCGTGCCGCAGCGTCAGGCGGAATGAGAAGCTGCCGTCGCCTTCCTGCGTGTGCACGATTGCCATGGCGCCTGGTGACAGCAGCGCGGGAATCGGGAACCGCAGGCGTCCCACCTCGAAGAGGTAGCGGCGCGAGCGAAAGACCAGAGCGCGGTTTTCCACGCTGAGGACCAGCTGCATGCTGATGCCGGCGCCGACGTATTCCTCCAGACCGGTCTCGCCGCGGAAGCGCTTGGTCGACTGGATCATCTGCGGCTTGCGGCCGGGGCGTTCGTAAATGCGCAGCCAGCGCTGGCCGCCGAGAGCGCGATCTTCGGTGACGGCTACGACGGCAGGCCCGGTGGCTCCGTTCATCGTCGGCAGCGGCGCCCCGATAGGTCGCGTGAGCCACGACAGCACGCGACCGAGCCACGACATGTCCGTTGAGACGACGTGTCCGCGGTACAAGACGACGTCGCCTGTTGCGAGACACTTTTCAAAGCGGCGGCGCACCTGGTGTGGCAGCTGTTGCCAGGCACAATCGCCGAGGAGTGCGCGGAAGCGCAAATCGGAAACCGGCGCGTCGCTTGCGGGCGGGCGTTGGCCCTCTTCGCTGGCAATCTTCAGCGCCAATGCTCGTGACACGGCATTACCCCTTCTTGCGAGCCGGCGCGACCAGCCGGGCCACGGCACCGCCCATGCGGATCAGGCGAGACAGCACCGGAGAGGGCAGGCGCATGACTTCGGCGAAGCTGCGGTCGACGCCCTCCATGACGTCGAGCATCTGTTTGAAGCGGGCTTTTGCCGTCGGCGAGATGGAGCGATCGCGCTCGGCTTCGGCAACGCATTCGCGCAAGGTGGCGAGCGCCGGATCGAGCTCGCGCGCCTTACGGCCCACGGCGATGCGGCGGATCATCTCCAGCATGTCGGCTTCGGCTTCATAGTAGTCGCGCCGGTCGCCGAGCACCGGCACGCGCTTGATGAGGCTCCAACCCAGCAGTTCGCGCAGCGACGTGGAGACGTTGGAGCGGGCCATGGCCAGCACGCCGGCGATGTCCTCTGCCGTCATCGGTTTTTCGGCGACGTAGAGCAGCGCGTGGATCTGGCTGACGGAGCGGTTGACGCCCCAGGCCTCGCCCATATCGCCCCATTGCAGGATGAAACGCTCCACCGCCGGCGAGACGGGTTGCTTCTGGACTGATATTTCTGTCATGACAGAAATATCAGACATGGAAGGCTGTTCGTCAAGGGCTGTGGATGGAATTCTATGTTGGCGTCTCGCGCAGCCGATTTCTCTCCCCATCGAGGGGAGGGGCTTTTAGGCGGAAGCTTCTTAGCGCACGCGCCGCTCGCCGCTCGCGCAAGGGATGCCCCTCCCCCGGGCGGGGTGGGGTTAGGGGTGGGGGAGAGATCCAGGAGTAGTTGGTGCCGCAGGATTGCGACGTTGCGGGACGGAAACGCTCCGCTCGGCAACCGCGCAGCTAAAATTGAATCCGTTCTCCAAGCTCGTCACCCCACCCCAACCCCTCCCCATCAAGGGGAGGGGCTTTCAGCGGGAACGCACATTCTGGCGAGTTCGACGCTGGCGGCTGACGCAACAGGTTCCCCTCTGCCTGGCGGGGAGGGGTTAGGGGTGGGGGAGAGATCCAGGAGTAGTTGGGTGCCGCAGGATTTCGACGTTGCGGGACGGAAACGCTCCGCTCGGCAACCGCGCAGCTAAAATTGAATCCGTCCTCCAAGCTCTTCACCCCACCCCAACCCCTCCCCATCAAGGGGAGGGGCTTTCAGGCGGGAAACGCGTCGCCAGATCAGGGTAAGCGGGTGCGCTACTCCTGTTTTACGCGGTCGATCTGTTCGATGATGAGGGCGTAGAGGCGATCAAGGTCTTGAGGGCGGGAGAGGCGGTGTTCGCCGTCGGGGACTTCGACGAGCTTGATCCAATCGCCTTCGATGAAGGTCGTCAGCTCGCGCGTGTGGGCGGCGGGGACGTCCTTGTCTTGCAGGCCCTGCAGGATTGATATCGGGCGGCCGGGATTGAACGGTTTGCGCGCAAGCAAGTGCGCGCGGCCCTCCTCGATAAAGCGCTTCGTGATGCGGTAGGGTTCGCCGTAGTCGGAAGGGCGCAGGGTGTAGCCCTGCTCCATCATTTCTTGGCGCGCCGTCTCCGGAAATGCCTTCCACATCAGCTCTTCAGTGAGGTCCCAGGCGGGCGCGATGAGCACCAGGCCGCGCAGACGAGCGGCTTCGCGCGCGTCCTTCGTTACCAGGTGGCGGAGCATCAGCAGGGCGATGTGGCCGCCCGTGGAGGAGCCGACGACGATCTGGCCGCCGGTGGTCAGGCCGGAGAAGACGGCGAGGGCTTCCTCCAGCCAGTCGCCGATGGTGCCGTTTTCGAACATGCCCTCGGACTGGCCATGGCCGGAATAGTCGAATCTGGTGTAGCTGAGACCGCGGTCCGCCGCGAAATGCGATAGCGCCTCGGCTTTGGTGCTGACCATGTCGGACTTCAGGCCCGCGAGCCAGAGGATGCCCGGTTCGCCGGGATGCCCTGCCTGGGTCAGGTATGCGATACGCCGCGTTGCCGTCTCGCTGCCGACGTCGAGAAATTGAACTTGTGGTCCGCTCATCTTACAAAGGCCACCCTCAGATAGACTGGAAGTTCAGCTTGAAGCGCCCGACCATACTGCAGATCGTGCCCGAACTCGACACCGGGGGCGCGGAGCTGTCGGCCATCGAGATTGCCGGGGCTATCGTCAAAGGCGGCGGGCGGGCGCTGGTGCTGACGCAGGGCGGGCGCATGGCTAGCCGGGTGACGGAAGCAGGCGGCGAACTGGTACAGTTTCCGGCGGCGAGCAAGAATCCGCTGCGGGTCTGGCTCAACGCGGGCGCCATCGCGCGTATCATCGCGAAGGAGAACGTCGATCTAGTGCATGCGCGCAGCCGGGCACCGGCGTGGAGCGCAAAGCTGGCGGCGCGCAGGACAGGCAAGCCGTTCGTGACGACGTATCACGGCGCTTACGGGGAAAGCAGCTCGTTGAAGCGCGCGTACAATCGTGTGATGGCGGATGGCGACATCATCATCGCCAATTCCAAGTACACACGCGACCTCATTCGCACGCGCTACGGCACGGCGGAGGATCGCATCCGGGTGATCTACCGCGGCGTGGATGGTGGCGATTTCGATCCCGGTGCGATAGAGCCAGCCCGCGTGGCGAGCCTGCGCCGGTCTTGGGGGCTGGCGCCCAAAATGCGTGTGATCCTCAACGCCGCGCGGCTGACCAACTGGAAAGGGCAGAGCGTCCTGATCGATGCGGCGCGGCTGTTGAAGGAGCGTGGGGCGCTTGGCGATGCCGTGGTCGTGCTGGCGGGTGACGCGCAGGGCCGCGATGGCTACAAGGCGCAGCTTGAGGATGAGATCGCTAGCGCTGGTCTGCAGGATCAGGTGCGGTTGGTGGGGCACGTCGCCGATATGCCGGCGGCCTACGCCACGGCGCATCTGGCGGTCGTGGCATCGACGCAGCCGGAGGCGTTCGGGCGCGTCGGGACGGAGTCGCAGATCATGGGCTGTCCGGTCATCGCCACGGCTATCGGCGCGCCACCCGAGACTGTGCTGTCGGAGCCTGCGGTTGCCGCAGGAGAGCGAACGGGCTGGCTCGTTCCGCCGAGTGATCCCGCCGCCATGGCCGATGCGATCGCGGCAGCACTCACCCTGTCGGCGGCGGAGCGCGCGGCCCTGGGGGTGCGGGCGAGAGGGCATGTCCTGCGGTCCTTTACGCTGGACGCCATGTGCCGGCAGACGCTGGCTGTGTATGACGAGCTGCTGGGAACCAGCCTGCAGGCCGGGTTCGCGGGGGAAAATACCCAATAAGGCCGGGTTGTATCCGGCCGTCCGCGCTTGACTTACAACACAATCTTACCGATCTTGCGGCTCAGCGGCCAATAAGTCGCAACTTCTGCTTGGCAAGAGCCAGCCGGAGTGCTTTGCCATACTCGACTACGTCTGTGTTCACGAAATTGGTGTTTCACGAGCGTCCCGAAACAACGACAGGAGACTGAACCATCCGCAAACCTATGCGCAGCGCGCCAGAGCGCGAACCTCAAGGCCCCCGCATCAACGATGCGATCCGCGCCCGCGAAGTCCGACTGATTGATGAAAATGGCCAGAATGTAGGGGTTGTACCCCGCACGGACGCCATGGAGCGCGCCACGACCGCAGGTCTCGACCTCGTCGAGATTTCGCCCGACGCAGAGCCGCCCGTTTGCAAGATCCTCGACTTCGGCAAGTACAAGTACCAAGAGCAGAAGAAAGCCGCCGAAGCGCGCAAGAACCAGAAGATCGTCGAGATCAAAGAGATTAAGATGCGTCCGGGCATCGACGATCACGACTACGACGTGAAAATGCGTGCCATCCGCCGCTTCTTCGAAGAAGGCGACAAGGTCAAGGTGACGCTGCGTTTCCGTGGCCGCGAAATGGCGCATCAGGAACTCGGCATGAACGTGCTGAAGCGCGTCAAGGCCGACGTCGAGAGCATCTCCAAGGTCGAGAGCGAGCCGCGCTTCGAAGGCCGCCAGATGATCATGGTGCTCGCCCCGAAGTGACGCGCCGCACAGTGCCGATACGTTTTGCGGGGCCTTGCGGCCCCGCTTGCGTTTGAGGTTTCAGCGAACTCCGTTGGCAACGTCGCACATGTAGCCGCTGCGGCAGACGCGGCCGCTGCTATATCGCCCATCCCGATAAGCTCTGCAGTTCTTCTTCGTTTGGCTCTGCCGTGTGCTGCTTATGATCCGCAGCATGAATTTTCGTTCGTGTTGGCTAGAAGCCGGCGCGCGGCTCAGCCATGCGAAAGGAACACTGCGTGACCGCTCTTGAAATCGTACCCGATCAGGATCCCATACTTGCCAGCTGGGCGTTGCGGCGAATCGTGGACGACTTGGCGGAGTCGCGCCGGCGCGTGCGCGCGGCCGATCCGCGGCAGTTCTATGTTGCAGACTTGCCGTCGCCTGAATCCGTTTCGGCGGTCGTCAAAGGCTTGCGGTCGGCTCTGTTTCCGCGTCACGCCGGCGGACAGGATGGCACCGACCAGGGGCTGGATTACTTCGTCGGCTACACGCTGAACACGGCGCTGCGTGAGCTGGTTGGGCAGATCAAGCGCGAGTTGAAGGCGGACGCCACACGCGATCGCAGCGAGCGGGCCAGTTCGGATGGCGCGCTGGCGATCGTGCGCGAGTTTGCCGAGCGGCTGCCCGCCATCCGCGATCTGCTGGCGACGGATGTGCGGGCTGCGTTCGAGGGCGATCCCTCGGCGAAGAGCCCGGAAGAAGTGATGCTGAGCTTCCCCGGCGTGAATGCCGTGATCCATCATCGTCTGGCGCATGCGTTGTACGAGCTCGGTGCCCCTGTGGTGGCGCGCATCATTGCGGAATTGGCGCATGGCGCAACCGGCATCGACATCCATCCTGGCGCGACGATCGGGCCGTACTTCTTCATCGATCATGGTACCGGCGTCGTCATCGGCGAGACGGCCGTCATCGGCGAGCGTGTCCGCCTGTATCAGGCCGTCACGCTGGGCGCGAAGCGGTTCTCCGTCGACGAGCAGGGCGCTCTCGTCAAAGGCATGCCTCGCCACCCCATCGTCCAGGATGATGTCGTCATCTACGCAGGCGCCACGATTCTCGGCCGCATCACCATCGGACGTGGATCTGTCATTGGCGGCAACGTCTGGCTGACCCGCAGCGTGCCGCCCGACAGCAATGTGGTCCAGGCGCACGCGCGCTCGGAGACCTTCGATGAGGGCGCGGGGATTTGACGCATTTCATCACTTGGAATGATTTGCTTATTCAGCAGCGGAATATAGAATATCATTCTATAATATAACAGACACGGGGTCTAATATGGCAGATGAAGTCCAAACCGCGCTAGGCGATGTCGCCGCGCGCCAGTTAGCTAATGCAACCAAGACGGTGCCGCAGTTTTCGGCGATTACGCCTCGCTGGCTGGTGCATTTGTTGAACTGGGTTCCGGTCGAAGCCGGCATCTATCGCGTCAACAAGGTCAAAGCCGGCTCGGCCGTTGACGTGGAATGTTCCGACCGGGACGAGAAAGTCCTGCCCGGCTCGTTCATCGATTACGAAGAAAATCCGCGCGAGTACCTGCTGTCTGCAGTGAACTCGGTCGTCGACATTCATACGCGCGTGTCCGACCTCTACAGCGTTCCGCATAACCAGATCAAAGAGCAGCTGCGTCTCGCCATAGAGAGCGTGAAGGAGCGGCAGGAAAGCGAACTGATCAACAACAAGGAATACGGTCTTCTTGCGCATGCCGCGAAGACACAGAAGATCAAGACGCGTACCGGCGCGCCGACGCCCGACGATCTCGACGAGCTTTTGGCCCGCGTCTGGAAAGAGCCGGCATTCTTCTTAGCCCATCCGCTCGCAATCGCTGCTTTTGGCCGTGAGTGCACGCGCCGCGGCGTGCCGCCGCCAACCGTCAGCCTGTTCGGCTCGCAGTTCATCACGTGGCGTGGCCTGCCGCTGATCCCGTCCGACAAGCTGAACATTTCGTCGGCCGGAAAGACCAGCATCATCCTGCTGCGCACCGGTGAAGCCCGCCAGGGTGTCGTTGGCCTCTACCAGCCGAGCCTGCCCGGTGAGCAGAGCATGGGTCTTTCCGTGCGCTTCATGGGCATCAACCACAAGGCGATCGCGTCCTACCTCGTCTCGCTCTACTGCTCGCTCGCCGTCCTGACGGACGACGCGCTCGCCGTTCTCGAAGGCGTTGAGGTGGACAAGTATCATGTCTACAGCTGATTACGCGAAGCACGCCTACAGCGTGCCGGGCGGTGATCATGAGGGGCTGCTGACGCGGCTCGTCAACGAGATCTACCGCACGCCAGCCGGTGGGATGGGCCCCTCTCCGAACTTTGCCGATCCGGCCGCTGGCGGCATCGGCCTCAGTCCGGGTGCGGTCACGACAATCGCGCCGGGTCCGATTTCGGAGCCGGTGCCGGTGCATGGCGCAATCCCTTCGGGCGCGCCGCCGGATCTGTCGGCCGGCAACGTGCTGGCGGCTACGGCTCCGAAACCGTCGCTGGGAAGCCCCAGCGTCGGTGGTGCAGGCGTCAGCCCTGGTGCGGCGCATGCCCTTCCGGGCTTCGGCGTGCCGGGGTTGGCAGAACCGCAGCCAGCGGCCGTGTCGTCGAAACCTGCCGACGAACCGCTCGACGATCTGGTCGCGCAAGCATTGCTCGGCTCGGTCTACGGCGGTCCAAGTCTTGGTGGTCTGGGCGCGAGCCCGGGCATCGCGACGACGACTGGCGCTCCGGCTTCCGCGCCAACTCGGGCGCCGTATGGCGACGTTTCGACCTTCGATCTGGATCCGCTTGGTCTGGATAATCCAGGCGATGGTGGTTTGCAGTCGCTGGTGGCGCCTGAGGTCCCTCGCTCAAAGGCGGGCGATGGATCACCGGCCTCCACGACGGCACCGGGATCTTCGTTCTACTATGTGGAACAGGAAGCACCCTCCGGCGCCCACCAATCCGGCGTGCCCGAGTCCGGCAAGGCTCCCGTCGGCGGTTCCAAGGTCGACAACCAAGGTAAGCGGCGTTTCGACCGCAAAACGCAGCGTGATCCGAAGTTTGCGTCAGCGCATCCGCCGTTCGACGTGCATGCCATTCGCCGCGACTTCCCGATCCTGTCGGAAAAGGTGAACGGCAAGCCGCTCATCTGGTTCGATAACGCGGCGACGACGCAGAAGCCGAAAGCCGTCATTGACCGGCTGACGTATTTCTACGAGCACGAGAACTCCAACATCCACCGCGCGGCGCACGAAATCGCATCGCGCGCTACGGACGCCTACGAAGATGCCCGCGAGGCGGTTCGCCGTTTCCTCAACGCGCCTTCGACCGAGAGCATCGTGTTTGCTCGCGGCACGACGGAAGCGATCAACCTCGTGGCGCAAAGCTGGGGCCGTCAGCACATCGGCCCGGGCGACGAGATCATCATCACGCACCTTGAGCATCACGCCAACATCGTGCCGTGGCAGCTGTTGTGCTGGGAAAAGGGCGCGAAGATCCGCGTCGCGCCGGTCGACGATCTCGGCCAGGTGCGGCTCGATGAATACCAGAAGCTGTTCAACTCGCGTACGCGGCTGGTATCGTTCACGCACGTATCGAACGCGCTTGGCACGGTGACGCCGGCCAAGGACATGATCGACATCGCGCGGCGCTACAACGTGAGGGTGCTACTCGACGGGGCGCAGTCGGTCTCGCACAAGAAAGTGGACGTGCAGGCGCTGGACCCTGACTTCTTTGTGTTCTCAGGACACAAGATTTTCGGCCCGACGGGCATCGGCGCGCTGTATGGCAAGCCGGAAGTGCTCAACGCCATGCAACCCTGGCAAGGCGGCGGCAACATGATCGCCGACGTCACGTTCGAGCGTACGCTGTTCCAGCCGGCACCGCTGCGTTTCGAAGCCGGCACCGGCAACATTGCCGACGCCGTTGGCCTGGCCGCCGCACTCGAGTATGTCGAGCGCATCGGCCTGGACAAGATCGATGCCTACGAGCACAGCCTGGTGGAGTACGCCACGCATCACTTGTCGCCCATCCCCGGTCTAACGATCGTCGGGCAGGCCAAGGAGAAGGCGAGCGTGGTTTCCTTCGTGCTCAATGGGTACAAGAGCGAGGAAGTCGGTGCCGCGCTCAACGCCGAAGGCGTTGCCGTGCGGTCGGGCCACCATTGCGCTCAGCCGATCCTGCGCCGCTTTGGGCATGAGACCACGGTGCGTCCGTCGTTCGCGTTCTACAACACGTTCGACGAGATCGACGTGTTGGTGGACACCGTGAAGAAGCTTGCGACCGCACGATGATAATCGGGTGGCCGTCGCGTACGGCCACCTCGACTGCCATAGACCGGTGCGCCTGCACATCGGCCACTGCGAATGCAGAATAGAACGACTTGCAAGTCTTTGTAGCGTCGCAAAACTTATGGTTCCGCTGCCTCATGATTGGCTACATTGTACGGCGTGATCGCGCGATCAGGCCGTCATGAGCAATCATAGAATTAGGAGCGAGCAAATGTCCGTCACCACGATCGCGAAAACCGCAATGCTTGTTGCGGGCGCACTGCTGCTACAGGCGTCGCTGGCGTCCGCCCACGGGTTCAAGGACTGCACGACCGAAGCCAAGGATAAGTGGAAGACCGAAAAAGATGCCGAAGCTGCAGCCACGACGGCCGGCTATACCGTCAGCAAGGTGAAGGTCGCCGGCACGTGCTACGAGGTCTACGCCAAGGATAAAGCCGGCAAGAAGTTCGAGCTGTTCTACAATCCCGTAGACCTGAAGCTTGTGAAGACGCAGGACGACGACTGACGCGGACACTGCGAGCCGCTATCAAGGCGGAATGCAGCTTCGCAGGCGATCAGCATGACTGAAGAAACGCGCACGATCAGGGTTTGGGACGCCTTCGTGCGCGTTTTTCATTGGGGACTGGTGATAGCCTTTGCCACGGCGTGGCTGTTCATCGATGACGATTATGAAACGATCCATCGCGTTGCGGGATACTCTGCCGCGGCCTTAATTTCGGCGCGGATCGTCTGGGGGATCGCCGGTTCCGGGTATGCGCGGTTCAAGCAGTTCATTCGCGCGCCTTCGACGGTTTGGCATTACGTGGCGGATATCGCGACGGGCCGAGAGGTGCGCTATCTCGGTCATAATCCGGCGGGTGGTGCGATGGTCGTGGCCCTGTTGGTGACCGTGAGCGCGATCTGCCTTAGCGGCTGGCTGATGACCACGGATGCCTTTTGGGGCAGCTCGCTGATGGAAACGGTGCATGAAGCGCTGACCAATGTCGCGCTTGCATTGATTGCGCTTCACGTTGGCGGAGTTGTGCTGGCGAGTGTGCGGCATCGTGAGAGCCTGATCCAAGCCATGATCACCGGTCGAAAGCGCGCGCCGCAGGGCGACGACGTTCCCTGAACACAGTTGGCCGAGGCGGTCCCGTCATGGCCGCATCGGCGCCACAGTCTGTCCTGTGGATCGACATAAAGTCGCCAAGGCAACTTGTGCAAATGCCGAGCGATTCGTCGCCCATCGGCGGCGAGAAGGATTCCACGCGCACCGTTTACGGCTACGTCACGTTACCCTGGGGGACTTCATGCGCAACCGGTATCGAAGGCCGCGCTTTGCTATCGCGTTGCTGACGGCATTGGCGGGAACAGCATCGTTCGCGCACGCAGAAGACGTCGTCGTCATGCCGTATCGCTGCGCGATCGTCGAGGGCAAGCCGGTGCTGACACCTGCGGATGAAACGGGTCACCGCATTCTGGGCAAGCTTGAAAAGCAAAAGGTGAAGACCTGCTCGACCGTCGACCCCAAGCGCTGCCGGCAGTGGGCGACGTTCAAGTTCGACGTAGATTGCAGTGGCACCCGCGTGCCGTGGATGCAGGTGTTTGCCAACGCCGGCGAACACACGCGCCGGCGTGTCTGGGAGAGGAACGGGCGTCTGCGCGTGCAGAACACGACGCAGCGCAGCAAGCGCATCGATGACATGTGCGCGCGCCGGATGGGCGTGAACCAAGAGTGGTGGAGCGTCAACGAAATTTGCGATGAGGCATCCCCTCTGAACGCGCCGACCGCGACCGAGATGCCGGCCGGATTTGCGCCAATGGTGGGATTGGATGCGGTGTTCCTGCCGGAAGGCTCCATCGCGATGCCGTCTCAACGCACGGCCAAGGCTGGATCGGCGACGGCTACGCAAACCGAGACGGCTTCGATTGAAACTGCGCCTCAGGCTAAGCCCGCGTCCGCCGCCGCAGCGGAGACGGCGACATCGCAGAAGGTGAAACCGGCCCTAGCGTCTGAAGCGGCATCTGTTGCCCCTGGCGATGCCGCGCCAGTTGCTCTGCCGTCAGAGGCGCCAACTGAAAAAGTAACCGAAACGATGCGCGAGGCCGAGCAAGCGTTGCCGCCCCAACCGGCGCGGGAAGAGCCGATGCAAACGGCATCGCAATCCCAGCCGGCGATTGCGCGTGCGCCTGCCGCCGCAACCGAAAACGCGACCGCACCGCCGGCAGAACCCGCAGCTCAGGACGATGGTGCTATGCGCGTTGCCGCGCTTGAGGTGCGAGGCGAACCGGGAGCTGTCGTGGACGGCCATACGCCTGCTGCACCGGACGCCGCCGCGCCGGAGCGCGCTGCCGGACCGCAGATGGCGGTGACGGCGACCGAAACTGAGGGCGGCAGCGCTGGCAATGCCTTCGCCTACATCATCGTCGCGCTTGCGAGCGGCTTCCTGCTGACGACGCTGCTGGTGGTAAAGTGGCTCGGCCGCGCGGACACGAGCGAGACGGTGCCGCAGGACGTGAGCGCGCGCGACAAAGTTCCGCGTGAGAATCGGCCCGCAGCGATGGCCGGCTCAGTTGCGGTTGCCAGCACGGTGGACCCTGGAGAATTGCCGCGCCCATCGTCAGGTACGGCGCTGGCCGTTGCCACGCATCATTTTACCGCGCCAGCCCCTACCCGGCGGCAAGTGCCGCAATATGCTGCCCGGTCGATGACGATCGGTGAGCGCATGCCGAGCACAACGGGTGAGGCACTTGCCGTGCTAGGGATGGGCGTGGCGTCGGAGAGCAATCTGGGATCGCTGAAAAAAATCATCGACGGATTGCGCATGAATTGGCACCCGGACCACGCACAGGACGAAGCCGACAGGCAGGATCGCGAACTGCGCCTGAAGCAGATCAATGCCGCCTGGGATATACTGGGTGGAAAAGCGGCCGGAGCGTCGCGATAGCGGCCTCCTGTCATTTTGCTGCCTGGATCAATCGGGGTAACGTGACCGCCGATTGAACGGACGGTGTAATGGCGACCGATACGACCGTCGAAACCAAGGATGAATTTGATCTCGTTGCGGTATTTCGTGCCGCAGCGCCGGAAACGCGTGAGCGCAGGTTCTGGATCACACTGTCCGTAGCGCTGACGATCCATGCCCTCATTCTCATCGGCATCGTGCGCTCGGCACCCAAGCAAATGGGCGATCCGAACTCGACGCCGGACGGTTTGAGCGTTTCGTTCGTGACAGAAGCGGAATTGCGCGACGCATCGACTGGCGCCGATGGTGGCCCATCAGCGCCCCCGCCGCAGCCGGATCCGGCGCCAGCCCCAAAACCAGAGCCGCCGCCTCAGCCGCCGGAACCGCAGGCTCAGCCGCAACAAGCGCCCGCGCAAGCGCAGCCACCTGCACCAAAGCCGCCTGAGCCGCAGGCCGAGCCGGTGCAGCCGAAAGCCGAGCAATTGGCCAAGGCCGAAGAGGCGACGGCGCCCGAAACGCCGATGCTGCGCGACACCCTACCGGCTGACGACGTGCCGGAAAAGAAGGCCGAGGAGACGAAGCCGGCCAAAGAAATTAGCGAGACCGAGGCGAAAGACGTTAAGAAGCCGGAGGAAAAAAAGCCGGTCGAGACGCCTCAGGACCTGGCGAAGGAGCGGCCCGATCTGCTCGATCTGCCGCCTACGACGACGCCGGCGCAACAGCCACGTCAGAAGCAGCAGCCGGCTAAACCGCAGCAGAAGCAAGCCATGCAGACGCAGCCCAATCTGTCGATGCCGCAGGATTCCACCACGACGCCATCCTACGAGGGGCGCTCAGCCGGTGTTCAGCGGCCGGCGGGCATCACGCGCTCGGGCGCCAACGACGACTTCGCGCGCGGCGTGATCAAAGCGTTGCGCAAGACGATGCCGCAGATGAACGTGCTGGGGCGCGTGACGGTGAAGATCCTGATCAACCTGAACGGCAACATAGAGAAGGTCGATGTGCTGAGCCGTTCGGAGAACACCGATCTCAATCGTGCGATCGTCTTTTCGACGAAGCAGGCGAGCTTTCCGTTCCCGCCCCCCGGCGCCACGACGGACGACCGCACTTTCACGATCACGTACATCTATCATTGAGAGCCGCGCATACGTCGCGTTTGTGCAGAGCAAAACATGTAGCGATGTTGCTGCGCCGCTATATTGCTCAGTTTGCCTAACCGTGGCAGGTTCTTCGGTAACGCGAAGAAAAATCACAAATAACTCGCGCGACCCAGCTTTCATTCGGGAGGAAGCACATGAACGAACAGCTCAAGGCTGAGCATTTCCACGGCGCGTGTCCGCACGATTGTCCGGACACCTGCGCCATGACCTACGAAGTCAAGGGCGGCAAGTTGGTCGACGTTCGCGGCAAGAAGGAGCATCCCTTTACGCGCGGCGGCCTGTGCGTGAAGCTAAAGGACTTCCACGACCACCACGCCAATCCAGACCGGTTGATGTATCCGCTGCGCCGGACGGGACCCAAGGGCTCGAAGCAGTACGAACGCATCACCTGGGACGAGGCAATCTCAACCATCGGCACCAAGTGGCGCGAGATCATCGCCAAGTATGGCAGCCAGGCGATCATGCCGTATAGCTACCTGGGCAACATGGGGCTGGTACAGGGCATCAACTCGGGCGACCCGTTCTTCAATCGCCTGGGCACAACCGTGAACGAAAAAACGTTCTGCACGTCCGGCTCGTCGACGGCTTGGCTGTTGACGCATGGTCCGACAGGCGGCGTCGATCCGGAAAGCTTCGTGCATTCGAAGTACATCGTGATCTGGGCGTGCAACACGATCTCGACGAACCTGCATCACTGGCCCTTCGTGCTGGAAGCGCAGAAGCGTGGCGCCAAGATCGTGGTCATCGATCCCTTCAGATCGCGCACCGCAAAAGGCGCCGACTGGCACATCTGCCCGAAGCCCGGCACCGACGGTGCGCTGGCCATGGGCATCATCAATTCGATGGTGGAACAGGGTCTCGTCGACCAGGACTATGCCGACCAGCACGTGCTGGGTTATCCAGAGCTGAAAGCGCGCGCGGCCGAGTTCACGCTCGAGTACGTCGAGAAGGTCACCGGCGTGAAGGCGGCCGATATCACGACGTTCGCGCGCGAGTTCGCCACGGCGCAGCCGTCTGCTATCCGGATCGGCGTTGCGATTGAACGCTCGGCCGGTGGTGCGCAGGCGTCGCGCGCCATCTATGCAATCCCCGCGCTTGCCGGCTCCTGGCGTCACGTGGGCGGCGGCATGCTGCAGTTGCCGTTGTGGGATTTCCCGGTCGATTGGGCGAAAGCCGCACGGCCGGACTTCATCAAGCCGGGCACGCGCGTGGTGAACAACCTGCGGCTGGGGCAAGCGCTCACCGGCGAAATGAAGCTCGATCCGCCGATCATGTCGCTCTTCGTATTCTGCACGAACCCCGTCAGCCAGACGCCGGAGACGAACAAGATCGTGAAGGGCCTCGAACGCGAGGATCTGTTCACGGTGGTGGCCGAGCACTTCCTGACGGACACGGCGAAGTATGCCGACATCATTCTGCCCTCGGCGATGGCGGCCGAGGCGGAAGACATGATGTGGTCGTGGGGAACGTTCTACCTCACCTACAACGAAAAGGCTGTCGAGCCGCCGGGCGAGTGCCTGTCAACCTCCGAGATGTGGCGCCGGCTTGCCAAGGAAATGGGCTTCGACGACGACGTGTTTAAAATGTCCGACAGCGAGCTCTGCGCCGCCTACATCAACTGGGACGACCCAAAGATGGGCGGCATCGACATGGACCACTTCAAGGAAAAGGGCTTCTACAAAATCGACGTTGGCTCGTGTGATACGCGTGCGCCGCATGCGAACGGTGGCTTCCCCACGCCGTCCGGCAAGGTGGAAGTTCTCCTCCCCGATCACAAGAACTTCGTCGCGGGCCCGTTCCGCGCAATGTACGAGGGCGAGCAGGATGGGTCACCGGTCGATCCGCTGCCGGCTTACGATCCCCCACGTGAAAGCCCTGTGACGAACCCGGAGCTGGCGGCGCGCTATCCACTCAACATCATCTCGCCGAAGAGCCATGGCTTCCTAAACTCGTGCTACGCCAACGAGCCGCATAAGATCCGCGGCCAGGGCGAGCAGTTCGTGATGATTTCGCCTGCGGACGCCGAGACACGGAATATTCGCGAGGGTGACCCCGTGCGTGTTGCCAACGACCGTGGCGCGTTCGAGGGTGTGGCGCGCGTCACCGACGACGTGAACCCCGGCATCGTGGTGGCAACGCTCGGCTACTGGCGTTCGCTCAACCGGTCTGATGGATCGGTCAACTCGATCTCGTCGGATGCCTGGAGCGGCCTGGGCCGCGCGCCGACGTATTCGGACAACCTGGTCGAAGTGACCCGTGTGAACTAGGTCACTCGTCTGCGCATTCACGAAGGCCGCGTAGCTCGCTACGCGGCCTTTTGTATTGGCGATTGTCTTTGAGCCTTGATCGGCAACCTTGAGAAAGGGGTCAGACCTGAGGTCTGACCTCAACGCTGATTAGTAAAGGCCCAAAGGGAAGTAGCGGTTGACGATTTCTTCGAAGCGGCCGGAGCGGCGGATGCGCTTCAGGGCGTCGTTCACCTGGGCTTTCAGCATAGGATCGTTGCGCGCCACGGCGATGGCCAGGCCGTCGCCGAAGTACTTCGGCTCCAGAAAACCGCCGCCTTTGAATTCGCAGCAGCCGCGCGCCAGGGTGCCTTTGAGCCAGTAGGACAGACTGATCGCATCGTCGAACAGGAAGTCGACTTTGCCTTGCTGCAGCGCGTCGCGGGCCAGTTCGACGTTCTCGAAGGCCTCGATGCGGCTATCGCGGAAGAAGGCGCGCAAGAAGGCTTCGTGCGTCGTGCCCTTCGCCACGCCCAGGCGCTTGCCGTAGAGATCTCCGGGATTGACCTCGGTCGCTTCGGAATTGGCGGGGCCGGCGAAACGCCCGGGTGTCTGGAAGTAGCGATCGCTAAAGTCGACGTCGTTGGCTGTTGGGCCGCCGACGGTCTGGGCGGCAATGACGGCGTCGGCATCGCCGCGCTTCATGGCCAGCATCAATTCTTCCCAGGGCCGAACCTTGATGTCGCAAGCAGCGCCCACTTCCAAGCAAACGGCGCGCGCCAGGTCGACGTTCAGGCCGGTGAGGATGCCTTCGTCGTCGTAGTAGTTGAACGGCGGGAAGTCGTCCGTCGTCAGGAAGCGGATGACGAGGCGTTTCTGGGGTGCCTCAGGCCCTTTTGCGGCGGGGGCGGCGCCGTCTGCAGTAGCGGCGGGTGTAGGCGGGGCCTGCGCCGACGAGCTGCTGGGCATGCCGGCAAGCAACAAAACCGCGCCAAACAGTGCGGCCTGCATAAAAACCCTTCCACAATCCAAGATAGCCATATTACGGTGTGTACCGATTAAAACTGGTGATTTTTGCTTTCGCTTCAGTCTGGTTCGGTCGGCCGTTCGCATGCTCGATGAAGCTTCCCAGGATGCTGCTGCGGCACAGTCCGGCCGGGCGATAAACGTTGCGCGGGACGATAGCGCTCCCGGCGGCCGCCTCCAAGACGCAACGTTCGGGCTGCGGCGGCAACACCCGGAGTTATCCGCAGCTGGTGGCGCGGTGTTGTGGCAGCGCGCGGCTTTTGCCTGCGTTGCGGCGCTGCTTCTAGCTGGTTGGCGGTCCTGGCTCGAGGCTGAGCGGTCTCTGTTGGCGGCCGTCCTCATGGCGACGTTCATCTGCATTATTGCCGTACGCTGCCTCGTACTTTGGACGATACTGGTGCCTGGGACGCCGCCAGCCGCGACGGGACACGCATTGCCGGACGAGGTTTTGCCGCCCTACACGGTGCTGGTGCCGGTGTATCGAGAAAAAGACGTGGTGGCCCAGCTGATCCGGGGGCTGGCCGCGGTCGACTATCCCGCGGTTAAACTACAGATCCTTTTCATCTGCGAAGAACATGACGTGCCGACGCAGGCGGCGTTGCGCCATGCCGGCTTGGCGGAGAACATGCGTCTGGTCGTGGTGCCGGATGGCCAGCCACAAACGAAGCCGCGGGCGTTGAACTACGCGCTTGCGGACGCGACTGGCGACTACGTCGTCGTCTACGACGCGGAGGACGAGCCGGAGCCGGATCAATTGCGCAAGGCCGTCGCAACTTTCCGGGCCGGGCCACACAATCTCGGTTGCTTGCAGGGACAGCTCAAGATCTACAACGCGGAGCGCTGCTGGCTGACGCGGCAATTTGCGATCGAATATGCCGCGCTATTCGGGTTCATTCTGCCCGCGCTCGAACGCTTCGGACTGCCGATCACACTGGGCGGGACATCCAACCATTTTCCGCGCCGCGTTCTGGCCGAGGTTGGCGCCTGGGATCCCTACAACGTGACGGAAGATGCCGATCTCGGCATCCGTCTCGCTCGCTTCGGATGGCATGTTGGCGTGTTGCCGTCAGCGACGTGGGAAGAGGCGCCGGAGACCTACCGTGACTGGCAGCAGCAGCGCAAACGCTGGCTAAAGGGCTGGCTGCAAACGGCGATCGTGCATACGCGCCAGCCGCTGCGCACGGCGCGCGAACTTGGGCCTGTGAAGTTTGCGGCGGTGCATGTGACGCTGGCGAGCATGCTGCTCTCGGCGTTCGTACACCCGGTTTATGTTGTCGCGCTTGCCGCCTCGATCGTAACGCCGGGCTTGGCATTCGATGGCTGGTGGTGGTCTGGGTTGATCGTATTCCTGACGGGATATGCGGTCAGCCTCGCCGTCGCGTTTGTGGCAGCGCGACGAAGCGGGCATCGGGGTTTGGGCCGGCATGTCCTGGCCATGCCGGTCTATTGGCTGATGATCTCAGCCGCCGCCTACGGCGCGGTTTACGAGTACTTCGTCAGGCCATTCCATTGGAATAAGACGCCGCATGCGGGACGCCGCACGCTGGCGAGGCCATCTGCGCGCGCCACGGCGCTAGGGGCGCCAGTTGAGGAAGTTGCCGATCAGCTTTAGGCCGAGGTGCTGGCTTTTCTCGGGATGAAACTGCGTGCCTGCGATATTGTCCCGGGCGACAATTGCCGTCACCGCACCGCCGTAGTCCGTTTCCGCCACGACATCCTCGCGGCGCTCGGCGGCGAGATGGAACGAATGCACGAAGTAGGCGTGATGGCCGCCGGGGCCGGTAGCAATGCCGTCCAGAAGTGCATGGGGGCGCACGGCGTTGAGGTTGTTCCAGCCCATGTGCGGAATTTTCAGTGCAGCATCAGACGGCGTAATGGCCCGGACCTCGCCGGGAATCCAGCCCAGGCCCTCTGTGACTTCGAACTCGAGTCCGCGGCTTGCCATCAGCTGCATGCCGACGCAGATGCCGAGGAACGGGCGGTTGTCTTGGCGGACCGCGCGTGTGAGCGCTTCAACGAGACCGGGCACTGCGAGCAAGCCGCGCTTGCAGTCGGCGTAGGCGCCGACGCCGGGCAGCACGATGCGATCGGCGGACGCCACGTCTTCGGCCCGCGCCGTCACGAGGATCTGCGAGGGCGCATCGCTCTCTCGCGCGGCGCGCTCGAACGCCTTTGCCGCCGAGTGCAGATTGCCGGAGCCGTAATCGATGATGGCGACGCGCTGCATGTGAGTTCAGGGTCCCGCCGCAAAGAGGCGCCGCAGCATGCTCGGCTCATGCGACGTTTCTCCGGGAAGGGCCGTGGTCTTGTAGTGCGCCGGCTGCCACCCGTTGAAAAAGCGGATTTCGCATTCCTCGAAGTTTGCGCCACTTACGACAGCCACCTCCGTCCAACCTGACGTACGCAATGACCAGCGCTGGAAATTTACGGCTTCGAAGCCAAAGGTGATGCCCAGCATAAGCAGCGCCAACAAATAAGCCGCCGGCCCGGCGCCGAGGGCGTCGAGCGCGACAATGATCGAGCCCGCAAGAACCAGATATACCAGTGTTGCCAGCCAGGCGCGGCGATAGATGAGCGCGACCGGCGGCAGGATGGCTACCGGCAGCGAGAAGCCGTCCCGCAGAAACACGAGCTCTTCGGCGCGCTGTTCTAGCTCGGCGGCGTGATCGGGCCGCTCATGCACGCTGCACACTACATCGTTACGCCGCAACAGCAGTCCGATCATACGGCCAGCATTCCCTTGGTCGAAGGCACGCGGCCAGTCTGGCGCGGATCGATCGCCAGCGCCAGCCGCAGTGCACGCGCCAAGCCCTTGAAGCAGGTCTCGGCGATGTGGTGGTTGTTCTCACCGTACAGGTTGGCGATGTGCAGGGTGATGCCCGCGTTCTGCGCAAAGGCCTGGAAGAATTCGCGGAACAGCTCCGTGTCCATCTCGCCGAGCTTGTCGCGCGTGAACGTGACGTTCCAGATGAGATAAGGCCGGCCGGAGACGTCGAGGGCGACACGCGTCAGCGTCTCGTCCATCGGCAGATGCACGTCGGCGTAGCGCGAGATGCCCTGCTTGTCGCCGAGCGCCTTAGCGATCGCCTGGCCCAGCACGATGCCGCAGTCTTCCGTGGTGTGGTGGAAATCGATGTGCAGGTCGCCCTTGGCACGCAGGGTAATGTCGATCAAGCCATGCCGGGCCAGCTGCTCCAACATGTGGTCGAGGAAACCGACGCCAGTCTTGATGTCGTACGCGCCCGTGCCGTCGAGATCGACAGTGGCCGAAATCTCGGTTTCCTTGGTCTTGCGCGTGATGGTCGCTTGCCGTTTCACGTTGGGCCTCGTCGCTCTGCAACTAAACGCAAGCCGCCGGGGCAAGGTACTGCCCTTCGGCTTGCGCGCTCGAAGCGTAGCGTTTATCAGCTTGAGGCTCAGGGTTAAAGGCCGCAGCGCGGCGTTCCCAGATCTTGATTTACAACCTCCCCACACCAACGTCCCGGTACGCATGACCCTGACTTCGAACCACGCCTCCGGCCCCGAAAGCTGGCACGCCACGACGATCCTTACCGTCCGGAAGGGTGGAAAGGTCGTGATCGCGGGCGATGGGCAGGTGAGCCTTGGCGCCACGATCATCAAGGCCAACGCGCGAAAGGTGCGTACGCTGGGCAAGGGTGACGTGATCGGCGGGTTCGCCGGGGCGACGGCGGACGCCTTTACCTTGTTCGAGCGCCTGGAAGCCAAACTGGAACAGTATCCCCGGCAGCTCACGCGGGCAGCGGTGGAGCTGGCGAAGGACTGGCGAACGGACCGGTATCTGCGGCGGCTGGAGGCCATGATGATCGTGGCTGACGAAGCGACAACGCTGGTGCTGACCGGCACCGGCGACGTGCTGGAGCCCGAAGCGCACGTGATGGGTATTGGCTCCGGTGGCAACTATGCGCTGGCAGCGGCGCGTGCGCTGCTCGACACAGACCTGGATGCCGAAGCCATCGCGCGCAAAGCGATGTCGATCGCCGCGGACATCTGCGTCTATACGAACACCAACTTCGTCGTCGAAACGCTGCCGTCCGGCAAGTAGCGATCGTATCGGCCATCCCATTGAAAGCGCCATGACCAATTTCTCACCGCGTGAAATCGTCTCCGAACTCGATCGCTATATCGTGGGCCAGAACGACGCCAAGCGCGCCGTTGCTATCGCGTTGCGCAACCGCTGGCGGCGGCAGCAGTTGACGGGTGATCTGCGTGATGAGGTGCTTCCAAAAAATATCCTCATGATCGGGCCTACGGGCGTGGGTAAGACCGAGATCTCGCGTCGGCTGGCGCGGCTTGCCGGTGCACCCTTTCTCAAGGTCGAAGCGACGAAGTTTACCGAGGTAGGCTATGTCGGCCGCGATGTGGAAAGCATCGTGCGTGACCTCGTCGAGGTCGGCATTGCGCTCGTCAAAGAAGTGAAGCGCAAGGGCGTGCGCACGAAGGCGGAAAAGGCCGCGGAGGAACGCGTTCTCGATGCCCTGGTGGGGCCGACAGCGTCGCCTGCCACGCGGGAGAGCTTTCGCAAGCGCCTGCGAGAAAACGAGATGAACGACAAGGAGATCGACATCCAAGTCGCCGATACGCCGGCCGGGTTGCCGATGTTCGACATGCCGGGCATGCCCGGTGCGTCGATGGGCGCCATCAATCTCGGCGATATGCTCGGCAAGGCTTTCGGCGGCCGGACGAAATCGCGGCGGGTGACGGTGCTCGATAGCTATGAAGTGTTGATCGCTGAAGAGAGCGATAAACTCATCGACAGCGATCAGATTACAGCTGAAGCCATTGCGGCCGTGGAAGCCAACGGCATCGTGTTCCTTGATGAGATCGACAAGATCTGTTCGCGCGGCGAGGGCACACGCGGCGGGGTCGACGTGTCGCGCGAGGGCGTGCAGCGGGATCTGCTGCCGCTGATCGAAGGCACGACGGTCGCAACCAAGCACGGCCCCGTGAAGACCGATCACATCCTCTTCATCGCCTCTGGGGCGTTCCATGTCGCCAAGCCGTCAGACCTGCTGCCGGAGCTTCAGGGGCGGCTGCCCATCCGCGTCGAGCTGCAGGCGCTGACCCGCGATGATATGCGGCGCATTTTGACTGAGCCGGAAGCGAGCCTCATAAAGCAGTACGTGGCGCTGATGGCAACAGAGGGTGTGACGCTGGCGTTTTCCGATGATGCCATCGATGCTCTGGCAGATACGGCCGTGCTGGTTAATGCGACGGTCGAGAACATTGGTGCGCGGCGGCTGCAAACCGTCATGGAGCGCGTGCTGGACGAAATTTCGTTCACGGCGTCGGATCGTTCTGGCGAAGAGATTCCGATCGACGCGAGCTACGTGACGGGACGTGTCGGGGAACTGGCGAAGAATGCCGATCTGTCAAAATTCATTCTTTAGATAATTGAAGCAGGGCATTTGCCGCACAGTGGCGGGAAAGATTTGCGGCCTGACGTATGGTCGCCGGTGGAATTCCTATTATAGTGCGCTCCATGCTGGAGAGTAGGGCGTCCATTAAAGTCCGCAGTGGCAAGCCTGGCGACGCGAAGGCGCTCGCTGGGGTGTTCAAGCAATCCTGGCAGCAAGCCTATCGCGGCATTATTCCTCACGCGCATCTCGAACACATGATTAGCCGCCGCGGGCCCGATTGGTGGCGCAGCTCGGTTCGCGCTGGAGATACGATTCTTCTCGTCGAGCTAGAGGGAGACGTCGTCGGCTATGCGACGACGGGCACAGCGCGAACGCGTGGGCCTTATCAAGGCGAGATCTACGAGATCTACATGGTGCCATCGCACCAGGGCCTGGGGTTTGGCGAGCACCTGTTCGAGGCTGCGCGGGCGGGACTGGATAGCCGGGGGTTGAACGGGCTGCTGGTGTGGGCGCTGAGCGAGAACACCAGCGCGACTGATTTCTACTGGCGGCGCGGTGGACGGCCGGTGGCAAAGACGATTGAGCACATCGGTGGCGCGAAGCTGGAAAAAATCGCGTTTGCCTGGCAATAAATCTCGGTTCGAATGAACTCAACCGGCCACCTTACGGCGCAGTACGATTTACATCGGGCTCTTGCCGGTGGCGCCTGCAATGGACGGCTCCTGGCGGCAATCGAACGTGCGGGCCTGACGGTCTGCAATCTCGCGGGCCAACACCATTGCGTTGCGGTTGGCCAAAGCGTCGATGCGGGCCACTTGGCAACTCTCCGCGTCCGTTACCCGGGTGACCACGACGACCTCGCCGCGCGCTTCCTTGCTCTGCGTGAAATAACGCACGATGGTTGCGTACGGTACCACCTTCTTATCGCGAATGATGAAGCGCCACTCCACCGCGGTGCGCGGCGACCTGCCGTCAAACAGCGTGTTGGCGACGCGCAGGCTCTGCTTGGCGGCGCGCCGCGTTTGGCCCGCGGGGCCCACGCTGACAAAGGTATGCAACTTGGCCGTAGCAACGTAGACGGGATAGCCCGGCAGACCGTTGCATTGCCAAGCTGAGGTGCCGGCGGACCGGCACTTACTCAGTTCTATGGTGCTGTAGCGGCTTTTAGCTTGCTGCACGGCATATGAGCCCGGCGCTAAAGCCAGGCTCAGAACGATGGCCAAGGCGAATGGCCGCACGTGCATCCCAGGAAATCCTCCGTAGGCCGGGCAAATCTCCGGTGCGAGGCGTCAGCAGCCCGATTTCAAGGAGATTGCGCCGCAGTCTATCCAGGATCTTGGCCGAAATCAGGGGATGAATTCGGTCTGGATCTGTGGAAAGTGGGCGCACAACGCGACATTCATGCCCTGCCGTCATGGAGATCTACAGACATGCGCATCGAAGCCATTCCGATCGGGAAAAATCCACCCGACGACATCAACGTCGTCATCGAGGTGCCGGTCGGCGGGGAGCCTATCAAGTACGAGATGGATAAGGCCTCAGGCACGCTGTTCGTGGACCGCTTTCTCTATACGCCGATGCGTTATCCCGGCAACTACGGCTTCGTTCCCCATACGCTTTCGGCCGACGGCGACCCCATCGACGTTCTGGTTTGCAACACGCGGGCGATCTTCCCGGGCGCAGTCATCAACTGCCGCCCGATCGGTGTGCTTGTCATGGAGGACGACGGCGGCGGCGACGAAAAGATCCTGGCCGTGCCCAGCTCGAAGCTGACACAGCGCTACGACAAGATCCGTACCCTTGCCGACCTGCCGTCCATTACCCTGAACCAGATCGAGCACTTCTTTGCCCACTATAAAGATCTGGAGCCTGATAAATGGGTTAAGATCAAAGAGATGGGTGACGTGACGCTGGCGAAGTCGCTGATCGGAGACGCCATTGTCCGGGCTCGCGACGCCAGCAAGGGCAAGGCGTAAACCGTCTGCCGAACGCAGCCCTTTGCGGGCCGGGCGCTGGTTGCTATATCGGCGCGGGCATCTCGTTCTGCGGTGCTTCTTTCGGATGCCGTTTCACACGCTGCCGGAAGCACTCTGAGAGGATCACGCGTGAGCGACATCAAGATCGCCGTCATGGGCGCGGCCGGACGCATGGGCCGCGAACTGATCCGCGCCGTCATCGCGCAACATGGTTGCACCGTGTCGGGTGGCATCGAGCCGGCCAGCTCGGCTGCGATCGGCCAGGACGTTGGAACGCTTGCAGGCTTGGGGCCGGTCGGCGTGACGGTTAGCAGCGACGCGCTGGAACTCATCGCCCGCTCCGATGCGATCCTGGATTTCACCTCGCCGGCCGCCACCGTAGAGTTTGCAGGATTGGCGGCGAACGCGCGCATTGTGCACGTCATCGGCACCACGGGACTGAGCGAAAGCGACGAAGCCGCCATCGTTGCCGCCGGGAGGCATGCGACGATCGTCAAGGCCGGCAACATGAGCCTGGGCGTCAACCTGTTGGCGGCGATCACGCGCAAGGTGGCCGAAGCACTCGATCAAGATTTCGACATCGAGATCGTGGAAATGCATCACAAGCATAAGGTCGATGCCCCATCGGGCACGGCGCTGATGCTGGGGAATGCAGCGGCGGCAGGCCGGGAAGTGAACTTGAAAGAGCATACGGCGCATTCGCGGCACGGGCACACCGGCAGCCGCCGTCCGGGCGACATCGGATTTGTCTCGTTGCGCGGCGGCGATGTCGTCGGCGATCACACCGTGATCTTCGCCGGCCCCGGCGAGCGCATCGAACTGACGCATCGCGCAACCGACCGGTCCATCTTCGCGCGTGGGGCCGTCAAGGCCGCCATGTGGGGACGCGGTAAGGGGTCACCCGGCGTTTACGCCATGACTGACGTTCTGGGACTATGATGACGGTAATGGAGAAAGTCCGCCGCATGGATGCGATGACGAACAGCCTCGTGCTGGTGCGCCACGGCGAAAGCGAATGGAACCGCAGGAACCTTTTCACCGGCTGGAAAGATCCCGACCTTACCGAAAAGGGCGTGATCGAAGCGCGCTGGGCGGGCCGCGTGTTGCGCGACGAAAAGCTCAAGTTCGACATCGCCTTTACCAGCGAGCTCAAGCGGGCGCAGCACACGCTAGAAATCATTCTCGACGAGAGCCGGCAGCCGGACGTGGGGACGATCCGCGACCTAGCGCTGAACGAGCGTAGCTATGGCGATCTTTCCGGGCTGAACAAGGACGAGGCGCGCGAGCGCTGGGGCGAAGAGCAGGTGAAGATCTGGCGTCGATCGTTCGACATTGCGCCGCCGGGCGGGGAGAGCCTCAAGGATACGGCCGCGCGCGTACTGCCGTACTGGCAGACACAGATCTGGCCGCGCGTGCAAGCCGGCGAAACGGTAATCGTCGTGGCGCACGGCAACTCATTGCGCGCGCTCATCATGCATCTGGAAGATCTGACGGGCGATGAAATCATCGCGCGGGAGCTGGCGACGGCTGCGCCAATTCTCTATCGCCTCAATGACGAGGGCAAGGTGGCGGAACGCCGGGAGCTGGTAACGTCCAAGGGACGCGATCATGGCTTGGGATGAGCTGGGGCGGATGGCCGAAGAAGACAACAATCGTGATCGCGAGCGCTGGATCGGCGTGTGGATCGGCGCGCTCGCGGTGATCCTAGCGATCTGCTCGATGGGCGGCAGCAACGCCGGCAAAGACGCGACACTGAAGAATATCGAAGCGGCGAACACGTGGGCGTTCTTCCAATCGAAAAACCTGCGGCGCCAGGCGATCCGCCTGCAAGCCGACGAACTGCAGCTGCAGCTGGACACCAACAGCGCCATGCCGCCAGAGACGCGGACGGCAATCCAAGGCAAGCTGACCGAGTACCGTGACCTTGACAAGCAGCTGACCAGCAACAAGCAGAACAACGAAGGCTTGGACGAACTCTGGGCCAAGGCCAAGGCGCTCGAAGTCGATCGCGATACGGCGATGGAGAAGGATCCATATTTCGACTACGCCGAGGCGGCCTTGCAGATCGCCATCGTGCTGGCGTCAATTTCGATCATCACCGGCGGCGCGTGGATGCTGTTCGGTAGCATCGGCCTTGGCGTGCTCGGCATTTTCCTGACGGTCAACGGCTACACGCTGCTGGCAAGCGTGCCGGGCATCGGTTAGCGGACTCAACTAGCCGGGTTTGAGCCGCCATTCCGCCGTTGCATATTTTGCTGGCAGGCTGTCTGGCTCATCGAGCGCTTCGGTCTCGTCGAACCAGCGGTCGCGCTGGGATTCGGGAAGCTTCGTGCCGCACCACGGGCAGAAGGTCATGAGCACGTACGAGGCGCCGCCGTCGTGGACGACGACGCCATATTCGTCGAAGACTTCGTTGTAGACGACGAGCTGGTCGTTGCATTCGAATGGATCGGCATGCTGATCGCATTCGAATGCGAGCGCGTTGGCCATATCCTCACAGCAGATCGTCACGTCCGGCGTGGGTGGCTGCCATCGCGCGCCCATCCACATTACCCGGCGTCCGATGAACAAGCTGACTGACACAGACCGGCTCCAGGCTGGATTGGGAATCGGATTCACGCTCTCGATGCGAGCGCAACAGCTCGCATCTCAATCGGTCCGGTTCGGCGAGCTACTTGCCCGCCCAATCGGCTTTGACCTCGTCGCACTTCTTGTCGACGAAATCGTTGACGTCATCGACGATCATCGATTGCAAGACGCCGATCGTGTTGTCGGCGGCAGTCGCCGTCCACATCGCGCCCTTGATCACAGTTGGGCCATCGACCTTGCCCCAATGCAGTGAAGCCTTCGTCGCCTTGCCGTTCTCGAACGTGATCTTGGGCGACAATTCGGCGGTGATCTCGGACGGCGCTTCCTTGTCGCGTTCCACGGTGCACGTGATCTTGTGCATCTCGAACTGGGCTTCGGTCTTGGGTTCCGTCATTGCCTTGATGAGCATATCCCGCGAGGCCTTCACGTCCGTCTTGCAGACGACGCGGCCCCAGGGCCAGCTGACTTTGGCTTTCGAGACGATCTTGGTCAGCTGCTCCTTACGCATCGACTTGGTGATGGCACAAGCGATGTCGGCCCCAGGCTTACGGTTGCGGAAGGCATCGCAGATGGCCACTTTGCAGGCCTTGCGGCCGTCGCGCTCAGCTTGTTCCTCGGGCGTCAGATTGACCTCCGACGCCAGCGTGGCGCTGTCTGCTTTATTATCCTGGGCTACCGCAGCAGGCGCTCCCGAGAGGCCTGCGACAAAAAGAACCAGAAGGATTAGGCGGCCCGGCTGCGTATCTATCATGAGACAGTCGTTTCCTGCGTTGCGAGGTTCGAAAATGTACGCCGGCGCAAATGCTCCGAACGTCCTGGTAAAGCGGCAACCGGTGCCAAAAAATGGCTCGGCGGCGGCGATAAAACGGTCGCTTGAACCGCACGCAGGTCTTCCCATATCTTCAGCAAGTAGTCAGCGCCCTGACGGGGCTGGCGCGATGCGGGGCCACGTTGGTCCGTATCGGATGGTTGCACTTCGAGGTCGCTTTCAGAAAAGGGCTTCCGGCATGTCCCGACTTTCTCTCCTGTCGAACCCGATGCTTCTCGGGTTTGAAGAAATCGAACGCCTCATTGATCGTGCGAACAAAGGCACCGGTGATGGCTATCCTCCTTACAACATCGAGCGCGTCGGCCAGTCCGATGGCAGCTCTGAGACGTTGCGCATCACGCTGGCCGTCGCAGGCTTCAAGCGTGAGGAACTCGACGTCAGCGTCGAGGACAAGCAGCTGACCGTGCGCGGCAAGCAGGAGGACGACCAAACGCGTGAGTACCTCTATCGCGGCATCGCCGCGCGGCAGTTCACCCGCACGTTCGTGCTGGCGGACGGCATCGAGGTGACCAGCGCGGATCTGAACAACGGTTTGCTTGCGATCGACCTGCAACGGCATGAGCCGCAGCGGCTCATACGAAAGATCGATATCGGGCAGGCGAAAAAGTCGAGGTAGAGGCCGGGCAGACACAGCCAACGGTAGCGAATCGGGCGAGCATCTAAGCAAATAGCGGGTTTCCGCTTTTGACCATGACGACGCCCGAAAGCACCTCGAACACGAGAGGAGTTGCGTCATGAATGAAACGAACACAAAGCGACTTGAGCCGGAGGATTTCGAACCGGTAATGACGGAGCTCGAACTGGCCCGTCTCGGCGGCGGCCATGTCGCCTACATCAAGGTTCTCACACCCGCTGAAGCGCGCGAGATGTTTCCCTCGGTGGAAGGTTTGCCGTCGGGTATCGATCTTTACGCCTTACACGCGGCCGACGGCACGCCGATTGCGCTGACGGATACCAAACAGGCGGCGCTGTCGCACGCGATGGATGGTGAGTTGGCCGTCGCCAGCGTTCACTAGCTACGCCCGGCGAAGATATTTGGAAGCCTCGGCAGCGCAAGCGGCCGGGGCTTTTATTTGGTGAGGTCGTGAGTGGTCAGTCGTGAGTCATAATTGGGTCGAAGCAGTTTAAGGTGCGACACTCACCACTCACCACTCACGACTCACCACTCACCACTCACCACTCACGAACCCACACTCCTGCCTTACCCCCGATAATGCGCGTACTGGCCCTTGGCCTTGAAGCGCTCCAGGTAGGTCGGCACGATGGCGTCGACCGACTCGGGATGCGTGATGCCGAGTGCGGCGATGGTGCGGCCCTCGGCCGTCGCGTGCTCGGAGACGATGGTGTCCCGCTGCAGCATGCGCACCTGGTCCACCGTGACGGGACGCAGGCCATTCGGCAGGGGCCAAGTCAGGATGGCCTGCAGCTTCGCGAGCCAGAACGGCATTGGGAAATAGCTACGATCGCGGCCGGCCCAGTGCTGCGTCTTGTCGAGCAGCTGGCGGAAGCTCAAGACTTCGGGTCCGCCGATCTCGTAGACGATGCCGGGTGTGCCCGCACCCGCAGCCGCTGCAGCGATAGCATCAGCCAGGTCGGCAACGTAGATGGGTTGGAATCGGTTCCGGCCGCCGCCGATCAGCGGCAGCAGCGGGGACATGCGCGCCATCGCGGCGAAGCGATTGAAGAACTGGTCCTCCGGTCCGAATACGATCGACGGGCGCAGGATGATGGCGCCGGGGAACGCCTCCCGAACCGCGGCCTCGCCTGCTGCCTTGGTGCGTGCATAACGCGCGTTGGACTGCGCGTCGGCACCGATGGCGGAAACGTGGATGAAGCGCCGGACGCCTGCCTCGCGCGCAGCCTTGGCGGCGGCGCGGGGACCGTCGACGTGGATGGCTTCGAACGATTGACGTCCGACCGATGCCAAGACGCCGACCGATGTAATGACTGTTTCGGCGCCACGGACGGCATGCGTCAGGCTTTCCGGGTAGCGCAGGTTAGCCTGAACAGGGTGGATCTGGCCGACGCGGCCCATTGGCTGCAGGTAGCCGGCCAGATCGGGCCGGCGGCAGGCAGCGCGCACACGCCAGCCGTCACGTGCGAGTGCGCGGACGGCGTAGCGGCCGACGAAGCCGGAGCCTCCGATCACGGTTGCCAGGCGATCCTTGGCGATATCAGTCATTCTGGTGGCCCTCAGTCACAGTGCGTTGGTCAACCCATACAAGTTACCGCCGGTGGCGGGAAGGCGGCACTTGCCGGTGTATCCCCGACGCACGCGCGGTTTTCGGGCAACTTGCAAAGTTAGTTCGCGGCTAACCCGCTAGCGCCGCACCCGGCGGGGTAGTTGGTCCTGGCCGGCGATCCGGCTGCGCATCAGTCGCGCCGCCAGGCTGCTCAACGCATTGACAAGGCGCGGGCTTACCACTAACGAATGCCGTTCCTGATGCCCAGATGGCGGAATTGGTAGACGCACTGCTTTCAGGTAGCAGCGCCGCAAGGCGTGGAGGTTCGAGTCCTCTTCTGGGCACCAAGGCTTTCCTAAATATTTCCGGCGGACTATGGGCGAGCGCTTTGTGGCGTTTGCTGCTTGCGCAGCCGAGCGCAGTAGTCCGCGAACAATCGCGTTGACCGGCTGGCAGGGCGTATTGCAAATAGCCCGATCTTTAGCGGGGTACGCAAATGGCCAATCCGAAAATCAACCTGCACAAGGGCGACCTGCCGGAGGGTTTGTCGTTCGGTAAAGCCGTGGCGGTGGACACCGAGACACTGGGGCTCAATCCGCAGCGTGACCGGCTCTGCCTCGTGCAGCTGTCGTCGGGTGACGGCACGGCGCACCTGGTGCAGATCGCGGCGGGGCAGGCTGAGGCGCCGCGGTTGAAGGCGCTGCTGGAAGACCCGGCGGTGACAAAGATCTTCCACTTCGCCCGCTTCGACATCGGTATGCTGGACAAGTATCTGAGTGCGGCCGTGGCGCCGGTCTATTGCACCAAGATCGTCTCGAAGCTGGTGCGCACCTATACCGATCGGCACGGCCTGAAGGACCTAGCGCTGGAACTGGCGCAGGTGGAGCTTTCCAAGCAGCAGCAAAGCTCCGACTGGGGCGCCGATGCGCTGTCGGAACAGCAGTTGGCATATGCCGCGTCCGACGTGCTTTATCTGCACGCGATCAAAGCCAAGCTTGATGCGATGCTGGATCGCAGTGGGCGGCGAGGGTTCGCTCAGGCGGCATTCGATTTTCTTCCTGTGCGGTCCAAGCTGGATCTGGCTGGATTTGGCGAGGACGACCTGTTCGCGCATTGACGGCACGACTGGCGCCTTTTTGCTTTCTTTGAACCGCGGAACGGCTCTATTTCATGTGGTGTCGTGCTTCTTGGCCGGGAAACCGCTACACACGTCGTCCGGACTACGCCGCTCATTGGGGTTTACCGTTGATCCTATTCAATTTTTGACGGCCGCGCGCGATAGTCCCAATGTGACCCTAATTTTCACCGATGGTCCGCGCAATTAATTGAGATTCGACAAAGGCTTGTCTGTCTAAAGCCATGGCCACGACGACTGGATTCAGCGACTTCGATCAGAAGGCGGCGCCCGTGAAGCGCGGCAACGGCCTGCGCGTGGCCAAACGGCACAGCCGCAACGTCCGCATTCTACGCAAGCTGCTGCCGGTGAGCTGCGCGATCATGGTTGCTGGTTACGCGATGAGCGTGCTCAGCCGCTCAGGTGTCGATACGGGGCTGCCGGCGATCGAGATCGGTAAGCTGGCAAGCACCGATCTCAAGATGTCCAACCCGAAATACAACGGCTTCGGCAACGACGGGAGTTCCTACAATTTCGCGGCCAAGTCGGCGCAGCAGGATCTGTTAAAGCCGGGGTACGTCACGCTGGACCACATCACCGGGCAGCTGGTGCAGGCCGACAAGACGAAGACCAACATCACGGCGAAGACGGGGTACTACGACAGCAAGGAGAGCGTGCTCGATCTCGACAACGGCATCAAGGTCGTGTCGGAGAGCGGCATGAGCGTAGCCCTGCCGCGCGCCAAGCTGAAGACGAAGGAAGGTTTGCTGACGTCGGCCGATCCGGTGGTCGTGTCGTTTCCTGCCGGGACGATCAACGCCAACGGGTTGACGCTGCGCCAGAAGGTTAAAGAGGTCACGTTCAACAGCAACGTGGTGGCGCACCTGAACCCGGCGGCCAAGGATGAGCAGCCGGCGGACCCTGCCGGCCAAACGCCGGCGAAACCAAACACGACGGTCAGCATGTTCGGTCAATCGAATGCGCCGCTCGATGTCACGTCGCAACGGTTGGACGTGAACGATCTGCAGAAGACGGCGATCTTCTCCGGCAACGTGCGCGCCGTGCAGGGTGAAAGCGTGATGGAAACGCCGGAGCTGACCGTCGGCTACGCCAGCGACGCCCCGCCGGGTGCTGCACCACAACCCGCAGGCAGCGCGTTGACCGGTGCCGCCGGCAAGGTGAAAGATATCATTGCGCAGGGCCCGGTCGTCATGACGCGCGGCACGACCGACCGCGTGACCAGCGACCGGGCCGACTTCGACGCGCAGGCGGAAACGGGCGTTCTAACGGGCAACGTCGTCATGACCTCCGGCGTAGAGCGGCGGGCAACCGGCGACAGAGTGGATCTCGACCAGCGCAACGAACGCGTCGTGCTGTCGGGCCGCGAGGTCGTCGTGACGCAAGGTAAGAACGAGATGCGTGGCCAGCGGCTGGCCGTCGATCGCAAGGGCGGGAAGACGCAACTGACGTCACCGCAGACCGGGCGCATCACCGCAAACCTGGTACAGAATGCCAAAAAGAAGCCGGCGGCTGCAGACCCCAAAGGCGCTGTTGATCAAGCGGTGGATGCGGTGAAATCGCAGATGCCGTTCGGCGGGCAGTTCAAGACCGATCCAAACTCACCCATCAAGATGACGTCCAATCAGCTCGACGTCGACGATCAGGCGAAAACGGCGATCTTCAGCGGGGACGTCGTTGCCGAACAGGGCGACTTCGTGATGCGTACGCCCATGATGGTGGCAACGTACACCGGCGCGGCGGGGATTGCCGACGTTGCCACGACGAACCCAGAGGCAGCAAAGGCACCCCCGGCGCAGATCAGCCGCATTCAAGCCAAGCAAAAAGTGCAGGTGACGACCAAGGACGGCCGCACTGTCGACGGCGACTGGGCCGATGTCGACATGAAGGCCAATACCGTGACCGTTGGTGGAAATGTGGTCCTGGCGCAGGGCAAGAGCCTTGTTCGCGGAACCAAGCTGGTGATCGATATGAATACGGGTGAAAGCAAAATGGAATCTGACGGCGTTGCCGAAGGCTCCAACAGCGATGGCTGGCAGGCCAACGGAGCAGCCGGCGACGGGATGATCGTCAAGGGAGGCCGCCCCAGCATGACGGCTTATCCCCTTGAGCTCAAGGCCAACAAGATCAAGAAGAAAGAGTGATGGCCCGCGCCAGCCCACTGAGCGACAGAGTTGAACTACGGCGGGTGCGCTGTCGTGCCCGTTGCGGCGGGCGGGCGAGGGCGCAAACTGAGCGCTGCGGATGCCGCCGGCGATCCGTCATTCTTGTAGCGAGTTCGTGTCCGTGAAATTGCCTTTCAGTCGAGGGTCGAAGGCGAAGAAGGGTGGTGCCGTGCGCCGCCCGGCACCGGCTGGCCCGCCGCCTCTCCTCCAGAATGGACAATTCCACGAGCAGCCGGCAGGCAACGGCTACGTCGATCCTAACAATGGATATGACGATCAATCCGGCTGGGGACAGCCGCAGGAGTATGAGAGCTACCAGGTCGCAGGGCCGAACCAGTATGACAATTACCAGGAGCCGGTCGGCGAAGGTTGGCTTACGGTCGAGCACGTGCAGAAGTCCTACAAGAAGCGCAAGGTCGTACGCGGTGTCAGCCTCGCCGTGCGGCGCGGAGAATCCGTAGGGCTGCTCGGGCCGAACGGCGCGGGCAAGACGACGGTTTTCTATATGATCACGGGGCTCGTGCCAGCGGATGCCGGCCGCATCTCGATCGACGGCGCGGACGTGACGCGGCTGCCGATGTATCAGCGCGCTCGGCTGGGGATCGGCTACCTGCCGCAGGAAGCGTCGATTTTCCGCGGATTGACCGTCGAGCAAAATTTGATGGCGGTGCTGGAGCTGACGGAGAAAAGCGCCAAGAAGCGGCGCGAGAAGCTGGACAGCCTGCTGGAAGAGTTCCGCATCACGCGGTTGAGGAAATCGCCGTCGATCGCCCTGTCGGGTGGCGAGCGGCGGCGCTGTGAGATTGCACGCGCGTTGGCGTCCGACCCGTCGTTCATTCTTCTCGACGAACCGTTTGCCGGCATCGATCCGATTGCCGTTAAGGACATCCAAGAGCTTGTGCGCCACTTGACCGATCGCGGGATCGGCGTTCTCATCACGGATCACAGCGTGCGGGAGACCCTAAGTCTGATCGACCGGGCCTACATCATCTACGACGGCCAAGTCCTGACACACGGTAACCCCTCGGAAATCATAGCCAACGAAGAGGTTCGCCGGGTCTACCTCGGGGACATGTTCGTTAACGGCACCTGATCTAGGATCCGGCCGTCTGTGAGCAGGGTGCGGTTAAGGGCGAGGAATGGCACTTTCGGCAAAGCTGGAGCTGAGGCAAGGCCAGCAGCTGGTGATGACACCCCAGCTGCAGCAGGCCATTCGTCTCCTGCAGCTGTCGAATATGGAACTCGTTGAGTTCGTCGATGCCGAGATAGAGCGCAACCCGCTGCTCGAACGCGATGAAGGCGCGGAAGACGCACGCGGCACCGATGCGGCCGAGGACCGGGAGCCGGTTGCGGCCACGGTGAGTGACGGTGAGCCGGCCGAGGACTGGCTGGACCTGGAGCGGCCGGGCAGCGACGCGGCAGCATCGCTTGATACCGACATCGACAATGTGTTTCCGGACACGCCGTCCATGGATTTGGGTGGCGGCGGCAGCGATTCCGGCTGGGCGTCGGTGACACAGCGCACAAACAACCTGGACCTCGGCGACTCCAGCCTGGAAGACTACGTTTCGAGCGAGCGGTCGCTTCGGGAGCATTTGCAACTGCAGCTGCCGCTGGCACTTAAGGACCCCGCTGACAAGATCATCGGACAGTACCTGATCGATCTGATCGATGATGCCGGCTATCTGCCGGCCGATCTGCAGGAACTCGCCGAAAAGCTTGGCGCAACACTGGGTATGGTCGAGCGGGTGTTAGAGATCGTGCAGACGTTCGAGCCAAGCGGCGTATTCGCCCGGTCGCTTGGGGAGTGCCTGGCGCTGCAGCTGAAAGAGCAGAACCGCTATGATCCGATGATCGGTGCGCTGCTCGACAACTTGGACATGCTGGCGGCACACAACATGACGGGGCTGCGTAAGGCTGTCGGCTGCGACATGACCGAGCTCAGCGAAATGATCGACGAAATCAAGCAGCTCAATCCAAAGCCGGGCCTGGTCTTCGGATCAGCGCCGGTGCAGACGGTCGTGCCGGATATTCTCGTGCGGCCGGCGGCCGACCAGAGTTGGCTGATTGAACTCAACGCCGATACGTTGCCGCGCGTGCTAGTCAACCGCAGCTATTTGACGACGGTGTCGAGCGGTGCGCAGAGCGAAAAAGACAAGACGTATCTGGTCGACTGCCTGCAGACGGCGAACTGGCTGGTCAAAAGCCTCGACCAGCGCGCGCGGACGATCCTGCGTGTGGCCGAGGAGATCGTGCGCCAGCAGGACGGCTTCTTCGCGCACGGCATCCAGCATCTTCGGCCGCTCAATCTCAAGACGGTTGCTGATGCCATCTCGATGCACGAGTCGACCGTATCCCGCGTAACGTCGAACAAGTACATGTCCACCACGCGCGGGCTGTTCGAGCTGAAGTTCTTCTTTACGTCGTCGATCGCATCGTCGGACGAAGGCGAGGCACATTCGTCTGAAGCTGTCCGGCACCGCATCAAGCAGATGATCGACGGCGAATCGGCGAAGATGATCCTCTCGGATGACAAGATCGTGGAGAAGCTCAAGACTGACGGGGTCGATATCGCGCGCCGGACAGTTGCTAAATATCGCGAAGCGATGCGCATCCCATCCTCCGTACAGCGGCGGCGGGAGAAGCGCATGCTGGAACGCTCCGCGTAAGCTGCGTATTACAGCTTCTGACGGTTTGCTCCCTTGGCTTATGTTTGACATGCGGGGCGGGCCGCACTAACGTTGATGAATGACGGACACTGCCATGCGTTGCCAGGTCAACATCTTGAACGAATTCAGTTTTTCTAAACGGTTTCGATGTCCATAGGTCGGCGAAGCTGGCGATAATTGAGTTCTGGGGCAGCGGTGCAGGCAACACGATGACCATCCAAATCACGGGCAAGAATGTCGACGCAGGCGATGCGTTCAAGAACTACATCGCTGACAAGATCGCAGCGAGCCTGGGCAAGTACATTGGCCCGGACGTCACGGGCCATATCCGCCTTGAAAAAGAGCGGTCGCACTTCAAGACAGACTGCTCGATCAAGATACCGAGCGGGTTGACGCTCGAAGCCAGCGGAGAGGGCGGCGATGCCTATGCCAGCGCTGACGCTGCGATTGAACGGCTCGAAACGCGCGTGCGCCGGCACAAGCGGCGCCTGAAAAGTCATCATGGTGTCAAAGGACACGGCAATGAAGTTTCGGCGGCGGATTACACAGTACGCGTCGACGATGACTCCCACGACGAAGCCAACGGATCAGCGCATCCTGTCATAATTGCCGAAAGCGAGCGTGGCGTGCGGGAACTGCCGGTCAGCGAAGCTGTTATGCAGCTCGATCTTACTGAGTCCGCATTCCTTGTGTTTCGTAACGCTGGTCATGGCGGCCTGAACGTGGTTTACCGCCGTGACGACGGTCATATCGGATGGATTGATCCGAAACCGGGGGTGGGCGCGGGTTCCTAGGATAGGCCGCGCATTTGGGCAGGGGCCCGTAAGGATCAGGGACGACAACCGGCACGCTTGATGCATTGCATCAGGTGCGGCGGTCGCAACTGGGTGGAAGAACGAGATGGATCTTAGCGATCTTTTGGCCTCCGACGGCATTCTTCCGTCGCTCGACGTAACGTGCAAAAAGCAGGCACTTCAAGAGCTTGCGGCCAGGGCGGCAGGCGCGACCGGGGTGGACGAGCGGCAAATCTTCGAAACGCTCCTACAACGCGAGCGTTTGGGATCCACGGGTCTCGGGCGCGGGATCGCGATCCCGCACGTCAAGATGAAGGCGCTGACCGGAATCACATGCCTGTTCGCTAGGCTGGCCGAGCCAATCGACTTCGAATCGCAGGACGGCGAGCCGGTGGATTTGATCTTCCTGTTGCTAGCGCCGGAGCATGCCAGCGGCGACCACCTGAAGGCGCTGGCGCGCATCTCGCGTCTGGTCCGGGAGCCAAGCACGCTGGAGCAACTGCGCGGGGCGCGCGATGCTGCCGCGCTGAGGGCGGTCCTGACGGCGCCCGTGACATCCCACGCGGCTTGATAGCGCGCAGGCTGCGCCAACAACGTTGAACCGCGGAGAGCACAAGCGCTGCGCGGTGAGCGCCCGGGCTCAGACCAACTGACCCATCGCATAGAGCCCGATCAGTCCGGCGGTGCCGATCAGGATGCGCCACCAGCCGAAGATGCTGAAGCCGTAGTGGCTGACGTAGTCCAGCAGCTTGCGCACAACGATGACGCCCGCGACGAATGCGACGATGAAGCCCAGGACGATGGCCTGTGCGTCATCGGCCGAGAGGCTGCCCCAGGACTTCAGAAGCTTAAATGCAAAGGCGCCGGCCATTGTCGGCATGGCGAGGAAGAACGAAAACTCGGCGGCGGTGCGTTTGTCGGTGCCCATCAGCATAGCGCCGACGATCGTTGCACCGGAGCGCGATACGCCGGGGATCATCGCGAGACACTGGCACAGGCCGATCTTCAGGGCCATGAGCGGGGGAATGTCTTCAACGCGGGCGATGTGGGGCGACAGCGCCATGCGGTCGACGGCCAGGAGGATGATGCCGCCGATGATCAGGCTGAGACAGATGATCACCGGCGTATTCAGCAGCACATCAATGACTTGGTTCAGCGCCGCGCCCAGCACCATGGCCGGCAGGAACGCCAGCAGGACGCCCATTACGAAGCGCTGCGTGCCGCGGTCGTGCGGCAGGTCACGTGCCATCTGCCAAAGCTTGGCGAAGTATACGGTCAGGATGGCGAGGATGGCGCCGAGCTGGATCAGGATCTCGAAGGTCTTGCCCGGAGAGTCGAAGCCCAGGAAATGTCCTGCCAAGACGACGTGACCGGTCGATGAGACCGGCAGGAACTCGGTCAGGCCTTCGATCAGGCCGAGCAGGACGACTTGCCAGGTGGGCATGAACAGCAGGCTCCGAGTTCTGTGGGGAGTGCAATAAGGCTGGGTCAATCGCGGCGCGTTATGGCATAAGTCGGCCCGCCGGCCCAGTGCGAGGATTGGGACCGGCATGAGGTGGATGGACGCTGGATGTGGCCGTTCACGCCGCTGGCTTGCTGGCTGACACCATTCAAGTTCAAGGGTTGGACTGGACGCAATGTATTCTCTCACGCATTTCCGTCTCTGCCCGCATTCGCGCTCGATCCGTGTCGCGCTGGGCGAGCTTGAGACGGAGGTCGAACTCGTCGAAGAGTTTCCTTGGGAATGGCGCGAGGCGTTCCTGGCGTTGAACCCGGCGGGGGAATTGCCCGTGCTGCAGACGGGGGCGAGCGTCGTATGCGGCGCCTATGCAATCTCAGAGTTTCTGGCCGACGAGCGCGCGGGCGAAGAGACGCCGCGTGAGGACGGGCCGCTGTTTCCCGGCAATCCGGCGAAGCGTGCCGAAGTGCGTCGGCTGGTGGACTGGTTCCACGGCAAGATGAACCGGGAAGTAACGCGTGAGCTGCTGGCCGAGAAGGTCTACTCGCGCATGCGGCCAGACGTGCCGCAAGCGCCAGATACGGGCGTGTTGCGCGCCATCCGCGCCAACCTGCGCTATCACATGAGTTACCTGACGCACCTGGCCGATCAGCACGGCTGGCTGGCTGGGGACGACTTGAGCTTCGCCGACATGGCGGCGGCAGCTCACCTTTCCTGTGCGGACTACCTGGGCGAGGTTCCCTGGGATGACTTTCCTTCAGTGCGCACCTGGTACTCGCGGATCAAATCTCGCAAGGCCTTCCGGCCGATTTTGACGGACCGGCTGCCGGGGTTGCCCCCGCCGTTAATCTATACCGATCTCGATTTTTGAGGTCTAACAGGGCCATGCCCGCTGCCGCAAAATCCGTTTCGCCGACGCCCAATCCGCTCGATTTGAAAGCGGCGCTGCTGGACCATGCGCGCGCGCTCGGGTTCGATGCCGTCAACGTGACGAGCCCGGATGCCATCGGGCCGGCCGGCGACCGCCTGATGACGTTCCTTTCGGATGGCCGCCACGGCGACATGGACTGGTTGGAGACGACGGCGGAGCGGCGGCGCGATCCGCGCGTGCTCTGGCCAGAGGTGCGCTCGATCATCATGCTGGGCATGAGCTATGCGCCCCAAAGCGATCCGATGGATGGACTGAAGCAGACGTCTCGCGGGATCGTTTCCGTCTATGCCCAAGGCAAAGATTATCATGACGTGGTCAAGGCCAGGCTGAAGCAGCTGGCGCGATGGTTCTGCTCAGCTTCGGGGCAGGACGTGAAGGTGTTCGTCGACACGGCGCCGCTGATGGAGAAGCCGCTGGCACAAGCGGCGGGGCTGGGCTGGCAGGGCAAGCACACGAACCTCGTGTCGCGCACGCACGGGTCGTGGCTGTTTCTCGGCGCCATCGCCAGCATGGCCGAGTTGGAGCCGGACGCGGCTGAGCAGGATCATTGCGGCAGCTGCCGCCGCTGCCTCGACGTGTGCCCGACGCAGGCTTTTCCGGCGCCGTATCAGCTCGATGCGCGGCGCTGCATCGCGTACCTGACGATCGAGCACAAGGGGCATATCGATCGCGCGTTCCGGCAGGCAATCGGCAATCGCGTTTTCGGGTGTGACGACTGTTTGGCCGTCTGCCCGTGGAACAAGTTTGCCGAGGCGTCGCGCGAAGCCAAGTTCGCAGCTGTTTCGGGGGCGGTTCTGCCGTCGTTGCAGGAGTTGCTGGCGCTCGACGATGACGGTTTCCGTGAGCGGTTTCGTGGCACGCCGGTGAAGCGTACGGGGCGCGATCGCTTTCTACGCAACGTGCTGATCGCTGCCGGGAACTCCGGCGACCGCGCACTTGCCGAGCCGGTGCGGCAGCATCTCGGCTCGACCTCTCCGCTTGTTCGGGCGATGGCGGTCTGGGCGTTGCAACAGCTGCTCGACGATGGCGAGGTGGCGGATTTGCGGTCGGCGGCACTCGGCGACGAGAGTGATGCGGCCGTCATCGCCGAATGGCAATTCGGTACGCATCCGGCGCCAGCCGAGGCAACGTTATGAGCCGGCTCTTCTGCTTCGGATTGGGCTACACGGCGCGTGCGTTGGCGCGTCCGCTGAGGACAGCCGGCTGGCATGTTGCCGGCACGGCGCGGACCGAGGACGGCGCTGCGAGCCTGCGGGGCCAGGGATTTGAGGCGTTCGTTTTTGATGGGGACAGAGGCGATGCCGGCATCGCGGACGCGCTGGCGTCGGCGACGCACGTCCTGACGTCGGCGCCGCCAGACGAACAGGGCGATGCCGTCTTGCGCGTGTATGGCAGCCAGTTGTGTGACGCAGCGGATTTAGCGTGGGCGGGGTATCTATCGACGGTCGGCGTCTACGGCAATACGTTCGGCGGCTGGGTGGATGAGGCCAGCGACGTCAGCGGTGATTTCGACCGCACGCGCTGGCGCATCGCGGCAGAGCGAGACTGGCTGACGCGACTTGCGGCGCGCGGCCGCCAGGCGCAGATTTTCCGGCTCGCGGGCATTTATGGTCCCGGGCGCAGTGCATTCGACGGCCTGCGATCGGGCAGGGCGCAACGCATCATCAAGCCGGGCCAGGTTTTCAATCGCATTCATGTCGACGACATCGCGCGCGTGCTGGCGGCGGCTATGACCGGTCGCGGGATGCATGACATCTACAACGTCGCCGACGATGAGCCCGCACCGCCGCAAGATGTCATCACGTATGCCGCCGAGCTTATCGGCGTGGCGCCACCGCCGGAGATCGCGTTCGAGGACGCCAAGCTGTCGCCAATGGCGCAGAGTTTCTACGAGTCCAACCGGCGCGTTTCCAACGCACGGCTGAAGGGCGATCTCGGCGTGGCGTTGCGCTATCCGACTTACCGCGAGGGACTGCGTGGAATCTTGGCGACTGGCTAGCGCAGCCGGAGTCTTTGGATTGACTCGCTTCAAGCGTTTTGTTGCCTGAATTTCATCTGACAGTGCCTGCGGCGGAATCATAGGGATATGGGTGCGGGCCATGGCGACGGTGCGCTGGCGGACTTTGCTGGGTCTCGTGAGTGTGGCGGCGTTCGTGAGCGCTGCACCGGCGCGCGCCAATGATAGTGCTGCCCATTCCATCGCCGACAGATTTGCGCATGATACCGATAGCGCGCTGTCTTCCGCTGACAAGGATCGTCAGGCCCTGGAGCGCAAGCTCGACGATGAGGCGCGCCTAAAGGCCGACGAGGCCGAGATGCTGGAGCGGGCCAAAGCCGAAGCCGCTGACCAGGCGCGGGCAGCCGATAGCAAACGTCGCGCTGAAGAACAGCGGATAGCTGGCGAGACAGCCGCACGCGAGCGCGCTGCAAAAGAAGCGGCTGAGACGGCAACGCGAGAGGCGGAGCAGCAGCGGCTCGCGGCGGAAAAGGCCGAGGCGGATCGCCGGGCTGCCGATGATGCGTCGCGCCTGGCCGAGGAAAAGCGCAAGGCTGAGGAAGACCTCGCCGAAGACAAGGCCGCGCGAGAGCGTGCGGCGCGGGAAGCGGCGCGCATCAAGGACGCTGAAATGAAGCGTGTGGCCGCTGCAGAGCGTCGCGCGTCCGAGAGGGCGGAGGCAGAACGTTTGGCGTCCGAGAAGGCGCAGGCAGAGCGTGTTGCCGCCGAGAAGGCCGATGCAGAGCGTCTCGCCGCCGAGAAGGCAGAGGCAGGGCGCCGCGAAGTCGAGGCGGCGAAGGCCCGGATTGAAAGTGCACGGCAGGCGGATGCGCAACGGCAGCAGGACGCCGACGCGCAGCGCCGCATGGAAGCTGAGCGCGAGGACGAGGCACGCCGGTTGAGCGAGAAGCTGGCCCGGGCGCGCGAGCAGCGAGCCGCAAAGGAACTTGGTGAGGGCTATAGCGCTCTCGGCAATCCACCGCAGCCGGAAGGCGACGTTCAGGCGTCTGCCCAAGGCGGCCAGGAGCAAATTGCGGCACCCGCAGCACGGGCCGTTAAGGTTCCTCAGCCAGTCGCGATCGAGAACTCCGCGGACAGCGTGGCCATGGCCATCGACGGTGAAACGCGGGCGACGATCCTGCTCGTCATGGAACCGGGGTCGCGTGGCATCCGCCGCTACGAGAAGACCGCCGATCCCATCATTTGCATCGGTGAGAACTGTTATGTTGGCAACGGTGTCGAGCAGGCAGCAACAGCGATGACACGTGGTCGCGCGTTCGGACCGGGCAATACCCTGGGCCAGCGGGCCGGTGCGTGCCGGCACTCCTTGGTATGCGTATTCCGGGATGTACCCGTTGGGGCGGGGCGTTTCGATGTGCAGCCTATCGACATGCGCATCCTGCGCCACGATCGCCGGGAGAAGATGTCGGTTGAAACGGATCGCTCCTGCACGGCGGCAGGCGGGTATCTGCGCTGTTCGAAAGGGTCTCAGTCGGCGAGTTATCGCCTTTGGATCGTGCCCGAAAGCGTGGCCCGGAAGGCCGGATCGTCGGCATTGAGCGCCGCAGTGTCGGGTGGCCTTGCCGGGGCCAACGCGGCTGAACTGCGCCGTTAATTCGGTCGCAGCCGGGCGCCGCGCCTATCCAAGACCGCTGAATAAGCTTTGCACATCTTCTTCGTTCCCGGCGGCGGGCCCAGCCCGTAGCGTCTGTCTTGCGACTTGAGCACGAGGGAAATCGGGCGGTCTGCGTAACCTCTCCCGGCGACGCTGCAGACCGTCCGATGCCCCTGTCTCAGGCTCGCGATTTGCCACACAGCAGCGACAGGCCGGCGAGCGAAACCCATGTCTCATGTCCTAGAGAGTGATCTCGCTTCCCCCCTGAGCGCCGATGCAGCGCCGCAGGCAGACATGGCTCGAAAGATCGCGGACGCAGCCGCTCGGGCGGAAGCCTCGGCGCAGGACTCGGTGCAAGATAGGGCGGCGTCCGCCCCGGCGGTCCTGGCCAGGGTGGTCGGCCAAAATCTGAAGCGGTTACGGCGGCGGCAGGGCTATTCGCTGGAGCGGTTGGCGAAGCTGTCGGGCGTGAGCCGGGCCATGCTGGGGCAGATCGAAACCGGACGCAGCGTGCCGACCGTGGGTCTGTTGGCCAAGATCGCGGTGGCGCTGGACGTTTCCATTCCCGGACTTTTGACATCGCAGGATGCCGTCGAGACCGAAGTGCTTCGGCCGAGCAAGACGCACGCCATCGTTTCGAGCGAAGGCAAGTTCGTGGCCCGCGCGCTGTTTCCGCTGGGCGGTGAGCGGCGGGTTGAGTTCTACGAGGTGACGATCCAGCCCGGCCATCGCGAAGAAAACAAGCCACGCGCCGCGGGAACGCGGGAAAACCTCGTGGTTGAAGAGGGCAGCGTCGAAGTCATCGTCGGGCGTGAGCGCCCGGTGCTCTTGCGGGGCGGCGACGCGCTGCTGTTTGCCGCCGACCAGCCGCACGTTTACCGTAATGCTGGATCCGAGCCGGCCCGGCTCTATGTCGTCGTGACGTACGCTACCGGCGTCGCCTGACGCCTGGCCATAGCCGCGCCTCCGCAATTTCCAGAAATTCAGGCTGCCCGTTTCGCGCTGCACACGGCCGCTGATTAATTATGCGGCGGTTCCGCGAGCGAGAAACGTTCGCGCCGTCTTGTCAGGAAACATTTTTTTCAGCAAGGTGCTCGCGCTTATGGGCTTGAACTAAGGTACAACCGGAGTTGGCAGATTGCCGACCCTTGGGCCGGTTCGTCCCGGGTTGACGAAACTGACAAATGACCGCGGTCGCGGCCGGGAATGGCTGAATTCGCGCGGCGCAAGGGGTTGGAAAAGCCAGCGTGGAAGATATCGCATCGTTGATGCATGGGTTCTCTGTGGCGTTAACGCCATACAACCTCATGCTAATGGGCATTGGCATCGTTCTCGGTGTCATTATCGGCGTGTTGCCCGGACTGGGGGGCGCGAACGGCGTCGCCATCCTACTGCCGCTGACATTCACGATGCCGCCGACGTCGGCGATCATCATGCTCTCGTGCATTTATTGGGGGGCGTTGTTCGGCGGGGCGATCACTTCGATCCTGTTCAACATACCTGGTGAGCCGTGGTCCGTGGCGACGACCTTCGATGGCCATCCCATGGCGCGGGAAGGCCGATCGGAAGAAGCGCTGACCGCCGCGTTCACGTCGTCGTTCATCGGCGCGCTGGTTGCCGTGATCATGATCACGTTCCTGGCGCCGCTGGTCGCGAAGTTCGCTTTGCAGTTCGGGCCTGTTGAATTTTTCGCCGTGTTCTTCCTCACGTTCGCCAGCTTCATCGGCATGAGCCGAGGCACGCCGTTCAAGGTCGTGGCGGCGATGTGCCTCGGCTTCGCGCTGGGCGCCGTCGGTCTCGACAAGATGACCGGCACGTTGCGGATGACGTTCGGCCATCCGGAATTGCTGTCGGGCTTCGACTTCCTGATCGCGGTCATCGGCCTGTTCGGCATCGGCGAGATCCTGTGCTCGATCGAAGATGGCCTGTCGTTCAAGGGCAATACGGGCAAGCTGCACTTCCGCAAAGTTCTCGATACCTGGAAGAAGCTGCCGTCCTACTGGGCGACATCGATCCGCAGCTGCCTGGTCGGCTGCTGGATGGGCATAACGCCGGGCGGCGCGACGCCGGCGTCGTTCATGGCTTATGGTCTCGCAAAGCGCTTTTCGCGCAATCGCAACAACTTCGGCAAGGGTGAGATCGAGGGCGTCATCGCGCCTGAAACGGCAGCGCATGCTGCCGGCACCAGTGCCCTGCTGCCGATGCTGACGCTGGGTATTCCAGGTTCGCCGACTGCAGCGGTGCTGCTCGGCGGTCTCATGATCTGGGGTCTGCAGCCGGGTCCGATGCTGTTCATCGAACAGCATGACTTCGTGTGGGGCCTCATCGCGTCGATGTATCTCGGCAATGTCGTCGGCTTGTTGATCGTGCTGACGTGCGTGCCGCTGTTCGCGGCGATCCTGCGCGTTCCGTTTCCGATCATTGCGCCAATCATTCTCGTGGTGTGCGCCATCGGCGCCTACACCGTGCACAATTCGATGTTCGACGTGTGGATGATGCTGGGCTTCGGCGTCGTCGGCTACGTGTTCAACAAATTGAAATACCCGCTCGCGCCGCTGGTGCTGGCGATCGTGCTGGGCGACAAGGCCGAAGAAGCCTTCCGCCAGGCGCTGCTCGGCAGCCAAGGCAGTCTCTCCATCTTCTACTCGAACTGGCTCGTCAGCTCGATCATGACCCTCGGTCTGATCCTGCTGTTCTGGCCGATGTTCGGCTGGCTACGGGAAAGGCTGATCGGACCGACCGATCCGGTGTCGCAGGCGGGAAAGTCCGCTTAACGAGAACACGCAACACATCCTGACTTGTCTCAGGCCTAGGGAGATTTCCGATGCGCTCACTGACCACAAAGCACCGAACACTTCTGACCGTTGCCGGACTGCTCACGACTGTGGCCGCGTTGCCGACGGCTGCCTCGGCCTGGGAGCCTACGCGCCCCGTAACCTTCATCGTGCCGGCGGGCACGGGCGGCGGCGCGGACCAGATGGCGCGTTTTATCCAGGGCGTCATTGCCAAGAACCAGCTGATGGCACAGCCCGTTGTCGTGGTGAACAAGGCGGGCGGCGCGGGTGCTGAAGGCTTCCTTGAAGTCAAGGGCGCCAAGGGGCAGCCGCACACGATCGCCATCACATTGTCGAACCTGTTCACGACGCCGCTGGGAACGGGCGTTCCGTTCAACTGGAAAGACCTGACGCCGGTGCAGATGCTGGCGCTGGACCAGTTCGTTCTTTGGGTGAACGCGACAACGCCCTACAAGACCGCGAAAGACTATGTCGAGGCCGTGAAGGCCGGCGACGACAAGACGTTCAAGATGGGCGGCACCGGTTCCAAGCAGGAAGACCAGATCATCACGGTCGCACTGGAAAAGCAGATCGCGCCTAAGAAGTTCACGTACGTGCCGTACCAGGGCGGTGGCGCCGTGGCGACGCAGCTGGTGGGCGGCCATGTCAACTCGACGGTCAACAACCCCATCGAGGCGGCGACGCATTGGAAATCTGGCGCGCTACGGCCGCTGTGCATCTTCGACAAGGCGCGCAGCACCTACACAGACAAGATCACAGCGGACATGAGCTGGGCTGATATCCCGACGTGCCAGGAAGCCGGCGTCGACGTGCAGTACCAGATGCTGCGCGGTATCTTCATGGGGCCCGACGCCAAGCCGGAAGAGGTGGCGTTCTACCAGGATCTGTTCGCCAAGGTGATGGCGACGGACGACTGGAAGAAGTTCATGCAGGACGGCGCCTTCAACCAGACGTCGCTGAAGGGCGACGAGTTCAAGGCCTGGCTGACGGAGACTGAAGGCAAGCATAAGGCGTTGATGGAGGAAGCCGGTTTCCTCGCAGCGCCGCAGCAGTAACAAAGTCGGGCCGGCTCTTTGCGGGCCGGCCCGCGCCGTTTGATTGATTTGGATAGACCATGACCGAAGAAGTCCCGCACGCCGAGCACGCTCCGGAAGACCGGGAGCATCCGCTCGTTTCCGCCAAGACGATGGAGATCGCGACGTCCCTGGCGCTGCTGGTGTTGTCCGCTGTCGTGATCCGCGAATGCGTGCGGTTGGGTTTCGGCTGGGTGGAAGGGCAGGGGCCCGCGTCCGGCTTCTTCCCGTTTATCGTTGCATCACTGATGGGCGCGGCCAGCTTCGCCAACATCGTTCGCGTGCTGCGCCATGGAGCGGAAGGCGAAGATCCGGTCTTCGTGACAACGGCAGGATTCGGGCGCGTGTTGAGCGTGCTGCTGCCGCTCGTGCTCTACGTGGTGGCCATTCACTACATCGGCATTTACGCGGCGTCCGGCTTCTTCATCGCGCTGTTCATGATGATCATCGGCCGCGAGAAGCTACCGAAATCACTTGCCGTGGGCGTTGCCGTGCCGCTGGCGCTGTTCTTCATGTTCGAGCGCTGGTTCATGGTACCCCTGCCGAAGGGTCCGCTCGAGGCGTGGCTCGGATATTGATCGGGCCGCTATAGCAGCGTGATGTCGAGCGGCAGGGTGGCGGGGCCGTCGGCTTCCCAGCCTTGCGCGATCAGTCGGGCCTGAGAGGCATCGGCCATCGCGACGAGCCGCGTGTGATCGTTCAGAACCGGCGCTTTCATCCATGGAAAACTTGTATCGAAGTCGGCCGGAATAGCGTGCATCTGGCAGGCGCGGCCGGCGCTGTTTTGGCCACGCGGACGGCCCTGCCAGCCGGCGGCCTGCCAGTGATTGGCGGCCACGTTGGCGCCGTCGTGTACGCGCGCTTCCGTTTCCGTACGTTCGATCACGACCGTTTCGTTGGGCTTGAGGCCAGCCAGCGTAAAGATCGCCGGCGCGCAGATCGGCGTGGTGATGAGGCGCGAACGGGCATCGGCAAAGTTCTTGGCTTCGTCGAAGACGCTGCGCAGAAGATGCCCGGGCATCTGGTGCGGCATGCGCCAGACGCGCGCGCGGTTCTGGGCCCAATCGAGAACAAAAACACCGAACGGCTTGCGCATCGGGGCCTGGTTGAGCGCAGCGGAAAAGCGGCCGGGTGCCATGGCCGTCAGCACGCCGGTGTAGCCCGGCCATGTCAGCGTGAGGTAGCGGCCAGCCGCACCATCGACGTCGGCGGCGATGATGTTGCGGCCGAGGCCGGGCGTGCGCCAGTCCAGCACGCGCATCAGCCGGGCGGATTTATGATCCGGTGCGGGCTTGGCGGCAGTGGTGCAGCCCCATTCGTAGTTGACCGAAAAGAAGTAGACGCCGGGCCGGCCGACGGCTTCGGCAATCGCATCGATCTCGGAGAGATGCGGGCTGTTCCAGCGCACGAGCCAATGACGCGAGATCTTGTCGAGTTGGCGCAGGGCTGCCGCCGGGGCGTGACGCGTGGCGGCATCGAGCAGCGCGAATAGCCGGGCCGGCTCTGCCTTCAACGTTTGCATTGGATAGTCGCTACCGGTTTTGACGACCGGAATGGCGGCGCGCGCGAACGTGGTGGAGATCATTGTTTCGAAGCCACGAAGTGAGACTGACGGCGTTCGCCGGGGCCGGGATGACGCGAGCCGGGTCTGTGTATCGCGTGTCCGCGCGGTTCGCCACAACTTGTCGGCTGCAGGCAGCGACGATATGGGCTGGCGACAGGCGGCGTGTCACGCGTGGCCGGGGTCAGACCGAGGTCTGACCCCTTGCGTCGCGGCACACGTTGTCCGGAAACACTCTGGGACAGGTCCGGCCGTTACGGGTCCGTACTGGAGATTGCCGGGATGTGCCGCCCGTTCCTGTCGGCGCGCTGGTTACGCCGAAGTAATGTCGCTCGGCTGGACACCCAAGCGCTGCTGCAGATCGGCACAGGTTGGGGCCAGGCTTCAAAGTTAGTCATCCAAAGCGAGGTTCATTCCGTGGAGAATTTATCGACTGCCCTCGGTCATGCGTTGCGCAGTCCGGGCGTAAAGTTCTTCCTGATTGCGGCGCTGATCTTGATGCTCGCCATTCCGTTGTTGCTTGTCTGGGTGCTGATCGAGGAGCGCTCGCAGCATGCGACGGGCGTCGCCTCGCAGATCGCGCAGGAGTGGGGCGAGCAGCAGACGATCATCGGCCCGTTTCTCGTGGTGCCCTACACGGTGTCGCGCACGATTACGCAAGGCGAAAAGCAGATCGAGGAAATCCAGGAGCGGCGCGCGGTGTTCCTGCCGTCGGCGACGGCGATCGATGGCAACGCGGTGCCGAAGGTGCTGTCGCGATCGATCTACAATGTAACGGTGTACTCAAGCACGTTGAATTTCTCTGGCCGGTTCGATGCACCCAACTTGGCCGAGGTGGCGCCCGATGCGAAGACGATCCGCTGGAGCGATGCGCTGCTGGCCGTATCGATCAGCGACGTTTCCGGGCTGAAATCGACGGCGGCGTTGAAAATCAACGGTGGTGCAGATGTCGTGTTCGATCCGAGTTTGGGCTTGCCAGGGTACGGCGCGCAGGGCATCCACGCGCGGCTCGGCAACTCGCCGGCCGTGGAGGGGCAATCCATCAAGGCGTTCGACTTCACGTTCGCGCTGAACCTGGACGGCAGCTCGAGCATGTTCTTCGCACCCGTTGCGCGCGATACCGTCGTTTCGCTGCAGAGCCCATGGCCGCATCCCAGCTTCACGGGAAATTTCCTGCCGACGGATCGCGCCGTGAGCGACCAGGGTTTCACCTCGCGCTGGCAGATTCCGCATCTTGCGCGCAGCGTGCCGCATGCGTGGACTATGGCCGGGGGTGGCAACGAATACGGGGATGGGCCGACGCAGCGCCTGGCGCCGTTTTCGTTCGGCGTGAACTATTACATCCCGGTCGATTTCTACGATCTGGCATCGCGCGCGGCGAAATACGCACTGATGTTCCTGGCGACGGCGTTCATGGCCGTGTTCCTGATGGAAGTAGGTTCGGCGCGGCCGGTGCACGCGGTGCAGTATCTGCTCGTCGGTCTGGCGATGGTGTTCTTTTATGTGCTGCTGCTGTCGCTGGCCGAGCATATCGGCTTCGAGCCGGCGTACCTTACGGCGGCGGGCGCAACGAGCGGCATGCTGGCGCTGTACATCGCTAAGGCGCAGGCGAGCCCGCGTAAGGGGCTCATCATGCTCGGCGTGCTGCTGGCGCTTTACGCGCTGCTGTACCTGATCCTGCGTCTTGAAGACTACGCGCTGCTGGCCGGCGCTATCGGCGGCTTCCTGGCCCTAACCGCCGTGATGTTCGCCACGCTGCGGGTGGACTGGTCGGGACGTAGGGCAGCAACAAATGCAGCGTGATCTGTTTTCAACCTTTAGTTGCATTCGCGACTCGCGTACATGTGCTCGAGCCACGGATGCAGAGGGTAAAATGCAAGTCACAATCAAATCGTTCGATTTAGAAATGGAAGTAAAAAACAAGGGCGTTGAGTTTGATGTCTACTCGCCCGATGGGAAAATTCATCACGGAGATCTCGTGCTCACGCGGGCTGGGATCACGTGGTGTAACGGGCGAACCAAACGCGAAAACGGAATAACTTTGAACTGGAACAAATTCATCGAGTTGATGAACGCGCAGAAGTAAGTGACGACTAAAAGGCCGGCGACGATATCGTCGCCGGCCTTCTCGTACGTTAGTGCGAAATCGCCGGGCGCCAGCCGGCTTCGGTGGCTTCGGCTTCGCTGCAGAACCAGCGCTCGCCCTTGCCGGGTTCGACCTTGACCTTGCTATACCAGTCGCCCCAAGGCACGTGGTAGATCTTGCCGTTGGCGGTGATGTTACCTTTGATGGCGCAGCCCCTTGGTGCCGTGGTTTCAGCCGTCTGCCACTTCTGCTCGCGGAAGGTCCACGGCGCTTCGGCGGTGCCTTGCCAAATGCCGGTCTTGTTTTCCCGCGCGGTTGCTTCTTGGCTGACGTAGCTCTGCGAGAACTTCACAAAGGCCCAGGCCATGCCTTGGCGCACAAGTTCGGCGTTGATGTCATGGCCGTCGACGAAGCAGATCCCGAGTTCGCGGCCGTACTTGTCTTGGCCCTTGCTCTGGCACTCGATACGGCGGCCGTCCACGAGGCTGTTGAGCGCCTTCTGTGCGGCGCGGCCGCAGTTCCATGTGCCGATCCAGCGGCGCCCGCACGTTTGCCCCATCTCCGGCGCGTCGATGCCTTCGAGGCGAACGCGCCGGCCGTCGAGGTCCAGCGTGTCGCCATCGACGGCGACCGCGCGGCCGCTGAGCGACACGAGAGACAAGGGCGCGGCGGCCTCGAGGCGCGAGCCCAATAGCTGATTGAAGGCGGTAAGACCAACTACGCCGGCCAGCGCAAGCGCCACTGGGCGGCGAGCAAACGTCCAAAAAGCAGGTTCACTCATAGGTTGAACCTGCCCGATTCGGATGGCGTAGCCACGTCCGGCGTCTGTCTGAAATTTGCTGAAGGGGTGACGAAGAGATGACTGATTCAACAGGCTGAATCATGATTCAGGCGGACGATCAGCGCGCGCGGGCAATCGCGAAGCCCGGCGGGCTGGTGCCGATTGGCGACAGGGGAGTCAACGGGCAGTTGTGTAGCCGAAGACGGGTTACGAGCCGGGCGTCGCCTTGTATTGGTGCCATTTTCCGCTCATGAAGGCGGAAGGCTTCAAGAGCACAAAAGCACATGACGTTCGAACGCCCTCCCCGCCGTCCTCCGGGGCCGCCTCCGCCGGAACGCTACCGGCCGCAGCATGAGCGGCCGCCTGCCGGTACGCGTTCTGGTCCGCCGCGTCGCAGGCCGCCACCGCCTCCTCAGTCGCATGCCTTACGCAACACGCTCATCGCGCTGTCGGTGCTTGGCGTGATCGTCGGCGGCGGCGTGATGGCGCTATCACTCTTGTTTCCGGGCGACGTGGTCCGCGACCGGCTGGTGGCGGAGGTGAAAGCGCGCACCGGCCGCGACCTGACAGTCAACGGGCCGGCAACATTTTCAGCTGTGCCGACGGCCCACGTCTCACTGGCAGACGTCACGCTGTCGGCGCCTCCCGGCATGGAAGGTCCGCCGCTGGCGGCGATGCGCTCCGTCGACGTGCACGTGGCGCTGTGGCCGCTGCTCTGGCGTGAAGTCATCGTCGAAAGCGTCGTGCTGAAAGATCCGGTGATCTCGCTGGCAGTCGATGGCAGCGGGCGCAACAACTGGGAGATGTCGCGCACCGCAGCTTTTGGCGGTAGTCCAGTCCGACTAGCGCAGGCGGCGGGTGAGACGGCGACAGACGCGGGGCCCGGCGCGGGGCCGGGCGAACCGTTGTCGATGGATGTGCTGAAGCGGCATGACATCTCCAATGTAAGCCTGCGCGACCTGACGATCGAAAACGGCACGTTGCGCTATGCCGACGCGCGAACGGATAAGGCGCACGAGGCGACCGGAATTTCCGCGCGGGTGGCAGTCCACTCGCTGCAGAGCCCAGCGACGGCCAAGGGTGCGTTCGACTATCGGGGCGAGAACATCGCTTTCACGCTGGAACTCGGCGCTATCGAGCCGCTGCTGGCACATGGATCGTCGCGCGTGGCGTTGAAGCTGACGTCACGGCCATTCACGGCAAACTACGAAGGCACCGTGTTTCCTGCCAACAGCGAGGCCGAGGGGTCTCTGACGGTCGATGCGGCTTCGATTGCGAAGACGGCGGCGTGGCTGGGTGCCAGCGTGCCCGCGGACGCCGACTTCGGCACGCTGAATTTCACCGGGCAACTGCGGCGCTCGGCCAAGGTTTACGCGCTGACGAACGCGACGCTCACGGCGAACGGGGCGACGGCAACGGGGCACCTTTCGCTCGATGCGGGCGCTGCCCGGCCATTGCTTCGCGGCGAATTGCAGATCGCAGACTTGGATCTCAATGCGTTCGTCGCGCCGGCGAAGGCGCTAGCGCCTGACGCGCAAACGCCAGGCGGCGGCGAAGGCGGGTCTTCGATCGAGAACCTGATTGAGCAGCCGCCAAAGGACGCGCCGGCGCCGGGCACACGCGTTAACGGCTATACGGCGCGCGGCGGGTGGAACGAAGATCCCATCCGGCTGACGGCGTTGACCGCGGCCGATGCGGACCTCAAGCTTTCCATCGGCAGCCTGCTGTACAAGGACATCAAGTTCGGCGCGTCGCGCATTGCCTTGGGGCTTGCCGACAGCGTGCTGAAGGCCACGATCGAAGATGCCGTGCTGTACGGCGGCCACGGGCGTGGTTTCGTGGTTCTGGACGGACGATCGGCAGAGACGGCGCACGTCGGGCTGAACCTGACGCTCGACAATATCGCCATGCGGCCGCTGTTGCAGGATGCTGCCAAGCTCGACTGGATCGAGGGGCAAGGCAAAGCCAGCATCGCTGTGGCCGGATCTGGCCCGCATCAACGGGCGGTGATCGAATCCCTGGCCGGCAAGGCCGACTTGAAAGTGGCCCAGGGGGCCGTGCGTGGGATCGACATCAACAGGATGGCGGAGAACCTGGCGGACGGCCGCTTCAAGGGACTCAAGCCGGAGCCGGGCGACAAGACTGCGTTCTCCAGCCTGACGGCAACGTGGCAGATCCAGGACGGCGTTGCCTCCAACAACGATCTGCGGCTGACGAGCGACATCGTGCAGGTGACCGGCTCTGGCTCGGTGCTGCTGCCGGACAGGTCGCTCGACTATACCGTGCGGCCCAAGCTCGCCGGGAGCGAGGCGGATGACGAGAAGGGGCTAGCAGGTATCGAGGTGCCTGTGCGGGTGTCCGGGTCGTGGGAGAAGCCGAGCTACAAGGCGGACGTGGGCAGCGCCGTGCAGGAACTGGGCAAGCGATTCAAAGGCAAGGACGCGGGTGAGATCGTCGACGAGCTGGTCGGAAAAGATTCGAAAGGCGAATCAAAAGCCAAGAAGCTGCTCGATAAGCTGTTTCGTTGAGGGCACAGGCGTGGCCGCGCGGTTCTGACGCGCCGTCGCGCTGCCGAAAGCTTCATGTCAGCGCAAATGGCCGTTCTGCGGCGCTTTTTTGCCACTGCGATTCACACCCAAGCAGATCGCTGTTAAGCCCATGTGAAGGCGAGCGAAACTTTTGTTTTCGCAGGGGACATTTTTTTCTTGCGCAGGGGGGGTGTTGGCCTCATATGACCCCCACACCGTTCGTCCACCTGCCCCAAGGCCCAAGGACACGATCCCCAAAGCAAAAGGTAAGGAGCGGGCGGGTTGAATCTATCTGCTGGTTGGGGAGGGTCATATGGCCTTTAATGACACCCTCTTCCAATTGGGGATGGACTTGACTCGTTCAAGCACCGCCCATGAGGAAGATATCGTACCTGCGCGTGAAGCGTTCGGCTCGAAAAAAGACTTCTTTGTCGAACGCGATGGCGTTCGATTTGCTGGTTCGCATCTGATCGTCGATCTGTTTGGTGCCAAGCGTCTTGATGACCTCAAGCACGTGGAAGCGACTTTGAAAAATTGCGTTGATGCCTCTGGCGCCACGCTCCTAAACATCCATCTGCACCACATGCCCAACAAAGGCGTGACGGGCGTTGCTGTGCTGGCCGAGAGTCACATCTCGATCCATAGCTGGCCCGAGGCTGAGTATGCTGCGCTCGACATCTTCATGTCCGGAGATGCCGATCCCTACAAGTGTGTCGAGATCCTGCGCCAAGCATTCAGCGCCGGCGAAGTGGTTCTCAAGGTCCACAAGCGCGGCGAGGACATGCCTGAGCATGCCTGGAAGGCGGGTGGCCGCAAGGTTACGGCGCCGCGGGCAACGGCAGTAGCCGCACCGCGCACAAAGAAGGCGGCTTAGCCGCAATCTTGGCCAGCTCGCAGATATGACATACGCAACGGGCCCTTCGGGGCCCGTTCGCGTTAGCGATGGCTTGATCCGTACGCCATCGCACCTACGTATCCAGCGTTGCGCTAAGCCGCGGGGGACGATGCGGATTACGGATACGAAATCGAGTTGGGGGGCCGTCACCTGGGTGCTGCACTGGGTGATGTTTGTCGCCATGGTGGCATTGTTCGCCCTCGGGCTCTGGATGACCGGGCTCGACTATTATTCGCCCTGGTACACGGCAGCGCCCGACATTCATCGCAGCGCCGGCATGCTGTTTCTCTTCGCGCTCGTGTTCCGCCTGGTCTGGCGCGTTCTCAATCCCAAGCCATCGGATGCCGAGCTGTCGGCGATGGAGCGGGTGACATCGAAGGTCGTGCATTGGGGGTTCTACCCGTTGCTGTTCGCCTTGCTGATCAGCGGCTACCTGATCTCGACTGCTGACGGGAAGCCCATCAGCGTGTTCGGCTGGTTCGACGTGCCGGCGACGCTGACCGGCGCGGGGCAGGAAAGCACGTCGGGCACCATCCATATGGTTTTGGCCTGGGCCGCGATGGGCTTGGTGGCCGTCCACGCGCTGGCTGCAATCAAGCATCACGTCTGGGACAAGAGCCACATCCTGACACGCATGTGGTCCGGCCCGTTCAGCAAATCTGACTAACCATGGAGACTTTCGCATGACATTCAAGACGATGATCCGGCCGTTGGCTGGTTTGATGCTGATGGGCAGCGCTCTGCTGTCAGCAAGCCCGGCTTCGGCCGCGGACTATGCCATCGACACCAAGGGCCAGCACGCATCGATCACGTTCCGCATCAAGCACCTGGGCTTCAGCTGGTTGACGGGCCGCTTCGACAAGTTCTCTGGCACCATCAGTTATGATGAGAAGGATCCCTCCAAGTCGGCCGTGAAGGTCGAGATCGATCCGGCAAGCGTTAGCTCCAATCACGCCGAACGCGACAAGCATCTACGCAGCGACGACTTCCTGGATACGGCGAAGTTTCCGACCGCGACGTTCGTCAGCAAATCCGTCAAGGCGTCCGGTGACGGCAAGGCGACGATCACCGGCGACCTGACGCTGCACGGCGTCACCAAGGAAGTGGCGATCGACGCCAACTTCGTCGGCGGTGGCAAGGATCCCTGGGGTGGCGAGCGCGTCGGTTTCACCGGCGCCACAAAGCTGACGCTGGCCGATTTCGCGATCAAGCGGGACCTGGGGCCGGCCGCGAAGGACGTGGAACTGGTCATCGATGTCGAGGCCGTGAAGCAGTAGCGCTCATCGGCCTTTCGATTGCGCGACGGAGGCGTGCGTACCGCAAGTGCGCGCGCTTCCGCTTTCAGGTATTGGCGTTTCGTGCCATGCCGCCCACGCCGATTTCATCGCCAATCGTGAGCTTTTTAAATTCCATCATGCCGCGGTTCAGCTCGGCGCCGAGAATGATGATGATCGCGGTGAACTGGAAGAAGATCAGGGCCACCATCAACTGCGACAGGCCGGCGTAGAAGCGGGCGTAGTCATTGAAGTTAAGGTAGTACGAATAGAGCGCCGCCAGCGCCAGCCACAGCACGACTGATAAGGCCACGCCCGGCCACACGTCGCGCATGCGGCGTTTGCCGGCCGCAAGCCAGAGATGGAAGGCGAACAACTGCGCGCCGATGACGGCCCCAGCGAGGGCATAGCGCTTGGTGACGGTGAGCCAGCTGGAATCCAGTAGCGTCTTCAGCCACGACGGTTCGAATTCGGCGGCTATCGTGGGGCCAACGACGACCGTCCAGGTGAGCACCAGCATGGAAACGGCGCTGACGAACACGAAGCACATCGACAGCAGCAGGCAGAGTGGATAAGCGCGCGTCTCGTGCACGCGGTAAGCGCCGTTCAGCGCAGCGCGCAGCGTTTCGATGGCGCTGGTGGCGAAGAACAGAGCCAGGCCACCGCTGAACGTCAGCAGGTCGATGCGGCGCGTGCCCATGATATTCTCGACCTGCGGCACGAGGCCCTCGGCGACCTGCTTGGGGAGCACTTGAAACAGCTGGCCAACGGCCTGATCGGCCAGTTCGCGGCCGCCGAAGATGCTGGCGAGCGCGCCGAGGAAGATGCAGAACGGAAAAAGCGAAACGACGAAAGAGAAGGCGACACTGCCCGCCATCGAGAAGCCACTGTGCTCGTAAAGCCGATAGATCGACGCGAGGAGCGTCTGTGGGGGCTGTGGCGTCTTCATGCGTCGGCGGCTTCTCTGGCAACTTGGTCTGGGGGACGTTAACGGGCGACCCTATTGCCGAGCGTGGCGTTGGTAAACGCTTTCGATGCAACGCAGGACGGCAATCGGGCGTTTCGCAATGGGATTTCCCGCCCATTAGCCTTTTCCCGCGCCGTCTCGTCGCGTACCGCGCACCAAACTGTCGCGTAATCAGGCGTTGCGTTGCGGCGCCTTGCCGCTAATTTGCGGGCATTCCGAGTGTCGCAGATATGTTGCCGCGGCCGAAGCCGCCGTTCAGGAGAGACCGATGTCCGTTGCCAAGCTGAAGCCCCAGACCGATCTCATCAGCAAGGGGCCCGAGGCCCTTCTGGAACGGGCGGCGGAGGCCGTAGCGGCCGCGGATAAGATCCTGGCGTCTGCCAAGACCGGCGTGGCAGCCCGCGTCAAGGAATTGGGTTCGATCGACGCCGCGCAGCATGCGTCGCATGGCCTCGCCTGGCTGGCCACGACGGTGGAAGGCCTGCGCCAGCTGCATGCCTGGGCGAGCCGACTGAACGAGGGCGGGTCGCTCGGTGAGATCGAGCATTTGCTGCTCACTGCGGGGTTTGCCGAGTATCTGGCGCAGATCGCCGGCGGCATTCCAATGAACCAGGGCGAGGTCGTGCGCGTGACGGCGCTCGGCGTGCCGGTCGCGGATGTCCGCCGCTTCGAGGACAGCGTAGCCGACATCGTGGCCGCAGGCAGCGACGACGGCGTGAAGGCGCGCCTGGCTGAGCTGATTGCTGATCATCCCGGCTCCACGACGTTCGGCAACTCGGGCCTCGACGAGACGCATGCCGAGATTCACGAGCAGATGCGCAAGTTCTCCGAGGCTGAAGTCGTGCCACATGCGCACGAGTGGCATCTGAAGAACGACTATATTCCCATGGAGATCGTGACTCAGCTGGCGGAACTCGGCGTGTTCGGTCTGTCGCTGCCGGAAGAATTCGGTGGCATGGGGCTGGGCAAGGAAGCGATGTGCGTCGTTTCCGAAGAGCTGTCGCGCGGCTACATCGGCGTCGGCTCGCTGGGCACGCGGTCCGAGATCGCGGGCGAACTCATTCTCAACAACGGCACGGACGAGCAGAAGCAGAAGTACCTGCCGAAGCTGGCGTCCGGCGAGATGCTGCCGACGGCGGTGTTCACCGAGCCGAACACGGGTTCCGACCTCGCCTCGCTCAAGACGCGCGCGGTGAAGAAAGACGGCAAGTACGTCGTCACCGGCCAGAAGACGTGGATCACGCATCCTGTTCGTGCCGACGTCATGACGCTGCTGGTGCGCACGAACCCCGACGAGAAGGGCTACAAGGGCCTGTCGATGTTGCTGGCTGAAAAGCCGCGCGGCGACGATGCCAACCCGTTCCCGGCGACGGGCATGACTGGCGGCGAAATTCACGTGCTCGGCTACCGCGGCATGAAGGAGTACGACATCTCCTTCGACGCGTTCGAAGTGCCCGAGTCGCATCTGCTCGGCGGCGTCGAGGGCCAGGGCTTCAAGCAGCTGATGAACACGTTCGAAGCCGCACGCATTCAGACGGCCGCCCGCGCTGTCGGCGTGGCGCAGTGCGCGATGGACCTGGCGCTGAAGTACGCCATGGAGCGCAACCAGTTCGGCAAGCCGATCTATTCGTTCCCGCGCGTCGCCAACAAGGTCGTGATGATGGCCGTCGAGGTGCAGATCGCGCGTCAGCTGACCTATTTCGCCGCGCGCGAGAAGGACCAGGGCCGGCGTTGCGACCTCGAGGCAGGCATGGCCAAGCTGCTTGGCGCCCGCGTCGCCTGGGCGAATGCGGACAACGCCCTGCAAATCCACGGCGGCAACGGTTTTGCGCTGGAGTATCCGGTCAGCCGCGTCCTCTGCGACGCGCGCATCCTCAACATCTTCGAGGGTGCGGCCGAGATCCAGGCGCAGGTGATCGCGCGGCGGCTGCTCGAAGGCGGCGCGAACTGATGTGACATTTGGGTCAGGCCCGGCGGGTCTGACCCATTTGCAACCGGGGCGGCGCGCGATGTCTGACGCCTTCGGTTCTATCGAGCACGCCGAACCCACGCGCGGCATCATGCGCTGGATCATTGCGGCGCTCTATTTCGTTGCCGGGATCATTCACCTGGCGAGGCCCGAGCCGTTTCTCGCCATCACTCCGGATTGGGTGCCGTATCCCGGCGTCGTGATCTTTCTCTCCGGCCTGTTCGAGCTGGCTGTTGCGCTGGCCCTGCTCACGCGCCGCTTCCGCCGCGCCGCGGGTATCGCTATGGCCGTCTACGCCCTCTGCGTCTGGCCCGCAAATTTCAAGCACGCCATCGACAGCTTCGCGATGGCCAGCGGCGACTGGCGTTGGTGGTATCACGTGCCGCGACTAGCGTTGCAGCCGGTGATCGTGTGGTGGGCATTGTTTTCGGCAAGCGTCATCGATTGGCCGTTGCGGCGCAGATAGCTGGTTGGCAGCGTTGAGGTGGGGTCAGACCCATGGGTCTGACCCCTTTTCGAGGTTGCGACTAGCCGAACTCGCGCTCGTACTCCGCGATGTAGCGCAGCACGTGCTCCGAGAAGCCGTCGAAGTGCACCCACTTGCCGTAGCCGACGCCGTTGCGGGCAGAGGCTACGTTGATCATGTAGGCGCGCGGCGCGGCGGGGTCGCGCACGTCGTCGTGCGACTGTTCGTCGGTGATGACGATCAGGCGGTCGTGCTCTAGGCCATTCACATGCTTCACGGCCTTGCCCAAGTACGTGCCACCGTGCGGCTGCGACTGCACAACCGCATCAATGCCCGCCAGACCGCGGCGCGCTGGAACCTCCACGATCTCGTTGGAGAACGTGAAGATACGAACGTCGCCGTTGATCACCGACGCCAACGACGCTGCCGCGTCCATGCGCGATAGATCCGAACGGCGCGACAACTGTGCGTCCATCGAGCCCGATACGTCGACCAGCACGATGGTGCGGCCGGCGAGTGCCGTCTGGTCCGTGATCGCGGCCTGCAACGCCTGGTCGATCTCGCGATCGAACAGCGGTGCAGCGCGCGCTGCCGCAACGAAACGGAAGGGCAGAACACGCTGCGCGCCTTTGCGGTCCAGGATCGCGCGGCGAACCAGCCTTTCGCTCACACCGGATTCGGCCATGTTGCGCAGGTTGCGCAACAGAGCCAGATAGCCGAGCTTGCCCTCACCGATGAGACGCGTGAACGTCTCGCGCCTGCCCGCGCCGCCAGACAGCGCGACCTCCCACGTGTCGGGAGAATCGAGCTCCTTGCCGGCCAGCTTGCGCCAGACCTCGGCCTGCTCGGTTGCCTTCGGCTTGGCGTGAACCAGGAACAGCACGTCACGCAGACGTACGGGGCCCGGCCGGTCGTACTTCGCCAGCTGGTAGGCATCGAACTTGGCAAACGCGCGAGCCAGGCCCTTCTTGAGCTGGGCCGACAGCGGCACCTTGCCGTTACGCCAGTAGATGGCGACAAGCTCCGACAGTTCGTCGGCACGCTGGATCACCTCGACCACCGTGTTGGCGACGAGTTTCTCCGTCTTGGCACCGGTCTTGGCGAGAACGGTCAATAGCAACAGCGGAGCGTGACGCAGGTTCATCTGCGTGCGCGCTTCGATGGCCAAAGCCGCCACGGCTTCCGGCGCGACCTTCTCGGCGAGCAACGTGATGCGCGCGGAGATGGCCTCGCCATCCTCGTAGAACTCGTTCTCCCACAGCATGCACGACAGGACCGTGCGGCGCAGGCGCAGCTCATCGTTGAGCTTCACCGCGCGTGCGCCCTCATGCGTGCGCTCCGCCGTGCGTGCCGTCTTGCCCTTGAACATGTTCAATCGCATCGCATCACCTATTCAAACTCACGAACGAAACAATGACCGAGGAACCTGTGAGACGGGTTGAGTTCCTCACTCGGGCTTGCACCCGCGTGGACGAGGATCGAAGTATCCGTTCTCATCACCATCGGCCGTATGTGTCGTCGCCCGTGTCTTTGCTTTCTTTCTCTGTTCTCGCTTCTCGTCTTAGTGTGACGCCTAGTACGGCACTTACTCCCTCTCCCCTGAAGGATGGGGAGAGGGAATTCCTGCACCACTGGGCGTCAGCCACGCGAACGCTTTCAATTTCCAAATCAAATCTCAGGTCCGCCCGAGGAAAAAATGTCGACGACGGTACGGGATCGTTGGAAGACGAAGTAACCGTCATCCTCACCATCGGGCGGACTTGAGATCGCGCAGGTGGCGCGTCCAGGGAACATGTCGAACCGGTTTAGCGCTCTACCGCTGAGCTACCGCCCGATGGCCGGGCGGGTGGGATTCGAACCCACGACCTCTCGAGGAACAGTCGAAGTAACCGAATTCTTCACCACTGGACGCTTCGCCTGCGCGAAACGCGAACTTCCTTTGAACAGATCTGCTGTCGCGCAGCTGTTCCGTTGGAGATTGACGGTCCGTGAGTGAGCCCAAAACGACAAGGCCCTCCCGCGGCGTTGCCGGGGAGGGCCTGCTTCGTGCGAAGCGATTATGAGCGCGCTATCTAAAGCGGCTCCGGCCATCTCCGGTCGTCGACACGACGCCATCGCACGTCAGGTCTGAGACCTGACCGGATAGCGGGGACGTTTCCCGATGAATGATGACCGAGTTCATTTTCAATCGCCTTCTAAGCACGGTGTCGTCGCGCATCGCTGCGCGGGAGCGGGTGTATGATGCATCGCGCTGTTTGAGTCAATTGGAATTCGATCACTTTTTTTGTGACGAGCATCGAGGATGTGTGCGGATGCGCAACGCCGCTGCGAGCAATGCGGCCATGCTGTATCATTGCGCCGCGGATCAATCAGCGGCGGTGACGTGATGGGGATGGCAATGAAGTCTGGCGCGCTGGCTGCTGCGATGTCATTGGCGATCGCGTGGCCTGCAGCAGCAGAGACGTCATGGCCGGTGTCGCTCAATCCTATCGGCGAGGGGTATCCAGTGAAGGGTAGCGTCTGCCGGCAGATGGGTGAGTCCGCCGCTACGTTGCGCCATCTCGACGGCTCCGCCGTTCTGGTTGGCTGTCCGGGAGCGGCGGAGAGCGTATTCGTGCGCAAGTACGTGGCAAAGACCGGCGGACGCGTCGTCGATGAGATCGACGGCGTAACGCTGATATCAATCTCGAACAGCCAGCGCGCGGCGACGGTGGCTGCGCAGGATGCTGCCGCGGCAGCGGCGGCCGCACAGTTCCAGCCCAAAGGGCGATTGCGCTGCGGGGTTTCGATGGCCAAACCGATGACGCAATGCGACTTCGGCATCATGCGGAAAGGCGCGCTGATCGTCGTCAAAGTCAGTCTGCCGGACGGCGGCAGCCGGCAGATCTATTTTGCCAATGGCAAGGTCGCAGGTACCGACATCAGCAAGGCGGACGCATCCAAGCGCAGGCTGGTGACGACGCGTGAGGTCGACAGCTTCATGATCTCGCTCGGCAACGAACGCTATGAGATTCCTGACAGCGCCGTGGAGCGGAATTAGAGCTTCTGTTGCTCCGGCATGCTGCGGCGATGTGGAAAATTAAGGTTCATAGCGATGCTGATTGCCGTTCCAGTCTTCGACTTGCGCAAAGCCTTCGCTGGATTCTTTCAGGTAGTCTGGGCCGATCGGGGCCTTGCCATAGCCGCCGGGAATGTCGAGGACGTAAGTGGGTTGGGCAAGGCCAGAGAGGCGGCCGCGCAATGCGCGCATTAGGGCCCGGCCGTCTGCGATGCCGACGCGCAAGTGAGCGGTGCCGGGCGCCAGATCAGGATGGTGCAGGTAGTAGGGCTTGATCCCCGTCTCGACAAACGCCCGCATCAAGGATGCAAGCGTCTCCACGTCGTCGTTGACGCCCTTGAGGAGCACGCTTTGGCTCACCAGCGTGATGCCGCGATTGATCAGCTTGCGGCATGCGGTGCGGGCTTGTGGCGTCAGTTCGCGCGCGTGGTTGGCGTGCAGCGCGACCCAGATGGTGGTGTCAGAGTTTGACGGCGTGAGCGCCGATACCAACTGATCGGTCACGCGCTCGGGCTGCACGACGGGTACGCGCGTATGCCAGCGCATGATCTTCACGTGATCGATTGCGGAAAGCTTTTGCGTTATCTCGGCGATACGGCGATCGGACAGCACGAACGGGTCGCCGCCGGTGAGTATCACTTCCCAAATTTCCGGGCGCGCGCGGATGTAGGTAAGTGCGGCATCCAGTTCGGCCGGCGACAATGCGTGGCCGTGTTCTGGCCCCACCATCTCGCGGCGGAAGCAGAAGCGGCAATAGACCGGGCAGACGCTGGCGATCTTCAGCAGCACGCGATCCGGGTAGCGGTGGACGATGCCGGGCACCGGGCTGTGAACCTCGTCGCCGATCGGGTCGGCGCGTTCGGCTAGCGTATGGTCAAGTTCGCGCGCGTCGGGCACGAATTGGCGCGCAATAGGATCGTCGGGATCGCAGGGGTCAATCAGTTCGGCAATTGCCGGGGAAATGGCCACTGCGTAGCGCTGCTCTACGCGCGCGATGCCCTCCTCGCGGTCCTGCGGCGCCAGACCCGCGGCGACAACATCGCCGGCAGTGCGCAACGTCTGCAGCGGCTTCGTCATTTGAGGCTGCCTCCAGCTTCCTGGGGCAGTGGTGTCCACAGCACCTTGTCGATGTGATCGGCGCCGGTGGCGAGCATGACGAGGCGATCGAAACCCAGTGCGCAACCGGAAGCCGGCGGCATCATCTCCAGGGCGGTCAGGAAGTCTTCGTCGAGCGGGTAGCGCTCGCCGTAGATGCGCTGCTTTTCTTCCATCTCCGCTTCCAGGCGCCAGCGCTGTACGGTGGCGTCGGTCAGTTCGCCAAAGCCGTTGGCGAGTTCGACGCCGCACGCGTACAGCTCGAAGCGCTCGGCGATGCGGGGATCGGAAAGATCGGGGCGAGCAAGGGCGGCTTGGGCGATGGGATACTCGGTCAGCAACGCCGGAGTCGTGTTGCCAAGTTGCGGTTCGATGCGCTCGACGAGAACTTTCGAAAAAATGTCGGCCCAGTTGTCGTCCGCACGAAGAGAGATCCCGGAGGCATCGGCCATCAAGGAAAGCGCTTCGCGATTGACGCCCTTTGGCGTGATCGACGACAGCAGGTCGATATTGGCGAAACGGGTGAAGGCGTCGGCGACGGTGATTTCCGTGGCAGGTGCAGCCGGATTGCAGCTGCGGGCACGGTAGCGAAAGACATCGGTGCCAGCCGCCTCGCATGCTAGCCGCAGGATGTCACCGCAATCGCGCATCAAGACTTCGTAGGTTTCGCCGGTCCGGTACCATTCGAGCATGGTAAATTCTGGCGCATGCAGGGCGCCGCGCTCGCGATTGCGGAACGCTGGGGTGAAGGTGAAGATCTTGGTCTCGCCGGCTGCCAGCAGCTTCTTGCAGGCGAACTCTGGCGAGGTGTGCAGGTAGAGGGGCGCGTTCACCAAATCGGTGCCGGTCCGCTCGGTCTTGAAGGCGTGCAGGTGGGTCTCGTTGCCCGGCGAAACCTGCAGGCAGCCGGGCTCGACCTCTGTAAACCCCTGGTCCGTAAACCAATGGCGCAGCGCGGTTTTGATCCGCCCGCGCGCCATCAGGAATGGCCGGCGGTCAGCATGGACTTCAGGCGTCCACCACGGCGAAAAGTAAGGCATTAGGGCTTCATGCCGCGTCGGACTTGGCCTTCGCAAGCGGAAAGAGTATGAACCACCCAGATTCATCCCCAAATGGCTGCGCTGCCGCTTGTGAGCGGGCGTGCCTGCGGCCAAATCAACGGAGACGACGACAGTGGTTAAAGTGATCGCGAGCACGGTTCGCAAGGGCAACGTTTTGGATCTAGAGGGCAAACTCGCCGTCGTGATCACTGCGGAGAACATTCACCCGGGCAAGGGCACGCCGGTGACGCATCTGGAGCTTCGCCGCATCGCCGACGGCGTAAAGGTGACGGAGCGCTATCGCACGACCGACCAGGTGGAGCGCGCCTACCTCGACGAGAAAGACTACAATTTCCTGTACGAAGACGACATGGGCTTCAATTTCATGCAGCCGGAATCGTTCGACCAGATCGTCGTGCCCAAGGATGTGCTGGGTGACCAGGCGCAGTGGCTGCAGGATGGCATGACCTGCTCGGTGCAGCTGTTCGAAGGCACGCCGATCGCGATCGAGCTGCCGGCCCGCGTGACGGTCGAAATTGTCGAAGCCGATCCGGTGGTGAAGGGACAGACGGCGTCGTCGTCGTACAAGCCGGCCAAGCTGGCGAACGGCGCACGCGTGATGGTGCCGCCGCACATCGGCGCCGGTACGCGGGTCGTGGTGATGACGGTGGACGGTTCCTACGTGGAGCGCGCCAAGGATTGATCTGACGCTAGCCTAGCGTGCTTGCAGATGCTGGCGCAGAGCCGACCATGCTTCCAGCTTTTCGGTAAACGTCTTCGAGGCGTGCGCCGGGCTGCTGGATGGTAAGTCGAGAAGTGCCAGTCCCTGCGCATTTTCGAGCTGAGGCCTGCCGATCTGCGCCGACTTCTTGCCGTTGAAGGCGATGGCGCGCAATTGCGGCAGACCCATCACAAGTGCGGACAAGTCACTCGCCTGTTGCAGAACGATATCTGTATCCAAGCTGCCGCGGGCGCGTGTGCCGGCGGCGACGGTGTCCCAAAGCCCAATGCCGTGGTCCAAAATACTGCTCAGCTTCACGTCGTAATCCAGCGGCGCGAGATCCTGTCCTACGACCGCGCCGAGGAGCCGCCAGAATTGGTTCTGCGGATGGGCATAGTATTGGCGCCGTTGCAGCGAGACCTCGCCGGGCAAGCTCCCGAGGATGAGCACGCGCGTGGAGGGTCGCGTTACGGGCCCGAAGCACGACAAAACTTTTGGAGCGGGATCAGCCATGCTTGACCTCCCCGCTGCTATCTTAGATCGCCGGAACCACGCGCTGGCGTTGCGTGCCGAGCTTTTCGATCGATAGCTCCATGACGTCGCCTGACTTGAGGTATTGCGGCGGCTTCATGCCAGAGCCGACGCCGGGCGGCGTGCCGGTGGTAACGACATCACCCGGCTCCAGCGTGCAGAACTGCGTGATGTAGGACAGCAGGAACGGGATCGAGAAGATCATCGTCGACGTCGAGCCCGTCTGCTTGACCTCGCCGTTGACCTTCAACTCCATCGCCAAGCTGTGCGGATCGGGCAGCTCGTCCGTGGTGACGAGCCAGGGTCCGAGTGGACCGAAGGTCTCCGCGCACTTGCCCTTCATCCACTGGCCGTTGCGCTTGATCTGGAAGCGGCGTTCGGAGACGTCGTTGCAAATGGCGTAGCCTGCGATGTAGCTCTGCGCATCCTTTTCAGCGACGTATTGGGCGCGCTTGCCGATGATGAAGGCAATCTCGATTTCCCAGTCCATACGATCTGAGTTGCGCGGATAGACGACATCGTCGTTCGGGCCGCAGATCGAGTTGCCAAGCTTGTTGAACAGGATCGGTTCGGCGGGGATCTCCTGGCCGGTCTCCTTGGCGTGGTCGGCGTAGTTCAAGCCAACGGCGATGAAGTTCCAGGAGCGCGCGACCGGAGCACCCAAGCGTGCGCCCTGTGGCGCGAGCGGCAGCGACGCGGGATCGATCGCGGTTAGCTTGGCCAGGACGTCAGGGGCCAGCGTCTCGGCTGTGATGTCAGCTACATGCTGCGACAGGTCGCGGATATTTCCATCCTGATCCACGACGCCGGCTTTTTCGGAGCCGCGGGGACCAAATCGCACGAGTTTCATCTCAGCTCTCTTCAGTAACACGCCAATGGTTCGGCATGACTAAGGTTGAACACGGACAGCGTCAACCGATGCCTCCGGGGGCAGCGGAACCGGAAATTCCCGTTGCTGTTAAACGTGAAACAGGGAGGCCGGCATGGCTGCAGTGAAAAGTAAGTCCGCATCGCGCAAGGCGCCCTGGCGCAAGGCTAATCCGAAGGCGAAATCGAAAACCTCTCGCAAGCTCACGCCGGAACAGAAGGCGGCCGCGAAGGCGCGGGCCAAGAAAGCGGGCCGGCCGTATCCCAATCTCGTCGACAACATGGCCGTGGCCAAGACGGCAAACACGCGAAAACGCAAAGCGTGAAGGTGAGCGCACGGGAGATGATCGAAACGAAGAACGCCCGGCGAGGGAGCACCGGGCGTTCCGACAGGAGAGAGACGTCAGGGCCGGGGAGCCCCGGCAAATGGACAAATGAAATATACCCACTGCGCCTCTTAGAATATGCAACTGCGAAGAAAACGCAAGGGGATCAACGACGTAGGTCAAATATTCTATGATCGGTCCATTTTTTCGAGCTAGACATATCGGCGAAAAGAACATATAGAGAACAAGAGCAATGAGCGAGGGCGCGCTGCGCATGGATGCCAAGCTGAAGTTGAAGCTCGAAATTCTGGCCGACGCAGCGAAATACGATGCGTCCTGTGCGTCCAGCGGCGGCGCCAAGCAGAATTCGCTACGGTCGGGCGGGATGGGGTCGATCGAAGGCAGCGGAATTTGCCATGCTTATGCGCCGGACGGACGATGCATTTCGCTTCTGAAGATCCTGCTGACCAATTACTGCAAGTTCGAATGCGCCTACTGCATCAATCGCCGCTCAAGCAACGTGCGCCGCGCGCGCTTCACGGTGAAAGAGGTCGTCGATCTTACATTGTCATTCTACCGGCGAAACTACATCGAAGGCCTATTCCTTTCGTCCGGCATCATTCGCGATAGCGATTACACGATGGAGCAAGTCGTGGCAGTGGCCCGATCGCTGCGCGAGGACCATCAGTTCCGCGGCTACATTCACCTCAAGACAATTCCCGATGCCTCACCGGAACTCATGGAAGAGGCCGGGCGCTATGCCGACCGATTGTCAATCAACGTTGAATTGCCGCGCGAGGAAGCGTTGGCGGAATATGCACCCGAGAAGGATGGGCGGCGCATCCGCAAGACGATGGGCGCATTGCGGGTAAAGATCGACGAGCAGCGGGAGGAAGAGCGCAAAAGGCCAGCGCATCAAACCCCACGGCGCCGGTTTGCTCCAGCGGGTCAAAGCACGCAGATGATCGTCGGTGCCGACGCTTCTAGTGATGCCGATGTGCTGACAACGAGCACGGCGTTGTACAGCGGCTATCAGCTTCGACGCGTTTATTATTCGGCATTCAGCCCGATCCCGGATTCAAGCAGCGCTCTGCCTCTCAAGCCGGCGCCGCTGCAGCGCGAGCACCGGCTTTATCAGGCGGACTGGATGTTGCGCTTTTATGGATTCGCGTTGCCCGAGATCATTGCAGCGACGGACAACGACATGCTCGATCTTGCGATCGATCCGAAACTCGCATGGGCCATGCGCAACCGGCATTTCTTCCCGCTCGACGTCAATGCCGCCAGCTACGAGGAATTGCTGCGCATCCCCGGGCTCGGGCCGCGTTCGGTCAAACGCATCATCGCGTCGCGCCGCTGGCGGCGTCTGCGTCTTGATGACGTTGCTCGCGTAACGCGTACCATCAAGACTGCACGAACCTTCATGACGGCGGAGGGTTGGCATCCCGGCGGCAGCCTCGATGCGGCTCATCTTCGCCAGCACCTTCTACAGGGACAAAAGCAGCTGGATTTATTCGGGTAATGAGCCGACTCGTCGTTCTCCCCGCCGAAGCGGACTTCGCCGGCTGGCGAGAGAAAGCGCGGGCATTGCTACAGGCGCGTGTCCGCCCCGAGGAGACTGTATGGACCGTAGCGGGGCGGGGTGAGGGGGGCGACCTTTTTGCTGAACGAGCGGATGTTGCGGTCGCGGCTGCTTCTAGCGGCACCATCTCCGTGCCACGCGCCTTTGTCGATATGGCCAAGTTCGTTATCTGCCACAACGCAGCCGATCGCTTTGCGCTGCTTTACCGCATTCTCTGGCGCTTGCTGGATGACAAGCACCTGATGGAGATCGCTGCCGATGCGGACGTGCAGCGGGCCGAAGCACTCGCGAAAGCCGTGCGGCGCGACAAGCATAAAATGACCGCGTTCGTTCGCTTTCGTGAGGCGGTGACCGAGGACGGAAGCGTCTGGATAGCGTGGTTTGAGCCGGAGCATCACATCGTCGAAGCGACCGCGCCGTTTTTCGTGCGCCGCTTTGCCAACATGAAATGGTCGATCCTGACGCCCGGGACGAGCGCGCATTGGGACGGCGAGGAGCTGGTTTTCACGACCGGTTCCGTGCGCGCAGACGCGCCTTCGGCTGATGCATTGGAAGATTACTGGCGTGTCTATTTCGCCAGCATTTTCAATCCGGCCCGGCTTAATACAGCTGCAATGCAGCGGGAGATGCCGAAGAAATACTGGAAGAACATGCCGGAGGCTGGGCTTATTCCCGACCTCGTGAGAGGCGCGACGCAGCGGACAAACGCGATGCTTTTGAATCCGCCGCCGCCGCCCCGCGTTGCCGCGCAGGACAGACGAGCGGTCATGCAAAGGTCGCAACAACAGGTCGAATCTCCGGACGGGGACCCGCTTAGCTGGCGCAATTTTGACGCGCAGTTGACCGGATGTCGGCGCTGTCCCTTGTGGCGCAACGCGACGCAAGCCGTCCCTGGCACAGGTCCGCGATCGGCTGACGTGATGCTGGTCGGCGAGCAGCCGGGCGACCAGGAAGATCTGCAGGGCGAGCCGTTCGTGGGGCCGGCTGGAAAACTGTTGGATCGCGCGCTGGAAGCGGCCGGCCTGCCACGAGGCGCCATCTATCTTACCAATGCGGTAAAGCATTTCAAATTCGAGCCGCGGGGGAAGCGGCGGCTTCACAAGAAACCAAACGGCTCAGAAATCGATGTTTGCCGCTGGTGGCTGGCCAGCGAGATCAAGCTGGTGCAGCCGAAGCTAATCGTTGCGCTGGGTGCGACGGCTGCCTCAAGCTTACTGCAGAGGCCTGTGAAAATTTCTGCCGAGCGAGGTCTGCCAATCGCTCTACCGGAGGGAGCGCAGGCGCTTCTGACGGTGCATCCCTCGTATCTGCTGCGGCTGCCTGATCCGGAGGTTGCGGAATTGGAACGGCGCCGCTTTGTGCACGACCTAAAGCGCGCGCGCAGCCTTGCCAATGATCTTGGCGCCGAATTCAAAGCTGCGTAATTTCGTCTAAGCGATTGAAATGGTTTTGAAGTACGGCCCAATTCGTCGCGGCAGAAAGAATTCTGGCGTTCCGGGGTAACCAAGGCACGGTCGCGTCCGTAGATAGGACACAGAGGTGATCATCCGTGGGATGGCCGTGACGGCCAGGATTGGCTGACCGGCTGGCGAGTAGATTTGAAAGGACAGTGCTGTGCTGATCGGCAAGACCAACGGCGTCAAAGGTTCGGAAATCACACCGCCAGATGTTTATCTGCGCCGCCGTGAGTTCCTGCTCGGCGCGGCAGCCATGGGTCTGCTGCCCGCCATTGCGTCGCCGGCCCAGGCTGCACGGCTGCAGGCGGCGAAGAGCCAGTATACGACGGACGAGAAGATCACGCTGCTCGACGACATTACTGCCTACAACAATTTCTATGAGTTCGGGACAGACAAGACCGATCCGGCGGCAAATGCCCATACGCTGACGACCACGCCATGGACGGTCAAAATCGATGGTCTGGTCGACAAGCCGGCTGATTATGCGCTCGAGGATATTCTGAAGGGTATCACGCTCGAAGAGCGCGTCTATCGCATGCGCTGTGTTGAAGGCTGGTCGATGGTGATCCCGTGGGTCGGATTTCCACTTGCGGAATTTCTGAAGCGGGTCGCACCGCAGAGCAGTGCTAGGTACGTCGCGTTCGAAACGCTGAAGCGTCCGTCTGAAATGCCGGGACAGCGTGGCATTCTGCAACCGCTTCCGTGGCCTTATGTGGAAGGCCTGCGTCTCGACGAGGCCATGCATCCGCTGACAATCCTGGCGGTCGGCCTCTACGGGGAAACGCTGCCGAACCAGAATGGCGCCCCGCTGAGGCTTGTCGTGCCCTGGAAGTATGGCTTCAAGAGCATCAAGTCGATCGTGCGTATCTCGCTGGTGGACAAAGAGCCGCCGACGTCGTGGAACCTGCAGAACAAGAACGAGTATGGCTTCTATTCCAACGTCAATCCGAAGGTAGACCATCCGCGTTGGAGCCAAGCGACGGAACGGCGCATTGGAGAAGGTGGCTTGTTTTCCAAGCGGCGCGAGACGTTGATGTTCAACGGCTATGGTGATCAGGTCGCCAGTCTTTATTCCAAGCAGGATTTGACGGCAGATTTCTGATGGCTTCGACCCCCAATACCGGTCTCGCACGGCTGAACGAGATCCTGATGATGCCGGCCCGGCGTAGTTGGTCACGGCTTGCGCTGTATGCCGTCGGCCTGCTGCCCGCTGTCATCACGTTCTGGCTCGGCGTGATCGATCGTCTCGGTCCTGAACCGATCAAGGCTCTGGAGCATACGCTGGGCCTTTGGTCGCTGAGATTTCTTATCGCCAGCCTTTGCGTTACGCCATTGCGCGACCTGCTTGGCATCCGCTTGCTGGCGTATCGGCGCACGCTGGGGCTCCTGGCGTTCTATTACGCGTTCCTGCATCTCCTGGCGTGGCTGGTGCTGGACCAGGGCTTTGCATGGGACGCGATCGTTAAGGACATTCTGAAGCGGCCGTACATCACGATCGGCATGGTGGCCTTCGTTATTCTGATCCCGCTGGCCATCACGTCGAATGCGGCCATGATCAAGCGCCTCGGGGCGGCCACGTGGCAAAGGCTGCACCGCTGGGTGTATGTTGCAGCGGTCCTTGCCGCGGTTCACTTCATTATGGTGGTCAAAGCCTGGCCTCCCGAGCCGCTGATCTACGCAACGATCGTCGCGATGCTGCTGTTGTACCGCGTGGTTGCCGCATGGCGGCGCCCGCCGGTGCGCGCCAGAACGCGATCACCGTCGCCGGCGAACGCGTGATTCCGATAAACCGGGTTCAACTTTGGGGCCGGCGGGCTATAGTTGCCGTTCACGCAAGATGTGGTCGTAGCGGCGAGTTGGTCGAAAAAAGTGATCTTGCAGTCATGTGGGTCGTCGGTCGTTCCGACTTTGCGTTACCGTGATCTAGATCGTGCGGTGCCGTGGCTGTGCGCGGCGTTCGGCTTCACCGCACGCGGTGTCGTGCAAGAAGCCGGCGGCGCTATCGTCTCGGCCCAGCTCGTTTCAGGGAACGGCATGGTCATGCTGGCGCCGGTCGGCCAGTCGGGTTTTGACGAGCTGATGAAGCAGCCGGACGAGATCGGCGGCGCGGAAACGCAAAGCTGCTACTTCGTCGTTGCCGACAGTGATGCGCATTATGCGGCTGCTATGGCGCATGGCGCCGAAATCGTGCTCGATCTGCAAAGTTTCGAGAATGGCGGGCGCGGCTATCTCTGCCGTGACCTCGAGGGCCATCTGTGGAGTTTCGGGACGTTCGATCCCTGGCGCGCTCCCGGTCCCATAGCAGTGATCGGCGGGCCGTTGTCGCGCGTGATGGGCCTGGTGGCTGACCCGCGCCGACAGCTGGCGGCGGCAATCGTGTCGGCCCTGGGTCTGCTCGCTGGCGGCGCTGCGCTTGCGGTATCATGGCCGGGCGCCTCGATGGAGACGCGCATCGCGGCCTCGACGGGACCCGCGGGGACGAGCGCGATAGCGCTGTTCAAGGAACGGGGGGCGCGGCTTGCGGCGCAACGAGAACTCGCGGTTCTGCGGTCTGAGAAAGATGCAACGGACACGGATGCCGACAAGCTCCGCGAGCAGCTGGAACACTTAACGGTTGCCAAGGAATCGGCGGAGCGGGCGACGAGGCGGCTGATGGCGAAAGCGATGGCCGAACGCCAACAGCGCACGGCCAACCGGCGCCGCGCCGATGACTTCGCGCAACACCTCGAAAGAGAGCGTGCGGGCAAGCAGCGATCGGAACGCGCATTTCAGAATTTGAAGGTGCAGCTCGAAAAGGAGTTGCTCGCCAAGGATGCGCTTGAACGAGGCAAGACGGAGCTAGAGGCCGCGCTGACGAAGGAGCGGGAGGCTCGGAAGCGCGTTGAGTCCGGCCTGCAGCAGGCGACTGAGCGGCTCAAGCTGGAGCAAGAGGCGCGGAAGGCGGCGGAGGTTGTCGCACAGCAGGCCCCGCCCGAGGGAAAGGCCGAAAAGCAGCTTAGCCCGCCACGTCCGGCCAAACGGCCGGAGGCAAAGCCGGCGACCCAATAGCGCGGCACCGCGATCGCGCCGTGAGCTTGCCTGATTTTACGGTACTACATCGATCTGTATCAGTGGCCACGCCGCGGCCGAAAGAATGGACAGGCCCCCATAGGCGGCCTGCCCCTAGTCTGACCGGTGTGTCAGCGCGAACCGTTATTCGGACCCTTGGTCCACATGTCCATCGCCGAAGTCCAGCTCTTCTGCCACATTTCTGCGGCCTGCATCCAGAACTGCATCGGATTGCCAGCACCCATCGCGCCGAAATTGGGCATGTTGCCTGGCATGAACGGATTGCCGCCCGAGGGCATGCCCGGCCATTGCGGCATGTTTTTCATGTAATCGGATGGGTTGACCATGGCCGAGGGATTTTTCACCTGCTGCTGCCAGGCGTCCATCACCTGATCGAGCATGTGCAGCTGGATCTTCGACGCCTGTTGCATTTGCTGGCGGGTGGCGTCGACCAGGTTCTCCGGCCAGCCGACCTTTTTGGCGGCGGTCGACATTTTTTCAAATACGGCATCCGAGTTCTTCTCGGTCAAAGCAGAGAGGTCGTCGCGCCAAGTCGACATGGCGTCGAACACGGCATTGAACGATTTGCGCGTCTCGGCGTCAAAGCCTTGGCCCAAGACGGGCGCGGAAGAGGCCATGATGAAACTCCTTTTAGGGTGGGGGCTGAAAATTCGCGTAACGTATTCCCCTGTGAAACGAACGCAAGGCATGTGCGTTCGTTCCGGGCGGGATGCTTCAATGAGCCGCTAGTAAACCAATCGTGTGCGGCAATTTGGAGAACAGCTCCGCATTCGCAGAAACCGCTTTGAGTTAAGCCAGTTAGTCGTCTCGCGGTGGGGCAGCGCAAATGCCCACGTCAGAGGCCTTTCACGGCGCCAGCGAGCAGTGTATTAGCTGGCCGCATGACCGATATTTCTCTGATCCGCAACTTCTCCATCATCGCCCACATCGATCACGGCAAATCGACGCTTTCCGACCGGCTGATCCAGCTTTGCGGAAACGTCGCCGATCGCGACATGAAGGCGCAAATTCTCGACTCGATGGACATCGAGCGCGAACGTGGCATTACGATCAAAGCTCAAACTGTCCGGCTCGACTATAAGCATTCGGACGGCAAGACCTATCAGCTTAATCTGATGGACACGCCAGGCCACGTTGATTTCGCTTATGAGGTCTCGCGGTCTCTGGCTGCCTGCGAAGGCGCGATCTTGGTGGTCGATGCCAGCCAGGGCGTCGAGGCGCAGACGCTGGCCAACGTTTATCAGGCACTCGACATGAACCTCGAGATCCTGCCTGTGCTCAACAAAGTCGACCTGCCCGCCGCCGATAGCGACCGCGTCAAGAAGCAGATTGAGGACGTTATCGGCCTCGACGCCTCGGATGCCGTTCCGATTTCCGCAAAGACGGGCCTGAACGTTGCTGCCGTGCTTGAAGCGATCGTTGAACGGCTGCCGCCGCCCAAAGGCGATGCTACCAAGCCGCTCAAGGCGCTGCTGATCGACAGCTTCTACGATGCCTATCTTGGCGTCGTCGTGCTGGTGCGCATTATCGACGGCACGCTGAAGAAGGGCCAGAAGGTCAAATTGATGGCCGCCGACGAAAGTTATTCGATCGAGCGGCTGGGCATCTTCCGTCCCAAGCAGCAGATGCTCGATGAATTGGGCCCCGGCGAAGTCGGCTTCTTTACCGCCGCGATCAAGGAAGTCGCCGATACGCGCGTTGGCGATACGATCACCGACGAACGCAAGCCGACGGCCGAGGCCCTGCCGGGCTTCAAGCAGGCCCAGCCGGTTGTGTTCTGTGGCCTGTTTCCGGTCGACGCCGCCGATTTCGAAGATTTGCGCGAGGCGATGTCCAGATTGCGCCTCAACGACGCCAGTTTCTCCTACGAGACGGAAAGCTCGGCAGCTCTGGGTTTCGGCTTCCGCTGCGGCTTCCTCGGCCTGCTGCACCTTGAAATCATTACTGAGCGGTTGGCGCGCGAATTCAACCTGGATCTGATCACGACGGCGCCCAGCGTCGTCTACCAGCTGCATATGAACAACGGCACGATGATCGAGATGCACAACCCGGCCGACATGCCGGACCCGGTGTATATCGATCGCATCGAAGAGCCGTGGATCAAGGCAACGATCCTGGTGCCGGACGACTACCTCGGATCCGTGCTGAAACTTTGTCAGGACCGCCGCGGCCGCCAGAAGGAACTGACCTACGCCGGCACGCGTGCCATGCTCGTCTACGAGCTGCCGCTCAACGAAGTGGTGTTCGACTTCTACGACAAGCTGAAGTCCATCTCGCGCGGCTACGCCTCGTTCGACTACCAGATCATCGGCTATGAAGCGGAGGATCTCGTGAAGATGTCGATCCTGGTCAACGCCGAGCCGGTGGACGCCCTGTCGATCATCGTGCACCGGACGCGCGCCGAAGCGCGCGGCCGCGTCATGTGTGAAAAGCTGAAGGATCTGATCCCGCAGCATATGTTTGTCATTCCTGTGCAGGCCGCGATCGGCGGACGCATCATCGCTCGCGAAACGATCAAGGCGATGCGCAAGGATGTCACGGCAAAGTGCTACGGTGGCGACATCACGCGAAAGCGCAAGCTGCTTGAAAAGCAGAAGGCCGGCAAAAAGAAGATGCGGCAGTTTGGCCGCGTCGAGATCCCGCAGGAGGCGTTCATCGCCGCCCTGAAAATGGAAGACAATTGATCTTCAGCCGCTTGCATCGTTCGAGCCCCGGCCAGATCGCACAATTCTGCATGGAACGCGGACACCGATGCCGCATTGCATAGGCTGAACCGGCACCCACTTGGGTCAGCATCATGCGTAAATCAGCTTTATTGGCCGCGTTCGCGGCTCTGGCCGCGTCCCATGTGCCCGCTGAAGCCATTAGCGGGTATCGTTGGAAGAAGCGGCCGCTTATCGTCTTCGCAGGTAGCGAAAACGCGGAAAAACTAGGCAAGCAGCGGCGGATCGTCGAAGCCCATCGCGCCGACCTGGCAGAGCGCGATTTGGTGGTGGTCTACGTCGTCGGCAACGACGTCAGCGCGACGCTTGGGGCCCCGCCGGGCCTCAGCGCCGGTGCGCTGCGTAGAAAGTACGGCATCAAGGATGGCGAGTTCCGCGCGGTTCTCGTGGGTAAAGACGGTGGCGTGAAGAAAACCGCCGCCTCACCCCTCACCGCTGAAGCCTTGGCCGGAACGATCGACGCTATGCCGATGCGGCGCGACGAGGTTCGACGCCGCGCGCGCAAGGGCTGATGTGGCCGTTAGTGCCGGGGCGCGTGCGCGCGCTGGCCAAGGCTGTCGACCCAGGCGATGCCCATCGCCGACAGGATGAAGGTGACGTGGATGATCGTCTGCCACATCACGCCAGCCTCGGTGAACTTGGCGCCCTCGGCGCCGATATTGCCGGCCTCGATGAAGGTTTTCAGCAGATGAATCGACGAAATGCCGATGATCGCCATCGCTAGCTTGATCTTGAGTACGCTGGCGTTCACGTGGTCGAGCCATTCCGGCTGATCGGGGTGGCCGCCGAGGTTGAGGCGCGAAACGAATGTTTCGTAGCCGCCGACGATGACCATCACGAGCAGGTTGGAAATCATCACCACGTCGATCAATGCCAGAACCAGCAGCATAATCTGCTGCTCGCTGAAGGATGATGCATGCAGGATGAGGTGGATCAGTTCTTTCACGAACAGGAAGACGTAGACGCACTGCGCCACGATCAAACCCAGGTACAGCGGCACCTGCAGCCAGCGTGATCCGAAGATCAATGATGCCAGAACCCTCAGATGCCGGCGATCGTCAAGCGGTGGCGTGGCGCGTTCGGTTTGCTGCGTCATGGTCTTTCACGATGTGTTGGAGGTTGGCCGTCGATAGCATCATCAGACCGGACGAGGAAGAGACCGCGCTGTGGCGATCTGTTGCAGGATTGAGAACCGTATGAGGTACCGCCTCACACGCGTGCATCCAGCCGGTCGAGCGTTCCCGTCCAGGCTAGGATACGGTCATCGGACGTCACCAGCGTGGATCCGGACTGACGCGCCGTTGCCGCCAGCAGCCGGTCCATGGGGTTGGCCGACAGTTCGGTGAGATCGGCTGCGTCAATTGCGACCGCGCCGGTGACTTCTCGTTCGACGATGCCGCCTTCGATGACGCGCTTGCGGATTGCGGGAATGGTCTCGCGGAAGCGAATGTCGGCGCGGCGCTGAAGGTTGCCGAGTTCCATCCACGTGGCGACTGAAATCGACAGCTTGCCGCGCGCCGTAAGACGGATCAGCGAGCGCGACCGCATGCCGAGACGCTTGTCGTCGAGCAGCCACCAGATCAGAGCGTCGGTGTCGAGCAGCAGCATCTGCTAGCTTTTAGCCTCCGGCGTTTCTGGAACCAGGTTTGCGGCCAGGCGCGCCGTGCGGCCGTCGAGCGCTTCGTTCTCCCAGGCCGGTGGCAGGGTCTTGTCGGCGTTGAGGATCTCGATCAGGCCCTTCATCGAGCCTTGCAGCGTTGCGGGCTTGGAAACGCGCTCAGGCACCACGCGGGCCAGTGGCTTGCCACGCTTGGTGACGATGATCTCCTCGCCAGTCTCGGAAACTTCCGCCAACAGCTTCAAGCATTTCGCTTTGAATTCGCTGACCTTAACCGTTCTGGCCATGGCCCCTCCAACGACTCACTTTGCAAAGTGACTATAGTCACTTCAGGAAGCCGGCTTCAGGGGGCGGGGGCGGAAAGGGTGGAAAACTTAGCCGTGCTGTCGCCTTTCCCGCGCGGCAGATACGGGCTAAGCGGAAGCCATGGCACAACGAACAGTTCTCATCACCGGATGCTCGTCCGGCATCGGGCTGGCATCAGCGCGCGAGCTCAAGGCTCGGAACTGGCGCGTGTTTGCAACTGCGCGAGCCAATGCCGACCTCGAGCGCCTGACCATTGAGGAGGGCGTGGAGGCCATCGCGCTTGAGCTGCGCGACGAGGCAAGCATTGCCCAGTGCGCTGCGACCGTGCTGGAGCGCTGCGATGGGCGCCTGGATGCCCTGTTCAACAACGCGGCGTATGGTCAGGTCGGCGCCATGGAAGACATTCCAGCGGCCCTGTTGCGCGAGCAGATCGAAGTCAACGTGATCGGCACGCATGAGCTGACGCGCCGCGTGATCCCCGCGATGCGCCGTGCAGGCTCCGGCCGCATCGTCATGTGCTCTTCTGTGCTGGGGCTGGCATCCGCGCCTTACCGCGGTGCCTATTGCGCCTCAAAGTTTGCGCTGGAAGGGCTGACGGACGCCCTTCGTCTGGAACTGCACGGGACGGGCATCAAAGTGTCGCTGATCGAGCCCGGTCCGATCGCAACCCGGTTCGTTGCGACGGCGCTCACACACTTCAGGGACCGCATCGCGATCGAAAGGTCGCCGCACCGCGAAACCTACCTGCAGCGACTGAAGGCCATGGAAGCGGGCGGGCGAGCCACGTTCAAGCTAGAGCCACAGGCGGTGGCTGCCAAGCTGGTGCATGCTTTGGAAAGCTCCCGTCCGCGGCGGCGGTATTACGTCACGACGCTGACATACATCACTGCCGCTGCAAGATGGCTTGCACCGGCCGCTCTGCTGGATGCGATCCTGCGCCGGATGTGAGCAATTTTTTGTAAGTGGTTGATTAACCGAATGTCTTCACGAATAATTTAGAACGCCGAGGGATAGTCCGTATTCATAGTATTTGGACCCCGGCTTCGCCATGACACAAACCGCATCCGCGCCCACGCGCCATCCAATCAGCTTGCCGACGCTGACGCTCAGCCTCGTCGGCATGATCATCGCGTCCGTGCTGGCTGCGCTCGCAGGCTTCGCCTACACGTCCACGCGGTTCAACACTTTTGTCGACGTGCGGAAGGAAACGCGCAACGTCCGCGTTTTGCAGCAGGCCGCCAGCGATGCGCAGGTCGCGATCTTGGGGTTGGCTTTCACGCCTGACCAGATTTCGCTCAAGCCGTATTATGACGGGGTGCGCTCTATTGCCGAGCACGGCGCCGCAGTCGGCAAGATCGACACGTACTTCAGGTCGCCGAACCGCGCCGAGCAAAAGACGCAGCAGCAGTTCGCTGCTCTGGTCGCCAATTGGGCTGAGGCCGTTAGGCTTGTGCAAGCGGGCAAGCGCGAAGAGGCCGGTGCCCATTTGCTTAAAAGCGATGTGCAAACCACCTACGGCGCATTGCGCGATGATTTGGAGCGTTATTGGCGCGAGCGCACCGCAGTGGCGAGCGTTCAGAACGACGGCGCGTTCCAGAGCCTGACAGTGGGACTGCAGATTGCTGCCGGCCTTCTCAGCATTGTCGGGATCTTGTTGATCTTCCGCATGACCACGACAGAGTCTGAGGGCCGGGCTGCGGCGAAGACGGCTGCGGATGCTTCGCGCCTAAAAATGGACCAGCTTTTCCAGATGGCCGACATGCTGCAGAGCGCGTCTGGTCACCTGGATGCCAACGCCGTCTTGAAGGCTACGGCGGAGCGCTTGTTGCCGGGTCTCGGCGGCGCTCTTTAATCTTCAACAATTCTCGCGACCGGCTGGACCGGTCTACGACGTTCGGCCCGGCGGAAGAAACGGCTCATGCTGCGGAAACGATTTCTCCCACCCAGTGCTGGGCGTTGAAGCGCGGCAAGTCACACATCAATCAGTTGGGCTCTGCATCCTTGTGCTGCGATCATCACGATTGCCAGGACTCCACGGTTCTGGAAATTCCGATGACGGCGCGCGGCGAATTGCTTGGGCTGCTGCAGGTTTCGGCTCTTGGCGAAGGGGCTGAGGACCGGCTCAATCAATCGCGCGATCTGGCAATGGCGATTGCCGACGGGATGTCGCTGGCGCTTTCAAATATTGCCCTGCGCGAGAAGCTGCGCAGCCAGGCGCTGCGCGATCCGCTCACGGGTCTTTATAACCGGCGTTACATGGAAGATTCGCTGGAGCGGCTCGTTCGTCTCGCAGGCCGCGAGAAAAAGAACCTCTCCCTGATCATGATCGATCTCGATCACTTCAAGAAGCTCAACGACAACCACGGCCATGCGATGGGAGACGCCGTGTTGCGCGAGACGGCGGCCGCGATCCTGGGGTCTTTGCGGGAGTCCGATGTCGCCTGCCGTTACGGCGGCGAAGAACTGCTGGTCATCTTGCCGGATTGCACGATCGAAGATGCAGCAGCGAAGGCGGAAAGTATTCGCGAACGTATTCACGCACTTTCCGGGCATCACGGAACCAGTATCTCGGCGTCGTTCGGCGTGTCATCCATGCCGCTGATCACCTCGCAGATGACGGACTTGATCGCGACTGCGGATGCCGCGCTCTATGCGGCCAAGAAGAATGGCCGCAACTGCGTCGTCCTGGCTGAAGTGAAAAAGGTGAAGGCTCCTGTGCAGCAGGCCGTGAGCGACGAAAGCGCCGAGGCCACGGCACCGGCCGCGGAACTGATCCAGCTTGTTGCAGCCGAGTAAGAAAGGGGCTAGGCCCGGTGGTAGGGATGGCCCGCGAGTATCGTTGCCGCCCGATACAATTGTTCGGCGAGCACGACGCGCGCTAAGCCGTGCGGCAAGGTCATCGGTCCCAGCGACAGCTGCAGCTCCGCACCGGTGAGTGCAGCAGCGCCGTGGCCGTCCGGGCCGCCGATCACCAACGCCAGAGACTTGGTGCCGCCATCGCGACGCGCCGCCAGCCATTGGGCGAACGCATCGCTCGTCAGCGCCTTGCCGCGTTCGTGAAGCACCACGCGTACCTCCGCATCGCTACACGCCTTCAGCAATCGTTCGGCTTCGTCTGTTTTCCGCAGATCAGGAGTTTTGGCGCGCGACTCGGGCAATTCGACCAGTTTCAGCGGGCCGAGCGATACGGCTCGGCCCTGAGCGTCGAAGCGGCCGGCGTAGCGGGCATATAGATCACGTTCAGCGCCGTCTTTCAGGCGTCCGACGGCTGCCAGAGTGAAACGCATGAAACCTTCCGCGCGCCAGCCAAGTCAGCTGGAGCGCCAACGAAATCCTTCTCCATTGGCCCGATGTCAGTGGGCCGTTTGGTCTGCCGGACGCTCGCCCGACCACATCTTTTCGAGGTTGTAAAACTCACGCACCTCGGCACGAAAGATGTGAATGATGATGTCGCCGGTGTCCACCAGCACCCAGTCGCAAGTATCCAACCCTTCCACGCGAACGTGGTCGGCGCCGGCTTCCTTGATCTTGCGGCGGAGTTGCTCGGCAATGGCGCCGACGTGACGGTCAGAGCCGCCCGTTGCGATTACCATGAAGTCGCCGATGGATGATTTGCCCTTGAGATCAATGGTCACCAGCTTTTCGGCTTTCGCCTCGTCGAGCCAGTGGACGATGTCCTTGAGCATGGCGTGCGAGCTCCGGCCGTCTGCCGGAATCTCGAGCGAAGGAGCACCAAGCTGGGCGCCTTCAGTTGCGGTTCGCATCGTTTGCGGGATGTCCTCTTCCTCCTCAACGAACCCGTTGCCGGGTTGAAGTCCCATCGTATGGCACGTCTCTGACGGCCCCACGACAGCCTGCGACGGGTTGAAGCACCCGCGCCTGTCGGAAAGATAGGTGCGCCGCGCCACGGCGGCAACCGATTTCGGTTGAGAGGCTTATCGGGCCAGACCTTACAAATCCGGAGTTGAATTCTTGCAAAATTACGCGTATTTTACGTAAATTACGGATGAGGCGGGCGAGGATGAAAGTAACAGCTGGTGAGGTTGCTAAGTCTTTCGGCCAGTTTGCCGATCGTGCGCTGGTTGAGCCGATTACGATTACGAAATATGGGCGAGAGCATCTGGTGCTGCTGTCAGCTGATGAGTATGCGCGGCTGAAGCGTCGCGATCGGCAAGTTTACCGGGCGAGCGAAGTCCCCGAAAGCTTAGCGAAGGCGATTGAAGCGGTAGAACCGTCAGATGCCTCCGAACTGCTGGAGCAATCGCTGGCGGGAAAAAATACGTAAGTGGACATTCCACCACCGAAGCCCGCTCAAGTCATTCGATACAGCTACTTGTGGGCCGACGAAAAACGGCTTGGCCAGGAGGACGGACGCAAGGACCGGCCAGCCGTCATCGTTCTGACGGTGGAGGTTGAAGACGGTGAAAGCCGAGTTGTTGTCGTCCCAATAACGCATTCCAGACCAGCCGCCCAAGACGACTCCTTGGAAATTCCAGCGGCCATAAAGCGCCATCTGAATTTGGATGAGCAGCCATCTTGGGTGGTCGTTTCGGAAATCAACGTTTTCATTTGGCCCGGTCCGGACGTCCGGCCTGTCCCTAACTCCACTACCGTCGTCTACGGCTTGCTGCCTGCGGGTTTCTTCCGGCAGATCCGGGATCGATTGGTTGCAAACATTCGGCAGGGCAAGAGCCGCCAAGTGCCGCGAACCAGCTAGTGGCAGGTTGAAATGCTCAGGCGCCTCTGCGCCGCAGTTCCGTGGACGACAAGGACGAAAGCTTGGACGTCAGGAAGGTCCAGCACGGGGTGGGGATGGTCGCGAGAGAGGCGGCGCCCGTTTCAGGGATCTGGCTGTTGCGCAGGGCCTGGGCGGCTGGGCTGGCGAGCGCGCGGAGGCGCCAGCCAGGGCGATCGACGACGGCGATTGGCATCATGCCGGCGATGCCGCGCCAATTTTGCCAACAATGGAAGTTTGCCAGGTTGTCGGCGCCCATGACCCAGACGAAGCGCACGTCCGGGAATCGGCGCTTCAGATATTCGAGCGTCAGAGCGGTGTAGGCGCTGCCAAGCTGCGCCTCGAATGAGGTTACCTTCATGCGAGGATCGGTGCCGGCCAGCGTGCGGCAGGCTTCCATGCGTTGCTCAAGCGGTGCCAGGCCATCGTGGGCCTTCAGCGGATTGCCGGGTGTCACCAGCCACCAGAGCTGATCCAGCTGCAAGCGCCGCACGGCGGTGCGCGCGACGATTAGATGGCCGTCGTGCGGTGGATTGAACGAGCCGCCCATCACGCCGACGCGCTGCCCCGGCAGAGCCAATGGCGGGCGGATGGTGACGGCGGCGCGGCTGGCCAAGCTGGTTTGTTCCTACAGCGCTCCAGGAAGGGTGAAGCGGATTCCGATAAGACGCGCGGCGAAATAAAGCTAGCCGGGCCGGGTCTGGCCTGTGCCACGCACGACGTACTTGAAGCTCGTCAGTTGCTCAACGCCCACGGGACCGCGCGCGTGCAGCTTGCCGGTGGCGATGCCGATCTCGGCACCCATGCCGAACTCGCCGCCGTCGGCGAACTGCGTAGAGGCGTTCACCAGAACGATGGCAGAGTCCACGCGCTTAATGAAGCGTTCGGCCGTGCCGTTGCACTCGGTGATGATCGCATCGGTGTGCTGCGAGCCATATTTCGCGATATGGGCGATGGCGTCGTCGACGCCGTCAACGAGCTTTACGGCGATGATCGGCTCCAGGAATTCCTTGCCGAAGTCCTCAGGCCCTGCGGCCTTCACGCGGGCGTCGGCTGCTTGAGCCGCGGCATCGCCCCGAACTTCGCAGCCGGCATCGAGCAGCGCCCTCACCAGCGGTGTCAGATAATCCTCGTGCGCGCCCTTGTCGACGAGCAGCGTTTCCGTCGCCCCGCAGACGCCGGTGCGGCGCATCTTGGCGTTGACGACGATCGGCACGGCGATGTCGAGATCGGCGCCACGGTCGACGTAGGTGTGGCAAATGCCTTCGAGGTGAGCGAAGACGGGAACGCGGGCTTCATGCTGCACGCGTTCGACGAGGCTGCGGCCGCCGCGCGGCACGATGACGTCGATGGACCCATCCAGGCCCTTTAGCATCTCGCCGACGGCTTCGCGGCTGGTGGTCTGGACAAGCTGGATAGCCGCCTCGGGCAGGCCAGCGGCCTTCAGCCCCTCAACTAGGCAAACGTGGATTGCCGTGCTGGAGTGATGGCTCTCCGACCCACCGCGCAAGATCGCGGCATTGCCCGCCTTGAGGGCGAGGGCACCGGCATCAGCCGTAACGTTGGGGCGGCTTTCGTAGATGATGCCGATCACGCCGATCGGCACGCGCACGCGCGAGATCTTCAGGCCGTTCGGGCGCTGCCACTGCGCCAACTCCGTGCCAACGGGATCGGCGAGCGCGGCGATCTCCTCCAGGCCGGCGGCAATGGCATCAACGCGCTTTTCGTTGAGCATTAGGCGATCGACAAACGAGTTCGGCCGGCCGGATTGCTTGGCGGCGGCGACATCCTTGGCGTTTGCCGCGAGGATGTCCGCCGTCCGCGCGCGCAGGCCCTTAGCGGCTGCGAGTAGCGCCTGGTTCTTGACGTCGGACGGCGCAAGGGCCAGTTCGGCCGCGGCAACGCGCGCGGCGCGGCCTACGTTCAGCATGGTCGCTGCGGTCTCGTCTCTATCGAACCGTTCCGGCTTGTTCATGACAGTCGTCCAAAGTCGTGATCTTCGGGTAGGCGGCCTTTTGGCGCCCGATGGCTAGGTTCTAGCGTGCCAAGTTGGAGACAACCTACGCATCGCGGAGGGCAGCTTCAAGGTCGGCCCTCGCCGCGGCCGACGGCCATGTCGTCCCGGTGGATCAGCTCGTCGCGGCCTTCGTAGCCCAGGATTTCGGCGATCTGGGCGCTGCGCTTGCCCATGATGCGCTCGGCATCGGCCCGGCCGTAGGCCACCAGCCCGCGGCCTAGCTCGCGGCCATCCAGGGAGCGGATGATCACGGCGTCGCCGCGCTCGAACGTGCCGGTAACCGACTTTACGCCGGCAGGCAGCAGGCTTTTGCCGCCAGACAAGGCTTTTTCGGCGCCGGCGTCGATCGTAATCGCGCCGCGCGGTTCCAGCTGGCCAGCGATCCAGCGTTTCTTGGCGGTGACGGGATCGGACGGCGCCAGGAACCACGTGCAGGTCGCGCCCTGGGCGATCGCGCGCAGGGGATGCAGCACCTTGCCCGTGGTGATGACCATGTTGGTGCCGGCGGCGAGCGCGATGCGCCCCGCTTCGACCTTGGTTTTCATGCCGCCTTTGGACAGCTCGGTGCCGGCGTCACCCGCCATGGCTTCGATCTCGGGCGTGATGGCGCGCACCAGCGGAATATGCGTCGCCGATTTGTTGGACGCCGGCGGCGCCGTGTAGAGGCCGTCGATGTCCGACAGCAGCACGAGGCAATCGGCCGAAACCATGCTGGCAACGCGGGCCGACAGGCGGTCGTTGTCGCCATAGCGGATCTCTGTGGTGGCCACCGTATCGTTCTCGTTGACGACCGGAACGGCGCGCAGGCGCAGCAGCTCTTGAATGGTGTGGCGGGCGTTGAGATAGCGCCGGCGCTGCTCTGTGTCGCCCAGCGTCAGCAGCACCTGTGCGACGGTGAGACCGCGCGCCTGGCCCATCTCCTGATACGCGTGGGCCAGCGAAATCTGCCCGACTGCGGCCGCGGCCTGGCTCTGCTCCAGTTCGAGAGTGCCCTTTGGCAGCTTCAGGGCATGACGGCCCAGAGCAATGGCACCGGACGAGACCAGCACCACATCCTTACCGGCGTTGGCCAGCTCGGCGACATCGTCCATCAGCGAGTTGAGCCAGTCGGCCTTCAGCTTGCCGCTGGCCCGGTCGGCAAGCAGGGCCGAGCCGATTTTCACGACGATGCGCTGGGCGCTGGCCCACTCGGGGCGCGCGGCGAGCATCGCAGGGGATTTCGTTTTGGTCGACATGGCAAATTCGAAAGGCGGTGAGAAGGCAATTGATCAGGCCGTGCGCGGGCCCAGCAGGATGACGGCGGCGCCAGCGAGACAGACCGCTGCACCTACCATGTCCCAGCGGTCTGGCCTAACGCCTTCAACGCTCCACATCCAGAGCAAAGACGCGACAATATAAACGCCGCCGTAGGCCGCATAAGCCCGGCCGGCAGCCTCGCTGTCGACCTGGGTCAATAGCCAGGCGAACAGGGCCAGGGTGCCCATGCCGGGAATGAGCCACCACACGCTCTTGTCGAGGCGCAGCCAGGCCCAGAACGCAAAGCACCCGGCGATTTCCGCCAGGGCCGTCACGGCATAAATCGCGAACGATTTCATGGGCAGTCCTGAGGGTGCTGGCTGAGCCTCACCTTTGAGTCAACCGGTGGGGCTCCACGCCCGCCCGGGCGTCAGCCAGCGAAGCTGTCGGCCCGGCGCAGGAGCGGGAACCCCGATGATGTCATACCGGCGGGCTGCTCGCGGACGTTGGCCAGGAAGATCGTTTTCAGGGCTTGGTCGATGTCGGAGATGGAGTGCGTGCGAATTTCGCCGATCGGTTCGGGAAAAACGTACTTGTCGGCCTTGTCGCCGCCAGCAATGAAATCGAACATGCGGCCTTTGCGTTCGCGTTCGTAATAGACGACGACGCGACCGACGTAATCCTTGGCGTGGACGTTCTCGATGGCGGTGAACAGCTTCTCGTCTTCGACCAGGAACGCGAGGCGGCGGCGGACATAACCCAGGATCGAGGACTCGCGCTCCGAGATCTGCATGCGCGGGCCAAGCTTGTGGAGCAAATGCGGAGATCCGCGACCCTCGCCCGAACCGTTTTCGCCACGCAAGCGCTGCACGACAGGCATCACGAGGCTTTCCTCGAATGCCGATTTCACCATCGGGGCATAGTAGCGTTCAAGCGAATCCGTGCGCACGTTGCGAAGGCCAATCCGCTCCAAGGCAAAGCGGCAGAAGTCGGCGGAGGGAGCGGCGGCTTCTTCGATAAAGGCATTGCGCAGGCGCTTTCGCACCAGCTGCACGTGAGCGGCTTCCGCCAGCGTGTCGGTGTCGATGTTGTCTTTTGTCAGCAGTTGCAGGCTCTCAAGCACATCATCGGCTACGCCGACGCTGTCGACCGTTTCCAGGTCCAGCGTCAGGAAGGGCTCGTGGTCCATCTCGTCGGGGTTGTCGCTGTCGACGAAGAATGAATAGAGGATGCCGTTCGTCTGGATGGCCAATTTGACTGAGGGCACAGCGCGGAAATAGCTGCTGAGATTGTTGCGCTCGCCCAGGCCTTCGGTGCCAGCAATGCGGCACTCAATAGCGATGATCGGCTTGCCGTCGCGCAGAACCGCGAAGTCCACTTTTGACGGGGTGCCGGCGCCGTCTTGCGCCCGATGCTCAGGGAAGACTTCGTAAGGGTTCGAGTAATCGTAGCCCAGCAGACCGATGAACGGCAGCGCCAGATAAAGGCGTGTGCTTTCGATATTGCTGCAGCCTTGAACGATGGCCATGGACCGTTTGGCGACGGCCAAAAGCCCCGTGCGCAGCTCACCCGATGTCGTCATGAAAAACAATCCCCACTACTTACCCCCGCGCCACGACACGAATCGTAGCGGCCAGTCAACATTCGCATGGCCCAGCAAGCGAACGAAACGTGCGGGGAGGGTAATTCACACGTTGTCCCGGCCTTCAACAGGCGGTTTGGCGGAGTTCGGGTGGGGGTGGCGCTAAGCGGCCACAGTCTCAAGCTGCTTGAGAATCGCCGATCCCATCTCGGCCGTGCCGACCTGACGCATGTTCGGCTGCATGATGTCGCCGGTGCGCAGACCCTGGGCCAGGACGTCGGCAATGGCCTTATCGAGCAGGTCTGCCTCGCGCACCATGTCGCAGGAATAGCGCAGCGCCATGCCGAATGAGGCAATGGTGGCGATTGGGTTGGCGAGGCCCTTGCCGGCGATGTCGGGCGCGGAGCCGTGTACCGGCTCATACAGTGCCAAGCGCTTGCCGGTTTTGGCGTCGGGTGCGCCAAGGGAAGCGGATGGCAGCATGCCAAGCGAGCCGGTCATCATGGCGGCTTCATCCGACAGCACGTCGCCGAACAGGTTGTCCGTGACGATCACGTCGAACTGCTTGGGATTACGGATGAGCTGCATGGCGCAGTTGTCGGCCAGGATGTGCTCCAGCTGCACGTCGGGCGCGTAGCTCTTGTGCGTGGCGGTGACCACTTCATTCCACAGCACGCCGGTTTTCATCACGTTGCGCTTTTCGGCGGAGTGCACCTTGTTGCCACGCTTGCGGGCGAGGTCGAAGGCAACCTTGGCGATGCGCTCAATCTCGCGTGTGGTGTAGACTGTGGAATCGACGGCGCGCTTCTCGCCGTTCTCCAGCGTCACGATCTCCTTGGGCTCGCCGAAATAGGTGCCGCCCGTCAGTTCGCGCAGAATGAGGATGTCGAGGCCCTCGACGATTTCGCGCTTCAACGACGAGGCGTCGGCGAGCGCCGGGTAGCAGATCGCCGGGCGCAGGTTGGCGAAGAGATCCAGCTCTTTGCGCAGGCGCAACAGGCCGGCCTCGGGGCGGATGGCGTAGGGCACCTTGTCCCACTTAGGGCCGCCGACGGCGCCGAAGATCACGGCGGTGGAGGCCTTGGCCTTGGCCATCGCTGCGTCGGTGACCGGTACGCCGTGCTTGTCGATGGCCGTGCCGCCGACGTCGTCGCGCTCGATCTCGAATTTGCCGGCGTTCGCCTTGGCATTGAAGAAGGCGATGATGCGCTCTACCTCGGCCATGGTTTCGAGACCGATGCCGTCACCGGGGAGGAGGAGGAGCTTGTGCGTCGCCATGTTTGGGGTCGTCCTGAACTTGGTGGGAAATCGGGCGTACTGCTAGCCCGGCCTGGGCCCTGGATCAAGCGCGCCAGATCACGGGGTGCCAACGGTTAACGCGGCAGCGGCAGCACATCGGCAGCCGAAACGACGCAGGCGGGCGGAAAGTCCACCGGTGTCACACTCCTGAAACGAGAATCCGTTGAAAGCATGGGTGACCGCTGGCCTCCGTGAACCGACGGAAGGTAATCCATGACCAAACACGCTGAGAAATACCGGGCGCTTTTCATTTCCGACGTTCATCTGGGTACGCGCTCCGCCCAGGCCCCGATGCTTCTCGACTTCCTGAAGCATCACGATGCCGAAACCATCTACCTCGTCGGCGATATCGTCGACTTCTGGCGCGTGAAGCGCGGACCCGTCTGGCCGCAATCGCATAACGACGTGCTGCAGAAGATCCTGCGCAAGGTGCGCAAGGGCACGCGCGTCGTGTTCATTCCGGGCAACCACGACGAGGGCCTGCGCGACTACTGCGGGATGCAGTTCGGCGGTATCGAGATCGAACGGCAGATTGAGCATGTTACGGCAGACGGCAAGCGCTACGTCGTGATGCATGGCGATGAATACGATGTCGTCGTGCGCTACGCGCGCTGGCTCGCGTTCCTGGGCGACCGCGGATACGAGTTCGCGCTGTGGATGAACAATCCGTTGAATGTCGTGCGCCGCCGCCTCGGGCTCGGATTCTGGTCACTGTCGGCGTATCTCAAGCACCGCGTGAAGACGGCCGTGAATTTCATCGGCGAGTTCGAAAAGAACCTGGCTGACGAGGCTCGCCGCCATAAGGCGGACGGTGTAATCTGCGGGCACATCCACCACGCGGCCTCGCGCGATATCGACGGCGTGCACTACCTCAACACAGGTGACTGGGTGGAAAGCTGCACGGCCATCCGCGAAACGATGGATGGCGAAATGCAGCTGGTGCATTGGCATGACGAGGTGCGCCAGCGCATCGAAGGGCTGGTGCCGTCGCCGCAGCTTGTGGCTGCGTGATGCGCATCCTGGTCGCCACGGACGCCTGGCGGCCTCAAGTCAACGGCGTGGTGCGCACCTACGAGCAACTATCGGAACAGCTGCCGGGTATAGGTGCCGCGGTGGAACTGCTGGCTCCGGATCGCTTTCGCACGCTGCCGTGTCCGACCTATCCGCAAATCGCGCTGGCCGTGCCTGACAGGGATCGTTGCGCGCGCTTTATCGATGGCGCGAAGCCCGATGCAATTCATATCGCGACGGAGGGGCCCGTCGGGCTGATGGCGCGCGCGTACTGCCTGCGCCGACGGTTGCCGTTCACGACCAGCTTTCACACAAAGTTTCCGGAATATTTCGAGCGCCGCTTTGCCGTGCCGGGCGCCTGGACGTATGCGCTGCTGCGGCGCTTCCACAATGCCGGGGCCGGTACGATGGTGGCGACGCGCAGCCTGCGTCAAGCGCTGGCCGAGCGCGGCTTCCGCAACCTCCTGCCTTGGACGCGCGGCGTCGACATGAGCCTGTTCCGGCCGAGCGGTGTTCGCCGGTTCGGTGAGCAACGCGTGTTTCTGTATGCGGGGCGCGTGGCGGTGGAAAAGGACATCGCCGCGTTTCTGGAGTTGGATCTGCCGGGCGCGAAGGTGGTCGTCGGCGATGGCCCGCAGCTCGATGAGCTGACGGCGCGTTATCCGGGTGTGGTTTTCACCGGCGCACTGTCGGGACGCGAACTGGCAGACGCCTACGCCTCGGCTGACGTGTTCGTCTTTCCCAGCGTTACAGAGACGTTTGGCATCGTGATGCTGGAGGCGATGGCGTGCGGTGTGCCTGTTGCCGCGCTGCCTGTTACCGGTCCTATCGATGTCGTTACGCAAGGCGTGTCCGGTATCCTGTCGCACAACCTGCGCGAGGCGGCGCTCGCCGCGCTGGCGCTCGACCGGGTGGCTGTCCGGCGCGCGGCGGAGGCCTACACCTGGGATGCGGCCGCGCGTCTGTTCGTCGAGAACGTCGAGCGGGCGCTGTTCGTGCAGCGGGGGCGCCCCTTGCCGTTGCGCTTTGCGGGTGTGCCGCGACTAGCGCGGTAGAAAGTCAGCAAAGACGCTTCGCATCAGTATGCGTGCGTGATAGGCAGCGGAACTCGTCATCGTTGAGGACGCCGCCCGCGTGATTGCATCCAACCCGCCGCAGCTTACTCCGATCGATCGCATTCTGCGTCATGCCGTACCGGTCGAGCCGGGTGAGGCCGGTGTGATGCTGCGCTCGTTCGGCATCTTCTTTTGCGTGTTGTGCGGCTACTATGTGCTGCGGCCGGTGCGCGAGGAGATCGGCACCAGCATCGGGCAAGAGGGCCTGCAGTGGTTGTTCATCGCCGTGTTCGGCGCAATGCTGGCGCTCGTGCCCGCGTTCGGCTGGCTCGTACAGACCATCGCGCGGCGGCATGTGCTGCCGGCGATCTACGGCTTCTTCATCGTCAATCTGTTGATCTTCTGGGCGGTGTTTTCAGCCTCACCCGAACGTCCGGGCCTGCTCGCGGGCAGCCTCTTCTTCGTGTGGGCCAGCGTCTATAACCTGTTCATCGTCTCGCTGTTCTGGTCGCTGACGTCCGAGCTCTACAGCAACGCGCAGGCGAAGCGGCTGTATGGCTTCATCGCGGCCGGCGGCTCGACCGGCGCGTTGGTTGGGCCAATGCTGGCGCGCACGCTGGCGTCGCAGATCCAGCCGAACGACCTGCTGCTGATCGCGGCGGGATTTCTCGGACTGGCGCTGTTTGCGGCGCTCGATCTGCGCCGGGCGTTCCGGGCCTTGCCAGCCGACTTCGACCGGCAGGAAGACGCACCGGCGGGAAGCAACGGCATCTTCGCTGGCGCGCAACGCGTATTTTCATCGCGATATCTGTTTCTCATCGCACTCTACGTGCTGATCGCCAATCTTATCGGCACGTATTTCTATCTTGAACAGATCCGCATCGTCGGCCTGGAGATTCCGGAACGCATCGCGCGCGTCGAGTTCTTCGCGTCGCGCGATCTCGTGGTGAGCGTTATCTCGGTGCTGCTGCAGTTGTTCGTCACTGCGCGTCTGATGCAGTGGCTCGGTCTGGGTGTCGCCCTGGCGGCGTTGCCACTGACGGCTGCGATCGGCCTCACAGCACTCAGCCTGATGCCGACGCTATATGTGGTAGCGGCGGTAATGGTGGCCGAGCGGGCGATCTCATTCGCGCTGTCCAACCCCGCGCTCAAGGTGCTCTACACGGTCGTCACGCCGGACGAGAAGTACAAGGCGCAGAACTTCATCGATACCGTCGTGTATCGCGGCGGAGATGCGGCGTCGGGCTGGGTGTTCAACACGGGTGCCAAAGCGCTCGGCTTAGCGGGCGGCGCCCTGGCGCTGGTGACGATGCCGATTGCCGCGTTGTGGCTCGCTGTCGCCTACGGCCTCGGCCGGCGGCACGCGGGCAAGGCTGCCGACCAGATCGCGCTGTCGAAATCGCCGGTCAGTTGAGCGCTTTATAGCGGCACGCGAGTTGCAAAAACAAAAGGCGGAGACACGACAGTCGTTCTCCGCCTAGAATCTGCTGTGCCGTGCCGCTCGCGGCTGATCAGCGGCGGCGCTGGCCGCCCTGCTGGCCACCTGGTGGCGGCGGCGGACCCGAGCGTGTGTCCTTGTGGCGGAAGTTGATGCGCCCCTTGGTCAGGTCATACGGCGTCATTTCGATCGTCACGCGATCGCCTGCCAGAATACGAATGCGGTTCTTCTTCATCCGCCCTGACGTGTAGGCGATCACCTCATGCCCGTTGTCAAGTTTTACGCGGCAACGAGCGTCCGGCAGGACTTCGTCCACCACGCCTTCGAACTCGAGCATTTCTTCTTTGGCCATCTAGTCTCCCGCCTTTCAGGGCGCTTTGAGTGTCGGCGCCAGTCGCCTACAGGCGAAATGGATGGCGCAAATAATACACGAGGGGAGCAGTTGACTGCCCCCCAGGTGATAATCACAGGCCTTAATCCAGATCAAACCGGACGCAGGTTGATCGCTGCGATCTTACCGTTCCGGCCGCGTTCCGTTTCGTAGGAAATCTTCTGGCCTTCGCGTAGCGACGACAAGCCTGCCCGCTCAACAGCCGAGATATGAACAAAAACGTCGTTGCCGCCTTCGTCGGGCTGAATGAAGCCGTAGCCCTTCTGCCCATTGAACCACTTCACCGTGCCAGTCGACATTCCACTTTCTCCAAAGCAATAGGCTGCCCAAGTTTGGACTCGGGCGATCATCAAATCGCGCGATGGAGACTTCCAAGTTCAGCGTTAGTGCTGTCGTAGAGTAAACCAAGGCGTGTTCGATTGGCCCTATATGGACCGCTTATCGGGCGATGGCAAGACGTTACGGGTGTTTCGGCAGCTTAAGCAGGGGCCGAGCAAAACAAAAGTCTTGGCGGTGTCTGTCCAGAGCGAGCCGCAACTGACGGCGGCAAGAAAAGGTATGTCGTCAGATCGGGACGTTCCGTTTTTAGAATCAATCGAATATTGCAAACTGCTGAATGAATACTGCGTAGATCAATTAGCGAGTTCTGCTGCCTAATTTCGCTTAGGTACGCGGTGAGCAGTTATTGCCAAGTTCTCCAGCCTTCCCTATAAGACCCCTCGGAGCCGCCCGGCGGGGCATGCCGTGGCGGCTTTTCTTGCTTTAGCAACTCATGATGCTCACTGCCCGTCCTCGTTGATGGGCAACGGCATCCGGCTGTTCATTCAGCCAACGACCAGAAAGGATAAGCCAAATGCCCAAGATGAAGACCAAGAGTGGTGCGAAAAAGCGCTTCAAGATCACGGGATCCGGCAAAGTAAAGGCTGCGGCCGCCGGCAAGCGTCACGGCATGATCAAGCGGACGACGAAGTTCATCCAACAGGCGCGCGGCACGATGGTGCTGAACGACTCGGATGCCAAGATCGTCAAGAAGTACATGCCATACGCCCGCTGAGCTCAAGGGTGCTTCCGGAAAGAAGCACGACAACCTGAAGCCAGCGATCCAATCTCAAGCTAACATTCGCATTCTCGGAGAGTTGCCATGTCACGTGTAAAGCGCGGCGTTACCGCCCATGCCAAGCACAAGAAAGTTCTGAAAGCCGCGAAGGGCTATTACGGCCGCCGCAAGAATACCATCCGCGTTGCCAAGCAGGCCGTGGAAAAGGCGATGCAGTATCAGTTCCGCGATCGCAAGCGGAAGAAGCGCACGTTCCGCGCGCTCTGGATCCAGCGCATCAACGCTGCCGTGCGCGAGCATGGCTCGACGTACGGCCGCTTCATCGATGGTCTGGCTAAAGCTGGCATCGAAATCGACCGCAAGGTGCTCGCAGACCTGGCCGTGCATGATGCGGCCGGCTTCAAGGCCCTCGTCGACACGGCCAGCAAGGCTGTCGATAAGGCTGCGAAGGAAGCTGCACCCGCCAAGGCCGCTGCGTAACCCACTTCGCGACGCCCGCATTCTCGTGAACCTCTCTCCCTGGCCGGAGAGAGGCGACGACCTGCCAACGAGCGCATCATGACGGATCTGTCGAAGCTGGAAGGCGAGCTGCTGGCGGAAATCGCCGGCGCAGCCGATCTTGGCCAGCTCGATGCTGTGCGCGTTGGCGCGATCGGCAAGAAGGGGCGCATCTCTGAGCTGATGTCGAAGCTCGGGTCGCTTCCCGCAGAAGAGCGCAAGGCGTTCGGCCAGTCGGTCAATACACTCAAGGGCAAGGTCTCGGACGCACTCGACGCACGCAAGGCCGTGCTGGACCGCGCGGCGCTGGAAGCGCGGCTGGCGACTGAGCGGGCCGACGTCACGCTGCCGGTGCGGGCCGGTTCGCTACTGTCCGGCCGCATCCATCCCGTCAGTCAGGTGTTCGACGAGTGCGTCGAGATCTTTGCTGACCTCGGCTTCGAGGTCGCGGAAGGTCCGGATATCGAAACGGACGATCTGAACTTCGACGCGCTCAACATTCCAGCCGAGCATCCCGCGCGCCAGGAGCACGACACGTTCTACTTCGCTCCGAAGGCCGATGGGTCGCGGCTGTTGCTGCGCACGCATACGAGCCCGGTGCAGATCCGCACGATGCGGTCGCAGAAGCCGCCGATCCGCATCATTGCGCCGGGTCGTGTCTATCGCTCCGATTCAGACCAGACCCACACGCCGATGTTCCATCAGATCGAAGGTCTGGTGATCGACGAGACGACGCATATGGGGCACCTCAAGTGGGTGCTGGAGGAGTTCGCGAAAGCATTCTTCGAGGTTGACGAGGTGCGCATGCGCTTCCGCGCCTCGCACTTTCCCTTCACCGAGCCCTCGATGGAAGTCGACATCGACGCTGCCGCGATCGGCAAGCCGGGCCAGTGGCTGGAGATCCTCGGCTGCGGCATGGTGCATCCCAACGTGCTGCGCAACTGCGGTCTCGATCCGGAGAAGTACCAGGGCTTCGCCTTCGGCATGGGGTTGGATCGCATTACGATGCTGAAGTACGGCATCCCGGATCTTCGCGCGTTCTTCAGCGCCGACCTGCGCTGGCTGCGCCATTACGGCTTCTCGGTCCTCGACGTTCCGACGCTGGGCGGCGGGCTATCGGGCTGACATCTGCCGTCGATCAGTTTCGCAACGTCTATGTGACGCGATCGCTCTCTAGTTTGTCATCCTCGGGCTCGTCCCGAGGATGACATTTGTGGGGCACGGCGCACCGCCAAATAGACGTCATGGTCGCGGAGGCGACCATCCACGACACATCGCAGCATGCGCGACGCGTGCGGCATGCACCCGCTCCCGTCTAGCGACAGTCGGCCGTCGAGTGCTAGAGACGTGTCGTGGATCCCCGCCTTCGCGGGGATGACGTTGGTGGGTGGAAATCCGTTCTCCAAAATTCATTTGCCTTACAGACCGGACACCCATGGCCCCGCCGCTTCTCACGCTGAAAAACATTCACCTCACGTTCGGCGGACATCCGCTGCTGACGGGGGCGGAGCTGAACGTCGAGCCGGGCGAGCGCACATGCCTCGTCGGCCGTAACGGGTCGGGCAAGTCGACGCTGATGCGCATCGCGGCCGGGCTTGTTGCGGCGGACGACGGCGAACGGTTCATCCATCCCAATGCGAGCGTGCGCTATCTGCAGCAGGAAGCCGACTTCCAGGGGCACACCACGACGCTGGCCTACGTCGAAGCTGGGCTTGGTCCGCTCGATGAGGAATATCGCGCGCGATACCTGCTCAACGAACTGGGCCTGACCGGTGACGAAGATCCTGCGCGGCTGTCCGGCGGCGAGGCGCGCCGCGTGGCGCTGGCGCGCGTGCTGGCGCCGCAGCCAGATGTGCTGCTGCTCGACGAGCCGACCAACCATCTCGACCTGCCGGTCATCGAGTGGCTTGAGCAAGAACTGAAGTCGATGAAATCTGCCATCGTGCTCATCAGCCACGACCGGCGCTTTCTGGAAACGCTCGCGCGCTCCACCGTCTGGCTCGATCGCGGCATCACGCGCCGCATGGATCAGGGGTTCGACCAGTTCGAAGGCTGGCGAGACAAGGTGCTGGAAGAGGAAGAGCTGGAGCGGCACAAACTCGACCGCAAGATCGTGCGCGAGAACGAATGGATGCACGGTGGCGTGACCGGGCGGCGCAAGCGCAACGTGCGCCGCGTGCGAGAACTGCGGCAGATGCGCGAAGAACGCAGCCAGCAGCGGCACGTGCAGGGTAACGTGCAGCTGGCGGCCGCAGAGGGCGGGCTATCGAGCCGTCTCATCGTCGAGGCGCACAACATTTCGAAAGCGTTCGGCGACAACGTTATCGTCGAGGATTTCTCGACGCGCATCCTGCGCCGCGATTGCATCGGTCTCGTGGGCCCGAACGGCGCCGGCAAGACGACGCTGCTGAAAATGCTGACGGGTCAGCTCGAGCCTGACGCCGGCACCGTGAAGCTCGGTGCCAGCCTGGAGATGGTGACGCTGGATCAGCGGCGCGACGAGTTGAAGCCGGAATGGACGCTTGGCGAAGCGCTGACCGGCGGCCGCGGCGACCAGGTGGTGATCAACGGCAAACCGCGCCACGTCGCCAGCTACATGAAGGACTTCCTGTTCGCGCCCGAGCAGATGCGCACGCCGCTGCGCGTTCTGTCCGGCGGTGAGCGCGGCCGCATCATGCTGGCACGCGCGCTGGCCAAGCCGTCCAACGTGCTCGTGCTCGACGAGCCGACCAACGACCTTGACCTCGAAACGCTGGACCTGCTGCAGGAGCTGCTGGCGGATTACGCCGGCACCGTCCTGCTGATCAGCCATGATCGTGATTTTCTCGATCGCGTCGTGACCAGCGTCATTGCCAGTGAAGGCGAGGGGCAGTGGACCGAATACGCCGGCGGTTATTCCGACATGCTGGCGCAGCGTAAGAATGGTGGTTCGGAGGCGATGCCTGCGACGCAGGGAAAACAGGCAAACCAAAGCGTCAGTGCCGCCGCTCCATCAGCGCCGTCGTCTTCGAAGCGCAAGATGTCGTTCAAGGAAAGCCATGCACTCAAGACGCTGCCCGAGATGATCGAGAAGCTGACGTCGGAGATCGCAGCGCTGCAGGGCAAGGTCGGCGACGCTGACCTCTACTCGCGCGATCCGGCTGCATTTTCGGCCGCCACGTCGCGCCTGGGGAAAGCGCAGGCCGAATTGGCCGCCGCCGAGAGCCAGTGGCTTGACTTGGAAATGCTGCGTGAGGAGTTGGGCGGCTAGGCTTGCGCGGGCGTCGGTAAGTTGTGGCGTAGGTTGGGTCAAAGCCTTCGCGCGACCCAACGTTGGTGGACTTCGCAAGTTGTTGGGTCGCGCTCCGCTTGACCCAACCTACGGTCAATTGCCGTTATGGCTGTGAACAAAACGGCTCGCGCAGCGTTGAACCGTGATGAAAAAGTTGTCCTCTAATTCGATGGTGCCGGCTAAGCCGAGAGGCGGCAAGGCACCGTCCGTCACGGAGACGCCGCAACAAAAGGTTGGCGCTCCCGCTCCCGACGCTGTCGGCAAGGCCGGACATGCGGGATCGCCGCCAGCCAAGGCGAAGCCGCAGACGCCGAGGAACTAATGTCCAGAGGCGGCGATGCGAGCCGCCTTCGGGCAATGGACGATCGATGGCTCTCGGGAGCCTCTGCACGAATGGAATTGAGCAAATTCTTGCAGGCTTGCCCCGCGCCGCCGCATCAGTACTTTTGCTGCACCTTGGCCTTGTGCTGGTCGTAGCGCATGGACTTGCGGGTCTTGTTCCATTCGTCGCCGTCGAGGTTTTTGGCGGCTTCCTCATTCTTGCTTTCGAGTTCCGATAGTGTCTTTACGCTCGGTTCCGGCGCGGCGGCCGAGCCGGTCGAGAACGTCTCTCGTGATTTCTTGATATAGGCGGCATTGTCCTGCAGCATTTTACGTGCGCCCGAGACGTCGCCCTTGTCGCGCAGCTCGACGGCCTTTTCGTTCTGCTCCGTCGCGATCTGCGCTGTGACTTGTGCCAATACGCCTTTGTTGATGCTGCCTTCCACGTCCTTCTCGTCGTCCGATAGGCGGGCGCGGACGTTGGCTTGAGTCTCGGTGCGTTTGCCATTGTCGAGATCGAGGTACTCGACCTTGACGTCGGCAACGTCGGCTTCGCCGGCCTTGGAGCCGCTTGGCGTTTCCATCTCGATGACGACGTAACGCTCGTTGTCGGCCTGCAGCTGGTTCATCTTGAGCTTGATGGTCGAGCCGGAGATGTCTGCCTCGCGGCCCAGCACGCGCGTCGGCCTGAAACCTGCGCGGCATTCGATGATGATCGTGACGTCCTGGGCCGCGATGGACAATGCGTCGCCGAACTCCTTGTCGAAGATGTCGGCCAGCTGGCGCGGGCTCTCGACGAAGGCGTGATTGCCGTCTGAGGCTGCTGCCAAGCGCTGCATCAGGTCTTCGTTGTAGTCGAGCCCGAGGCCGATCGTGGTGACTGAGATGCCCTTGCCGGCCAACTGGCGGCCGAGATCGCCAACCTCCGCCGGCGTCGAGGGGCCGACGTTGGCGAGGCCATCGGAGATCAAGACGACGCGGTTCACCTTGGTGTCGGACAGGAATTTTTTAACCTGCTCGCCACCTTCCTGGGTCCCGGCGTAGAGCGCCGTTGTGCCGTCGACCTGAAGCTTATCAATGGCGCGTTCGATTTCTTGGCGCGCGGAGCCCAGCCGCGTCGCGGGGGCCAGCACGTCGACCTTGTGATTGTAGGTGACAAGCGAAACGATGTCGTCGGCGCTCAACCGGTCCAGCGCGACGTGAGCTGCCTTCTTAGCCGCCTCAATGCGGTCGCCGGACATGGAGCCCGAGCGGTCGATGACGAGTGCCACGTTGATCGGCGTCCGGCGCTCCGGTTTGATGCCGGCCAGCGTCTTGAGGCTGAGGCGAAGATAGGTGCGATCGGCCTTACGCGTGCTCAGCACCGAATGACCGAGGTCGGCCTGCAGCTGGATTTCGGCGGCGATCGCCGACAATGAGAAACCGGGTGTAAAGGCGAAAACGGAAAGGCCGAGGGCGGCGATTGCGAGACGAGACATCGTCATGGCGAAAATCTCCTAGGGTGGCTCAAGCCCAGGACGCTAGGAGCAACCGGCGGCGGAATCGCGTGCGATTGGCGGCGGATGTTGGGATGTGCGGTGACGAAATAATGGAAGGCGAGAACCATCGGTGCTTTGCAGATGATGCTTGGGGTGGGCTAGCATCGCGCCGCGGTTGAAAAAGGGTCAGACCGAGGTCTGACCCTTTGGTGTCGTGGAATGGCCGGCAGCCCTAATTCAAGCGCGAGGGGCGGCCGTTGCCGAGTTCGGTTTTGCTGGCCGCGGCGACGCCGATCGAGGCGGCCTGGTTCAGTTGCGAAGCCATGCGGACCCAGGCCTGCTGGCTGTTGCGCGGGTTGCCGGCGAAAGCTTCGCGCAGTTTGCGAACAACGGCGAACAGTTGGGCCTGATCGGCTGACAGGCGGCCTTCGCCGGCCTGCGGTTCCAGCTCTTCCAGCATCTCCGTGATGACCTGCTCGTAGGGCCCGGCAGGCAGCATCATCAAGACAGGCCAGTTCTGGCTGATGTCTTCGTCAGCGGCGCGCAGGCCGGCAGGGTCCATGCCCGTCGACTGCAGGTGAGAACTCATGCTGTCGAGAACGTTGCGGGCTTCCTCATCACGCTCGAACAGTTTCTGCGCCAGGTACCGGTTGCTTTCGCGGGCGCGCTTGAACGCGTCGCCGGCAGCAACGGCGGCGGCGAAGCCCTCCACCGATAGATCGTAGAAGGCGTCAGGGTGCACCTCAAGTGCGGAGAGAAGCGTGGCGACGTACTGTTGGCGAACGGCGCGATCCTGGGTCGTCTCGTCGATGCCGTCATCATCGTCGTCGTTCTGGGGTGCAGCATCGTTGAGGCGCGTTAAAAGACGGCGCGATTGCCACTGATCTGGAAGACTTGCCGTATCGGCGCGCAGCGCCCCGCCGCGGCGTTCGCCGGATGCGATCTGCGGCACTGTCTGGTCATACGAGAAGGTGCGGGCGCGGATGCGTGCGATGGTTTTGTAGAGATCCTTGTGCACGAAGTAATGCGAGGCATCTTCGCCGGCGCGCTGCACACTGCCCAAGGTGGCGCCGGCGTTGAGGACGTTGCGGACGACGCGCGTGTCGGCGGCGTCGACCTCGGCCAGTTTCACTTCAGCCGTGAAACCGTGTTTTTCGGTGATTGGTGACATGTAATGCAGCACCGTCTCTGCGTTCGGGCCGACGTTGGGCAGCAGCGCGACACCGACGATCTTTTCCATCTCGATGTTAGTCGCGTGGACGGCCGACTTCTCGAACGCCTTCTTCGCGGTGGTGGACAAGAACTCGAACAGCTCCGAGCGCACAAGGTAGCGGTCTTCCTGCGGGTCGTACTGCACGGCATGAATGGTGGCGCCGGCGTTGAGGACGGCAAGCACACGCTCGCTGGCCTGCGGATCGAGGCGCGATATGCGCACTTCGGCCATGAAGCCGTCGACGTTGGTGATGGGGCGCATGGCCTGCAGCGTCAGACGTGCGTTGTCGAAGGTTTCCGGCAGCAGGGCATTTTCGATGATGCCTTCCAGCTGTTCGGCGGTGCGCGCCTTGGAACTGGGGACGTCTGACAGCGGCGAGCGTACGGCGTTGGCGCCGAACAGGCCGGACATGAAGATCAAGCTGTCGAGGGCAATGGCGAGCGCCAGCGCCAGGTAGGCGAGGCGGTTGCCATCGTTGAAGGCGTTCCACGTGACGACGAAGCGGTGGGCTTTGTCGTCGCGCGTCAGTTCGACGAAGCTGATCTTGGTGCGCAGCTCTTCGGTTGCGGCACTGGGCAGGCTCGCATCGGCAAGGCAGGTCTTGGCGAAGGCGAATAGGCCATCAGTGGTCTTGTGCTGGGTCAGCTTGTCGCCGCCGGCGCAATTCTGCGTGAAGGTCTTGTTGCCGTCGTTCAGCGCAAAGACGGTGGCTGCGGCGTCGCTTGCCTGCTTCGGATCACAATCGATGCCCTTCACGCGTTCGGCGGTGGCCGGCGTGTTGGCCATGGCGCTGTAGAGGTTGTTGCACTGGAGCTGGACGGCTGCGAGCTTTGCGCTATCCGGCATCTGGCGGAATTCAGAGCGGGCCTTTTCGAAATCGGGCAGGATGCGGGCGGGGTCGACGCGGCCAGCGCTGTCACCCTGCGAACCGGCCGCCGTGTTCAGTGCGATGCGCTCTTCGGCAGACTGCACTTCGCCTTTTTGCTTCGCCAGCTCGCCATCGACGCCGGACAGTTCGCGTTCGATTGCAGAGATGCGTGCGTTCACGTCGTCGAAGCGCTTCTTGGCGTCCTTGACGCGTTGTTCGCCGATCTTCTGGTAGTCCTGCAGCTTGTTCAGCTCGGCCATGCGGGCGCGGTACTCGGGTCCGCGTCCGGACTTGAGGCTGCCCTCGACTCCGCGATCTTCGGCCATCGCCTCGACGCGCTTGGCGTCGATCTCTTTCATGCGGCTGTCGAGATCGCTTTTCTTGGCGTTGTATTCGGCAGAGAGCGTCGGCTGGTCGGCGCGCAGACGCGAAAGTTCGTCGGCTAGCGTCTGCTTCTTGCCGGTTAGCCCCGCCTGACCGGCTTGTGCCGATGCGATGCGCTCCTGCTGTTCCTTATTGGCACGATTGCGCTGTTCGATCTGCTGGTTGAAGTAGTTTTCGATCTCGCCCTGCACGCCCTGGGCGGCGAGCGTCAGCTTGTTGAGCTGGTCTTCGTAGGAGGCCCAGCCGGTGGATGTGAAAAGCTTCTCCGACTGATCGACCTGCTGTTGCAGGATCGAGGAGTTGATGTCGGCCAGAAGGGCTGTGACCTGGCTGGTAGCGCGCAGCTCAGAGACGCGCTCGCGCTCTTCCTTCGGGAACACGGCGTTGAAGCGGCTGTCGAACGAAAAGAACACCGACATCGACATGCACGCCAGCAGCATCACCCACAGCATGGAATTCTTGGCGATGACGCGCACGGCCTGCGTGTACGGCGTGACGACGTCGCCGCCGCGGAACTTGATGAAGGCGGATGTGAGGAGTAGCAGGGCGCCGGCGGCAGCGAGGCCGTAGATCCACGTATTGGTGTCGATGCCAGTCGTGGTGCCGTAGACGCCGACAGCCAGGATAAGCAAGACGCTGCCGAAGAACACGGCAACCGCGACAGCCAAGCCTGCGCTGCGGCTTGCAGTACCGGTGCCGGAGGCGTTCATGCCTGTGGCAAAGCTTTCGCCGATGAGCCAGGAAACGATCAGCAGGATGCCTTGGATGCCGAAGGTGATCATGGCCGAGAGCACAGGCTCGCCCGTGAAATTGTGCATGCCGTCCCAAGTCGTCCAGAACGCTGCAGCGGAGAGAACGAGGCCGGTGGTGCCGAGAAGGGCCAACCGCCAGTTGGAGAACAGAATGTTCTCAGCGGCGCGCCAGACGCGAACGAGAAAAGGGTGAACGATCCACCACACCAGCAGAACCGCAGCGAGCGTCAACAAAAGCTTCCAGGCGACATCTGGAGTGATGCTCTCGAGCCCCGGTATCTGCGGCCACGATTGTGCGACCGTGTCGATCGTCGATTTGACGTCCCAGCCCATATTTAAAACTCCAGACCCGGCACAAAGTACCTGGTAACGCTACGAGCATAATGCCGGTCCCGGGCGCCTTCGCGGCGGAATTGCGGCGGATATTAACCAGTTGCCAAGACAGTCAGGCATCAAGCGACGTGCTTCAAAGCGGAGCAATCGCGAAGTCTTCCGGTAATTCAGCCATTGAAAACAAACAAACGCTTCAATGACGGATTGTCGGCGACAGCAAAATTTGCATGACTCATGCCAGTTGAACACTGGTGGACCACGTTAATTTTAGTTCACCAGCCAACAACCTCTGCTGTCCGCATGCGTGCAACATGCAGGCTCGGCCATCAAATACCGGGGCGTGCCTGCCGGACAGGATGCCAAGATAGCCTTGCCCTGCAAGGAACACAGTTGTGCAATCAGCCTAGTCTTGCGCCAGGAACCTGTGTACGCTGCCAAAACTGAGAATTTTCTCAAGATGTCAGAAACGCTGATGAAATCACAGTTTCCTGCTCCCGGGCAGCAGAATGGCCGGCGCCTGTCTCAGGCGGTCGATCGGGCAAGCCGCGTCTTCGAACAAAGGAAGCTGCGCTTTACGAAGCTGCGCCAGCAGGTCTACGAGGAAATCGCCGGCATTCACACCTCGATCGGCGCTTACGACATATTGGCCAAGCTGGCGGCCAAGGGCACACGGCTGGCGCCAATCTCCGTGTACCGTGCGATCGACGCCCTGATGGAAGCGGGCGTCATCCATCGCCTGGAGAGCAAGAATGCCTTCTTTGCCTGCCGGCGGCCCGAGCACGGCTTTGAGAAGGGCAAGCGGCCCCTGGTGCTGGCTTGCGAGAAGTGCGGATCGGTCGCCGAGGTTGACAGCGGCGATATATTCGAGACGATCGGTCAGATGGCTGCGGCGGCGGACTTTACGCCCCGGGTCAAGTTCGTCGAGGTGTCGGGGCTCTGTCCACGCTGCGTCGGCGATAACGACCAGACCTGAAGGACTTTCGCATGAACGACGTCGATCGGCGTGAGGCGCAGGCCTCCGGCGTGTCTTTGCGCGCCCCGCATTCGCATGAGCATGGGGGGCACCACCATCACGGCCATGAACATCATGGTCATGATCACGGCGAGCACGACTGTTGCTGCGGGCACGAGCACGCTGTGCCGGGGAGACTGCCGTTCGACGAGACGGCGCTGATCAGCGCGCGGGGACTGGAGCTCAGTTTCGGTGGCAAGCCGGTTTTGGGCGATGTTGATTTCGACATTCACGAGGGCGAGATCGTCACGCTGATCGGCCCAAACGGCGCCGGCAAGTCGACCCTGGTGCGGGTGCTGCTGGGTCTCGTCAAGCTGGACGGCGGTAGTGTGCGGCGCCGCCGTGATGCCCGCATCGGCTACGTGCCGCAACGCCTCGATATCGACCCTACGATCCCGATGACGGTGCAGCGATTCCTTAGCCTAGGCGAGCGCGTATCAAACGAGGACATTGCGGCTCGGCTGCAGGAAGCCGGTGCTGGCCACGTGCTGGATCGGCAGATCAGCAAGCTCTCTGGGGGCGAATTGCAGCGCGTCGTGCTGGCGCGGGCGCTGTTGCGGTCGCCGAACCTGCTCGTGCTCGACGAGCCGGTGCGCGGCGTCGACTACACGGGCGAGGCTGAGCTGTACAACTTGTTTGCGCGGCTGCGCGATACCCGCGGGCTCGGCGTGCTGCTCGTGTCTCACGATCTGCACGTCGTTATGGCGTCGAGCGATCGCGTGATCTGCCTCAATCAGCACGTGTGCTGTTCCGGCGTGCCGGAGACGGTGGCGCAGCATCCAGAATATACGCGGTTGTTCGGTGCTGAGGCCGCGCGCGCGTTCGGGCTCTATCACCACCAGCACGATCACCGGCACGGGCCGGCGGGCGAGCCGTTGGGCGAAGGACAAGGCACGGGCGCCACGCATGCTTGAACCGTTCTTGTTGCGCGCCATCGCGGCCGCGATCGGGCTCGCCGTGGTGGCTGCGCCGCTCGGCTGCATCGTCGTGTGGAACCGGCTGGCCTACTTTGGCGAGACCGTGGCGCAAGCCAGCTTGATCGGCGTCGTGCTGGCGCTGGCGCTGCAGATGAATGTCACGTTTGGGGTGCTGCTGGTGACGGCCGCGGTGGCGGGGCTGCTCATCCTACTGCAACGACAGAAGGTCGTGCCGATGGATTCGGTGCTTGGGCTGACGCATCACGGCGCGCTGGCGCTGGGCGTCATCGGTGCCGCGCAGCTGAAGGGCGGGCAGGTGGATTTGATGGGTTATCTGTTCGGCGACGTGTTCGCCATCACCGACATGGACATCGCTTGGATCTACGGCGGCGGCGCAGTGGTGCTGGTGGCGGTGGCATATCTTTGGCAGCCTTTGCTGCGGATGGCGGTGCATGACGAACTGGCTAGGGCCGAGGGCGTCAGCGCAACGTGGGTGCGCGGGTTATTTACCGTGCTGCTGGCGCTGACCATCGCCGTTGCCATCAAAATCGTGGGCATTCTGCTGGCTATCGCGTTCCTGATCGTGCCGGTCGTCGCGGCCCGGCCGTTGGCCTCAACGCCCGAGCGCATGGCAATTTTCACCGCACTGGTTGGCATCGTCAGCGTCCTGGCGGGCATGGCGCTATCTGTTTGGCTCGATGCGCCGGGGGGGCCGGCCATTGTTCTCGTCATGGCCATAGCGGCCGGGTTTTCTTTGACGGCGGCGAGCTTTCGCAACGCAGCGTAGAGCGCGGCCCTGGCATTCAAGGGCCGGGTGCAGTAGATCTTTGGCAGTTCAAGCATTCGGCTTTGAAGCATGACCGCTATCTCCAAACTCAGCTCCCTGGCCCGGCCGTCACGGCGAAACAGCATTGGCGTCAGCGTGGGCGGCGCGCTGGTGGGTGGACCGGCGCCTGTCGTCGTTCAGTCGATGACGAATACCGACACGGCCGATATCGACGCGACGGTTACGCAGGTGGCGGCGCTGGCGCGGGCGGGCAGCGAACTCGTTCGCATCACCGTCGATCGCGACGAAGCCGCCAAGGCGGTTCCGCATATTCGCGACCGGCTTTTGAAGCGTGGCGTGAAAGTTCCGCTGGTCGGAGACTTCCACTACATCGGCCACAAGCTGCTCGGTGAAAATCCGGCGGCGGCCGAAGCTCTGGACAAGTACCGCATCAATCCTGGCAACGTCGGGTTCAAGGACAAAAAAGACAAGCACTTCTCCGCCATCATCGAGACGGCGCTGCGGTTTTCCAAGCCGGTGCGCATCGGCGTCAACTGGGGCTCGTTGGACCAGGAACTCCTCACGCACCTGATGGATGAGAACGCCCGCTCGCCGGAGCCGCTGGAGGCGCGCGAGGTGATGCACGAGGCGATCGTGCAGTCGGCATTGTTCTCGGCCAACCGGGCCGAGGAGTTGGGGCTTGGTGCGGACAAGATCATCCTGTCGGCGAAGGTGTCGTCGGTGCAGGATCTCATTTCAGTCTATACGATGCTCGCCGATCGCTGCCGCTATGCACTGCATCTGGGCCTGACTGAAGCCGGCATGGGCTCAAAGGGCATCGTGGCATCGAGCGCGGCGCTGGGCCTGCTGCTACAGCAAGGCATCGGCGATACCATCCGCGTCTCGCTGACGCCCGAACCCAATGGCGACCGCACGCTTGAAGTCAAAGTTGCGCAAGAGATCCTGCAGACGATGGGTTTCCGCGCTTTCGTGCCAGTGGTCGCGGCCTGTCCCGGGTGCGGGCGGACGACTTCAACGGTGTTTCAGGAACTGGCGCGCGATGTTCAGGACATGATCCGAGATCGCATGCCCGACTGGAAGTCGCGCTACCCCGGCGTGGAGACACTCAATCTCGCCGTAATGGGCTGTATTGTGAACGGACCGGGTGAATCCAAGCATGCCGACATCGGCATCTCGCTGCCCGGCACCGGAGAAACGCCTGCTGCGCCGGTCTTCATCGACGGGCAAAAGGCAATGACGCTGCGCGGTTCCAACATCGCTGCCGAGTTCAGGGCGATCGTGGAGGACTATATCGAGCGGCGATATGGCGTGCGGTCCACCAGGGACGTCGCCGAATAGCCCGCAGCGGCCGTGGCATCGCGCCGATAGCCTGCTGTTACCAGAAACACGCGCTGCTTCAGGCGCTTCGGGTGCGGTGTTGGAACCGCGGCTCATATGGCGCGTTTCGCGCTTAACACCATTTCGGGACGGGGACATCATGAGCAAGAAACAAGCGGTTTTCGCTGCTTTAGCGATTCTTTCGTGCGGCAGCCCAGCATTCGCAGCCGACCTTTGGCAGCCTTCGGTTAAAGACGAAGGCATCTACGAGCAGCGGTCGCGCTGGGATGGATTCTACCTAGGCCTCAACGGAGGCTATGCTTTCGCCGACACCAACAACGCGCCATTCAACGACGCCGGCACGCCGGTTGCGTCGCTGGGCGACTTGGGCGCTGAAGGCGGCTTCGGTGGCGGACAGATCGGCTACAATTACGTTACAGGGCGTCTGCTGCTGGGCGTCGAAGCCGACGTGCAGGCCGCCGACATCGGAGACAGCACCGGATCGGCCTTCGGCGATGCGTCCACGCAGATCGACGCCTTCGGCACCGTTCGCGGGCGCATCGGTTTCGTGTCGGATCGCACATTGATCTACGCAACGGGCGGTTATGCCTGGGCAGATGTCGACTCGCGCTTCAGCACTGGTGCGTTCAGCATTTCGGAGAGCGATGTTCTCGACGGCTACGTTGTCGGCGGTGGTCTGGAGTATGCGCTTACCGACAATTGGAGTGCCAAGCTCGAGTATCAGTACGTGGATCTGGAAGATCGGCGCCTGAGCATCGGTGATGCGAGCACGAAAATCGATCCCGACTTCCACACCGTGCGCGCTGGTTTGAACTACCGGTTCTGATTTCAAGGATTACTGCGTAGCAAAGGCGTCCGCTTCGGCGGGCGCTTTTTGTTTATCGGTCGCGCGTCGCGACAAACTCGGCAGTGGCGATGAGCGTGGTAGCCTTATCGCCGAAGGGCGCCAAGGCGGCGCGGCAGTCGTTTTGGAGTTCCGCCAACAAGTCGCGGCAACGACCCGGTCCCCAGAGCTCGACCAGCGTGGCTTTGCCGAGAGCCTTGTCTTTCGCAACGGCCTTGCCGGTTTTGCTGGAGTCGCCTTCAGCGTCGAGAAGATCGTCGGCGATTTGGAAGGCGAAGCCGAGCGCGTTACCGTAGGTGCGCAGGGCGCGGCGCGCCTCGTCGTCAGCGCCACCGATTACCGCTCCCATTTCGCACGCACATGTAATCAAGGCGCCGGTTTTCATCGACTGCAGTTCGCGCACTTGATCGGCGGTGGCCGGGCTGGTGCTGTCCAGCTTTTCCCAAGCGAGATCGAGTGCCTGGCCGCCGACCATTCCAGCCGAGCCGCTGGCCCGCGCCAGAAGCAGCGACAGGCTGGCGCGGACGGCGGGGTCTGGGTGAGCCGAAGGATCTGCCAGGATCTCGAAGGCGAGCGTCAGCAGGCCGTCTCCGGCGAGGATGGCGGTCCACTCGTCGAAGGCTTTCCAGACAGTCGGGTGGCCGCGGCGGGTTGCGTCGTTGTCCATTGACGGCAGGTCGTCGTGCGCGAGGGAATACGAGTGGATGCATTCTATGGCGGCGGCTGAGGCTGCCGCCTCGGGTGCGCCCGCGCCAAAAAGATAAGCGCTTTCAATAACTAAGAAAGGGCGCAGGCGCTTGCCGCCGCCCAGCAACGCGTGGCGCATGGCCTCACGAAGGCGCGAGGGTGTTGCTGCCGCAGGGCCGGCAACGAAAAGGTTTGCTAACTCTGCGTCAATCTGTTCCGCTCGATGAGCGAGGGTTTGCGCGAAGCTCATGAAATCGTATCTGGAGTCTTTCCGCTCTTCATGGAATTGCGGGACGACTCTAGCTCCTTGTTTTGTCGTGCTTCTTATCGGAAAACCGCTGCACACTTTGTCCGAAAGCACTTCAGCTCAGTTGACGGACCGCCGCCATGTCGCCTGGATCGCGGCGGACAAGCGCGCGTGGGCCAGGCCGCGGATATAGCACTCGTGACGCAGAAGGACAGCGAAGACGACGACGGCGACGGCACGGCACCTAATCGTGCCAGGACCGGGCCGGAAGTTTCCCGTGCGCCGGAGAGCGAACGCGGCGCAGCCGAGCGTGAGGGCACGGCCGAGACCGCTCGTGGGAGTCAAGAGCCGCCCTGGGATGCGACGCTGGAGGGTGACAGCGCCGGGGACGTGACGCCGGGCAATGCCGGTGAGCCGGTCATCGCGTTGACGGGCGAGGCTAGTGCCGGTCACGACGAAGCTGACGATGACCTGTCAGGGCCTGTGCGCGATACCGATGTCGCTACGTCTAACGAGCGCGGTGATAGGCAATCTCCGACGCGCGAGTCCGTCATCAAGCCTTACCGGCAGGAGGATGCAGCGTTCGTTTCGCTGCCGGTTCGGCACGCCGATGTGTTCCGGGCATCTGTCTCCGAAACTACCGACGCGTCATACACGCCGGTCGATGAGGACAGGCTGACCGAAGCACAAGATACGTCGCTGCCGTCCGGCAACTTTAGCGACGGTCTTGGAGACGTTGCTGCATCCGTGCCGGCTGAAGCCGATGAACGCGGCATGCCTCGGGCAGCGGACGCGCCTCAGGATGATGGCCCGCGGCCTATGCAGATCGAGACGGCGTCAGAGGTTGCCCCGAGCATTGCCGACGCACGCGATCTCGACGAGCGGCCATCGATCCCGTCGGATGCTGGCTGGGGCAATGATACATCCGCCGCGTATGCGCGTGGCAGCTGGGATAAGCCGCCGCCATTGACGCAGACGCCGCCGTGGGTCTGGCGCGACGTGGAGCCGGATATCGTACCGCTCCGCGGCGAGACGACCGTTGCCGAGGCGTCCAGCGAACCGGTTGCGGATGAGCCGTTGCAGGCTGAGGTTCAGACGCGATCACCTGAACTCGAGGATCGCGGCAAGCCCGCTGCCGAAGATCCGGAAATTGTTGCCGAGCATGATGTTCAGCCTGCCAGCAATGCGGCGCAAGCGCCGGAAGAGATCAGCCTCTACACGCCGCTGCGGGAGAGAGTTGCTGCGCGGCTTGCCGACCCGAGTGCCGATGGCGAGGCTTCGCAAAGCATCGCTCCACAGCCTTTCTCGCTTTCCCACGAGCTGGCTTTGCCAGACACATCAGGCGATGCCGAACCCGAGCCAGGCGATCGACCACAGACGACGGCCGGCGATGAGCAGGCGTCGACGGCACCCCTTGCTGTTCCTCCGCCGATCGCAGTGCCTCACGCGGGCGGCCGCAGCGATTACCATGCGCGCGTCGAGCCGCAATGGGAGAGGCCTGCGCCACAGAGGGTCTTCCAAAACCCCCCCGACGAGTTCGCGCGAGACCGGTTCGACGTACCGCCGGCCTCGGACTCGGTGCGATACAAGGGCCTTGGCCGCACCGCGTTGCGCTACGCGGGCTTCGCTGTGGGCGGCTATTTCGCGTTCGTGTTCGCGCTCATCCTGCTCTACCGCGTCGTCAACCCGCCGGCGTCTTCACTGATGCTGGTGCAGGCCCTCACGGGCACCGAAGTCCAGCAGCAGTGGGTCTCTCTCGATGAGATTTCTCCCTCGCTCGTGCGCGCGGTGATCGTTTCGGAAGACTGGAGTTTCTGCGAGCACTACGGCATCGACATCAAGGCAATCGAGCAGGCGATCGAGCGGTCCGGCAATGGCATTCCGCGCGGTGCCAGCACCATTTCGATGCAGACGACGAAGAACCTCTTTCTCTGGAATTCCAGGAGCTATATCCGCAAGGTGGTGGAGCTGCCGTTGACGTTGATGATCGAGCTGATCTGGCCGAAGTGGCGCATCCTGGAAATCTATCTTAACGTCGCCGAATGGGGGCCGGGCATCTTCGGTGCCGAGGCGGCGGCGCAGTATCACTTCAATAAGCCGGCCGCCAGGCTCGACAGCCGCGAGGCGGCACAGCTGGCGGCGTCGTTGCCGAATCCGATCATTCGCGAAGCCGGCGATCCGGGCCCGCGCACAGCACGCAAGGCCGGCGTGATCCAATCGCGTATGCGCAATGCCGGCGGGGCTGCTGAGTGCGTCCTGGGCGGACGGCGCTGAGGTGCGAGCCGTTCGGCGGTTCGGGCTTCGGCGAATGGTGACTTCGCGGCGCGGGTCTGCGAAAAGGCGGCGGGGTCGCGGTGGCGCCATCGGCTGCCTATGTGATCAACATAACAATAGAAACGCGGGCGCCGCCGGACGCGGCGAGGAGCTGAAGACATGACGGTGACCAAGCAGCAGGTGGAAGACAAGCTGCGCCGGATCAAAGGTCCGGATCTGACGGGAAATATCGTCGAGTTGGGATTGGTTTCGGAGATCCTGATCCGCGACGACAAGGTCTATTTTTCGATTACTGTTCCCGCGCATCGCGCGGAGGAGTTGGAGCCGCTGCGGCAGGCGGCCGAGCGCGTCGTGCGTGATATCGAAGGCGTGGCGGGTGCCACCGTGGTGCTGACCGCACAGGCGGGCCCCGGTGGTGCACGGCCGGCGCCAAAGCCGGCGAACGGTTCGCCGCCGGAACATCCGCGCGTGCAGGCCGCGCGTGCGCGTGGCGCGGCGGGGGATGGCGCAGCGGCACCGGCGCGACCGGCACCACCCGCAGCGGGTGGTGCGCCGCGTCAGCAGGCGCAGACCGTGCCGGGCGTGAAGCATCTGATTGCGGTTGCCTCGGGCAAGGGCGGTGTCGGCAAATCGACGACAACGGTCAATCTGGCGCTGGGCTTCCAGGCGCTGGGGCTGAAGGCCGGCATCATGGATGCCGACATCTATGGTCCGTCACAGCCGCGGCTGCTGGGCTTGAAGGGGCGGCCGGAAGTATCGGGCAAGGCGCTGCAACCCATGCAGGCCTATGGCATCAAGGTGATGTCGATGGGCTTCATGGTGGACGAGGGCACGCCGGTCGTCTGGCGCGGGCCGATGGTGGTGCAGGCCCTGAACCAGATGCTGCGCGAAGTGGCGTGGGGCGACCTCGACGTGCTCGTGATCGATATGCCGCCCGGCACGGGCGACGTGCAGCTGACGATCGCGCAGACTGTGCCGCTGGCGGGCGCGGTGATCGTCTCGACGCCGCAAGATCTGGCGCTGATCGACGCGAAGAAGAGCCTGGCCATGTTCCAGAAGGTGAACGTGCCGATCCTCGGCATCATCGAGAACATGAGCCAATTCATCTGCCCCAAGTGCGGGGAACGTAGCGACATCTTCGGCCATGGCGGTGCTGCGAGGGAAGCGGCTGCGCTGGGTGTGCCGTTCCTGGGCGGCGTGCCGCTGCACATGGACATCCGCGCCAAGTCCGACAGCGGCGAGCCGGTCACAGCGACCGAGCCGAACGGCCCGCACGCGGCGATCTTTAAGGAGTTGGCGGCGAAGACGTGGGAGAGCGTGCTGGCGGCGAAGGGCGACAGCGCGTCGGCCAAGCCCATCGACATCGAGGTGTCGAAGGAGGGTGACAAGCTGACGGTGGTTCCGCAGAAAGGCGATCCTTACGAGCTGACCGCGGAGATGCTGCGCGTGATGAGCCCATCGGCGGAAGTGCAGGGGCATTCGGCCGAGCAACGCGTAACGGTGGGTGGCAAGCGCAACGTCAAGATCCGCGAGCTACGCCCGGTCGGCAACTACGCGGTCCGCGTGGTGTTCGACGACGGCCACGACACGGGGCTATTCACCTGGCCGTATCTGGCAGAGCTGTATCGCGAAAAGGATCGCCGCTGGGCGGAGTATCTCGCCGAGGTCAAGGCGAAGGGGCTGAAGCGGGATTGATGCGGCTTTTCTCGATCCGATCAATATCAAACTCCGGGATCCCCGGAAAAAGTCCGGGGAAGACCCTATGGTGAGGTGTCATCGGCGAGACCGGTGCTTCGCCAAAATCGCTAGGGCCGCCAGGGCTTGGCGGGTTCGGTCTCTTCCAGCTCTTTCTCGTCGGCGCGCTTGATTTCTTTGGTCATCGCGTAGAGGGCGTCTTTGACGCCTTGGCCGGACACGGCGGAGAGAAGCAGCGGCGTCTTGCGGGCGGCTTTCTTCAGCGCTTCGGCCTTCTCAGCGATCGTGTCGGCGTCAAGCGCGTCGCACTTGGAGAGGGCGACGATTTCCTTCTTCTTGTCGAGGCCGTCGCCGTAGGCTTTCAGCTCGCGGCGAACGGTCTTGTAGGCTTCGCCGATGTCTTCTTCCGTCGCGTCGACCAGGTGCAGCAGAACGCGGCAGCGCTCGACGTGGCCGAGAAAACGCGTGCCGAGGCCTGCACCTTCGTGGGCGCCTTCGATCAGGCCCGGGATGTCGGCCAGCACGAAATCGGTATCGCCCGCGCGCACGACGCCGAGGTTGGGATGCAGCGTCGTGAAGGGATAGTCGGCGATCTTCGGCTTTGCCGCGCTGACGGCTGCGAGGAATGTCGACTTACCGGCGTTGGGCAGGCCAATGAGGCCGGCGTCGGCGATCAGCTTCAGGCGCAGCCAGATCGTCATCTCCTCTCCGGGCAGGCCCGGGTTGGCATGGCGCGGCGCCTGGTTCGTCGCCGACTTGAAGTGGGCGTTGCCAAAGCCGCCGTTGCCGCCTTTGGCGATGCGGATGCGATCGCCCGGCTTCAGCAGTTCGCCGAGAACCGTCTCCTCGTCTTCAGCGATGATCTCCGTGCCGGGGGGAACCTTGATCACGCAGTCGTCGCCGTTGGCGCCGGCGCGTTGCTGGCCCATGCCGCCAACGCCACTCTTGGCCTTGAAGTGCTGCTGGTAGCGATAGTCGATCAGCGTGTTGAGGTTGGCGGCACACTCGACCCACACGTCACCGCCGCGGCCGCCGTCGCCGCCGTCGGGCCCGCCGAACTCGATGAACTTTTCGCGGCGGAAGCCGATGCAGCCGTTCCCGCCGTCACCCGACTTGATGTAGATCTTCGCCACATCGAGAAACTTCATAACTTGGACTCCAGAAGCGCATTCGGCCCGCGTTTGGCGTGGCGTCGCGAGATGCGTCTTAGCTCAATTGTGTTGTACGGGGCGAGATCGCGCCGCTTGTAGTGAACGCCCCGGTCCTACTCATTCTCCATGGCCGGGCTAGGCCCGGCCATCCCGTGCACCGCGCGTGCACCTCTCTGTAGGACGACCGGAGCCGATTGCCCAGATCTGGCGGAGGGCTGGATGATCGCAGACGCCGCGTAGCCCCTGGATGGCCGCTTCAAGGGCGGCCGTTGAGAGAAGGGCGTGGCATCCTGTGTCTGATGTTGCCGCTGCCATCATGCAGCACGCCTCAGCCAAGCGAAGCGGCGCGGGCGCAGACGCTCGTAGCGGAGCGTCGCGACATCGCGGCGGCGCGCGTCACAGTAGGCGCGGGCGGGGCCCACGAGTTGAAATCCAAGCTTGGTGATCACCCGCTGCGAGGCCGGGTTGTCGACGAAGTGGCTGCACGTGACGCGCGCCAGCTTGCCAGTGCCGAAGCAGTACTTGATCATGGCCTCGGCAGCCTCCGTGGCGAAGCCGCGGCCCCACCAGGGCCGGCCGATCCAGTAGCCGACCTCGGCCGAGCCGTCGTCGTCCGGCAGGTAGCCGGTGACGCCGATCAGTTCGCCCTGGTGGACGATGCCGCGCACGACTTCGCCTTCCGCCAGATCGTGAATCCATTGATGCGCAAGCGCGACAGAATAGGGGTACGGGATGCGCGCGGTCATGCGCGCAATATCCCAGTCGCCGGCCAACTGGGCGATGCGCTCCGCATCGGCGTCAACAAGCGGACGCAGCAGCAGGCGCGATGTTTTTAGCGCCGGCGTTTTCACCAATCTGAGGCCGCGTGGCATCATTCAGGTCGCCTTCCCCGCTCGCTTCGCCGCCTTTTTGGCCAGCCACGGCTTGTCGTAGTCGCCGGCCATCACGCACCCCTTGGGCGTGATCAGTCCGACAACGTCGGCCAGGCCGAAGCGTTCGATTTGCTCGCGCACCTGGTCTGCCGACTTATAGGCCATCGGGCTCTCCGACACGTCCGGGCGATCGTAGAAGAAGCGCACGTCCAGGCCTTCCGTCTGCTCATCGACGATGCGCCGCGACCGGCTGATCACTTCGTCTAGCGGCAGGCCGAGAAGGCCAAGCTGACGCAGGACGGCGGTACGGCTCCTGTTGCGGCCCGCCCCGTGCGGGGCGAATGATGCAAATTCGGCATTGTCGCGGCCCAGCGTCAAGAGGATGGGGGCTGCCATGTTCAACGGGATCAACCCCAGCAGTGGATGACCGGCATCCGACCGCCATGCCGGGGTGGCGCCCTTACCGTGGTAGAACAGCCCGTCGCGCTTCCAGACGAAATTGTGCTCGTTGCCGAATTGCGAAAGAGGGTTGACCCCGAGGCGCGCAAGCGTGCGCTCGTGCACGAGCTGATGGTTTCGCTTCGTCCAGCGGGCGACGTACTGCAGGGCGTCCCAATAGGCTGCGCCGACTTCTGAATCGGCGTCGAGCCAGGCCTGATGCGGCGGCGTGCCGGGCGCGACGCCGGCGACGTGCGTCATCGCCGCCGCGAGGCCGCGCTTGTAGACCTGGGCGCCGAGATCGCGGCTACCGTGATGCGTCACGAGCACGTCGACATCGGACTGGCCTTCGAGTGCGCATGCGAGTTCGGCCTGACCTGAGCCGGCAAGCTGCGTGGTCAGGTGCGGGGTTACCGTCATCGCGCCGAAGTAGGCGAAGTGGTTGCCGTCGCCCTGGTCGCACAGCTGCGCTTTCGCGCGGCCAGCGAGCTGCGACAGGAACGGGTTCTTTGTGGCTTCGAGCTCGTCAGTGATGGCATCGGCGATCCAGTCGCCCTGCGCGCGTGCGCCGGGTCCGAAGCGCGTCGTGGCGACGAGCGCATCCATGAAGCCGCGCGTCGACTGCCCCTTGGGGATGATCGTGGCGTACATCGAGCAGCAGATGTCGGCGGAGTGGAACGCGGGATGGATGGCGCGCGATACGACCGCACCGCCCACCGGGATCGTGCCGGGCGCGCTGCTGGAGGGGCAGGCGTCGGGCATGATGGCGCCGTGCTCCAGCACGGGGCAGCGCATCAGCTCGGCCATGTGCGCGCGCACGCTGGCAATGTTGGCTGCGTCTTCTTCGGTCTCGGCGGAGATGGCTTCGGCGAAGGTGCCAGAGGCACGGCGCGTCATGACGACGGGCGTCGGAAATTGCTCGACGATTGCCGCGCGCACGGCTTCGAGGGGCTGTCCCTCGGCTGCTAGCTTGCGAGCCTGCGCGAGGGCGGCCTTGAACGCCTTGCCGGGCTTGATGCCCCAGGCGATCAGCGTGTCGCCGGTGATGGCGGCGGTGTCAAATTCGGTCATGGCCAAAGGCCTTCAATCTCAAAATCCAGCTCCGGAGCTACGGGGGCAGACCCATGGGTCTGCCCCCACAACTGCGCTCTCGGAGTGCATCCAAAACGCAAACGAGGGGAGGTGGACATCCACCTCCCCTCGCGCATCAAGGATGATGTGTGTGTCCGTTATTCGGCGGCTTGGGCCTTGTCGGTTTTCACCGAGATATAGATGCGGCCGTTGCGCTTGGTGGCGAATTCGACTTTGCCTTCTTCGACGGCGAAGATGGTGTGGTCGGTGCCCATGCCAACGTTGGAGCCGGGGTGCCACTGCGTGCCACGCTGGCGGCAGAGGATGTTGCCCGGGATGACGTGCTCGCCGCCATACTTCTTGATGCCGAGGCGCTTGCTGTGGCTGTCGCGGCCGTTCTTGGTCGAGCCGCCGGCTTTCTTTTGTGCCATAGGGGGAGGTCCTTCTGTCGGGTCGGCAGCGACGTACGCGCCGATGATGCCTGCAGCGCGTTAGGCGCCGATGATATTGGTGATGCGGATCGTGGTCAGATCCTGGCGGTGGCCACGCTTACGGCGCGAGTTCTTGCGGCGGCGCTTCTTGAACGCGATGACCTTGGGGCCGCGCGTCTGTTCGACGATCTCAGCGGTGACCTTAGCGCCAGACAGGGCATCCCCAAGCTTCGGTTCGCCAGACCCGGCGATCATGAGGATTTCGGTCAGTTGCAGCTTGCCGTCTTTGTCGGCGCTGAGCTTTTCGACGGTCAGCACGTCGTCTTTGGCGACGCGATACTGCTTTCCGCCTGTCTTGATGACAGCGTACATGGTTGCAACGTCTCTTTCCGCGCGATTTTTCGCGCTCTGGATCTCATCGCGCCCTGTGGCGCCGCGGGTAAAACCTGCGGACTTTGAATAGGTTAGCTGCGGAAAAGCAGCCGGAGCCTCGGGCAGCGCTCTCTTTCGCATGGGCTTTAACCCCTGCGCGAAGCGGCCTTTATGTTGGATGGCCCATGGGTTGTCAACGGTTCGTAGGGGGCGCCACAACCAGCGAGAGAAGCCGATCGGCCGGCGCGAGGAAGGGGCTAAAGGTAAACGGGTGATTTATAGACGTCCAATTTGAGAGTAGAACCGCAGTTGTTTCCTGGATAGCTAGCCCTTTTTGGATTGCGTGATGTTTTCTTCGAGAACAATCAGTTCTCATCGGCCCGCATGGTTGCGGCGCTCTGTGTCGCCGGTCGGCGTATTGATCGCTGGGCTCATTGCCACGTTGGCGTTGTTCATGGTGGCGCGGGCGCATCAGGGTCGAAACGACCAAGCCTTATTCAATGCCGAGACCGCGAAGCTCGTGCATGGAATGCGACAGTCCATGACAGCGACCGATATGCTGCTGCACTCGGCTGCAGGGCTGATCATGACCAACCCAAACTTGTCGCCCGATGACTGGCGAATTTTTGTCGATGCGAACGAAATTCGACAACAGTTTCCGGGTTTTCAGGGTATTGGCTACCTAAAGCTTACTGGCCAACACGTGGCCTCCATCGATCCTGCATTCTCTAGCACTTCGCAAGACAGCGGGGGTGTCGTCGACAGGCCCCTCTCGCTCGTCATGATGGAGCCCGGACACTGGCGCGATCCCTTGGGGCTGACGAGCCGGGATCCGGTGCGATTAGCGGCGATGGCACGCGCGCGCGATTTGGACGCGCCGTCGCGAACCAAGCTGCTTCGTTTTCCCGCTACGGGTTACGCACCGGAACAGCCTGGCTTTCTGGTTTTCGCGCCTGTGTATGCCCGCGCTGAAAGATGGGAAACGGTTCCGCAGCGGCGTCGCGCACTGATCGGCTACGTCGTCATGCCGTTCGCGATGCCGGAACTCGTGACCGGACTGATACAGAATCGATATCAGGAAGCTCATCAGAACTTTCGCATCGAGATCTTCGACGGGCAGCCATCCCTCGGCGTCAAGTCGTTCGATAGTGCGGAGCACGATGGCTACGTGCCCCCCGCCTATCCAAAGCTGTCGGCCGAATTCGTGACAGAACGCTTCGGGACCGAACTCGGCTACCGTTTTTCGTCGCGTCCTGGCTACGACCTGGCTCACAAGTCCTGGTTGCCGGAAGCATTGTCGATTGCCGGGTTATTGTTGACGGGGCTTGCGTATGCGTTGGTTGCAGCGATACGGCATCACGGGCAATTCGCCTATGCAGCCCAGCAAGACAGCGATGCGTTGCGGTTGGAGTTGATCCATCGCGTCAAGAACGTGCTGTCCGTGGTTCAGTCACTCGCTAATCGTACGCTTCGCGCCGAGGGCGATCCCGGCATAAGTCACGAGCAATTCGCAAGCCGGCTTGAGGCGTTGGCGCGCGCGCATACGCTAATCGTCGAGAATGCGTGGCTTGGGACGGCGATTGGAGAACTTGTTCGGTCGGAGTTGGCGCCGTTGGCCTCACGGGCAACCGCGACCGGGCCTGAGATCGCGCTTAGCCCTCAGGTGTCGCAGTCACTGGCGCTCGTCATACACGAGATGGCTGTCGATGCCGTGCGGCGAGGGGTGACCTCGTTGCACATCACGTGGCAGAGGGCAGAGGAAAATGAACCGGCGGTAATCGTCTCGTGGGCCGAAGAGGGCGCGGCTATCGCCGGGACGTCTCGTCTGGCGGGAGAGATAACTTCGCATGGCTTTGCCGCGCACCAAGTGACGACGGTGAGCGGCGAGACTACGCGGCACGTCTTCCGGGTGCCGCTAGATTGACAGCGAGGCTTGCGTCGCTTGCAGCAAAAAAAAACGCGCCGGCGATCTCTCACCGGCACGTTTTCCGCATTCAATGCGAACTGATTACATATCGTTGCGGCGCGCAAACTCGTCGACCTGCCGTTCGGCGTCGTCCTTGGCCAAGCCGTAGCGCTCCTGAACCTTACCGACGAACTGATCGCGCTTGCCCGCGATGACATCAAGCTCGTCGTCCGTCAGTTTGCCCCACTGCTCTTTGGCTTTACCCTTGAGCTGCTTCCAGTTTCCTTCGATACGGTCCCAGTTCATGGCTGTCTCCTCGTTCTGGCTTTCACGTGCGGGCCGTCGCGCCACCTGGATCGAACGGCGCTCGGGTCTCGGGCTAACAACGTGTAGCCGGCCGTTTGAGTTCCAGCAGCCCATTGTTAGGACATGCGAAATGTCGCCTGCAGACGGCGGAACTTATTGCCACATCGCAACGTTTCAGGTCGGAAGCAATTGGTGGAGACCCGTTATGCTGAGCTGGGCCATTACATTCCTCGTCGTTGCCTTGATCGCTGCCGTGCTTGGCTTCGGTGGCATCGCGGGAGTGGCCGTGGAACTCGCCAAAATCGTGTTCTTTGTCGCAATCGTTCTCTTCCTTATTTCCCTCGTCTATGGAATGACCACGGGACGACGCCCGCCTCCCGTATAAAAGGCTCGGCGCTTGGGGGGCTCGCGCCGCAAGGATCGCCCTGCTGCCCAGCTTATGGATGAGACAGACAAAGGTTTTCGAATGACCACACAGAAAGCCGGTGGTGGGGCCGGAGTTCAACGGCCGGCGGGCGTTGATGGAGGCGCCGACGGAGCGCCGGTAGATTCTCTGCTTCAGAGTTCTCTGGGCCGGAAGTTGCGCGACTCCTATCAAGAAGTCGTCAACGAGGAAGTGCCGGAGAAATTCCTTGCTCTACTCGACCAGCTGAAAAAGAAGGAAGTGGGCAGCGGAGACGATCAGCCGTGAGCACACCCCGGGCTGAGTTTGAAAAGATGCTCGTCGCCACCATTCCACATCTTCGCGCGTTCGCGCGCTCGTTCACCAACGACGGTGCGCGCGCAGACGATCTCGTTCAGGAAACGCTCGTAAAGGCGTGGAACAGCATGCACAGCTTTACGCCGGGCACCAATTTCCGTGCCTGGCTTTTCACGATTTTGCGCAACGCATACTTTTCGCAACACCGTAAGTTGCGGCGAGAAGTCGATGATCCGCACGACGTGCACACGAACTCGCTAGCGGTGCGGCCGGAGCAGTATGGCCACCTCGATCTGATTGATTTTCGTGCCGCCTTGGGCAATCTGCCGCCTGACCAACGCGAAGCGCTTTTGCTCGTTGGGGCGGAAGGCTTTTCGTACGAAGAGGCGGCCGAGATCTGCGGATGCGCAGTTGGCACCATAAAGAGCCGGGTGAACCGTGCGCGCACGAGGTTGTCGGAAGTGTTGGATGTGGCCGGTGCCAGCGACTACGGCACGGAGCCTCTCATGACCGGCGGCAGCAAAGCCCGCGGGGCCTCGTGAGTGAAAGATCGTCTTTAGCAATGACGGGCACTTTCAGTTAAGCTTCAGAAGTGGCGGACGTCTCGGTCAGTCAGGCTGGAACTATTTGGCCTGTTCCGGATTTATCGCGTTGGGTTGGAATGTGTCGGTACGACACCGAAAGGGGAACTTATGGCCATAGCGGAAAAAATCGCGCCGCATTTACCGTATTTGCGGCGGTTCGCAAGGGCTCTCAGCGGCAGTCAGGAAAGCGGCGACGCCTATGTCGTGGCTGTGCTCGAGTCGCTTGTTGAGGATCCCAGTTCGTTCTCGTTGACCGACGAGCCGCGGGTGTCGCTCTACGGCTGCTTCCTCAAGGTCTGGAACTCGGTGAAGGTTAATCAGACCGTAACGACGCCGCTGGCTGGTAAACCTCAGTCGACAGTGGACCGCTCGTTGGATGCCATAACGCCGGTCGCACGACAGGCATTTCTTCTCACATCTGTGGAAGGCTTCACCACGGCGCAGACCGCTCAGATCATGGACTCCTCCATCGAGCGCGTGACCGAGCTCGTCAATCAAGCCGGCAAGGAGATCGCTGAGCAGGTTGCGACAGACGTTCTCATCATCGAAGACGAACCGTTGATCGCAATGGATTTGGAAAGTCTGGTCCAGGGGCTCGGTCACTCGGTTTGCGGCATCGCGCGTACGCATCGCGATGCGGTTGCAGCCGTCAAAGCGAAGCGCCCGGGGCTTGTACTGGCCGATATCCAGCTAGCCGACGGAAGCTCCGGTCTCGATGCCGTTAACGAAATCCTGTTGTCGTTCGACATGCCGGTGATCTTCATTACGGCGTTCCCTGAGCGGTTGCTGACCGGTGAACGTCCGGAACCTACGTTCCTTATCACCAAGCCCTTCGAAACCAATACGGTGCGAGCCATTATTAGCCAGGCGCTATTCTTCGGGACAAGCGCGCGGGTGCCGGGGTCGCATATCAATGGAGAGAGCCAAAACGCGGTTGCGTAATTGGCCGGTACTTTGTCCGTTTCGCTGGAAAAGGCGGACGGGCATCACATGCAATACTTGGACGAGGTGAAGTGGCGCCGGGAGCCAACTGGCTCTGCCCAGAGGTTTAGATGTCGCCCTTCACGTTGACCATTGCCCATCTGCTGCTGGCGCTGACATGTTTCGCAGTTGCCGCAGCGCTATTCGTTCTGGTTCGCCGCAAGTCACGCGAGGTTTATCCATACTCGCGGACGGCTTGGCTGCTGATCATCACATTTTGCGCCAGCGGCCTATTCCATCTCATCACTATTCCGTCAAAGCCTTCAACGGCGACAGAGTGGATCGGCATCCTGCTTGCTGCCGGCGCAGCCAGTGCATGTATCGCGCTCGTGGCGAATATCACGTCTGGCCGGGAACAGACGCTGTTCAGCGAGTTAGAGCGACAGATCAAGACGACAGGCGCGGAACTGCAAGCGTTGCTGACCGAGAAGACCCGTTTGACCGGCGAGATCGAGGCAAGCGCTCATGAGTTATCGCAGACGACGCAGCGCTTCGAGACCACGTTGCGCAAGGCGCCCGTTTTCGTTTCCAACCAGGACCAGCAACTGATCTACACGTGGGTGCGCAATCCGCCGGTTGGCTACTCGGTCGAGCAGATGTTGGGCCGCGACGACAGCGCTATCTTCCCAGGTCCTCTGGCCCAGATGCTGACATCGCTTAAAGCGCGGACTTTGGCCACGCGCGAGCATGGACGGCTGGAGATCGAACTGGAAGGCCAGGATAACCCGCGCTGGTATGAGATCGGCGTTGATCCGATGATCAACCAGGCCGGCAAGGTCACCGGCATCACGACGGCCGCGATCGATATAACGCATCGAAAGCGAAACGAGGCACAGCTGAAACTTCTGCTGCGGGACGTGACGCATCGGGCAAAAAACGTGCTGGCGGTCGTCAACGCCATCGCGCGGCAGACAGCATCACGTACAGCCACCAAGGATGAATTTGTCGAGCGCTTTTCGGCACGTGTGCAATCGCTGGCGCGGGCCCATGATCTTCTCGTCAACGAAGACTGGCACGGCGTGAAAATGAGCGAGTTGGTGCGCAGCCAGTTGGCGCGGTATGAGAAGTTGCTTGGGACGCGTATTGTCAGCGATGGGCCCGAAGTGACGTTGGGTCCGGAAGCGACCCAGAATTTGGGACTCGCCATTCATGAGCTGGCACACAATGCCGGCAAGTATGGCGCTCTGTCGGATGACAAAGGTGTAGTCACCATCACCTGGTCGGTCACCGGAAGCGGAGCGGAGCGGCGGTTCTTCTTTACGTGGGATGAGGCCGGCGGGCCTGCGGTGCAGGATGCTCAGCGGATCGGCTTCGGGCGCACGTTCATCGAGCGGGCGGTGGGGCGGACGTTGGACGGCAGCGCTACGCTAGAGTTCCGGCCCCAAGGGGTCGTCTGCAGATTGGAAATTCCCGGTTATCACCTCTTGCGCTACGAGCCGCGGACGTAGGCTTGGACTTTAGTCCAAGGTACGGTAGCTGCGTTTCCAACTTTGTACCATTGTGTGCACTGCGGATTTTGCTACTCAGTGCTTGTGGTATGCGCAGACCTTTAGCAAAGGGACGCCGGTGGCTGCTTCGTTTCTCATCGTCGACGACCATCCGCTGTTTCGTGAGGCGTTGCGCCTGGCTATCGAAACCGCCTACCCCGATGCCGTCATCCAAGAGGGTTCGTCGATCAAGGCTGCCAAGGACGCAATGGCTGGGAAGTCCTTCGACCTCGTTTTGCTGGATCTATCTATGCCAGGCACCAAAGGCTTCGATGGGCTACTGGAAATCCGTACGCTCAATCCCAAGCAGCCAATCGTGATCGTGTCAGGCCTGGAAGACCCGCGCATTATTCATGAAGCTATGACGTATGGCGCGGCCGGGTTTATCTCCAAATCCGTGCGCAAGCCGGAGCTGTCGGAAGCGATCCGCGATGTGATGAACGGCCTCGTTTATCTGCCGCGTGGCTATGAGCCGCCACGCGCAGAGGTGCCGGGCGACAAGAAGACCATGGATCTTGCTACGCGACTGGGCACGCTGACGCCACAGCAGTTGCGCGTTTTGCAAATGCTGCGCCAGGGCAGGCTCAACAAACAGATCGCATTTGAGCTGGATGTCGGCGAAACGACCGTGAAGGCGCACGTGTCCGAGATCCTGCGGAAGCTGAACGTTTCCTCGCGCACGCAAGCGGTGATCGAGGTGGCTCGCATCGATTTCGATCAGGTGGCGAGTGGCGGCATGAATGAGGACGCGAAGCACCGCTAGCCGGCGTCAGGCTCGCAGCAGGTGCAGCATCAGCACACGCAACTCGGCAGGCTTCAGAGGTTTGCAGAGCAGCTCGCAGCGGGCATTGTGCACGGCTTCGGCGATGTCCGGAGAATGGTCTGCCGTCACGACGATGGCGGGCAGGTTCTCATCCCAGCGCGCGCGTAGCTGGCGTACAGCATCGAGCCCGCAATCTCCATTGTCCAGATGGTAGTCGGCGACGATGAGATCAGGCCGGAACGCGTCGGCTCCGGTAACGGCGATGTTTCTCATGCGATCGAGCCGCAAGGCGACGCGGACGTCGCAGGACCAGCGTTGCAGCAGTGCGTGCATGGCGTCCAGCACCGACGGCTCGTTGTCGATGACCATGACTTTGGCGCTGTCGAAGCCGTAGGCTTGGGGCGGTGTCGCAACCGGTGCCGGGGCGGCTGGCCGTTCAGCAGAAATGCCGGCGTAAGGCGCGCTGACGGAAAAGCACGTGCCGCGATCCAGCTTCGAACACAGGCCGACGGCGTGGTTCAGCGTTTCGGCCATGCGGCGCATGATCGAAAGACCGAGCCCGAAGCCGTTGCCGTTGTGCCCGCCGGTAGATGAGCCGCGCTGGAACTCTTCGAAAATGCGCTGGCAATCGGCGCTCGGTATGCCGGTGCCGGTGTCCCAAACTTCGATGCGGACCATGGTGCCGCGGCGCCGGGCAGCGAGCAGGATCTTGCCCGTCTCTGTGTAGTGCACGGCGTTGGCCGTCAGGTTCTGCAGAATGCGGCGGAGCATCAACGGATCTGACAGCACCATCGCCTCGGTTGGACGGGTCGAGAACTCGACGCCTTTTTGCCGCGCCAGGGGTTCAAGGTCGAGGCTCAACGAGGCGAAGAGATCCCGCAACGGCACCTCCTGAATGGCCGGCTTGATCACGCCGGCTTCCAGCTTCGACAGATCGAGAATGGTCCGCAGCAAGTCTTCGATGGTGGAAAGTGCGTGGTCGACTTGCCCGGCAAGACGGCTGCCCTGCGATGTCTCCTCAAACTCGGCCATCGCCGACAGAGACAGGCGCGCGGCGTGCAGCGGCTGCAACAGATCGTGGCCGACTGAGGTGAAGAAGCGCGTCTTGACTAGATTGGCTTGCTCGGCGGCATCGCGCGCGGCGCGCAGTTCGCTATTGGCATGCTCTAGGCGGAAGAGCGTGTTTTTCAGCTCTTCAGTGCGCACGCGCACCTGGCTCTCCAGACTGATCGCAGTTTGAAACAGCGAATAGGCGTTCGCCTGCTGGTCCATCGAGCGTTCGACACGCTGCATCAGTGCGGCGTTGATGCGGGCGAGCTTGGCGATGCGCCGTTCCTTGTCATCGCTTTCCGGCGGGATTTGCCAGCGTTCGGTTGTCATGGCCGGGGCGCCGCACGCGTACCGAAGGCGATGCCCGTCAGCGTCTGGTTCAAATGCATGGCGTTGTACTGTTCGCCGTAGGTGTGGAAGCCGACGACCCGGTAGCGGTTGTAGAGCTCGTTGAGTTCGCGGCGGATCTGGCGGTTTTCGGCGTCGAGGCGGCGCAGGATGCAATCGAAGCCGATGACGAAGTCTATGCCGCCGAGCGATCGCTCGATGTCATCGAACGTTTCGGTGGTCGAACGGATCATGTCTTGTGGCCGCGCAACGGTGAACACCAGTCCTTCGTCAATGGCGCAGAAAAACGACAGGCTGCCATCAGTATTCATGTTGCGGATGGAGCGGCAGAAATAGTCGCCGCCGACTTTTACCACGAGCGGGTAGGACGCGAAGCTGAAGGGCCCGAGGTCGTTGGGCATCAGCCCGATGGCGGAGGCGTATTCGAGCGCGGCGGGCTCGGCGTTCAGTTCATAGACGATGCGATTCTCGGTATCAGCAGCCGTTACCACTAGCTTCACGGTGGTCGGATCGAAGTTCTGCGTCTTGAAGACGCGGAAATCGAAGTCGGACTCGACCATCATCAAGATCGCGGCTTTTTGGACTGGGCGGCCGTCGTAGACGAGTGCCGTCCGCTCGAAAGCGAGGTCATCGCCTGCCGAGCCGCCGACAAGCTGCACATCATCCATGGCCCAATGGATGGCCGCTACCAGCGTCTCTTCCGCATTCGACATGCCGTCGATCATCAACAGTGCGAAGGTGCGGTCGTTGCGCTGGCCGTCGCTGTTGCCTTTGGCCGCATCTTCCTTGAGTTTGCGAACGATGTGGGTGGCTCGTTCGACGCCGAACTCGTCGATGTTCTCGATGAGGCCCGTGTGAATTCGGAAGCCGTCGGGTGGGAAACCGATCAGCACGATGCCACCCTCTATCATGCCGCTCGGCGTGATTTCTCCAGCCGTGGAGCACCCCGTGATGCGGACGCCGGGAAAGGCGGTGGTCAATGCTGCTGACAAGCCGCCGGCGTCATGTTCGAGCGAAAAGAACGTCACGATATGCTGCAAGGCGTGGCCGGCCAGCGCGCTCCGCAACTCGATCACCGCTTCGTCGAGGATTGGGTTGTCGCTGGACGCCCAGCAGATGCCGGACGTGCTGACCGAGGAGGATGCCCTTCCCAAGTCGCGGTTTCTCCCTATGGCCGTCGCTGCACGCAGGTCTGGGCTGCTGTGCGCGTCGCTTCTGTGCTGTGTTGATAGACACATTGACACACGTGCCACCTACCCGGAAGGATTTCGTGGGGCGCCAAATGGCGGCCTGCATTTGCGGTGAATGCTGGCCGAATTGGCATTGCGGGTAGCGCACAGCTCGCTCGTAAGGACCATCCGATACCTACCCATCTGCGGCAGGATCGCGCTGCACGGCCAGCATTGCTGCGTTGCACAAATTCCTAGAATTCATTCTTCGGAATCAATGCATTATCGGCGCATGAACGACACCCGATCCCAGCAGTTCGAAGCGGGCGGTGGTTTGTGTCGGACACCCCACACTTGAGGAGTTGATCATGAACCGTTCTTTCCGGGTTTCTACGCGCGTCGCTGCCAGTGTAGCCGCAGCGTTTTCCATCCTGGCCGGTGCGTCGGCCGCCAACGCCGAGGACCAGGGCGCCAAAACCTTGTTTCCCACGCACGGCGTCAGCATCGACGTTGGATCCAAGCGCGTCATCGGGTACTTCGTTGCCAGCAACAATACGTGCAACCTCACGTTCCTGATGAGCGACAAGCAGGTCGGAGACGAGGTGCCTGCCAATTCAGCGGGCCGATTGCAGCAGTCCGTTGCGGCCAACGGCAAAGCTCGCATCGATACAGCCGAAGGCGAGTCGCTTGAGCTGGCGTGCCAGCCTGGCGCTACGGCAATGACCGTGCGGTTGCTGACGCAGGTCGCGTCTTACAAGGACGCTAAGTAGTAGCCAGGTTCGCTCCTACGTTACAAAAAATGAAGGGAGAGGCTTCCGGCCTCTCCCTTCTGCGTTTTCAGAGGCGTTTGCCTTCAAGCACAGGTTCCACGGTGGTTGTGGTTGCGGCACCACGCAGGGATTCGGCCAGAAGCTTGCCGAGGCAGCTGTAAGACGTGTCGTTCAAGTGGAACTGATCTGGCGAGAGCATCGTGAGGGTGGTGAACTGCTGTGAGTCCAGCAGATGCTTCATGATGCGATAGCGCTGCACGACCGGCACGCGGTATTGCTGGGCCACTTCGCGGATTGCGGTCAAATAAAGCGGGCCGTTCTTCAGCTTTTCGTACTTCGGGTAGTACTGCTGATCGATCAGCACGATATCGCTGCCGGCCTTCAAAACGCGATCGATGCCAGCCGCCAACGTTTTCTTAAAAGCGTCGACCGGCACGCCGCGAACCGCGTCGTTGACGCCGGTCTGCCAAATGACGAGTTGCGGCTTCTTCGACAGCACATCCTTGTCGAGACGGGCGACCATGTCGCCGGCGAGCTGGCCACCGATGCCGGCGTTGATCACCTGGATCTTTTCATTCGGCCAGATTGTGCTCAGTTCGACCTGCAGTCGGGCCGGATAGCTCTTCATTGGATTGCTGGCGCCAGCGCCGGCCGTGCTTGACGAGCCGAGCGCGATAATCGTCAGAGGCACCTTATCGTGGAGGGCGGCGGAGAATTTCACCAGAGGTGCCGAGAGGCGCGTCATCTCTTTGGGAACGGTGCAGGCCAGCGATGCGACTGACGTGACGGTAATAGCCGCAGCGAGCGCAGCTGCACGAGTCAGCCAGGTACTCCTGGTGCCGAGATGCCGGATTTTCCTTGCTGCAGCTTGCGACGAGACAGATGCCATGCCACCCAACTCAACACTCCCAATCCTGCAATATTCACGACCAGCTCAATCAAGCCACCAGGCCCGAGCTCGGCCAAGGCTATCCATCCCAAAAACGACAGGAGTGTGCCAAGCGCGAATATTTCTAGCGAGTGTTTGCCACAGGTCACAATAGCGGCAGCCCACGGTTGCTTAAGCCATGCTGAATTTGCAGGCACCAGCGAGCCGACGAGGTAGGCCAACGCAAGAATATGCAGGTATCGCCAGACGGAAAGGTAATTCTTGCTAACCTGGCCGACGAGGTCAGGCGGCAGCAATGTATCGTCCGGCAGCCACGATATCGCCACCCACGGCGCCGCATTCAAAAATGCGAACAGGACGTAGGCCGCAGCAAGAGCGAGGATTTCGCGACGGACTTTTGTGGCGTGTTGCTGGGTCAGTACTGCTGCGGCAGCGCCGGTCGTGAAAAGTAGCTGCCAGGCAAGCGGATTGAAGTACCAACCCTGACCCGGACGGTTGGCCGGCAGGTTGAAGCCAGAGGCGTTGGCGATGGCCCAGATCGAAAATGATACGATCAGGGCCAGTGCAACGCTGTGGCGCAGCAGCAGAAGGACGATCGGCAGCCACAACATCAGCACGACGTACAGCGGCAGAATATTCATTTGGTTTGGCTGGTACACAAGCGCCAGCGCACTCAACAGCGAACGGCCCGGATCCGTGACGATGTCGCGAAGAGCGATGTTGTCTACGTAATCCGGCTTGTCGAAATAGTGCGCTGCTGCAAACAGCAGAGCGGCCGATGCTATGAATATGCCGATGTGCCAGACATAGATTTCGCCCGCCCGGCGCATAGCGCGGCGAAAGGAGGATTCGAACCCGTCGCGGTCCAGCCCGTAGGCAATCGCTGCCGAGTAGCCGGCAAGGAGAACAAAAACCTCGCTGGCGTCAGAGAATCCGAAGTTTTTCAACGTGGCGTGGGCCCAACTGTTGTTGGGAATGTGGTCAATGAAGATGAACAGCAAAGCCAGGCCGCGAAAGAAATCGACGCGTGCATCCCTCTGCCGTTTCAACTCCGTGGTCATCGCGTCCTGCCCGTTTTAACGCATGAGCCCACGGCACCCGAATGGCTGACGCAGGCTGACAATACCGCAAACGTGTTTCGCGAATAAAAGTTGCGTGGACTGTGCTGCCCGCTTGGCAGTCCGGTGCTGCGCAGCTGCCTGCAGCGCTGTCCAGGCGGTAGTTCAGAAGCAACCATGATTCTCGCTCAAAACACACTCTCGACCACGCCGCGATGGTGGGTAACTTCCCGCCGTGAGCGTGTCGCTTTGCCCGCGCTCGCGCCGGTCGTTGGGCGAGCCGCGACCTTCTCGAATATGCTTTCGCGCCTGCGCACTTAACAAGCCTAAATAAATGGCAGTTGATGGTGCGCTGGTGACCCAATCGAAGCGGTCGGCGTGCGTGGTGCAAACGGCCACAGCTGAAGATCGAAAAGATTGTGCGACCTTAGCTGTCGGACGGGGGACGTGAGACGTCCGACGGTTCCTCACCGCGGAACCAGTCCCTCAGCCACGTCAGACCGGCGAGCAGTACAACAGCGACACCGGTTCCCAGCACTACGGTGTGCCAGCTGCCGAGACCGCAAGCGATGCCGAGCGCGGCTGTAACCCACACTGCAGCTGCAGTCGTCAGACCTTCCACCGTGCGGGCGCGCGCATCACGGAGAATGACCCCGGCGCCAATGAAGCTGATGCCGCCCATGATGCCCTGGATGAGGCCTTGAACGACGCGGCTCAAGGCATCGGCGTTTTCGCTCATTCCGGGCACCTGGATCGCCGCCACGGTGATCGTGGCCGAGCCGAGTGCGACGAGCCCCAAGGTGCGAACGCCAATCGGCGCCTGCGCCATGTCCCGGTTGATACCGATGACCGCGCCCGCAGCGGTCGCGGCGGACATGCGCATCGCTGCGTCGGCGATTTCAAGTTCCATCAGGTTTCTTCTTCTTCGTCGTCATTGTCGGCGTATTCTTCGTCGGCTGCCGCGGCCGTGTCCAGTGCGGCCGACATGTACGACATCAGATCGGTGTGCTCCTCATCCGACGACTGCGAACAGGCTTCGTCAAGCTCCGCGTCGGTGAAGCCTTCCTGCGCCGCTTCCTCGCGGCACACGGTCGAAAGACGTTCCGCCTCGGCCTGCCGGTCGGCGGCCGGAACCGGCGTCACGTTTTCTTCGGTCCAGCGTTCCAAGAATGCCTGGGCCAAGTCGCTCATCGTCTACTCCTCAATCGTATTAGTGGGACTTCGGGGCCAGCCAGGCCACCGCCTTGTTTTCAGCGAGTTGGCGGAAAAAGCAAGGGCCTGAACGCCCAGCTCGTGCCAGGGTTCCGGTCACACCGGTCCGGGCGTCTGGGCCAGTGGCTTATCGGCTGGTACTGGGCTATGCAGGTGTCGCACGGTGTCGGCTGTAAATTGGTCAGACCGGAGGAGCGCATTTGAAACGGCCGATTATGGCGCTACTTGCGGCGACCGTCGCCATCGGTCCGGTGCACGCGGCGGACATTTCCGTCAGCGAGCTGACCAAGTCTCTGTTTGCGGCAAGTGACACGCAGCCCGTTGATCTCGCTGGCCGCAATTTCAGCGGGCTGGATCTATCAGGGTTGAATTTCAAGAAAGCCAAACTCGCCAAGGCCGATCTGTTCGGTGCAGATTTAACGGATGCGTCTTTGAGCGGCGTGGATCTCAGCGGAGCGAAGCTCGACCGCGCAACGATCGTCAGGACGGATTTCTCGGGCGCCAATCTCGACGGCGCGACGATGCTGGTGCCCGCCGCATTTCTGCGTGCGGATAAGGCCGGGCAGGACGCGCCAAAATTCGGAAAGGCGAAGCTCAGCGGCTTCCGCGCCATCGGCAATTTCCGTCAGATCGATTTCCACGGTGCCGATTTGGTGGGTGCCGATTTCAGTCCGCTGTCGAAACACTTCAGCAATGACGCCTATCCGGCCTCACGGCGAACGGCATTCCGATCGTGCGATTTTGCGGACAGTAAACTCCAGCGCGCGATTTTCCGGCACGCGATCCTGGAGTTCTCGAGTTTCGTAAATGCCGATCTGTCGGGTGCCGACCTGACCGACGCGGATCTCACGAAGGCGAACCTGACAGGGGCCAACCTTGAGGGCGCAAACGTTTCAGGCGCAAATTTCGATAGCGCAGACCTGCGGCAGGTGCGTGGGCTTGATCGCGCAATCGGCATAGAGACGGCGCGCAATTTGGATCGCGCATTCCGCTGATTGCCGCCGGTCCGGGCAGTCTCGTCGGCTAGCGGCCGCGGCCCCTGTCACTGCTGTAGCCGGCGCAGGCGTCCTTCACGCGGATATCGTGGCCTATCATGCGGCATACCTCACCCTTGCGATTCGGGTTGTTGCGGATCTCGGCGTTCGAGACCCGGATGCCGTACTTGCGCGCGACCTTCGCCAGATAGTTGTCGCCACAGTAAGGCGTCGAAATCTCGTTGCCTTGGACGACTTGAAAATCATCGTTGCAGCGAATGGCGGCGGAGGCTGGTGTCACGAGTACGGCGAGGATGATTGCGGAGAGGGTGGTCCTGGTCATGTAGGGCACTCCATTTTGCTATAAAGCGGCCGGGCTATCGCCGAGTTCCCGATTTGCCCGCACAGCACAGCAATGATTGCGTGGCGGGACCACAAGCGTAAACGCTGGGTGCAGCGCTGATGGCATTAATCACGCGCGAACCATGCCGAAGCGGGTGTGGGCTTCAAGCGCGAGACCCGTGGCGACGGAGCCGAACGCATCGCCCTCGATGATGCGGGCCTTGGCGAAGGTCTTGCGCAACGTCGTGAGCAGCAGCGGGATGCGCGATGAGCCGCCTGTGAGAAACACGGAGCCGATAGCGCCCGCGGGTCAAGTGGCTTTGATCCAGCGTCGTTTTGATCGTTGCATCGATCTGGCCGATCTGGTCGGCAACGGCACGCTCGAACTGCTTGCGCGTGACGTCGATCGGGTCGATGCCTGCCAGATCTTGCAGGTCCATCGTGACCTTGTTCGTCGTTGAAAGCTGGATTTTCACGTCCTCGACGGCGGTCAGCAGCGCGTGGCCTTTTCTGTTCTCCAGCACCTCCAGCAGCCGGTCGAGCTTTTCCGGCTCAAGCATATCGCGGCGGACTTGACGGATATCGGTGAAAACTTTGGGATCGTAGAGAAAGTTGATGCGCTGCCAGGTGGCCAGATCCTGATACCACCATGACGGGGTTTCCATGTCCTTATGGCGGAGCTTGGCACCTAAACCGAGATCGGGAAGGACGGCATTGAGCTCGAGGCGCCGGTCGAAATCGGTGCCGCCGATATGCACGCCCGAGTAGGCGAGAATATCGGACTTGCGGTTCGGCTTGCCGCGTCTTTCGGGAGAGACGCGGACGATGGAGAAGTCAGAGGTGCCGCCGCCGATGTCGACAACGAAAGCCAACTCTTCGGCCCTGACGTGCCGTTCGTAGTCGAGTGCTGCGGCAATCGGTTCGAACTGGAACTCAATATGATCGAAGCCGGCGAGTTGGGCTGCGTGCCGGAGCTGATCTTCCGCATTCTTGTCGGCTTGCTCGTCGCCATCGACAAAGTGCACCGGGCGCCCCATCACGACCGACGACGGCCCATCGGCTGCATCGCGCACGTAGCTGAGGAACAGCGCTATGATCTGGTCGAAGCGGAGACGATTGCTGCCGACCTGCGTCAGCTCTTGGATCAGCGACGAACCAAGCACCGATTTCAGCGAGCGCATCAGGCGCCCGTTCTCGCGCTGTAAGTAGCGCGAGACGGCCTCGCGGCCGAAGGTGACACTCGCATCCTCGAAGCTGAAGAAGACGGCGGTGGGAATGGAAACGCGGCCATCTTGCAGCGGGATCAACTTAGGATCGCTCCCAGCGGCATGGCCGATGGCGCTGTTGGACGTGCCGAAGTCAAAGCCGCACGCGCGGGAAGCCATCGTCACGTTTGTGTCCTATGAGGAATTGAGGGGGTGCACGCGGACACCTTCGATTTCTCGAAGGACGAGGCGATACGTGAGCAGGGTCCGCAGGGAAGGCTTGCGTTAGCAGGTCACGCGCGACGGCACAAGCTCGTGCTGCCCTTTGCATGTCATCAGCGAGATATCTGTCAGCAGTGACGCAAAACCCTGGCGGAGGGAGTGGGATTCGAACCCACGAGACGGTTACCCGCCCACACGCGTTCCAGGCGTGCGCCTTCAACCACTCGGCCATCCCTCCACAGCTCGCTTAGCGAGCGCGGCGCACTATACCCAGATGCGCCTTTAGCGCAATATGATCCGACAGTTCATGTCACCCGTCGTTCCGGAGCCTCAGCCGTGGCCGTCTTCCGCTTTCTAGCCGCTGTCTTCCTGCTGGTGGCCGTTATCGCGCTGGTTACGGACCTGAGCGGACCGCTTTCTGCCGGGCAGCCGTTTTCGGCAACGACGCTTGAGACGCAATGGCGGGAGATGGCGCCTGCAACCTTGCAATCGACAAAGGCTGCCGTGGTGCACGCGACGGCGCCGTGGGTGTGGGACGGCATCGTCTGGCCGGTGCTGAGCTTGCCGACCTTCCTGCTGTTCGGATTGCTGGCGATGTGGTGCGGCTATGCCGGCCGGCGCCGGCATAAGGTCAACATCTTCGTCAACTGACGGCGTTAAAAGTCAGCGCGGCACCTTGCCGCCCGAACCGGTGGTGACAAGCGAGGCCGTCGCGCCCACCGGCGTGCCGCTGGACAAATCGTCAACGATGCCGATCGCCATCAACACGAGCACGACGCTGACGAGGGCCAGCACCATGTTACCGTGACTGCGGTTCAGCGCCGCAATCTGCGGTTCGTCCACGACCAGGTCTGCATTGGGAGACTTCAAGCCCAACATTTTGTGGCGCAGCGAGCGGCGCACGTGACCGCGATCGATCATCGGCAAGCGAGCGCGCTCGGCGATCTTGCGGGCGATCTCGGGATACGGGAAGCAAGGGTCGATACACTTCTCGCTGACATAGCCGAGCGGGATGGCCTTGCCGTCCTTGGTGTGGACGCGCGCGCCCTGCAGCAGCACCGGGACCATCGCGCCGCCGTAGATCTCGCGGCGCGTCTCGACCGAATGGATGTCGTCATAGGCAATGTCGTAGCGGCGATAACGCAGCATGGGCGTGGGGCCGCGCCCAGACGGAAGGGTCATCTTCACGCTGTCTTCGCCCAGGTGCACCTTGGCCCGGAGCGAGAACATCAGCTCGATTACGATCAGGAACATGATGATCGTGAAGCCGGTGGCGATGATGGCAAGGCCGATCGTGTCCTGCCACAGGCCGTTCTTCAGGCGCATGAACAGCATGGCCGGGAGGCTGATGAAGAAGGGCAGCAGGATGAGAAAGAGAAAGCAGAACAGCGTCTTGCGGCCACCGCTGGCGCCGTAGTCGATCCGCTCGTGCTGAGGCCCGGCTGTTGCGTCGCTCACCGCTGTCACTCCTGCTTGTAACTTTCGCCTGCTAACTCTGGCGCTGCTGGCCTTGTTTATGCGGAGCGAAGGCACCCGCGTCTCACCGACTTTGCCTACTGCCGATGCCAAGTCGTGCGGTAATCACTATATCAAAGTCAGGGATGGCGAAAACAGGAGTTCCAGTATGCTTTTTGCCCGCAAGAGCGCTGAATTGCCGACGGTTGCCACGGCCCTTAAGGGCCGGAGCGAGCCGCTGACCACCGCAGAGGAGCATTTCGTATTTGGCCGCCCGCTGAAGGGGCCATATCCCGACGGGACGGAACTGGCCATGTTCGGCATGGGCTGCTTCTGGGGCGTCGAACGCAAGTTCTGGCAGCTCTCCGACGGCATTTGGATCACCGCCGTAGGCTATGCGGGCGGACTGACGCCCAATGCAACGTACGATGAGGTTTGCACCGGCCGTACCGGGCACAACGAGGTTGTGCTGGTGGCGTTTGATCCGAGCAAGATCAGCTATGCGCAGTTGCTGAAGACGTTCTGGGAAGGGCACAACCCGACCCAGGGAATGCGGCAGGGCAACGATGCTGGCACGCAGTATCGCTCAGGCATCTATACGTTTTCCGATGCGCAACGCGCGGCGGCAGAGGCGAGCAAAGCCGAGTATCAGACGCGGCTGTCTGCAGCGGGCCTGGGAACGATCACGACGGAGATCCTCGCGGCGCCTGAATTCTATTTCGCCGAGGATTATCACCAACAGTATCTGGCGAAGGTGCCGCACGGCTATTGCGGCGTGGGTGGCACGGGCGTCACCTGCCCTTTGCCGACGGGGGTCGCTGCGGCTGAGTGATCTGGAAGCGCGCGTTGTGTAGACGCGGCGCGCGCTTCTCGAAGCTAGCGCTTCCTAAAGCTGACGCTGTAGGCAAACGGTGCTGGCGAGCCGCCGGTGTGAACCACCACGTTCCAGTCACCTGTCGTCGGCGCCGGGATTTGTGCGGGCAGCTTTTTGTAGAAGCCGCCGTAGTAGTGGAATTTATGGCCGTCGATGAATTGAGCCAAGTTCTCGTCATCCATCAACATGATCGTGCATTGGTGGGAGCAGGCCACCTCGGCCATGTCCCCGGCCTTCAGCTTGTCGCGGGCGTGCATGAAGGAGAAACGCGCGTTGCTCGTGGGCGAGAGCGCGGTCATTTGTTTAGGCGGCACGGTTTCAGTTTCGGTCGTCATTCGCGGTGCTTTCCAGATGGATGAGCCGGATTTTACCCGCTTCAATCATGGATGATTTTTCTTACGCGTCGGTGAACGACCGACCCTGATCGGGCCGGCAGACGATCCGTTTACGGTTAAATGGCTGATTTATATAGATTTATCGCAACGCAACATTAACGCGATTTCGTTAGCCTTATTGCGTAAGTTTGCAGAAGGCGCGAGCGATCGATGTTGGAGCGGGATTTCCTGGGCTGGTTGCCTGCAGGGCTGCGTCGTGTGTTCGGCTCAGCCGAACTTTTTCCCAGCCGGCGAATTGCGCGGGCCGAGGCCGATCTCGAAACGGCGCGTGCCACGCAGATGCGGCTGCTGGATGCGCTCGACACGCTGCCGGAAGGCATCGTCATCCTGGATGCCGATGGCCGCTACGTAGCCTGGAACAAGCAGTACCTGGCGATGTACCCCAACACCGCCGACCTGATCCAGGTTGGGGCCACACTGGAAGATGCCGTCCGGGCGGGCATCGCACGCGGTGAGTATCCCCAGGCTGCCGGCCGCGAAGAAGAGTGGCTGGCCGAACGCCTCGTCCGGCTGCGCAATCCTGGGCCACGCTACGAACAGTCGCTCTCTGATGGCCGCTGCATCCTGATGGAGGACCGGCCTATGACCGATGGCGGGTTGGTTAGCCTGCGCGTCGACATCACGGAAATGAAGCAACGCGAGGCGACATTCCGGTTGCTTTTTGAAAGCAATCCGCTGCCGATGCTGGTTTGCCGCCTGGGCAGCTGGGAGATTGCGGCGGCCAACGATGCCGCGGTGGCGCACTATGGCTATACCCGCGAAGAGATGACGAAGCTTCCTCTGGCCGCGATCCACTGTGCTGTCGAAGCCGGCGTTCTGCCCGACGACTCAGCGCCGGACGTCGCCCAGGCTTTCACAGGGCGCTCTTTCAAGCATGTGCGGCGGAATGGCGAAATCATTGAGGTGGAGGTTCGGGCGTCCGGCCTCAACTATGAAAACCAGCCGTCCGTCCTGCTGGCGGTCATCGACATCACGGAACGCCGGCGCAGCGAATTCCGCGTCGTTCATCTCGCGCGTCACGATTCGTTGACGGGCTTGCCGAACCGCTTCTCGCTGACGGAGGAGATGCAGCACGCCGTCAAGGCGACAGCCGATGGCGAGGCGGCAGCGCTGCTGTTCCTCGATCTCGACAAGTTCAAGGCCGTGAACGATACGCTGGGTCATGCGGCAGGCGACGATTTGCTCAGGGAAGTCGCCCGCCGGTTGCGCCGTTGCGTTCGAGACCAGGATACGGTGGCCCGTCTCGGCGGCGACGAATATGGCATTCTCCTGAGAGGCGACTGCACGCGGCTTGAAGCGGCGATGGTGGCTCGCCGTATCCTTGCGGATATGCAAAAGCCCGTCACAGTGCAGGGACGCCAACTGTACATGGGCGTGAGTATCGGCATCGCGATGCTGCCCGACGACGGCGGAGTGCCTGACGAACTCTTCCGCTGTTCAGACGTGGCGATGTACGCTGCCAAGCAGGACGGCCGTGGCGCTTTCCGCTTCTTCGAGCCGGAGATGGATGAAAAAATCCGCGCTCGCAGTTCGCTGGAGACGGACATGAAGCGTGCCATCGCGAATGGCGAGCTCGACATCTACTATCAACCGCTGGTGGCGCTCGATACCGGCGACGTCACGTGCATGGAAGCGCTGGTGCGCTGGCATCATCCGCAACATGGATTGGTTTCGCCGGTAGAGTTCATTCCCATCGCGGAAGAGACGGGCATGATCGTCGACCTCGGTGCGTTCGTGCTGCGGCAAGCCTGCCGCGATGCTGTGGCGTGGCCCGCCGGCATCAAGGTTGCTGTTAACGTCTCGGCGCTCGAACTCGATCGCGCTGGGTTCGTAGAGCGGTTGAAGGGGGCGCTGGAGGAAAGTGGGCTGGCGCCACGGCAGCTGCAGATTGAAGTGACCGAGACTGCCGTGATGAGCAATATCGACAACGCGATCGCGATCCTGACGGAGATCCGCTCGCTTGGCGTCGAGGTCGCCATGGACGACTTCGGTACCGGTTATTCTTCGCTGTGTTCGTTGCGGACGTTCCCGTTTGACAAGATCAAGATCGACCGCGCCTTCATTCGCGACGCATCGATCTCGGCAGATGGCCACGATGTCCTGTCGGCGATCGTCGGTCTGGTGCAGGCTCTCGGAATGACGACGACTGCAGAAGGCGTCGAGAGCATCGAGCAGCGGCGGATCGTGGAAGCGCTGAAGTGCAACGAGATGCAGGGGTACCTGTTCAGCCCCGCCAAGCCGTTGCACGAGTTGCGCGACATCCTCGCGCCGTGGGCGGAAGTCGCCTAGATGGCGCTCCGGGCTTTCCGGAGCCGGCCAAGGCCGCAGCTATTCCTTCTTGATCTTCTCGACCGTTTTTGCCGCAGCCGCCTTGGTGGGTGGAGCTTTCTTTTCGGCCGGTTTCGGCGCTGTCTTGGCGGCGGCAGGCTTTGCTGCTGCGGGCTTGGGTGCTGCAGGCGCTTTCGCTGCAGTCGCAGTCGCCTTGGCATGCGGCTTTGCCTTGGCGGGCGTCGATGCGACCGCGGCCGGAGGCGGTAGCTTGATATCGCTGCCGGTCGCCAGGACCGTACGGCACTCGGCCGGCAGGTCGTCAAGCGTGACCGGCGGCTTCGGCTTGGACGGTTTCACGACGATCTTGGGCTCGCCCGGTGGCCGGGGTTTTGGTTTGCGCGTCAACAACTGGAACCAATCGTCCAGTTCCTTGCCGCAACCGTCTTCTCCCGGCACGGGGGCTTGCGGCTTGCAACCGACGGAACCCTCGGGGCAGCCAATGCGCACGTGGAAATGGTAGAAGTGGCCCCAGTAGGGCCGTACCTTATTCAGCCAGGCGCGATCTGTTCCGCCAGCCTCGCACAGCGCCTTCTTGATCGCGGGGTGCACCAGGACGCGCTCGACCTGCGGATACGACGCAACGCGCTTAATGATCTTCACGCGTGAATCGGTCCAGACCTTGGGATCGACCGAGAGGCTGTCGCTGGCGAGCATCGAAGTGGCGGCCAGGGTTTCGCGTTCCTTCTTGGTCATCCGGTGGTCCGGCATCGGCGTGAACCAGATGTCGGCATCGAGACCGAGCTGATGGCTGGCGTGGCCGGTCAGCATCGGGCCGCCGCGTGGCTGAGAGATGTCGCCCACCAGCAGGCCCGGCCAGCCATCCTGCTTCACTTCACCGGCGAAGCGTTCAAGCATGGCAATGAGATCCGGATGCCCCCAGGTGCGATTGCGCGACAGGCGCATCGCCTGCCACGTAGGGCCGTCGACTGCGAGCGGCTTGGCGCCGGCGAGACAGCCGCGCGCGTAGGTGCCGATCGCGCGGGCGGCGAGAGGAGCGGCATTCTTCGCCGCGCCAAACAGGGTTTTGGCGGCGATGAGTTTTGCTTTCGCTGCCTCAGGTGCAGCTGCCTGCGCAGCGGGCCCGGCCGTTGCGGCAGGTGATGCGGGCGCAGACTTCGCGGCTGGGGCGGCTTGCGCGGCATTGTCGCTGGCCGCTGGCCGTACGGCAGCCTGCGGCGGCGGAGCGTCAGCAGTGCTGCCAGGCTCTGCTGGTGTTTCGTCAACTGAACTGGCGGGAGGTGCCGGAGCGACCGGCGGTTGAACCGGTTCGGCTGGCGGCGCCAGTTTAGTTGCGGCGGACTTGGATGCAGCAGATTGTGCCTGGGCGGCAGCTGCTGCAGCCGCTGATGCAGCATTGTTTGGCGCAGACGGGGCCGCAACCGGCTCGGCGCGCGCCGGGCAGGCAAGCAGTGTCGACAGAACCAGGGCGGCGGCATATCCGCTGCGCATTCCGAATCTCTCCCGCTTCGCGACGCATCCTACCTCGTCCGAAGGCCAAAATACGACAGGCAACCGTGGCAAAATCTGACTATCCCACACTCGGAGACATCGTCTCGGAGTTGAGCCGGGGCGTGTTATAGAGCCATAATTGCTGCAGAAACACCGGAAGGCCGGGCTTTATGACGGCAATAGTGACAGACGGCCGGCGAGACGCTGCGTCACATCTTTTGTTTGCCCATGGCGCCGGGGCGGGCATGGATAGCGCTTTCCTCGTGCGCATTGCCAAGCTGCTGGCGGACGCAGGCCTGTGCGTGCACCGCTTCGAGTTCGCCTACATGGCCGCGCGCCGCGACGGCGGATCACGCCGGCCCCCACCGCGGGCGGAAACGCTCAATGGAGAATATCAAGCGGCGGTGGCACAGGTGGCGGGATCGCTCGGCAAAGGGCAGCAGCTCTTCATCGGCGGCAAGTCGATGGGTGGGCGCGTGGCCAGTCTCGTTGCTGACGCTCTATGGGCGAAACGGACAATCGCCGGGCTGGTGTGCGTGGGCTATCCATTTCATCCGGTCGGTCAGCCCGCCAAGCTGCGGACGGCACATTTGCAGCCGCTCAAATGTCCGGCGTTGATCGTGCAGGGTACGCGCGACCCTTTCGGCACGCGCGATGAGGTCGCCGGATACGGCCTGTCGCCGACGATCCGGGTGCACTGGATCGAGAACGGCGACCACGATCTGAAAGGCGCCGGACGAGGCGTGATGGAAGGCGTGGCGGAGACGATCGCGGCGTTCGCCGCATCACCCACGTGAGACGTTGCGATGGCGGGCTTTCACGGCACGTTCCAGGGCGGCGACAATGAGGCGATCAAGGTTGAACTTCGAGGCCAGCATTTCGAGAAAGCGGCGCTCCTCGGAGCGGAATTTCAAATCGGTTTCGACGACTTCACAGGCCAGCACGTAGGCTGTCTCGCGTAGCTCGGGCGGCAAGGCTTCCGAGACGAGGTCGAGAACGGCTTCGACGCCGCCCGGTTTGCCCAGCACCTGGCCGCAGGCCTGAGCTTCGTCGCTGAACCAATCACGCTCGTAGCCTTTGAACGCTGGAAGCTCGCGCACGATGGAGCCGATGCGCGCCAGTTCGTCGGTGGAAACCGTGCGATCGACGGTTGACGCCGTGAACATGCAATAGATGAGCGCCTCCGGCGGAGAGAGCCGCTTGGTCATGGGAACCTCGTTGTTTGTGTTTCAATGCCCGCTCGTTGGCCGCGCGTATGCCGCCCGGATGTGGTGAGAACACGGCGACATCGTTAGCGCAGAAGAGACCATGTTTCGTTTGCATCAACTTGTTGGTCAATTGGTAGGCAAATCATCACTTTTCTCAGGTTATTGACGTTGCACGGGTTGATTTCGCGGATGTCATCTGGTTCTTTTAGATATGGATCGTGTTTCGGCAGAGCAGCTTAGTTCGGCATCCCACGACATCCGCAGCGCGGTCGTCGCGGCGGCGCAGGGCTTGGCGCCGATCGATTTGTTCGAGTTGGTGACGGGTGCGCGGTACGGTATCGAAGAGCGGGCTGGTAAAGCGCCGCCACCCGACGACGATGACCGCAGGACGCTCGGCCCGTTATTTTTTCGCGGGCGTGAGCTGGTTCTCCAGCACGCGGCGTCTTAGCCCACAGCTTCCAATCCAGATCCCGTTTAGCAGCAGCGGCTGATCTTGCCGCCTTTGGCGCCATAGCGGCTGTCCTGCCGCTCGCGAAAGAACTCTGCGTAGGTCATGACCGGCTCCCCGGGGTGGGTCGCGCTTCGATGCGCGACGTAGGTTTCGTAGTCGGGCACGCCGATCATCAGACGAGCCGTCTTGCGGAACTGACGATAAAGTTGGCCGAGCTGCTGCATCGCTCTCACTCCGCAGCTTGCGCGAATTCGACTTCGCTGGCCGTGATACGCGGATTGCCGAGCGCGTTCCAGGCAGCGCGGATGCCGAATGCCAGCATCGACAACACCAGCGCAACGAAGATGCCGGCCATCGTCGCGTTCAGGTAGTCGTTGAAGACGATGCGATGCATGTCATCCAGCGACTTTGCCGGTGCCAGAATTTGCCCGGTCGCGAGTGCGTCGCCGAATGTTTTGGCATGTGACAGGAAGCCGATGGCCGGATTCTCGTGAAACACTTTTTGCCAGCCAGCGGTGAGGGTGCAGATCAGGATCCACGTCGCCGGCAGGATGGTGATCCAGGCATAGCGCTCGCGCTTCATGCGGAAGAGCACGACGGTGCACAGGATCAGCGCGATGGCGGCCAGCATCTGGTTGGCAATGCCGAACAGAGGCCACAGAGTGTTGATGCCGCCGAGCGGGTCGACGACGCCCTGGTAGAGAAAATAGCCCCAGGCACTGACGGCCAGCAGCGTGGCGATGATGTTCGGCGTCCACGCCTGTGTATCGCGGAACGAGGGGATCATCTGGCCGAGGAAGTCCTGGAACATGAAGCGGCAGACGCGCGTGCCGGCGTCGATCGTGGTCAGGATGAACAGGGCCTCGAAGAGAATCGCGAAGTGATACCAGAAGGCCTTGAAGGCATCGCCGCCGATGACGCGCGACAGGATTTCGGCCATGCCGACGGCCAGCGTGGGTGCGCCGCCGGTGCGCGACAGGATGGTGCTTTCGCCCATCTGCTGCGCGGTTGTCGTCAGCATTTCGGGCGTGACGACGAAACCCCAGCTGGAGATGGCGGCGGCGGCCTGTTCGGCCGTGGTGCCGATGACGGCGGGCGGGCTGTTCATGGCGAAGTAGACGCCCGGTTCCAGGGCGGTGGCGGCGATCAGCGCCATGACGGCGACGAAGCTCTCCATCAGCATGGCGCCGTAGCCGATGACGCGGGCATGCGTTTCATTCTCCAGCATCTTCGGCGTGGTGCCTGACGAGATCAGGGCGTGGAAGCCGGAGACGGCGCCGCAGGCGATGGTGATGAACAGGAACGGGAACAGCGTGCCTTTGAAGACGGGGCCGGTGCCGTCGACGAACTGGGTTACGGCGGGCATCTTCAATTCGGGCATGACGATGAAGATGCCGATGGCGAGACCGACGATGGTGCCGATTTTGAGGAACGTGGAGAGATAGTCGCGCGGCGCCAGTAGCAGCCACACCGGCAGCACGGAGGCGATGAAGCCGTAGGCGATCAGCATCAGGGCGAGCGCTTCGCCGGAGAAGGTGAACATCGCCGCGGTGTCTGGGTTTTCGGCGACGAGTTGGCCCGCCCAGATCGAGCCCATCAGCAGCACAAAGCCGATGATCGACATCTCGCCGATCTGGCCTGGGCGCAGGTAGCGGCCATAGATGCCCATGAAGATGGCGATCGGCATCGTGGCGAAGACGGTGAAGGTGCCCCATGGGCTGTGCGCCAGCGCCTTAACGACGACGAGGGCGAGCACGGCAAGCAGGATCACCATGATCATGAGCACGCCGATGAGGGCGATGGTGCCGGCAGCGGGGCCCATTTCGGCGCGGATCATGTCGCCGAGGGAACGGCCGTCGCGACGCGTCGACGCCCAAAGCACGATGAAGTCCTGCACCGCTCCGGCGAAAACGACGCCGGCCAGCAGCCACAGCGTGCCCGGCAGATAGCCCATCTGGGCGGCCAGTACGGGGCCGACGAGCGGACCGGCACCGGCGATGGCGGCAAAGTGGTGGCCGAACAGTACAGAGCGATCTGTGGGTACGTAGTCCAGTCCGTCGTTATGGCGAACGGCTGGCGTGGGCCGGTTGGCGTCGAGCTTCAGGGCGCGATTGGCAATGAAAGACGAGTAATAGCGGAAGGCGATGAGATAGGTGCACACGGCGGCGGCGACGAGCCAGACCGCGTTGATCGGCTCGCCGCGCGATAGCGCCACGATTCCGAGCGCGACGGCGCCGACGACGGCGATCAAGGCCCAGGCGAGATTGGATAGCTGGCGCGGCATTCGTCATCCTCCCGCGGCTTTCCAGTGATGCCTCTGAGGGCGCGCCGCTGCGAGGATATGAATGCCGGATCACGGAGATTTTGGAAAGGGTAGCGCGGTAGCCGTTGCACTAGAGCTTTGGTCTGCCCCTCCACTCTGCCCGTAACGACGGGGAGAGTGGGCTGGGGCGCCGGCGCTATCGCTCAAACAGCATTTCGAACCCACCGTAGATCAGGCGTTTGCCGTCGAAGGGCATGGGGTTGGTGCCGTCCTGCGCGCTCATCACCTTCTCCATGCCGGCGTTGCGGGCCTCGCGCGAGGGCCAAACGATCCAGCCGAAGACGACAGTTTCGTCGTCCTTGCGCTGCACGGCCATGGGGAACGACGTCACCTTCCCGTCGGGGACGTCGTCGCCCCAGCATTCCACGACATGCAGGGCGCCATGCTTCTTGAAGAGATGCGAGGCCTCCTCGGCATGCTCGATGTATTTCTGCTTGTTTGCGGTTGGCACTGCTGCAACGAATCCGTCAACGTAGCTCATGGTGTCCTCCTATCGGGCTCTGTTTGCACATAGGACGAACGGTGGCCCCCGAGATCGACACGGTTGCCAGACAATTTTCAAGCTGGCTGAGCTTTGGGTGCAATCTCTGCGTGATAGCCCTTTAAACGGGCCACTGGCGCCAGCAGTGCGAAAAGCAGCTTCTGTAGGAAAATGGGCGGCCATGCGAGATACATGTGATCCCGGTAGAGGTGGAACTTCAGCGCCATCGCCAGAAGCGGCGGATCGCCGGCTAAGGAAAACCATTCTGGATGCCGCTCGCAGATCAAACCGAAGTTGGCAAAGAAGCGGATGTGCTGCTGGGCGGGTGAGAAGGTGACCGTGAAGCGCGTCTCGCCGTCGATTGCGTTGCGGAAGACGTGCGGCGCGCCGCGTGGAACTGTTGCGGAATAGCCGGGTCCAACGATCGTCGATTCGCCGTCGATCACCACCTCCAAAGCGCCGCTGGTTACAGCGAAGGTCTCGTTCGCAAGCGGGTGGATGTGGAGCAGGGCGTTACCGCCACCCGAGCCCCCGTCCGCGAGGATCACGTCAATTGACGCTGAGCCCGGGTCATCGAACGGGTGCGAAAAGATGAAGGTCTCGCCGTTGAAGGCGTTTTGCAGGACCGTGCCCGGCTTGATCATTTCGCTCATTGCTTGCCTCACCCGAATTGAATGTGGCCGACGTTTACCGAGAGCGCGATGACAGGGCAGTGCCGCGCGAAACACGCGTGCGCCGGCTGCGCGATAGGTGTGGCACCAATTCCACTGGAACTCGGTGGCGATCGTTTCGTTCAACACATGTGACTTCCACACACTAATATTACTCACAAAATCAACAAATGGCGGGAGCGCGGCGGCGTTCTCAAGTCGGGAGGCAGAAAATGTGCAAGCAATTCATGGGATTTGTCGCGGTTGCAGGCCTAACGGGTTTTTTCGGTGAAGGCGTTCGCGCGGAAGGCAGCGAGGCGAACGGTACGCTGATGCGCCTAGCCCAAGCCGCTGCGCCGGACGCAGGTGGGGCGGGAAGCGCCGGTTCCAATAAGCCGCCTGAGGGCAAGGATGACAAGAAGGGCGGCGACCCTGCCACGCAGGCAGGGAAGAGTGCCGGCGAAGCCAAATGGCAGGATACGCGCTGGAAGCTCGACAGCGGCGAGCCGACGTATCGCATCTCGGAGGACGGCACCGTCGACTGGGGCACATACGAAGGCTACAAGCGCTATCACGCCGAGTGCCACACGTGTCACGGCCCGAACGGCATGGGCTCTACGTTCGCACCGGCCCTCACCGACACGATGAAATCGACGACCTACGACCAGTTCAAGGAGGTCGTTTCAAACGGCAAGACGGCTGCCGACAAGGTGATGCCAGCGTTCGCGTCGAACCCGAACGTGATGTGCTACATCGACGACCTGTACACGTACCTGAAGGCGCGTGCCGACGGCACGTTGAAGGCTGGCGCGGAAGCGGTAAAGGAAAAGGTTGCGAAATCACCCGCGACCCAGGAAGCCGAGAAGGCCTGCATGAAGTGATATTGGGATCTGGTTTTAGGCGGGCCGCGCTTTCAAGCGCGGCCCGTAGCATGTCCATCGAGGCTCGATCGGCCGCCCGGCTGTCTTGCCCGCGTGAAGGGGCTCGCGTGCGTAGCAATCGCGCTTGTTTTGTGGGCAAGTACGGTGCAATTACCCCGCCGGGCACATGATTTGTGTGCTTTTGCTCTTTCTCCTAACCACGAGCACCTAAAACAGGTGCGCGACTGCAATCCGGACCCCACATGACCACCCCGATCGACCCTGCGTTTTTTGCCCTGTCCAAGGATGCCCGTGCCTGGCCGTTCGAAGAGGCTCGGAAGCTGATCAAGCGGCTTGAGAGCGTGAAGGACGGGGCGGACAAGGTGGTGCTGTTCGAGACGGGGTATGGGCCATCCGGGTTGCCGCATATCGGCACCTTCGGCGAGGTGGCGCGCACGACGATGGTGCGGCATGCCTTCGAGGTGCTGACCGAGGGCAAGCGCAAGACGCGGCTGCTGTGCTTCTCGGACGACATGGATGGCATGCGCAAAATTCCGGAGACTGTTCCGGACCGGGCAGCGCTGGAGCCATACCTGCACAAGCCGCTGACGGCTGTGCCCAATCCGTTCGGTGGCGATTATCCCAGCTTCGGCGATCACAACAATGCGATGCTGCGGCGATTCCTCGATACCTTCGGCTTCGACTACGAATTTGCCAGCGCGACCGAGTACTACAAGTCCGGAAAGTTCGACGCTGTGTTGTTGCGCGCAGCCGAGCGCTATCAGGACATCATGAACGTAATGCTGCCGACGCTGGGTGCGGAGCGGCAGGCGACGTACAGCCCGTTCCTGCCGATTTCGCCGGCGAGCGGGCGCGTGCTCTACGTGCCGATGAAGCAGGTGGACGCGAAAGCGGGTACGATCACGTTTGCCGATGAGGATGGCCGCGACGTCACGCTGCCCGTAACCGGCGGGCATGTGAAGCTGCAGTGGAAGCCGGACTTCGGCATGCGCTGGGCGGCACTCGGCGTCGACTTCGAGATGTTCGGCAAGGACCACCAGACCAATGCGCCGATCTACGATCGCATCTGCGAGATCCTCGGGGGCGTGGCGCCGCAGCATTACGTCTACGAACTGTTCCTCGACGACAAGGGCGAGAAGATCTCCAAGTCGCGCGGCAACGGCCTGACAATCGACGAGTGGCTGACGTATGCCTCGCCGGAAAGCCTGTCGCTGTTCATGTTCCAGAAGCCGCGCAGCGCCAAGCGGCTGTACTTCGACGTTATCCCGCGCGCGGTGGACGAATATCTGCAGTTCATCGCGGCCTATCCGGGCCAAGAGGGCAAGCAGCAGATCGAAAATCCGGCCTGGCACATTCACGCCGGGGAACCGCCGCAGGCAGAGCTGCCAATCACGTTCGCGCTGCTATTGAATCTGGTGTCGGTATCGAACGCTGAGGATAAGACGCACCTTTGGGGGTTCATCCGCAAGTATCAGCCTGACGCGACGCCGGAGAAGTATCCGTTGCTCGATCAATTGGCGGGCTATGCGGTTGCCTACTATCACGCGTTTGAAAAGCCCAAGAAAACGTATCGCGCGGCGACCGAACAGGAACGTGTGGCGCTGGAGGCGTTGTTGGCGGCTTTGGCTGACGTCGCCGATGGGGCGAAAAGCGACGACCTGCAGAATTTGGTTTACGAGGCGGGCAAGGCCAATGGATTCGCCGAAAACCTGCGCGACTGGTTCAAGGCCCTCTACGAGGTGCTGCTAGGCTCCAGCCAGGGCCCGCGCTTTGGTGGGTTCATAGAACTATACGGCGTCAAGGAAACGCGCGAGCTCATCGCCAAGGGACTCGCCGGCGCGTTCTTGAAGGTGCGTGAGTAGCCGCCTTTAGCGGATCTGCCAGTCTCGCAGGAGGATGGCGATCAGTTCCTCTGTGCGGTCAGAAATGCTTTCGGGCGTCCAGGCCCGGGCGGAACCGGCACGTTTCGACAGAACGAATTCGGACGCTGCGAGGATACGGCGCTTGGCGGTCCAATCCAGCGTATCGGCGGCCTGGTTGTCGGCTGCAGTCAGGAAGGTCAGGTTTCCCAAGCGATGCGCGTTGCCTTGCACGGCCTTGCGTGTCGCGAACGTCTGTCGCCACGGTGAGCCCGGAAGGAAACTGCGAGGGAGAATATGCTCGAGCGTCAAGCGGGTGGCGTGCGTGGGGCCAGGGTCTTGGCCCAGTGCCGCAGACACGCGGCGCAGAAGACGGGTGGCATAGTGCTTGGAATCGAATGTCGGAGATCGCAAGTTCTCCAACGCGGCGTCACGCATCGATTTGGAGATATCGAGTTCCCGCAAGCTGGCGGCCGGGCCACCTTTGTCCATTTCGCCCAGTAACCGCAGGATATGCCGCTGGCGCTTGACGGGGTCGGCGCCAGACAGCCGCATGAACCAAACAAGCCGTTCCAGCAGGCGGAAAAAGACGAGCGTATCGGCATCTTTTTCGTTGCGGCGCAGGAGCCAGTTGAGCGCTGCAGGCATCCAGTAATTGGCGTCGATCCACGACATCTGGCGGACAAACGTTGCAATGGCCGATTGAGCAGCGGGTGCGCCGATGGTGCCGGCACGGATGCGGCCAACAAGCATGGCCGCCGGCGCGAGCTCCTGTTCCATGAAGGCGAGACCCTGGGTATCCATGGCGTGGGCGCGGGCCAAATCGGCTTCGACGGGCTTGTCAGACAGCGTGCGCAATCGCAAAACGCGCAGGTGCTGAAGCAAGGCGTGCAAGTCGCCGGCTCCCAACAGACCTTCGCAGTGTTCCCAAAGCTGCTGGCAGCGGGCGCGCTGGGTATCCGGCACGATGGACAGCAGGCTGGCCTTGGCGCGGTCAGTCGGCGTGAACTCGACGCGCGTATCCTCTTCGATCTGCAGGATGCGCCAGGCCTCGTCCTCATCCTCTACCGCACATTTGAGAATGTTGCAGCTGTCGGCGAGGAAGGCCGCAAGGTTGCGGCGCGTTGCGCCGTCGATGCTGGCGGCCAGCTGGCTGCGCAGATAGTCGCGGTTTTCGATGATGTTTCGCTGGGTTTCCGACAGCTCAGAGGGTGCTGCGTCGGGTTCGCGGAGCGTCGCACCGGGCTCTTGAACGTAGGTCTGCACGAATGCAGCCAACCCCTGCTGGGGCTGCAGATGCGCACGCGAATGGCCAATGAAGCGTTGCAAAGCAGCGCTCTCGTTTTCGTCGGATTCCAGATCGCGAAGCACGGCGTAGAGCAGGGTCAACGTCATCACGCGCTGGTGACCGTCGACCAAGGCGGTATCGGCATTGCCGTTGCGCTTGGCCAGCATGATCTTGCCGAGAAAGTAGCGGGAGGGTGCCGCGTTCATGGCCTCAATCACGTTTGTGAGTAGGCGGCCGACCTCAGACGTATGCCAGGCATACGCGCGTTGGAACCAGGGCAAATGGAACGTGTAGCTGCCGGAGAAAAGCTCCCGAACCGTCAACACTTTTACCGAAATGTAGCTCGTCACACCGTCTCCCGGCTGGCGTCCCCACGCCAGCGCTTCCTTCGACATCCACGCTTGAGGAGCTAGGCCGTTAGCATGCAAATGGTGCTGGTCGGAGCGCTCGACATCAATCGCAGCAGTAAGTGAATGTCAGTCTAAACAAGAGATGAAAAATCAGAAACAAGCGTGCATCCGCGATCAACGTTGCTATATCATCACAGCGCCTTCGATGTGGCCAATGGAAAGAGTTTCAATGCTGTCGGCGTTCTATGATCTCGCACGGCCTGCGCTATTCGCCTTCAATCCGGAAGACGCTCATGAGCTTGTGCTGAAGTCGCTGGAGCTTGGGTTTTATCCGCGTGATACGGGCGCCGACCCAGACTGCCTCAAGACCGAAGTGTGGGGAATGTCTCTGACAAACCCGATCGGCATCGCAGCGGGTTTCGACAAGGACGCGCGCGTGCCGGACGCAGTGCTAGGACTCGGCTGCGGCTTTGCCGAAGTGGGCACCACCACGCCTCTGGCACAGAGCGGCAATCCTAAACCGCGTGTGTTCCGGCTGCCGGCGGACCGCGCCATCATCAACCGGCTGGGGTTCAACAACGGCGGACACGCCGCCATGCTGCAACGGTTGAAGGCGCGCACATCCAAAGGAATTCTGGCCGTCAACATTGGCGCCAACAAAGAAGCGGCTGACCGGGCGGGAGACTACGTTGCCGGGCTGATGACATTCTACGATGTCGCGACGTGCTTCACCGTCAACATCTCCTCGCCAAACACGCCAGGGTTGCGCGACCTGCAGGCGCCGGAGCAGCTCAATGAGTTGCTCGGCCGCGTGATGGCTGCGCGCGAGGGCCTCGTTGCCGCCGGCAAGCCGAAACGGCCGATCACGGTCAAGATCGCACCCGACATCGCCGAGGACGACGTTGCCGCGATCTGCGAGCAGCTCACTGCCCACAACGTCGACGCGATCGCCGTATCGAACACCACGCTGGCGCGGCCGCACCTGATCGAACGTGAAGGTAAGCAGGGGGGCGGACTATCCGGCCGGCCGCTGTTTGAACGATCGACGATCATGCTTGCGCGGGTCTATCAGGCGACGGGCGGAAAGGTGCCGTTGATCGGCATCGGCGGGATTGACAGCGGAGAGACGGCGCTGGCCAAAATCGAGGCGGGCGCGACTTTGATCCAGCTCTATTCCGGGCTCGTCTACGAGGGGCCGGGACTTATCGCGCGCATCAAGTCTGAGCTGGCAGATACGTGCCGCAGACGTGGCGTTGGGCGGCTGGATAGTCTCGTGGGATCGCAGGTTTCGAGATGGGTCAGCCGATCGCTGACCGCGTGAGAGGCGTTTTTCTCTATATCTAATTTCTTCGACCTTCAGTCTACGTTGAGTATTCGTTTGCAGGCTACGTGCTTTGGAAAGCGGTGCTTACTGTGCACCTAGTTCAGACCATTTTGATCGGATGTTGCCGCGGCATGCCGTTGTTTCCGGTGACTGCTGTTACCAAGAGCTGGCAAGCTTTGCTGAGCTTTGGACGGGCTCGATATACCAAATATTAACCATACTATAAAAAACCCCCTGGCTGCCTTGACATAGCTGTGCAGCTCTGTGGGCGCGTTAGATTTAGTTAACGTCACGTCAACGTCGCAGGATGACAGCCGCATAATGGCGCTCCCGCGGGGTAAGTTTTGGGAGTTGAGTAGAATGATCATGAGCATATTCGGCGGCGCGCTGTTGCGCCGGCCGGTTACTATGGGCGCACGTGCGCTCGCTGGCTGCGCTGCTTGCCTGATGGCAACCGCAGCCCTTTTCGTAACCTCCGCTTCGACGGCCAGCGCCGCCTATGACGCCAACACGTGGAGCGGGTACGGCGAGCACGGCTACGTCGGCAAGGCCAAACGCCAGAAGTCCAGCCTTTATCGGGGCATCCGCAAGCATGTCGTGCGCAGCGAGCGCCGCTCGCGCCGGGTCGCACGTTCCAGCAGCAAGCGCCAGCGGTATGCAGCACTTGGCTCTAGCGCGACGGACGCCGTCGCCGCGAAGCCGACGTTGGGTGGCGGTGGCGGCATCCGCTGGGCTGCTTCGTCGAGCTGCCTCAACGGCACGCTGCGTTCGGTCGTCGCGCAAGTTGCGGCCAACTATGGATCGGTTACCGTCAATTCGACGTGCCGCAGCCGCCGTCATAACGCTCGCGTGGGCGGCGCCCACCGGTCGCACCATCTCACTGGCAATGCCGTTGACTTCCGGGTGCGCGGCAATACCCGTGGCGTCTATGCGTTCCTGCGCAGTCAGGGTGGCATCGGCGGTGTGAAGCACTATGGTGGCGGACTTTATCACATCGACACGGGGCCGCGGCGCAGCTGGTAACAGCCCGCTGTCAATCGGCTTAAGGATCCGGGCGGCGTTGCGTATTTAGGCTTGCCGTCCGGATTGTATGCTAGTGCGGAATGTTCAGCGCTGCTTTGCTGGGCGCGTCCGCGCGGATGGCCGGTGCGAGCAGAGGTCCGCGAATGCGGACACGTTCTCTGACCGCGGTTACTCCATCCTTGGGCGACGACGCGATTGACAGGTCGACAACCTGTTTTGAGAGATCGACGGTTCCACCGATCTGAACCTTGCGCGTCTCGGTTTCGGCTTCCACTGATGTCGCTGTCAGCACGCCGTTGGCGGCCTGCAGCTTGGCGTCAAGTTTGTCGACCGCGGTCGTGCCGCCGGCGACCTTCTCCCAACCCAAGCCACCGGATTGTGCCGCAGCGAGCAACGAGCCGAGGTTGAAGGCGACCTGTCCGCCGTCGGGCATCGCCAATGTGGCGTTGCCTGAGAGTGAGCGGCTGATCTCGTCGTCGGTGTTGCCCGAGGTTGCAAGGTCGACGTCCATGCGTCCGGCGCCGGACACCATCTTGCGGTCTGTAAAAACCTGCGTGACGCTGGCAAGATCTGGGCTTTCGAGCATGCCGCGCAGTGCGTACTGCGGCGTGGGCGAGGAGAGATCGACGGTGATGCGCGCATTGCCCTGCGTCTCGGGGTTGATCTCGATCTCGGCCAGATCAGCCAGCAACTTGGCGTCCTTGACCGTCAAGCTCGCAGCACCGCGTCCCAGCGTGGCCCCGCCAGATGTCACGCTGGTGGCGGAGAGCCGGAGATCGGCGTCGAGGTCGCGAATGAGCGAACCGGAGGAAGGTTCGCCGATCAGCCATCGCGACCAGTCCAAGGCATTTTGCGTCAGAACGGCAAGCGGCCCCGGCCGTGCGCGGATGTAGGGGGCAAGTTCAAGGTTGTCGAACGCAAGCGTGCCATCGAGCATCGGTTTTTGGCCGGCAAGGCTGATGGACAAGCCGCCGGAGGCTTCGTTGCCGTCGATCGTGAATTTCGCGCCTTCGAAGTTTAACGACTGGCCAGACCATTCCAGCGGACCTGTCGCACGAAACTCTTCCAGGCCGCTGCCATTGACGGGCGCGCCGAAGAGCCAGCCGATCAACTGCTTGGCCCGGGGTGTCGTGATAGATGCGCTGGTCGCGGAAATCTTGAAGGCATCTTCGCGCAGATAGTCGCCCGCCAAGCTGGCCGTCAGGAGATCGCTGGTGATCTTGGCGCTGAACGGCAATCGTGCCGCCGCTGTGTTCGATGACTTGGTGTTGAGCGTGAGATCGAACGGCATGGAGATGCCGTTGCGCTCAAAGCTGCCCTTGGCCTGCACATGGCTTGCCGACGTTTTCGTTATCTCGCACGTTACGTGACCGAGCAGATCGCCGTCACCATTCGCCGTCGCGCGATGCATCAGCTTGGCGTCGCGCACATTCAGCGAGGCAAAGCTCAAATCTGTGATTGAGCGGAGGATTGAGCCGACGGCGTCCGATACGCTGGCGACGCGGGCGGGGTGCAGCCCGGAGGCATCAAGCAGCAGTTTGGCGTCGTCGATGACGAGGTCGGCAGTTCCGTCCTTCAGTTTTGCTGCAATATCGGCGTCGCTCAAGGCACGGCCGTTACCAGGAGGCGCCATGGAAATGGCAGCCCGCTCGATCACAAGGAGGGGCCGGTCAAACAGCATGGTGTCCGCATCGACATGAACGATGTGCCGATTGCCGGCCTCGGCATAGCCTGCCAACTGCGTGCCGCCCTGTTTGCTGATGAGCACGGGGCCGAGCCAGCCCGTGATGAGAAACGCCACCACCGCGAAGGCGAAAAGTCTCCGGATCAATCTATGTTTGGAGGGCTTCATCGACGGGTCAGGTACCCTCAGCTGTGACTGGCCGAAGCGCACTACGAGCCTCGCGCCCGATGACGGGCGGCTGGAACGCGTGCAAATGTGCTTCGAAAGAGAGATATGTTCTTTCATAGCCAAGGCGCGCGGGCGGCGCAACGTAGTATTGCAGCTGAAAGTGTAGCCTGACTGACAGTTTAGCGAGCAATTTCAGGGTGCTGATGGCTTGTCTACAACGACGTGCTGGAGCTGACGACCCGGCCCGGTTTGCCAGAGCGTCCCGCTCGTCCGGTCGCGATGGCGTTGTGCAGCAGCAGCAGCGGGATGAGACCAGCTAGGACGATGAGCAAAGCTCCGGGGCTTGCGCGCTCGAATTGTTCGATGCCCGACAGGCTGTAGACGTGGGTTGCCAGCGTCTCCACGTTGAATGGGCGCAATAAAAGCGTCGCGGGCAGTTCTTTCATCACATCGACGAAGACGAGCAGTGCTGCGGCGCCGAGTGCAGGGGCAAGCAGCGGCAAGTGTATGCGGCGCAGCGTGGAGAATGCCGTTTCGCCAAGCGTCCGTGCAGCGCTGTCTAGATTCGGCGAGATGCGTTCCAGTCCGGCCTCAACGCCCCCGAGGGCGACCGTGAGAAAGCGGATGACGTAGGCCAGAGTGATGGCGAACAGCGAGCCGGAAAACAGCAGTCCGGTCGATATGCCAAATGCCGACTGCATGCCGGCATCGATGGTGTTGTCGGCTGCGGCGAGCGGGATCAGCAACCCAATCGCGAGGACGGTGCCCGGCACAGCATAGCCAAGGCCTGACAGGCGCACTGCGGAGTGCACGGGCGGCGCGCCTGAAATACGCCGGGCGTATGCCAACACAATTGCAAGTGCGACGGTGATGGCTGCCGCAAGGCTGGCGAGCATCAGCGTGTGGAAAGCAGCCGTCAGGAACGCGGTGTCGGCGAGTTCGTCGAGATGGGTCAGCGTATGGCCCACCAAAACAGTGGCCGGGAGCACGAAGCCGAGGACAAATGGGATTAGGGCGAAAAGTGCGGCGGCCGCTGCCTTCCAGCCCGAAAGCTCTTCAAATGGGATGGCGCGGTAGCGGCCGGTGGTGTGATGGCTTCTCGAGCTGCCGCGCTGCCAGCGTTCCAGCAGCAGAAGGATAAAAACGAACGACAGCATCACGGTAGCGATCTGTGCGGCGCCGCTGAGATTTGAGCGCTGCACCCAAGTCGCGTAGATGCTGGCCGTCAGGGTTTCGATGCCCAAATACTGTACGGCGCCGAGATCGTTGAAGGTTTCCATGACGACCAGCGCGACGCCGGCGGCGAGCGCAGGACGCGCCAAAGGCAGCGCGACGGACCAGAATGTGCCCAGCGGCGTGCGGCCCAGCGTGCGGGCAACTTCGAGCGCGCAGACGGACTGTTGGACGAAGCTGGCGCGTGCAGACAGGTAAACGTAGGGGTAGAGCACGGAGGCGAAGATAACCGTTGCGCCGGGCAGCGACCGGATGTCGGGGAACCAGTAGTCGCCAACCGTTTTCCAGCCGAAGGCCGAACGCAGCGTGCTTTGCAGCGGTCCGGCGTAGTCCATGAGCTCGACGTAGCAGTAGGCGACGATGTACGTCGGCATCGCGAGCGGTATCACTAGCAGCCGATCGATCGTGGTGCGGCAAGGAAAGCGGTACATGGTGACGAGCCAGGCGGTCGCCGTGCCTGCCACGAGCGAAAGGCCGCCGGTGCCAGCGGCAAGCAGAAGTGTGTTGGCGGCTGCCCCGGGCAGTACGGTAGCCGCCAGATGCGGCCAAGCATTTGCCGATGGGTTGAATGCCAGGACAAGGATCGCCGCCACCGGCAGCAACATGACGGCTAGGATCATCGTGATCGCGATGAGCCAGCCGGAAAGATGCTGTGTTTGTGTCCAGGCGGCGAAGCGGCCGCGACGTTCGCCCGGTAGCTCGGCAAGGGTGTCGGTCGTGGCCATTGGGAACAATCGTTGCTGGGCGAGCTGCTAGGTCTCGCCACCGTCAGCTAAGCAGGCCGCGGCCTTGCGGCATCATTGCCGCCGCGTTGCAAATCGAGCCAGGAGACAGGATTTGATCTGCGCGACGCAGGCTGTGTGCGAATTCTTCTGCGGCGTCGAGGGCGCGATTGACCTCGCTGGAGCCGATCAGCGCGAAGGCGCACGCTTTAAGAGCCGGACAGGCGCTGTGCTGGCAGGCGGCCACCATAGCGATAGCAAGGCACTCGTCGCGGCAAAACTGGCTGCAACCGCGCGGTGCAATCTCGATCGGCCGTTGCGCCGAGCCGCGGACGGCACGCACCCAGTTCGACAGTCCGGGAACGAGTGCCTTGGCATTGTCGACGCCGACGCAACCGGCGTACTCGCTGAACGCCGATTGCCAGCAATCGATGTCGCCGGTATCGAGACCGTTCATCCAGCAGCGGAAGCCGACGCCGACCAGCCGTTCAGCCTGCAGCGGGGGACGCGCGGCAGCAACGACTGCGCGGTGGGTACCAGAAGCGGCTGCGTTCGACTTTGTTGAGCGCATCATGAGCTGGGCCCCTGGTCAAAGCGAACCTTGTCGACGAGTTCGGATGCCTTCTTACGCAACTCGGCAAGTTTCTCGAGCGGAATAGGATCGGGATTGAGCGGTCCCCAGCTCTTGATCAGATCCGTCGCCTCGACGCCAGGAACGACAGGGTATTCGCTATTAGCAGCAGCATAGATCTGCTGGGCTTCGGGCTGCGCGAGCCATTCCATGAACTTCACGGCCGTCTCGCGGTGCGGGGCATTGGCGGCAAGCGCCATGCCCGACGCGTTAACGTGTGCGCCGCGATCCGCGTTGTTTGGAAAGATGATGTGGACGGCTTCGGCCCAGGCTTTCTGCTCGGGATTTTTGAGCATGGCGCCCATGTAGTAGGTATTGCCGATCGCGATGTCGCACAGGCCGGCCTGCACGTCGCGGACGCCTTCGCGGTCACCGCCGGCGGGCTTGCGCGCCAGGTTATCGCGAACGCCGGTCAGCCAGGCCTCGGCTTTTTCTTCGCCGTGGTGGGCAATCATCGAGGCGATGAGTGCGATGTTGTAGGTGTGCTGGCCGGAACGGGTGCAGATCTTGCCCTTCCATTTCGGCTCGGCTAGTTCCTCGTAGGTGATCGCCGTCTGTTTCACGCGCTCGTTCGAGGCGTAGACAACGCGGGCGCGGCGGGTGAGTGCGAACCAGTGGCCAGCGCTATCGCGCAGCGCGGCGGGGATCGCCTTCTCAAGGATTTCAGATTTTAAAGGCTGCGTAACGCCATCCGCTTCGGCTTTGAACAGCAGGCCGGACTCGTTGGTCAGCAGAACGTCGGCGGGGCTGATCTTGCCCTCGGCCTGCATGCGCTCGATGAGGCCGTCTTTGGCGAAAACCGTGTTGACCTTGATGCCGGTCTCTTTCGTGAACTGCTCGATCAACGGGTTGATCAGGCCTGGCTCGCGATACGAGTAGATGTTGAGTTCATCGGCGGCCTGAGCGGCAGTGGCGAAAGCGCAGATTGTGGAAAGCGTTGCGGCGAGAGCTAACTGTCGTACGCACGTAGCGGAATAGGCGAAGGTCATCAGGACAAGTCTCCAGCCGTGAGGTTCAAGGCCTCACATCGGGTGATCAGGATAGGTGAAAGCTCGCGCCGGTGGTGTCACGAGCGCCCGCACTAGAGCAGTCGTGCGCCTGTTCGTCAATGAACTCAGATAGTTAGAATCAATCTAAAGCGCGGAGCCGGCACCTTCAGAATTGGCGTCTGCTGGCTGCTGCGAAGCCGCTTAAACCGGTACTACCTTATCTTTTGCGAACTTAAGTTTGATGCGCGTCGGCGAGCCTTTGCTGCTGTCGATGACCATCGTCGCGCCATTTGCCGCAGCAAGTTTCCTGACCAGCGGCAGGCCGAGCCCTGTGCCGCGGACGGCAACGGGAGTGGCTGTCTCGCCGAGCGCATAGGCAATCTCGTCGGGTGACAAGCCAGGACCTGCATCAGCGATTTCCAACTCGACGGGTCCGTCTAGACGGTAAGACGTCGTAATGACGATCTCGCTGTCGGGGTTGGCGTACTTCGCGGCATTGTTCAGCAGGTTCAGCAGTATCTGGCGGATGCTCGTGGCGTCGGCGATCAAATGAGGCAGGCCCGGCGCGAGGTCTGTGCGGATGGTTTGATTGCGTTCGCGAACGATCGGGCGAAGCACAGACGCCGTTCGTTCGATCAGCTTGTTCAGATCGAGTTGCACGAACTCGAGGGACGCTGGCTTGCCGGGCTGCCGCCAGTCCTGAAGCACACGATCGACCACGGTCAACGCATGGCGCCCACTGGTGGCGATGTCAGCGGCGTACCCTAAATACTGCACGTTCGCGATGGGGCCGAGCCGTTCCTCAGCCATGACTTCGGCCGCAGCGACCATGGCGCTGAGAGGCGACTTCAATTCGTGGGCGAGGCGGGCGATCAAATCGCGCTCGCGCGCTTCGCTGGTGCTCTCGAGGGCATCGGGCGCAATGGCGGGGACCGCTGCCGACGGCGAACCATCCATGCCGTCGCGGATGCGGCGGGCGATTTCGCGCAGGATTGCGGCGTCGTCCACGCGGCCTCACTGGTTGCAAAGCGGCAGAGCGCGGAGGGCGCTACCGGCCATTCTCGTTCACTGATAACGTGATAGCTGCCGTTCTTGTACAATTTTGTAAGCTCGACGCGCGCATGCTGCGCGCGATTGCAATTGCAGGGTCAATCGGAAAAGGGCCTAATACGCTGAAATAGAAAAAGACCACGAGGAGAACGCCGATGTACGAAGCACCGCAGTTCGAGATCCCCGAGGCCGTTCGAGAGATCGCCGAGCGTAACGTCGAACAGGCCCGAAGCGCCTACACGCAGTTCATGGACATGACGCGCCAAGCGCAGGATCTCGTTGTTAAATCGCAGGGCGTGATGGCTGCCAGCGCGATGGACATCCAGGCGCGCGCGATGCGCTACGCTGAGCAGAATATCGATCAGTCGTTCCGCTTCGCGACCGATTTGGCGAAAGCTCGCGATATCAAGGAATACGTCGAGATCCAGACGAAGTACGCTCAGACGCAGATGCAAGCCTACGCTTCGCAGGCTCAAGACCTGGGTCGGATGCTCGCTGATGCGGCGGCCAAGGCGAAGCCAAACGTCTGATCAGGCTACCGCTTCGCGATATAGCGGCGGCTCGCCCGGGCCGCTGCGGCGGCTTATTTTCCCTTGACTACAGGGGTCAATTGCGTGTTTTTGCGCAGTTCGCGGGCCGCACCCTTTGACGTGCGCCGCTTGCGCTGTGCCGCCTTAGCTCAGTTGGTTAGAGCGCTAGATTGTGGATCTAGAGGTCCCCTGTTCAAGCCAGGGAGGCGGTACCAATCTGCTCCGCCGTTCCTAAGTGGCCCGCCGAAAAATCGCTATTTACGGCTTCTTTTTTCCCACCGGTTTCACCGGTGGCGGTTCCACATTCGCCCGGTATGCAGGATCGAATGGCGCGGGCTCATCAGACTTATCTGGGTCCGGGTGAGGCGCAAAGCCGCCTTCGCCCTTGCCTTTCGCCGTTTTCTTATCGACGCCGGGTGTGGGTTTGCCATCGCGGCCGGTCTCTGTCATGCGCCTTACCCTTCTATGAAATAGACCGTGAGCGCTGCAGCCAAGAGCACGGCGATAACGGTGGCCGCGTAAAGCGCGTAGCGGCTTCCCTTGCGGCGAACCCGGTTATCGAGTGCGTGGTCCTTGGGGACCTGCTCGGCCATCTGCTTTTAAGCTTTCCAGACCGCGCCGAGTATGAAGCCCGCAACAATGGCAAGTGCGAGCGTGGTCAAAGGCTGATCGGAAACTGATCGATCGACCGCGGCCTGCAAGTTGGTGGCCACGTTGGACGCATCGTCCTTCATGTTCCGTGCTGTGGCCACCGCGTCGTCGACCGCGTCATCAGTACGGCCCATCGGATCATTTCGCATTGGTTTCGCTCCATGGCTGTCCAAGGGAACGAGCTTCGGCTCGCAGATGTTCCGCGTTCTGCACGCGATAATCGCGCAGCCACCCGCCTGCGGCTGACGCGGGCGGGTGGCTGCTAAGATGTGCCGTCAATGCGTGTTGGCGCTTATTGCTGAGGCTGCGCTGGCGGCTGTTCCTGTGGCGGCTGTGCGGCGGGAGCGGGTTGCTGCGGTGCAGCTGCAGGCGCAGCTTCCGTACCGGTGTCACCAGTGCTTCCGCCTGTATTGGCGTCGGGCGCAGCTGCTGCATCGGCTGGGGGTGCCTGGGCCGACGTCGCAGGTGCGTTACCCGCTGCAGGAGCGGCTGCGTCTGTCGGCGGTGCTTCTGCCGTCTTGGCGGCGGGATCGGCTGGCGTTGCGCCGTCCGCTTGCGGAGCTGCCGCTTGATCTGGCGCGGCAGCGTTATGAGTGTTGAAAATGCCGCTTGCGGCTGCAAGAACGAGGATGGCCGCGACGGACAAGATGCTAATCGCATATTTGGCCGAAGCATAATTGGATGGCGGATCGCGATGAATAACGCGACCGTCGCTGTCGGGGCTAATCATTGGATACTCCTTGCTCACAAATACCGATTGGCAAACAATCTCACCCCCGCGCGAGTTCCGCAGTGAGGCGCCTGACAGCCCATCAGGCTTGGTCTCGCTAACCAAAACGATATTAAACCGTTGTCTGATGATCAGCCCGCTACTTGCCTGGTGCGGAAGGTCAATTAATTAAAAAACAACGTACCAATTAAACAAACTATAGCTTTTTAAATCTGGCGACGTATTAGTTTGCGCCTTCGACAGTCTTTCGGCCTAAGCGTTAGGGTTGCATGAGACGACCGGCATCAAACTATCGTTGTACAGTGGTGATACCGCTCAATCAGCGCAGTATACTGGAAATAAGTACTTCGGCGGCGCACGCGCTGGAGATTTTGGCCGGCCGCACCGTTCTTCCTGCCAAGCAGGCAAAAGTAATCGACCCTGACGGGCGCCCGCTGACCAATCGCGATTTGTTGCGAATGCGTGACAGCGAGCCTTAGGAACCGAACCCGTCCACGCCCATTTTGTCATGCGTTCATTTCTGAACGCGATGCGCCGACATATTCGTAAGAGTAATCGGGTCCGCGGGACTGACAATGGCTTTTCTGAACGAAGAAACAGCTCGGGCAATATTGGAGGCCTTTCACGCAGCCTGGAGCAAGGGCAACGTCGACGGCATGCTGTCGTGGTGCCATGACGATGTCAGCAATTTTCTCAATATGGGCGCGCCAGACGGGGGTCCGTTACGGTTGTTTGGAAAGGCCGAGATGCGCGCGTTCCTTATGCCGCTCACTCAGGTCGCAGAGAGTGTGACCGTGCCTGTCAGCTTCACGTTTCGCGATAACATCGGGCGCGCGCAAATTGAGGCCTACATTCAGCACAGGACGACGCGCAACGTGCTGTCCGGCACCTTCAGGCAGGTCATCATGTTCGAAGGCTTCAAAATCGCTGCGATCGAAGAATTTCACGACGGCGCAAAGATGAAAGCATTCTGGGAAATGGTTGCGCGTGAGGAGCACCAGGCAGCTGCGCGGGCGCGCGAGCCAGATTGATCGCGACAGTTCGTTTCAAGAACGCGCGGTGGCCGGAAATGTTTATCGCTGGGCGGATTCTCTGTTGGGGAGAAATCAGCCGTTGTTACGCCGTAACTGCCGTCCCGGCGCTTGGCGGGTTGACATCCAAATAGTGTCCAACAAGACTAACGCTGAGTACGGAGTAAAGTTCGCTAAGGTGTCGCGAGGGCCGCGTTGTGGATCTGGTTCTTAGGCGCGTTGAAAGCGCCGGTGTCGATCGCCCGCGCTGGGTTTCCCTAATCGGTGCCGTAGAGCAACTCGCAACGGCTGACAGCCTGGCGGCCATCATTGAAATCGTCCGCAGCACCGCACGGCACATCGCGGGAGCCGACGGAATAACGTTTGTCCTCAGAGATGGGGATCGCTGCCACTATGTGGCGGAGGACGCGATCGCGCCGCTGTGGAAGGGATTAAAGTTTCCAATGTCGGCCTGCGTCTCCGGCTGGTGCATGTCGACAGGCAAGATGGCCGTAATCCCTGACATTTATGCCGACGAACGCGTGCCGCGCGATGCTTATCTACCGACCTTCGTTTCGAGCATGGTGATGACGCCCGTAATTGTGGGCTCGCCTGTTGCTGCTATCGGCGCGTACTGGTCGATCGGCATCACGCCGGACGAAGACGTAATCGAGCTATTGGCTGCGCTTGCGCGCTCGACGGGGATTGCCATTCACAACGTGCAGCTGCGGCAATCGCTGCGGGAGAGCGAGGCGAGATGCGTTCAATTCATTGAGGCTCTGCCGGCTGCGATCTACGCGACGGATGCCGCCGGCAGGGTTACCTATTTTAATCAGGGCGCAGCGGATCTGGCTGGCTTCCAACTCGACATCTCCAGCAACAGTTGGCAGTCGGACTGGTCGCTATATAAACCCGACGGCACGTTGATTCCCCCCGATGCGACGCCCATGGCGCGGACATTGGGAGAGGGCCAACCGGTGTCGGGCGTGGAAGCGATCGTCGAGCGGCGCGACGGCTTACGCGTGCCTGTGCTGCCTTACCCCACGCCACTCTACAACGAGGCGGGCGAGCTGACGGGCGCCATCAACATGTTCGTCGATATCAGCGAACGCAAATCAGCTGAAACGGCGATGCGCGTTCTCATGGACGAGCTCAATCATCGTGTGAAGAATAATCTGCAGATGCTGTCGGCGATGTTGAGCTTTACGCAGCGCGAGTGCGCCAGCGAGGAGGCAAAACGGGTGTTGGGTGAAGCCAGTTCGCGGGTGGCGGTGATGGCTGCGGCGCAGCGTACGCTGTACGTCACGCAATCATCCAGCCGCTTCGAAGGGCGGCAACTGTTGGATGCCGTCTGCAAGAGCGCAGGGGCCCATGGAGCTGCCAACTTTCAAATTCAGGCACACGACGGTGTTATCGCAAATGACATCGCCATGCCACTTGCTCTGGCGCTGAACGAGCTTGTTACCAATGCCATCAAGCACGCGGCGCAGGATGGCGGCGTCAATATAACCGTGACGCTGGCTCGCGCGAACGACGACGACATTCTCACGGTGGAAGACGATGGGCCGGGGTTTACGTCAACAGACATGCAGTCCCGGTCGTCCGGGCTGGGGTTGGTGGCGGCGCTGGCCAGACAGGTTCGCGGTTCTTTTTCCGTTGAACCTGGTCCGGGGGCGCGATGTGTAATGCGTTTTCCAGTGAGAGCCGCAGGTTAAAACAAAAGGGGGAAGTCTGTGCCCAAGCGTATCATGATCGTCGAGGATGATTTCTTCATCGCCACCAGTGCCGAGGACGGGTTGCTAGATCACGGTTTTTCCGTTGTCGGCATTGCCACGACAGCCGAAGAAGCGGTCGCGCTTGCGAAGACGGAGAAGCCCGATCTGGCTCTCATGGATATCCGTTTAGGTCCGGGCCGGGATGGCGTCGACGCAGCGATCGAGATTTACGCCTCGACCGGCATCCGGTCGATTTTCGTTACCGCTCATACAGATAGCGCAACCGTCGCGCGGGCGGCACCGGCCGAGCCGATCGGCTGGGTCGACAAGCCTTACCAAATGAGCAACCTCATTTCGACGATCCAATCCTACTCCATGAATGGCGATCACCCAGTTGGGCGGGCGTAGCCGGGAGTGGGGCTGCTGCCGGCAGCAGATGTCCCCCGTCGGCCACGCTCCTGCAAATTTTGGGAGGCGCGGATTGCACGCGCGGATTTGCTGCTAGGGTCGCGCCGCAATGTCCCGCTGCTGAACAAAATTTTGATCGGAGAGACGCCATGTTTACACCGCGTATGAGACATTTTCCTCGCGCCATTGCCGTGCTCGCGACGGGCGTGCTGCTGCCTGCCGCAACCCTGTCCAGCGTCGCGCTGGCAGACGAGATCACCGTATCGGTGACAAGCGTGAATGGTCTCGACAAGGTGGATGAGCTATCCGGCGGCGATTATTTCGCGCGGGTGACGATCGACGGCGACGCGCAGTCGACTCCAGTTGTGAAGGACAAGTCGTTCAAGCCGGACTGGAAGATCAAGAAGTCTGTCTCGGGTGGCGAGCACAAACTGAAGCTCGAGTTGATCGATAAAGACCTTAGCGAGGATGACCCTGTCGACATCAACCGCCTCGACAATAAGCGTGACCTGGAGTTCACGGTGGATACCAAGTCTTGCAAGATTGAAGGCTTCTCTTCAACGCAGCGCTGCGGCAGCACGATTACGCGCGCCGGCAAAGAGAACAAGAGGGCTGAGATCTCCTTCAAGATTACTGTGAAGAAGAAATAACTGCTTTCTGACGCTAATTTTCTTGACGGGACAGCGCCATACGGCGCTGTTCCCGTTGCGATGTCTGATTTTGAACAATGTGATAAAAAAGCGTTGACCAAACGTCCAACTCGTTGCCAAGTTTCAGGACAGAAGAAACTTGCTGCGGGAGGTGGCCATGGCGGCTGCGATTGAAGCGTTGTTCGTTGTAGCGCTGGGGTTTTTGGGCGTAGCCTACTTCATCCATTCTCTGATGGTCGGTGCACCCACGTTGCTGACGGTCGTCGGTGGTCTGGGCGCCTTGGTCGTGGCCTGGGCTTACGGCATGATGCGTACCTACTGACCCTGTCTGTCGGACCCGTCAGGTGCCGGCTTTGAGGACGCGCGATAGATCTTCCTGAGTATCGATGTCGTCAAACGGCCGATCGTTTTCGGCTGTTATCGTCACAACGCAGTCGCGGTGTGCGGCCAATAGGGGTTTGCCGCCGGTTGGTCCATCCAGGCTCGTTAGTTCTACGCGCAGGCGCGCTGGCCAGATGACGGGGTTGCGCTGTTGTCCCGCACTCGTGACCGGGTAAGCGATCTTCTCGCCACCCGCGGCGCGGAATGCGGCGATCAACCTGGACAGCAGTTCCGCGTCGAGCGAGGGCATATCGGCCGGCACTATCATGATGCCCGCCGTTGGATCGCGCACGGCCGCGGCGCCGCAGGCGATCGATGTGCCCATGCCGCGTCCCGCGTCGGGATTGATGACCGTCATTAGCTTCAGGTGTCTGATCGCGGCTGCTACGCCTTCGCCTTCGGCTCCGGGAGCGATGACGGCGATGGCCTGCGCGATCTCGGGCGTCATGAGGCGCAAAGCTGCGCGCGCAACCAGAGGGCTGCCTCCGACGTTGGCGAGCAATTTGTTCTCGGCGCCAAATCGCGTCGACGCGCCTGCCGCCAGCAATACAGCGCAGATTGGAGGTTCATGGCCCATACTAGGCACAGCCTAGATCAATGCCCGAGCGTCAGGAAGCGGGGCACACGGCACCCGTCTCCGCCCAAGCCTTGATGAGCGCGCCAAACTCCTTCTGGGTGCCGGGGGCCGGGCTGCGGCCGGCGTCGGGCTGCCAGCCCCAGCCGACAAGACTGTCTTCGGCCATATGCTCGACGATCTGATCCAAGGACTTGCCGCCATTCCGCTTGCCGTCCTTGATCTGCTCGCAGATCTCGCCGAGTTTCTTGCCTTCCCAGGCCATTTCGATCGGCGCCAGGTGCCATAGCGGATGGCCAGGCAAATGGGCGTGATCGACGTTGGTGGGGCCATGACACGTGGTGCAGCGCATACCTGTAGCGCCGAAGCCGTCGCTGCCGCGGACCACGAGGGGCTGATGAGGATGTTTGTCTTCGCCCTGCAGCGGGCGGTCGGAGGCCGGGTGGCAGTTCACGCAGCGCGCGTGCGTGATGACCTTGCCGGCTTCCTGAAAAAGGGCGACCGACCGATCCTTTTCGTCTTTGATTTCGGCGAAGTCGCTTAGCGGCCGCAAGGTTTCGGTTGCCGCCGGCTTGATGCTGGATTGGGCATAGACGCTGCCGGCGATCAATGCCGGCAGAGCCGCGAGAATGGCGATGGACTTGAAATTCATCTGCTGTTTCCTCACGCGTTCGGGACAAAGCGCGAGAAGGGCAAATCGTGAATGCGCTGGCCGGTGAGCTTGGCCCAGGCATTCGCCACGGCAGGTGCGATCGGCGGGACGCCAGGTTCGCCGACGCCGGTCGGCTTTTCCTCGGACGGAACGATGTAGACCTCCACCGTTGGCATCTCGTTGATGCGCAGCACGCGATAGTCATGGAAGTTCGACTGGCGCACGACGCCGTTGTCGAGGTCTACAGCGCCGTACAGCGAGCCGGAAAGGCCGTAGCCGATCCCGCCTTCCATCTGTGCCTTGATGATCTCGGGATTGATGGCGATGCCACAGTCCACGGCGCAGACGACGCGCTCGACCTTCGGCAGGCCGTCCTCGCCAAGTGACACTTCGACGACCTGGGCGACGAAGCTCTTGAAGCTCTCGTGCACGGCGATGCCGCGCGCCTTGCCGTCCGGCAGGGACGAACCCCAGCCGGCTTTTTCGGCTGCAAGATTGAGAACACCGAGATGACGAGGATGTTTTGCCAGCAATTGGCGGCGGATCTCGAGCGGGTCGGTGCCGCTGAGAGCTGCCAGCTCGTCGAGGAAGGTCTCAGTCGAATAGGCTGTGTGGGTGGATCCGACGGACCGCCACCACAACGTCGGCACGCCGACTTCAACGATATGCGCGGAGACCTCAAGATTTGGGATCTGGTAAGGCAGTGTCGCCGCACCCTCGACCATGGTGACATCGACGCCGTCTTTCAGCATAGCGGATTCGAAGGGCGAGCCTTTCATGAAGGACTGGCCGACGATCACCTGCTGCCAGGCGACGATCTTGCCATCCTTGTCGACACCGCCCTTGAGCTTGTGGACGAAGACTGGCCGGTATCGGCCACCCTTGATGTCGTCTTCGCGGGTCCAGATCACCTTGATCGGGCCCTGATGCTTGGCGGCTTTCAAAACATCCGCGGCTTCTATAGCCATGTCGCCTGACGGGGTAGCCCGGCGGCCGAAGCTGCCGCCGGCCAGCAGCGTGGTGATCGAAACCTTCTTCGGATCGAGACCGAGCACCTTGGCTGCCGAGGCCTGATCAACGGTCGGCATCTGGGAGCCGAACAGCATCTCGACGCCACCGTCGGCCGTGCGGCGAATGACGCAGTCATTCGGCTCCATCGGCGCGTGGGCGAGATAGGGGAAGGTGTAGGTGGCCTCAATGATCGTTGCGGCGCCACTCAACGCGCCGTCGATATCGCCATCGTTGCGGGCTACGACGCCCTTGTCGTCGGCGAGCTTCTTGAACTCCTGCATCAGGCCTTCGGTGCCGCGGCCTTCCGTGCCGCTCTCGTCCCACTCGACCTTGAGAGCCTCCATGCCCTTGCGCGCAGGCCAGTAACCGGTGGCCAGCACAGCGACGCCTTGTGGGACTGTGAAAACTTCCTTGACGCCTTTGATAGTCAGGGCGCCGGACGCGTCGAACGACTTCGCCTTACCGGCGAACCGTGGCGGACGCGCAATCACGCACGTCAGCATATCGGGCAGTTTGACGTCGATGGTGTATTGGGCGGTGCCATTGGTTTTGGAAACGGTGTCGACCTTCGGCACGTGCTTGCCGATGTAGCGGTAGGCATCTTTCGTTTTAGGTGTGGCCGGAGCCGTCAACGTGACGCGTGTCGCGCCGTCGACGAATTCGCCGAACGTGCCGGATTTGCCGTCTGAATGCTTCAGAACGCCATTGTCGATCGTGATCTCGCCCGCCCCGACATTCCACGCCGCGGCAGCCGCAGCGATGAGACGCGCACGCGCTTCGGCGCCGGCTGTGCGGAGCTGATCCCACGAGTTTGCCATCGCGGTCGAGCCGCCGGTGCCCTGAACGCCGAAGGCGCTGTTGGCATATTTTTCGACGTCGGCTGGCGCGGAGACGACACGGATCTGGTTCCAGTCAGCATCGAGCTCGTCGGCAAGGATCGTTGCCACACCAGTGTAGGGCCCCTGGCCAAATTCGATGTGCTTGCAGACGACGGTAATCGTGTTGTCGGCGCCGATCTGCACGAAGGCATTCGGCGTGAACGCAGCTTCAGCAGCGACTGCCTTGCCGCGGTTGCCGAGGGGAATGTGCACGCCAAGAACGAGCGCGGTTGCGCCCGAGGCTTGAACGAATGCGCGGCGGGAGGGTGCGAATGCGATTGTCATGGCTCAGCCCTCCATCCGCTTTGAGGCGTCGTGGATGGCGGCCCGGATGCGATGATACGTGCAACAGCGGCAGACGTTGCCGTTCATGGCGAGGTCGATGTCGCGATCGGACGGCTTGTCAATTTCGGAGAGGAGCGCGATGGCCGACATGATCTGGCCAGACTGGCAGTAGCCGCACTGCGGCACGTCGATTTCGGTCCAGGCAGCCTGGACGGCCTTGGCAACTTTATCGGATACGCCTTCGATGGTGGTGATATCCGCGTCGGGGATGGTCCCGATTGGGGTCACGCAGGAGCGGCGGGGCTGGCCGTTGACGAAGACCGTGCAGGCGCCGCATTGCGCGACGCCACAACCAAATTTCGTCCCCGTCAGACCGAGTTCGTCGCGAATGACCCACAGCAGAGGCGTATCCAGCTCCGCTTCCACGGCTTCCGCGCGGCCGTTGACCGTAATCTTGACTGTCATGATGCACCCTTCCCGCAGGGCAGGCCTGCGGGTCCCGACGAGCCGCAGGTGCACGCGATAACGCGCAGTTTTGCAATTGGTTCGCGCAGCGTAACAATTCAAGCCCCCGGTCCGCCGCGCGAGCTATCCGAATCAGGTATGATAGATCCAAGCCAATAGGATGAGGTTCGTGATGGTCGATAAGACAATACTGGTCGTGCCCGGTAAGACGCTTTCGGTGCCCCGCCCATTCAAACGCACGCTGCAGGTGATTGCTGCGGTCGTGTTGACGGCTGCCGTCGCGCTCGCGATCGTCGTTGGCAATGCCTTCCTCGTCGCCAAGGGTGGGTCGTTGTCGGGCCTCGACATCTGGCTGGCGTTCATCAAGCGCTCGGATATCCTCGCGACGATGGCGCTGACAGCCTTCGTGACGACGATGTTCCTCTACTGGCAGCGCGAGCAGGAACGCAAGTAACGCGCGCGGTCGCTCGTCTCCTGAAATGCTGAAAATTTAGGCTTTCCGCCTTCGCATCTGGCACAGCGTGGTGTTGCTTTTGGTGATGCCTGCGCGCCAGTATGTTGCCCGGTGAAGCTCGGCTGGCAGCGGGGTAAACGCTGTGCCGGCCGCAAAGCTGTGCGGGCAACGATGTGAACGAATCCGAAATCAGCGGCTATCGCGTCGCGTACGGCAGAGACGAAACACAGTTTCCGGTTTACGTGATGGCGGTGGCGGCGATCGGGCTGCTGATCGCGTTCGTCTACTACGGCGGATTTCTGCTGTTCCTGGGCTTTGCCGCAACAGCAGCTGTCGCCTATTACAATTATCCGCTGATCGAGACCGGGCGGCCGCGTGTCGGCGCCAACCAGTACGGCGTCTTCATCGACGGCTTTGGCGTGATTCAGTGGCGGGCCATCGACAAGGTGGAACTGGTTCCGATCGCCGTGCGCGTCATGACATTTCATGAGCTCCAGATCGGGCTGAAGCAGCCGCTGCAGCGGGCGCTCGTGGCAGACTGGCGCAAGATGCCATGGCCGCGTCTGCTGATGCGCGTTCCCTGGAAAATGACGCATGAGAACGTGATCCGTATCAACCTGGAAGTGTTCGACCAGGAGCCGGATGAAATTCACCGCACGATCCAGCGCATGTGGCGGCACTACCGCTCATGACTCGCGTGCTTTTGTAGAGCATCGCAATTCTCACAGCGAGCTTCGGCACCATTCGCAGAAATCGGGAAGCCGCAATCAGAGCACAGGACGTGGGTACCGGGTGTGTTGCCGTGTGTGACCGAAACACGTTCGTCGAAAACGAAGCACTCACCGTGCCACAGGCTTTGCTTAGGCGGGATCACTTCGAGATAATTCAGGATGCCGCCGTCCAGGTGGTAGACCTCGCCGAAGCCCATCTGGATCAGATGCGCTGATGCCTTCTCGCAGCGAATTCCACCGGTGCAGAACATGGCGATCTTCTTGTCACGCTGCGGATCGAGGTTGGCTTTGGCATAGGCTGGGAAATCGCTGAAGGCGGCGGTCTTGGGATCTAACGCACGTTCGAACGTTCCGATGGCGACTTCGTATGCGTTACGCGTGTCGATGACGATGACATCGGGATCCGCGATCAGCGCGTTCCAGTCGCGTGGCTTCACGTATGTGCCGACCTCGGTCAACGGGCCGTCCGCGCTCGGATCGAACGCGATGATTTCGCGCTTCACCTTGACCTTCAGGCGCTGGAAGGGGTGATTGGGTGCGGTGGCTTGTTTGACGGTCAAGCCGGTAAAGCGTTCGTCGGAGCGGAGATCGGACAGGAACACCGTCATGGCCTCGTCCGGCGCAGAGATCGTGGCGTTGATACCCTCGCGCGCCAACAGAATTGTGCCTTTGACGCCACCCTGCTCGCAGCGCGCCAGCAGGCTGGCCTGCAGGCTGGCACAGTCGGCTATCTCGACGAATTTGTAGAAGGCGCAAACAAAGACGGTCATGACGCCTCCCTCGCGCATCATGGCTGAGAATGCAAGAGGTCGCAGGGGCTGCCAACGGGTCGCCAGCTTTCCGCGGCTGTGCTAAGCGGGTCGGCAGCGAAATCGCATGGAATTGCTATGGTTGACGTCACCGTAATCGCGCCTCGCACCCGGCATTCGCCGTGTGTCGGCATCTGCAAGCTGGACGATGTCAGCGGCTACTGCATCGGCTGCGCGCGGACGGGCGATGAGATCGGCCGCTGGTCGGGCATGAGCGAAACGCAGCGCGATGCCGTCTGGGATCTTCTGCCGGGACGGCACAAGGCGCTGGCCATCCGCATGCGCCTGATGCCTTGGATGGCCGCCGAATTGGCCGACTGGTCGGCAGAGACGATCGCGCAGCGCCGCGGCACGTGGGTGACCGGCGCACCCGGCGCCGTCGCCGAATTCCCCTGCACGGCTGCGCGGCAGATCACCGTCGAGCGCGACGGCTTGAGTATCGTGGGGCGCGCCTCAGATGCGTGTTATCGGCTCGAGGTTCAGGACAAGCTGCGGGCGTTCGAGTTTGGGCCCGGCGGGCCGATCGTGCTTGGGCTACCGAAGGCTCGCGGTGCCATGCATGCTGCGGCATCGTTTACGCCGCTTGGCGCGGACACCGTTGCGATCGATCCCGAACATCGCGGCCATCAGCTCTTCGACATGGGCATTGGCCGCAAGGCGAGCAGGTTCTGCATCCGCACCGGTGACACGGCGCTGATCGAAACGCTGACGGCAATTGCAGGCCGGCCTTGGGCCGACGTGATGTACGAGGCCGGCATGGCGATCTTTGCCGCCAATCCGCATCGCGTCGTAGAATCCAAGCTGGCACGGGTCGAGGTCTATTCGCCCATCCCGTTGCCGGGCAGCGCGTCGCCTGCCGGCGCGCACACGCACTTTCTGCCGGAATTCCTCAAGTCCGGCGAAGAAGGGCCGGCCAGTGTGGCGCTGCCGGATTATGCGCTGCCCATCGCGACGTTCTATCCCGGCGGCGGCCTCGCCTAGCCGCTTGCGCAACCAAAACATTCGCGCGTTATTGGATCGAGTTCAGTAGCGACGCTTGCGAGGTCGACATGAGCGAACCTTCCAGCTTCGACGAATTCTGGCCCATCTATCTCAAAGCGCACAGCTCGCCAGAAACCAGAGTCCTGCATTTCCTTGGGACCGCCGCTGCCGCCGGTTGCGTCCTGGCGTTTGCAAAAACACGCAAACCGGGTTGGTTGCTTGCCGCGCTCGCCGCAGGCTACGGGCCATCCTGGGCGGGGCACGCTCTCGTCGAGCACAACCGGCCGGCGACGCTCACGCACCCGATCTGGTCTCTCAGGGCCGACGTTAAAATGCTGGAAATGGCCGCAGCAGGCACGTTGGACGCCGAGCTGGCGCGTCTGGGCATCAGCAAACCGCGACCGGTGCCGCTGGTGGCAGAGTGAGTGGGCGCTACGGTGCAATCAAGGAAATGGTGGAGCTGAGGGGAATCGAACCCCTGACCTCTTGCATGCCATGCAAGCGCTCTCCCAACTGAGCTACAGCCCCTGATTTTGTGGCGCGGACGTTGGGGTCCGGAGCCTGGGAATTCGCGGCACGATTCATGAGTGAGGATCGGGTGCCGCGAAGAGGCGTCTCATTAGGCCGGGCCGGGCCAAACTGCAAGAGCGTTTTTAAGAGTGTGAAGTGACGCATCCGACTCTGCTCCGCGGAGCCGGCCGGATGCGCGTGTGCAGTTCTTATGGCTCTTCGTCGCCTTCGACGGGGCCAATGATGGTCGCGACGTCGCCGCCCTCTTCCTCTTCTTCAAGGAAGGTCTCATCGGCTTCAGCAGCGATTTCGTCGCCGTCATCCGTCTCGATGTCGGCCAACGTGTCTTCGGCTTCCGCGTCGGCGTCGGTGTCTACAGCTTCGGCCGTTGCGACCTTGGGCACGTCTGCCTTGCGGGCCTTGCGCGCAGACTTTTCTTCCGCTGCCGCGAGCACCAGAGGCGATGACGCCAACTCATAGATCGAACCGCAGATGGGGCAGGCAATAGGTTCGCGATTCAAATCATAAAATCGCGCGCCGCATTCGTTGCTTTGACAGGTGCGCTTTGTCCCGCGCGCTTGCTTGGTGGACATGCTATTTGCCTTTGAAATTTTGAGAGTTGCAAGCGATCTGCCATAGGTGATGGGCGGTGTCAAAAGCATTCGCCCCCAACGGACCGGCTAGCGGCCCGCACGGCGTTGACAGGGGCGGGCGCATCGGGTCTATCCCCTGGCTCAGGGCGGCTCGCTCGCCGGCATTTATCATTATGTCTCAAGATCGAAAGCGCACGCTTTGTCCCATTCGCCGCAGCCAAAGCCACTGTCCACCCGGAAGGCGGGCTCCCTGACTGGGCGGCTGCGGGTGCCCGGAGACAAATCGATCTCGCACCGGGCGCTGATGTTTGGCGCCCTGGCCACGGGGACCACGCGGATTACCGGGCTGCTTGAGGCCGAAGACGTCATCAACACGGCGCGTGCGGTCACCGCGCTTGGCGCCGAGGCTGTGAAGACGGGTGATGCGTGGCACGTTAAAGGCCGCGGCGTCGGCGGATTGAAGCAGCCGGACGGACCGCTGGATTTCGGCAACTCGGGCACCGGCACGCGGCTAATGATGGGTATCGTAGCCGCACACGACATCAGCGTAACGATGCAGGGCGATGCGTCGCTGTCGCGGCGGCCGATGAGCCGGGTTCTCAATCCGCTGCGGACGATGGGGCTGCAAACGGCGGAAGCAAAGGACACGCTGCCGCTCACTGTAAAAGGTTCGTCCAGTCTCGTGCCGATCGTCTACGAGTTGCCGGTTGCGTCAGCGCAGGTCAAGTCGGCGGTGCTGTTGGCAGGTCTGGGCGCGGCGGGCGAAACGACCGTGGTCGAGCGGGAAGCCACGCGTGATCATACCGAGCGGATGCTGCGCTTTTTCGGCGCCAGCGTCGAAACGCGTGAAATTGAAGGCGCGATGCATATCACCGTGAGGGGCGATGCCGAGCTGACGGGCCGTGACGTTGTCGTGCCGGGCGATCCGAGTTCTGCGGCGTTTTTGCTGGCTGCCGCGCTCGTCGTGCCAGGGTCTGACGTGACGGTGGAGGGCGTGCTGGTCAATCCAACGCGAACCGGGCTTTACGTCACGCTGCGCGAGATGGGAGCCGATATCGAATTCCTGAACGAGCGCGAGGAAGGCGGCGAGCCGATTGCCGATATACGGGCGCGGTATTCGCAGCTCAAGGGCGTGCAGGTGCCGGCGGCGCGCGCGCCCAGCATGATCGACGAGTATCCCGTGCTGGCGGCTATCGCGGGCTTTGCCGTTGGCGAGACGCGCATGGAGGGCCTTGGCGAGCTGAAGGTGAAGGAGAGCGATCGGCTGGCGGCAACCGCCGCAGGCTTGATTGCCAACGGCGTCGTGGCGCGCGCAGATGGCGATAAGCTGATTGTTGAAGGCACCGGCAAGGTGCCCGGCGGCGGGCTTGTCGAGACGCATCTCGATCACCGGATCGCCATGGCGTTCCTGACGATGGGACTGGCCAGTGATGCGCCGGTGGGCGTCGACGACACGGCGATGATCGCCACCAGCTTCCCGGAGTTCCGCGGCCTGATGGAGCAGCTCGGAGCCAGCTATGTGTGAGGGTGCCGAGCTTGAGGCGCTGCGCTTGATGGTGGTGGGGCCATGATCATCGCGATTGATGGGCCGGCGGCGTCGGGCAAGGGCACGCTGGCCAAGCGGGTGGCGGAGCATTTCGGCTTTCATGTGCTGGATACGGGCCTGCTATACCGGGCGGTGGCGCGCGATGTCGCCAAGGCCGGGCAGCGCCTGGAGGACCCTGCGGCGGCCGCCGGCGCAGCGCGGCAGCTGGATCCGGCGACGTTCGACGATCCGGGGCTGAGGGGCGCGGAAGCCGGGGATGCGGCGTCAATCGTGGCGAAGATCCCGCAAGTTCGGGCGGTTCTGCTGGACTACCAGCGGGCATTCGCGCGGCGGGAGCCGGGGGCGGTCCTCGACGGGCGGGATATCGGCACGGTGGTCTGCCCCGACGCAGACGTTAAGATTTACGTGACGGCCAGCCCGGAAGTACGCGCAAAACGCCGGTTTCTGGAGCTGCAGACCCGCTGGATGGAGGGGGCGCCGGCCGCGCCCGCCTTCGAGGACGTGCTAGCCGATATCGTGGCACGGGATGACCGGGACGCCGGCCGGGCCTCCGCACCCATGAAAATGGCCGCAGATGCCGACTTGCTCGATACGAGCGACTTGGATATAGAAACGGCATTCGACGCCGCTGTCGGATTGATCAAGAGGAAGATCGGCCAGTAGGGCACACGCAAACGTGGCCCGAATTCATACTGGCAGGGCCATGAGCGCTCAATCCAGCGGACGAGATCCAACATCGACTTGAGCCGACAGGAAACTGTCCGACCGCGAAACGCGTGCGGCTGTCCCTGGACCGAGTTATCGGCGGCTCATCCGCAACATTAGCGCTCGTGCCCCGCTCGCTGCGGATCGCACGGGCTCATTCCGTTTCAACAGGAGACCAAATGGCCGTTGCTGTAGCTAAAGAAATGAATCCGACGCGCGATGAATTCGCCGCCATGCTCGCCGAAAGCCTCGCCAAGGACGACGTCTACGAAGGCTCAGTCGTCAAGGGCAAGGTCGTTGGCATCGAAAAGGATCTGGCCGTCATCGACGTCGGCCTGAAGATGGAAGGCCGCGTGCCGGTCCGCGAGTTCTCGCCCTCGGCGAAGGACGGCGGCCTGAAGGTCGGCGATACCGTGGAAGTTTACCTTGAGCGCGTGGAAAACGCGCTCGGTGAAGCCGTGCTGTCGCGCGACAAGGCCAAGCGCGAAGAGAGCTGGACGCGTCTCGAAAAGATGTTCGAAGCCAACGAGAAGGTGAACGGCGTCATCTTCAACAAGGTCAAGGGCGGCTTCACGGTCGACCTCGACGGCGCGGTGGCGTTCCTGCCGGGTTCGCAGGTCGACATCCGCCCCGTGCGCGACATCGGCCCGCTGATGCATCAGAGCCAGCCGTTCCAGATCCTGAAGATGGATCGCCGCCGCGGCAACATCGTCGTCTCGCGCCGATCGGTGCTGGAAGAAACGCGTGCCGAACAGCGCGCCGACATCGTGGCCCGCCTCGGCGAAGGCCAGGTCATCGACGGCCTCGTCAAGAACATCACCGACTACGGTGCGTTCATCGACCTCGGCGGCATCGACGGCCTGCTGCACGTGACCGACATGGCCTGGCGCCGCGTCAACCATCCGTCCGAGATCCTCAACGTCGGCGATACGGTGAAGGTGCAGATTATCCGCATCAACCCGGAAACGCAGCGTATCTCGCTCGGCATCAAGCAGCTGCAGTCTGATCCGTGGCAGGCAATCGAAGCCAAGTACCCGGTCGGCGCGAAGTTCACCGGCACCGTGACGAACATCGCCGACTACGGCGCGTTCGTCGAGCTGGAGCCGGGCGTTGAAGGCCTGATCCACGTTTCGGAAATGAGCTGGACCAAGAAGAACGTACACCCAGGCAAGATCGTCTCGACGAGCCAGCAGGTGGAAGTTCAGGTTCTCGAAGTCGATCCCAACAAACGCCGTATTTCGCTTGGCCTCAAGCAGACGCAGGACAATCCTTGGGATGCGTTCCTCGGTCAGCACCCGAAGGGTTCGACCGTTGAAGGCCCGATCCGCAACATCACGGAATTCGGCCTGTTCATCGGCCTCGACAACGGCGTCGACGGCATGGTGCACCTGAGCGACCTCGACTGGCAGAAGGCCGGCGAAGAAGCCATCAAGGACTACAAGAAGGGCGACACCGTCAAAGCCATCGTGCTCGACGTCGACTCGACGAAGGAGCGCATCTCGCTCGGCGTGAAGCAGCTCGGCGGTGATCCGGCCGACTCGCTCGCCAAGTACAAGAAGGGCGACCAGGTCACGTGCGAAGTCGTTGCGGTTCAAGAGAACGGCATCGAGGTGAAGATCGCCGATAGCGAGATGACGGCGTTCGTCAAGCGCTCGGATCTGTCGCGTGACCGTTCCGAGCAGCGCCCCGAGCGCTTCACGGTCGGCCAGAAGGTCGATGCGGCCGTGATCTCGGTCGATAAGGCCGCGCGCCGCATCAACGTCTCGATCAAGCAGCTGGAAATCTCGGAAGAGAAGCAGGCTGTGGCGCAGTACGGCTCGTCCGACTCGGGTGCGTCGCTCGGCGACATCTTCAAGGCCGCCATCAAGAAGCGTGACGACAAGGACGACGGCGAAGGCGATACCGAAGAATAAGCTTTCGCTTTTTGACGTTGGATTTGGACGCCGGGGAGCAATCTCCGGCGTCTTTATTTTGTGGTGCGCGCATTGGCATCGTTCAATTTCTTGGCGGATGGTCTTTGCAGGGCCGGCTTCCTCAAATAGTGTGCGGTGTTGCAAGGGAGTTGGCCCGGGCGATTTCGGGCAGGAGTTCGCATGACGCTGGATACCGAGGCTCTGTTGGAAAGGCGACGCCTGCGCCGGCGTTTGAGCTTCTGGAGGTCGCTCGGCATTGCCGCCGTGGTGCTGCTGCTCGGCGGCTTTGTGCTCGGCTCCGATAGCGTCACGCAATGGGCCCAGCCGCAGCAGATTGCCCGTGTAGCGATCGAAGGTGCCATCACGGAAGACCGCGAGCAGCTGGAGCTGCTGAAGCGCGTGGCGGCCGCCGACCACGTGCGCGGGCTTGTGGTTTACATCAACAGCCCAGGCGGTACGACGACGGGCGGCGAAAGCCTGTACGAGGCCTTACGCAAAATAGCCGAGAAGAAGCCGGTCGTGGCGCAATTCGGCACGTTGGCGACGTCGGCCGGGTATATCGCCGGGCTTGGCACGGACTACATCGTGGCGCGGGGCAACACCGTTACCGGGTCGGTCGGCGTGCTGGTGCAGTGGCCGGAAGTGGACCAGATGCTGGAAAAGCTCGGTGTCAAGATGAACACCATCAAGAGCGGGCCGCTGAAGGCGACTCCGAACCCGTTCGAACCGATCGATGAGGAGTCCCGGAAGGTCACGCAGGACATGATCGGCGAGAGCTTCAAGTGGTTCGTTTCGCTGGTGGAAGACCGGCGCAAGATCAAAGTCGCCGAGGTGCCGGGGCTTGAGGCCGGCCGAGTATTCTCCGGCCGGGAGGCACTGCAACACAAGCTTGTGGACCAGATCGGCGGCGAGGGCGAGGCGGTTCAGTGGCTCGAGGGCCGTGGCGTAGAGAGCGGCCTTAAGGTTGTTGACTGGAAGCAGGCACCGCCTGGAGGTAGCTTCTGGTTCAGCAGTTCGGTGAGCAGTTTTATCGGGTCGGCCTTCGGCGAGGCTGGCAAGGCAGTGGCGGAAGCGTTAACCGGTGACAACCGTTTGCGCATCGTTGGCCTTGACGGACTTCTTTCCGTTTGGCACCCTTCTGAAAAGTAAAGGTTTTACAGTGTCTTCGTCGGGGCCAACCGTGATTAAGTCAGAGCTGATCCAAAAAATTGCCGTTTCCAATCCGCATTTGTATCACCGCGACGTGGAGCGGATCGTGAACGTCGTCTTCGACGAGATCGTCGATGCGCTCGCGCGAGGCGACCGGGTGGAGCTGCGCGGGTTCGGCGCTTTCACCGTGAAGCATCGCGCTGCCCGGCAAGGGCGAAACCCGCGAACTGGCGCACCGGTGCCGGTGGCAGAAAAGTTCGTGCCGTTTTTCAAAACCGGCAAGGAACTGCGCGATCGCCTGAATGGCGACGAAGTTTCGGCATAGGGCGTAGTTGCGTCACCGAAAGCGCTGACACGCTCTGATTTTTTTCCCTGTCGCGCTTCAACCGGAAGACCGCTTCATGATTTAAGCGGTTCGATCTAACGAGCTGGAGGTTTGCGTGCTGCGCCGGATTGCCTGGATACTGATTGCATTTCCGGCAGCCATCGTGCTCGTCACGCTCGCGATTGCCAACCGGCACACGGTTCAGCTGGTGCTGGATCCGTTCCGTCCGGATGCGCCTGCGCTGTCGCTCGTGCTGCCACTCTATGCGTATCTGTTTGCGGCACTTGTTGCCGGTGTCGTTCTTGGCGGCGTGGCGACCTGGGTGACGCAACGTCATTGGCGGCGCGATGCACGCGTCAAAACGCATGAGGCGCGTCGCTGGCACGCCGAAGCCGACCGGCTGACGCGCGAGCGCGATAGCGATACGCCCACCTCTTCGAAGCAGCTCGTTCCCGCGGGTCACTAGCCTTCGCCTCACTGTCCGAGACCATTATGCTTTCTGCAGATGCGCTGTCGTCCACGCTGACGGCCGTGGAGTTCGCGGCGGTGGCCGTGTTCGCCGGGTCAGGTGCGCTGGCGGCCAGCCGCAAGGAGATGGACATCTTTGGCTTCGCGCTGCTGGCGACCGTAACCGGAACCGGCGGCGGCACGGTGCGCGATATGCTGCTAGGCAATTTGCCCGTGTTCTGGGTGAAACAGCCCGCATACCTCGTCATCTGCCTCGTCATCGCGGCGCTGATGTTCTTCACCGCGCATCTCATGTCGTCGCGGTATCGCGTGCTGGTCTGGCTCGATGCCATCGGGTTGGCACTGGTTGCGGTGCTCGGGGCGGAGCGGGCGCTGGCGACTGGGGCTGACCCGTTGGTTGCGGTGACGATGGGCGTCATAACGGCGGCTTTCGGCGGCATCATTCGCGACGTGTTGAGCGGTGAGCCGCCCCTTCTGCTCAGCCGCCACGAGATCTATGTTACGGCTGCGATGGCCGGTGCCATTGTCTTCGTTGCGCTGACTGGGCTCGGCGTGCCACGCATTGCTGCCGTCGGCGCCGGTTTCGTAATCGGTTTCACGCTTCGTGCCTGCGCCATTCGCTATGGGTGGGCGTTGCCGGGCTACAAGCCGCGGCCGGGTCGCGAACCCGGCGATATCGGATACTGACAGGACGGCGATGACGCCATCGGTGAAAATCTGCGGACTTAAGACGCGCGAGGCACTCGACGCTGCTTTGGAAGCGGGCGCCGATTTCGTCGGTTTCGTGCTCTATCCACGTAGCCCGCGCAACGTCACCATCGAGGATGCCGCGCGTCTCGTGCAGCACGCGCGTGACTACGGTCGCGCGGCCACGGTGACACTGCTGGTTGATCCGGACGACGCGCTCGTCGACCGTGTGACCGCCGAGGTGAAGCCCGACATCATCCAGTTGCACGGCCACGAAACCGTCGCGCGCGTGCACGAGATTCGCGAACGCAGCGGTCTGAATATCCTGAAGGCCGTTTCCGTCGCGACCCGGAACGACGTTTCGGCGGCACTGAACCATTTGGAACCCGGCCGACCAGTGATGTTGATGTTCGACGCGAAACCGCCGGACGATCCCACGGCGCTGCCGGGAGGTAATGGCCTTACGTTCGATTGGCACATTCTGGAGGCGGCCAAGGGTCACGGGCCGTATGTGCTGGCAGGCGGCCTGACACCCCTGAACGTTGCCGAAGCCATTGCGTTGACGGGCGCGGCCGTCGTCGACGTGTCTTCTGGCGTCGAATCCCGTCCGGGCGAAAAAGACCCGGAGCTCATCAGGCGCTTTCTTCAAGCGGCAAAGAGCGCTAATTAGGCGCGCCGAACGTATAAGACGTCAGAACATGTGAGGATTGCCGCAGGCAATGGCGACCAGGACCGACAAAACCAGCGAAGCCAAGCTCAACAGCTATCGCACGGGGCCAGACGATCAGGGGCATTTCGGCCTATTCGGCGGGCGCTTCGTCGCCGAAACGCTGATGCCGCTGATCCTGGAGCTGGAGACGGCGTATTACGCGGCCAAAGCTGACCCGAAATTCCAGGCCGAACTGACGGACTTGCTGAACAACTACGGCGGCCGGCCGAGCCCACTTTATTACGCGGAACGCCTAACCGATCATTTCCGCCAGGTCGCGGCTGCGAGCGGCGGCAAGGGCGGCGCGAAGGTCTATTTCAAACGCGACGAGCTGAATCACACGGGTTCGCACAAGATCAACAATTGCCTGGGCCAGATCCAGTTGGCGCGGCGCATGGGCAAGACGCGCATCATCGCCGAGACGGGCGCGGGACAACATGGCGTGGCGGTTGCTACCGTGTGCGCTCGGTTCGGATTGCCGTGCGAGATTTTCATGGGTGCCACCGACGTGAAGCGCCAGTCGCCCAACGTCGCGCGCATGCACATGCTGAACGCGAAGGTAAATGCCGTGACGAGCGGCGCCGGCACGCTGAAAGACGCGATGAACGAGGCGCTGCGCGACTGGGTCACCAACGTCAAGGATACGTACTACATCATCGGCACGGCGGCTGGTCCGCATCCCTATCCGGAAATGGTGCGCGATTTCCAGGCGATCATCGGCAATGAAACGCGCGAGCAGATGCTGTCGCGAGAGGGCCGGCTGCCGGATACGCTGGTGGCATGCATAGGCGGCGGCTCCAATGCGATCGGCTTGTTCCATCCATTTCTCGATGATGAGGGCGTCGCGATCTACGGCGTCGAAGCCGGCGGCCACGGCGTGGAGGTCGAGAACGGTCATGCCGCGTCGATGAGCGGCGGCAAGCCTGGCGTGCTGCACGGCAATCGCACGTATCTGCTCCAGGACGGCGACGGGCAGATCCTGGAAGGCCATTCCATCTCGGCCGGTCTCGACTATCCAGGCGTGGGGCCGGAACATTCCTGGCTGAAAGACACCGGCCGCGTCACCTACGTACCGATAACCGACAAAGAGGCGCTGGATGCGTTCCAGCTGTGCGCGCGCCAGGAAGGCATCATTCCCGCCCTCGAGCCATCGCACGCGCTGGCTTACGTGACCAAGCTCGCGCCGACGCTGCCGCAGGACAACCTGCTGGTGATGAACATGTGCGGCCGCGGCGACAAGGACGTCTTCGCCGTCGCGGGTTATCTCGGCATGACGATTTGAGATCGACATCTATGACAACAACGACACGTATCGATCGCCGGTTTGCGGCGCTGAAGGCTGAGGGGCGCCCGGCGCTCGTGTGCTTTGTTACGGCGGGCGATCCAGACGCGAAGACGTTCGCCGAGATCCTGGCGGCTCTGCCGGGTGCGGGGGCCGACGTGATCGAGGTCGGCATGCCGTTCTCGGACCCGATGGCGGATGGGCCGGCGATCCAGGCAGCCTCGCTGCGGGCGCTGCAGTCGGGCCAGACAATGGTCAAGACGCTCAAGATGGTGGCCGACTTCCGCAAGACGGACCCGGATACGCCGATCGTGCTGATGGGGTACTACAACCCCGTCTACGTCTACCCGGCAGAGAAATTCCTGGATGATGCGGTGGCCGCGGGGGTTGACGGGTTGATCATCGTCGACGTGCCGCCAGAGGCCGACGACGAGCTGTGCTTGCCGGCGGTGAAGCGCGGCTTGAACTTTATTCGGCTGACGACCCCCACCACCGATGCCAAGCGGCTGCCGAAGGTGCTGACCAACACATCAGGCTTCGTTTACTACGTGTCGATCACCGGGATTACAGGGGCAGCTGCTCCCGTGGTAAACGATGTTCATTCGCAAGTTGCGCGCATTAAAGGGGCAACGGACCTTCCCGTGGTGGTTGGTTTTGGCGTAAGAACGGGCGAGCAGGCGGCCGCTCTGGCCAAGGGTGCCGATGGTGTCGTGGTGGGTTCGGCGCTGGTCAATGCGGTCAAAGACAGTCTTGGCCCGAAAGGCGAGGCGACGAGCGACACAGTGCCTGCTGTGCTCGGCTTAGTGAAAAGTCTATCGCAAGCCTTGCAGCCGGCCTGATCGGGTCGGCTGGTGACAAACGACTGTCCGGGGCCCGGCCGGCGGCTTGCGGAACCTTAATTTGGGGCACATTTGACCTCAATGTACTATGATTGTTGTGGAACTCGAGCCATCGAGGACTGCGCGAGGCGCAAGGTCACGATAGACAAACGAGATTCGCAGTGCCCTTTCCGTGATGCCCATGGGGGCAGGAGCTTTATAGCGTGAACTGGATCAACAACGTCGTCCGGCCGAAAATCCGCAGCTTCCTGGCGACGAAGCGCGAGGTGCCGGACAATCTCTGGGTCAAGTGCCCAGAGACGGGGCAGATGGTCTTCTACAAAGACCTTGAGGCCAACCAGTTCGTCATCCCTGGTTCCAACTATCACATGCGTATGGGCGCGCAGCAGCGTCTGGCAGCCCTGTTCGACGACGGCGTGTACGAGCGCGTGTCTGTTGCCGGCGTGGCGCAAGACCCGTTGAAGTTTCGCGATGGCCGCCGTTACATCGATCGTCTCAAGGATGCGAAGACGGCGACGGAACTCGAAGATGCCGTGCTCGTGGCCGAAGGCAAGCTTGACGGGCTGGAGGTTGTGGCTGCGGCACAGGACTTCCGCTTCATGGCCGGCTCGCTCGGCATGGCGGCCGGCGAGGCCGTCGTGACGGGCATGCTGCGCGCAGTTGAACGCAAGGCACCCTTCATCCTGTTCGCAGCCTCAGGCGGCGCGCGCATGCAGGAAGGCATCATGTCGCTGATGCAAATGCCGCGAACGACCATCGGCGTGCAGAAGCTGCGCGATGCCAAGCTTCCCTACATCGTCGTCCTCACCGATCCGACGACTGGCGGCGTTACCGCGTCGTATGCGATGCTCGGTGATGTGCATATTGCTGAGCCGGGCGCGCTGATCTGCTTTGCCGGCCCGCGCGTGATCCAGCAGACGATCCGCGAGCAGCTGCCGGAAGGCTTCCAGCGCTCCGAGTACCTGCTAGCGCACGGCATGATCGATATGGTGGTGCATCGCCACAAACTGCGCGAGACGCTATCGCGGGTTGCCTCGATGCTCATGAACGGCGAGAGCCTGCCCAAAGGCGATCTCATGCGCCCGGCCAAGCGCATGAACGGCGGCAAGCCGCATGCCAATGGCCATGCGGTCGATGGGCAATTGATCGAATCTGCTGCCCGTTCGGCAGAGCAGGGCGTTCTGGATGCCGAACCGGTGTCCGAACACGAGCGTTTCGACACGGCTCGTTTGGAGCGCGACAAGAGTGTACGCGACATCGAAACCGTTACTGCAAAGCCCGCGTCAAAGGACGCTCCCCGTAACTAGGTTGAGCCGGCCGGGCACGCCGGTTAGCGCCATTTGCAACAGGCAGTTGACGTCAGGGCCGGAAAGGGCTCTGTCGGAGCAAGCCCTGCGGTTGCGGGCCGGGTTCATCTGACACAAGTTCCAATCATGCCGACCAGCGACCAACTTCTGGCCGATTTGAAAGAGCTTCACCCGAAGCTGATCGACCTGTCTTTGGGACGCGTCGAGCGGCTGCTGGCCAAGCTCGGCTCGCCGCATCAAAAGCTGCCGCCCGTCGTGCATGTGGCCGGTACCAACGGCAAGGGTTCGGTGACGGCCTATCTAAAGGCCATCTTGGAGGCAGCGGGCAAGCGGGTGCACGTCTATACGTCGCCGCACTTGGTTCGCTTCCACGAGCGTATTGAGTTGGCCGGTGCCGACGGTAAGGCTAGGCCGATTGGCGAGGACGAACTTGTCGATGTCCTGTCGCGAACTCAGGCCGTCAACGACGGCGACGACATCACCCAGTTCGAGATTACGACCGCTGCGGCGTTCCTGGCGTTCAGCGAGCATCCAGCCGATGTGATCCTGCTCGAAGTCGGCCTAGGCGGGCGGCTTGATGCCACGAACGTTATTCCCAAGCCGGCCTTGACGGTGATCACCTCCATTTCGCTCGATCACGCCGACAAGCTGGGCGATACGCTGGAGAAGATCGCGCGCGAAAAGGCGGGCATTCTCAAGCGTGGCGTGCGTTGCGTCGTGGCGCAGCAGGATGACGTAGTTCTGGACGTCATTCGCAGCGAGGCTGGCCGCGTTCATGCCCATCTCATCGCCTGGGGTGAACGCTTCGATGCCTACGAGCAGCGCGGGCGGCTGATCGTGCAGCGTGAAGACGAGCTGCTGGACCTGCCGATGCCGGGACTGATCGGCCGGCATCAGGTGATCAACGCGGCGACGGCCGTGGTCGCGGCGATGGAGTTTGCCGGATCCACGCTGGATCTCGGCGATATCGAGCGCGGGCTTGGCAGTGTAAGTTGGCCGGCCCGGATGCAGCGGCTGGATAGCGGCCCGCTTCCCGAGATGCTGAAGCCGGGGTCCGAACTTTGGCTCGACGGCGGGCACAATCCTGCGGCTGGCGCCGTGATCGCGCAGACACTTGCCGACCTGGAGGAGCGGGCGCCCAAGCCGCTGTATCTGATCGTCGGGATGATGGCGCTCAAGGATGCCGCCGGCTTTCTGTCGCCGTTCAGCGGCCTGGCTCGCCACGTCATCACCGTGCCGATCCCCGGCGCGCACGAAGCAACGCATGCACCGGAGGTGCTGGTCGATGCGGCGCGCGAGGTGCAGTTGTCCGCCGAGAGCAGCAGTTCGGTAGACCAGGCACTACGGCGCCTGGAGCAATTGCACTCCGGGCCTAAACGCATTCTCATATGCGGATCACTCTATCTCGCGGGCCACGTACTTGCGTTGCAGGACGGCGTTGCTCCGCAACCGAATTGAATGCCCGCAATCGAATTGAAGTTGCTCCGCAATTCGGCATCTGCGGCATAGATCCAAAAACGCCACGTTACTGGTGACACTGGCTTCGAAGCGCCGCGCTCGGGCGTTTGGCTTGTGCCTTCGCCTGATTGTTATTGAGCAACTGCACGCCTACAGTTAGCGGGCGCAGCAATGCGCCAACCTCGTAGCCGGACCAAGCCATAACGAGCGGCCGGCGGCTTATGAGTAAAGACGTGGAGAGACCTGGGGATGGATGATGCCGATCTTTTCGAGCCCGATACCCATACGTTCACCGGCGTGGTCAAGGAGTGGGGGCAGTTCTGGGGCGAACTCGTCACCGACAGCGGCTTGTCGATCGTGTTCGTCACGCGAGATCAGCCGGCCGTGCCGCAGGGAACGCGCATCGCCATCAACGCCAAGAAGTTCCGCCCGCGCTACCTGCCGACGCGCATCGCGCGGGCTTGAGGCGGGCATTGCGTCCGAGGCGGTCTTGATCTCATACGCTGCAAGCCTGCTTCGACTTTGACATAAGTGTCATGCCCGGACTTGTTCCGGGCATCCCCCCCTCAGCGCATTCGGCATGTGCTGATGGAGAGCAACAGTCCAACTTGTGAGTGCCGCAATGCGGTGCGCGGGGTTCCCGGGACAAGCCCGGGAATGACTCGTGGATGGAGAGTGCGCAAGGCCCCCGATGGCTGGGGCTCACGACAGCCCAGCGAGTGGCGTACTGAGCGCGGCGTTTTGCAAAAGCAAAAAGGGCGCCGCGGTTTCGCAGCGCCCTTTGCTATTCAGCGATCGCTAATTAGGCGACGATGGAAGCGTTCAGCCAGTCTTCCAGCTTTTTCTTCTGGACGATGGCGCCGGTGTGCTGGGCGGCGACCTTGCCGTTCTTGAACAGCAGAAGCGTCGGCATCGCCTGCACGCCGTAGTTCATCGTAACCGAGGGGTTCTGGTCGACGTCGACCTTGACGACCTTGACCTTGCCCTTCAGCTCGTTTGCAACGGCGTCGAGAGCCGGAGCCATCGCCTTGCAGGGCCCGCACCATTCGGCAAAGAAATCGACGAGCACGGGCTCAGCCGAGTCCAGAACCTCTTTCTGAAAGCTGGCGTCGGAAACTTGGGGCGTTGCCATTGGCGGTATATCTCCGGTTGCGGCCTTGCTCAGGAAAACAAGACCCGTCGTAGGCCGATGCGAAGGTAGGAATGCGATGCCTCAGCGTCAAGATCGGGGCGTCAAGGTGCGGGCTTATCCAGCGTCCACAGGCGATTTGCATATCTGTCCAGCAATTCGGCTGGGATTTCCATGATGCGGGGGCCGTCGGTCCACAGGATGGCCGCGCGCACCGGCTTGTCGCCGAATATCGATGCCAATGCAAGGCGATACGCGGCCAACTGGTAGATATAGGCGTCCGCCACCCTGTCGAGCGATGTGGGGGGTGGGCGGTTGGTCTTGTAGTCGACGATCAGGACTTCGCGTCCATTGTCGATCAGGCGATCGATCTGGCCGGTCAGGCGCAGTGCGGGGCCGTGGCCCTTCTCGCCCTTGGGTCGCGGGATTTCCGCGACGATAGGCACCTCGGCGGAGCTTCCAGGGCCAAACAGCGGCGCGAAGACGGGATCGGCGAGGATGGCCAGCGCCTCGGAGACGATGCTGGCCTGTGTGCGGCCGGAGAGGCCTGCTCCGCGCTCGGCGATGAAGCCCTTGGCGATCTTCGGCCAAGTCGCCGGCGCAAAGGCCGGCAGGTGTTCGAGCAGGGCGTGCGTCAGCGTTCCGCGCAGGAAGCGGCTCTGGTCGGCCAGCGCGGCGGGCGTGAGCGGCGGCGGCTCGGCAAGCTTGTCGACGGGAGGCGGCGCGGGCGCGGGATCGCCTTCGGCATCTGTTTCGTACGGGGCAAGCCGTGATGGGGCGAGCGGCATCGTCAGCTGCGGCTCGCGCATGACGCGCTGGGTGGCCCACGCCGGCAACGGCACGTCGATCATCGTATCGGCGAAGGTGATCTTCGGCTTGTCGAAGTCGGCCGTCTGCGGCGACGTCAGCCGATGCACCGTGCCTTGTGCTGTCTCGACCTCCTGGGCGATGCCAGCGAGGCCTTCGACGATCTGCTCATACCAGCAGCCAGGCGCGCGGCCCTTCTTGCCTTCGAAGCCGGCGATGTACAGGCGGTCGCGCGCGCGCGTCATGGCGACGTAGAGCAGGCGATCGCGCTCGGCACGCTCCTTGGTGTCCTGGACGGCCTTGGCCGCGGAGATCGGAGCCAGCTTGCCCGCACCCTTCACCTGCCAGACGAAAGGCTCGGCTGTGCCGACGGGGCGTTCCATGTCGGGCATACCGATCGGCCCACCGGCGCTACGGCCGGCAGAGGCGGTGGTGCAGGTGTCGGGCAGGAAGACGATGGGGGCTTCGAGGCCCTTGGCGCCGTGCACGGTCATGACGCGGACTTCGTCGCGGCCCTGTTCCATGTCGCGCTTCACGACGCGGGTGTCGTCACGCAGCCAGTGCACGAAGCCAGCGAGCGAGGGTGAGGCGCCGTCGTCGTAGGTCAGCGCCAGGTTGAGGAATTCGTCGATGCTGTCGGCGGCGTCCGGGCCAAGGCGCGCCAGCAGCTTCTGGCGCATGCCCTGGTTGTCCAGCAGGTCGGCGAAGAATTCGTAAGGCGGCATGAAGTCGGCCGTCTTGCGCCAGCGCTTCAGCGTGTCGGCGGCTGGCCGGTAGCGCGCGTTGACGGCGGCGTTGTCGAGCAGGGCCTTCCACAGGCTGCCCTTGCGGCCGGGGGCGAGGACCAGCAGGTCGTCGTCATCAAGGCCGAACATCGGCGACTTGAGGAGGGTTGCTAACGCCAAGTCGTCTTCCGGCAATGTCAGGAAGTCGCCGAGCGTCAGCAGGTCCTGCACGCCGATCTGTTCCGACAGCTGGATGCGGTCGGCGCCGGCGACGGGAATGCCGCGCTTCTTCAGCTCTGCCACCATGGGGGCAGCGAACGGCATGCGCTTGCGGACGAGGACGATAATGTCGCCGGCGCGGATGGGACGGTTCTCGGATTGCAAGATCTCGCCGGTCGCGAGCCAACCCTTGATGGTGTCGGCGATGCGTGCGGCAAGGCGTTGCGCGGGGGCGGTTGAGGCGCCCTCGGCAAAGGGTGACCAGACGTCCTCCGGCATGACGTCGGCATCGACTTCGGTCGGCCAGATTTCGACGAGGCCGGCTTGCCCCTGCCGCTTGGCGATGTGGCGAACAGTGGTGCCGGGCGTGGTCACGCCGGGCGTGCGCCGGGTGTCGGCGAACACGGCATCGACAGCGGTGAGAATGGGATCGACGGTGCGGAACGATACGTCGAGCGGCACGTGGCGCCAGGTGAGTTGCGCGCGGTTGGCGAGGCCGGCGAACTGGCGGCCGATCTGCGCGAACTTCTCCGGCACGGCGCCCTGGAACGAATAGATCGACTGCTTCTCATCGCCGACGGCAAACAGCGTGCGCGGCTCGGAGCGGGTGCCTTCGCCGGAAAAGAACTCGCGGGCGAGCGCCTCGATGACGGTCCACTGCGCCGGGCTAGTGTCCTGGCTTTCGTCGACGAGCAGATGATCGAGGCCGCCGTCGAGCTTGAAGAGCACCCATTCGGCTGCGGCGCTGGTGGCGAGCAGATTGCTGGTGTGGGCGATCAAATCCTCGAAATCGAGCGCGGCGCGACGGCCCTTGGCGTCGGCGTAGGCCTGATGCACGGCACCCGCGAGGCGATGCAATGCAATCGTCGCGGTGACGGCGCGCAGGCTGGCGCGCTCGGCGGCGAGCGAGAGGCAGCGGGATTGCGCACGCTGCAGGATGGCCTCGAGATCGGGATGCGCGTCGCGCAGAGATTTGGTGAGCAGCGACTTGCGGGCCTCGCCGTCGGCCGTGAGGAAAAAGCCGGAGAGTGTTTCGCACTTTGCCTTGAGCGATGGCGCCTGCAGCGCGGCGGAGAGCTTGGCTGCGGCCTTGGCATCGTTACTCGAACCGCCGAGCAGGATGTCGCGGGCGCGTGTGAGATCGGCCGTCGAAATGCACTCGGTCAGTTCACGGTCGACGGAATCCGGCGTGATCGCGTTGCGAACGTTGAACTTGCGGCGGAACATGGCTTCGGCGGCGGCGAAGCTGCCGGTGCCGGCGTCGTCAATGCGCGTGGCGTCTTCGAGCCATTGCTTGTAGGGCAGGGTGGCGGCCAGCACTTCGTCGAAGCGATCGTCGGCGGCGTAGGCGACGGCGAACTTCAGAGCGGCGCCGAGCGGGCTTGCCGGATCGCGGCTGGCGCGCGTGAGGATGAGGTCGATCGACTCGCGGCGCAGCGTGCGTGCGGTCTCATCATCGAGGATGCTGAAGCCCGCGGGCACACCGGCTTCGAGCGGAAAGCGCTGCAGCAGGCGTTCGCAGAAGGCGTGGATGGTCTGCACCTTCAGCCCGCCAGGGGTCTCGATGGCGGTGGCGAACAAGGTGCGGGCGCGGGCGAGTTCATCGTGTGCCGGTTTGCGGCCGATGAGCTTGGCAAGTTCGGCGGCGAGCGTGTCTTCCCGCATCGTCACCCACTGGGCCAGCGTGCCGAAGACGCGTTTCGACATCTCGGCGGCGGCTGCCTTCGTGTAGGTGAGGCACAGGATGCGCTCGGGCAGTGTGCCGGCCAGCATCAGGCGCAGCACGCGCATGGTCAGCACGTGGGTTTTGCCGGTGCCGGCGTTCGCGGAGACCCAGACGGAGGCGCTGGGATCAGCGGCGCCCGATTGTGCAGCGGCGGTGCGCTGCAGTTCGGCGGCGATGGAGGCAACGGCCGTCATGACTGGCCTCCTTCATCGGCTTCAGTGGGAACGGACCACTCGGCGACGCGGGCCAAGTGCGCGTAGTCGTCGTAATCGTACGTGAAGCGCGAGCGGCGCAGGGCCTTGTAGGGCGTGGCCTCGTCGTCGAAGGCGGCGATGAAGCGTTGCAGGCCGGCTACGGCTTCGGCGGCGAGTGCGGGAACGTCGTTGCATTTGATGACACGCTCTTCGCCGGGCGGTTCGGCGCCGGAGGCGCGGATGTAGCGCAGCGCCGTCACCGGAACCTGCGGCACATCGGGGAAGCCCGCCTGCGCGGCGATGGCAGCTTCGAGCGGCAGCTGCGGGGCTTCGCAGGCGTTAACCCGCTTGTCGTTGGGCGCGACGCCGGTCTTGTAATCGGTGATGACGAGGCCGTGTGGTGTCATGTCGATGCGGTCGGCACGAGCAGTCAACGTGAAAGGGCCGCCGGGCGTGGCGAGGATGCAGGCGCCGGAGATCTCGGCGGCGATCGACGTCACGCCGCTGCGGCGGGCGGGTTCGGTTTCTGCGAACCAGTGCGCAAAACGCTCGAAGCGCGGCAGCCAGAACGCGGCGACGCGAGGATGCGCTTTGTATTCGGAGAAGACGGCCTGGGCGATGGTGTAGAGCTGGGCTTCGATATCGCCCGGCAGGCTTGCGGGAAACTTCTTGGCGAAGCGCGACAGCGCCTCGTGGATGATGCTGCCGCGCAGGCTGGCGCCGGGGTCGGCGCCCAGCGGCTCCATGGCTTCAAGCTTCAGGATATCCTTGGCGAAGATCGCGTACGGGTTGGCGATAAACGTCTCGACACGCGACACGCTCATGCGGCGCGGGCGCATGGAGACCGGTGGGCGCGGCTCCGGCGCGGTGATGGGCAACATGCGGGGTACCGCGTCGCGTTGCCGGGCCCAGGCGAGCCAGGGAGTGTCGGGTGTCAGGCGGTCGGAGGCGCCCAGGCCGTCCAGCAACGCTTTCAGGCGCAGTAGCCAGCGCGAGGGGACCGTTGGCACGCCTTCGACTTTTTCGGCGCGGGTGAGGATGACGCGGCCGGCCGACAGGAACGACGAGAAGTCGTGCGCGGCGTGGCCGATAGCTTCCTCGGGCGAGGGCAAGCCGAGCGTCTTGCGCATCGGGCGGTTGAGCCAGGGACCGGGATCGGCGGATTCGGGCCACGTGCCGTCGTTGAGCGAGCCGAGGATCATGATGTCGGTTTGCTGAAGGCGCGCTTCAAATGGGCCCCAGATCGACAGGCGCGGATGCACGGGCACGCGCGGGCGCACGTTCTCGCGGGCGATGAGGCTGCGGTAGAGATCGGCATAGTCGGCGGCTTCGATCTCGGGGCTTGGCATGTTGGCCTCGAGCAAACCGGTGAAGAACGCGAGCGCAGCATTGCCGGCTTCTCCGGACCAGAGCGGCGAGGCTGTTGGCGTTTCGCTTTCTGATGCGGTCTCCGGCGTGCGAGCCATGGCTTCGGCGGCGTCGAGGTGGGCTTTGGCGTAGAGGCGCAGCGGGTGGCTGCCGCGCTCGGCGTAGGCGCTGATCAGCGGCGCGAGAGCGACGCGGAGGCGGGCGACAAGATCGCGAGCGCCGAGCCAGTCGTCCTCGAACAGGCGGCGGACGGCGGGATGGCGGAAGCGGGCTACGTTGGTTTCGTTGCTTGCGCCCGGAGTGAGGGCGCCGGGCGTGGTGGCGGCAGCGGAGCGATTGCGGATGTCGGCTTGGGCGCGCTCCAGCGCCTGCTCGACGCCGTCGAGGCCGCGGCCAAGGTAAGCTGTGCGGAAGGCCGCGAGTTCCAGTGCGCGGCCGGCGCGGCGCACAGCGAACGGGTCGAGGCCGAGACGGGTGAGCGGGTGCTTCAGCAGCGCCATCAGTTCGGGCGGAGCGAAGTCCTTGGCGACGGCTTCGACGATGAGGTCGAGGAAGGCGCCGGGAACGGTCTTGGCGAACGGGCGGCCGGCTGAATCGTCGACGGTGATGCCCCAGGCCTGCAGACGCGTGGCGACGCGGCGGGCAAGCAAGCGGTCCGGCGAGACGAGGGCGGCGGTGCGGCCGGGCGTTTCCACGGCTTCGCGCAGGATGAGGGCGATGGCTTCGGCTTCGTCCTGCTGGGTAGGCGCCTCGATGAGGCTGACGCCGTCGAGGCCGCTGGAGATACTGGCGATATCGTTCGACGCATCGGCGATGAATTCGTGCCAGCGCTCTGTGGTTGAGGCAGGGCGCATGGCTTCGCTGATGAGCTTGGCGCGGGCGTCCGCTGGCGGTGTTGCAGTGGTGCCGGGCAGCAAACCGATGTCGGCGCGCGATAGGCCGAGGCCTTCGATGAGTTTCTTCAGGCCGTACTGGGGGTGTTCGGGATGGCGCGGTGCGTTGGTGTCGGCGGGTGAGATCGCGTTCCAGCTGGCATCGTCCAGCGCCAGGTCCAGGCCCGGCAAGACGATGGCGCCGTTCGGCAGATCCGCTACGGCCTGCATCAGCTTCACAGTGGCGGGAATGGAGCCGGTGACGCCCGCGACGATGACCGGGCCCTTGGGTGGTGTCGATGTGTAGCGCTGCGCTTCAGCGAGCAGCAGGGCGTTGCGGCGGGCTGCGGGTGACGCATAACCCCGCTCGCTCAGATGGATCGGCCAGAATTCGGTGACGATGCGCAGAAAGTTGAGCGTGTGCTGCCAGTGCTCGGCGAATTCCTCGGGCACGAGCGTGTCGAGCGTATCGAGGCTGACGTTCTCGGTCTCGACCATGTCCATGAGACGCGCGAGTTCAGTGGCGAGGTGCGCGGCCTGCGCCGGTGTTTCGCTGCCAGCCCCGGCGTGAGCCTGCATGCCGCCGATTGCATCCGTCTTGGCCTTGGCCATCGCGTCCGACCAGCGCATGACAAGCTGCGTCAGGACGAGCAGACGCTCCATGTTGCTGACGGCGGGCGGCACGCTTTCGGCGCCGGTCGCCAGAGTGTCGAGACTGGCAATGCCGCTCAGCAGCGTTAGGTCTTCCTGGCCCTCGGCGATGGCGATGATCTTGGGCAGCAGCATCGCGCGACCCTGGCCGGCGCGCAGGAAAGCTTCCTGCAGTGCGCGCGTGGCGCGGCGTGTCGGCATCAGCAGCGTGATGTTGGGCAGCTCGATCGGGCTCGGCGCGCGGCCGCCGGCAACCGGCAAATCACCTTTGAGGATCGCGGTAGCCAGCGCATCGAGGAATGGCTGCCCGGCGGGCACGGTGTAGATGCTGGCACGGCTGCCGGGTGCGCGCTGTTGCGGCGGCTGTTCGTCTGACGTCAGGCCGATCAGAAAATCGAGCTGAGCGCCAAGGCTTCCTGCGGCCGCTGAGCCCGTCTGACGTGATTGGGTAGCCATGCGTTCAGCGCCGCGTTTCATCGGCGGCCCACCTTTCGGCTTCGGCGAGAGCTTCGGGCGTGCCGATGTGCATCCATGTGCCCTCGAGGCGGATGCCGTAGAGACGGCCCTTGTCGATGGCGCGATCCCACAGCGTATTGAGCGAGAAGGGACCCTGCGGCGCGTTGTCGAACAGGCGGGGATGGGCGATGGAAACGCCGGTAAAAACGAAGGGCGACTCGCGCATTTCTTCGCGGCGATGCAGCCGGCCGTCGGCATCCATGGTGAAGTCGCCGTGACCGTCGTAACCCAGGCTGTGCGAGCCGAGCGCCATCAGCAATAGGCTGTCCATCGCCTCGGCATCCCAGGCGGCAAACAGGCGGGCGAGGTTACTGCCGACGCCCTCTTCCCAGACGCTGTCGGAGTTGTGAATGATGAACGGTTTGTCGCCCAGCAGCGGCAGGGCGCGCACGAGGCCGCCGCCGGTGTCGAGCAGCACGCCCCGTTCATCGGAGATGTTGATCTTCGGCGTCTTGCGCTGCTTCAGGTGCCGTTCCAGCGGTTCGGGCTGGTAATGGACGTTGACGACCGCGTCCGTGATGCCCGCAGCGGCGAGGCGATCCAGCACGTGGTCGATCAGCGGGCGCTTCTGGAATTCCACCATGGGCTTGGGAATGTCGTTCGTCAGCGGGCGCATGCGCTTGCCGAGACCGGCGGCGAGAACCATCGCGGTCGTGGGGTGCGCCGTGGAGGAGGGTGGTGGCCGCTTGGGGGACCGCGTCTGCATCAGGCCTCGATGGGGCGGGCACGCAGCTCGGGGCCAAGATGGCGATCGAACCAGGCGCGCAGGGAAGAGAGTTCCGGATGGGCCAGGTCGCGTTCGAGATAGCGCCAGAGCCGGGGCACATGACGAAGATAGCCGGGTTTGCCGTCGCGGCGAGCCAAACGGGCAAATATCCCCAGAATCTTGGTGTTACGCTGCGCGCCTAAAGCGGAATACGCAAACTGGAAGGCGGCGTGGTCGAATCGCGGCTGGTCCATCATGGCGGCCTCGCAGTAGTGGGCAAACATGACGGCTTCAAGATCGGCGGGAACGTCGAGCCGGGCATCCTGCAGGAGCGACACGAGGTCGTAGGCGGGCGGGCCGACGAGTGCGTCCTGGAAATCGATGATGCCGACGCGGCGGGCACCTTGGCGCTCAGGCAGCCACATCAAATTGGGCGAGTGAAAATCACGCAACACCCAGCCGGTGGGCAGGGCCAGAAGCTTGTCGAATAGGCCGTTCCAGATTGTGAGAAATTCGGCGCGGATTTCGGGTGGGATGGGTTCACCGAAGAGCGCGGGCCAATACCAGTCCGGCAGCAGCTCCACTTCGATCGCAAGCGCGCCGCGGTCCTGCTGGGGAACAGTGTAGACCGTGCCGTTCGTCAGCGGAATGGCTTTGGGAGAAGGACCGCGATGCAAAACGGCGAGCGCGTCTGTGGCTGTTTTCCAAAGTTCGGCCTGGCCGGTGCCACTCTCAAGCTCGCGGCCGAAGACGCGATCTCCGAAATCCTCCAGCAGCAGGAAGCCGCGATCAAGATCGGCGTGGTGGATTTGCGGGACACTGAGGCCGGCGGCGCTCAGTGCACCGGCGACGGCGACGAAGGGTGCCACGTCCTCGGCGAGATGGGCGATGCGACTGTAGGGCAGGCCATCGCGGATGGGCGGGCCGTCTGGCAGGCGGGGGCTATCCATAAGTACCGCGCGTTCGCCGCCGGCTGCGTGCAAGCGCGCGTAGGCGCGGGCCGAGGCGTCGCCCTGCAGGTAGCGCGTTTCGGCGTGCGCCCATCTAGCATCGAAGCCGACAAAGGCCGTCATCTCGTCGAGGCGGTGAAGGCGCGACGCCCACGATCCCGAAGGTGCGATGGATATAGTGCGGGTGTCGGTGCCGGCGCCTTGGCTCAACGTGATGTCGAGCCGGTTTGGCGGCAGCACGGAAGGCGCGCGCTCCGGCCACTCGACGATGATGGCGCCGGAGTCGAGCAGATCGGCGATGCCGAGCTCATCGACTTCGCTTTCATCGGCGAGGCGATAGAGATCGAGGTGTGCCAGCTGCAAGCGCGGCGTGTCGTAAAGCTGCATCAGGGCGAACGTGGGGCTCGGCACCTCGGCCTCCGCGTCGCCCAGCAGCGCGCGAATGAGGGCGCGGGCAAACGTTGTCTTGCCGGCGCCAAGGTCGCCGTGCAGCGCGATGGCGTCGCCCGGCTTCAGCTTGAGGGCGATGCGCTGGGCGAGGCGGCCGCAGGCGGCTTCGTCGAGGTCAGTTCGTGAGAGCGCGTTGTTGTTCATTGCGGAGGTTTGCCACGGTCCGGGTGTCCAGTCGACGGTGGCTGCGGCCGCGCTCGGGGAATCGCACTGTCACCAGCGTGCCTTGGCCGGGTTCCGACTGCAGCTGGATATCGCCGCCGTGCAGTTCCACCAAACTTTTGGCGATTGAAAGGCCGAGGCCGGCGCCACGATGCGCCGAGCCCTGGGTGCGGCTCTCGAACCGGTCGAATACGCGACGCTGCTGGCCGGAGGGGATACCGGGGCCCTGGTCCTGGACGGTGAAGACGACCCAGTCGTCCTCGCGCCAGCACGACAGGTGGATGACGTCGCCGGGCTTGGAGAAGCCCACGGCGTTGGACAGCAGATTGTAGAGCACCTGGCGTACGCGCGACTCGTCGGCCATGAACGAATGCACGTCGTCGGCGACGGCGATATCGAGCATCAAATTGTTGCGGATGGCCGGGTCACGGACACCCATGATGGCAGAGCGGATCATGGCGCGCACGTCGATCGGGCCGGTGCGCAGGTCGAGCGAGCCTGCGTCGATGGTGGCGAGGTCGAGGATGTCGTCGATGATCGCCAGCAGCGTCTTCGACGACGACGTGATGTCGCCGAGGTATTCACGCTGCTTTTCCGACAGCGCGCCGACGCGGGGGTTGGCGAGCAGTTCAGAGAAGCCGATGATGTTGGTCAGCGGCGTGCGCAGCTCGTAGGACACGTGGCTGATGAAGTGCGTCTTGAGGCGGTCAGCGGCGACGAGGGCTTCGTTGCGTTCCATCAGCGCACGTTCCGCGCGCCGCGCGTCGGTCACGTCGGCGAAGGTCAGCAGCGTGGCGCCGTCGGGCAGGGGCGTTGCGGCATAGTCAATGACGCTTCCGTCGGCCCGGTTCATGCGGCCTTCGATAGTCTCGCGCTCGCTCATGAAGGCGGTGACCATGCGGGCCAGGCTGGTCCAGGTCGCTGCATCGTCGCCGGTGGGGGCGACGTCGTGGACGATTTCATCGATGTGCGGGTTGGCTTCGAGCGCGCGGCGGGGCAGCTTCCAGATGGCGCAGAAGGACACGTTGAACAGCTGCAGGCGGCCGTTAGTGGCGAACACGGCCACGCCTTCCTTGAGACTGTTCAGCGTTTCGCCCTGGACGCTGATGAGCGTCTTGAAGCGGCTTTCCAGGGCGAAACGTTCCGTCTCGTCGGCGTAGAGGTAGGTCACGCCGCCGTCGGGACGCTGCTCGCCCATTACGTGCAGCATGCGGCCGTCGCGCAGGTGCCATAGGTCTTCGTGGCCGGCGCCGGTCTGATACGTGGAGAGAAGCTTGGCCTTCCATTCCTTATAGTTCACGACTTCCGGCAGGCGGCCCAGTTCGCGCAGACGGTCGAGGATGGCGCTGTCGGGCGGGCGCGTCTTGAGCCACGTGGCGTCGAGGCCCCACAGTTTGGTGTAGGCGTCGTTGAAGAACGACAGCTGCTGGTCGGAGTTGAAGATCGCGACCGCGGTGGCGACGCGGTCCAGCGTGCGGTCGTAGGAAGCGATCTGGCGTTCGAGTTCGCCCTGCGCGGTTTCGAGGGCGGCGACGTCGATGGCAGCGCCGGCAATGGCGTCGTCGAGCGGCAGCACGATCACGTCGTGCGATTTGCGCTCGCCGCCGACAATCAGCGGCAGGCGGCGATGGTAGATTTCGCCTCCGGCCAGGGCTTCCGTGACGAGCTTGCGCTGGCGCGTTTCAAGCAACTCGATTTGGCGCTCGCGGACTTCTTCGGCACTGGCGGCGTCGACGGCGCGGACGTAGGCGGCGTTGACCCAGCTCAGCTGCCCGTCGGGCGTCTTGAACCAGACGGGCATGGGCAGCGCGTCGAGCAGAGCACGGGCGGAGGAGATGGCGCGTGTCAGCGTTTCCTGGTGGCTGACGATCATCGTGATATCGCGGCGCAGGCCGGCAACATCGCGCAGACGAAGGATGCCACGGCCTGCGGCGGCGCGGCCCTCGGCCTCGACATAGCCGTTGGACAGTGTCCGCAGCACGAGCGAGAAGCCTCGGCCTTCCGAGACCAACTCATCAAGCGCGGCTTTCAGGGCGGAGGACGAACGTTCTTCGAGCCACATGCCGAAGCGCAGCAGCTCGCTGGTGGTGCCGGGCAATCCAGCGATACCGGCCAGCGTGTGGGTGATGACGGAGGCCGACTCACCCTGCTCCCAATGGATGAGGATCTGCGGCTCGGACTTGATCAGGGCCTCGGTAGAGGCGAGCTTGCGGCGCAGGTCACGGTTCTCGGTCGTGGCTGACTTCTCGGCCTTGCGCGAGGATCGTACCAGCGTGAGGACGGAATACCCCGCAAGCGTTGCCCCGCCTAGGATGATCGCCAAGGCCAGCAGCTTGCCTGCTCCAGTGCCCGCGCTGGTAGCGGACGCGCGCGAGAGGCCTGCGACCAGGGCGAGGACGACGGCAAGGCTGGCCACCAGAAGCGAGACAAGCTCGCGCCGGGCGTTGCCGATCCGCAATTTGAATGCGCCCGTCCGCATCGTTCTCCGAGGCCAAGGCAAAGCCGTGGTCATGTCAGCGTCAGTGGACCGCGAACTGGAACGCGAGGACGGAAAAGCCGAGGCGCGGGAAGCCGCCGCTAGGGCGGCGAATCATTAAGGATTATGAAGGCGGCACCTGATGCTGGCCAGAGTTGGCGGGACACAGGGGGATGGGCGAGTGTTGGCGTTAGTGTTGGGCGCTAGTGCAACCCGACGCCTTCTGCTTGCATTATGTGCATGCATTTGATATTTTGATGCGTGAACTCGAAGCATCGGAAAGTGCTCAAGGCTGTTTTTGCAGATCCGGTGTCGGCGACGATACGATGGTCGGATATTGAGGGCCTATTCGTATCGCTCGGTTGTGAAATAATCGAGGGCAACGGATCTCGTGTGCGGTTCCACTTGAGCGGCGACATCGCGACGTTTCATCGTCCTCATCCAGAGAAGGAAGCGAAGCGGTATCAAGTCAGGGATGCGCGAGCTTTCCTGATTCAAATTGGAATGACAGGTGACGAATGACCGGGACGCTGCACCACAAGGGGTTCAAAGCCTCGGTTGACGTTGATGTCGATGACGGATTGCTCGTCGGCCGTCTGCTGGGCACCACGGATGTCGTGTCGTTTCACGCGACTGACATGGCGGCCTTGAAGTCTGCTTTCGTGGAGGCGGTGGAGGATTATGTCGCCACTTGCGAAAAGGTGGGCAAAGATCCGAAGCGGGCAGCCTCCGGCAATCTGATGATCCGGGTGGATCCCGAAGTGCATCGCGATGCCATCGAAGCGGCCCAGAGCCAAGGCAAGAGTCTCTCGCAATGGAGCGAAGAGGTTATAAAACTGGCTATCCGGCGCAATTCTGCCGACGGGACGTTAGCGCCCGCCAGGGTTGGCGCTCGACGGAAAAAGGTCTTAGCAAGCAACAACTAAAAAGGCCGGGCGTTGGGGCCCGGCCTTGCCGTGTCGGCAGCGATCGCTGGCATCAGTAGCGGTATTGGTCGGCCTTGAAGGGGCCTTCCGGCTTTACGCCGATGTAGGCGGCCTGCTCGGCGCTGAGCTTCGACAGTTTCACGCCGATCTTCTCGAGGTGGAGCATCGCGACCTTCTCGTCGAGGTGCTTGGGCAGGGTGTAGACCTTCTTTTCGTACTTGCCCTTGTCGTTCCACAGCTCGATCTGTGCCAGCGTCTGGTTGGTGAACGACGCAGACATCACGAACGAGGGGTGGCCCATAGCGTTGCCGAGGTTCACCAGGCGGCCTTCCGACAGCATGATGACGCGATGGCCGTCGGGAAACTCGATCTCGTCGACCTGCGGCTTGATGTTGACCCACTTCAGGTTCTTGAGGCCCGCGATCTGGATCTCGTTGTCGAAGTGGCCGATGTTGCAGACGATGGCGCGATCTTTCATCGCGCGCATGTGCTCGATGGTGATGACGTCCTTGTTGCCGGTTGCCGTGCAGAAGATGTCGGCGCGGGAGGCGGCGTCTTCCATCGTGGTGACTTCGTAGCCTTCCATCGCGGCCTGGAGCGCGCAGATGGGATCGACTTCCGAGACCATGACGCGGCAGCCGGCGTTGCGCAGCGAGGCGGCCGAGCCCTTGCCGACATCGCCGAAGCCGGCGACCATGGCAACCTTGCCGGCCATCATGACGTCGGTGCCGCGACGGATGCCGTCGACCAGCGATTCACGGCAGCCGTAGAGGTTGTCGAACTTCGACTTGGTGACGCTGTCGTTGACGTTGATCGCCGGGAAGAGGAGCTTGCCTTCCTTTTCCATGACGTAGAGGCGGTGGACGCCCGTAGTGGTCTCTTCCGAGACGCCCTTGATCGACTTCGCGACTTCGCCGAACCAGCCCTTGGGCTTGGTCTTCAGCGTATCCTTGATCAAGGCGAACAGGATCTCTTCTTCTTCCGAGCCCGCCTTGTCGAGGAACGCCGTGTCGCCGCCTTCAGCGCGAACGCCGAGATGGATGTACAGCGTGGCGTCGCCGCCATCGTCGAGGATCATGTTCGGCATGCCGCCGTCGTGCCACTCGAACAGCTTGCGGGTGTAGTCCCAGTAGTCCTTCAGGCTCTCACCCTTCCAGGCGAAAACGGGAATGCCGGCTGCTGCGATGGCGGCGGCGGCGTGGTCCTGGGTGGAGTAGATGTTGCAGGAGACCCAGCGGATGTCGGCGCCGAGCGCCTTCAGGGTTTCGATCAGCACGGCCGTCTGAATGGTCATGTGCAGCGAGCCGGCGATCTTGGCTCCCTTGAGCGGCTGGCTGGAGCCGTATTCGGCGCGCGTGGCCATCAGGCCCGGCATTTCCGTCTCGGCGATGGCGATTTCCTTGCGGCCCCAGTCGGCAAGGCTGATGTCTTTGACGATGTAGTCGGTGTTGGCGGCGGCCATCGGATCGTCGTCCTCTTATCGTTTCGGGAAGGCACGGCCTGGGCCGTTGCGCGGTTCGGCGGACGTATAGCGCCGGTGGCGAAAGCGCGCAACAACATATAAACAAATCTTTATATGGGTGCATGAGGCGTGGGTGCGTGCTTGCGCCCTTCCGATACTCCGTGAAGGATCTATTCTAATATTTCGTCAAATTTACTTCGTGTTTTCCTCAGTATTATCCATGAGTTGTTTGCAATGTTCGGTAGTGTTTTAGTGATCCCGCAGTTTGGTGGGAATTTATCATGGAATGCGTGTTGCGTGTCGGGTTGGGCGTTCTCGGGGAAGCAACGGGCGCCCGGGGGAGATCGAGGACCCTGTTGTCCCTGTTCAGGGACGACAAATCCGGTGCAATCGCCCCGATCTTTGCCGGGCTCATCTCATTTCTGGTGCTGGTCACAGCAACAGCTCTCGAAGTCGGCCGGTGGGCCATTGCGCGCAATGAGCTTCAAGCTTCCATGGATGCGGCCGTTTTAGCCGGCGCTGCGAAGCTTCAGCTGAACCAGGCCGACAAGGCCGCGGCCGTCGAGACCGCAAAGAAGGCGTTCAAAGCCAACCGCAGCCGGCAACGGTTCGGCGCTGACATCATCGAAAACGTGTCGTTCTCGGTTGAGGGCAACTCCCTCTACGCCAAGGGATCCGCGGATCTCGTGACCGTTCTAGCCAAGGTCGTCGGCATGGATACGCTGCCGTTGCTGGGAACCAGCGAGGCTACCGGCGAAAGCGAGACCGGGTCGGTCGCGACCATCACCAACAGCAAATTCGAGCTGTCGTTGATGCTCGATATCACGGGTTCGATGTGTGACAGCGCGCCCGACCTGGATGATTCGCCCTGCACCAAGGGCGTGAAGCTCGATGCGATGAAGACGGCGGCCAGCAACCTCGTCAAAAGCATGCTTGCCACCGAAGAGCTAAAAACGCGCGTACGTGTCGCCCTCGTGCCGTTTTCAGACGGCGTGCGGTTGCCGGCGCTGCCGCGCCTGGCCGCAGCGGGGTTGACGCCGGCCGTTCAAACGTTCTCAGAAAATTATCAATCGTGCAGCGGCTGGACCTGCCAGACGAAGACCCGCAACTACTATTATCATCCGACCGAGTGCGTCGTAGAGCGCATGGGCACGGAAAAATACACGGACGCTGCCCCTGGCCCTGGCAACTACGTCATGAACTTCATGCGGCAAGGCAAAAGCCTAGTCGATGCGACACCGCAGGAATTCGGCTGCACGCTGGGAACATCGAGCGTGATTATGCCGCTGACCAGCAACAAGGACGCAATTCTGACGACCATTGCGGGGCTATCGGCCAAGGGGGGCACGGCTGGTCAGCTGGGCACGGCTTGGGCTTGGTATACGCTTTCGCCGAACTGGAAGAACGTTTGGGCAGGGTCCTCCGATGATCCGGCGCCTTATCCCGCGGCCAACGACAAGACGTTGCGCAAGATCGCGATCCTGATGACCGACGGCGATTACAACAACGAGTTCTCTGCCGGCGGCTATCGCGTCGGCTCCTGGGCATACACCAACATCGGCAAAAGCGTCGTCAACGCATCCTCGACTGCGCAGGCGCAGGCTCTTTGCACAGGCATGAAGGCCAAGGGCATTGAAGTCTACACCGTTGGTTACGAAGTCAGTTCGGCTGCAAAAACATTCCTAAAGACGTGCGCATCAGACGACGCCCATGCGTTCTCCGCAGAGTCGGCTACGGAACTGGCGGCGGTGTTTCAAGGGATCGGGCAGCGGGTGCTGTCGCTCTACCTGTCGCAGTAGAGGCGGATCAGGCCTCTTCGGCGAGTTCCTCGCCGAAGCCGGCCTCGACAAGTTCGACGAGGGCTTCGAGGGCTTCAGGGCCATCGGGGCCCTCTGCCGTTATGTGCAGGGTGGAGCCGGGGCCCGCTGCCAGCATCATAAGCCCCATGATTGACGTGCCGCCGACGGTCTGGCCATCGCGCGTAACAGTGATGTTGGCCTTGAACGTATCCGCGCACTTTACAAAGCGTGCGGACGCCCGCGCGTGAAGTCCCTTGCGGTTGACGATCGTGACGACGGCTTCTGGTTTTGGTGAGTCTTTGATCTCTGGCATTTCGCGCCCTAGGGCTCTCCAGAAAGCTCTTGGCTGGCGACCTTGATGTACTTACGGCCCGCGTCACGGGCATTCATCACGGCGTCGGCAAGAGAGGCTTCACCGCGCAGGGAAGCAAGCTTTACGAGGATAGGCAAGTTGATGCCGGCAATGACCTCGACGTTGGCATCGTCCATGACGGAGATGGCGAGGTTCGACGGCGTACCGCCGAACATATCGGTGAGCACGATGACGCCTTCACCCGTGTCGGCACGGCGTATCGCATCCAAGATCTCGGCACGACGCACGTTGGCGTCGTCTTCCGGACCGATGGAGATGGTTTCGAGTTGGGACTGCGGCCCAACGATGTGCTCGAGGGCGAGCCGGAACTCGACCGCCAAACCCCCGTGCGTGACGATGACTAGGCCGATCATCGTGTCAGCTTATGTCCAGATAGGTGCTAAGGCTAAGGGCCCGCACGGGCTTCAACAAACGTTGCTGACACGCGCTGCAAAGTGCAACCGAACAGAGCGTCAAATTCGTGCGTCGCGGGGCGGGAGACTTACAAGGCCTGCAGCGCAACGCAAGATGTTTTACTCAGTCTTAGCCCCTTGCCAATCGCGCAAGGGCCAACAGAAGCTTTAGGGGCGCAGATTGCTCAAATGGAGCAATCTGCAGATGCGGCACGTCGACGCCGAACAAGGTTACCAACGCCGTCTGCTCTGGGAAGCGGACAGTCGTCCCAGGTGGCACAAGATCGGCAACGAGGCAAACCTTAGCGTTGCTGATCGCATCGCATTCCAGAATGCCCAATCCGCGGACTTCGAGCTTGCCGCGAATTGTGGCGGGCGAGGCTGCACGCAGCAGGCCGTCGTGCTTAGTCAGCAGAACCTGATCATCGGCGACCAGTTGAGGAGACGGACCCCACAATGCGTGAGGGGGGAGAGCCAGACACCGCAATGCGAGGTCTGATTTGCCGGATCCAGATGGGCCGCGAATGAGCACCGCGGCGCCGGCAAGAGCGATGCAGGTCGCGTGGATGTGATCAGGCGCGGCGGCCACCGGCGGCGCCTCCGCGTGCGCCGGCGCGATGCGCCGGCATGCGGATGGTGAACCGCGAGCCTTGGCGCGTCTTGCCGGTGCTGTCTTGTCCACTCAAGTTCTCGGCAAATATTTCGCCGCCATGTGAACGCATGATCTCACGAGAGATCGACAGGCCAAGGCCTGAGTTCTTGCCGCGCAGAGCTTCTGTCGCGGGCCGGTCGGTATAGAAGCGATCGAAAATGATCTCCAGGCGGTCTTCGGGAATACCGGGACCTTCATCTTCAACGGCGACCTCGACGGTTTTGCCGTCGTGGCGGGCGCGGACAATGACGACGCCGGCTTCAGGCGAGAACGAGATCGCGTTGTCGATCAAGTTCGTGACGACCTGGCCGATGCGGCTGTCGTTGCCATAGACGATGAAGGCCTGATCGGAGTCGACCTTTGCGTGCTCGATGACGAGCGACACGCTGCGGGTATTGGCCTGCAGGATCTCGCGGAAGATCTTGACGACGTTTTCCAGCACAACCGTGAGGTTGACCGGCAACATTTCCTGGCGGGCCAGCTCAGCGTCGAGACGCGAGGTCGCCGAGACGTCGGTGATCAGGCGGTTCAAGCGTTGCAACTCGCCCTGGATTTGCCCGACGAGTTCGGATCGCTGCTGCTCGCTCTTGGCGTACGCCAGCGCTTCAGCGGTCGAGCGGGCGGCGGTTAGCGGGTTCTTCAGCTCGTGAGCGACATCGGCGGCGAAGTTCTCGCTGGCCTCGATGCGCCGATAGAGGGCGGCGGTCATGTCAGAGAATGCGCTGGCCAACTGACCGACTTCGTCGGTGCGATCGCTGAACTCCGGCAGTTCGTGACGCGCGGTGATATTGCGGGACACGTGCTCGGCCGCGGCCGACAAGCGGCGCATGGGATCGACCACGGTACGCGACAGCAGCAACGAGGTGACGAACGCGGCCAGCGCGGCGATGGCGGCAAGGGTCCAGATCACGGAACGCTCTTCGCCCAGAACGCGATCGATGTCGCCTGGCCGCGTCGATAGAAGCAATACGCCCTGCACTGCCTTCATGCGCTGAATCGGAACGGCCAGCGACACCATCTGCTCGCCGCGCTCGTTGAGCAGCAACATGGCGGTCGTCTCGCCTTCGAGAGCCCGCTGCACCTCTTTGTATGCGGTGCCTTTGGCAGAGCCGATTTCCTTGTAGACCGGCAGTTCCTTGTCGATCAGCCAGGCCTTCAGCCGCGTCCAGAAGTTCTTTGTCTTCGGCGTTGCGTCTTCGTGCGTGACGATGGGATCGCCACGTGCGATCTGGCCCCGCGACAGCAGCTTGGCCGTGTCGACAATCAAAGTTCCGTCGCGGCCATAGATGCGCGCACGCGTCTGCGTGGGCTGGATAAGGCGCCGCAGGATGGGCGTCACCCGTTCCGGCCGGATCGAGAGCTCCAGGGAGGCGAAGTCGTTGAAGAAGGGCCGCTGCTGCTCGCGATCGGGCAGCTTCTCGGGATCGATCACGACGCTGTCGGTTTCCACCGTCGCATTGGCGGCAATGGCAGCGGCGATGATCTCGCCCTGGATCTTCAGCGACTCGCGCTTCGCGTCGATAAGCCAGGCGTGATACTGGCCCATGTAATGAATGCCGCCGATGATGATCCCCAACCCGATCAGATTGGTGACGAGGATCCGGCGGAGCAGGCTGCGAGAGAAAAAGCGCACAATCGGACGCTGTCTCAGCCACTCCACCGCGGGTGCGATGGCGTTGCCGGCCAGGCTGAGCGGCACGGCGAGCTGCTTGGCGATGGCCGTCAGCCACTCCAGCACTCGGGCCCAAATGCCGGTTACGGCCAGGGCACGTTCCGTGCCGAGCGCCATCTTTCCTCCGTGAGCAGTGGCTCTGACGCCAAACGTCTGGCGGGGCTATTCCTTGAAGCGATAGCCGACGCCGTACAAGGTCTCGATCACGTCGAAGTCGTCGTCGACCTGCTTGAACTTCTTGCGCAGCCGCTTGATGTGGCTGTCGATGGTGCGGTCGTCGACGTAGACCTGATCGTCGTAGGCAGCGTCCATCAGCGCGTCGCGTGTCTTGACGACGCCCGGGCGCGTGGCCAGCGCTTGCAGGATCAGGAACTCGGTCACCGTCAGCGTGACGGCCTTGTTGTCCCAGTGGCAGGTGTGACGCTCGGGATCGAGCTTCAGCTTGCCGCGTTCCAGGATGTGGGCGACCTCGACCTGCGGCGCCGTCCCATCCTTTGCCTGGATGCGGCGGAGAATGGCGCGCACGCGCTCGATGATGAGGCGCTGCGAGAACGGCTTGGCGATGTAGTCGTCGGCGCCCATTTTGAGACCGAACAACTGATCGATCTCTTCGTCCTTCGAGGTGAGGAAGATGACCGGCATGTCAGACTGCTGGCGCACGCGGCGCAACAATTCCATGCCGTCCATGCGCGGCATTTTGATATCGAAGATGCCGAGGTCGGCGGGTTCTTCGGTCAGGGCTTCGAGGGCGGAGGCGCCGTCATTGTACGTGCGGACCTTGTAGCCTTCCGCCTCCAGCGCCATGCCGAGCGACTGCAGAATATTCCGCTCGTCGTCCACCAGCGCGATTGTGCTCTTTTCCTTCATCACTCATTTCCCCTCAGGCGCTCAGCGCGTCCGTGCGCGCTTTATGGCCCCAACCTGGATCAATTGTGGCAAAGTACTGTTGAGGAACTCGCCTGAACCTCAACTGAATAGGCGACCCAATGCATCAGGGCAAGCTTAGATGACATCTGAAACGCCAACGCCCAACTCGCGACCGTCGCAGGAAGCTCAACAAAATCAAGCTTCTTCTGCGTTGTTGGCGCGCAGCCTTATGCGGAAGGGGCGCAAGGCATTTCTGGGAACGGTGGACAAAAGCAGCGGTCACCCACACGTTTCGCTGGTGATCGCGGGTACTGAACCCGACGGTTCTCCCCTATTGCTGATCTCGCGGCTGGCGGTGCACACGCAAAATTTGATGGCTGACGCACGCTGCAGCCTGCTGTTCGACGGCACGGATCTCAACGGCGATCCGCTGGCCGGCGGGCGTGTGACCGTCATCGGAACGGCCAAGCCAACAGCAAGCGAAACGGCGCGGCGACGGTTCCTGGCGCGGCACCCCGAGGCGGAGGGCTATGCGTCTTTTGCTGACTTCTCGTTCTACGCAATCGAAATCGAGCGGGCGCATTTTATCGGCGGATTTGGCCGCATCGTGACGCTGCCCGCTGCTCAGCTTCTGCTTGATACGGGCGATGCTGCAGCCCTCATCGAGGGCGAGCCCGGCATCGTCGAGCATATGAACGAAGACCATCTCGATGCCATCCAGCTGTATGCAGGGGTGCTGGCGAGACGCGAGGGCACCGAATGGCGGATGACAGGGATCGATCCCGAAGGGTTCGACCTATCTGATGCATCAGGCCAAACCGAACGCTTGTGTTTCGCCGCGCCCGTTACCTCGCCGGGAGACGCGCGGCGCGAGCTGGTTCGCCTTGTGGGTGTGGCGCGCCACAAGCAGGAGCCCCAAGACGGCCCTGCGGCATAGATTATTGGGGGTGATCTGACGGTAAACCTTCGAGATACAAGCTGGTGGAACTATACTTTGATCCGGCTCGAACTTCACGATGCCGCGAACTTACCTCCGGCTGCCACTTGCTGAGAGGCGATGGACGCATTAATACGAATCGCAAATGACGCGATAGAAGAAACCAATAATAATTGGGCGGGTACGCACGGGTCCCACGTTTGTCTGTCCGCTGAGCGGGCAGCAACTATTCGAGCAAAGAGCTGCCATGACGATCGAGAAGTTCCCCCTCAACGCCTGCAGAAAGCTTCACATCAACAATACGGCGGCCGAACTGGTCGAGTTCGGCGTGCGCCGGGCCGAAGGGCGCCTGGCCCAGTCAGGTGCCTTCGTCGTGGAGACGGGACAGCACACCGGCCGCTCGGTGCAGGACAAGTTCGTCGTGCGCGATGCGCAAACCGATCCGGCGATCTGGTGGGAAAACTCCAAGCCGATGTCGGAGGAGCACTTCGAGCTGTTGCTCGGGGACTTCCTGGCATTCGCCAAGCTCAAGGAGCTGTTCGTCCAGGATCTCTATGCCGGCGCCGATGCCAACCACAAGCTGCCGACCCGCGTGTTCTGCGAATACGCCTGGCACGCCCTGTTCATCCGCCACCTTTTGCGCAGGCCAGACAGCGAGTCGCTGGCGGAGTTCGAGCCGGCGTTCACGGTTGTCGATCTTCCGAGCTTCCGCGCGGTGCCGGGATATCACGGCACGCGCACGGAGACGGTCATCGCTTGCGATTTCTCGCGCCGCATCGTGCTGATCGGCGGCACGTCATACGCTGGCGAAATCAAGAAGAGCGTATTCTCGTTCCTCAACTACCTGCTGCCGACGAAAGGCGTCATGCCGATGCACTGCTCGGCCAACGTCGGCAAGGCCGGCGACTCGGCGGTATTCTTCGGCCTCTCCGGTACAGGCAAGACGACCCTGTCGGCAGATCCAAACCGCACGCTGCTGGGTGATGACGAGCACGGCTGGTCGGGTGACGGCGTCTTCAATTTCGAAGGTGGCTGCTATGCCAAGACGATCCGGCTTTCCAAGGAAGCCGAACCGGAGATCTATGCCGCCTCCACGCGCTTCGCGACGGTTCTGGAAAACGTGGCTGTCGACCCTGCCACGGGCGAAACGGATTTCGACGATGGCCGGCTGACGGAGAACACGCGGGCGGCCTATCCGCTGCACTACATCTCGAACGCCAGCGACACCGGCACGGCGGGTCATCCCAAGAACATCGTGATGCTGACGGCGGACGCGTTCGGTGTGCTGCCGCCGATCGCCAAGATGACGGCCAGCCAGGCGATGTATCACTTCCTGTCGGGCTACACCGCGAAAGTGGCGGGCACGGAAAAAGGCATGGGCGCTGAGCCGCAGGCGACGTTCTCGACGTGCTTCGGGGCGCCGTTCATGCCGCGTCATCCCAGCGTCTACGGCAATTTACTGCGTAAGCTCATCGCGGAGCACAAGGTGGACTGTTGGCTCGTGAATACCGGCTGGACCGGTGGCAAGTACGGCACCGGGTCTCGCATGCCGATCAAGGCGACGCGCGCGCTATTGAATGCGGCGCTGTCTGGCGAGCTCAAAGGCGTGCCGATGCGCGTCGATCCGATTTTCGGCTTTGAAGTGCCCACGGCGCTGGAAGGCGTCGATTCGAAGATCCTCAATCCACGAGATACCTGGGCCGATCCGAAGGCGTACGATGCGACGGCCGCAGCGCTGGTTGGCATGTTCACGGCAAATTTTGCCAAATTCGCCGAGCATGTGGATGGAAACGTGCTGGGTGCTGGGCCGGTATTGGCCCAATCGCAGGCGGCCGAATAAGCGTAGGCAGATCATCGTTGCAATACCATGGACTGCGGCCGTTATGAGGCTGGCGGAAGCCGCGCGGCCATCCGGCCACGGTGGTTTGCGATGTTCATCACGATTGTCGGGCTGGGATGCACAGGTGCTTGAAGCGGACTAGTCTCTCTCGAATAAGTACGTCGGGAGTTGCGTCCGTGTTGAGGAAACTGAAGCGCATTCTAGCGCTGACAGACGAGCCCTCTTTGATCAGCCCGAAGCCGCAACCCGGTGCGGTGTCGGTCACGTGCGATCACACGGCCATTACGCTGCACCAACCTGACGGCCGCTCCGGCTCTCTCGCCTGGGAAGACATCGGCAGCGTAACGGTGGCCATCACCGCTAACGATGTCAGCGACGACGTATTCTGGCTGATCTTGAGCCGGGATCGTTCCCGGTTCCTGGCGGTGCCCCTGTGTGCGGTCGGGGAGCGGGAACTGCTGCTGGCTATGCAGATCCGGCTGCGCGGCTTCGATAATGATGCCGTTATCACCGCCATGACGAGTACGGACACCGAGCATTACGTCGTCTGGGAAGCGCCAGCCACGCATTGAGGGCCGGGCGCGATGAGACCTTATCCAAAACTTCACTGGCGGCCGGGGGTGATCGGCGCGACAACGCTTTCGGATCAAGCCAGCTTTCGAAGGACAACCGCCATGAATAAAGTCGCCATCACAGCCGCGCTGGGCGCGTTGCTCGCCGCCGGATTTCTGGCCGTGCCAACGGCGTCGGCCGCAGCCAAGCCACGCACGGCCGAGTCGATCGCCTGCTCCAAGGAGGCCGATGCCAAGGGTCTGCACGGCAAGCCGCGCAAGGCCTTCCGCAAGACATGTATCAAGGCTGCAAAAGGCAAAGCCGGTGCGACCTGATCGCGGCTCATCATTCGGCCGTAAAAATGAAAATGGCCAGGGTCATCCCTGGCCATTGCCGTTTCTGAAAAGCTGTGGAGGCGGCTATTGCGGCTCGACGCTACCGGTTTCGGTGGCCGCGCCTGCGACTTCCGGATTGCCCGGCTTGGCGGGTGCCTCGGCAATCTTGTCGGGCATCGGCACTGCAGCGATCTCAGCCATCAGGTCGGCGGGGATCAAGACCCGGTCGACGAGGTGGATGATGCCGTCCTTGGCAACGATGTCGCCGCGGACGATGCGGCCTTCATCGACGTCCAGGCCGCGTGCACCGCGGTAGATCTCGATCTCGGTGCCGTCGACGGCGGAGATCGTGTAGTTCTGCACCTTTGCGGCTAACAGCCGTTTCGTCGGGTATTCGCCGAGGATGACGTGATGCAGCAAGACGCGCGTCAGCAGGCTGACGTTGGCCGGATGCAGCAGCTTGGCGCGGACGTCAGGATCAAGCGTCATAAACGCTGTATCGGTCGGCGCCAGCAGCGTCAGCGGACCGATGTCGCCGCCATCGCTGCGATCGAGGCCAGCAAGCTTCGTCGCTGCCGTCATGTGCGTGAGGATGCCGGTCTTGGCCGCTGCCGCCTTGAGGGTCATGCCCTCTTCTTCGGCGCGGACGCTGCTGCTTGTCACAGCAAAACCAGCAAGAATTAGCGCAAGCGATATCGTTCGATGCAAGCGCATCGGTGTCCCCTTCAGCCGGATTGTTTAAATCAGAAATACGCCCTTGCGCCGCATTCCGAAGCGATTGACGTCCGCTCTCGGCTGCGCGCCTGCCCACGACCCGTTGTCAGAACAACAGTGTTCGCCTGAGACTTCAACTACGAAAAATCTTGGAGTGTGAGAATCGGTTGGAAATTGATTGCGGCTGACGCAAAAGCATCAGCGGCACCCTCTTGCCGGTCGACAATCGTGACGACGCGCAAGATCGTTGCGCCTTCTGCGCGTAGGGCAACTGCCGCCCTCAGTGCCGAGCCACCGGTGGTCGTCACGTCCTCGACGATGACGAGTGAGCGGCCGTCCATCGTTGCGCCTTTCGGCAAACCTTCGACGAGGCTACGCGTGCCGTGCTCTTTCGCCTGCTTGCGCACGAAGAAGGCATCGACCGGAGTGCCTCGCTCCTGGCTGATGGCGGCGACAGCGCTGGCGATCGGCACGGCGCCCATTTCCAGGCCGCCGACCAGCGACGGTTTCAGGTCCGCGATCTGATCGAGGATGAGGTTGGCGATGAGGTTGGCGCCCTCGGCATGCAGCATCGTCGGCTTCATGTTGAAGTAGAACGACGAGGTCCGGCCCGACGCGAGCTTCATTTCCGGCCCGGTTTGAAACGAGCGATCCTTGATGATGGCGATCAGGCGCTGGCGGCCGGCGGCGGCATCGAACGGCATTTGGCATTTTCCCGGTGGGCTGGATTTTCTGCAAAAGGCGGCTTAGAAGCGCCGCGAACCCCGACATCCACGCCCTGGCGGCACCTGTCAAGAGCGTGGGTTTCGCCCTATGTTAGGGCCAGCCCTCAATCCGGCGTTCGCGCCTGCGGCAAATGGAGATCCCTATGTTCAATCCGGAAGAGCCGCCAGAGTTAGAGACCTCGCGCTGGTTCAATACCGAAAAGCCCATGTCGCTGGAGCGCATGAAAGGTCGCGTCGTGATGCTGACCGTGTTTCAGGCGCTGTGCCCGGCATCGCTGAAGCATTCGCTGCCGCAGTCCGAGCGCATCTCGCAGGCCTTCACCGGCGCTGAAGTGGCTGTGGTCGGTCTGCATTCGGCGTTTGAGAACCAGGACAAGCAGACGCCGGGGGCCGTGGAGGCTTTGATTAAGGAGCAGGGGCTGACGTTTCCCATCGCGTTCGACAAACCGAACGTGAAGAAGATGCCGCGCACGTTTGCGGCTTACGAACTGCAAGGCACGCCGACGGTGCTGCTGTTCGACCGGCAGGGCCGCTTGCGCCGGCACTACTTGGGCCAGGTGGACGACATCCGCCTTGGGGCGGAGATCATGGCTTTCGCGCTCGAGGCGCGGACGGCGCCGCGTGAAACGTCGCTGGCGATCGAGCGCGGGCTGGCGATGGCGCTGGCTGACCCCAGAGGTCACGACCATGGCGACGGCTGCGGTTGCGGGCATGACCACGGTCATGATCACGGGCACGCGCATCATCACCACGGCCATAGCCACGATCACGGGCATGTGCATGACGAGAACTGTGGCCACGATCATAGCCACGATGACCAGCAGCACGACGCGGGCGCCAAAGCCAAAGTGTAGGCGCGGCTTAATTGAGAGCGCGGTGGATGGGGTCAGACCCATGGGTCTGACCCCAAAGCGCCGCGGCTATCATCATCCCCGGCTAACTGGTAACCGGGGCCTTCATCCGGTCATGCGAATCATCGCAAGGTCGCGGCTGCAAGTCGAAGACGGGCTGAGGAGCGGCGGATGAGCGAGCAGGCGACAGGGCGGCGGGGCCGGGCGAGTGCCCGGGCGCCTGCCGAGGACGCTGGCGAGGGCCGCAGCGTTGGGAAACGGCCGGCGGTGAAAGCGGCCTTCGACAAGAAGATCGTGGCGCTGGTCTACGACTTCGACGGCACGCTGTCGCCGCGGCCGATGCAGGAGTACGCGTTCCTGCCAAAGATCGGTGCCGAGGCCAAAGAGTTTTGGGCGGAGAGCAACCGCATCGCCAAGGAGCACGGCGCCGACATCCTGATCACCTACATGCACCTGCTCTACAAGAAGGCCAAGGAGAAGGGCATCCGCATCGATCGCGATGACCTCGTGGCGCAGGGCAAAGCTGTCGAGTATTTCGCCGGCGTGGAAGAGTGGTTCGATGCGATCGGCGAGTACGTGAAGATCCGCGCGGAAAGCCACGGGGTGATCCTGCGCCATTATCTCGTGTCGTCGGGCCTGACGGAGATTGTGGAAGGCACGAGCATCTACGATCGTTTCCACAACGTGTTCGCCTCGGAATACTGGTTCGAGGCCTACGACATGCCCTATCCGAAGCGCGTCATCACCGACACGGGCAAGACGCAGTACCTGTTCCGCATCAACAAGGGCATCGAGGATCTGCGCGTCAACATCAACGACCACATGGACGAGGGCGCGCGGCCGATCCCGTTCTCCAACATGATTTACTTTGGCGACGGCGACACCGACGTGCCGTCGATGGCGGTTATGCGCAAGAACGGCGGGCACGCGGTAGCGGTCTATCCACCGGGCAAGGCGAAGACGAAGTGCGTGGACCTGTTCAAGGCCGGCCGCTGCGATTTCTTCGCGCCCGCCGATTACCGCCGCGGATCGGACCTGTTCAAGCGCACGTGCCTGCTGATCGACCGCATCCTGGCAGACATCCGCGTGCAAGAGGAAGTCTGGCGCTTGGGGCGGGGGCTGAAGTGACGAAGCCGAAGGATATTTGGGACGATTATCCCTTCGTAGCGCATTACACTAGTCAGGCGGGTTTGGAGGGGATACTCCAAACACAATCGCTGCATGCCACACACTATCGCTATCTCAATGATAGTTCCGAGATCCAAGAGATTCGCCAGCCTTTGATTGAAGCGGCGGCACAACGGCTTATCAAGCCAGTTCAGGAATTCGCGGCCAAGTCAAAAAAGGTCAAGGCGAAGATAGAAGCCGACGGCGGCTTGGCTACGACATGCGCACGTGAAGCCAAAATATTCGTCGATACGTTGTTTAACGTGACGTTCGAGGCCGAGCGCGACTTCAGTGTGACTGAGCCATATATCGTTTCTTTCTGTGGCCACAAAACAGATCATGAGCATGAAGACGGTTTGCTTAGCCAATGGCGGGCATACGGGAGTGGCTACGCAATAATATTTGAAACGCAGAAGCTCTGCGAGATGTTTGGCGCAGAAGCTCGTAAATTCTTTTACTCGTCAGCTTTCTTTGGTGATGTGGTTTACGGAAAGGACGATAAGCGCTTTGGAGCCGAGTTCGAAGAGCTCTTCACTGCTATCCAAGCCGCGGTTGGCAGTATTTTCGAAGGTGGCCAGAACCTCGGGAACCTCTATGAGCGTTTCGCTACAGGAGCGTCAAGATGCAAGCATCGAGGTTTTGCTGAGGAACGAGAAGTACGTGCCGTCATGTCGCCTATCGGGGTAGCTGATGTCGAGACTTTTCGCGTTGAGCATCCAGACGAGTTTGAGAAGGACAAATACCGGACACCAAAAGACATCCTGTTTAAGGCTGGCATGGTGCCATACATAGATCTGTTAACTGGCTCACAATTACTTCCGATATCGAAAATCATTGTAGGCCCTCACGCCCAGAAGGAAATGAGGAAGAGCAGGTTGGAGCGCTATCTTCGAATCAATAGACTGCAGGTGCCCGTGCATGCATCAGCGACGCCGTTTTTATTAGCTTTTATACGTCTGATATAAAATGGTCAGATCTTCGCGCAGTGTCAATCTTGCGCGTTGAACGCGCGAGCCGGGGTCTGACCGAGGTCAGACCCCTTTTACGTTTGGGCTACTCGATCTTGTAGGCCACCAGCTTGTTGTCGTTCATCAGGGGGATGAGGACAGTCTTGCTGGCAGGGATGTAGGTGTGGTCGGCGCTGCCGGAGGGCAGTGGGATCAGCTTGTCCATCTTGCCGGTTTCGGCGTCGATGGTGAACAGGCCACCGGCCATGTAGTCGGTTACCAGGAAGTGCGTGGCGTCGAGCGCTTCGAGGCCGTCGAGGTTGCCCAGTGGCTTGCCATCGGCAAACGGCTTGATCGTCTTGTCGGCGAGCGCAATGCTGAGCAGCGGGCCGGGGCCTGTCGGGCCGGCCTCGCCCATCTTGCCGAAGCCGGCGACGATCAGCTGGTCGCCTTGCACAAGGAGACCGTTGGGGCCGGCCAGCGTTTCGTTCTGCAGCCATGGCTCGAACTTGCCGTCGGCAAGCTTCCAGATCGTGTCGGTGCCGGTGTCGGAAACGAACACCTGATCATCGGAGCTGATGGCGACGTCGTTCAGGAACTTCGCGTCCTTGGCGGGATACTTCTTGAGGACCTTGCCTTCCTTCACGTCGATCTCGACGAGCTGGTCGATGTCGGCCACGTAGAGCTTGCCCTTGCGCAGGGCGAGGCCTTTGGGTGCGTCGAGGCCGGTGATCCAGTCAGCCTTGATCATGCGGCCGTCGAGAGAGACTTGCGAGATGAAGCCGTTGCCGTCCTTGTCCAACGGCTTGCCGTCGATGCTGGAGACGTAGATCACGCCGGAGGTGAGATCGGCGACGGCAGACTCTGGCGCTTTCACGCCGGTCAGTTCCCAGATCTGCTTGGGCTCTGCGGAGGCGGTGGCCGCGACGGCGAAGGTGCTTGCGGCAAGGGCTGCCAGTTTGAGGGCGCGCATGGTTGTGTTCCTCCCACTCACCGCATTAGCTGCGGTAGTCTGCGTTGATCGAAATGTAGTCGTGCGTGAGATCGCACGTCCAAACGGTGGCGGACGCGGTGCCGACGCCGACATCGATCTTGATGTCGATGTCAGAGTTTTTCATGTAGGCGGCGACGGTCTGCTCGTGATACTCGGCCGCGCGTTCGCCATTGCGGGCGACGGTGTGCGGGCCGAAGGCGATCGTCAGCTTGTCGCGATCGGCGGCTTCGCCCGATTTGCCAACGGCCATGACGACACGGCCCCAGTTGGGGTCTTCGCCGGCGATAGCGGCTTTCAGGATCGGCGAGTTGGCGCATGACAGGGCGATCTTGCGCGCGGCAGCCCAGCTCTCGGCGCCGCCGACGTCGATGGTAACGAACTTCGACAGGCCTTCGCCGTCCTTGGCGACCTGGATGGCGAGATCGCGCATCAGGTCATGCAGGGCGACGCTGAAGCCAGCGAGTTCCGGAGCGGCGGCGTCGGACGCGAGCGTTTGCCCATTCGCCGCGGCTGCGCCGGTGGCAAACAGCAAACACGTGTCGCTGGTCGAGGTGTCGCCGTCGATTGTCATGCAATTGAACGTGGTGGCCACATGCTGGTTGAGCAAGGCTTGGAGGGCGGGGGCCGCGATGGCGGCGTCGGTGAAGATGAAGCAAAGCATGGTCGCCATGTCAGGCGCGATCATGCCTGCACCCTTGCAAAACCCGTTGATGGTGACCTTGGTTCCGCCGATCTGAGCCGAGCGGGTGGCGAGCTTGGGATAGGTGTCCGTCGTCATGATGGCGCGAGCAGCGGCTTCGCAGGCGTCAGGCTCGGCGGCCTTGGCGAGGCCGCCCAGCAGATGCGCGAACTTCCCGGCATCCATTGGCTCGCCGATGACGCCTGTGGAGGCGACATAGACGTCCTTCGGGCTGCAGCCCACAGCTTTTGCCGCGTGCTCGATTGTAACGTCGACAGCGGCGCGGCCCTTCATGCCGGTGAAGGCATTGGCATTACCCGAGTTGACGACGAGGATGCGAGCGCGGCCACCAGTCAGAGCCTCGCGGCACCAGAGCACGGGAGCCGAGCAGGTCTTCGATTGCGTCAGTACGCCGGCGGCGGTGGCGCCTTCGTCCATGACGGCGACGAGCAAATCGGTGCGGCCTTTGTAGCGGATGCCCGCCTCAGCCGTGGCAAAGGCAACGCCGCCGAGCGGAGGCAGAACCGCAAGCGTGGCAGGTGCAAAGGGTGAGGCAGGTGCAGGCTTGCCCATGTCGTCTCCGTGTGGGGCTCGATGTGGTCTCAGGTCACTATCGGGCCCAGAAAACAGAACGGGCCGCACTGTTCAAGCGGCCCGTCTGCAAAATCAGTCGCGTGGCTGGCGCCAGTTACTTTTTGTCGGCCGGCGGGGCAGCAGGCGCTTCGGCCGGAGCTGCGCCGTCTTTCTTGGCGCCCTCGGCTTCCTTGCCCTTCATCTGTTCGACCTGAGCCTTCATCTGCTCTTCCATCGCCTTCTTGCGGGCTTCGGCGGCAACCTGGTCTTCCTCGACCTGCTTCTTCACATCGGGGTCGACGTATTCCACCTTGGCCTTGGCGCGCAGCACCTGGGCTTCCTCGATCTTCTTCTGTTGGCCCATACGTTCCAGGATCTCGGCCTTGACGTCGTCGAACTTCGGCGGATCCTTCTTGCGGCGGTCGTCGACGCGGATGATGTGATAGCCAAACTGCGTCTTTACGGGCTGAGAGGTTTCGCCTTTCTGCATCGTGAAGGCGACGAGTTCGAATTCCTTGACCATCTGGCCGCGGCCGAAAAAGCCGAGTACGCCGCCCTTGTCCTTGGAGCCTGGGTCTTCGGAATATTCCTTGGCCAGGGCTGCAAAGTCGCCGCCGGCGAGCAGCTTCTTGGCGACTTCCTGTGCCTTCTCCTCGGTCTTGACCAGGATATGGCTGGCTTTCACTTCCTCTTCGCCCGTCATCTGCGCGGCGCGTTCGTCGTAGAACTTCTTGGCCTCGGCCTCGGTGACCTTTTCCTTGACGGCTTTCGCCAGGAACAAGTCTTTCAGGGCATGCTCTTTCCAGTAGGCCATGCGGGCATCGAAGTCAGGACCGGCGCCGAGCTTGGCGGCGTCGGCTGCTTCGGAGAAGATCTGCATCTCGATCAGATATTCGGTGAGATAGCGGCGCTTCTGGCCGGGCGACAGGTGGGACAGGCCTTCACCAATCTCTTCTTCGGCATAGGCGAGCGCGGCTTCAGTGACGTCCTTGCCGTTGACCTTTGCCAATACTTTATCCTGGGCCGAGGCGGCGACGGGTGCCATGCACAGGGCCGCTATGGCGAGCGCCGGGGCCAAGCTGTTCAAACGCCTAGAAAGCATCACTGATCATCCATCCTTGTTCGTTGTTGTGGCTTGAGACCATATCTGGCCCGCGCCAACGCCCTAAATAAGGCGGGCGAAAGGCCCCTCCCGGTCAATGGGCGCATGGATAGACAAGGGGCGGGAGCCTGCCAAGTTAAGAATTCGAGAGATTTTCCTGTTCTTCGCTTGCCTGCATTTAATGGCGAATACTGCGAATGCGGCGCGGCGCGCGTTGACAATTGCAGGGGCCAATCCTTATGTCTCAGCCCGAACGGCTCACAGGCCGCCGGACGGGCATGAATAGTGCCGTCCGCCGGCCTATTTATCATGTGGCGCGAGGAGTTAGACCTCTCGCCGATCCGCAACTCGCATGGCGCGAACACGCGCCGGTTTGCACTCAAGGAACGATTTCTCATGCTTTCCTTCGGCTCGGTCGCGGCAAAGATTTTCGGCTCGTCCAATGACCGGCGTGTGAAAGGGTTTCGCAGCAAGGTCGATGCGATCAATGCGCTGGAGCCTGAAATCGAGGCGCTGACCGACGAGGAACTGCGCGAACGCACGGTCGAGTTTCGCCGCCAGGTCGCCGAGGGCGCGACGCTCGACAGCATTCTGGCTCCGGCTTTCGCAACCGTGCGCGAGGCTGCCCGGCGCTCGCTGAAGCAGCGGCACTTCGATGTACAGATGATCGGCGGCATGGTGCTTCACCAGGGCAATATCGCCGAGATGAAGACGGGCGAAGGCAAGACGCTGGTTGCTACGCTCGCCGTGTATCTCAATGCGCTCGCTAGCAAGGGTGTGCATGTCGTCACCGTCAACGACTATCTCGCCAAGCGCGATAGCGAGTGGATGGGGCAGGTCTATCGTTTCCTTGGGCTTACGGTCGGCGTCATCGTGCACGGCCTCAACGACGAAGAGCGCAAGGCCGCCTATGCCTGCGATGTGACTTACGCCACGAACAATGAACTCGGCTTCGACTATCTGCGCGACAACATGAAAATGAGCCGCGACGAGATGGTGCAGCGCGGGCACTCGTTCGCGATCGTCGACGAGGTGGACTCGATCCTGATCGACGAAGCGCGCACGCCGCTGATCATCTCGGGCCCGCTGGAAGATCGCGCCGATCTGTATCTCGCGATCGACGCGCTGATCCCGAAGCTGGAGAAGGAAGATTTCGAGCTCGACGAAAAGCAGCGGCAAGTCTCGCTGACGGAGGCCGGCAACGACACGATGGAACGGCTGTTGAGCGAAGCCGGCCTGATGAAGGGCTCGCTGTACGACATCGAGAACGTCACGATCGTGCACCACGTGAACCAGGGCTTGAAGGCGCACAAGCTGTTCCAGCGCGACAAGGACTACATCGTCAAGGCCGGCGAAGTCGTGATCATCGACGAGTTTACGGGCCGCATGATGCCGGGCCGGCGCTATTCGGAGGGCCTGCACCAGGCGCTGGAAGCCAAGGAGCGCGTGGAGATCCAGCCCGAGAACCAGACGCTGGCATCGATCACGTTCCAGAACTACTTCCGTCTCTACGAGAAGCTGGCCGGCATGACCGGCACGGCCAACACGGAAGCCAGCGAGTTCATGGATATCTATGGCCTTGAGGTGGTTGAGATCCCGACCAACCTCAACGTTTCGCGTGTCGATGAAGATGACGAGATCTATCGCACGCAAAAAGAGAAATACGCGGCCATCATCACCACGATTGCCGACTGCTATCGCCGCGGTCAGCCTGTTCTGGTCGGCACGACGTCGATCGAGAAGTCGGAGCAGCTGGCCGAGCTTTTGAAAGACCGCAAGTATATTCAGGAGCTGGGCCGCAAGGCGCGCGATTACGCGGAGAAGCTGGGCGCCAAGGAATCCGAGATCAAGACGTTCCTGGACGACATCGGGCTCTATCTCATGGAGGTCGGTGCCAAGGCGAAGAACTCCGATCCCATTCCGCATCAAGTTCTCAATGCGCGCTTCCACGAGCAGGAAGCCAGCATCATCGCCCAGGCTGGCAAGCCCTCCGGCGTGACGATTGCCACCAACATGGCCGGCCGCGGTACGGACATTCAGCTGGGCGGCAACGTCGAATATCAGCTGCGCGACTGGATCATCGAGCAGGGCGAGACACCGCCGGACGATGCTGCCATTGCCAAGCGCCGCGAGCAGATTGAGGGCGAGGTACAAGTCCAGAAGCAGAAGGCGCTGGAAGCCGGCGGCCTGTACGTCATCGGCACAGAGCGGCACGAGAGCCGCCGCATCGACAACCAGCTGCGCGGCCGTTCGGGCCGTCAGGGCGATCCGGGGCGTTCGAAGTTCTACCTCGCGCTCGACGACGACCTGATGCGCATCTTCGGTTCGGAGCGCATGGACAGCGTGTTGAAGACGCTTGGCCTGCAGGAAGGCGAAGCGATTACGCATCCGTGGATGAACAAGTCGCTGGAGATGGCCCAGAAGAAAGTCGAAGCGCGCAACTTCGACATTCGCAAGCAGATCCTGAAGTACGACGACGTGATGAACGACCAGCGCAAAGTGATCTTCGACCAGCGCATCGACATCATGGGTCAGGACGACGTCTCCGAGACGGTCGCCGACCTGCGCCAGCAGGTGGTTCGTGAACTCGTGACGCGCTTCATCCCCGAGAAGGCCTACGCCGAACAGTGGGATACCAAGGGCCTCAAGGAGGCCGTCGACAACATCTTCGATCTTGACCTGCCAATCGATACGTGGGGACAGGAAGAAGGCATCGCCAACGCCGAGATGGAGGAGCGCCTCATCAAGGCGGCCGATGAGCGGGCTGCGCAAAAGGCGCAAGAGATCGGGCCGGAGCTTTACGGGCATATCGAGAAGGAAGTGCTGCTGCGCACGCTGGACATGCTGTGGCGCGAACATCTCGTGACGCTGGAGCATCTGCGCCAGGTGATCGGCTTCCGCGCCTACGGCCAGCGCGACCCGCTTAACGAGTACAAAACGGAAGCGTTCGTGCTGTTCGAGAGCCTGTTGGGCCGCCTGCGCGAAGGCACCACGGGCCAGCTGATGCACATCGAGCTGGCGCCGGCGGAAGAGCAGCCGATGCTGCAGCCGGTTCAGCTGCCGGAGATGGAAGCCCACCACATCGATCCGACGACGGGTCTCGACGAGTTCGAGATGGCCGATGCCGCGATCGCCCAAGCCGGGCGCCGGGCGCCGGGGCAGATCGATCGCCGGGAGCCAGCCGTTACGCGCAAGGCGACCGACGGGGGCGTCGATCCCAAGCAGCCGTCGACGTGGGGCAAGGTTTCCCGCAATGCGCTGTGCCCGTGCGGCTCGGGCAAGAAGTACAAGCACTGCCACGGCAAGCACGATTGATGCGCTGCTGAATGGCGGCGAGTAAGTACAGGGTCAGACCGAGGTCTGACCCTTTTTCATTTGGATTGTGCGAGCTTGCTGAAGAACAGGAAGCTGAAGCCGTTGCCCTGGACGACAAGCGACCAGGTTTTGAAGTCTTCGGCGCTGGTGCAACTGTTGCCGCTGCCTTGAAGGATCAGTGACAGAGAGCTGCCTTCGGGCAGCTTGAACATGCCTGTGCCGGTAACCGCTGCGGTCTGCTTCCATTCCTTGTAGAGCGTGACCATGCCTCCGGCGGGTGGTTCGGTAAGGCGCGTGTCGACCTCGAACTTGGCGAGTTTTTCCGGGCTGAACGACAACGTGCCGGCGATCGCACCGCCGGTCTTGAAGGTGAAAGTCCACCCCGCCGCCTGGCGCGTCACGTCCAGCACATATTCCGTTTCGGTAGCGGTCAGCCCGCGTATGTCGCCGGGTTCAGCTTCCCCGGTCAACAGTTCGGCTTTGCCGTCGAACATGATGCGATTGAGCTGGTCGGCATCGTAGTCCGATGCTTTGCCGGTCTCCACGAAGCGCTGTCCCGTGCTGGCGCAGCAGGCACACGCGATTGCGGCTGCCGGGATCGCCAAGAACAGCGTGCAGGCCGTGGCGATCGTTGCGATGCGGGAGCGAAATGACATTGCCGGCCCTTGGAGCAGATATATCGGAGGGTCCAACGCTATTGGGCAATCGTGGCGGAAGTGATCTGCAAGTCGGACACCTCGGCAAGAAATTCGTCGAGGGTGAAGAGACCGAAGCAGGGCATGGCCCCGGTGGGTAGAGGTGTGCCCGCGCGGACCAGGCGCTTCGTCAGGATAATGCTGGCGATCGTTGGGATGTAGGGTCCGTGGCCGTGCGTGGCGGCGAGTGACCAGTTCAGCCGCAGCGGTTTGCCGTCTAGCGACGTACCAGCAAGCGTCATCAGCATGCCGCCCCGATCCGTGCCAAGGAAAGCCAGAGCTTCCTTCAGACGCATCAGTGGGCGGGTGAGTGCCGCGACGTCGTTGAGCAGACGTGCGCGTTTCAGCCCGGCGAGTGCCCAAAGGCCAAGGTGGAACACGCTGACTTCGACGCCGGCTTGGAAACGCACTGTTTTGAGATTTGCGTCGGCAGCGGGAAACAGGTCGAGATCGGGCACGTCGACGTAGCCGAACCAGCGGGTGCCGATGCCCTCGATCTTGCGGCGGCGCAGACCTTGCCAGCCGTAGACGGTGACCGTGCGTCCATTCTCTTGCATCGTCATCGGCCGGCCGGCACCGCCAAGGACGGACCGTGTCGTGGCCTCGCCGGGATTGAAGTGGTTTCCGGGCGAGAGAAAGATTTCCAGCGTATCGACGCTGGCGAACCGGCGTTTCAGCGCGAGGTACACGGCAGACGATAGCCCCGGCACGCTGCTAGCGCCGCTGATCACGCTGACGCCCGCGGCATTCGCTTCCGCGTCGAGCGCGGTGATGCCGGTGACGAAAGCGCGGGCGTCCGCGAGGTCGATGTAGTGACAGCCGGCTGCGATACAGGCGCGCGCGAGCGTGTAGTCCTGCGCCTGGTATGGACCCGCAGTGTTGATAACGACGCGTGGCGCCAGCGCTCTAATTTCGGCAGCGGTGAGCGTGGTGGCGTCCGCGACTGCAGATGACAGTGACGCCTTCCCCGCCGATCGGAGCTTTGCCACGGCGGCATCGGCGCGCTCGGTACTTCTACCGGCGATCACGAGGTCCAGGTCGGCCTCGCGCGCGAGGCGTTCGGCAATCAATGAGCCGAACGCACCGTAGCCGCCGATGATAAGAACGCGAGCCGGAGGCTTCACCATGGCTCGCGCCTGTCGCTATATCCGGCTCGGCGGCGCGCTTGTGCCCTCATGCTTGTCATCGTCCTTCGACGGCGCGGGGCCGTGCGGGGCTGCGTCTGCCGGACCGTGATGCGCGGCAATGCGATCCGACAGCGCAAGGAGCACGCTGGAGATCACGAACACCACGTGGATGACGACCAGCCACATCAGGTCGCGGTCGGTGATTTCCTTGATGGCCATGAACTGTTTCAGCAGCTGGATGGCGGAAATGGCGACGATGGACGACAGCAGCTTCAGCTTCAGCGCCGTGAAGTCGATCGTGCCCATCCACTCGGGCCAGTCCTTGTGGGCAGAATGATCGATCTTGGAGACGAAGTTTTCGTAGCCGGAGAAGATGACGATGATCAGCAGCGAGCCGGTCAGCGCCAGATCGACGAGAGCCAGCACGCCGAGGATGACTTCGGCTTCCGTCGAGGTGAAGGCGTGAATCATCAGATGCCACAGCTCGGCGGCAAACTTGATGAGCAGCACGACAATCGAGATGGCGAGACCGACGTAGAACGGAGCCAAGAGCCAGCGCGAGGCGAAGACGATGTACTCGACAACGTCCTCGGCGACTTCAGAATACTTTTCCCACATGCGGCAGCTGCTCCGGTGATGGCGACGATCGTTCCCAGATGTACCTGGAACTTTGGCCTCACACAGCGCAACTCTACAGATGCGTTACCGCGTGGGATGGAATTACAATCGTCGATTGATTCGTCTGCAGATACTCTGCACAAAAGCGAAACCCCAGGAGAGACTCTCGTCTGTCCTGGGGCCCTATCCGTCCGGCGACGTTTGCAAGCAGTGACGACAACCGGCTCACCATCATTTCATATAAGAATGACAGACACCCATCAACAGGTCCCTAACGCGAGCCAACAAGAAGCGTTAATCCGTGTGCTTTCAGCGCCGCGGCTTGGCACTTATCTTACGGCGGCGGGATACGACTGGAACCGCGCATGGGCGCTCTACATGTGGAATGCCAAAATCGGCGAGGCATTTTATATTCCAATTCAGACAGTTGAGGTCTGCCTTCGCAATCGGCTGTGCGCTGTTCTTAGCGAAAAATATGGGTCCGAATGGGGCACCGAGGATAATTTCAATGAGTTGCTCGATGACCACGGCAAAGCTGACCTTGCAACGGTCAAGCAGCGTATCCGCAACCGGAACCTGCCGCTGGTGAACGGCCAGATCGTCGCGGGATTATCATTCGGGTTTTGGATCAGCCTCTTGCAGCGCCGCTATAATCCCCAGCTCTGGAGTTCATCGCTCAAGATTGCGTTCCCACATCTGCCTGAGGGCCGAGGACGGAAAACAGTGGCAGCGCGATTTGCAAAAATCGCGGAACTTCGAAACCGTATTTCCCATCATGAGCCGATAATCAGACGGAATTTTTCCGAAGAGTTTCGCGAAATAATGGAAGCTATCGACTGGATGTGTCCACATACGGGCGGACTGATACGGCCACACTGCCGGATTGGCACGGTCATGCGAGAGAAGCCGTAAGTCAGCGTTCGCGCTTGGCGGAGCGGATGCCTTTGCGGTTGCCGCGGTCGGCGACCTTGTTGCGCAGGGCGACGAACTTGCGGCAGCTGGCGCGGGCCATCGAGCACATATATGCGCTGGCGCGGCGGCCCGCGAGATCAGCGTGCCGGCTCCCGGCCCGCCGTGGCAACCGTATCGGAGGGGCAAAGCCGTTTGATGCCACCAGTTCGGCTATCCGCGCGGCCGTTGCCGCGCACGGTTCTAAAGGGCCCGGAGCGGCCACCTCCGAGGGCCCAGCTTCCTGAACGATATACCGGTTGTCGCACACGGAGATGCGTGGCGGGCGGTGCGTGCGCTCGAAGGTGTCGTAGCCTTCCTTCAGGTTCTGCCAGAATTGATACCACTCGCCGGTGCGATGCTTATCGAGGTTGGCATCTGTCATGCGGAACGGAAAGACGTGGACCGGAATATGCGCCTGTCCCTTTTGCAGGGAGGCGGCGGCGAGCTGGTAGACCTCAGCGATGACGGGGTCCGTCATGGCAAAGCAGCCCACCGAAGAACAGCCGCCGTGGATGAGGATATAGGAACCTGAACGCGCCTGCGACTCGTCGTAGACATTGGGGAAGCCCAGGTTCAGAGCGCGCGTCCAACGCCCTGCGCGATGCAGCTGACGGTTGGTAATCGTATAGAAGCCTTCCGGCGTCTGCTTGTCGCCCTCGCGCTGCTTGGGTCCGAGCGTGCCGGACCAGTGGCAGATCGGATAGGTGGCGAAGTGCGTAAAGACGCCGTCCTTCTCCATCCAGAGTTCAAGCTCTGATGTTTCCTTGAAGACGCGGAGCATCACGGGGTTGCCCGCCGCAAGCCCCTTCTCGGCGAGGCGCGCGGCTGTGCGGCCGACTTCGGGCGTGTTGGGCAGCGGAATGGCGCCCTTGGCGGCCGCGCGTTGCCGCTCCACGCGATCAGGAGCGACGTCCTTCAATTCGATGGTGAGTGCGGATGCGGCGAGCGGAAGCGACAACACCGCGGCGGTAAGCAGCCAACGCATGCCGGCGCGCGAACTGCGGCGGGGCCGTTGCTCTCCGAACCCTCGGCGTAACTCTGGCATGCGGCGGAAACTCCTAACACCAACATCATGGGGCGCCGTGGACCTTGCCGTCCTTTTTACAGACAAAGGAGGGCCGATCCAGATCAAAAACCGATAAGTTGATTGCTCTTATGTGTTGAAAACGAAGACTTTGTGGCCGCCAGACCTCAGTTAACCTTGGCAGTCCGCGCGGGACAGCGCGTCTCCAGCTCCGCACTGCCGTCTGCGCCGGGATTGCCTGCCTCGAAGGCGTAGCGCTTGTTGCAGACGCTGACGCGAGGCGGAACTCCCGTTTGCTCGAACAGGTCGTGGCCGGGTTTCAGGCTGCGCCAGAAGTCGCTATTCGCCGTGCCGGCGCGGCTGGCCAGGTTGGCGTCGGTCAGGCGGAAGGGAAATACTTGCGTCTGAAATCTCTGCTGACCACCGTCCAGGGCGCCCTTCACCAGCTTCCAGATTTCCGACATCTGGCCGTTGGTCATGGCGTAGCAGCCGATGGACGAACAGCCGCCGTGAACCATGATGAAGCTGCCGGTGCGGCGCAGCGCACGGTCGTGCGCGTTGGGAAAACCGAGATTGAACGAGCGGTACCAGCGGCTGTTGGGGTTCAAGGCCTTGCCGCCTACCGTATAGAAGCCTTCCGGCGCCTGCCTGTCGCCCTGCCGCACCTTCGGGCCGAGGCTGCCCGACCATTTGCAGATAGGGTAAGTGGCGAAGCGCTCGAAGCGGTCACCTTTCTTGAGCCAGATCTCCAGCTCGAATTCGCGCTTGAAGATGCGAACGAGGATGGGTGCGCCGACTTTCACGCCGGCGTCCGCAAGGCGCTGGTCCAGCGCGTTCAAGTCTGGCGTGCCCGGCCAAGTCCAGCCCAGGGACGCGTAGGTGACGCGTTGCCAGCGCTCGAAGCGGATCACGTCCTGCTCGGGCAGGAACGGCAGGATGACGTCGCGATTGGCGATCGCGAAAGCACCGGCTGCGCCGGTCAGCAGCAAAAACAGCAGCGCGAAGCGGCGCCAGCTGCGGCGCCGTTTCCGCGGCGCCTCCGTCACTGACGGTATCCGAGCGCTGAGGCCGCCTCGGGGTTCGGCATGCGCGAGGCGCTAGACGCAATAGCGGAGGCGATTGGGTCTGCGTCAGCGGGCGGCAGCGAGATGTTGCCTGGCCCGCGCGTCTTTGGACCTTTTACCGTTACGCGCTCCATGGCGAGCTTCTGCTCGGTCGGCGCGGCAGCAAACGGCGTCAGCGCGGGCTTCTCGAAGCGGGGGCACGCGCCAACCGGATCCAGTTCCGTGAACGGCGGCATGACGACGTTGACGACGTACTTGCGCTCGCAGACGGCGACGGTCGGCGGCATACGTGTCAGCTCGAAGCTGTCGTAGCCTTCTTTCAAGGTCTTCCAGAATGCGTAGTTCTTGTTGGTCTTGTACCGCGCCAGCTTCTCGTCGGTCATGCGGTAGGGGAATGCATGAAGCGGGATGCTTTGCTGGCCGCCACGCAGGGCGTCGCGGCCAAGCGCGTAGATCTCCTCCACCAGCGCGTCCGTCATGGCATAGCAACCGGCGGACTTGCACTTGCCGTGGATCATCAGGAACTTGCCGTCGCGGCCGTTGGCCCTGTCGAAGGCGTTTGGAAAGCCAATATTAAAGGCCAGGTAGTAGCTGGAATCCGGCTTTAGCTGGTTCATTGAGATCGAATAGAAGCCTTCGGGCGCTTGTTTGTCACCCTGGGCGTGCTTCGGGCCCAATTCGCCCGACCAGTTGCAGATCGGGTAGGTCTTGAAGTGATAGAAGCGGCCGTCGGCACGCGCTTTCCAGATCTCCAGCTCCGACTCTTCCTTGAAGATGCGGATGTAGATCGGGGTATTCGTCTCCATGCCCTTCTTGCCGAGGAGCATCGACGACTCTTTCGACAGCGGCTGCTCTGACGGAGGAATGATGACAGGGCCGCTAGCGCAGCCGGACATAAGGAGGCTCAGGCCCGCCGCAGCCGTAATGGCGCGCAATGCGGACGCAATGCTTCCTCCAGGTGTAACCAAACGCATGCACAATCCCCCTGGGCGCATGCCTTCACCTTGTTTCGGTCTAGTTAACATCACGTTAACTTGCGATTCCCCTGCTTGAGTCTTCTTCCACCGCCGACGCTGAGTCAAGCTGGGGGAGTATGACGTGGAATGGGGCGCGGATGGGGCGCTGGATCGGTGTGGATTTTTGTCTGTTAGCAAGGGCTTGAGCGCAGTCGAGCGGTACATATCAGGCACGCTCGGCCGCCATCCTCCGAGCACGTTTCCGTTTATTTCTTTCTGCTGAAATCCAATAAAAACCATTGGGATATTAGGTTTATGTCAACCAACCTATCGCAAAATGGGAACGATAAATTCGGTGTCTGTCAGGCGTACTTTCGATGCATTTCGCATTGTTGCCCGCGCACGTCCCGGTGTCGGTACGCTGGTTCGAGACGGCAATAGAGGACAACCATTTCGCTTGGCTGGTTACGGGCGACCGCTTTTACGGGCGGGTCGTCCCGCTGCTTTTCGGCATCTGCGTCTGCGTCGCGATGCGCCATACCCAGACTGAATCGACCGTTGCTGCGATCTGGCCGGCAAACGGCCTGCTGCTGGCAGCCTTGCTGCTGAGCGACAGCCTCAGGGTGAGACTGCATACGGTGGTGGGGTGCTTCGGCATCAACGTGTTCCTCAATCTTGTCTTTGGGCAGTCGATAGGGCTGGCGGCCGGGTCCGCCGGCGTAAACGTCGTGGAGGTCGTCATTGCCCTCCTTTTGCTCGAGCGCCTGTGCGGTGGTCACCTCGATTTCGGTGAACTTCGCACCGTGATCAAATTTATAGCGGTCTGTCTGGTGTCCGCCACGTTGCCATCGGTTGCGGGTGCTTTCATCATTGCTGCGTCGACGGGAGCCGACGTCCTGGCGGCGCTATCGGTCTGGTACCTGGGCGACGTCATGGGACTGCTCGTCATCACGCCAGCCGTCGCGTTGGCATTGCGGCCCGGGGGCTCAGTTCGGACCGGCGTTGAAACGTCTCAGGTCGTTACGCTCTATGCCGGGTTGATCGCCGTCTGCGCCCTGGTTTTTGGTCAGACCAGCGTGCCAATGCTGTTCGTCGTCACGCCGGTGTGCGTGGCGATCGCTTTCCAGCTCGGTCCGCGGCACGCTGCGTTCGCAACGCTCTTCCTGTCCATTGTTTCGATCTACGCAACTTACGCAGGCTTTGGTCCGGCCGCTATCAGTCACACTAGCGATGACACCGCCCGGGTCTGGCTCGTGCAGCTGTTCTGCCTCGTCAACCTGTTTACGACCCTGTTCGTGGCCGCCGCGGTGGCCGAGCGCGACGCTATGAGGGAACGCGTCGAGCAACTCTCTGCCGCAGACCAGAACAATAGGCGCACCCTGGACGCTGCGTTGGACGCGATGAATCAGGGGCTGTGCATCTTCGACAAGGAGTTGAAGATCGTCGCGCGCAACGACCGTTTCCTGCAGATGTACGCGCTTTCTGGTGATGCCGTGACGATCGGCTTGCCGTTCGAAAGCTTGGTGAAGCTGTGCGCGCATTCGCCATGTTCCATGCCTGTCGCGGAGGCCGGGCTGCCGCTGCTGGCCAATGGTGACGTCGATCAGTTGCTGTCCGACAACAGAACCATCCGCATCTCGCAGCGCCGCACCCCGAACGGCGTAACCTGCACCTACACAGACATCACCGCAGATCGTCAGGCCGAAGACGCGCTGCGCCACATCTCGATGCACGATGCCTTGACGGGCCTGCCGAACCGGCGGTTCTTTGCCGAGGAGCTGTCTCGGCTCTGCAGTTCCGGTCATGCCGACGAAGAGTTCTGCGTCATGTTGATCGATGTCGACCACTTCAAGCACGTCAACGACTCCCTCGGCCATGCGGCCGGCGACGAGCTGCTCAAGGTCGTTGGCGCGCGGTTGACCAGCTGCGTTCGCGAGTTCGACACGGTGGCACGCATTGGTGGCGACGAGTTCGCAATCATTCTGCACGACGGTGGAGAGACTTTGCTGGCGCATGACGTGGCGCGCCGGATACTGGAAGCCGTCAAGCGGCCTGTCACGATCGACGGCCATGTCGAACTGATCTCGCTCAGCATCGGCGTGGCGCGCAAGGAGCCAGGCATCAACGCGGATGTGCTCATGAAGCGGGCAGATGTGGCGCTGTACTCAGTGAAGCAGAATGGCCGCAACAACGTGAAGATCTTTACGGCCGCAGGCGTGACCGAACATCAAGCCGCCAGCGAAGCGGCCTGATGCGCCCAGCTTGATCTTCCCGGGATTAGCGGCAAACGAAGGCCAGACGCGTCTCAATCGAACCTCCGTAGAGCTCGTGCGTTGCACTCCTCAACTGGAGGTGACGCATGACTGGTAACGTTCAAGGTAAAAAAGTCGAAACGCCGCGCGAAGCAACGCAGGCAGAAAATTCACCGGATACCTTCATTATCCTGACGGTGTCGCTCATCGCTCTATTCATTATTGGCCTGGGCATTTTCTACTATTTTGGCCTTTTGCCGGGCACCATGCCGCCAACGCCCGTGCAACAGTAGAAATTTGAGCTACGGCCGCGGAACAACCGCGCTGCTCTAGACTTTTCAGACGTGGCCTTCGAGTCCCCAAAACAAAAAGGAAACCCCATGAAATATACAACCGCCGCAGCCGCTGCGCTTTTCGCGCTGTCCTCCAGCGTTGCACTGGCTCAGACCGCCGCACCAAGCGCCGGCGCACCACCAGCTAATAGCGGCGCCGCAGCACAGCCTGACGGTACGTCCAAGCAGACCGCTCCGGCAAACACCACCGACGGTTCGAACAGCAGCAACTCTTCGGGCGGCGCGTCTTCGGGAGCATCGAGCGGCACGACCGGCACTGACCCGTCGTTGGCAAAGGACAAGACACCTCCGGTCAACGGCAAGACTGCCGAGCCGAATTCGCAGACCGATATGAAGAAGTAAGATTGCCGGCGCCTCCTGACTCAGGAGGCGCCATTTTTTTTGTCACGTCGACATTGAGTAGACTTTAAGACCGCTAATGCGCCGCTTCCCAGTTGTCAGCCGCTTTGGCGTCGACCTGCAGCGGTACAGTCAGTGCAGCCGCAGGCAGCGCGGCCCGCTCCATCACAGTCTTTGCTAGCGTCAGTGTCTTCTCCACCTCCGCTTCGCGCGCCTCAAACACCAACTCATCGTGCACCTGCAGCAGCATGCGCGCGCTCTCCAGCCCGGCGTCGCGCAATGCACCCGGCATGCGCGCCATAGCGCGACGGATCACGTCGGCGGCCGAACCCTGGATTGGCGCGTTGATAGAGGCGCGTTCCAGGAACGAGCGCATTGAGGGGTTCCGCGTGTTGATCTCGGGGTAGTGCATCTTGCGGCCGAAGATGGTCGTCACGTAGCCGTGCTCGTGGGCGAACTTCTTGGTCTCTTCCATGTAGTCGCGAATGCCGGGGAAGCGGCGGAAGTACGTCTTGATATAGTCGCCGGCTTCCTCGCGCGGGATCGACAGCTGGTTGGCCAGGCCGAAGGCGGAGATGCCGTAGATGATGCCGAAGTTGATCGCCTTGGCGCGTCGGCGCACTTCGCTTGGCATGTCCTTCACCGGCACGCCAAACATCTCAGATGCCGTCATGGCGTGAATATCGAGGCCCTCGTCGAAGGCCTTCTTCAGCTGCGGGATGTCAGCGATGTGGGCCAGCACGCGAAGCTCGATCTGCGAGTAGTCGGCCGAGATCAGCTTGTGGCCGGGCTCGGCAATGAAGGCGGTGCGGATCTCGCGGCCTTCCTTAGTGCGGATCGGGATGTTCTGCAGGTTGGGCTCTGACGATGCTAGGCGGCCAGTGGTGGTGGCGGCCAGCGAGTACGACGTGTGGATGCGGTTCGACTGCGGGTGCAGGTAGTGCGGCAGCGCGTCGGTGTAGGTGGATCGCAGCTTGGTGAGCTGGCGCCACTCCAGCATCTTGTTGATCAACGCGCGGGCATCGTCGGGCAGTTCCTCGTTGGCGGCCAAATCGTCGAGCAGGCCGGCTCGGGTTTCCCACTGGCCGGATTTTGTCTTCTTGCCGCCCGGCAGCTTCAGGCGGTCGAACAGCAGCTCGCCGAGCTGCTTGGGTGAGCCGAAGTTGAATTTGTGGCCGACGAGGCCGTTGATCTCTTCTTCCAGGCGATGCACGCCCTGCGAGAACGTGGACGACAGGCGGGCGAGGATCGCCTTGTCAACCTTGATGCCGTGCTGCTCCATCTCCGCAATGACCGGCAGCAGCGGGCGCTCCAGCGTTTCGTAGACGGTCGTCATGCGTTCGGCGACGAGGCGCGGCTTCAGCTTGAGCCAGAGGCGCAGCGTGACGTCGGCATCCTCGGCGGCGTATTCGGTCGCCTTGTCGAGGGGCACTTCGGCAAAGGTCTTCTCGTTCTTCTTCTGGCCGGGGGCGAAGTCGATCACTTTCGTGAACGGCATGCAGGTGTGGCCCAGGTGGCGTTCGGCCAGTTCGTCCATGCCTTGAGGGCCCTTGCCGCTGTCGAGCGTGTAGGAGAGCAGCATCGTGTCGTCGATGGAGCGCAGCGCGATGCCGTGGCGCTGAAGCACGTTGAGATCGTACTTCATGTTGTGGCCGATCTTGAGGACCGTGGGATCCTCGAGCATCGGCTTTAGGGTGGCGAGCACGTCAGCTGCTGCGATCTGCTGGATGAGGTCGCCCTCGCCGAAGTCGAAGCCGCCTTTCGAGGCACGGTGCGCGATCGGGATGTAGCAGGCCTTTCCCGGAGCGGTAGCCAGCGACATGCCGACGAGATCGCACTGCATCGGATCGATGCTGGTAGTCTCGGTGTCGAAGGCGCAGCGGCCAGAGTCGTAGGCGCTTGCGACCCAAACAGCCAGCGCCTCCGGGGTCTGGACGATTTCGTATTTGCTGCGGTCGATCGGTGGGCTCAAAGCCTGGGCGCCGGCGAACGCAACGAGGGCTGCGGGCGTGCCTGGGCCTTCGCTTGCCGCTGCGGCGGGCGGGGCGCCGGGCTCAGCGCGTGGTGCTGTGGCTTTGTCCGTCTTGGCTGCGGCCGATCCTGTCGAGGGCGCGGAGACTGCGGGCGCGTCGACGCCAAGCTTGTCGGCGATGCGGCGGGTCAGCGTGCCGAACTCCATCAGGCGCAGGAAGCCGAGCAGGGTATCAGCCTGCGGCTCCTGCACGCCCAGTTGATCTGCCGGCACGGAGAGGGGCACGTCCTGCATCAGGGTGACGAGGTCGCGCGAGATGCGGGCCTGATCGGCGAACTCGATCAGCTTTTCGCGGCGCTTGGGCTGCCTGATCTCGCCGGCGCGGGCCAGCAGCGTATCGAGATCTCCATATTGCGTGATCAACTCGGCGGCTGTCTTGATGCCAATGCCGGGCACGCCTGGAACGTTGTCGGTCGAGTCACCGGCGAGCGACTGAATGTCGATGACCTTGTCCGGCTTCACGCCGAACTTTTCATACACCTCGTCGGGGCCGATCTTCTTGTTCTTCATGCCGTCGAACATGACGACGCCCGGCTGAATCAGCTGCATCAGGTCCTTGTCGGACGAAACGATCGTCACCTCGCCGCCGGCGGCGACGACGTCGCGGGTGTAGGTGGCGATCAGGTCATCGGCCTCGTAGCCATTCTGCTCCAGGCAGGCGATGTTGAAGGCCTTCACGGCATCGCGGATCAGCGGGAATTGCGGGATCAGCTCTTCCGGCGCCGGCGGGCGGTGCGCCTTGTACTCCTGGTAGATCTCGTTGCGGAACGTCTTCTCGGAGGCGTCGAAGATCACAGCGAAGTGGGTCGGTTTGTCGGACAGCTTGCTCTCACCCAGCAGCTTCCACAGCATGGCGCAAAAGCCGTGAACGGCGCCGACGGGCAGCCCATCCGACGGGCGCGTCAGAGGCGGCAGGGCGTGGAAGGCGCGGAAGATGTAGCCGGACCCGTCAACGAGATAAACGTGGCTGCCCTTGACGATCGGAACGGCTTCGCCCTCCGGCACGGAACAGGCTGCCGGGGCGCGCGTGGCTGGCTTGGTCATTTCGGCTTTTCGCTCATGTTGTTCGGCGCGGACTATACGAGCCGCACGACGGCGGGTCAGCAAGCGAGTTGATCTTGCAAGTTAGCCAAATACTTCTGGTAGTTGGCGCATCAGGCGCCAACCGATTATTAACGACGATCAATTAAGCTAATGAAAATACTCAGCCGTAGCCTTTCAGGACCAAACGATGCGTGCACTGTCCCAGCTTTCCATCGCGGCAAAGCTTTATTCCATTTTCGCCCTGCTTGTTGCCGCCACTTTGGCGCTTGTCGGCGTACTCGTCTATGAATCGCGGACGCAGCAGGGCCTCGTCGATGAGGTGAACGCCGCCGCGCAAGGCACCATCGGTGTGGAAAAGGTCAACGGGCTGATCTTTGCGGTCGTGATGGAATCGCGCGGCATCTACATGTCGCCGGATTGGGAGAAGGCCAAGAAATTCGGCGCGAGCCAGTTGAACTACATCGATCGCATCGATCAAGTGGTGTCTGAGTGGCGCGGTTTGCTAAGTGCGGATGAGACCAAGGAATTCGACGGGTTCAATACGCGCATCAAACAGTTCATGGACTTCCGCCGCGAGATGGTCGACCGCGCCGAGAAGATGAGCCCGCAGGCCGCACGCGAGTTCGGCGACAATGATGCCAATCGCTCGGTCCGCTCTGCGCTCAACGAAGATTTGCAGAAGCTCGGTCAGAGCTACCGGGCTCGTACAGACGCGGCCCATGTCGCTCTCGATACGAGCGTGCAGCAGGTCACAATGCTGCTAACGGCGCTAGCCCTGCAGGTGCTGGTGCTGGCTTCGGTGGGCATCCTTGTCATACGCAATGCTGTTGCCAGACCCCTGGCGCAAATCACGTCCATCACCGCACTGGTGGCCGGCGGCAGCGATACGATAATTCCTTTCGAAGCAAGATCAGACGAAATCGGTGCGTTGGCGCGCTCTATCGCAGTGTTCCAAAAGGCGATGCGCAGCAACCGCGAACTGACAGCGGCCACTCAGCGCGAGTCCGAGATGCGCGCCGCGCGTACGTCGGCTGTCGAGGCGGCCGTGGAAAAGTTCAACTCGTCCGTGGGGCGTGTATTGGACTCGGTCAACGACGATACGTCGGTGATGCGCGAGACTGCGCAGTCGCTGGGCTCGATCGCAACCGCCGCCGCGACGCAGGCCGACTCGGCCAGCCAGGCGTCGGGCCATGCCACGACGAACGTCAATTCTGTTGCAGCCGCGGCCGAACAGCTCTCGGCCTCAATCCAGGAAATCACGCGGCAGGTTACGCAGGCGGGATCGATCGTGAGAGATGCGGAAAAGACTACGGACCGCTCGGCCAGCGAGATCGAGGGCCTGGCGCTCGCCGGCCAGACGATCGGCACGGTTGTCGACCTGATCCAGCAAATCGCGGCACAAACCAATCTTCTGGCGCTCAACGCAACGATCGAGGCAGCCCGCGCCGGCGAGGCGGGCAAGGGATTTGCCGTCGTGGCGCAGGAGGTCAAGTCGCTGGCCGACCAGACGGCCAAGGCCACGGATCAGATTGCCCAGCAGGTGAGCGGCATCCAGTCATCGACCCGCAACGCCGTGGCTGCCATTCGCGAGGTGGCGACTGCCATGCACGACATTACCGAAGTGACCATCGCCATTGCCACGGCAGTGGAAGAGCAGGGCGCGGCGACGGCCGAGATCTCACGCAGCGCCCAGGCCGCGGCCACCGGTACGCAGCAGTTGGCGGGTGACATCTCACGCGTATCGGGGGCCATTGGCGAGACCAGCCGGTCGAGCGAGGCGGTACAGATGGCGGCTGACAGCCTGTCCAATGAGGCTCAGCGTTTGACGAACGAGGTCAACGAGTTCTTGTCTTCGCTCCGGCAAGACGACCGTCGCACCGCTGCGTAAGCCCGGCAGCAAGGCCCGATCTTCTGGGCATTTGCGGCCGGGCCGCGAATGGTCTATCTAGGCCCTGGCTCTCAGCACCCGTAGCTCAGCTGGATAGAGTGCTGCCCTCCGAAGGCAGAGGTCGCAGGTTCGAATCCTGCCGGGTGCGCCAATCGGCCTGTGGGCCGGAGTCTATCCGCTCAATAAATAGAGGGTCCAGCGTCAGTCCGGCGTGGCCGGTGAAACGTAAGTGACGCCATAGCTGCTAAAGATGTTCTGCAGGTCGCCCGACGTGCGCATCTTCTCAAATGCTGCACCGATGGCGTAACCGAGGTCGCGGCTGTCGTCTTTGACAGCTGTGCCGATCAGCCAGTTCTTCCGCGCCAGGCCCGGCATCGGCACGTCGACGAACCGCGCTTTGGCGCCTTTTCGGTTGAGCATCCCTTCGATGTCAGACCGCACGCCGAGAATCGCCACCGTGTCCTTCTTCAAAAATGCGTCGATGCCCTTTTCGAGTTTCGTGTGGTGCGCGATGTTGCTTATCAGCTTTCCGTTTCCAAACCGGAGAAGGAAGTAGTCCTCGACGGTTGAAAATTGGACGCCAATTTTCGCCTCGGTGAAGGCGTCGAAGCTCGTGGGGGCAGCCTGCCTGTCTGGGTCGATGGCCAGCGCGACGCTCTCCATGAAATACGCATTGCTGATCACTGCCAGATTGTTGCGTGCCATCAAGTCGCGATCGACGGGGACGTGCAGCATGACGTCGCCGACGCCGCCTTCGGAATAGGGCCCCTTCCAGATGTTGAAGCGCAGGTCGTCATCGACATCTTCGGCCGTCATGCGCGCGACGATTTCCGGCTCGACGCCGAGATGGCGTGCGAGCGCTTTGCCGATGTCGACGTCGATGCCGCGAGGCTGGTCTCCTTCCATCCAGGAAAATGGCGGGTTATCGCGATAGACGACCACGCGCAACGTTTTCGAGGCGACGACTTCGTCGAGCGGACGAGCGAGAACCGCCGACGCGTATGCCACCAAAGCACATACGAGACCGAGATACTTGGTCAGCGCGAAGTGCGTTCTCAAGAACTCACTCCGTCGGCCGGGAGTCGATGTAGCTGCGGATGGCCCACATGGCCTCCTGGCTCATGAGCTTCTCGAATGGCGGCATCTTGAAGTCGCCATTGATGGTCGCGCCTTTGCGGATCCTGTTCAAGAACCAAGCGTCGCCGGACGCATCTTTTTCGAGGCCCCTGAGATCAGGGGCAATGCCGCCCGAGATCGCCTCCAGCCCGTGGCACCGGGCACAGTTTTGATTGTAGGCCGAGGCGCCGATTTTGATCGCGGTCTCGTTGCCCCGGTAAGGGTTCTCTTTGCGCCACTCCTCGCCCAGCGGTTCCAGGCCCGTCGTATCGACGGGTTGCGGCGTGACGTCGCCATGCGCCCAGCTGCGCATCGTTCCGCCGCAAAGCAGCACAGCTGCCGACACCGCCACACAAACCGCAGCGCGCACTCGAGACATAGACGCCCCTCCCAAAAGTTACGTTCAATCATTTGTTATTGGCGACCGGTACCAGATTTTGTCCGCCGATCGCGCGGAGAGCCGCGCCCCAGGGATAGCGCCCGACCTTGATCGATTTGATCGGTTTGAGATCGACCGTGTCGATCACCGTCACGTCGTTCGAAACGCCGTTCGTCGTGAATAGCAAACCGTTGTCCGGGGTCATTGCAAGGTGCCAAACGCGCTGACCGACAAGGATGTACTTCACCACCTTGAAGGTCGCCGTATCGACGACGGCGATACGGTTTGCCGGGCCCAGTGCAACGAAGACCCGGCTCCCGTCTTTGGTGAACGTGAAGCCGACGGGCTGAATATTGTGCGGTAGAACACCGGGCACCTCAAACCGGATGACGTGCTCGACGCTTTTGCTGGCAAGATCGATGACCGATATCGTTCCGCCGATCTCGGACGAAACCCACAGCTTCCGGCTGTCCGCAGTGAACTCGGCATGGCGCGGCCGCTGATCGACCAGAACATTCTCGATCACGCCGAACGTCTTAGTGTCGATGATGTGCGCCATATTCGTCGTTTCCGACGTCGTGGCGGCCAGTGTGTTGTCCGGAGATACCGCCATGCCCTCCGGCTCGATACCGACGTCGATCTGCGCGATGACCTTGCGGCTGGGTATGTCGATGACCGTCGTCACCGCATTGTCTTCATTGGCGATGTACAGCCGTTGACCATCCGGTGAAAGCGAGAACTGCTCCGGATCATCGCCGGAAGGCAGGTCGTGGAGATGTTTTCCGGTCGCCGCTTCGAAGACTTGCACAGCGTCGCTGTCGCTCGCGCAGACATAGAACTGGGAAAAATCCTTTGAGAAGATGATCCCGCGCGGGCGTTTGCCGACAGGAATGACGCGAACGACTTCCAGCGATTTCGCGTCTATCACGGAAACCGTGTTGTCCTTCTCATTGGTCACAAAAATCTCGTGCGCGGCGCCGGCATTCGGCGCGACGAGGAGCAGCGCCAAGGCGGCAACCGCACTTGCTAGGCAACCGCAGGACGCTGAAGGTGATGGAGCCGATCTCAAAACGTTTCCTCCGCTGCGTTCGTGATGCTTCTTGCATCACGAACGAAGAGCGCTTCAGCAAGACCACTTCCAATTTCAGGTGCTGGACTGCCGCGATTCCAAAAGTGCACTTTTGAACAACAGCCCCGCGAACAATGCGCCGAGCGGTGGCGCCACGATGTAGAGCCAAACATCAGACAGCGCGCCGCCCCCGACGAGAAGCGCCGGGCCCAGAGACCGGGCCGGATTGAGCGAGGCGCCTGTGGCGCGGATGAAGGCAAGATGCATCACCAGCAACGCGAGCCCGATAGCGAGACCGGCGGCCGGTGTTGTTCCGGATCGCGACGTGGCCCCTAGGATGACGACGACAAACAGGAACGTTGCGATGAACTCGACGACGAAAGCTTGCGTTACCGCAAGGCCTGACCACCGGGTCTCACCCAACCCCGAGGCAGCGAGATCATAACCGCCGACCTTTCCGGACAAGACAAACAAGAGCAACGCTGCACCAGCGATACCGCCAAGAACCTGGGCGATGATGTAGCCAGGCAAATCCGCGCCCGGCAATCGACCTGCAGCCCATGCGCCAATTGAGACCGCTGGATTGATATGGCAGCCGGAGATCGGCCCTATGCCATAGGCAAGTGCCGCCACCGTAAGTCCGAACGCGGCCGCGATCGGCAGCAACGCCAGGGCCGACACCTCCTGCGGGGCGGACAACGCCGCCCCAAGTCCGCCCAGCGTAATTGCTGCGCATCCAACAAACACCAGAGTTGCCGTGCCGAGAAATTCTGCCAGGTAGCGATTCATAGGAAGTGCTCTGCCTCGTGTTGATAGGATGCTGCCGTCGTTCAGTTGACCAGCTTGATCTGTGGAGGTGTTCTTCCCAGAAGTTCGGCGCCGCCGCCCCGTGCCGGTTCCTTCGTCGGGTCGTAGTCATCCGGCCGCTTGGCGACGAGCGTGTGCGTCGTCAATATGAGACCGGCGACTGAAGCGGCGTTGCGCATCGCGCTGTGAACCACCTTCGCAGGGTCGACGATTCCCACTTTCACGAGGTCGACGATTTCGCCAGAGCGGGCATCGAAACCGGATGTCCCGCCAGCCGCCATCACCAGCCGAACTTTCTCCGCGCCGTCGAAGCCTCCGTTCTGCGCAATCCGTTCGAGGGGCTTTTGCAGGCACTCTCGCACTAGATCGATACCCTTGCGAACGTCTCCCTTTACCGTGTTCGCCAGCTTCTCCACGCCGGCGGCAACGCGCAACAGGGCCGTGCCACCGCCCGGGACGACACCTTCTTCAAGGGCGGCACGCGCGGCGCAGACAGCATCGTCGATCAGTTGCGCCTTACGCCTCAATTCAACCGGCGTGGCACCGCCAGCGAAAATGATCGCCGTTCCGCCGGACAATTTGGCCAAGCGGTCCTTGAATTTATCGCGCTCTACGTTCTCCGGCGCAGCTTCGTGCTGGCGTTTAACCTGCTCACGACGCGACGCGATCGTCTCCGCATTTCCCGCGCCGCCGGCAATGGCCGTCCGAGCGGCCGAGATCATTGCCTTCTTGGCGCCGCCGAGATCGGCGGCCTCGCACGTCTCGATCTTTCCACCGAGGTCTCGCGAGATCACCCGGCCGCCGGTGACGATGGCAATGTCCTCAAGCATGGCCTTGCGCCAATGCCCGTATTCAGGCGGGTTCACGGCCACGATCGGCAGGCCGGTCTTCTCCCGCGTCTTCAGCATATCCATCACGCATGCGGGTGAAATCTCTTCCGCAATCACCAGCAAAGGGCGCTTTGCTTTTTGCGCTAGGGCATAGACAGCCGTAAGCTCGGCAGGTGTCTGGACCTTGTGATCGGTAATCAAGACGAGAGGATCATCCAGTTCAGCCTCCATCGACTCGGGATCCGTCGCCATATGATGGGACAGGTATCCGCGATCGAATGTCATGCCCTCGATGAATTCCAATTCCGCGTGCATGCCGATGCCGTACTGGACGTCGACAATTCCGTGCGTGCCGGCTTTCTCGAAGGCCTCGCTGACAATGCTCCCGAGTGCCTCGTCGTTGGCCGCAATCGTCGCGACGGCCCGTACGGTCGATGCGGTCGTTACAGGTTCGGCAAGGGCCTTCAGCCCAGCAACGACCTCATGGGCCGCCAACTCCATGCCCTGGACAAGCTCGACAGCGTTGGCGCCAGCGGCGACAGCCTTGATGCCGCCCTGCACGAGGGCGTCGGCAAGAACGGTAGCAGTCGTGGTGCCGTCACCCGCGACGTCGTTGGTTTGCTTGGAAACCTCGCGAACGATCTGGGCACCCATGTTCTCGAACGGGCACTCCAGTTCGATCTCCGCGGCGATGGTCACGCCATCGCGCGATATGATCGGCGTGCCGACGGGGCGGTCCATCACGGCATTCATGCCGCGCGGGCCGAGCGTACCTGCCACGGCACGGGCAAGCTTGTGGACACCGCGGGCCAGCGCGTCCCGGGCGTCGTCGTCGTGGAGCATCATCTTGGGCATTGGAACGTTTCCTTGGGCTTGTTTTCTTAGGGCGTCGCGCGCCCGGATTGGCAGATGTTTAGAGGTTCGGTGGCGAAGCGTTCGTCGAGCAGGCGCCGGCACAGCGCCCCGTTGAATTCGGCGTTGGTGCGTATCCGCCGAATGGCGCGCAGGTAATCGGTCATGCTTGAAGCGTCTAGGCGTGTGCCGTCGAGCGAGACAAGCGCGCAATCACCACCGGCAAACGCACCTGGAACATTGCGCCGTTCAAGATAGCGCGTGATGAGATGCCGGGACGCTTCGGTTTCGGAGGCCTCGCGCAGGCGGTCAATCGTCCAGTCGACCAGCGCGCCGGCTTTCGCTCCCCGGTGCAGGAGGTCCGTGATCAACGCCTCTTGCCGCCACTGGAACGCCTTGCGGAGAAATGTCTGACGAATCTCCTCGAGTTCTCCGTTGGAGGCGTCGCCGAACGTTTCCTGGAAGCTCAGCCCGCCGTTTACGCCGCGATTGATCTGGTCGACGTACATGTGCTCGCCGAGCACAACATCTACGTGCTTCACCCACGGCAACGCCATGACCGAGACGCGCATGTCGTGTCCCATCATGAAAGCGAAGTTGGGCGAGCACCAATAGGTCGGCAGCCGAAACGCGACGTGGACGTGGCCGCCGTCCCTGATCTCGTAGGATTCGATGAAGCCCATGTCGGTGACGGCTTCATCGAGTTCCGGGTCCGTTACGCGGCTCAACCGCAGCCACACGTCTTCGCGCAACTGTTCCATTGGGATCTCGCAGGGACTTACGGCATTCATCTGAACCAACCTCCGCCCGCTGCGACCTTCTGCCGAGGCGCCGGCGCCAGCTTCTGTTTTTGCGCCGCGACATCGATGTCGTAGAGGCGCGCCGCATTGAGCCCCAGAATCTTCCTTTTGCTCTCAAGCGTCAGCGACGTGCCGGTCTCCGCGGCGACGTCCTTCGGCATTTCGAAAGCCATGAACTTGTCGATGATCCACTTCGGCGTCCAAATGCCGTAGTCGCTGCCGAACAGGATCTTGTCTTCGCCGACCCAGAACAGCAGTTCGGAGATGATGTGCGCGAAGTAGGCCGGACGGCTGTGAATGAAGGGTATCGCAACGGCCAGCCCCGCATAGACGTTGGTTTCCTGCGTGGCGATCCAGCAGAAATCGTCCAGGCGCGGAAGCCCGCAGTGCTCGACGATAAAGTTGAGATTTTGGAACGACGTCGCCACGTCATCGATGTCGGCGACATCGAAAGCATCGCGATTCAGCGGAAGGATCGTCGGACCCTTGTGGACGTGGACATTCTTGATGCCTAGCTTTTCGCACCAGCGAAGGTATTCCTGGCACGAAGTGTCCGTCAGCTTGTAGCCCCTGGAGTCACCGCGCCACTCGGCGGTATAGAGCTTCACGCCTTTGATGTCGTACTGCTCTTTCAGTTTGTGCAGGTATTCGATGCCCTTGGCGCCTTCGCGCGGATCGAAGGATCCATTGCAGATGTAGCGGCCGGGGTAAGCCTCGGCCATCTTGTGGTTCTGCTCCGTGGTGTTGAAGCCGTTGACGTAGAATTCCTTCAGATACGTCGGCTGCAGGATCGCCATGTCCACGTACCCCTTGACGAAGAGGTCGTCGTGCATGTCTTCGGCGCTGTACTTCTCGAACTTCTCCTTGGGCCACAGCTCTTCCTTGGGGCTGAGGCCCGTGTGGTAGTTGAAGAAGCAGTCGATGAACTGTTTGCCGTGAACGTTCCGCTGGTTGGCCGGACTGCCATCCCAAAAGTGGGTGTGCCCGTCGATGACGAAGATCTCTTCGCCTTTTTTCGTCACATACATGGATAGGTCCCCTGCATCACATTGACGATGCCAGCCCGTCGATCGAGCTGAAGTTTCCGATTGGTGCCGTGCGACGCCTAAATGTATTTCATCGCGTCTTCCATGTTGCCGAACAGCACGACATTGTCCTCGTCGATCATCACCATCCGGCCGTAGTGCGTGGATGTGGAGATTTCAAAGATGTTCGTTGTCATGGTGCGGCCAAGAGCTTCGCTGATCTCGCTCATGTTGAATTCGATCTTGCCTTGGCCGTCGATGCGGATCATCGCCGGCATGTAGGTGACGGTGATGTTTGGCTTATCCGCCATCACCTCGGCGATCGCCCGCGCCTCCACGCTGTCGTTCATCGTCACGCCGCACTGATGCGAGATCGTCCCATCGAATTTCAGCTTGTCCATCGACTGAAAAATATTTGCGCTATGGTCACTCATGTTCTGCCGTCCTATCTCGATGTTCATTCCGCACTATCGAATCCCGCACATCAGGCCGTGACGGCAGGCACAGGCAGACCGCACTGCTGGAGTACGTTGTTGAAGCGGTTGCGCGCCAAATCGAAGCTTTCAGGGAAGCTCGCCACCTTGACGCGCGGCAGCGACCAGATCGGCTGCAGCTGCGCCGCTGCCGCGTGGGCGAGCTTGGCGTGTTTTTCCACCCACTCGCCGATGATCACCTTGTTGTGCAGCGAATAGTCCTGGTCATTGAGCAGGTTGTGAACGAGCTCGACGCAGTTCGCCAGGTTGCGTTCATAGTCGCCTTCGGCGGCCGAGACGACGCTGGGCGTGATGAAGTCGTTATGTGCTGCGGCCATCTGCAGAACGAAGCCGGAGCGGAACAATTCACCGACCAGAGGCTCGAACACGACGTTGATGGCGATGTACTGCTCCAGGTAGTCGGAGCTGGCCATGATCTCTTCGATGGCGCGGCGTGTGCCCTGCCAGATTGGATCTTCCATCCAATGCTTCTTGCCGGCGTCCTTGTCGATGCCGCCCTCGATATCGAGCCCGATCTCTCCCAGGTACAAAGTGAGATCCTGTCCAAAGCGCAGCTTGTAAGACGAGTTGGTGAGGATCGCGTTGTTGATCATTTGCGTGAAGCCGTAGCGCTGCGCCTGCATCAGCGACGTGCCAAGGCCAAATTCGGCGTGCTTGTAGGCACCCAGGTGGTCCTGCAGGACCTTGACCCACGACTTGTCAAAGCGGGCTGCTGCGCCAGAGCGGCGGCCGTTCTCGATTACCGACTGTACGGTGCCGCAGATGGTGGACTGGCGCTGGTAGTGCGTCTTCTCCCATTCCTGGTCGACTGCGCGATATTTGTGCCAGTCCACCGACTTGCAGCGCGTCCAATCTTTCGAGTAGGTGGGCGTGCCGTCGGGAAAGTTGATGATCCAATCCTGAAGCAGATAGCGATCGGGATCGGGCTGTACGTCGAGGGTCATGTCTTCGTAGTGCGTGGATTTGCGTCCCTTGGGGTCGTAGTAGTTGAACTTCCGGCTGTCGGAGCCAGGAAACGTCGCGGCCCCCGCGGCTCCCGATTTGATTGGCGTTGCAGTGCCTTCCATGTCGTCCTCCACTTGATCCACAGCATTTGCTGCCGCGTGTTGTTGCCTCGGGGCCGTCAGTCTTTCTTCATCGGCTGAGTGAACTTGTCGTAGTAGAAATGGTCCGGCTCGACGCCGATGCCGAACAGCACCGGCATGACGGCGTCGATCATGGGCGGTGGCCCGCAGGAGTACGCATCGATCGGCCCTGTCAGTTGCTCTTCGCGCAGGCGCCGCTGCACAACGTCGTGCACGAACCCGGTGTCGCCGTTCCAGGAGCCGCCGTTGTTGTCGGAGAGGGCAGGGATGAACTTGAAGTCGGAGAGCTTGCTGGTGATGCCGGCGAACTCGTCGAGGTAGAACAGATCCTTCTCGGTCCGGGCGCCGTAGAAGAAGCGGATGGGGCGCTGCTCGCCGCTCTGGATGTGATCGTGCAGGATCGACCAAAGCGGCGACATGCCAGATCCGCCACCGATCAGGACGATGGGGCCAGGCCGTCCTTCGCGACGGAAACAGCCGCCGTAGGGGCCTTTCGCCGTGATCTCTGTGCCCGGCTTCAACTCGCCGTCCAGGAGCGCCGAGAATTCGCCGTCGGGATATTTCTTGATGATGAACTGTAGCTTTTGGCCTTCGCTCGGGGGATTGGCCATCGAATAGGGGCGCGTCACACCTTTGCTCGGGATGCTGATGTCGACGTACTGGCCGGCCCAAAACTTGATCGGCTCGTCGAGGTCGATCTCCAGCAGCCGGATATCGTGCGTCAGATCCTTGACGCCCGCGACCTTGCCCTTGAAGTCCTTGACGGGGATCGACCGGCTGAGCAGTTCCTCGTCAAAGTTCGTGAGTTCGACAGTGAGATCGCTGAAGGCGTGCGTCCGGCACAGCAGGATGTAGTTCTCGTCGCGCTCGTGATCGGGAAGAGCGAACGTCGAATACTTCAGAAGGTCGATGTCGCCGTCGATCAGCTTCGATTTGCAGCTCGAGCACTGGCCTTCCTTGCAGCCGTGCATCAGCGCGATGCCCTGCCGGAAGGCGGCGTCGAGAACGGTCTCGCCCTCTTCCACGTTCATCTCGATGCCGACAGGCTCAAGGGTAACTTTGTGTGTTGTCATTGGTCCGTGCCGCCGCTCGGAAAAATTGCTGATGGAGACGTGGGCGGCAGGAGCCAAACGAGATGGCTCCTGCCGGCAGGCTTCAGTGCTTGTGGTGACCATTGCCGCAGTTGCAGGGCTTGATCTTGAAACCGGCGCGGTACTCGGCGACATGCTTGTCGCGGTCGGCCGGGCTCATATCGCGGATCAACACGAGTGGGCTCTGGATCGTGTGACCCTTGACATGATCGAGGGTCCACATGTCCTTCTGGTCAAAGCGCAGATGCGGCTGCGCCGTGATCGTCTTGCCGTCCGGGCGAAGGAAGCCGAGATCCTTGATTGCATCGGCCAGGTCCCAGCCGTGGTAGCAATCTTCCCAGATGCGCTGACCCTTGAAGCGGCCCATGGCCGGTGTCGGACGTCCCTCGTACTCCGCCTGGAAGGCGACGGTGTGCGTCCATTTGCACTGCTCGGAGCAGTACGTGTAGAGCTTGCCGTCAACTTCGCCCACACAGAAGTCTTCCCGGATGACGCAGGGGCACATGCAGCTCCAGCAGCGATGCGGATAGACGTAGCCGTTCTCCTGATCGAACAGCATGTTCGTCTCGCCCGGCACGCTCTTGCGGCCATACCACTTCCAGAAGTCGCCGAACTCAGCGTACCAGCCCGGATACTTGTGCTCGAACCACTCGAAGTCTTTTTCGGTCTGAGCTTCGATGCGCCAGAAGTTGACAGGCCAGCCGACGGCGAAGAACTGGGCGATCTTGTGCACGTAGTTCTTCTTGACCAGGCGATCCCAGGCGGCGGCAACATCGTCGTGATGAATCTTGATGCCGTACTTCTCGATCGGCAGCATGTAGGTGCGATAATAGTCTTCGTAGATCCAACGATGCCAAAGCTCGACGTAGGATTCCTTGTTCTTGTCGCGGTTCGTGGTGCCATACTCGATGAACGTGCCGATCGCAGCGTCAACGATGGTGTGGTTCTGCCAGAAGGCGTACTTGAGATCGCGCTCGAGCAGCAGATGGTTCGACGGGTCGTTGATCATCGCCATCAGCATCGAGTGACCGTTGCCGACGTGACGCGATTCATCCGACTGCACGGATAGGAAGACGGTCGGCAGCGCGTAGTCGCCGTTACGGGCGGCCTCCGACGGCATGGCGACGAACAGCGTATTCGTGAAGGCCGTTTCGGCGACGACGGTCAGGTAAACGTTGGCCGAGGTGATGGCATCACCGCAAATGAAGCCTTCGCCGAACTGGCGGCCGATGGTCGACGCGTAGCACTTGCCGAAGGCTTTTTCCGTGATGTCGAAGCCGGCCGGATCGATGTAGTTCTCCATGTACCACTTCTTCAGGTTCATCTGAATCGTGGAGTGACGGAACTCGTCGACCATCTGCATCGTGAAGCCGGTGCGCAGTTCTTCGCCGGGCGCCAAACGGGCGACCATGGCCATCGCACGCGCCGCGGAGATCTCCGGGAACGGGATGATGGCGAGGAACAGCTTCATCCACTCGACCCAGCGGGGTTCGACGTTGCGGAACATGTCGCCGCGCAGTGCGGCATCAAGCGCGCCATAGACGCGATTGTCCTTTTCCTCCTGCATGGGGAAGTAGGAGCGAAGCACCTGCTTCATGGGATCGCGCGGGACCTTCGAGATCTTATAGTCTGTCGGAAACGTCTCGGCTTCCTGGACGTATGTCGGCGTCCAGCCGAGGTCGGCTACGCGCGATGTCGCCTCGGCGATGCTGATGCCCTTCTGGGCGGTGATCTTGTTGAGCGTTAAGCCCGATGACATTGCAACCTCCTGCGTTGAAATCCTGTACGTAGTTGCCGAATTATTCCGAAGCTCACTTCGGTCTCACCAACGGCTTGCCCTCGGCAACGAAGCGCGCTGCCAGAATGAGGACACCCGTCGCGAAATCCTTGCCGTGCGCCGCAATCATGCGCTCGGCCACCTCTCCCACTTCCAGGAAGAAGCCATCCTTCGCACGGTCTTCTTCGTTGGGCTGAGGTTGAGCTGCCTGTGCTTCGATCATGGTGATGAACCTCCTATGCCCTGCCCGCCGCCGTGCCGCTGCCGGCCGGTGACCCGCCGTCGAATTCGGCCAGCGATTCTTCGAGCCATGCGCGCGTTGCGTCGAGCTTGCTGCTCTCTTCGCGAAGTTCGGCGAGCTTGGCTTCGATCGCCACGAGGCGTCCGCTGATGCCCGGATCGGCGGACGCGTCCTTCTGATCGCGCTCCACGATGCGGCGTTCGATATCGAGGCCGTTGATTTCATTGTCGAGCCGCAGGCGGCGGGAGTTCGCTTCAATGATCCGCACCACGATGTCGTGGCGTTTCAGCATGTGGTCTCTGCCTTCGGGCGTGCCCACGACACTACTCCTTGCCAGTTTCGACCAAAGATCCCGCGCATCGAACATGTCGCGCCCATTGCGGTGATTGTCTTGCTGCGCGATCACGGAATGAGCACCGCGCGGCCGTGTACCTTGCCGTGATGCAGGTCGAGCAGAGCCTGATTGGCCTTGCTCAGCCGGTATTCCTTTGTCTTGAGGTTGACGCGGCCGCTGTCGGCAAGCGCCATCAGCTCGACGAGTTCGGCGTAGGTGCCGACGAGATTGCCGACGATCGTCTTTTCGGAGGCGATCATATCCAGCGTCGGTATTTCGACTTTGCCGCCGTAGCCGACGATGTAATAGAAGCCATCGTTACGGGTTGCGGCGATGCCGTTGGCAACCGCATCGCCTTCGCCGACGAAGTCGATGACGGCTTCCGCGCCGTGGCCGCCCGTCAACTCCTTGATGGATTCCACCTCATTGCCGTCGGCCTTCACAACAAGGTCGGCGCCGCAGGCACGCGCCAAGTCCAACGAGCCCAGCGACCGGTCGACAGCGATAACAGTCGCCGCACACAGCGCCTTCAACACCTGAATGCCGATGTGGCCGAGCCCGCCACAGCCGATGACGACGGCGAACTGCCCTGGCAACAGGTGGCGCGAGGCCTTCTTCGCAGCGCGGTATGCCGTCAATCCTGCATCGGTGTATGGCGCGACATCCTTCGGCGCCAACGTCTTCGGCAGCTTGATCAAAGACCGTTGCGTTGTTTTTAGGTACTGCGCGTAGCCGCCGTTGGCATTGATGCCCGGAAAGCTGCTGCCGTCGGCATGCATGTCGTTGCCGCGGCGACAGGCGAGGCAGTGTCCACTCGTCACGAGCGGGTGGCAGATAATTGGGTCGCCGATTTTTACGCCTTCGACGCCGGAGCCGACGGCTTCGACCCAACCAGCGTTCTCGTGACCCATGATGTAGGGCAAGGCGACGTTGGACTTTTCGCGCCAGATGCCCTCGACGATATGGAGATCAGTACGACAGACGCCGGCGCCACCAATGCGCACGATGACATCGGTCGGCGTTTGGATCTTGGGATCCTCGATATCCTGGTAAGTGACGAACTCCGGACCCGAGAGCTTTTCGTCATAGCGATGCAGTACCGCCGCCTTCATGCGTGTGACCTTTCCATCCCCTAGTCCGGTCCTTTGTCGGATCGGTTGAGATGGTCATCGCAACAGGCGTGCCAGTTCGTTAACTCGCGGACATATCGATGAAATGGACGTACAGCTGAATGCGTACCCTGTTCGCTGTGCTATCGCGTTCGACAACAAGTGTTGCATTTGTCAACAATGATGCATTGCACTTTGATGCTGCCAGAAACCCAAAAGGCCGCTTTATTGAAATGTTTTGTCAGCAAGTTTGTGGCGCGAGCCGCTGACAACTGGGGATTTTTTGCAGCGAACGTATCCGTCACGCGAACGATGCACCGCACAAACTGGAGATAAAACCCGCAGGGAGACGCCGACGACGCTGGTCATGCTCAATAGAATTTTCCGCGCGCCTAATGTTGCACAAACAGATCTCTTGACTGCGAGACGGCGCGATAAAAAGTTTTGTGACGTGTATTGAATAGCGCGTTGAAACGCTCGCGATAATCTCAGAGATATTGAATGCGTAACAGGAAACGTCTATACACTCCGCACAGGAACGTTTGTTCGGGGTAGGGACGACTGATGAACGAACGCGACATTCGGGCTGCCTGGGTGCGCTTTGTGGACGACGGTGATGAACCGAAGGCGGTTCGATCCGCCGTTGCTGGTTCCTGGCAACGCAGCAAGAATTTCAACATCGATGTTTCCCGTAAAGCTGCTCCCGTGCTGTCGGAGGCAGAGCTATACAGGCGACGTGCCGACAGTGCCTTGCTTTCTGCTTCCGCACGTCAGGCAATGGAACGCGCAGCGCACATCTTGGGCGATGCGTCCTCGATGCTTATTCTGACCGATGGGTCGGGGCACATCATCGAAACCCTGGGTGACCGCCGGACGATCGAGGAGGGTCGCGAAGTCCATCTGCAGGATGGCGGCTGCTGGACTGAGGACAAGATCGGCACCAACGCGATCGGCACGGCGCTGGCAGCAAAGCTGCCGGTCCAAATTCACGCTGCCGAACATTTCTGCGAACGCGTTCAGCAATGGACGTGCGCGGCCGCGCCGATCTTTCACCCGATCGATCATGAATTGCTTGGCGTCATCGATATCTCCGGCCCGCCAAAGACATTCAGTTCGCAAAGCCTTGCCCTGGCTGTTTCGATTGCGGGTCATATGGAGGGTTTGATTTCGCAGACGATCAAACAGCAGCATGACCGTCTGATGACTTGCTTCCAGGAAAAGCAACGCAAATGGGCCAGCCACGACCTCCTGGCAATCGATCGCCGGGGCGGTATTGTTCAAGCTTCTCCCAACGCCTTACGAAAATTTGCGAAGCACCTCTCCCAATCGGAGACAGACGATCTTTCGTTTTTGCGTTCCCTGCCGTTCAATCAATGGCCCGACGACCTCGGCAGGCGGGTGATCAACATGCGCACGGTGCTGGTGCAGGAGGGCGAAGACGAGCTAGGCGCCATCATCGTGTTTCCGACGTCGTACCGATCTCCTCCTCAGCCCGTCAGCAAGCGGCCGCGGATTGCGCGGGATGAAGCGCCACATGGTTTTTCGGAAGCAGGCGTATCCATACCCCTCGAGAACCGTCGCTCTAACGTCACAAGCCCCGTTCGCGCGGGATCGGCGGCCGTCGTTTCGCTAGCAGATGCGTCTGTTGCGGTGCCATTCGTCGCGGCCGATGCCAAAGTAAAGCAGGTTTGCAAGAACGTCGCCTCAGCAGCGCGGTTGCACATGCCTGTTTTGATTTGCGGGCAGACGGGGACCGGCAAGGAGATGCTGGCGCGTTATGCGCATACGAGCAGCGGCCGCAAAGGCGCATTTGTGCCGGTCAATTGCTCTGCCTTGCCCGAGACGCTCGTCGAAGCCGAGCTATTCGGCTATGCGGATGGGTCCTTCACCGGTGCACGGCGTGGGGGAGCCCAAGGTCTTGCGAGGGAAGCCGACGGAGGAACGCTGTTCCTGGATGAAATCGGGGACATGCCGTTCACGCTGCAGTCAGTGCTGTTGCGATTTTTGGACGATTTCACTGTGCGACCGGTTGGCGGGCAGCCGCGCAAAGTTGATGTGCTGCTTGTTTCCGCAACCAATGTAGATCTTGGGCAAGCGGTCACCAGCCGCAAGTTTCGTCCGGATCTTCTCTACCGGTTGAACACGATGCACGTCACGTTGCCATCGCTTTCGGAACGCGCGGATTTCGCCGAGATCGCGCGGCACCTTTTGGAGCGCATCAGCTCAGCAACCAAAATAACCGAACGGGCGTTGGCCGCGCTGGCGGCGCAACCCTGGAACGGCAACATCCGTGAACTGCGCGGTATGCTTGCCCGCTTGAGTCTGGCTGCCGCCGACAGCGCGAACGTTATCGATGATACCGTGATAGGCAGTTTCCTTGTCCCGGCGGCGTCTGCGGTAACCTCTGGGCCGCACTCGCTGCGCGAGTTGCAACGCGGCCAGCTACTCAGCGTCTATAAAGAAACTGGCGGAAATATCAGCGAGACGGCTCGCCGGCTCGGGGTCTGTCGCAACACTGTCTATCGCGCGCTCGATTCCTCAGACGTCTAGGTCCAGCGCAAGCCTTGCCGAAATTTCCCAATCTCCATTGGACTTTTTGCAACGCACCCGTTGCCTGCATCCACATTTCGACCAAGAGCGCTGCTCGAAATGTGAACAAAGGCGTCGTCCGACAGATCGATAAGTGAGCCTTTTCAAAGGCGGCGTGAGTGGCACGGACGTTGCGGGAATAATTCCCTGCGCGCTGCACTTCAACTCGTGCGCAAGCCAAATCAGGGAGGACAACGCATGCCGAGCGTGGATGCAATCCGTAGACCGGAAAGCCGTTCCGCAAGATGTTGGAGAGCGATGCTCGGAGCCAGTGCTCTCGCGATCTCCGTCTTGACTACCCAAAGCGCCATGGCGGGCGACGTCACGATCGACGATCTCGCCAAGGATGCTAACAGCACTGATAACGTTCTGATGAATGGTCTCGGGTGGCATGCTCAGCGCTTCAGCCCGTTGAAGGAAATCACAAGCGAGAACGTCTCTCGCCTGGTTCCGGCCTGGGCGTTCTCGTTCGGCGGCGAAAAGATGCGCGGGCAGGAAACGCAACCGCTCGTCGATGACGGCGTCATGTACGTCACCGGCTCGTACAGCCGCATGTTCGCGATCGACGTGAAGACCGGCGCGAAGCTTTGGGAATACGCTGCGCGGCTGCCGGAGGGGCTTCTGACATGTTGCGACGTCATTAACCGCGGTGCCGCGCTGTTCGGTGACAAAGTTTACTTCATGACCCTGGACGCCAAGGTCGTCGCTCTCGACAAGAAGACAGGCAAAGTTGTCTGGTCGAAAGAGATTGACGATCCGACCGCCGGCCACACCGCAACGGCAGCGCCTCTGATCGTCCCATCAAAGGCGCATGGACCGTTGATTGTAACCGGTGTGTCGGGCAGCGAGTTCGGGATTGTCGGGCGCGTCGAAGCACGCAAAGTCGACAATGGCGACCTCGTTTGGACCCGCCCAACGATTGAAGGCAACGTTGGCACATTGAACGGTAAAGAATCGACGATGACCGGCAAGGTCAACGAGAGCTGGCCTGGCGACATGTGGAAGACGGGTGGCGGCGCGCCGTGGCTTGGCGGGACGTACGATCCTGATACGAAGACAATTTTCATGGGCGTCGGCAATCCCGGTCCATGGAATAGCCATACCCGGCCCGGCGACAACAAGTGGGGCTGCGCACGCATCGCCATCGACCCGGAAACCGGCGAAATCAAGTGGGGCTATCAGACGACTCCACATGATGGCTGGGACTATGACGGCACCAACGAAGTCGTATCGTTCGAAATGGACGGCAAGAAGGTCGCCGCTACAGCAGATCGCAACGGCTTCTTCTATGTGCTTGATCGCGAGAACGGCAAGTTCATCTCGGCGGCTCCTTTCGTCGAGAAGATCAACTGGGCCAAGGGCATCGACAAGGACGGCCGGCCGATCTTCGACGACAAGTTCCGTGCTGGCGATCCTGCCAAATCAAGCGACGGCAAGAAGGGTGAAGCCGTTTTTGTTGTCCCGAGCTTCCTCGGCGGCAAGAACTGGATGCCGATGGCCTACAGTCCCGACACCAAGCTGTTCTATATTCCGTCCAACGAATGGGGCATGGACCTGTGGAATGAGCCGATTACGTACAAGAAAGGTGCGGCTTACCTCGGCGCCGGTTTCACGATCAAACCCATCTTCGACGATCACATTGGTGCCCTGAAAGCCTTCGATCCCAAGACGGGCAAGGTCGTTTGGAGCATCAAGAACAAGGCGCCGCTCTGGGGCGGCGTGCTGACGACTGCAGGTGGACTAGTCTTCTACGGCACGCCGGAGGGAACGCTAAAAGCGGTTGACGCCAAGACAGGCAAGGAGCTTTGGGCGTTCAACACCGGCTCGGGCATCGTTGGCTCGCCGGTCACCTGGGAGCAGGATGGGGAGCAGTACGTTTCGGTTGTGTCCGGCTGGGGCGGCGCCGTGCCGCTCTGGGGTGGTGAAGTGGCAAAGACCGTTGCCCACTTCAATCAAGGTGCCATGACCTGGACGTTCAAACTAATCAAGACCACCACGGCATCCCGCTGATAGGTCTTGAATTGTTTGGCCCGAGCAGTGAAATGCTCGGGCCTCTTTTTTATCGTCCACTCATGGTGCGCGGAATGCTCGTGCGATGCCGAACACGGTTTACAATTGTTCGGGTGGTTGGCATGGCGGGCATATTGGCCGGGGCTAGCTTGACGACCGAGGCGGATTCTCCCTCATCTGGGGCCGCCGACATGGTCGACACGGCGCTTATCGTCGCCGTCGACGTGTCACAGTCCGTTGACGAAGCTCGATACCGTTTGCAGATGGAGGGCATCGCCCAGGCCCTGGAAGATCCGAGCGTCCTTGCCAGCGTGACAAGCGGGCCCTACGGGGGCATCCTCTTTTCGATGGTAGCGTGGTCCGATAATGCGCGTCAGGTCATAGGCTGGCAGCGCATCGCATCTGGGGCCGATGCCGCTGCTGTCGCCAAGCTCCTGCGCAACCTGCCGCACGAAGGTGGAGAATTCACTTGCATGGCTCGCATGCTGCGAACGATTTCGGTCAGCGTTATCCCGGCCATTCCCATCAAGGCACAACGGTTGGTCGTGGATGTGTCGGGAGATGGTGTCGACAATTGCACGGATATCGATGGTCTCCATGCCGAACGCGATCGCGTCCTGGCCTTGGGAGCGACAATCAATGGCCTGCCCATCATCGTGCCCGGCGAAAATGATGTTGTCGGATCTGGCGCGTACCGGGCACCAGGCTACGGTCTGAGGGAGTTGCCACAAAGGCCGGATCAGGAGGTCACAACGTTGGATGCCTGGTTCAAGGACCATGTCATAGGCGGTCCCGGCACATTCTTGATGACGGCACAAGGCTACAACGACTTCGGCCGCGCACTCCGGCAAAAGTTCGTCACGGAGATCAGTGCGGCCGGGTCCTCTGCCCAGGGTGATAGCCAATTGCGTTAGAGTGCCGAAGGCAATCGGACAATCGTCAGGGTCGGCAAATGGGATAGTTCGCCCAGCTCGCCAGGGCCTCATCCAGGTTCTGGAGCCGCCACCGGATGCGCGGCTCCAGAGGGCTTAGTTGATGGTGCCTAATTGCTTGAACAGACTGTAGACGTCGAGCACGTCCCAGTGCTCCGCTAGCTTGCCGTCCTGCACGCGGAAGATATCAACTCCGTCGAAGGTGTAAGCTTTGTCAGTAGCGGGGATGCCCAGCCAATCGTCCTTGTGCGTTCCCGAGTAGGTTCCGTAAACCCACACCTTGTCGCCCTCGGAAACGATCTGCTTCAGTTCAAACTTGAAATCCGGGGACGCCTTGAACCAGGCCTCGAAGAAGTCCCGGAAACCTTGGCGACCCTGTCCAACGAGCGGATTGTGCTGAATGTAGTCTTCCCGCATCAGGCCGTTTAGACCTGAAAAGTCCTTCTCTCCAAAAATCTTCGCGCCAAACGCGCCCAATACAGCCTTCGGATCCGACATGCGTGCCTCTTGAGTTCGTGGGGTTCTGCATCCTCGGCGGCAAATGCCTGCGGCAGGTGCTGCCGGCAAAGGCGATTTAAGCGCTGAGGTTTCTTTTGTATAGAAGGCACTTTTTGGGTATATAGGTACCTTTTGGTAACCTATATGGATGCTGCGATGAAATGGAACCCCTACGCTGCTCGGTGTCCGACACGCCAACTCCTGGACCGTATCTCGGACAAATGGGTCGTGCTCGTGCTCTCTTTGCTGAAAGACGGTCCGAAGCGGTTCAGTGTTCTGAAGCGGGAGATCGACGGCATATCCCAGAAAATGCTGTCTCAGACGCTGCGCGCGCTTGAGCAAGACGGGTTCGTTACCCGGCGCGCGTTTGCAACCGTCCCGGTGACAGTGGAGTATGAACTGACCTCCCTTGGTCATTCTCTCAACGTCGCGATGGTCCCGATTGTCGAATGGGCCGTCGCAAACATGAATCGCGTGCTGAAGGCGCGCGATAGTTATGTGAGAAAGCTTGGGTAGCTCTACCGCAGTGCGCGGGGAGTGAATAGCAAGTCAATAGCGGCCCTTAGCTGGCTCCGTGCCAAATGCACATCGCCACCACTCCGCTCGCTACCACGTCGGCATCAGCCAGAGTACGGCCGGTCGACCCTATACGGCATCGCCGTGGTTAGCCGCCCCTCAGCCTTAAGAGGTCGTGCCGCGCTTTTTCTTATGAGCGTATTTGGACGTGGGTCTGGTCGCGCTGGTTGATTTCGAGGCGCCGGCGTGAGGCTTTTGACCGTTGGCTTGAGTTCGCGCTGCGTCGGCCGTGCGATGGGCGTCACCCTTGCGATGAGGATGACCGCCACCTTTCTCTTTTTTCTTGTCTCGCCATGGAGCTTTGCCGCGGGGCGCTGACAGAGGGTCGTAGGTCGTTGCGGTTTTCGCCTCGCCCGCCTTGTGCTGCCGAGCGGCCCCGGGCGGGCTGCTTCGTGCCCCGGCCTCGTCGCCCATAGAGGCTCCGATGCGAGAGATGCGCCCTTCGTTGGGCTTCATGGCGCGCGCGGCGTCGGCGAAATTATCCGCGAACTCGGCTGCAATCTGAAAGCGCGTGTCGCGATCGAAAATCTTGATGGCACCGATCTCGGCCTTGGTCACGTTGCCGGCGCGGCAAAGCAATGGCAGCAGCCAGCGAGGATCGGCTTTGCGTTCATGTCCGATATCGATCCCGAACCAAACCATTTCGCGGCCGTGGTCGCGCACCTTTCGCGGCGAGGCGCTGTCGCGCGGGCTGATGCGCTCATCGCGATCTTGCGACCGCGGCGCGCGACTGCGGTCTTGCCTGAACTCGACCCGCTCGCGTGCCCCCCGCGTCTGGTCATCTCGCCTCGGCGGCGGGCCGGTATCCTCGGCCAAGTCTTCGGGCGCGGGAAGCTGGGCACGGTGGATGCGTACCAGCGCGAGCGCGATCTCGTCTGCCGTGCGGCCGGCCTGAAGGGCTTGCGCAAGCTTCAGATCCTCGTCCGTCGCGGCATTGGTGAAAATGGAACTCGCCAGAAACCGGTCCTGATCGCGCGCGCGGATTTCCTCGGCAGTCGGTGCTGCGCCCCACGTGACCTTGAGCTTGGCGCCGGCCAGCAGCACATCGGCCTTTCGCCGCCGGTTGAACGGCACAATCAACACGCACAAGCCCTTATTGCCCGCCCGGCCCGTGCGGCCTGAGCGGTGAAGCAGCGTCTCGGCATCGTTGGGGAGATCGGCGTGAATGACGAGAGCGAGCGCCGGCAGGTCCAGCCCGCGCGCGGCCACATCAGTCGCTACGAGGACGCGGGCGCGACCATCGCGTAGAGCCTGCAGCGCATGTGTGCGCTCATTCTGCGTCAACTCTCCCGAGAGGGCTACGGCTGAGAACCCGCGCTCTACCAGGCGCGCGTGCGTGCGCTTCACGCCTTCTCGCGTCGAGCAAAATACGATCGCGGCGCTTGCTTCATGGAACCTGAGGACGTTGACGACTGCATTCTCAGTGTCGCCCGGCACAACACGCATTGCGCGATATTCAATGTCGGCGTGCTGCTCGTGACGGTTTGCCGTTTCGATGCGGACGGCTTCACGCTGGTAGCGCCGTGCCAGGTTTTCGATTTCACGCGGCATGGTTGCCGAAAACAGCAGCGTTTGGCGGCCTGCCGGCGTCGCGTCGAGAATGAATTCCAGATCTTCGCGGAATCCAAGGTCGAGCATCTCGTCGGCCTCGTCGAGCACGACCGCGGCGAGTTTGCTCAGATCAAGCCGGCGTCTTTCCAAGTGGTCACGCAGGCGGCCGGGCGTGCCGACTACGATATGTGCACCGTCGCTGAGCTGTCGCGCTTCCGCGCGCGCGTCCATGCCGCCGACGCAGGTCACGATACGCGCCGCAGTGTCTGCATACAGCCAATCGAGTTCGCGCTGCACTTGCATCGCAAGCTCACGAGTAGGCGCGATGATCAGGGCCAGCGGCTGGGCCGCGTGCGGCAGACGATCCGCGCCCGCGAGCAGCGTCGGGGCAATGGCAAGGCCGAAGGCCACAGTCTTGCCAGAGCCGGTCTGGGCCGAGACGAGCAAATCGCGCCCTGCCGTCTGGGGCTCGAGAACCGCGAGCTGCACGGATGTCGGCACAAAGTAGCCGCGCGCGACAAGCGTGCGCCCGAGCGCGGGATGGACTGACGGGAAGGTCATGATTGGAGCGCTTTTCAAATTCGGGGAAGCCCGCCGCTCAATTGGCGTTGCGGGTACACGTTGTCAACGTGATCAAGATTTTGGTTGCGTAACCGGTTCTCAGCCTTGCCGCCAGCTGGCATGTTGGCGCGCTTTATTTGTTGGTTAGTCGGGTATGGCAGCGCGGTTGAGTTTGGCTGCTAGCTCGCTGTTTCACCTTCCATATCGCGAAGCGCGCGATGAACTGCAGGTAAACGGCACATTCAGAAGCGGTTCAACCCGCTCCCCATAAGTTTCAGATCATGGCGTAGATCTGGAGCTTGTTATGAAGAGACTTGCCGCCGCTGCTACTGCCGCCCTGTTTTTGCAGGCCCTTCCAGCTTTTGCGGAAGGTTTGAGCGAAGACCTGATCAACGACCTGCCATCGGCGACGGTCATCAAGTCGGCCGACGATGGCTCCGTCAGGAAGATGAGGCCAACGCTGAACTCGTCGGAGATTGCGGCCATTCAATACCATGAGGCCGCCAGTTCCCGCTGCCAGACGCGCGCAGGCATCTTTGCAATCTATCCACTGCGTCCGACGGATACGACTTGCGTCGCAAATGGCCTGCCTGGCTTCGTGCTGCCGTAAGCGATCGGGCGCCTTCAGCCGGGCAGATGAACCGCTCCCCTGGCCCCATTCGCTTAACTTGAGCGCCTTGAGTTCGTCAGCGAAATGGACGCACCTCGACGGATGCCCGGCAGGCGACAGCAGCTTTGCGTCCCCATGCCAGCGCCTCGTCCTGGCTGGCGGCTTCCAGGACCCAGAAACCACCCACGTGCTCTTTGGTTTGCAGGTATGGCCCTGTAGTGATGCGCACCTCGCCATCGGGCTGCGCCCGCAGCGACGTTGCGCGACTTGCCGGGTGAAGGCCGCCGACAAAAATCCTGACACCAGCGGCTATCATCTCGTCGTTGAGCGCGTCGATATCGCGGGACATCGCCTTGTCCTCGGAAACGGACGGGTCGTAGTCGTCGGGATGGTGAATCGACACGAGGTACTGCATCCCCAGGTCTCCTGTGTTGGCCTTCGTGAGGTGTGTTACCGTCCCCGCCACGGGCGCGGCTCCGGTGCCTTGCAGCGGCCGGTTGCGTCCTACCTAGATGCGGAACTGCTTGCTTCGCTCGCTCCGGTTTTCAGGACGTTCGTCGCGGGCACCGGCGGGAGTTGGAAGCTCCAGGTTTCGGTGAGCCTGCGGTCTTCCAGCGCGAGGGCAGCGCGCAGCTCAGAGGCCTTGGTCGTATCCTTGACCTTGATGCGATAGATGAGCCGCCAGCCTTTGATGGCCGGATTGGGCCGAACCTCCCATCCAACAATCTGGACGTTGTCGTTGGCGCTGATTTGTGCCGCAATTGGCGACTCGAGCGGAAGATCGCGTAGCGAGGGGCCCGTGAAATCGACGAGGAAGGCCAACGTCCCGTCGTGAGCCCGGATGAGGTTCGAATGATAGATTTCGCCCGTCGTGCGGATGGTCTGCCAAACGTAGGACATTCCCCCCTTCAGGATGGCAGGCTCGTCAGTCGTCCAGTGAATGCGGTAGTCGAATTGCAGGGGCTCGCCCGGTGGCGGAATTGCGTCAGGAACCCAAAAGCTCACGATGTTGTCATTGGTTTCGTCGGCCGTGGGGATTTCGACAAGGCGGACGTGGCCCTTGCCCCAATCGTTGGCCGGTTCGATCCAGGCACTCGGGCGCATATCGTAGCGGTCCTTCAAATCTTCGTACCGCGAGAAGTCGCGGCCCCGCTGCAGCAGCCCGAAGCCCTTCGGATTTTCGACGGCAAAGCTGCTGACCGCGACTGCAGCGGGGTTGTTCAGGGGCCGCCAGATCCATTCGTCGCTTCCCGTGTGAATCGCAAGCCCGTTTGAATCGTGGATCGCGGGCCGGAAATTTGGAACGGCTGGCGGCTGGTTCGGGCCGTGGAGGAACATGCTGGTCAGCGGCGCGATGCCGAGTGCCGGCGGCGCCGCACCCGAACGCAGGAAGACGCGCGATTTGATATCGAGCAGAGTATCGGCGCCGAGCGTCAGAGTGAATTCGTAGACACCCGCCGCGCGTGGCGAATCGAGAAGCGCGTAAAAGGTCACGTGCCGGTCTTGCGGCGCGGGACGGCGGATCCAGAATTCGCGGAAGGCTGGAAACTCTTCGGCGATAGGCAAGCCGGTGTCGATGGCGAGCCCCCGTCCCGACAAGCCGTAGACCTGGCCCTTGCCGATAACGCGGAAATAGCTCGCGCCCAGCACGCTCATGATCTCGTCGATTTTGCCGGGCCGGTTGACCGGATACAACAACCTAAACCCCGGCCAACCCAGCTTGCCTATCTGTTCGCGGTCGAAATGAAGGTCGCCGAAGTCGAAACAGCTTGGATCGTAAGGGATCTCTCGCACGGTGCCATCGACGATTTCATTGATCCTTACGGACGTATTGAACTGCATGCCCTGATGGTAGAACGCCAGCTTGAAGGGTGTATCGAGTTCGGCCCATGCAAACTTTTCGCGTAGCGGCTGGATCTTTTGGTAGTCGGCAAACTGCAATTTGCCGAACGCATCGGGCAGGGTGCTGACCGGCGCGACATAGGGCGAGTCAGCCAATGCCTTCGCCTTAAGGGTCAACTCGTGCAGATCGAAGCTTCCGGGACGGTCGTGGGCCATTGCCGGTGTGCTCAAGCATAGGAAGCTTGCGGCCAGCCGCAGAGCCAGCCACAGGCGCGCGATGCACTGCTCGAGCCACACCAATCTCAAACGGACTGGAAGGTGCCGAGCCGGATCGAAGCGGCCAGCTGCGAGACGAGTCGACAAGTCCGCAAAAGCTCCTTTAAAAGGCCAAACCACCAATTTGGCACCGTTCGCAGTACGCTGAGTGGCGCGCACACGAGCACAAATGCCTAACATCCATGCAGGGGTCAAGAAGCCAACGCCAAACAACCTCGGCCTGCCGCCGCGCCGCCCCTCCCGACCACAAACAAGGTGAACGAACAAAGCATGGACAAATCAAACGGCGTGCCAGCCGCCGACGTGCGGGCGGCGGACTTTTGCGCGGACGCGGCGGCGGAGGGTCTTTCCCGGCGACAGGCTCTCGTTGCCATGGCGTCGGCCGCCGTCTGCGCGACAGGAATGATGGGAAATGTTGCAGCCGCAGGGTCGGCTGCAGCCAATGCGCCGGGCAATCCAGAGGCAAAGACAGCCTTCATCGACGATCTGATTTCGCGCATGACCGTCGAGGAGAAAGTCGGCCAGCTGCGTTTGATCAGCATCAGCCGGGAAATACCGCACGCTCAACTGGCGGATGAAATTGCGGCGGGGCGCATCGGTGGCACCTTCAACACGGTTGTCCGGCAAGCCAACCGGCCTCTCCAGGCTGCTGCCGTCGAGCGCAGCCGGCTGAAAATCCCGATCTTCTTCGCTTACGACATCGTGCACGGCCACCGCACGATCTTTCCGCTTCCGCTCGGCCTTGCGGCCAGCTTCGACATGGAGGCGGTCGAACGGGCTGCGCGGGTATCTGCCGTCGAAGCCTGCGCCGACGGCTTGGACATGACCTTCGCGCCCATGGTCGACATCAGCCATGATCCTCGCTGGGGCCGCACGTCCGAAGGCTTCGGGGAAGATCCCTATCTCGTCTCCGAGTGTGCGCGCGCCAGCGTGAGAGGCTTTCAAGGCAAAGCACTCGACAGCCCAGACAGCATCATGGCGACGGTGAAGCATTTCGCGCTCTACGGCGCAGTGGAGGGCGGACGAGACTACAACACCGTCGATATGAGTCCGCTGCGCATGCATCAGGTCTACCTGCCGCCCTATCGCGCGGCGATCGACGAGGGTGCAGGTGGCGTGATGGTCGCGCTTAATTCGATTAACGGTGTGCCGGCCACGTCGAACGTCTGGCTGCTACAGGACCTCTTGCGCAAGCAGTGGGGCTTCCGCGGCGTGACGGTCTCCGATCACGGTGCAATCGACGAGCTACGGCGCCATGGCGTAGCGCGCGACGAGCGCGAGGCGGGCAAGCTGGCTATCAAGGCCGGTGTCGATCAGAGCATGGCCGACCAGATTTACCTCAACGAATTGCCGGGCCTTGTTGCCTCGGGCGAGATCGCGATGGCGGAGATCGACGACCGTGTGCGCGAGGTGCTGGGGGCGAAGTACGATCTGGGTCTTTTTGCAAATCCGTTCCTGCGCATGGGGCAGCCGGCTGATGATCCCGTAGACAATAAAGCTGATAGCCGGCTCCATCGCGCACCTGCGCGCGAAATCGCGCGGCAGACGATCGTGCTCTTGGAGAACCGCAATCAGACTTTGCCATTGAAGAGGTCCGGTACCATTGCGCTGGTCGGGCCGTTGGCTGATTCCGGGATCGATATTCTCGGCACTTGGTCAGCTCAGGGCGTGCCGGAGCTTGCCGTCACGCTGCGCGCCGGCATCGAGAAGGCCATTGCGGGCAAGGCGCGCCTGCTCATGGCACGCGGCGCCAACATCGCTGACGATCCCAAAGTCGTTGCCCATCTCAACAACCTGAACTGGGACAGGCCTGAGGTCGTGCAAGATCCGCGCAGCCCGCAGGCGCTGATCGATGAGGCCGTGGCTCTGGCCGGCAGGGCCGATGTCGTCATCGCCGCGGTCGGTGAATCACGCGGCATGTCGCATGAATCCTCCAGCCGGGTCAGCATTGACTTGCCAGGTTCGCAACGCGCGCTGCTTCAAGCATTGAAAGCAACCGGCAAACCATTGGTCGTCGTTCTGATGAACGGCCGTCCTCTTTCGATCGGCTGGGAGAAGGAAAACGCGGACGCGATGTTAGAGACTTGGTATCCCGGCACCGAGGGCGGGCATGCCATTGCCGACGTGCTGTTTGGCGATCACAATCCCTCTGCCAAGCTTCCGATCAGCTTCCCACGCTCGGTGGGCCAGATCCCGATCTACTACAATCATCTGCGCATCGGCCGTCCCGCACCCGACAGCGGGTTTGGCAACTACACCTCGCAGTATTTCGAAGAGCCGAACGGGCCGCTCTATCCTTTTGGGTTCGGGTTGAGCTTCAGCCGCTTTACGCTTTCAGACTTGAAACTTTCGGCGTCCCGTATCGCACGCGGTCAGAGCTTGACTGCCGAGGCAACGCTGCGGAACGAGGGAGCGTATCAAGGCGCGAACGTGGTCCAGCTTTACATTCGCGACACCACCGCTTCCGTCGCACGTCCGGTGAAGGAGCTGAAAGGCTTTCAAAAGGTAGCACTCGCTCCTGGTGAGAGCCGCGTCGTGCGTTTCGAGATCGGCGATGAACAGCTCAAGTTCGTGAATGGCGATCTGCGTGAAGTGGTCGAGAGCGGTCACTTCAACGTACAGCTCGGTCTCGATTCCCGCGACGTGCTAGAGGGCAGCTTCGAGCTTGCGTAGGGGTGCCGGCGCGCGTCACAGCCGCCCATCTTGATACGTGTTACTTCGGCTTGCGGGATTTTACGTTCGGTCGATCCGCTTCGCCGTCCGCATTGCCCTGAGTGGGTGACGGATCAGTCCCGGTTGAGGCGCCTGATGCGCCGTTGTCCGAGCCTTTGGTGGCATTTGCGGGCCCAGTCTTTTCCAAGCTGCGATCGTATCGGGCGGCTGCGTCAGCGGCGGGTTTTGTGGGCGCGTGGTCGGCCGTCTCGGCGATGACCGAGCCGGCACTGATTGAAAGCACCGACGCGATGAGCGTGAGTGAGCGTTTCATGTCGACAGCCTTTTGCTTGCACTACATCTGCAGTATGGACCGTCGAGCCTCAACCATGATGGTCGTGTGATTGGCCTCGAAGACGGTCAGCATTTCCAGTATTCACACCAGTTTTGCCACTGTACCTGTGAAGCGCATGTAGGGGCAAGCGAGCGGCTGTCTCGCGTAACGCCTTATCTGCTGTTCGACTGGCGATAGCCGATAAGCCGGCTTTTGCGCCCTTGCGAGACGAGAGCACAGACAGCCTGTCTGCGCCGTCCCCCGGTCCGCATGCCGGTATGTCCCGGGTAGATTTGGAAGGTTTGCCATTGATTAAGTGCCCATAGCAGGCGCTCGTTGCGAGGCTGCCTAAAACGGCGGCCGGTCCGTTGTCCGCAACGGTTCGACGACGTCATGACGAAGAACTACGTATTAGGGAGAAGACGCAATGACCAAAAAATGTGTCGCTTTCGTTTCGGTTCTGCTGCTTTCGGGGACAGCTGCCGTTGCAGGCGGTTGGGCCGATCATTTCAAGACGCTCGATACCGACAACAGTGGCCGGATCAGCCGCACGGAGTGGGAAGCGAACCAGCAGAAGCTGAAGCTCGATCCGACGCCCACCTTCACGGCAATGGACAGTGACGTGAACAACGGCATCGATACGGACGAGTGGGCTAGCGCAGAGAAGATGGCTAAGGCTTTCCCCGTGTCATGCAAGTCAGCTTCGTCGTCCTGGTGTGAAAAGCAGTATTGATCCGGGCTACTACTTAAGCTCGAAACCCGGCGGGCAACTTCCGGGTTTCGGGCTGCCCTCCGGGGCCAAATCACTTCCGGTGAAGGTCTGTCTCAGGATTAGAGGCACCCCGCTGCTGGATTTCCGAGGCGTCCAATTCCGCCAAAAGAGCGACGAATACCGCCGGCAGTGAATGGTCCAGCGGAAGCCTATCCTGCAAATTGGCGCCGATGTCGCGTACAAGTTCTCTGTTGTTTCCTGCCATCACTATCTCCGGCCGTTGAGCGGCTCTCTGTTACCAACAAGCGGGGAGTCGTGCGGTTCCGGCGGAAACAACTAAGCAAGATTATAACGATGCGGAGGCGGAGGATGTTCGAACGCCGGTGATTTGCAGGCTTCGCAGCCCTACAACTCGAAAGGCCCAACCTGTCCCGGCCGGCACGTGGCAACCTTCGTTCTGACGGCCGCCATCCGGCTGCTCGGGCAGCGCTACACGCACACACATGCTTCTCGTCATCCGCCTAGACGCTCGCAAGGCAGAGGCGTTCGCCTGTTGTTTGAGCACGATGCATAGCATTTAACGGGATTTCTATAGTTCTCGATTACATTTGACCTTTACCGCGGAGTTTTCGGCATCGGAACCGGTATGGGCGTTTTGAAAATTAAGGCGGCGTACCTTGTTTACGCGGGTCCGTTGGCCATTGCATTGGTCTCGGCAGCACTCATTCTGCATGATGCCGCCCACCCAGGCGTCAAGCCGCTCATCGTTCTGGTGGCTTTCCTCAGTCTGCTGTCGGGTTTCACCCAAGTCGCGACCGCGATGTCTAAGGGTGAAAATCGCTCGCTGCTCGCTGAGATCAACAAGCTGCGCGATCTGCTGAAGGACCATTTCTTCGTTATCGAATCCGATGCCGACGGACGTTTTATCAATGCCAACGACAAGTATCTCGACCGGATCGGCCTCACACTCGATCAGTTGAAGGCTCAGCCGAGGGCCGGCCTTTCTGATGGCAAACGTCTTGGCTACCTGGAAACGATGTGGAGCCAGGTTTCCACCGGGCAGCCTTTTTCAGGAGAGTTTCAGGACAAGGCAGCGGACGGCTCAACGGTTTGTATTCGCGCGATCGTTGCGCCCTGGCTCTGGCCAACGGGTGAATTGAAGTCAGTCTGGACCATTGGCATCGACGTGACGGAACAGCGAACGGCGGAGCTAGAAGCCAGGGAGGCTGCTGCACGTCTGGAAGCCTTCATCAAGCATGCGCCTGCCGCAGTCGCCATGTTCGATCGCGACATGAATTATGTAGCCCACACGGATCGTTGGCTCGACGATTATAGTCTGCCGGCCGCGTCGCTGGTGGGCCAGAGTCACTATGACGTCTTCCCCGAGGTGCAGGCGCACTGGAGGGACAAGCATCAGCGTATTCTCGCCGGCGCGACGGAGCGCTGCGACGAGGAACGGTTCCGCCGTGCCGACGGCTCGGAGAACATCATCCGCTGGGAAGTGCGCCCATGGTATCTGCCGGATCGAAGCATCGGCGGCATCATGATGCTGACGGAAGAGATAACAAAGCAGCGTCTGTTGAAAGACGAGTTATGGCGGCTTGCCCACATTGATACGACGACCGGCCTTTCCAATCGCCTGCATTTTAACTCGTCGCTACGCCAGGCGATCGATGATGCCAGAGTGCACGACGGCAGCTTCACCCTGGCGCTCGTAGATGTCGACAAGCTGAAAGAGGTGAATGACACGCTCGGCCATGACGTGGGCGATGCACTGCTCGCCGAAGTGGCCCGGCGTCTGCAGTGCGCGGCCGAGCTTGGCGGCATCGCGGCACGGTTGGGTGGAGACGAATTCGCTCTGCTCATCGACGATTCCAATCCGGAAGCCGGCCGCCGCCGGGTGTTCGAAGAGTTGGAAAGGATTATGCAGGCACCCGTTGAGATCGGCGGTGTCGAGCGCCATTGCACCTTGAGCGTTGGCATTGCGTTGTTCCCGCATGATGCCGGCGAGGCTAGCGAGCTACTCAAACATGCCGATCTCGCATTGTATCGGGCCAAGGAGCTCGGCCGCGATCGGATGGTTTATTTTTCTTCGGATTTGCACAAATCGATGAAGAGCAAGGTCGAGATGCAGCAGGAAGCGATTAACGCGCTCTGCCGCGACGAATTCGTCCTCTACTATCAGCCGGTGGTGCCCGCAGATCCAGACGCCGCAAGATCGTTTGAAGCCCTGCTGCGCTGGAAGCATCCGGATCGTGGCGTGATCGCGCCCGGCGCCTTTGATGACATCTTCGAAAACCAGAAAGTCGCCTGCGCTGTCGGAGAGCGGGTCATGGACCTGGCCGTCCGCCAGATAGCTGACTGGGAAGCGGCGAAATTTGAGTTCAACCGCGTGGCGATCAACGTCATCTCGGCTGACTTTGCCCATGGGTGCTTCGCAGACAGGCTGCTAGCTAAACTCGCCAGCCATGGTGTGGCGCCGACACGCATCTGCATTGAGGTCACTGAGCGGGTTTTTCTTGGAGCTGGCGCGCCGCACGTTGCCGAGGCGCTGCGCAAGTTGCATGCAGCGGGCGTTGAGATTGCGCTCGATGATTTTGGCACGGGCTACGCGTCTCTGTCTCACATCAGGGCATACCCAATCAGCCGCTTGAAGATCGACCGGTCGTTCGTCAATGATATGGAGAGAAATTCCGACAACCTGTCGATCGTCCAAGCCATCGTCCAGCTAGCTTCTAGCCTTGGTCTATCAATCACTGCGGAGGGTGTGGAGACGGAGGCGCAAGCTCTGTTGCTGAAATCGCTCGGATGCGGAAACTTGCAGGGTTATTATTATTCCCGGCCGATTCCGCCGGCGCTTATCCACGCACCGGTTCAATCATCTCTCGCGGGGTGAAGGACGGTCTAGGCCGCTGCGGCTCTAGCAGCCATCGTCGCGGTTGCCTCGCTCACGCGCGCGTCGCTTGCAGCAGCAGCGGCGGCCGCTTCGGCGTCTGGCCCGCCCGTAGCGGGCGCGTCCCCTTCGGCAGTCACGCCGCCGGTGCCGCTGCTATTGGCGTAGCGGGCCATGAGGTAGCCGACAACGGCTAGAGCCACCAGCATCGGCAGATTTCTTGCAGCAGTGCGCGCGACACCCGGCAGTGCGACCGGGGCCGCGGCCATGATGATTGACAAAAGCTCGGGCGGAACGAGTGGGCTGTCATCGTCGCGCTTGACCTGTTCGGGATCTTTTGCGGACGCGGCTTCAGCCTGCTCGACTGGCGTCGCGTCGCCCGTCAATGCGAAGAGGGCGATCAAACCTGCAATCGCAGCAAATGCGCCGGCCATCATCGCATAGCCATTTACCGGCCCGTAAAGTTCGACGACCTTGACCGAGATCGCGGCCGTTGCGAAAACCGCAGCAATCAAAAGAGGCACCGCCACGATCGCGCGGCGGACATACTTGGACACAACCGAGTCGATTTTACGCTCGGCGCGCCTGAATATCCGGTCGAACATGACGATGCCTCTCTACTGTTTAGGTCGTGGCGAAACGGGCTTGGATTATGACTTCCAAAGCGCGCCGATAACAAAGCCGACGGCTGCTGCCACGGCCAAGGTGGTCAACGGCTGATCCTTGACCGACTTGTCGACAGCGGATTTGAAGTTGTCAGCGACGACGCCAACCTGTTCGCCGGCCTGACGGCCCTGGTCGGCCAGATTGCGAGCGGTCTGCTCCACGCCGGAGACGACACGTTCGATCTGGTCGCTAGCCTTGCTTGCCAGGTCTTCCGCCGTGTTGCGGCTGTAGTCCGCGCCGCGATTGAATGATGCTTGGGTCATGTGGGGAACTCCCTGAGTAGTCGATTGATGAGGTGTCGTTCATGTTGCGTTGCGATCAAATCGGCGCTTCGAGCCCAGTTAACTCCTGAAGCCCCCTTAAGTTCATTCCGGCAGTTCAGGAAGTTCCTTAGGGAAGAGGTGGCGAAAAGTCACTGTCGTCGTCATCAGCATCGGCACCGCAACGAAGGCGCCAATGGGGCCCCACATCCAGGTCCAGAAGCCGATCGCTAGGAAGACAGCGAAGGGGTTCAGCGTCATGTTGCGGCCCATGATTGCGGGCGTCAGGAAGTGGCCCTCGATGGTCGTAATGCCAAGGTAGACAAGGGGGGCGACGAGGGCCGCCGGGACAGTTGGGAAGGTGAATAGTCCGACGGCAAAAAGGACCACCAACATGATGGCCACGCCAATGTAGGGCACGTAGTTCACGATGGCGGCAAGGAGGCCCCAAAGCATGGGGTTCGGCAGGCCGACAGCCCATGCCAGTCCGGTCGTTACGATGCCCAGGCAAATGTTCACGACGGTGAAGGTGCCGAAGTAGACGGTGGTGCTTTTCTCGATATCGGAGAGGATGCGCAAGGCTGTGAGGCGCGCGTCGCGGCTGGGCAGTATCAGCACGGAGCGGGCTTTGATCTTCTTCTGATAGATCAGATAGAAAACGAGCGCGCCAAGGAACAGGATCGCCTGGCTGACGGCCGGCGTTACGATCGAATAAATGCCGCCAACGATGTTGCTGTCGCCTTCGACGCGCAGCGAGGGGCCACCGCCGCTGGCGGCTTGACCAATGCTGCCCATCAACTCGCGTAAGAACGTCAACGGTTCGGACAGCATCGCCATTTTTTCTTTGAGGAGAGTACCCAATTCCGTCGCCCGGCTGAGCCAGTACGTCATCGGCAGCGAGAACAGGGCGATGATGCTCAAGAGCACGACAATCAGCGCGAGCGTGACGAGGATGACGGCGAGCACGCGCGGGACTTTGCGCTGCTCCATCCAACTGACCACAGGCAGCAAGATGTTTGCTACCACCCAAGCGAGGATCAACGGCACAAGCACGTCGCGCATGAGGTATAGGGATGCGAGGATCGCCAATGCAAAAAGGCCCGTGACGGAGACGTTCGCCACCATCTCCCAAGTTTCACGGTTGCGCTGGAACTTCTCATCGGCAGCAGCCTGCTCTACCGCGGCGGCGCGGGTGCGGGCTTCCACTAGGTCATTTGCTACGGCCATGTCGTTCCCTTCTCCGCTCGAGTGGAAGCGATAACGCGCAACACATCATTTCCGCTTACGGAGCGATCCGGCAATTGCACGGCCGGCGCTGGTGGTTTGGGACCAAACAGACGACCAGTTCCAGTCCTCCTTGAGGTCGTGCAGGCAGCGCAGCAGCTGGGCGCGCATCGCTTCAGGAAGGGCCGAGGCAATGTTTTCCCAGACCTTTTCGACGTTGAATGTCTTGCCGGCGAGCAAGCTGACCGGGACCGCATCGTCTGGGCTGAAGCCCAGATCGGCGGCGATGGCTTCGGTCGCGGCACGAATATTATTCTCTTTCGGCTTCGTGCCGGTGGCTAAATCGTAGGGCGGAGACCACTCGTCGAAGGGCCGCAACCGATCGATGTGGGTCAAAACCAACACGATGGGCGGGCGGCGGCGATTAAGGCGGCTGGCAAAGTACTGGCGGAAGGTGGTGAGAGCCTGCTGGTCGACGTGGCGGTCGGCGCGGTGGGCGCCCACCACCCACAGCACGAGGTCGCAATCGGCCGCGCGCTCGATGATGGTGCCGGTTTCGTCAACCGTAGCGGACAGGCCCGGGCTATCGATGATGACGGCGGCGGGAAAGCCCTCGCGTTCCAGGCGGTATGGCGTGAAGGCGGCCGTAGCGGGCAAGGCGTCTACAGCGGCCTTGGCTTCGGCGGCGAGCGCGTTGACGAGGCTGGACTTGCCGGCGCTGATCTGGCCGGCGACGAGAATGCGCAGCGGTTCAGCGCGCGTACCCTTGATGGCTTCGGCGTCGGCGGCGCTGTCGGACGAGACGTAGCTACCCAGGGTTTTCGACGTGACGCGCAGGCGGCCGCCATAAAGGTCGATTGCGGCGCGGCCGATTTCGCGGATGTAAGCTTCGGCCAGGCGGCGGGTGACCTCGTCACGACCCCACTGGATCAATTCGTTGGACAGGCGCTCGCGCACTTCGTGCGTGGCCGCTGTGATGGGATTGGCCAGGCGCAGGATGCGCCACAAGTCCCAGGCCTTCTCCACGTAGTCGACGGCGCCGTGCCAGCGATACAGGTTCAGCGCTTGGGAAACGGTAATCTTGTCGCCGAACGGTACCTTCTCGACCGCGACCATGCGTAAGCGGCGACTGACGCGCTCGATGATGGCCAGCGCTTCGGGTGGCGTGAACTGCCAAACCGGGTTGGAGCGTCCAGGGTGCAGGCGGTTGGCAACGGTTTCGATCGTTTTTTGACCAAGGTCCAGCAGCGCGTCCCAGCTGTCAAGGGCATCGAGGTCGATGTTGCGGGCTTGCGCTTCGACGTCAGCCATCGCTTGCTCTTCGAGCGGCGACCAGCCGAGCTGCTTGCCGAGTTCGGCGGTGTCGACAGTATCTTGCGAAGGCTCCTGGCCTCGTGAAGGTGCCTCCGCCGGGAAAAGCCGGCGCTGGAAGACATACGTCGTCAGAATGATGAGGCACGCAGCAGCGGCCCAGTAGATGAGGTAGCCCTGCTGCCACAGCCAGATGCTGCCGAACGGCACCAGGGACAGCGTCGGCAGCAGCAGGCCGAGCAGGATCAGGATGACGCGGGCGCGGCGCTCGGTCTTGCGCTTGACGGTGGTGGTGCTGTCGCTCATGTCGGGGCCGTGGTTTTGCCTTCCGAAAGGCGGCGGTTGCGGGCCATGCGGAAGGCGTCATTCAAGGATTGGCGATAGACCTGGGCAATGCCTTCCTTGTCGATAGTGCCCATGCGGCGCCGGTGGAGATAGTAGACGGCGGCCTTGCCGAGTGCATAGGTGAGGGCAAAGCTGGCAGCAGCCGAAGCGGCCGCGCCGGCTGTCTGGCCGTAGGCCGGGATCATCTTAACGAGCTGGCGCAGGCCGATCTGCGAGGCGATCTTGAGCAAAGTGCCGGCGCCGATCGCGGCGGAAAGGTCGGCGTAGGCGCGGCGGTCCCATTTGATGCCGTACAGCTCGCCGAGCTTGTGGAGCAAACGTGCCTGAACGGTGGACGCGGCAATCGTGCCGGCGACGGGAATTGGGACAAGGTCGCCACCGGCTGCGGCCATGGCATGGCCCATGATCAGCGGATCGGCACTGGCCTCCTTTGGATCGGCCGAAAAACCCGGCATTGCCGTCAAAGCCAGCAGCATGCCGGATGGCGCAACGTCGGCGAGAGCTTCCGTCAATGCGTCAAGGCCGTAGTCGGCGGGATGCAGGCCGTCATCGGGGTGGGTGAGGTCGATGGGGATGAAACGCGGCGGTGCGCCCTTGATGTCGGCGAACAAGGAGCGCTGAAACGCGAGGCCGCGCAGCAAATCGTCCGGCAAGCCCGGTGTGTGCGACAGGGGGACGCCGGGCGCGAACGGGTAGGGCGCCACGTGGTCACTGCCGGGTGCGTAACCGTCATGCAGCGTTGTCTGCGCGACGACGATAGGCCACTCCGGATGGCGCTTCCTTACATATTTGACGAGGTCAACGAGGGCCTGCTGCTGCGGATCCATGGATCGCATGGTGACGAGGACGAGGTGTGCGCTGTTCTCGGCGAAGGCAAGATCTTCACCAGGGTCGTAGCCGGCTTCGCCGAGACCACGCGTGTCGAGAAACCGCAGCACAGGCGCTTCGGCGGGAAATTCGTACAGGCGAGACGTGCGTGTGCAGGGACGGAAGCCGTCGCCGATTGTCGCTTCATCGGCGCGGGTGATGCCGCGGATGATCGACGTCTTTCCGCTCTGCACTTTGCCAAGCAGCCAGACGACCGGCGCCAGAGCACGTGCACTTTCGACCACGGCATCGCCATCTAACTCGCCGTCGAGTTCGAGGCTGTCGTGCGCGTTCCTGTTTTCCAGCTCTGCACGCTCGCGCTTGCCGAAGAAGGGCAAAGCGTCCTTCAGCGCGGAGGCCCATTTGGCCATACGTCTCCCCAATCTGCAGACTGCCTTTCAGGCGAACACTAATGCAGCCCGGCGCCGTTAGTTCCGATCTTGCATATAATGCCTGGAAACTTCTCTTTTTAATCGTCCTTCAAACGAGCGGCACGAGCGTTTTTCGCATCCACTCAAACAAAAAGATCCGCGTCTGGATCACGTCGGCCGTCGGCCCAAGCGGTGATGAGTTCGCCGGCGATGGCGGAGAAGGTAATGCCGTTGCCGCCGCATCCGAGCAGGGCGAAGCAATTCGGCATGCTGTCAACTTCCGACAGAAACGGCAGGCCGGTGGGGCTGTCGGCGAAGGTGCCAGCCCAGGCGTAGTCAATCTTCAGGTCACGGCCAGGCAGCAGTTTGTTCAACTTAGACAGAAGGCGCTGGGCCTTGCGCGGCGTGGCGGCATCCCGCTTGGCGGCTTCAGAAATGTCGGCATCTTCGCCGCCGACGAGGATGCGGTTGTCTGCGGTTGGGCGCATGTAGAGGTAAGGATCGGCGGCTTCCCAGACGAGGCAGCGCGTCGGCCAGAACGCGTCCGGCGGCAGCGGCTTAGTGGCGATCGCCCAGGTCGAAATGATGTCGTACTTCTGCTTGGGGATCTGCGGCAGCATTTCGTAGCCGGTCGCGAAGACTGCCTTCTTGGCAATGACGGCCATGCCGGATCCGGTGCGCAGAGCCACGCTGTCCTTGCCGGTCACGACATCCTTCACGTCGTGCGGGCTGTAGATGCGCGCGCCGAGGGCCTGCGCAGCGCGCATAGCGCCTGCAGCGTACTGGGCCGGATTGAGTTCGGCGTTGCCGGTGGAGAGCACGGCACCGGTGCGATCGAAGCCGTAGCGCTCGTGCAGTTCGGCCTGGCTGAGAAAGTTGGAGGGCAGACCGATCTTGGCGCGATAAGCCGCTTCGGCGTTCAGTCCGCGTGAACCCATCTCGTTGCCGGCGAGCAGCAGCGCGTCGCGCTCCTTCCAGGCGCAATGGATACCGTGACGCTCGGCGAGTTTGCGCAGTGAAATGTTGCCGGCGAACGAACGGCGATAGGCCCGCTCGGCCTTTCTTGCGCCGATTCTGTCGGCAAGTTCGGTTAGCGGCGTGTCGATCTCGAACTGGATCATGGCAGTGCTGGCTAGGGTGCTGCCGGTCACGGGCGGGCGGCGATCCAAGACGATGACGTCCTTGCCGGTCTCGGCCAGCATTAACGCAGCGATAGCGCCGCTGATGCCGGCTCCGACGATGGCGACATCGCAGGTAATAGGCTCAAGCCTGGTGTGATGCCGTACTTTAATGCGCGGGCTATCGGCCCACACGGGCCGGCCTCCGCGCAGCTGGCGCGGAAGCGTCGCGGAGGACGTCATCAGTTTCCGCCGTTCTTCTTCGGCTTTTTGTTGTCGCGGTTGGTGAAGCGGACGTTGCCGAGGCCGGTGCCGATCGTCAGAGCGGCCCAGTGCTCCCGCTTCTGCATGAACGGCAGCTGGCTAAGGCCTTGGACGACGGCGTCGTTGTGCATGACCACCATCGTCTCCTGGCCAGTAATCTCTGGCAGGCCTTGTACCACGGCGCGCGGCAGGTTGAAGCGCGAGCTTTCCCAGTTGCCGGGCAGGTTCTGGCCGCCGCGGGCGATGGAGCCGTCGTCGTGGATGATACCAGGGCAGCCGATGCCAACGACCGGTGCAAGGTCCATCTTGTTCTTGCCGGCCCAGCTGTTCAGGTCGGCCAGCATCTCGATCAGGCGATCGATGGCGTCGTCGCGGCCAACGTCTTCGTCGCCATGTCGCCACAGCTCGGACTTTACGACACGCGCCTTGGCAAGGTCGTCCGACTTGCCAAGATTGAGCTCGACGATACCGGCACGGATGTTGGTGCCGCCGACGTCGACGGCGAGGATGCCGTCGTGGCCCTTGAGCATCCAGGCGGGTAGCAGATGGGCAGCGCCTAGCAGGCCGGCTTCGTCTGGATCATGGCGAATGACGTCGAGCGTGATATCGGTGCCCTCGGCACGCAGGATCAGACCGCAGCGGGCCACGGCGAGTTCGCCGAGCCGGCTGCCGCTGAAGCCGCCGCCAACGGTAATGGCCTCGGTGCCGCGCCATTCCTTCAACCGCATGAAGCGACGGATGACGTAGGCGAGTTGCTGGGAGAACTCCTCAATGGAGCTGAGCACCAGGGCGGCGGCCTCCGGCTCGCCTTCCGAGAGCATGTCCACCAGTGCCTTCTTGCCGATGTCCTCGCTGGCCTTGTCACCCAGTGGATCGTCGCCGGCTTCGCTCAGCGGCTTGCGCCACTTGTCGACCAGTTCCCAAAATGCGCCCTTGCTGGCGCGATCGCCAACGAAGCCTTCATCGTCTTCGACCTCGACGTTGTAGCTGTCGACGGAGACGCTCGGCAGGACGGACGCGCCGTGGGCCGGCAGTTGCGGCTGCGGGGGAGCTTTCTTGTTCATGAATGTCCAGGGTGAAGAGAACGGAAGGCGAATGTCTTAACGGCGACACCCGGTCAAGGGTTGCGCCCGCGTCAGAAACTAATTGGAGGCCAATAGCGTTCAGCTGTCGAATGAACGATTTCTCGATCGTCGTGGCAGAGGTTAATGCGTCCGGGTCCAACGATTGGTAACCGCTTCACCGGAAGCCGTTGTCAACTTAGGGCCGCGGGCACATACTTAAATCGGTGGTTTGTGTTTTTCAGGTGGTCCCCGCGTCATGCCTAAGAAGTCAGCTCGCGCCTATTGGAAAGGTTTTTTGAGGCTCAGCCTCGTCTCGATCGGCGTCGAGGTTTACAACGCCGTGGAGAGCAAGTCGGAGATTTCGTTCCGGCAAATCCACAAGCCGTCCGGCCGGCGCATCAACTACGAAAAGGTTGTTCAGGGCATCGGCAAAATCGACAATGCCGACATCGTCAAAGGCTACGAGGTTGACACCGACACCTACGTGACGCTGGAGCCGGAGGAGATCGACGCGCTCAAGCTGGAGAGCAAAAAGACGATCGACCTCGTGCAGTTTGTCGATGCTGATGACATCGACTACCGCTACTTTGAGCGACCGTATTTCGTGGTGCCGCAGGACGAGATGTCGGGCGAAGGCTACGTTGTCATCAGGGATGCACTGCGCAAGACAAACAAGGTTGGACTGGCGCAGGTCACGATTTCGGGTCGTGAGTGGCTGGTGGCGATCGCGCCGCTGGAAGACGGTCTCGTGATGGAAATGTTGCGCTATGCCGACGAACTGCGGCAGCCAGAGGATTACTTCGACGAAATTCCGACCGCCAAACCGGACAAGGAAATGGTGGATCTGGCAGTGCAGCTGATCACCAAGAAGTCGTCGGCTTTCGCTGCGGACAAGTACGAGGATCACTACCAGACCGCCCTGAAGCAGCTGGTGCAGGACAAAGTGAAGGGGCGCAAGATTATCGCGCCGCACGAGGAAACTCGTCCGAAGGGCACGAACGTCGTGGACCTGATGGCGGCGCTGAAGAAGAGCGTCGGCGAAGCCGGTGGTGGCAAGAAGGCTGCCGCAGCCGAGCCGGCCGCGAAGGCGCCCGCCAAAAAGGCCGCGCCGAAGAGCAAGAAGAAAGCGTCTTAGGGGCGTTGAGATTGGGTCAGACCCATGGGCTGACCCCTTAGTGGCCGCCACTGAGGAAACCACAATTGGCCAAAGCCGGTCGCATGAAGCGGAAGGTGTTCAACGTCGATGAGCGCTTGCTTGACGCGTTGGCGTTCTTCGCGCGCGATCGGAAGGCGACGTTAGATGACATCGCCGGCGAGGCGTTTCGTGATCTGTTGAAGAAACACAAGCGGCCTTTGTCTTTGAAGGCTGCCTTGCAGGAAAGCGCGCGGGCGCTGCCAGCGAACGATCCGGGACCGAAACGCGCGAAGGCGAAGTGACGGCGTGGCGGAACAGCTGACGGAAAAGATACGTTGAACAAGGGGTCAGACCTTAGGTCTGACTCCATTTCTCGACGGCGACGGGCGATAGCATGGCAGCCAAGAAGCTCTCCGAATACCGCGCCAAGCGCGACTTCAAGAAAACGGCGGAGCCGCGTGGCAAAGTCGTGCGAGCAGCCGAGTACCCGCGCTTCGTCATTCAGAAACACGATGCGACGCGACTGCATTACGATCTGCGACTTGAGGTCGACGGCGTGTTCAAGTCGTGGGCGGTGACGCGCGGGCCGTCGCTCGACCCGAAAGAGAAGCGGCTGGCGGTCGAGGTGGAGGATCATCCGCTCGACTATGGCGATTTTGAAGGCACCATCCCTGAGGCAGAATACGGCGGCGGCACCGTGATGCTGTGGGACCGCGGGTTCTGGGTTCCGGAAGGCGAGCAGCATCCCGACGATGCGCTGACCGACGGCGAGTTGAAATTCACGATCGCGGGAGAAAAGCTGCACGGCAGTTACGTGCTGGTTCGCATGCGATTTGATCGGGAAAAAGGCCGGGGCTCGGCCAAGCGCAACAACTGGCTACTGATCAAGCATAAGGATGATTTTGCCAAGCCCGATGACGGCGAAGGTATCCTGAAGAAGGATCGCTCGGTTGCCTCCGGGCGAACGATGAAGCAGATCGCCGAGGGCAAGGGCCAAGGGCCGGACGCCTTCATGATGGCCAAGGGAAAAACCGACAAGCCGGATGCGATTTGGCATTCAAACAAGCCGCGGCGGGGCAAGCCGGAGGATGCGCCACACGTGCCGCGGACGAAGCGTTCGGGCAAGCGGCCGGTCGTCGGCAGAGTGGATACGTCGGGCGGCGATACCGTGCTGGGCGTCAAGATCTCGAAATCGGACAAGGCGCTGTGGCCGGCACGGGGCAAAGACAAGGCTGTCACCAAACTGGATCTGGCGCGCTATCTCGAAGCGGTCGGGCCGTGGATGATCGAACATCTCGAAGGCCGGCCCTGCTCGATCATCCGAGCGCCGGACGGTATCGACGGCAAGCAGCAGTTCTTTCAGCGGCACGCGATGAAGGGCATGTCGGAGCTGGTGGGTACAGTGAAGGTTCCGGGCGACCATGAGCCGTACCTGCAGATCGATCGCGTCGATGGGCTGATCGCGATGGGGCAGATCGCGGCGCTGGAGTTTCACCCGTGGAACTGCGAGCCGGATCAGCCGCAGGTGCCGGGCCGGCTGATCTTCGATCTCGATCCAGCGCCGGACGTGGCGTTCGGCAAGGTGATCGCGGCGGCCAGGGAGTTGCGCGAGCGCTTGGAGGCGATCGGGCTCGTGGCGTTCTGCAAGACGACGGGTGGTAAGGGCCTGCACGTCGTGACGCCGCTGAAAGCGGCGCAGGGGTTGGGCTGGGACGAGGCCAAGACGTTCGCTCAAGCCGTATGCACGGCGATGGCGGAGGATCGGCCGGATCTCTATCTCGTCAACATGTCCAAGAAGCTGCGCAAGGGCCGCATCTTTCTCGACTACCTGCGCAACGACAAAATCGCGACGGCGGTGGCACCGTTGTCGCCGCGCGCACGGCCGGGCGCACCCGTCTCAATGCCGGTGACATGGGCGCAGGTGCGTGACGGGCTCGACCCGCAGAAATTCACCGTGCACACCGCGCCGGCACTAATGGCCAAGAGAGATGCATGGAGCGACTATTGCAAAAGTGAGCGGCCACTGAAGGCGGCCATTGCCAAATTCGTCAAGACCAGGGGTTGATCGGCGCGCAACAGGCGGCGTCGCACGGGGGATGCATGGAGCCGGACTTCTGGATCGAACGTTGGCAGCGTGGGGAGACCGGTTTCCACCAGGAGGCTGGCAACGATCTGCTGGCAAAACACTGGCCGGCTCTCGGGCTTGCGCCGGGAAGCACAGTTTTCGTGCCGCTGTGCGGCAAGAGCGTCGACATGGTGCGGCTGGCGGCGCAGGGCCATTCCGTGATCGGTGCTGAGCTTTCGCCTCTCGCGGTGCAGGACTTCTTTTCTGAGAACGCGCTGCACGCAGAAATACGAAAGGTCGGCAGCTTCACTGTCCATACCGCCGGTGCGATCTCGATCTGGTGCGGAGATTTCTTTGCGCTTCCCTTCGAAGCAACGCAAGACGCTGCCGCGGTCTACGATCGCGCGGCGCTGATTGCGCTACCGGCTGACATGCAAGTCAAATATGCGGACAAGCTGAGGTCGCTGCTGCCCGCCGGTACGCCGATCCTGCTCGTCTCGCTAACGTATCCGCATGGCGCTATCGAGGGCCCGCCGTTCGCTACGTCGCGCGATCAGGTGGACGCGCTTTTTTCAGCGACACACGACATTACGATCCTGGAGGAACGTGACGGGCTTGAGACCAGCCCGGTGCTGAAGCAACGTGGCGTCAGCCAACTAGACGAAGTGGTTTACGTACTTCGGCCGAGGGCTGACGCCGGAATGCACGATTAAGAGCGGCCGCGCCATAGCCAGATGGTCAGCACGGCGCCAATAACGGCGGTGAGATACCAAAGGTAGGTGGGTAGCAGTTCCAGGATGACGCCGATGTGGTAGCCCATGAAGGAGCCGGCAATGCCGACAAGTGCGTACGTGACATCGCCTGCTCCGGTCGCATCGGCGACCTGGCGGCCGATCCAACTGCGCCCCCGGCGATTGAATAGAACGCCGACGACAATGCCGATGAGTATGAGAATAATGAATGTCATGATCGCAGTGGTAACGAGAGGCATGGGTGTTCTCCGTGGCCAGAATGAACGCGTAACATAATGGCGCAACGTGGTGAGGGTTCAAAAGTTTCGCGCGCAAAGCCAAAGGCATCTCGAAATGGCAAGGCAACTCGAGGAGCTGCGCGCGCGGTAGACCCGTTGCCGAAGTTCGTGCCGCCTTGTCTCGCCACGCTCTATAGCGATGTGGCGCGGGGCGATGAGTGGATCCACGAGATCAAGTTCGACGGTTATCGTCTGCAAGCGCGCATTGATGGCGATGATGTAAGGCTGCTCACGCGTACGGGCCTCGACTGGACGGGGCGGTTCGCGTCGGTCGCAAAAGCACTCAGGGCGCTGAAGCTCAATTCGGCAATCCTCGATGGCGAAGTCGTCGTCGAGGATGATGCGGGGGCATCGAGCTTCGTCGCGCTGGTCAACGCGCTGAAGGCGGGACACTCTGCCGACATGGTCTACTACGCGTTCGATGCGCTCTATCTGGAAGGTGTCGACGTGACGGCGGCGCCGCTGTCAGACCGGCGTGAGTTGCTGGAGACGATGCTCGGCCGCGTGCCGGGACGTGGCACGGTGCGTTTCAGCCAGCATCTGGAGGGTGATGCCGGCAAGATTTTTGAAGAAGCGTGCAAGCTGGGGCTCGAAGGCATTATCTCCAAGCGCCGCGATATGCCGTATCGCAGCGGCCGGCGCGACGAGTGGCGCAAGACGAAGTGCATTCATACCGACGAGTTCGTGATCGGCGGATATGTGCCGCACTCGGCTATCGCGAAGGCGATCGGCTCACTGGCGCTGGGCTATTTCGATTCGGGTAAATTCGTATACGCGGGCCGCGTCGGCACGGGGTTTAACCAGGCGACAGCGGGGGAACTGTGGAAGATGCTGCAACCGCTTCGCCAGCCGGCTCCGGCCTTCGCAACGAAGCTCGACGCCCTGCAGCGGCGCGGGGTGACGTGGGTTGAACCGAAACTCGTGGCGCAGATAGAGTATCGCGCCTGGAGCTCAGACAACATCCTGCGGCACGCAGCATTCAAGGCGTTGCGCGAGGACAAGCCCGCCACCAAGGTGGGCCGGCCGAAGGCGGTCAGCTAGAAACGGTGGCGTGGGTTTTCTTCAGTCGATAGCGCGTCTCGCGCGCATTTGCTCAATCGTCAGCTCGTTGCCATCTGGATCGAACACGGACGCATCCGGTTTCGGCTCTCCGGGCTGCCCCACGACAATGTCGAGCGCTCGCCCGAGTGTCGTCATGATCTCGGAGGGAGGGCAAAACTTGTGACGGATCACGACAAGGTACCATTCCGCGCTCATGGCTTGGCGCTGCCCGCATCAAGCCGCTTCAGTTCCCGTAGCGGCAGCTTCTTGCCGTTGAGATCGAACACGGTCGTGTCCTTCGGCGAGAACAGCGTGTGGCCGCCAAGAACATCAAGGGCGTGCCGCGCCGTCGTTTTGATGTGTAGATTGCTTTTGTGGTTCAGACGCACGACGATCGTGCAAATAGCCACGCTATGAACGTCGATCCGTCGCACTACAATCTCCATAGTACGCATTCTTCTTCGCGCACTTTCCGGGGCTCTTATGGATGAATGGGCGACTGCATTCTTGACTATATGCGACTGCGGATTGACCTTAGACGCACTCGCGAGGTCGGCTTTTTGTTCAGGCCACAATGCCCGACAACATCGTCATTAGTCAGAGCATTATCGAGCCGCTGCCCGCGTACGTTGCTGCTGTGAGTGGCGCGACAAAGGCTTACGTGGACTTGAAGCGCGACGTGGGCCGTGTATCGAAGCCCTATGGCGAACCAGAGGTTTCAGCCAATCGAGTCATGCAACTGTTCGACCAGCTGGCGCGCGATTTGAACAATCCTGCGTTCGGTCTGGAATATGCGCGTGCGTTTCCCGTTGGCGGTACGGGCGCGTTCGGTTTCATCGTCACTCAGGCGCAAGACATGCGCACAGCCGTGATGGCGATTGCGCGCTATACCCAGATTGTGATGCCGAGTGTGGACGTGCGGTACGAGCCGGTAGAGGGCGGCGCGCAGTTGACGTGGTCGTATCCGCTGGTGATCGGTGCACCGCTGGTGCAGTTCAACAGCTTTGCTGCGGCGTTGGTTGTTTTGCGCATGCGATCCTGGTTATCCGACACGTGGTGTCCGAAGCGTGTGCAGTTCGCGCATCGCGATCCTGGCGCGGGAGCCAAGTATCGGCGCATGTTCGGCGCAAATTTGAGCTTCGAGCAACCCGTGAACAGGTTCACGTTTATCGAAGCCAATCTCAACCGGCCGAATGTTTCAGCCGATCCGCGGCTGTACAAGGTCGTGAAGCAGCTGGCAGACATTCTGCTGGCCGAGCGCAAGTCGGTGAAAGACTTCCGGGCGTCAGTCGCGAATAAGATTGTCGACCTGATGGGGGTGGCGAACCCCACTCTCGCGCTGGTGGCAAAAGAACTCAAGCTGGGCGAGCGCACGGTGCAACGGCGGTTGGCGCTGGAAGGCTGGTCGTTCGAGGATGTTCTTGGCGCGTCGCGACGCTCGGTCGCCGAACGGTTGCTGAGAGACACAGAGCTGCCGCTTACCGACATCGCCTTCATGCTAGGCTTTTCTGAACTCAGCGCGTTCACGCGTGCAGCTAAGCGCTGGCATGGCGTTTCGCCCAGGCAATTCCGGGCTATGCGTCGCGGTTAGTGGTCTAGGTGCCGCGTCGCTTTCGGGTGGCGGCAGCCTTGCGCGCGGCCGCGGAGCGCTTTGCGGCTGGGCGCGCTGCCGATGCCTTACCGCCAAGTTTGCCTCCTTTGTGCGCGGCAGGATTTCCCGTCGACTTGCCGCGGCCAGAGCCGCCTGGCTTCTTGCCGCCGCCGTCATCCTTGTTGACGGTCGCCCACGCGCGGCTCTCAGCTTCCTTCTTGCCTACGCCGCGTTTCTCGTAGCCTTCGGCGATGTGGTCGGCTTTGCGTTCCTGCTTGCCGGTATACTTGGATTTGTCGCCACGTGGCATTGCCGCTCTCCGTCCTGTCAGTGACCATAGCCGCCGATGATGGGCAAGATCTCGCCGGTGATGTAACTGGAGCATGCGGGTGCCGCCAGGAACACGAAAGCCGGCGCGATCTCTTCGGGCTGGGCGGCACGGCGCATCGGCGTCTTCGAGCCGAACTTGGCCACGTCCTCGGCCGGTGCGTCGGCCGGGTTCAGTGGTGTCCAAACCGGGCCGGGCGCGACGACGTTGACGCGAATGCCCTTGTCGATCAGGTGAGACGAGAGCGACCGTGCGAAGGCGTGAATGCCGCCCTTCGTCATAGAATAGTCGAGCAGATCCTTGCTACCCTGCAGGCCGGTAACGGACCCCGTCATCAGGATCGAGCTACCTTCCTTGAGGTGGGGAATAGCAGCGCGAGCCAAATAAAAATAGCCATACAGATTGGTCTTTATCGTGCGGTCGAAGTGCTCGTCGGTAAGATCTCCGATGTCGTCGGTGTGCTCCTGGAAGGCAGCGTTGTTGACGAGGATGTCAAGCTTGCCGAGCTGTGCAACGGTCTGCTCTACCGCCTCGCGGCAATAGGCGGGATCAGATATCTCGCCGGGCAGCAGGATGCAGCGGCGTCCTTCCTTCTCCACGGCCCGCTTTGTTTCCTCGGCATCCTCGTGCTCGTTGAGATAGGCGATGGCAACGTCGGCGCCTTCGCGCGCAAACAGGACTGCCACGGCGCGGCCAATGCCGCTATCGCCGCCGCTGATGAGAGCCACCATGTCCTTGAGCTTGCTCGAGCCGATGTATTTTGGCGCTTCGAACATTGGCTGTACGGCCAGGTCGTGCTCGCTGCCTGGCTTCTTCAGGTGCTGCGAGGGGAAGTGACCGGGGTAATCCCGCTGGCCGGTTTGCACGGGCCCACGCTTCTTGTCATCGCTCTGCTTGACCGCGTCGATGGCGTCGATCTCGGACTGGATTTCGCGCTCCTGTTTGGCAACGCGTTCCGCGCGGTCGCTGGACTTTGGAGATTGGGCCACGTTGCGCTCCTTTTTCGTCTCCCCCGAACCTCACTGTTAACCTGCGAACGTGTGCCGCCGGTGTTGGTTCCTGCCAGTAACCGGATCAGGTCGCGTCGATGAGCAGCTCGACATCGGCGAGGGTTGCAGCTTCGGCGGCGGGCTTGTCCCAGCGGATGCGGTTGATGCGGGGGAAGCGCAGGGCGACCCCGGATTTGTGGCGCTTGCTCTCCTGGGCGCTGTCGAAGGCAACTTCGAACACCAGCTGTTTTTCCACTTCGCGCACCGGACCGAAGGCCTGGACGGTGTGCGCGCGCACCCACTTGTCGAGACGCCGCAGCTCCTCATCGGTAAAGCCGAAGTAGGCCTTGCCGATGGGCACGATCTCGTTGCCCTTCCAGACGCCGAACGTGTAGTCGGAATAATACGACGAGCGTTTGCCATGGCCGCGCTGCGCGTACATCAGAATGGCGTCAAGCACATTGGGGTCGCGCTTCCATTTGAACCACAGGCCCTTAGGCCTGCCCGGCACGTAGGGCGATGACATCAATTTCAACATGACGCCTTCGTGCCCATGCTCGTCAGCGCCCTGGCGGCGGATGCGGGCCAACTCGTCCCAATCCTTGAAGGGTATCACGGTCGACAAATCGAGCCGTGATTGCGGGTTGGCCTGCAGCCATCCAGCGAGATGCCGCCGGCGCTCGAGCCAAGGCAGAGAGCGAATGTCGTTTTGACCATCGAACAGCATGTCGTAGACGCGGATAAACGCCGGGAAGTCGGTCAGATGCTTTTGGTTAGCGATCTTGCGGTTGAGGCGTTGCTGCAAGTCGTTGAAGGTCGCGGGCATCAGATCGTGTCCAACCAGAAGCTCGCCGTCCAAAACGGCCTCGCCGGACACGTTGTCGACGATATCCGGGAAGGCTGCGGCGATGTCGTCGCCCGTACGGGAGAAGAGCGAGGCGCGTCCGGACCCGAGGATCAGTTGGACCCGGATCCCATCCCATTTCCACTCGGCCGCGAATTCAGATGGCGCCAGCTTGGCGAGGTCCTTGTCCTCGTCGATCGGGTTGCTCAACATCAGGGGGTGGAAGCGCGCGGTGTGATTGATTTCAGGCCGGCCAGTCTTGCCGTCGAGCCAGGCAAACAGCTCGCCATAGGGTGGCGTCAGGCCGTGCCACACTTCCTCAATGTCCTGCAACTCCTTGCCGCCGTAGTCGGCCAGTGCCGTCTTGGCGAGGCGCGCGGAAACGCCGATGCGCAGGGCGCCGGTGGCCAGCTTGACTAGGGCCCAGCGTTCGTTGGTCGAGGGACGCGTCAGCAGGGCGGCGATCAGGCGGGGCAAATCGGCTTTCGGCGTGGTGTTGAATAGGTCGATCAGCTTGGTGAGCGACGGCAGGTCCTCAGCGGTTTCCTGGTGGGGCCAGATCAGTGCAATCGTTTCGCCGAGATCACCGACGTAGTCGTAGGACATGGCGAAAAGGTTAGGATCGACTTCCTCCAGAACCACCTCGCGCAACATTGCCGGCTTGACGTTCTTAAACGACAGTGCGCCCGTTAGGATTGCCAGGGCATAGCCGCGGTCGGGATCGGGAACATCGCTGAAGTACGTCGACAGCGCGGCGATCTTGCGATTGCGCGAAGGCGTCAATGCGAGAAGCTCGAGCAGTTCGGCGAAGCGCTTCATGCTGCGCGTCCTTCTGCAGCGTCTCCGGTCTCGTCGCCGCCGGCGTCCTCGGGGCCGTCTTCGTAGGCCTGGATGTTCAGCGGCTCGGCGATCAACCCTTGGCCCTGACAGTAGTAGACGAGGGCGTCCTCGCGGCCGTGCGTGACCCAGATGGTTTCGGCGCCGCATTCGGCGATGGTCTGGCGCAATTCGTTCCAATCACAATGGTCGGAGATGACGAGCGGCAGTTCGACCAGGCTTTGGCGGGCGCGCTGCTTCACGCTCATCCAGCCGGACGCCATGGCGAGGACGGGGTCTGCAAGGCGGCGGCTCCAGCGGTCCTTCAAGGCGGACGGCGGAGCGATGATGATCTTGCCGGCCAGCTCGCCCTTGGCCGTTCCCGTGGCCTGGCGGAGTTCGCCCAGCGGTACACCGTGCTGCTCGTAGAGGTCGCACAAGCGCACCATGGCGCCATGCAGGTAAATGGGATCGTGATAGCCGCACTCGCGGATCAGCGAGATCATACGCTGGGCTTTTCCGAGGGCGTAGCAGCCGACCACGTGAGATCGTTCGGGCTCCTGGGACAGCGACCGTAACAGCCGGGAAGTCTCGGCCTTGGGATCGGGGTGCTGGAAGACCGGCAGGCCGAATGTCGCCTCGGTGACGAGCAGGTCGCATTGCACGAGTTCGAATGGCTGGGCCGTTCGGTCGTGCAGGCGTTTGTAATCGCCGGTGACGACGATGCGCTGTCCCTTGTATTCCAACAACACCTGGGCGCTGCCGAGAATATGGCCAGCGGGATAAAGCGTTACAGTTACGCCATCGATCTGCAGGGGTTGGCCGAACTCCAAGGCCTGGAACGAACGCGCGCAGTTTTCCCCGTAACGGGTCTTCATGATCGCGACGGTGTCAGGTGTCGCGAGCACGGCGTCGTGGCCGGAGCGAGCGTGGTCGGCGTGTCCGTGGGTAATGATCGCGCGGGCGCGCGGCTGCGGCGGATCGATAAAGGTGTCGATCGGCGTGATCCGCAGATTGCGTTCGAGGAAGGGCACAGCCATGGCGCAGCATAACGCCAAACGGTCGGACAGGTTTCAGGGCGCAATTTGTCCTGCCGCCACCGTCGGGCTGGTCTAGCGGCAGACGATGGTGGGCATTCCCGGCTCAGCGCACATCGACCCGGGGCCAGCGACTGGCTTCGAGCTTGGCGTAGAGGTGCATCACCGAACGCTCGTACTCATAGCGGGCAAGAGCGATTTTTTCTGTCCATGCCGGCAACGCGAGAGCGGTGGTCTCGGCGACGTCGAGACCTTTGTCGAAGGCTTCGATGATTTGGGTCTCGATGGTTTCAAGCCATTGGCGCGTCTGTGCGATACCGCGGGCGCCCGGTTCGGCTGGGCCGTGGCCAGGTATGAGCAGACCATGCGAGATGCCGCCGAGGGCTGCTAGCGTGTTGCGCCAGCGTGCGATATCGGCGTGAGGTGTCGTCGGGGCGCGGTCGAGAAATACGAGGTCGCCAGCGATCAGAACGCCGGAGACTTCGTCGAACAGGGCAAGATCGGCAGCGGTGTGGCCGGTCATATGCAACGGGCGAATGATACGATCGCCGAAGTCCTCCGGTTCGGTGCCGAGGATCGTGCCGGGCATGACCGGCTCGGTGCCGCGCATCCAGTCTCCGGCCGCGTAGTACATCGCATCGGCGAAGGCGGAGCCCATCGACTTGATGCCGTCGATGACGCCCGTGCTGGAAGCCAGCGTGTCGGGCCTGAACGCCTGGTTGCCGAACATGTGGTCGGGATGGAAGTGGGTAACGTAGACGCGCGCGATGTCTTTGTTGGTCAGGTCTCGGGCGAGGGTGGCGAGCTGCTGGCCGTAGCGAAGCGAGGGGCCGGTGTCGACGACGATAGCGCCGGCCTTGCTGTCGAGCACGACGGTATTGGCAATGGCACCACCGTTATCGCGACTAATCGCTTCCTGGGCGCCGGCGACGTACCACACACCCTTGGCGAGCTGCTGTGGTTTCAACGTGTAACTGAGGGGCGAAGCCTCGAGGCCGAAGGCGCTGACGTACTGGGCCGCGGCCGTGCCAGCCAGAGCGGCGAGGAGGCGGCGCCGCGTCATGCCGGGGGGCAAGCCTTGCATGTGTCAGCTCTGGGGTGCGACTGGCAGGGACGATTTGTAGATGCCGCCATTGTTGTCTCGGCCCTCGACATCGACGCTGGCGTCGGTCGCAGGCAGGCGCAGCATGAGAGTGACCGTCGGATCCTCGCTCACCGGCTCGAACAGCTCCAGCGTAGCCAAGGGGTCGCGGCTGCTGCCGCTCATCTGCAGGCTTTCGATGAAGTAGGCGGGCGTGTTGTTGCGGGCCAAGCCGGTGTCCATGGGATGACGCACACGCAGGCGGACGCGGGCCGAGCCGTCTGGCTGCCGCCAGACCTTGCCTTGGGCTTGGCCGACGGTGGCCGACCATCTAGCTTCGCCACGGGCCAAGGCCGGCGCCGAACAGCCGCCACCGGCGGCGGACAGATAGGTGCCGCCGACGTGCCAGACGCCATCCTCGGTCTGGGCGGCGGCGCGAACGGGGGTGCCTTGCTCCACCTTCATGCGAAACGAGATATAGGCCGATGCCTTGGCTGGCGTCAGGGTGAGGATATGCTGGATCGGATTGAGGTCGGCAACGATGACGAGCTTCTTGACGCCGGGCAGGTTGCGGGCGTCGGCGGTTATCGGCACCTGGGCCTGGTTCTCGACAATCGAAGGAACGCTGACCTTGACACGATCGTCGAACACCACCGGTCCGCCAGACAGGTATTTGCTTCGGATGCTAGGCCAAACGGGAGAGTTCAACGGATCGAGGGCCGGTTCAGCCGCAGCAGCCATGCCTGGGCCCAGAAGCGCCAAGCATATCGACATCACAGGGCGGCGCATGAAACTCTCCCGGAATCGCAGCGGTTTCCTCGGCAACATTAGCGCAATTGGCCGGCGGCGCGAAGTAGGTCCACGTCATGATCTGTGATGTTGTCGTTCAATTGGTCGGGAGCCTTAATGGCCAGCGCGGCTTGGCGTTGCTGCTAGCGCTGGTGCTTATGGCCGCGTCGGCACTGGCGGCTGACGTCGAAGGCGGGCCTTCGGATTTCGATGCGGCCACAGGATTTCGCGTGGCGCGATATCGCGCGCCGGTTCCGGCGGAGGTTCCGGGCGGCAAACGCATCGGTGTCGAAGACATTGATGACCTGACCACGACGCAGGGTGCGGTTCTGGTCGATGTGATGCCAGCGGACGGGGCCGGGCTCGATGCAACGACGGGGCATTGGAACACGAAGCGCCATGACAACATCCCCGGATCGACGTGGCTGCCGAACGTAGGAAAGGGCCATATCGAGACGCGCATCGAGGTCTACTTTCGCGACAACCTCGCCCGGCTGACCGGCGGCGACAAAACGCGACCGATCATCATCTATTGTCAGTCGGATTGCTGGATGGGCTGGAATGCGGTGCAACGGGCTGCCGGCTTCGGGTACTCCGCGCTCTACTGGTATCCGGATGGCATCGACGGATGGCGCGACTGGGACCGGACCTTCGCGCGGGCGGAGCCGGTCGCAGTGTGGAAATCCGAAAGGGGCCAGCGGATCGACAATTAACAGCGTTAACGAGCATCGCGTGCGAGACGAAAAAAAGGGAGCCGCAGGGCTCCCTTTAATATGACTTCATCTATGGCCTTCAGTAATGCGGACGTCAAAAAGGACCTACCCAGGAGGCGGCTGGACCCGCATCGCACTCAGGCGGCGCGGACAGTGGCCAAGAACGCGCTGACTTCGCGGCGCAGTTTTTCGGCCTCTCCGGCCAGCTCCGTTGCCGACGACAGGACGTTGCCCGCGGCTTCGTTGCTGTCGGCCGCAGAGCGGCTGACGCCCGTGATGCTCGATGACACTTCCGTGGTTCCCGCCGAGGCCTGCTGCACGTTGCGGGCGATTTCCTGCGTTGCCGCGCCCTGCTGCTCGACCGCCGAGGCTATGGTCGCGGCAATCTGGTCGATGTCGCGGATCGTCTGGCCGATGGCGTCGATTGCTGCCGCGGCCTGCTGTGTCGATCCTTGGATCGCGCCGATCTGGGCTTCGATTTCGGCCGTGGCCTTGCCGGTCTGCTCGGCCAGGGCCTTCACTTCCTGCGCCACGACGGCGAAGCCCTTGCCGGCTTCACCGGCGCGGGCCGCCTCGATCGTGGCGTTGAGGGCCAAAAGATTGGTCTTGCCGGCGATGGCGTTGATGAGGCTGACGATGCCGCCGATTTTGTCGGCGGCGGTCGCCAAGGCGCGCACCTGCATCGTCGTTTCCGTCGCCTCATTTACCGCCTTGCCGGCGATGCTGGATGACTGCTGTACCTGGCGAGAGATTTCCTGCACGGACGCGGAGAGCTCGTGCGTGGCGGACGCTACCGTCGCGACGTTGGCGGATGCCTGAGATGACGCCGCCGTCACGGCCGTCGACTGGGCGGTCGTCTGGGCAGCGGAAACAGATAGTGACTTCGCTTCGCGCTGCAGCTGTGTTGCTGTGCCGGCTACGACGGCGACAATGCTGCCCACCGCCAGTTCGAAGTTGTCGGCGAGGTCTTGCATGGCGGATTTCTGGCCGTGCAGTTTTTCCTCCTGCGACCGTGCAGCATCGGCGCGTTTGGCCGCGTCGGTGTTGGCTTTCCAGATGCCGATGGCGCGCGCCATGTCGGCAACTTCGTCGTGAGAGTCGTAGACGGGAATTTTCACGTGGTAGTCGCCTTGCGTCAGCTTGGTCATGATGCCGGTCAGTGCAGTGACGGGGCGCAGCGATTTGACGTTGCGGTACGCAAAAAAGCTGCCGATAGCGATGGAGAACACGGCGATGCTGGCCGAAAGGATGCCGAAACGCTGCACGATGTCGTTGACCTCGGCGCCGATCTCCTTATTGCGCGCCTCCTGATAGTCGATGAATTGGTTGATGACGCGCAGCCATTCGCTAAAGGCAGGGCTAGCATCGCTCAGCAGCATCTGCCGCGACCCGTCGATGTTGCCGCTAATTCGGCTGGCGATCACTTGCGCGACCAAAGGCATGGTCTTGGCTTCGACGGCCTTGATCTCGTCGAGGATCGCGCGATCCGGTCCGCCTTGATCGGCGACGAACATTTCATCCAGGGGCTTGGCGGATTTGGCGTAGGCGGCTTCGAGCTGGCCGATGTCGGCGAGCGCCTTTTGAAGCTCAGCAGGGTCAGCCGTCAGGGTGACGTCCCGCAGGCTGATTGCGCGATCATGGACGCTGCCGCGGAAATTGATGGCGAAGCGTTGCTTGACGCTATTGATGGTATTGATTTGGTCGAGGGATGCCCGGACTTTGGATATTTCGAAATTGCTGAATGCGGTGGCGGCGATAAACAGAACGATCAGGCTGCCAAAGCCAATGATCAGGCGCCGTTGGATGCGTGGTTTGCTGTCGGTTGCCATATGACCCTCGTGATTCGGACGGCTTTACTGTCGTACCGGATGTCTAATGAGACGTGTACGAACCATGAGAAGTTGTAGCCGGCGTCAATTGCTCGGGTGTGTGTGATAATCTTCGCACAGATGACTGGGCCGCTCCTGTCGAGAGCCAACGAAAAAGGGGAGCCTGATGGCTCCCCTTTTTGCGTATCTATCGTTGGGTATTAGGCCGCACGAACCGTTGAGAGGAAGCGGCTCATTTCGGTGCGCAGCTTTTCGGCCTGGCTGGACAGCTCGTTGGCCGAAGACAGCACGTTGGTGGCGGCCTCGTTGGAGTCCATCGCCGCCCGGCTGACGCCGGTGATGTTGGACGACACCTCGTTGGTGCCGGCCGACGCCTGCTCCACGTTGCGGGCAATCTCCTGGGTCGCGGCCCCCTGCTCCTCGACGGCCGAGGCGATGGTGGCGGCGATCTGGTCGATGTCCTTGATCGTGTTGCCGATGGCGTCGATGGCAGTGGCAGCTTGCTGGGTCGACCCCTGGATCGCACCGATCTGGGCTTCGATCTCAGCGGTG
>JAURWC010000004.1 GCA_030655135.1 Hyphomicrobiaceae bacterium | reverse complement strand
AATTCTGGCGCTGGCGAAGCGGGAGAACTTTCGCGTCAATCTGATCGAAGCCTACGACCAGCCGTGGAAGCGCCAGCTCGAGGGCACCGTCGGCGGCTACTGGGGCCTGATCGATGCGGTCAAGCGCGCCGTGAAATATCCGCCCAACGAGGCCATCAGTAACTATCCGTTCTGGAAGTCGCAGATGGCGGCCGGCATGGGCTTGAGTGTCCTGGTGTTCGGCGCGGCCTGGCTGACGCTGCGCCGCCGCCCTTGGACACCGCGGGCGGCGGCCTGGGTCGCGGTCGGCATCTCCGCCACAGCGGCCGGCATCCTCTTAGGTGTCGCCGTCGACAAGCTGCTCTATGAAAGTTACGGGATCGGCGGCTGGCTCAAATGGGGCGCGCTGCTGGCGGCCGGGATCGCGGCGCCGATGCTCTGCGCCAACGCCTTGATGTCCGGCCGGGCGCTGCCGACATTTTTGGAACTGCTGGGACCGCGCGATCAGCGGACGCGATCGGTGCTGACCTGGCTGCTCGGAGCGGCGCTGCTGGTGACCACCCTGATCGGCGCCGAGACCGCGCTCGGCTTCGTGTTCGATCCCCGCTACAAGGATTTTCCGTTTGCCGCCCTGACCATGGCGGTGCTGCCGTTCTGGACGCTGATGGCGCTGAACCGGCCGCAGGAGGGCACACGCCCGATCGCCGAGTCGGTATTTGCCGGCGTGCTGGCGGCTTCAGCGCTTTACACCGGATTCAACGAGGGCAAGGACAACTGGCAGTCGCTGTGGACCTGCGCGGTGTTTGTCCTGCTGGCCGTTACGCTGTGGCGGGCGCGGGCCGTGCAAACCCCAAAATAAGCAGGCCGATCGCCAGACCCGACAGGCTGATATTGTAGAGCACGATGCCAAATCCGGCGGATATCAGTCCGCCCGTGAGCAGCACAATCGACGGCCGCAGCAGGTGCAGCGTCGCGATGACCAGCGCGACGATGCCGAACACCGAATTGCGAAACAGCGATGTCACCAGGATTCGGGTCTTGCACAGCATGGTCTGCAGGCCTGCATCGCAGGCCAGCGCCACGCTCGAAAGCTCGATCGCGAGATAACGCAGATAAAGCGCGTAGCCGACGGTAACGAAGCCGACGACCAGCAGCCATTGCACCTGATAGGGCGTCAGCCGGAAAGGGGTTTTTTTCATCTTCCGAATATGTCCGGTAATTCGCGGCGGGACAACCCGGTGCCGGCTATGAGCGTCCCGGCACCATGAAAGAACATGAGAGATCGCATCTAATTCACTGTAATTGCAGGTTTGTTAGTCGCGCTTGAATAGCGACGAGATGGTTCGCGGTTCCGGCTTCTTCGGCTCCTCGACCACCGCCGGCTGCGGCTTGACGCTGCTGCGTTTGCGCGGCGCCGGCTTGACCGCAGCGGGCGGCGCGTCGCCCTGCAAGGAAAGGCGCTGGCCGTCGAACACGGTGGTCTCGCAGGGGCGCTGGCTTTCGACCAGCGTGGCGCAGATTTTCGCCGCCGCCGCCGCATCGCGCAGCGGTCCGGCGACCAGCCGCAGCTGCAGACCGAGTCCGCTTGTGCCTTCCTTCACCACGATGATCGGTCGCAATGCCGCAAGCGGCGCATTCGACTTCGATTTCAAGAGACCGCGCCATAGCGCGCGCAGGCCCCCGACTGAATTGGCCCCGCCGACATCGACGCCGAATTCGGTTCGCAGCAATTTGGGAGCGATCGCTTCCGCCTCCGCGTCGACGCCGGTGGAGGCAACGATTTCCGGCATCGGCCCTGATGTGACCGCTTTCGCCGGCGCCTCCGGTTCGATCAGCTTGCCGGCCGCCACGTCGGGCGGCGCCATCATCGATCGCTCCGCCATCAGCGGCGTTGCCGGGCTCGCCGGCGGCGGATTTTGCGGTTCCGGGCCAACCGACGAGACCGCGGCCGGAGCCGGCGTCACGGCGGGCGCTACCATGGTCTTCGGAGGCTTCTCGGTGGCCGCCGCGGCCGCTGTGGCGACGGGCGCGACCACCGGGGGCGGACTTGGCGGCGAACTTGGCTGCGGACTTGCCAGCACTGCTGAGATCTCGCCCGCCGGCCAGGCGGGAGCAGGTTGGGACGGCGCGGGGGCCGCTGCTTGCCGGGCGATGGCGCCGGTCACGGAATCCAGCCCCTGTTCCAACACAGTAACGCGGGAATATAGCCGGTCGCGATCGCTGTTCAGCGTTTCGATCGCGGAGGCCAGTCGCTTGGCCTCGCTGTGGCTGTCCCTGGCGACCGATTGAATCTGCTGCGCCTGGCGGCTCAGATCGGCCGCAACGACCTGGTCGCGCCGCCATCCGAACGACGACTGGTTGGCGAGAACAGCGAGAAACACCGCGCCGACCGCGGCAACGCCCCATGATCCCAATCGCCACAACTTGCGGCGGTCGAATTCATCTTCCTCCGCCAAAAAGCCGGTCAGCACGCCGCCGGTATTCTCGGTTTCGAAACCGCCAGCCAAATGGTCAGTTTTCTGGTCAGGTTTCTTGGCCATACGAAATTGTCGGCCCTCCCGAGGCCTGCCCGAATCACAGCGCAAACATTAACAGGAAAACAAGTCCCGACCTTGAGTCCGTACCGTTAGGCCGGGCGCGAATCGGATTTCCATGCGGGACGAAAACCCTCTAAGAGGGCGGCGGCGCCACGCTGGCCGTCAAGACCGGGACAACACAGGGATTCGAATGTCTGCTCGATCCAGCCTCACCATTGTGCTCGCCGCCGGTGAGGGCACACGGATGCAATCGTCGCTCCCGAAGGTGCTGCATCCCGTCGCTGGCCAGTCGCTGCTGGCACACGTGCTGGGCGCCGCCCCGAAGGGCGCGGATGCCCGCCTTGCCGTGGTGATCGGACCCGATCATGCCGCGGTCGCCGACGAGGTCAAACGGATCCGCCCCGACGCCGCCAGCTTTGTTCAGCGCGAGCGGCTCGGCACCGCGCATGCGGTGCTGGCGGCCCGCGACGCGATTATCAGCGACGCCGACGACCTGCTGGTGGTGTTCGGCGATACGCCGCTGATCTCGGCCGAAACGTTTGCGCGGCTGCGCGCGCCGCTGCAGTCGGGCGCGGCGCTGGCGGTGCTCGGCTTTCGCGCCGCCGATCCCACCGGCTATGGAAGGCTGCTGGTCGAGGATGGCCGGCTGGTCGAGATCCGCGAACACGCCGACGCCACGCCGGAACAACGCGCGATAAAACTCTGCAACGCCGGCGTGATGGCGTTCGATGGCCGCAAGGCGCTGCAGATCATCGATGCCATCGGCAACGCCAACAGCAAGGGCGAATACTACCTGACCGACGCCGTCACGGTGGTTCGGGATCTGGGATGGGAGGCCGTCGTGATCGAAACCAGTGAGGATGAAGTACGGGGCATCAACACCAAGGCCCAGCTCGCCGAGGCCGAAGCTGTCATGCAGGCAAGGTTGCGCAAGGCGGCGCTGGAGGCCGGCGTGACGCTGATCGCGCCCGAGACGGTCTATCTCGCCGCCGACACCACCTTCGGCAAGGACGTGACCATCGAGCCGTTCGTGGTGATCGGTCCCGGTGTTGCCATCGCCGACGGCGCGGTGATCCATTCGTTCTCCCACATCGTGCAGGCCTCGATCGGCAAGAGGGCGTCGGTCGGCCCCTATGCGCGGTTGCGGCCGGGCACCTCGCTCGGCGACGGCGCGCGGATAGGCAATTTCGTCGAGGTCAAGGCCGCGACACTGGAAGCCGGCGTCAAGGTCAATCATCTCTCCTACATTGGCGACGCCCATGTCGGCGCCAACTCCAACATCGGCGCCGGCACCATCACCTGCAATTACGATGGCTTTTCCAAGCACCGGACGACGATCGGCGAGGGCGCCTTCGTCGGCACCAACTCCTCGTTGGTGGCGCCGGTCAAGATCGGCAACGGCGCCTATATCGGGTCGGGCTCGGTCATCACCAAGGACGTGCCCGACGACGCGCTTGCCGTGGAGCGCAACCAGCAGACCAACCGCGAGGGCGGTGCCAAACGGTATCGCGAGCTGAAGACGCGCGGGAAGGCACCGAAGCCGAAGGACGGCTAGCGCGAAGGCGCGCTGGAAGGCCTGGACACAAAATTTCGAAAACAACCCCATGCACAGTAAGAAGGGGCTTGGTTCGCCGGTATGGCTGGCGCACGACTCACGCGTGTAAGAGGGCCTGGCTCGCAGGTTTCCGGCGGTCCAAGCAGTCGGCGAGTGCAACGCAGGCACGAAACGATCCGCCGGGGGCCGCCGACAGGTTGCAATCCTGTTGCCCGAAAATCACAGCGCCGGTCTAATCCCTGAGTTCCATTCAAATATCGTTGGCAGACCGCTGCCATTCCACTTTCAATGCATTGCCGCGTATTTGCGGCGTTTTGTTGCGACGTTTTTGATCTGCCACGGCAGCATCCAATTCAATTGCAGTGGCTTGTAGGCTCCTCATTTTTTATCGGGGAAGTTCATGCCGCCTTTTTGTCACGTCCGTATTCCGCGCTCCGTCCTGCTATTATCCACCACCGCGGCGGCCGCATGGTCGATCCCGAGCCTGGCGCTGGCGGCGTGCGCCACCACGGGAGTGGCGCCGGCGACGGTCACCGTGGCCTGCGCGGCCAATACAGTGACGACGAACACCACCAATTCCACCAGCCCCGCGGCGACCAGCGACCGCATCCAGTCCTTCAATGCGAACCTGATCGGGCAGGTGAATTCCGGCGTCACCGTCAGCGGTTTCGGCCTGGAACTGATCTCGACGGCCGCCAACGGCAGCGTCCAGTTCACCAACAACGGCACGGTGACCCTGCCTTCGGGTGCCGCGGTTATTCAGCTGCAGGGCAATGGCGGCGGCGTCAGCTATACCGGCAGCGGCAACATCACCGGCGGTGGCGCCAATACCTTTGGCATTCAGATGCTCGACAACGGCGCCGGCGCAGGCGCGGTGTCGTTCAACGCGACCGGCGGCAGCGTCACCGCCGTCGGCAATTCGGCCTTCGGGATCGGCGTGTTCACCAACGGAACCGGTGGCGTCAGCGTCACCACCGTCGCCGGCCACACCATTCAAGTGGTCGACACCTTCTCCGGAAGTTCGAACCGCGGCATCTACGTCACCGACAGCGGCGCTACCGGGAATATCGTGATCAATTCCGGCAGCCAGATTACCGCACCCGGCGCCAACAGCCTCGGCTTTGTGCTCGGCATGGACGTCACCCATACCGGCGGCGGCAATATCGATGTCACCTCGAGCGGCGTGATCGACCTGTCGGGCACGACGCAGACTGCCAGCAGCGGCATGTATCTGACGCATCAGGGCGCAACCGGCAACATCTCCGCCACAATCAACGCCAACATCATCGCCGGTGCCGGCGGCAGCATCGGCGTTCAGCAAACTTTCAGCAACGCCGCCAGTACCGGCACCGCCACGGTTTCGGTCGCCAATGGCGTCAGCATCAGCGGCGGCATCGCGGTCGCGATCGATGGCGGCGCCGGCACCCATGCGGCAAGTGTCACCACCGGCGCCGGCAGTACACTCTCCAGCATCATTGGCGCCGGTGTCCGCGTGCAGGGCGCCGCGACCAACCTCGCGCTGACCAATGGCGGAACCATCACCACCAGCGCTGCCGAATCCGGCGTGTCGGTGGTTTCGGGCAATATCTCGGGCTCGAATACCGGCAGCATCAGCGGCACTACCGGCATCACCGCCGGCGCGGCCGGCTCGAATTTCGTCAACGCCGGCGTCATCACCGGGACGGGCGGCACCGCGATTCAATTCACCGGTGCCGGCAACACCCTGAGCCTGCGCACCGGCACCAACATCACCGGCCTGGTGCAGGGCGGCACCACCGCTACCCTGCAACTCGGCGGCACCACCGGTACACCGACTTTCAATGCCAGCGGCATCGGCGTGCAGTACCTGAACTTCAGCACCTTCAACAAGATCGATAGCGGACTTTGGACCCTGAGCGGCACCGGCAACCAGACCTGGAACGTCAGCGGCGGCACGCTGGCCGGCACCAACGCCAGCCAGGGCAATGTCATCCTCAGCAACAACTCGGTGTTCGACTTCAACCAGAACGGCAACGGCACTTACACCGGCGTGGTTTCGGGCACCGGCGCACTGGCCAAGGACGGCACCGGCGCGGTGACGCTCGCCAACGTACAGACCTACAGCGGCAGCACCACGATCAATGGCGGCGCGCTGACAATGGGCGTCGCCAACGCACTGCCGGAGGGCACCGCGGTGACGGTCGGCGCGGCGGGAGCGCTCAATCTCGCAGGCTTCAACCTGACGATCGCCTCGCTGACCGGTGCTGTCGGCAGCGCGCTGCAACTCGGCGGCGGCACGCTGACGACGGGCGCCAGCAATGCCAGCACGGCCTTCTCCGGCGTGATATCAGGGGCCGGCGGCCTGACCAAGGTCGGCACCGGTACCTTCACGCTCGATGGCGCCAGCCCGACCTATACCGGCGCCACCACCATCAATGGCGGCACGCTGGTCGTGAACGGCAATATCGGCGCCTCGTCGCTGACAGCAGTGAACAGCGGAACGATACTGACCGGCACCGGCACGGTCGGCGCCACCACGGTGGCGAACGGGGGTATCTTCGCGCCGGGCAGCGGCACGCCGGGTTCGACCATGAACGTCAATGGCAGCCTGACCCTGGCCGCCGGCGCGGCCTACATGGTGCAGCTCAATCCGGCGACGTCGTCGCAGGCCAATGTGACGGGGACCGCGACGCTGGGCGGCGCCACGGTCAACGCGACATTCGCGGCCGGCGGCTACGTTGCCAAGCAATACACCATCCTGACCGCGGGCAGCGTCAGCGGCACGTTCAATCCGGTAGTGGCCAATAGCAACCTGCCGGCCGGTTTCAATTCGTCGCTGAGCTACGACGGCACCCATGCCTATCTCGATCTGGCGCTGAATTTCGTTCCGCCGACCGCACCGGGCTTCCCCGGCGGGCTCAACAGTAATCAGCAGGCCGTCGCCAATACGCTGGTCAACTTCTTCAACACCACCGGTGGTATTCCGCTGGTATTCGGCACATTGACACCGGCCGGGCTGACGCAGCTTTCCGGCGAAGTCGCCACCGGATCGCAGCAGACCACGGTCGATGCCATGAGCCAGTTCATGGGGCTGATGACCGATCCGTTCATTGCGGGTCGCGGCGACGGCACGACCGGTGGCACCGGCGCGATGGCGTTCGCGGCGGAGGGCGATGGCGTCAGCAACTACGCCGCCAATCGCAAGTCACGTACCGGCAGCGAACGCGAAGCCTACGCCGCGATGTATCGCAAGGCGCCGCCGATGCTGGATCCGTTCGGGCACCGCTGGAGCGTATGGGCCGCCGGCTTCGGCGGATCGCAGAGCACCGACGGCAATGCCGTGGTCGGTTCGAACGACACCACAAGCCGGATCGCCGCCGGCGCGGTCGGCGCCGATTACCGGTTCTCGCCGTCGACGCTGGCGGGATTTGCAGTGGCGGGCGGCTCCACCAGCTTCTCGGTCGCCAATGGTCTCGGAAGCGGTCGCTCCGACCTGTTCCAGGCCGGCGCCTATCTGCGCCACAATGCCGGCGCGGCCTATTTCACCGGCGCACTCGCCTATGGCTGGCAGGACATCACCACCGACCGCACCGTGACGGTCGCCGGCCTCGATCAACTGCGCGCCAAGTTCAACGCCAACGCCTGGTCCGGCCGCGGCGAGGTGGGTTATCGCGTCGCGACGCCGTTGATCGCCGTAACACCCTATGCCGCCGGCCAGTTCACCACCTTCGAATTGCCTGCCTATGCCGAGCAGGTGATCACGGGTACCAACACCTTTGCGCTTGCCTACGCGGCGAAGACGGTGACCGCCGCGCGCAGCGAACTCGGATTGCGCTCCGACAAATCCTGGGCGATGCCGGAGTCGGTGTTCACCCTGCGCGGCCGCGTGGCCTGGGCGCACGACTACAACACCGACCGCGCCATCGGCGCCACGTTCCAGACGCTGCCGGGCGCATCGTTCGTCGTCAACGGCGCGGCGCAGGGGGCCGACAAGGCGCTGACGACTGCGTCGGCCGAAATCAAGTGGCTCAGCGGCTTCTCGCTGGCCGGCACCTTTGAGGGCGAGTTCTCCAGCAACAGCCGCTCCTATGCCGGCAAGGGTGTTGCGCGCTACACGTGGTAGGCTGTAAAGCCAGCGCAAAGCGATGGCCCGAACCGCCGGTTAAGCTTTCGGCTTAACCCTGTCTCAATCCGCAATAATTATTGAGTATCTGGGAGCCCGCGATTCTCGTTAAGAGGAGCGGGCGCCTTTTCGTTAAATTTGGAGAGATTCAACCGCATGTGCGGCATTGTCGGCATTCTCGGACGGACTCCCGTGGCGGAGCAATTGGTGGATTCGCTCAAGCGGCTCGAATACCGCGGTTACGATTCCGCTGGTGTTGCCACGCTGGAGGGCGATCATCTCGAGCGGCGCCGCGCCGAAGGCAAATTGAAAAATCTCGAAGCGCGGTTGCGGGCCGAGCCGCTGGCGGGCCACACCGGCATCGGGCACACCCGCTGGGCCACCCACGGCAAGCCGACCGAGAATAACGCGCATCCGCACGCGACCGACCGTGTCGCCGTGGTTCATAACGGCATCATCGAGAATTTTCGCGAGCTGCGCGAGGCGCTGACCAAAAAGGGCGCGGTCTTCAAGACCGAGACCGATACCGAGATCGTGCTGCATCTGGTCGACTCCTATCTGGCCAAGGGCGTCGAACCGGTCGAGGCGGTCAAGGCTTCGCTGTCGCAGCTGCGCGGCGCGTTCGCGCTCGGGTTTATTTTCGCAGGCGACGCAAATCTGATGATCGGCGCCCGCAACGGCCCGCCGCTGGCGATCGGTTATGGCGACGGCGAGATGTATCTGGGCTCCGACGCCATCGCGCTCGGGCCGTTCACCGACACCATCAGCTATCTCGAGGACGGTGACTGGGTTGTGCTGACGCGCAGCGGCGCCGTGATCTACGACAAGCACAATGCGGGCGTGCATCGCGAGGTGCTCAAGCACGCCGCCTCGACATCGCTGGTCGACAAGGCGAACTACCGCCACTTCATGGCCAAGGAAATCCACGAGCAGCCTGAAGTGGTCGGCCACACGCTGGCGCGCTACGTCGACATGGCGACCGAACGGGTTTCGCTGCCGGTAACGCTGCCGTTCGATTTTAGGGATATCCAGCGCATCTCGATCGTCGCCTGCGGCACCGCGAGCTACGCCGGCTATGTCGCCAAATACTGGTTCGAGCGCCTCGGCCGCCTGCCGGTCGAATTGGATGTGGCCTCCGAATTCCGCTATCGCGAGGCGCCGCTGCGCAAGGGCGATCTTGCGATCTTCATTTCGCAGTCCGGCGAGACCGCCGATACGCTGGCGGCGTTGCGCTACGCCAAGGCGGAGGGGGTGCATACGCTCTCCGTGGTCAATGTGCCGAGTTCCACCATCGCGCGCGAGAGCGAAACGGTATTGCAGACCTTGGCTGGCCCCGAAATCGGTGTCGCCTCGACCAAGGCGTTTACCTGCCAGTTGATGGTGCTGGCCGCGGTCGCGGTCGCTGCCGGCAAGGCGCGCGGTGAATTGTCCGAAGCCGATGAAGCCAAGCTTGTTCATGGCCTCGTGGAAATTCCGCGCCTGATGGCCGAGGCCCTGAAGACCGAACTGCAGATTGAAAAGCTCGCGCGCGAACTGGCAAAATGCAAGGACGTGCTCTATCTCGGCCGCGGCACCAGCTATCCCTTGGCGCTGGAAGGCGCCCTGAAGCTGAAGGAAATTTCCTACATCCATGCCGAGGGCTACGCCGCCGGCGAGCTCAAGCACGGCCCGATCGCGCTGATCGACGAAAACATGCCGGTCGTGGTGATTGCGCCCTACGACCGGGTGTTCGAAAAAACCGTCTCCAACATGCAGGAAGTCGCCGCCCGCGGCGGCAATATCATTCTGATGACCGACGCCAAGGGCGCGGCGGAGGCGACTATCGAGTCGCTGGTGACCATCGTGCTGCCGGACATGGCCGCCACCTTCACGCCGATGGTTTATGCCGTGCCCGTGCAGTTGCTGGCCTATCATACCGCCGTCGTTATGGGCACCGACGTCGACCAGCCGCGTAACCTGGCGAAATCGGTGACGGTGGAATAAGTGTCGCATTCCCGGCGGTGGCCGGGGTCTACCAAAGTCTGCTAGGATGGCTTAGCTGGCACAGTACAGTAGCCGCTTCGACGACCTGGAACCCGAATGAACCGCGACGACCTGCCGCCGTCCGTGCCCCCGGCTGAGCTCCCGCCGGAAGCCCCGCGGGGCTTTATGGCCCGATTCCGCAACTATTTCCTGACCGGACTGGTCGTTGCGGGCCCGATCGCCATCACCTTCTATCTGACTTGGTGGTTTGTGAACTGGGTCGACGGCATGGTCCGTCCGTTCGTGCCAACCGCCTACCGGCCGGAGACCTACCTGCCGTTCGGGCTGCCGGGCTCCGGACTGATCGTCGCGGTGTTCGCGTTGACGCTTTTGGGTTTCCTCGCCGCCAATTTGATCGGGCGGACCCTGGTCGATCTCGGCGAAAAACTGCTGGGTCGGATGCCAGTGGTGCGCGCGATCTATCGCGGCCTCAAGCAGGTGTTCGAAACGCTGTTCTCGGGG
>JAURWC010000092.1 GCA_030655135.1 Hyphomicrobiaceae bacterium | reverse complement strand
GCGGTGCTCGGTCCAGCCGGGGTCGAGCTCGAACTCGCTACGCTCAGACAATCGCTCGCCCTGATCCGACCGGCCCTGCGCTCCTCGGCGCACACAGAAGGGGTGGGGAACCGGATTCGGATTCGGGAACGGACGCCGCCATGGCGCGCTCCGCGCGTCATGGCTCCCCGCATTATTTTTTCCCCGCAAAGCCCGTCGGCCCGGGCCGAGGAGCGCAGCCGGAAATGGATCAGGGCGAGCGATTGTCTGAGCGAAGCGAGTTCGAGCTCGACCCCATTTGCGGCGAGCACCGCAGGTTGCCTCTCGCAGCGACAGCGAAGAGAGGCCCCGGACCATCGGGTCGCCTTTTCTTTGGTGACTTTCTTTTGGCGAAGCAAGAGAAAGTGAGTTGCCGCCGGGCAACCCCCGGCCAACAGGCAGTCGAACAACAACCGCGGTAGTCACACACATGGACCCGGATCGGGTCCGGCCCTATTCGCAGAGGGCGCGAATTTCAGCTGGAATCGGCAAGGCGCGGATGGCTTCCGGGTTGTCGGCCCGGCGGCCGGCAAAGATGCGCACTTCGTCGCATTCCATGATCGCTTCGTCGCCTCGCATGATGCGGTAGTGCTGCACAAAACTTTTCTCCCGCCATTCCGGAATCGTCACCTGGATGTCCAGCGTGTCGCCGTAGGTGGCGGTGCGCAGGAAGCGCGAGTGGGTGTCGACCAGCGGCGTGCCGATGACGCCGATGGTTTTCTCGGTTTCCTGCCAGGACGGCACGCCGCACTGCACGAAGAAGTGCCGCGAGGCTGCGTCGATCCAGCGGAAAAAATTGGGAAACCACACAATCCGCGCCGGATCGCAATCGCCGAATTCAACGCGGATGGTGTGGGTGATCTGTTTGCTCATGGTCTCAATTATGTCGAAGCAGGACGGGCAGGGTCACCACGGGCCTGCCTGTCATCCCGGACCTGATCCGGGATCCATGCGCATGCGCTGCACTGAGGTCAGTGCTGCATGGATCGCGGGTCAGGCCCGCAATGACAAGCAGATTGTGGTGGCGAAGTCTGCTCAGTCACCCTTGATATTGCGGGCCCGGATCAGCGCCCCAAAACGCGCGCCGTCGATGGATGCGCGCATGTTGAAGTCGGACGGCGACATGGGTGCGGGCACGCCGCCGATGGCCAGGATGCGGTCCTTCACGGCCTGGGATGCCAGGGCCTTGTTGATCTCGCTGTTCAGGCGGGCCACGATGGCGGGCGGGGTGCCGGCCGGAGCGTAAAAGCCGAACCAGGTGTCGGCGTCAAACCCTTTCAGGCCGGCTTCTTCCAGCGTCGGTACATCGGGGAACAGCGGCGAGCGTTTGGAGCTGCCGACGGCCAGCAGCTTGAGCTTGCCCGCCTTGACATGTTGCAGGCCGATGCCGGGGTCGAACATGAAGTCGAGCTGGCCGCCCAGCAGATCCTGCATGGCCGGCGCCGCGCCGCGGTAGGGCACATGCACGGCGAAGGTGTTGGTCTGAGCCTTCATCATCTCGGCGGCCAGGTGCGGGGAGCTGCCATTGCCGGGCGTGCCGAAGGTCAGCTTGCCCGGGTTGGCCTTGATGTAGGCCAGGAACTCTTTCGCGTTGTTGACCGGCAGGCTTGGCTTGACTTCGAGGAACACCAGCACGCGCGCGGCGGCAGCCACGGGGGTGAGATCCTTGGCCGGGTCAAACGACATCTTTTGGTACAGGTGCGGGTTGACCGACACCATGCCGCCCGAACTCATCAGCAGCGTGTAGCCGTCGTTGGGGGCCTTGGCGACCGCTTCACCGCCGATGTTGCCGTTGGCGCCGGCGCGGTTTTCGATCACCACCGGCTGGCCCAGGGCTTCGGCCAGCGGCACACCGATGGCGCGGGCCAACTGGTCGGCGGCGCCGCCGGGCGGGAAGTTGACGATCACGCGCACGGGCTTGTTCGGCCATGCGCCTGCGCCGGCGGTTTGCGCGTGTGCGGCCGGCAGCAGGCTGCCTGCCGCCAGAGCGATCGCCAGCATCAGGTGGCGGCGCTTGTTGGGGGTGAGGGTGGGTTTCATGGTTTCGTCTCCTTTTGAACTTGCTGGCAAATCAATCACAAATCGGTATTCAGGCCACTTTGGCCGCCTTGGCCGCATTCGCGGCGCCCGGCTTGCGGTGCGGGTTGTTCATCCAGCGGATGGGCTGGGCCTTGACCGGGCGGGCCGGTGCGCCGTGTTGCACCAGCGCCTGGTCCAGCGCCTTGCCGGCTTCATCGGCCAGCGCGGCTTCACGCGCGGTGGCGACGGCGTCTGCGCGCAATTCGTTCGAAGCAAAAGTCGCCCCGGTCGCCAGGTGCTCCAGCACGTGCATCAGGTTGTCCTTGCCGCGCTCATTGGTGCTGCCGTAACCCTTGATCAGGCGGCCGCAGAGGGCGATCTCGTGGCCCAGCCGCCAGTGCTGATGTGTGCCGCTCACCACGCCGTCCAGCCACTGATTGATCAGCGCCTGCTCGGTGGCAAAACGGCTGCCGCGCACGCGCAGCCATTTCAGGCTGGCCAGCAGGCGCAGCGACAGGATGCCGACGACAGAGTGCGTGCCGACTTTCAAGGGCAGCGCCCAGGGTTGCTTGCCGTTTGCCACGCGTTGGCGGTCCCAGCGTGTCAGGCGTGCTGCCAGCGAGGGCGGCAGCAGCGCGGCAAATTCGGGCGTGCCCGGTTTGAAGTGGTCGTACACCTGCAGCAGGTCGGCCTCGCCGGCCTTGACCTCACCGTGCACCCGCTGCCAGCGGCTGGCGCGGCTTTTCAGGTCGGCAACGCGAACGATGTCGTCGAAGGCCATCCACAGTGCCAGCCAGCGCGCCATCTCGCGCGTGGTGGCGTGGCCGTGCACGCCGGCCGGGTCGGCCGCCTGTTCGGCTGCCAGGACGCGCTGCAGCCGCTGCACATACACATCGGCGTAGTCGCTGTCCTGGTAGGCCAGCATGCGTTCATGGCCCAGCGCCAGCATGGTGTGCACCGACGGCGGGAACATGCGAGCCAAATCGGGCTCCAGCCCACGGATGGCGGGGGCTGGCAGCTCCTGTTCTGATAGCAGGCGCGCCACCATGGCTGCCTGGTCGCGGTGCGTGCTGGTCTGGCTGAAGGCGCGCTCGAAGCCGCGCAGGCTGGCGTCGACGCCCTTGCCGCCGTGGCGGATGACGGCTTCGTACGCGCTGCGGGGAAAAGGCAGCAGGCCGCTGCCGGCAATGGCGCCCAGCATCACGGCGCTGACCACCGTGCCGCATTCGCGCGCCATCTCGCCCATGTCGAAGACATGGTGTTCGCGGCTTTGCGTGCGCACCACTTCCAGCAGCGGCGCGCTGTCGGTGCGGCCGTCGCCGGGCTCCATGCGTTCGGCGGTGGTCAGGGTGCGGCTGCTGGATGTGATGATGGCCGTGCGCTGCGGTGAGCTCATGCCGTTGCCGACCTGGCGGGCGGTCTCCAGCAGCTCGGACGAGACGATGCCGTCCAGCGCGCCCGGCACCGGATTCAGGCTGAACACCGGCCGGCGGCCGCCCAGTTCGGCCAGCGGCACTGGGAACACTTCGAGGTAATAAGTGGTGGCCCCGGTGCGCTGCGCCACGCCGGGGATGGACGTGCTCTGCGCCGCATAGCCGCAGTTGCGCGCCATGTCGACAAGCCACTCGGTCAGCACGCCGCCACCTTCGCCGCCCAGGGCGCAAATCAGGAGGGTGACGGGTTTTTGTTGATGCATGGAGAGAGGGGTCATGTCTGTAGTGCCCGCACAAAAGCGCCACGCACGCTGCCAAGCAGGCGTTCATGCCACTTCGGGTTCTGGATCACTTCGGCCCGGTAGAACGACGGGCACAGCGTGGCCGCATGGGCGTTGGCACCGCACAGACCGCAGCCGACGCAGCCGTCGATGACGGTGGCCACCGGGTCCACCTTCAGCGGATCCGGGTTGTCCCTGAGCGTCAGCGTCGGGCAGCCCGACAGGCGGATGCAGGCGTGGTCGCCATTGCAGACATCTTCATCGACGCCGTATTTCACCCGCACCACGCGCTTGCCTTTTTTCAGCAGCCCGGCCAGCCAGGGCTTGATGCGGCGCTGCCGCTCGAGCTGGCATTCGCCCTCGGCGATGATGACCTTGAGTCCGTTGAAGCTGGTGGTGAAGGCTTCGTTCAGCGTCTGGCGCATTTCTTCCACGTGGTAGGTGTGCACCGTGCGCATCCACTGGATGCCCAGTCCCTGCAACGTTTTCTCAATGGTCGTGTTGGTCTGGGTCAGGCTTTGAAGCTTGTCTGTGGCGTTGAACTTGGCGTCATCGCCCGGCGTGGAAATGATGTCCTGCGTGCCCGTGGCCGAGGTGTAGCCGTTCTTGAAGATCAGCAGCACCGCGTCGTCGCCGTTGAACAGCGCTGACTGCACACCCGTGAGCAGGCCGTTGTGCCAGAAGCCGCCGTCGCCCATGATGGACAGCGTGCGGCGCGCCATCATCGGCGACACGCCGGCGCGGCTGGCCAGGCTCATGCCGTAGCCGAGGATGGAGTGGCCGAAGGAGAAGGGCGCGAAGGTGCCGAAAGCGTGGCAGCCGATGTCGGCGGCGATGTGCACCGCCCCCACATCCTGCTGCGCCAGCTTGAGCGCGGAGAACACCGGCCGCTCCGGGCAGCCGATGCAAAAGCCGGGCGGACGAATCGGCAGCGCCTGGTTCAGCTGCGCCTCGATCTGTTGCCCGACCGCGCCGCGGCGCTCGGCATTGCCCTGCAGCCAGCCGCTGGCAGACAACGTGTCCACATCCGTGGCGTAACGCGCAATAAATTTGCCCAGGCCGGCCGCCACCACCTCGACCGAGTACTCGCCGCCGGAAGGCAGCATGTCCTTGCCGTGCAGCGGCGTGTTGATGTCGCGGCGGCGCAAGAAGGTTGCGATTTCCTGCTCGATGTACTCGGGCTGGCCTTCCTCGACCACCAACACCGCGCGTTTGCCCAGCGAGAATTCGGCCACCTGCTCCGGCACCAGCGGGTAGGTGACGTTGAGGACCAGCAGCGGAATCTCGCTCTGGCCGAAAGCGTCGCACAGGCCGAATTGCTGCAGGGAACGGATCAGCGCGTTGTAGATGCCACCCTGCACGATGATGCCGATGTCCTTGCGCGGGCCATCCATCAATTCGTTGAGCTGCTGCTCCATGATGTAGCGCCGCGCCGCCGGGATGCGCTCTTCGGTCTTGAGCTTTTCGTGGCGGAAGGTGACCGGCGGATGTGCCAGCTTGGCGTAGTCGAAGGCGGCAGGTTCTTCCATCAGTTGCCGTGTTGAGATGGCGGGCGGGCGGTTGTCCCTGCATTCGAAGCTGCCGCGCACATGGCAGGCCCGGATGCGCAATTCCAGCAGCGCCGGCATGTTGGACGCTTCGGACAGCCGGAAGCCGTGTTCGACCATGTCGACCATCTTGCCGAGGTCGGGCCGCGGGTCGAGCAGGCACATCGACGACTTCAGCGCGTAGGCGTGGGTGCGTTCCTGGATCACGCTGGCGCCTTCGCCGTAGTCTTCGCCGACCACGATCAGCGCGCCGCCCAGCACGCCCGGCGAGGACAGGTTCGACAGGGCGTCGGCGGCCACGTTGGTGCCGACAATGGACTTCCAGGTCACGGCGCCGCGCAAGGGGTAATGAATGGACGCCCCGAGCATGGCAGCCGCAGAGGCCTCGTTGGAGCAGGCCTCCACATGCACGCCGAGTTCGTCCATGTAGGGCTTGGCCTGGACCATCACGTCCAGCAGGTGCGACACCGGCGCGCCCTGGTAGCCGCCGACGTAGGCCACACCGGACTGCAGCAGGGCCTTGGTGATGGCGAGGATGCCCTCGCCGTGGAAGGTTTCGCCGCTTTTCAGGCGCAGCGACTCGATTTCCTGGCTGAATGAAACTTCCAAGGCTGTCTCCGGATTCTTTTTGTGTCGTGGGAAGCAGCGAGTTTGGTGCCCCGGCGACTATCCATCAATACAATGACCGAACTAACTGGTATTCATTGAATGCATATCAAAGACATCGACCTGAATTTGCTGCGGCTCTTCGACGCGGTTTACCGCACCCGCAACGTCAGCCGCGCGGCGGCTCTGCTGGACTTGACACAACCCGCCGCCAGCCAGGGGCTGACACGCTTGCGCCTGCTGATCAAGGACCCGTTGTTCGTGCGCGCCGGCGGCGGCGTGCGACCCACCCCCAAGGCAGACCGGCTGGCCGACGCGGTACGCAGCGCGCTGGCCACCCTGGAGCAGGCGCTCAACGAGTCGGCGCTTTTTGAGCCGCTGCAATCCCGCAAGGTGTTTCGCATCCACATGAGCGATATCGGCGAGGGGCGCTTTCTCCCGGAACTGATGGCCGCGCTGCGCCGGCTGGCGCCGGGTGTTCGCATAGAGACCACGCCACTGGCGAGCACTGACATTGCCGCCGGGCTGGACAGCGGACGCATCGACTTTGCGTTCGGCTTCCTGCCGACCGTGAAGGACACGCAGCGGGTGCAGTTGCTGAAAGACCGCTACATCGTGCTGCTGCGCGAAGGCCACCCTTTCGCGCGCCGGCGCCGCAGCGGCCAGGCGCTGCTCGATGCCTTGCACCAGCTTGAGTTTGTCGCGGTGCGCACCCACTCCGACACCCTGCGCATCCTTGAGTTGATGCAACTGGAAGACCGCCTTCGACTGACCACCGAACACTTCATGGTGCTGCCATCGATCGTGAAGGCCACCGACCTGGCGGTTGTGATGCCGCGCAACATCGCGCAGATCTTTGCGGCCGACAGCGGCTACGCCATCATTGAGCCACCTTTCCCCCTGCGTGACTTCACGGTGGCGCTGCACTGGAGCAAACGTTTCGAGGCTGACCCCGGCAACCGCTGGCTGCGCGGCGTGATCGAGGACTTGTTTAGCGAGTAAACGCGGAAGGCTTCAGCTTGCGGAGGCCTTGCGCCAGAAGGCTTCCGCCGCGGGTGGCGCGGCTGAAGGACTGCGGAAGAGGCGGATGTCGAGCGCGATGTGCCAGTCCGCGCCGCCGGCTTGCACCAGCGCACCCTGCGCCAGTTCATCAACAATCAGACTTTGCGGCAGCCAGGCCACGCCACGGCCTTCCACTGCCATCGGCTTGAGCACCGACGCAAGGTGCGCGGTGAACACCGGCTCTGCGCGAACCTTGTCGAGCGCATCAGCCTTCAGTGCCCGCACGATGCGGCCCAGGCCCGACTCGGCGCTGTACGCCAGCAGGGGCACCGTTTTCTTTCCGCCCGGCGACAGCTGGTGCATGGCCTTGCCCTTGCGGTCGGGCCGGGCCACCGGCACCAGCGTGTCACTGCCAACACGCACGGACGGGTAGCCCGCCGTATCGAGCCGGCCGGGCACGCCGCTGTGCCAGTGGCACAGCAGAAACTGGGCGCGGCCCTGCAGCATCAGCGCCTCGCACTGATGCATCACGTCGGACACCAGTTGCACCGGTCCCACTGCCGCGCCTGACTCCAGCCCGCGCAGCCAGCCCGGCAAAAAGGTGAAGGACAAGGCATGGGTGGACGCAAAGCGCAGGGTGGCCGAGCTGGCGTCAGCGACGGCGCGCGCTTCGTCGGGTACGCGGGCGACACGGGTCAGGAGTTCTGTGGCGACGGCCCGGAACCATTGCCCGGTTTCCGTGAGGGTGACGGGGTGGGTGCTGCGGTCGAACAGTGATACACCCAGCCACTCCTCCAGCGCACGCACTCGTCGGCTGAAGGCCGGTTGCGTCATGTTGCGCTCGCTGGCGGCGCGCGAGAAGTTGCCCGACTCGGCCAGTGCCAGGAAGTCCTCCAACCAGGTCAAATTCATGGGCGGTACTTTGCGGGCGTGAAAGAAGAGAAAAAACTGGCACCACGCCGGGGCGGGAGCAGCCGATGATAGCGCCACCTCCCCGCAACACACCGGACCGACACCATGAAGTCATTGGCATCTGCGAAGTTACCCACAGTGTCTTTGAACCAGCGGCAAACGATCTGGAACAGAGAGCAGGAAGGCAACAGCATGGGGCAGTTGCGGATGAAACTACTGCGTTGGAGAGCCACTTTAAAAATTCAGCAAAAATCCGCCTACCTGTAATTCACAAATGCTGGCTTTTGGTGGGCGCATAGATCGAAGGCCGTTGTTTCCATGGTCTCGGAGAACCAGGCTTCTATGCCTGCTCTACGCTCGCCGATGTACTGAGGTCTTCCAGTGTGGTCCAAGGTCATGCTCAGGTCATGGCCCGGTATCAGGACGGTTTGAGGATGCGCCTTCCACAGTTCCCAAAACCTGGCCAATGTGGCTTTGCTTGCTTCGCGGTCCTGGGTCATGTCGACGTCCATGGCAAGAAGTTCTGCGCGGTTCTTCGCCGCATCACCGGTGAACAGGATGCGCTGGTCCTCGTACTCAAAGTAATAGGCCAGGTGGCCGGGCGTGTGTCCGGGCGAATGGATCGCCTGGAAGCCTTCGAGGAAATGTTCGTCGTTTCGCAAGCGCTTCACGCGTGGTGAGATGGACAATTCGCGCGCATGCAATTCCGCGAGCGGGTTGAAGCCCGGAATTTGTTTTGTGGCCCAGGTAAGCTCCTCGTCGCCGATCCATACCGTGGCCTTGGGGAAGAGCACGAAATTCACCGCATGGTCATGGTGTGTGTGCGTCAGGATGACGTCGGTTACCGCGTCTGGGGCAATGGACAAAGCATCCAGTTGCTTCGCAATCTCCTTGCGTGTAGCGTACCCGCCAACGTCTATCAGCACGATTCGGCCATGTCCCCTGAGCAGTGTGACTGTGCTCCAGCCGAGACCGCCATGGCATATGGCGCGGCCGGGATATCCTTGCACCAGGACATGAACTTCATACAAGATTATTCTCCTTTGATATTCGCATCACTGACGAGTTTGCGATAAAAGGTCAGATCGCGCGCGATCTGGGTTTTGAACTCAGCAGCGGAATTTCCAACCATCTCGTTGCCGCCCTCGGTCTTCAAGGCGCGGATGATGTCCGGCGACTGCACCGCCTTGACGACCTCAGCGTTCAATCGGGCGATGATGGCGGGATCTGTCTTTGCCGGCGCCAGCAGCCCAACGAACTGCGAGATATCAAAGGTCTTGTATCCGAGCTCCTGCATGGTCGGAACGTTGGGCAGCGAGCTGGAGCGCTTGGCGCTGGATACGGCCAGTACCCGAACCTGCCTGGACTGCACCAACGGAACTGAAGTGAGAACAGTGTCGAACGTGAATGAGAGGTGACCGCCCAACAGGTCGGCCAATGCGGGCGCCGTGCCCTTATAGGGAATGTGGTTCAACTTCACACCCTGCACCAGGGCGAGCAATTCGCCTGCGAGATGACCGCCGCCGCCCACGCCGGAAGAGCCGTAGGACAGTTCGCCCGGCTTCGCTTTCGCTTGTGCGGCGAGATCCTGTACCGTCTTGATCGTTGATTTCTCCGGGACGATGAGGGCATATTGGTAAGTGATGATCTGGCTGATCGGCTGAAAATCCGCCAGCGTGTCGTAGGGCAGCTTGGGGTAGATGGCGGGGTTGATGACGAGGGGGCTGGTTGGGCTCACCAGCAATGTGTAGCCATCGGGCGCGGCTCGCTTCACAGCTTCCAGGCCAATTGCCCCGTTGGCGCCAACCCGGTTCTCAACGACCACAGGGGTGTTGAGCCCCTCGGACAATTTCTTGCCGATCAGACGGGCAACAATGTCTGCATTTCCGCCCGCTGCAAAAGGCACGATGATCTTGATGGGTTTATCGGGGTAGGACTGCGCTACGGCCGGGATGCTCGCTGAGACGAGCAACGCTGCGGTGATGGCTTTTAGTAATGACATATGTCTCCTGGCTGTTAAATAAGGTCTGGTGTGTCGAGAAGTGTCGCCACTTGCATCTTTCCGCAAGCCTTGGCTCGGTCGCTTGCCGTTTCTCCTGCCGCATTGCGTAGTGACTTGTCTGCGCCGTGTTCGATAAGCAGCTTCACAACCTCAAGCTGGCCCTTGTACGCCGCGCCGTGCAAGGGCGTGTTGCCCAAGAGGGTCGCAGCCTTGGGATTCGCTTTGGACTCGCAGAGAAGCTGCACAACATGCAGGTGACCTGCTTTCGCCGCCAAATGAAGCGGCGTATGCCCATCCTTGTCGGCAGCATTGGCGTCGGCGCCGACCTCAAGGAGCTGTCGGCACGCCTTCGCGTCGCCTTGCTCGGCTGCGCGGTGCAATTCATCGCCGGCGAAGGCGGGACTTTGTCTGGTCATCTGTCACCTGTTTCTGTAGATCGGCGGAAACTGCGTTGGATGCTTTCGCAGACGCGTCCAGGGCGCGCCGAGAATGTCACCCTGAGTCAAATGCTACGGTTGCAGATGCTGTGAGGCCAATGCTTTTTTTCTCTTCTTTGATGCCTTGAAAGCACCGCGCCGGGAAATCGCTCGTCCGGGTGAGTTGGTGGCGTATTCAGGTCCCTCACGAAGCGTCTCTCTCGCGAAGTGCGTGGGTGAAGTTGAGCGAGGGCATGCCAAAACAAGGGCGGTGCTTTCAAGGCATGGAACAAGAGAAAACAGGCATTGGACGCCGCGGCAGGAGACGCCGATGATGGCGCCACCTCTCGAAAACTACCGGTCCTAAACCATGAAGATCATTGACATCCGCGAAGTCACGCAGCCCATCAAATCCGACATCCGCAACGCCTACATCGACTTTTCGAAGATGACCCTGAGCCTGGTCGCCGTGGTCACCGACGTGATCCGCGACGGCAAACCTGTGATCGGTTACGGCTTCAATTCCAACGGCCGTTACGGCCAGGGCGGGCTGATTCGCGAGCGTTTTGCGCCGCGCATCCTTGAAGCCGCGCCTGACAGCCTGCTCGATGCCAGCGGCGGCAATATCGACGCGCACAAGGTGTGGGCTGCCATGATGACCAACGAAAAACCGGGCGGCCACGGCGAACGCTCCGTCGCCGTCGGCACCATCGACATGGCCGTCTGGGACGCCGTCGCCAAGATCGCAGGCAAGCCGCTGTACCAGTTGCTGGCCGAGCGTTATGGCAACGGCACACCCAACCGGAAAGTGTTTGTGTATGCCGCCGGCGGTTACTACTACCCCGGCAAGGACGACGCCAAGCTGATGGCTGAAATGCAGAGCTACCTGGACCGTGGCTACTCCGTGGTCAAGATGAAGATAGGCGGCGCTTCGCTGGCCGAGGATTGCCGGCGCATCGAAGCCGTGCTGGGCATGTTGTCGCCCGGCCAAAAGCTGGCGGTGGACGCCAACGGCCGCTTCGACTTGAAGACCGCTATCGATTACGCCAAAGCCATGTCCGCCTATCCCCTGTTCTGGTACGAGGAAGCCGGTGACCCGCTGGACTACGCACTGCAGGCCGAACTGGCACCGCATTACGCAGGCCCCATGGCCACTGGCGAAAACCTGTTCTCGATGCAGGACGCGCGCAACCTGATCCGTTATGGCGGCATGCGCCCCGACCGCGACTGGCTACAGTTCGACTGTGCGCTCAGCTACGGCCTGGTCGAGTACCTGCGCACGCTGGACATGCTCAAGGAAAACGGCTGGTCGCCGTCGCGCTGCATTCCGCATGGCGGCCACCAGATGTCGCTGGCGATTGCGGCCGGCCTGGGCCTGGGCGGCAACGAGTCTTACCCCGACCTGTTTCAGCCCTACGGCGGTTTCCCGGATGGCGTGAAGGTGGTGGACGGCTACGTCACCCTGCCCGAACTGCCGGGCATCGGCTTTGAAGGCAAGACCGACCTGTATTCAGAGATGAAGAAGCTGGCGTCCTGATGGCCCCCACATGCCTTCCAGGCATGACCTGTTGACAACATAAACAAGGAGACAAAGACATGAACTACCTCACACGAACCCTTGCCATCGGCATTGCCAGCCTGGCTGTTGCTGCCCCATCCGCCTGGGCGCAGTTCCCTGACAAGCCGGTCACGCTGGTCGTGCCCTTTGCCGCAGGCGGGCCCAGCGACAAGATCGCCCGCGATGTGGCTGAGGCCCTGAGGCAGCCGCTGGGCCAGACCGTGATCGTGGACAACACGGCCGGCGCCGGTGGAACCATCGGTGCCGCGCGCGTTGCCCGGGCCAAACCCGATGGGTACACGCTGCTGGTCCATCACATTGGTCTGGCCACTGCGCCTGCGCTCTACCGGAAGCTGTCTTACGACACCCTGAAGGACTTCCAGTTTCTCGGGCTGATCAATGAGGCACCGTCGGTGCTGATAGGCCGGACCAGCCTGGACGCCAACAACTTCGCTGAACTGCGCAAGTGGGTGACCGATACCGGCGGGCAGGTGAACCTGGCCAATGCCGGCGTGGGGTCTGCATCGCATCTGTGCGGCCTGATGCTGCAAAGCGCGATGAAGGTGACGATGACCACCGTCCCGTACAAGGGCACGGCGCCGGCCATGACCGACCTGATTGGCGGCCAGGTGGACCTGATGTGCGAACAGGCGACCAATGCCGTTCCGCAAATCGAAGCCAAAAAAGTGAAGGTGTTTGGCATCAGCAGCACCGAGCGTCTGGCCTTGCCTGTCCTGGCCCAGACGCCCACACTGGCAGAGTCTGGTTTGACCGGCTTCAATGTGACGGTGTGGCACGGCCTCTATGCACCGCGTGACACGCCGCCCAAGGTTTTGGCGCAGTTGAACAAGGCCCTGCGCGCGGCACTCAAAGACCCGGAACTCATCAAGCGCCAGGAAGCCCTCGGTTTGCGCGTTGTGACCGATTCACGACTGGATCCCGCAGGACACAAGAAATTTGTTCAGGGCGAGATGGCCCGGTGGGCCAAGGTCATCAAGGACTCCGGCGAAACGGCTGAATAAGTCTTGGCTGGCGAGTACGCCGGCCAGTCTCCCTTGAGTTTTCAAGCGGCCTGGGTTCAAGCGGCCTGGGCGAGATGCCCGGGCATTTGCCGCTTTAGCCCGTTGCCGAATGCTTCGTCGGCTGGGCGGTAGCGGGCCGACGTTGTCACTGGGGAAAAGATTCGGGAAAACCCCGCCGGAAGGGCGGGTGGCGCGTTGCAATCACCCAACGATGCAACAAAAAGCTCTCTTTGTATGAATCGTCTTACAAGTCGGGCGGCGAACTTGCTTTAGTCTTTCGTGCTATTCGCCCTGCGCCCCACCTCCTTCCCAAAAACAATTGCACCTGTGAACAGCAGCGATATCCAGCGCGCCTTCCGGCACATTCCCGGCCCGTTTCTTATTCTGAAGCCAGACAGGGATTTCACAATCGTTGCGGCGAGCGAAGACTATTTGCACACCACGCACACCAGCGAGGCCATTTTTGGCCGTCCCCTGTTCGAGGTTTTTCCGGACAATCCGGGATTGGCCGACGCCAATGGCGTCAAAAACCTGCGCGATTCGCTGGAGCGCGTTTGCGCCACGCGGGCTGCCGACATCATGCCGGTTCAGCGCTACGACGTGCAATTGCCGCAGGGCGGTTTTGAGGAACGTTACTGGGCGCCCGTCAATTCGCCGGTGCTGGGTGAGAACGGCGAGGTCGAATTCCTGATTCATCACGTCGAGGACGCCAGCGCCAAGGCCAACCGCGATGCAATCGATGTTCTGGAAAGCATTACCGAGGGCTTCTTCACGCTGGACCGCCAGTGGCGCTTCGACTACGTGAACCGCGAAGCCCACCGTATCCTGGATCGTGAGCCGGGCTCCCTGTCGGGGCAGGTGTTGTGGGCCGTTTACCCCGGGCTCGAAGGCACAGAGTTTGAGCGCGGCTACCACCGCACCATGCACCAGCGGGAGAAGTCGTCATTCACGGCCTTCTACCCTAACCAGGGGCGCTGGTACGAGGTCACCGCTTTTCCCGCACCCGAAGGTATTTCGGTCTACTTCCGCAATGTCACTGCGCAGAAAAACCTCGAGGCCGGGCAGGAGAAGCTGATTGCTGAATCCGAGCAGCAGCGGCGCATCTACGAGACCGCGCTGAACAGCACCCCTGACTTTGTGTATGTGTTCGACCGCGATCACCGCGCGATGTACGCCAACGACGCCCTGCTGAAAACCTGGGGCACGGACGACGTGCGCGGCAAGACCTGGATGGAGCTGGGCTACGAGCAGTGGCATGCCGACATGCACGACCGCGAGCTCGACCAGGTGATCAACTCGCGTGCGCCGATACGTGGGGAAATCCCGTTCACCGGCACCGGCGGCCGCCGCATTTACGACTACATCTTTGCCCCCGTCTTCGGCGCGGACGGCGAGGTGGTCGCCGTCGCAGGCACGACGCGTGACATCACCGACCGCCAGGCGGCCGAGCAGTCCATCCGTGAGCAGGCTTCACGCCTGGCCGAGTCGGACCGTTCGAAGGACGAGTTTCTGGCCACGCTGTCTCACGAACTTCGCAACCCGCTGGCGCCGTTGCGCAACTCGATCGCGCTGCTGCGCCGCGCTTCGCACGGGGAAGACCGGGCGGCGCCCATCCACGACATGATGGAGCGTCAGGTCAACCACCTGGTGCGGCTGGTGGATGAGTTGCTGGAGCTGTCACGCATCAGCCGCGGCACCCTGTCGCTTCGCAATGAACGTGTGGAGCTGGCAACCGTCGTGCGCAACGCGCTCGAGACCATCGCGCCGCTGGTGCAGGCGGCCGGGCATGAACTGGCGGTGGAATTGCCGCCGGAGCCGGTCTGGCTGGAAGGCGACGACGTCCGGCTGGTGCAAATCCTGGCCAACCTGCTGGACAACGCGATCAAGTACACGGAGTCCGGCGGAAGTCTGGCCCTCCGGGCGGCGGTGGAGGATGGTTTTGTGGCGATCACCGTGTCCGACAACGGTATCGGCATCGCGCCGGATGCCTTGCCGCGCATGTTCGAGATGTTCAGCCGCGGTGACCGCGACAGCGCCCGTACCCAGGGTGGCTTGGGCATCGGTCTCGCCTTGTCACGGCGCCTGGCTGAAATGCAGGGGGGCACGCTGAATGCCCGCAGTGAAGGGCTGGGCAAGGGCAGCGCGTTCACCGTGCGCCTGCCGCTGGCTGCGCAGGCGGAAACCGCGGAGGCTGAACGGGCACGCCATGGCGCCAACCTGGCCCTGACGCGCGTGCTGGTGGTCGATGACAACCACGATGCAGGCGACAGCCTGGCCATGATCCTGGAGATGCTGGGCGCCGACGTGCGCGTGGCGCGCGGCGGTGTGGAAGCGCTGGAAACTTTCAGCAGCTACCAGCCCTCGGTGGTGCTGCTCGATATCGGTATGCCGGGCATGAACGGCTACGAGGTGGCACGCGCCATCCGCAGCGGTTACCCCGGCAACCCGGTGGTGATCGTGGCGCTTACCGGCTGGGGCCAGGAAGAGGACCGCCGTCGCTCCAAAGAGGCTGGCTTCGACCACCACCTTGTCAAGCCCGCCGAGATCGATGCGCTGCAGGAGCTGCTGTCGTCGATCGAGAAGTCGACACGCGCCCTCAAGTAGAAGCGTCGCGCCTACGAAGCTGCGGTCGGCTTCAGCGCAGCCAGCACCTGCTCTGCCGTCGCCGGCGCGTCCAGCCGCACGCGGCCCGGCCGTGCTGCCGCCACCGCTTCCTTCAGAGCCTCCAGCACGCTGATCGCCAGCATGAAAGGCGGCTCACCCACGGCCTTGCTGCCGAAGACGTTGTCCTCGCGGTTCGGCTCGGGCCAGAGATCGACCTTGAAGTGCGCCGGGATGTCGCCGGTGGCCGGAATCTTGTAGGTGCTGGGTGCGTGGGTGCTGAGGTAGCCCTTGTTATTCCACACCAGTTGCTCGGTCGTCAGCCAGCCCATGCCCTGCACAAAACCGCCTTCGATCTGGCCGATGTCGATGGCGGGGTTGATGCTGGTGCCGACGTCATGCAGGATGTCGACCTTCAACACCCGGCTTTCGCCGGTCAGCGTGTCGATGGCCACCTCGCTGCAGGCCGCGCCATACGCGAAGTAATAGAAGGGCCGACCGGTCAGCGTGGTTTTGTCGTAGTGGATTTTCGGCGTGCGGTAAAAGCCGTCGCTCCAGAGCTGGATGCGGTTGGCGTAGGCCATGCGCACCACCTCGGCAAAGGGACGGCTGCCGGTGGGGGAAGTGATGGCGCCGCCGGCGAAACGCACGGCGCCCGCGCCGCAGCCGTCGAGACCGGCGACGAATTGCGCGAGGTTGTCGCGCACATTGCGCGCGGCGTACTGTGCGGCGCGCGCGTTCAGGTCGGTGCCGGCAGACGCCGCGGTGGCCGAGGCGTTGGGTATCTTGCTGGTGTCGCTGGCGGTGGCCAGCACGTCCTCGAAAGCGACGCCCAATTCGTCGGCGACGATCTGCGCGACCTTGGTGTTCAAGCCCTGGCCCATTTCGGTGCCGCCGTGGTTCACCTGGACGCTGCCGTCGGTGTACACATGCACCAGCGCGCCGGCCTGGTTGAACAGCGTGGCGGTGAAGGAAATGCCGAATTTCACCGGTGTGAGGGCAATGCCGCGCTTGATCACCGGGCTCTGGGCATTCCACGCTGAAATGGCCGTTTGCCGACGGCAGTATTCAGAAGTTTGCTCCAGTTTTGATAGCAGAGGATCAAGGATGTTGTCCTCGACTTTCATCTGGTAGTGGGTGACGTTTCGCTCGTCCACACCATACAAATTACGTTTGCGCACGTCGAGCGGGTCCATCCCGAGGTGCCGGGCGATGTCGCCGAGGATGGTTTCAATCAGCACCACGCCTTGCGGGCCGCCGAAGCCGCGGAACGCGGTGTGGCTTTGCGTGTTCGTCTTGCAGCGGTAAGACGCGACTTCAACGTCTTCCAGGAAGTAGGCGTTGTCGGTGTGGAAGATCGCGCGGTCGGCGACCGGGCCGCTGAGGTCGGCACTGAAGCCGCAGTTGGCGGCCATCATCAATTTCAGGCCGTTAAGCCGGCCGCTGGCATCAAACCCCACGGTGTAGTCGTAGGCGAAGGGGTGGCGTTTGCCGGTGACCATGAAGTCGTCGTCGCGGTCCAGCCGCAGCTTCACCGCGCATTGGAGCTTGCTGGCCGCCAGCGCCGCCCACACGGCGAGGTGGCCGGCCTGGGTTTCCTTGCCGCCGAAACCGCCGCCCATGCGCCGGCACTCGACACGCACAGCGTGGTTGCTGATGCCCAGCGCGTGCGACACCCAGTGCTGGACTTCACCCGGGTGTTGCGTGCTGGAGTACACCAGCCACTGCCCCTGCTCCTGGGGCAGCACATAGGCCACCTGGCCTTCCAGGTAGAAGTGCTCCTGGCCGCCGACTTCCAGCTGGCCGGACAGCGTATGCGTCGCCGACTTCAGCGCTTTTGCGGCATCACCGCGTTTGACGAATACCGGCGGCAATACATAACTCTCTGCCTTCAAGGCCTCGCGCACATCCAGGGTGGCGGGCAGCGGCTCGATGTCGAGCTTGACGGCCCGCGCGGCGCGGCGCGCCTGCATCACGGTGTCGGCCATCACCAGGCCGATGACCTGGCCGATGTGCTGGACGGTGTCGCCGGCAAATACCGGCTCGTCATGCACAAAGGTCGCCAGCAACGGGTCGCCGGGAACATCTTCGGCCAGCACCACGCCGCGCACGCCGGGCAGGGCCAGCGCAGCGGAAGTATCTACACCGATCAGGCGGCCGTGCGCCACGGTGGAGAGGATGGGCGCCGCGTGCAGCGTGCCGCGAACCTCCGGGATGTCATCGACATAAGTCGCGGCGCCGGCCACTTGGGCCCGCGCGCTTTCATGTTTCTGGGAGCGCCCGGCCGCGCCGCGTGGCGGCGTGTCCGGACCGGGCGGCGGTGTGACCGGCGGAACGGGCAGTTGTGGCTCGGACGGATTGTCGGCGCGGCTGACCGGGCCTTCGCTTTGTGCGGTGTCGCGGGCGTTCATGGCGACGCCTCTTCCAGCACGAAGTTTTCCAGGTTGATCTGCCGCAGGCCCTGGCTTTCCAGCCAGAAGCGCTGCAGCAAATTACCCAGCACCTCGCGGCGGTAGGCGCCGGAAGCGCGCATGTCCGAGATCGGTGAAAACTCCGAACGCAAGGTGGCGATGGCTTGCTGCACCGTCGCCAGCGTCCAGGGCTGGCCGGTGAGGGCGGCTTGGGTTTGAGAAGCACGCACTGGTGTGGTCGCGACGCCGCCGGCGCCGATGGATGCGTTGCGCACGACGCCGTCAACGACCTGAAGATTGACGGCCAGGCATACCGCTGAAATATCGTCGTCGTAGCGCTTGGAGATTTTGTAGACCTTTAAAAATTCCGTCCCCACGCTTGTCGCTTCGCGTACTTCGCTGCCCCCCGAGGGGGCGCCCGCTTGCTTGGGGCGGCCCGGCGCGGCGCTTGGTTCGCCGGAAACCGGCTTGGGCACCTTGATCCAGGCCAACACCTCGTCGGCGGCCATCACGTTTTTGCGGTAGCCGGTGTAGAGCCGCTCCAGCGGCATGTCGCGGTGGCCGCGCACGCTCATCAGCACAACATTCGCGCCCAGCGCAATCAGCAGCGGCATCGAGTCGCCGATGGGCGAACCATTCGCGACGTTGCCGCCCAGCGTGCCGGAGTTGCGAACCGGCAGGCCGGCAAAACGTGCGGCAAAGGTCTTGAGTTGCGGCCGGTCCTGCACCAGCGCATCGAAAGCGTCGGCCAGCGGCACAGCGGCACCGATGGCGATGTGGTGTGGGTAGTCCTCGACACGGCGCAGTTCTTCCACCCGCGTCACGTCCAGCACCTTGCTGAACTGCCTGTGCATCTTGGTGACCCACAGGCCAACATCGGTGCAGCCAGCCACGATTTGCGCGTTCGGGTGATGGGCGCGTGCCTGTAGCAACGCGGCCAGTGTGCGAGGTGCGTTATAAGCCAAATCGGCCTCCGGCCCATGCCCCGTATGGGCGAGTAGCTCCAGTTTTGATAGCAGATCGGCCTCGTCCACCGTGGCGTCGGGCAGCGCCGCCATCTGCTGCGCGGCGTCCAGGATGGGACGGTAGCCGGTGCAGCGGCACAGGTTGCCCGACAGGTCGTGCTGCGCCAGTTCGCGCGTGATGGGGGTGCCGTGCGCAACATGGTTTTGGTACATGCCGTACAGGCTCATGACAAAGCCTGGCGTGCAAAAGCCGCACTGGGAGCCGTGGCAGTCCACCATAGCTTCCTGCGCCGGATGCAGGCCGCCGTCCGGCGCGGCAATATCCTCGACCGTCCACAACGCCATGCCCTCGATCGAATGCGCCAGCCGTATGCAGCTGTTGATGGCGCGATAGCGGATGCTGTCGCCCTCGGCTTCACCCAGGACCACCGTGCAGGCGCCGCAATCGCCTTCGCCGCAGCCTTCCTTGGTGCCGGTGCAGGCAAGGTCCTCGCGCAGCACCTCCAGCAGGGTGCGGTCGGGTGGTACATTGGCGAGCGAGACCACTTCGCCACCCCTGACAAATCGGATGGTCTTGAGCGGTGTAGGGGTGTCCATTTCCATGAGGTTACGACTATTTGGGCCAGGCCGGTATACCGGCGGTCATATCAGGGCAATGCATAAAAAGGTATGAAAGACCAGGCCTTATTCGACAAGATAGACCTCCATCTCATAAGGGTCTTGAACACCGTGCTGACCGAACGCAGCGTCTCGCGCGCCGCCATCCGACTTGGAATGTACCAACCCGCTGTCAGCTCGGCGCTCAAGCGCCTTCGCGAGCTGGCGGGTGATCCCCTGCTGGTGCGTTCGGGCTCCGGCATGGTGCCGACCGATGCCGGCCTGCGCATGATCGAACCGTCTGCCAGCATATTGCGTGCCGCCGAGGTGCTGTTCAGCGATGCGCGCGGCTTCGATGCAGCCACCGCGACCCACACCTTCAGCCTGGCCTGCAGCGACTACATGGACCCGCAGTTCCTGCCGCAGCTGGTGGCGCAAATCAAGAACCAGGCGCCGCTGTGCCAGATCGACATCCATGCGTTGTCCGGCGACTCCGACTACCGCACGCGCCTGGCCCAGGGCGAGGTGGACCTGGTGGTGGGCAACTGGCCGGCGCCGCCGGACGACCTGCACATGGCACGGCTGTTCGGCGACGAGGTGGTCTGCCTGGTGGCCAAAGACCACCCGGCCGTGCGGCGCGGCTGGGACAGCGCGACCTGGCTGGCGGCCGAGCACATTGCGCCGACGCCGACGCACCCGGGCGCCAAGGGCGTGATCGACCTGCACCTGGACGGTCTCGGCCTGCAGCGCAACATCACGGCGCGCTGCCCGCACTTCGGCCTGATTCCTGCCATGGTGGCTTCCAGCCTGCTGGTGCTGACCACCGGCCGGCAGTACTGCGAGCGATTCACCAGCACGCTGCCCCTGAAAATCCTGCCATGCCCGATCGACTTCCCCCGCATGATGTATTACCAGTTGTGGCACGAGCGCACGCATGCCTCGGCGTCGGCCAAGTGGCTGCGCGAGCGGGTCAAGGCGGTGGCGGCTTCGCTACGAAAACAATAGCGGCTACCCCACGCCACACAAGGGACAGAGGCCAAAAACGTTTGTAAAAATAATCTGACGAGACAATGACCGCCTTTTCCCCTTCCCCCGTTGCCGCGCCTGGCGCCGCGCCGCGGCTGCAGCTCACGGGCATCACCAAGGCCTACCCGGCGGTGGTGGCCAACAGCGATATATCGCTGACGGTGCAGCCCGGCGAGATCCACGCGGTGCTCGGCGAAAACGGCGCCGGCAAGTCCACGCTGATGAAAATTATTTACGGCTCGGTCAAGCCGGACGCTGGCAGCATGCAGATCGATGGGCGCAGCACCCTGGTCCGCAATCCACAGGAGGCGCGTGCCCAGGGTATTGCGATGGTGTTCCAGCACTTCAGCCTGTTCGACACCCTCACCGTGGCTGAAAACGTCTGGCTGGGTCTGGACAAGCGACTCAGCCTGGCTGAGGTATCCCGACGCATCGTTGCCACGACCGAGGCCTACGGCCTGCAGCTCGAACCCACGCGGCCAGTGCATACCCTGAGTGTGGGTGAGCGACAGCGGGTGGAGATCGTGAGGTCGTTGCTGACAGAACCCAGGCTGTTGATCCTCGACGAGCCGACCTCCGTGTTGACACCGCAGGCCGTTGAAAACCTCTTCGTGACCTTGCGCCAGTTGGCCGCAGCGGGCTGCAGCATCCTGTACATCAGCCACAAGCTCCCTGAGATCCGCGCGCTATGCACCGCCTGCACCGTGCTGCGCGGCGGCAAGGTCACCGGCGTTTGCGATCCGCGCCTGGAATCCAACGCCTCGCTAAGCCGCCTGATGATCGGCGCCGAGCCGCCAGCGCTGGAGCACCGCGACGTGGCGCTGGGCGCCACCGTGCTGGAAGTGAAAAACCTCAGCCTGGAGCGCGAAGACCAGTTCGGCGTCGATCTGCAGCAGGTCGCGCTGACCGTGCGCGCCGGCGAGGTGGTAGGCATTGCCGGTGTGTCGGGCAACGGCCAGAAGGAGTTGCTGTACGCCTTGTCGGGTGAAGACACCCGTGCGGCGCCCGACGCGCTGCGCGTGGCCGGGCAGGCGGCCGGGCGGCTGAACCCGTCGGCGCGCCGGGCGCTGGGCCTACACTTTGTGCCGGAAGAACGGCTGGGCCGTGGCGCGGTGCCTGCGCTGAGCCTGGCGCACAACCTGCTGCTGACGCGCCGCAACGCGGTGGGTCGCGGTGGCTGGCTGAAGCTGGGGGCGCTGCGCGCGCAGGCCGCCGCGATCATCGAGCGTTTCAAGGTCAAGGCCGGTGGTTCGAACGCGGCGGCGCAATCGCTGTCTGGCGGCAACCTGCAGAAATTCATCGTCGGCCGCGAGATCGCCGCCAACCCTGCGTTGCTCATCGTCTCGCAGCCGACCTGGGGCGTGGACGTGGGCGCGGCGGCGCAAATCCGCGGCGAGATCCTCAAGCTGCGCGACAGCGGCTGCGCCGTGCTGGTGGTGAGCGAGGAACTGGAAGAACTTTTCGACATGTCCGATCGCCTCTACGTGATGGCGCGTGGCCGCCTGTCGCCGGCGATGCCGCGCGCCGGCGCCACGGTCGAGCTGGTCGGGCAGTGGATGAGCGGGCTGTGGGATACGCCCGCCGCATCCGCATCCGCCGCCGGGAGCGCTGCATGATCCGGCTCGAAGCGCGCCCTGAACCTTCGCGGCTGTGGACCTGGGCCTCGCCGGTGCTGGCGTTGTGCATCACCGTGCTGATCGGCGTCGTGCTGTTTATGGCGCTGGGCAAGGACCCGGTGCGCGGCCTGCAGATCTTTTTCTGGGAGCCGATCAAGTCGCCGTACGCGCTGGGCGAGCTGATGGTCAAGGCGACCCCGCTGCTGATCATCGCGCTGGGGTTGGCGGTGTGTTTCCGCTCCAACGTGTGGAACATCGGCGCTGAGGGCCAGTTTGTCATCGGTGCGGTGGCGGCCGGCGGGGTGGCGCTGCTGGCCGGCAAGACCACCGGCCCGTGGATCATTCCCGCCATCATCCTGGCCGGCATGCTGGGCGGCATGCTGTGGGCCGGCATCACGGCGCTGCTGCGTGACCGCTTCAACGCCAATGAAATCCTGGTCAGTCTGATGCTGGTGTATGTCGCCGACATGGTGCTGAACTACCTGGTGTTCGGCCCGTGGAAAGATCCGGCGGGCTACAACTTTCCGCAAACCAAAACATTCGAGGCGGTGACGCAGATCCCCAGGCTGATGCAAGGCTCGCGCGTCAGCATCGGTTTGTTGATTGGCCTGGTGGGTGCGCTGGCGCTGTGGGTCTTTCTGTTCCGCACCTACGCCGGCTTTGCGCAACAGGTCGGCGGCCTGGCGCCCAGCGCCGCGCGTTATGCCGGCTTCTCGTCACGCAAGGCGCTGTGGGTGGCCCTGCTGGTGTCGGGTGGTGCGGCCGGAATGGCCGGTGCGCTCGAAGTGGCGGGCCCGATCGGGCAATTGACGCCTTATGTGCCGGCGGGCTACGGCTTTGCCGCCATCATCGTCGCCTTTGTCGGGCGGCTGCATCCGGGCGGCATGGTGTTTTCTGCCGTGCTGATGAGCATGTTTTATATCGGCGGTGAGCTGGCGCAGTCGCGTCTCGGCTTGCCCAAATCATTGACCGGCGTGTTCCAGGGCCTGCTGCTGTTCAGCCTGCTGGCCTGCGACACGCTGGTTTCCTACCGCCTGAGACTACGGAAAGGAGCGC
>JAURWC010000078.1 GCA_030655135.1 Hyphomicrobiaceae bacterium | reverse complement strand
TCGGTTTCGACAAATAAGCCTCGCAGCCGCCCTCGCGGATGCGTTCCTCGTCGCCCTTCATCGCGAAGGCGGTGACCGCGACCACCGGAATCGCGCGCAACTCCGGATCGTCCTTGATCCAGCGCGTCACCTCGAGGCCGGACACCTGCGGCAGCTGGATATCCATCAAAATCAGATCGGGACGAAGCTTGCGCACGAGATCGAGTGCCTCGAATCCGTTCGACGTGCCCGAGGTCTGATAGCCGTGCGCCTCCAGCAGATCGCGGAAGAGCTTCATATTGAGCTCGTTGTCTTCCACGATCAGGACGGTTTTGGCCATCCCGCCCTCCATTCCCGAGTAACGCCGCTTCCATAAGGCAATTCGGCGCGCCAAGATGACCTTGGCAACATGATTCAAAATAGAGACGATAGGTTACGGAAAGGCAAATGTAACCGATGACAAAACGCTCATTCACCCCTCAACAAGTGGCTGAAACAGTGGCAATTCAGGCACTTTCGTATCTCGTTTCAGAACCCGCCCGATTGGGCCGGTTTCTGGCCGATACTGGCCTTGGTCCGGAGACGATTCGCAAGGCCGCCGGCAATCCGGAATTCCTGACCGCTGTGCTCGATCACGTTCTAGGTGACGAACGTCTGGCCAAGGAGTTCGCCCAATCGTCGGAACTGCCACCGGATACGGTTCGTGCCGCCCGCGAGGCACTGGGGGGCCCGGCTTGGGAACGAGAGACGCCGTGATATGACAAACGGCTTCTGCCGCGATTGCCTTCAGGCGGTCAGCGCGGAAGCGGCGCGCTGCCGGGCTTGCGGCTCGCCGCGCGTTCTGAGGCATCGCGCGCTTGGATCGCTCGCTATCGCGCACATTGACTGCGATGCCTTCTATGCCACGGTCGAAAAACGCGACAATCCCGATATTGCTGATAAACCGGTTGTGATCGGCGGCGGCAAACGCGGCGTGGTGTCCGCTGCATGTTACGTCGCCCGCACGTATGGCGTTCGCTCGGCAATGCCGATGTTCAAGGCGCTTGCGCTTTGCCCTCACCTAACCGTGATCCGCCCGGATATGGCAAAATATGTCCGCGTAGGCCGCGAGGTGCGGCGTGCGATGCAGTCCTTGACCCCGCTGGTCGAACCCCTGTCGATCGACGAGGCATTTCTCGACCTGTCAGGAACCGAACGAATCCACGGCATGCCGCCGGCGATGACGCTTGCCAAGTTTGCGAGCGATATCGCCCGTGACATCGGCATCACCGTGTCAGTTGGCCTGTCGAGCAACAAGTTCCTTGCAAAGATCGCGTCCGACCTCGACAAGCCGCGTGGCTTCGCTGTCCTGGATCAAGAGGACGGATGTCGGCTTTT
>JAURWC010000067.1 GCA_030655135.1 Hyphomicrobiaceae bacterium | reverse complement strand
GCCGCTGTTGAGGGAATCCTGATTGTTAGTGAGCAACTTATTGATCGTCGCGCTGCTTTGTTCCAGCGACTTCATGGCCTGCTCGGCGCTGCCGAACATCTGCTTGCCCTGATCGTTGAGCATGCCGTTAGCGTTGCGCATCAGCGCCGACGTCTGCTCCAGCATCGCGCCGGCCTGCTTGCCGACCGACGCCAGCTGCTGCATCGCCTGACGGATGTCGCCGCGCTGATCGGCGATAGTGCCGGTGGTTTGCTCCAGATGCTCGAGGGTCTTGCTGATGCGCTCGACGTTCTCCGCGGAAAACATCTGATTGGCGTTGTGCATCAAGACGTTCACGCCGGCCATCAAATCGTTGCTGTCGTTGAGCAGCCGGGCGATGGGCGAGGGCGATGCGATGATGGTCGGCAGATCACCGTCCTTGCCCTTGAGCGTCGGGCTTTGCGGCGTGCCACCGCTGAGCTGGATGATCGACGTACCGGTGATCCCGGTCAGCGCCAGTTTGGCCTGGGTGTCTTCCTTGATCGGCGTATCACCGCCCAGACGAATTCGGGCCAGTACGCGGCGCGGGTCTTTCGGGTCCAGGCGCAACGTCACCACGTCGCCGACCTTGATCCCGCTGTATTGCACTGCGCTGCCCTTGGACAAACCGCTGACCGCCTCGTTGAAGACGATTTCGTAATCCTTGAACTCGGTGTCAACGCTGGACTTGGCCAGCCACAAGCCGAAGAGCAGGGCGCCTGCCACCACAATCACGGTGAACAGGCCGATCAATACATGATGGGCTCGGGTTTCCATGTCAGACCTCATTCAACTGTTGGGCGGCCGTCAGCGCCGCGCGGCCGCGAGGGCCATGGAAGTATTCGTGAATCCACGGGTCGTCGGTTTCCGAGACCTTGTCGATGGCGTCCGCCACCAGCACTTTCTTTTGCGCCAGCACCGCCACCCGATCGGTGATGGTGTAGAGCGTGTCGAGGTCATGGGTTACCAGAAACACACTCAAACCCAACGCGTCGCGAAGGGTCAGGATCAACTGATCGAAAGCCGCCGCGCCAATCGGGTCGAGGCCGGCGGTGGGTTCGTCGAGGAACAGGATATCCGGGTCCAGTGCCAACGCCCGGGCCAGTGCCGCGCGTTTGATCATGCCGCCGGACAGCGAAGCGGGGTACTTGTCCGCCGCCGACAGCGGCAACCCAGCCAA
>JAURWC010000066.1 GCA_030655135.1 Hyphomicrobiaceae bacterium | reverse complement strand
TATTTTTCAAATCTTTTTATATGCTTCTGCGCTGCATAAATAGTCAGGTGCTTTTCATTCAAAATAAATATAGCAGTACCCTTTTTATACACTTCATTTAATATATAGGTTGTAGATTTACCCTCGTTAATCTGGATCACTCGTTCCATCGAATAATTTGAAGCAATAAACCGTTGAAAATTGAATAACGCAATTTCTGATTCAAAAACGCCTTCTGTCCATCGATTTTGGTTAATGTAATAAAGCGTGGATTGCACTCCAAGATATGAAAAAACGACAACCATTCCAGCACAAAACCACCACGGACAAGCAGTGTGAACCCCATTCAAAATCATGATAAAGGTCATCAACGCAATCATCGTTATTTTTTTAAATGTTACAAGTGAGTTTATGGAAATGTTCCTAATGAATAATCGTGTAATACCGTAATAAACAAGGGCTATTGATGATAGCCCAAACATTAACTTTTCCATATGATTCATAATGTCTAACCCTTTATTTATATATCCATAGCCAAACGATTAGTTGGCTATGGATAGCATTAACTTATCTCTAACAATATGCTACATTAACGAACAACCGCCGTCACCACCTGAATCTCCTCCTCCGCCACCGGATGAACATGCGGCTGATCCAACAATGCTGCCTACTGCAGCGCCTGGACTTCCCGCCACTGCGTCACCAATCATTGCTCCAGAAGCAGAATATGCCGCCACACACGCAGCCTCAGTACATCTAGTCAAGTTATCATTATTAGATCCGGGTGCGCTACCTGGTTGAGAATCGTTTCCAGAATTCGCTGAATCTTTTTGACTATCATTATCCTTATCTTTGTTTGCGGTGGGTCTCCCCCCCCAATATCCTAACATTCATAGAAACTGAATAATCATTTTCAGCTCGTTTATTTAGTTTAAAATAAACTAATCCTGAATTGATAAGCTCAACAACTCTTTCGTTTAGAATCTTACTAATTCCAAAAACCGTCCTTTTATCAATTAATACTTCTCTATTATTCAAATCTTTCACGCTAAAACTTCCTTGATGATAAGAAAAGCTTGTATAACTATCATTTGAATATACATCGCCTCTATTAATTTCACAAGACGCCTTTGTTGAAGTTATGCTTATCACACAACTAACCGACAATAACTTTAGTACATTTGAACAACTCATCATTCTCTCAATTTGTTAATTTTCAAATGTCACCCTCCCCCCCCCCATTTGACTCTGTCAAGAAGAAAATTTACAAACGTAATTAAACAGTTTCTGACCTTATCCGCACACTTAACACATCACGCCAGAACAATCGTTTCTGACTGGGGGAACGCAATAAGAATGCGGGGTGAAAGATTGGCAGGGTATCCACGGTGAATCCATTATGGCTGGTGGTATACGGCATCCATTTTCCGCGAAGGGTCACGATCCCCTCTTTCGGATTATGGAGCGTTTTTAAGGCGGTTGCACCCAACATGACGATCATC
>JAURWC010000064.1 GCA_030655135.1 Hyphomicrobiaceae bacterium | reverse complement strand
CGTGATCTGTTCCATCTCCTGCCAAGCGCGGGTCAGCCGCGGGCCCAGTTTCAGGTGCCGGCGCAGCGTTCCCAGGTCCATCGTGGCGCGCGAGCGGCCTTCGGGGTCCTTGAGATCGAAGCCGGCGGTAAACGCCCTGGCGCCGCCGGTCAGCACCACGACCGAGGTTTCGCCGTCGTCTTCAAAACTGCGTGCGGCGTCGGTGAGCTGGCGCAGCGCTTCCGGCGACAATGCGTTGATGCCGTCGCCGCGGTCGAAGCGCACCACAGCGATGCGCCCCTCCGGCCCGAGGCCCTTTTCAATGGTTACAAATCCAGCCAATTCAGCGTCTCCCTGCCCGCCATCTTTGCAACGGGATTTCTTGCGCCCGAATGCATTCTTGAATGGCGCCAATTTTATCTAGTTTCTTATAGCGGGGTTCAGTGCGTCCGCAACAATGCGGATCTTACCTCATTTGAGACGGTTGCGGATGCTACGATCCGAAGAACCGAGGCGATCATGACGTTTCAAATCACCACGCGCGGCGATGTACTGCGATACACGGCGGGCCGCGTTGCCGTGGCGGTCAGCGTCACGGTGATCTTGGTTGCGCTCGCAACGACGTTGCACCTGGGCACCGATCTTGATGCCCGCGTGCGGGTCGGCGATGTCGAGTTCGCCAGCATCTGCACGGGCATCGTGATCTCGGCGTTGCTCTCGGCTGTGCTGACCTTCCGATCCGCCCTGTTGATGCGGGACTTGACGCTGGCGCGCAGCGAACTGGTTCAAATCTCCCGCACCGATCAACTGACCGGATTGCTCAACCGGCGCGGCTTCGACGAGGCCGCCGGATTGGCTCTCAGGTCGGCATTGGCCGCCGGTCTGCCGACGGTTGTCTTCATGTGCGACATCGATCACTTCAAATCCATCAATGACCGGTTCGGCCACGCATTCGGCGACAAGGTGCTGATCGAAATCTCCGACCTGCTGCGGTCGTTCGCCGGCAAGGACGGTGCTCTGGTGGGACGACATGGCGGCGAGGAGTTTGCCGCGCTGATGATTGGAATAACCCGCGAACAGGCGGCGCAGTATGCCGAGGATATCCGGCAGACCTGCGCGGCCAGGGAAATCTCGATCAACGGAGATTCCGCGCGCGTGACCATCAGCATCGGCTTTACGGTCGCGCTCGACGAGGTCGACCTTTCGAAAATTATGCGGGTGGCCGATCGGGCGCTCTATATCGCCAAACATGGCGGACGCAATCAGGTGGCGCGGGCCGACGCGCCGGCGCTGGAAGCGGCCTGAGCGATATTCACAGGTGCCCGGTCCGATGGTGCTCGGGCTTGCTGCCAGGTACGGGAAACCGGATCGTGGTGCCGATGGTGATCCAGTTGGCGTTTTCGCCCGAGATGTTGCGGCCGTAGATGACGTCGACCGAAAAGATCTCGTTCGGACGGTAGCGCAGGCCGGTCTGAAATCGCGGCCATATCACGCTCGGGACATCGGATGCGCCGGCCTGGCCGAACGCCTCGATGGTCCATTGCAGCACATCTGTCAGTTTCCAGTCGAACCCCAGGCCATAGGTCAGGTAATGCCGATCGACGGTGCGGTCCCATAGCCAGCCGGCATTGAGGTTGATCCGCGTGTTCTCGGAAAGCCGATAGGTCGCCGGCACCACGGCAAAGGTCGTGAGGTTTTCGCCTGTCATCGCGTCGAACGCCCCGCCGGCATAGAACGCAACGCCAAGTCTTCCGATCCCCGTCGGAGCGATATTCCACTTGGCTTTGGGGACGACGCTGTTGCTCCAGTCGCCGTCGCTGCGAGACCTCACGGTCTGCAGGCTCAATTCCACCGGCCTGAAGACATTGACTACGCAGGAAGGATTGGCGACGGCCGTGAAATCGGTGTTGGTCGCCGCCTGCAGCCAGCTTTCGCCCTTGCAGGATCCGGCTTCGCCGATATCGGCGGCATCGACCGCATAGGCGCCGTTGGCCGCGCGGGCGGCATCCGACAGATCCAGCACCGCGATGGCCACCATCCCCGCCAACGCTATGCGTTTTGCTCCCTGCCCCATGACCGAACGCTAGCAGAGCCCCCGGGCCTCGACATACCCACAATCTTGCGTATCTTCCCGATATGACCGGACATGACCACGACCACCAACACCACGATCACGACCATTCCGAACTGTCGGAGACCGAGCTGCGGGTGCGCGCGCTGGAGACCATCCTGACCGAAAAGGGCTATGTCGATCCGGCCGCGCTCGATCTTCTGATCGAAACCTACGAAACCAAGGTCGGGCCGCGCAACGGCGCCCGAGTGGTGGCGCGGGCATGGTCCGACCCCGCGTTTCACGCCCGCCTGCTCAAGGATGCCACGCCGGCGATATCGGAACTCGGCTATGCCGGCCGCCAGGGCGAACACATCGTGGCGGTCGAGAACACCCCTCGCCTCCACAACATGGTCGTGTGCACACTGTGCTCCTGTTATCCGTGGCCGGTGCTCGGGCTGCCACCGGTCTGGTACAAATCCGCGCCCTACCGCGCCAAGGCAGTCAAGGACCCGCGCGGTGTGCTTGCCGATTTCGGTTTCGAACTGCCTGACAGCACCGAGATTCGCGTTTGGGATTCGACCGCGGAAATTCGCTACTTCGTGCTGCCGATGCGTCCCGACGGCACCGAGGGCTGGAGTGAGCAGCGCCTCGTCGACCTCGTCACCCGCGACAGCATGATCGGCGCTGGCCTCCCGAAGCAACCGCACGAGGTCGCCTGATGGAGGGCGCGCACGATATGGGCGGCGTGCCGTGGTCTGGTCCGGTGCAGCCGGAACCCGACGAGCCGATGTTTCACGCCGAATGGGAGCGGCGCGCGTTCGCGATCACGCTGGCGATGGGAATGCCGGGCGGCTGGAACATCGACATGTCGCGCTTTGCTCGCGAGAACCGGCCTCCCGAAGACTATCTGAGCAAGAGCTATTACCAGATTTGGCTCGCCGGCCTCGAACGGCTGATGCTGGAGCGCGGCCTGGTTACGGCGGACGAGATCGAGGCCGGCAAACCGCTGCATCCGACCAAACCGGTGGCGCGCACGCTGTCGCCGGATGGTGTCGCGGCGATGCTGCATCGGGGCGGACCGACCCAGCGCGAGGTCAGGAGCCCTGCCCAGTTCGCAGTCGGCGACCGCGTCCGTACCAAGGTGATGCATCCGCCGACCCATACGCGGCTGCCGCGCTACGTGCGCGGGCATGTCGGCATCGTCGAGCTGCTTCATGGCGTTCATGTTTTCCCTGACAGCAATTCGCTGGGCCGGGAGAATCCGCAATGGCTCTACACCGTGACGTTTGACGG
>JAURWC010000059.1 GCA_030655135.1 Hyphomicrobiaceae bacterium | reverse complement strand
AGCACCAGCGTCGGCTGGCCGGAAATGATCTGGAAGCGTCCCGGCAGCTCGACCATGCCCAGCCCGTTGCGCACCGCCTGGGCCGTCACCGGCAGGCGGTCGCGCATGGCGGTCAGCGCCGCGAGCACGCCCGACGCGTTGACGAGCTGGTTGGCGCCACGCAGCGCCGGGTAGGCCAGCCCCGCGTATCTGCGGCCACGGCCCGCCCAGCCCCACTGCAGCTTGTCGCCGGAAAAATTGAAGTCCACCCCGAAGCGCCACAGGTCAGCGCCCACTTCGGCAGCGTGGTCCAACACGCTTTGCGGCGGCACCGGGTCGCCCACCACCACCGGTTTGCCGGGCCGCATGATGCCGGCCTTCTCGCGCCCGATGGCCTCGCGGTCCACGCCCAGCAGTTCGGTGTGGTCGATGTCGATGCTGGTGATCAGCGCGCAGTCGGCGTCGATGATGTTCACCGAATCCAGGCGGCCGCCGACGCCCACCTCGAGGATGACCACGTCCAGCCCGGACGAAGACAGCAGGCTGAAGATCGCCAGCATGGTGAACTCGAAGTACGTCAGCGAAACCTCGCCGCGCAGCGCTTCGACGCGGGCGAAGTGCGGCAGCAAGGCGTCCGCTTGGACGTTCTCGCCGCGGAGGCGGCAGCGCTCCTCGAAATGCACCAGGTGCGGCGAGGTGTAGAGCCCGGTGCGGTAGCCGGCCTGGCCGAGGATGGCTTCCAGCATCGCGCAACTGGAGCCCTTGCCGTTGGTGCCGGCCACGGTGATCACCGGGCAGTCAAAGGCCAGTTCCATCCGCCGGGCGACGCTGCGCACGCGGTCCAGGCCGAGTTCGATGGTGGCGGGGTGCAGGCGCTCGCAGTAGGCGAGCCAGTCGTCGAGGGTGGTCAGCTTGTCCATGGCCGCCCTATTGTCGCCGCTGGTGGCAGGCGGGCGGGGCCGCGGCGGGCACGCCCCGGCGCCAGGCGGGGTTGAATTCACTATCGAATTGATAGCTGCCCGCACATGCCGGATATGGGCGAAAGCACGATTTGATGTCCAAACTTGTGCAAAAATGGCGGCATGATCCATGTTTACGGCATTCCCAATTGCGACACCGTCAAAAAAGCCCGCACCTGGCTGACCAGCCACGGCCTGGCGCATGAGTTCCACGACTTCAAGAAGCTCGGCGTGCCGGCCGACCGGCTGCCCGGCTGGGAAAAGTCCGTCGGCTGGGAAAAGCTGCTGAACCGCCAGGGCACGACCTGGCGCAAGCTGGACGCCGCCGCGCAGGCCGGCGTCACCGGCCCGGCCAGCGCCATGGCACTGATGCAGGCGAATCCCAGCGTGATCAAGCGCCCGGTCGTTGAATGGGACGGCCAGCCCGGCGGGGCAACGGTCGGTTTTGACGCGGCCGGCTGGGAAGCGCGGCTGTAGGCTGCGGGGTCTCCGAAAAGCCTTTTTTAAGCGTCCGCAGGGGCAGCTTTACAGTGATTTACCTGAACTTCTGTCCACCAAAAGTGATCTCAATCATTAAACTAGGAGCTGTCACTGGCTCCTCCAGGCCGGGCTCTCCCGGCAGGCCACCAAGGTTTAAATCATGAAAAAACTTCTCGTTCTGACAACCGCCGCTGCGTCCAGCCTGTTCGCGCTCAACGCGTCGGCGATGGACATCCTGGCGCGCGTGATTTCCAGCACCCCGGTGGTGCAGCAGGTCAGCGTGCCGCAGCAGGTGTGTTCGACCCAACCGATGATTACTCAGGCACCTCCCTCCGGTGCGGGCGCCGTGATGGGTGCGCTGGCCGGTGGTGCGATGGGCAACGCCGTCGGCGACGGCGGCGGCCGCGCACTCGCCACCATGATCGGCCTGGTTGGTGGCGCGATGGTGGGCAACAACATCGAAGGCAACCGCAACCAGGTGCAAAACGTGCAGCAGTGCGGCACGCAGACCAGCTACGAAAACCGCACCACGCACTCCA
>JAURWC010000056.1 GCA_030655135.1 Hyphomicrobiaceae bacterium | reverse complement strand
GTGGGCGGCGCCGATCGGCAGCGCCAAGGGCATCACCAACCGCGATGCGCTAAAACTGCTGCGCGACCGGCTGCCCGACATCACGCTGGTGGTCGATGCCGGGCTGGGCGCGCCGAGCCACGCCGCGCAGGCGCTGGAGCTCGGCTACGACGCCGTGCTGCTCAACACCGCCATTGCCAAAGCCGCCGACCCCGTCGCGATGGCCAATGCCTTCCGCCTCGGCGTCGAGGCCGGCCGCACCGCCTACGAGGCGGGCCTGATGGAAGCCCGCGACTTCGCCTCCCCTTCAACCCCTGTCGTTGGGACACCGTTCTGGCATGCCGTATCCTGACAAATTCTATCCCGTCGTCGACACCGTCGCCTGGGTGGCGCGGCTGGCGCTGCTCGGCGCCGGCACCATTCAACTGCGCGCCAAGGACCTCAACGACTCAGAGGCGCTGCAGATCGTCACCGACGCGCTCGAGGTGATCAAGGGCACGGATGCCAAGCTGGTGGTCAACGACTACTGGCGCGCGGCGATCGTCGCCGGCGCAAAACATCTGCATCTCGGCCAGGAGGACCTGGTCGACGCCGATCTCGCCGCGATCCGCGAGGCCGGACTGACGCTTGGCATTTCCACCCATGACGACGACGAGCTGGAAACCGCGCTTCGCGCCGAACCCGACTACATCGCGCTCGGCCCGATCTTCCCGACCACGCTGAAATCGATGCGCTTCGCGCCGCAGGGGATTGCGAAGATCACCGAATGGAAAAAGCGCATCGGCGAGATTCCGCTGGTGGCGATCGGCGGCATCAAGCTCGAACAGGCCACCAGGATTTACGCCGCGGGCGCCGACAGCATCGCCGTCGTCAGCGACGTCACCCAACACACCGATCCCGACGCGCGGGTCCGCGCCTGGCTCGGGCAGAAGGTGGCCGCATGATCGTAGCGTACCGAGAGACCCCCTCCCCAACCCTCCCCCGCAAGCGGGAGAGGGAGCGCACTGTGCCTGCGTCTTCCACTTCCTTCCTTCGCTTCCACGCCCCACTCGCAGCGAACCCCCCTCCCCTCCCCCGCTTGCGGGGGTGGGTGGCGCGCGCGGCCGCGCGCGACGGATGGGGGCCCGCTTCGCCCATCACGAGATCAAATAATCAGAACTCCACAGGAGGATAACCCATGAACATCCGCTCCAACCCCGACACCACGTTGCCCGCCGTCACCACCGGTCCGCTGCCGTCGTCGCGAAAAATCTGGGTCACGCCCGATGAAGCGCCTGACGTCCGCGTCCCCCTGCGCGAAATCATCCTGAGCAAGGGCGCCGGCGAGCCGGACCTGCCGGTCTATGACACCTCCGGCCCCTACACCGATCCCGCCGTCACCATCGACGTCAACGCCGGGCTCGCCCGTGGGCGCATCGCATGGGTCAAGGAGCGCGGCGGCGTCGAGGAATATGAAGGCCGCGACATCAAGCCGGAAGACAATGGCAATGTCGGCGCCTCCCATGCCGCAAAATCCTTCACCGCGCATCACAAGCCGTTGCGCGGCGTCGGCGACCACATGATCACCCAATTGGAATTCGCCCGTGCCGGCATCATCACCAAGGAGATGATCTACGTCGCCACCCGCGAAAATCTCGGCCGCAAGGTGCAGCTCGAACGCGCCGAGGCCGCGATCGCCGACGGTGAAAGCTTTGGCGCCGCGGTGCCGGCCTTCGTCACGCCGGAATTCGTGCGCAGCGAGATCGCGCGCGGCCGCGCCATCATCCCCTGCAACATCAACCACGGCGAACTCGAGCCGATGATCATCGGCCGCAACTTCCTGACAAAAATCAACGCCAATATCGGCAACTCCGCCGTCACCTCCTCGGTCGAGGAAGAAGTCGACAAGATGGTGTGGGCGATCCGCTGGGGCGCCGACACCGTGATGGACCTCTCGACAGGGCGCAACATCCACACCACCCGCGAATGGATTCTGCGCAACGCCCCGATCCCGATCGGCACCGTGCCGATCTACCAGGCCCTGGAGAAGTGCGACGGCGATCCGGTCAAGCTGACCTGGGAGCTCTACAAGGACACGCTGATCGAGCAGTGCGAACAGGGCGTCGATTACTTTACCATCCATGCCGGCGTGCGGCTGGCCTATATCCACCTCACCGCCAACCGCGTCACCGGCATCGTCTCGCGCGGTGGCTCGATCATGGC
>JAURWC010000045.1 GCA_030655135.1 Hyphomicrobiaceae bacterium | reverse complement strand
CCGCGAAGCGGTGGGGAGGGGTCGGGGGTGGGGGGTGCTTCCGCAGATTCGTTTCTCGCGGTAACCGCTCACAATTCGCGGCGAGTGCGCTGAGACGCCCCCCACCCCCGACCCAGAGAGTTCGCTCGCCTCGGACCCCACCACGCGCAAGAGCGCGTGGGAGGAGGGGAGAAGTGCGGCTCTACTCGCTCTTGACGCCGGCGGCCTTGACGACATTCGACCAGCGCTCGTGATCGCGGCGCAGCGTGGCTTCGAACGCTTCCGCCGTGCCGCCGACGGGCAGCAGGTTGACCGTCTGCAATCCCGCCACGCCCTCGGGTGAGGCGACGATGCGGGCCAGCTCCGACGAAAGCCTGGTCACGATATCCTTCGGCGTCGCGGCCGGCACGAACACGCCGATCCAGCCTTCGGCTTCAAAACCCGGCAGGCCGAGTTCCAGCAGCGTCGGCACGTCGGGCAGCTGCGGCTTGCGCTTCTCGCCGCCCACCGCCAGCGCCCTCACCTTGCCGGCGCTCAATTGCGGACCGGCCGTCGTGAGGTCGACGAAGGCCGCGGTGATCTGGTTGCCCAGGAGATCGTTCAGCAGCGGCGCCGAGCCACGATAGGGCACGTGGGTCATGTCGATATTGGCGGTCTTCTTGAGCAACTCGCCGTAGAGATGGGACGTCGTTGCGTTACCGAAGCTGCCGTAGGGATATTTGCCCGGATTGGCTTTGGCGAGGTCGATCAGGTCCTTGAAGGACTTCATCGGCTGCGCATCCGGAATCGTCAGGACGATCGGCGACAGGGCGACCTGGGTAACCGGGGCGAGGTCCTTGAAGACATCATACGGCAGGTTCGAAACCAGGCTCGGCGCCTGGATGATCTGGGTAATGGCGATCAGCACGGTGTAGCCGTCGGGCTGCGCCTTGGCGACGAAGTCGTTGCCGACGACGCCACCGCCGCCGGACTTGTTCTCCACCGTCACGGGTTGCTTCCACGCATCCGACAGTTTCGCGGCGAGCAGCCGGGCCGAAACATCGGTGGCGCCGCCGGCGGGATAGGGCACGACGAACGTGATGCGCCGGCTCGGATAGGACTGCGCGCTCGCCTCCAGCGAGAACGTCGACAAGCCTGCCACGGCGACCAGGGCCAGCACGACGGGCGCCGTCGCGGCGCGCACCACCTTGTTGAGCGAACAGAGCTTCATCGGCTTCTTTCTCTTGCTTTGATGGATGGACTTGAGGCGAACGGCGCAAGCGCGCGACTCGCCCGGGTCCGGTAGCATGGCGAGGGCTTGGTTTGAAGACCCGTTCGATACAGTCGAGCGAATGCGCTGATGCGCCACAGTCGGGAGTGTCGTCATTCCGGGATGGTCCGCAGGACCAGACCCGGAATCTCGAGATCCCGGGTTCGCGCGAAGACGCGCGCTCAGCGACAAGCGCTACGCGCTTGCGCGCGGGGGATGACGAAGTACTCCGTACTTCGTCAGAACCAGCGTTCGCCGACGAGCACGGTATCGCCGGGGCTAATGGCGGTGCCGAGCGGCACCACGGTCCGCATCGATCCCGATGCATCGGTATGGGTGAGCGTGACGCGGTCGCGGCGGGCGCGCGGCGAGAAGCCGCCGGCAATCGCCACCGCACTTTCGACCGACATGTTGGGTACGTAGGGATATTGGCCGGGGGCCGCGACTTCGCCGAGGATGAAGAACGGCCTGTAGGCCTCGATCTCCACCGCCACCGACGGTTCGCGGATAAAGCCGTTGCGCAGCCTGGCGGTGATGTCGGCCGCGAGACGGGCGGGCGTTTTGCCGCGCGCCGGCACCGAACCGATCAGCGGCATGGTGATGGAGCCGCCGGCATCGATGGCGTAGGTGTTGGTGAGACCTTCCTGGCCATAGACCACGACCCGCAATCTGTCGCCGGCGTCGAGATGATAGGCCGAGTCATAGGCCACGGGCAGCGGCACCGGCAACGGCGTGGCGGCGTAGACGACGGCAGGCTGGGCATAGGCCCGAGGTGCGGCAAAACTGCTGCGAAGTGCGGCGATAGCGCCGCCGCCGGAATCGACGACAACGGGAGCGGGACGGTAGGGCTGGCCATAGGCCATCGAATCCAGATCGGCCTGCGCCTGGACGACCGGCGCGGACGGCCGCATGCAGCCCGACAGAGCGAGCGCGGCAATGGCGGTCATAACAGGCAGTCGAAACGCGCGCGCAACCCGCACCGGAGCCATCCCTTATCGCGAGACAGCTTAAGTCTTGCACCGGTTATGGTTAACAAATCGTTGGCGCGGGGGATTGCGCTCTTACCTCTCCCGCTTGCGGGGGAGGTCGACGCGCGAAGCGCGGCGGGTGGGGGAATGCCTCCACAGACACCAACGCTTGCGGCGCCCCTACCCCAACCCTCCCCCGCAAGCGGGAGAGGGGGCGCACTGCCGTCATGGAAACATCGAGACTTAACCGAGCAGCCAGGAGGGTGAAGAAATCACGCGCTGACGCCGGCGCCGATCGGGCACGACACGCCGGTGCCGCCAAGCCCGCAATAGCCGGCCGGATTCTTGGCAAGGTATTGCTGATGGTAGTCTTCGGCGAAATAGAATTCGCCCGCCGGCGCGATCTCGGTGGTGATGGCGCCGAGACCCTTCGCCGCCAGCGCTTTCTGATAAGCCGCCTTTGAGGCGTCGACGGCTTTTCGCTGCTCCTCGCCAAAGGTGTAGATCGCGGAACGATACTGGGTGCCGACGTCATTGCCCTGACGCATGCCCTGCGTCGGATTGTGGCTTTCCCAGAACGTCTTCAGGAGCCGCTCGTAGGAAATCTTCTTCGGATCGAACACCACCAGCACCGCCTCGGTGTGACCGGTGCGGCCCGAGCAGGCCTCCTCATAAGTCGGATTGGGCGTGTGACCGCCGGCGTAACCCAC
>JAURWC010000041.1 GCA_030655135.1 Hyphomicrobiaceae bacterium | reverse complement strand
TGGCCGAATGCGTAGTCCGCCGTCAGCGAGTACCACTTCTTGCCCTTGACCAGGCCGTCGCGCAGGAACGAGCGGCCGACGGTTTTGACGTACATCGAATTCTGCGACTCGACGTGGAACATATAGCGCTGGCAATCCTTGCCGCGCAGCGCGTCGGAGTTGCCGCCGGTGTTGATGAACAGCGTCTTGTTGCGCGAGGCAACCTGCGCGATGGTCAGGCACGAGGCGGACGAGATTTCGCCGATGATGCAGGCGACCTTGTCACGCTCGATCATGCGCTCGGCCTTGGTCGAGGCGGTCTGCGGATTGACCGAATCTTCCTTCAGAAGCTCGACCTTGCGGCCCATCAAGCCACCGGAGGCATTGATCTCTTCCACCGCGAGATCGGCGGCCATCACGGCGTATTCGCCGAGCGGTCCGAGAAAGCCGGTGCGCGGCGTCAGGTGACCGATCTTGATGACATCGGCGGTCTGGGCGCGCAAAATCGCCGGCGCGGAAATTCCCGACACCAGGGCAATGCCGCCGGCGGTCTTCAACAGGCTACGGCGCGTGAATTGACTATTGTTGGACATCAGCCTTCATCTCCTTGGTGCGGCCGCGTGGGCTGCGGCTGTTTTTCTTCCGGCAGGCGGCGCATGGTCCGCGCTTGGAAGCGGCTTCGTGTCGCTTGCCGTGATCTGTGATCACAGTTAGAGTTGCAAAAGTCCGGGCTGTTGTCGAGTCCCTCTCTCGAACATCCCGGGCCCATGGAGTCCCACGTTGAATTTGCCCACCGCGCTCAATCTGGTGGAACCGCTGGACCGTCAGACGCTGGGCGAGCGCGCCTATGTCAGGCTGGCCGATCTTCTGATGTCCGGCCGGCTGGCGCCCGGCGAGAAATTGTCGCTGCGCGCTGCGGCGGACGTGCTCGGCGTCTCCATCATGCCGGTCCGCGAGGCGGTATCGCGACTGGTCGCCGACAGGGCACTGGAGGTGACGCCGAACCGCGCGGTGCGCGTGCCCCTGATGTCGGCGGCGCAGTTTCGCGACCTCACCAAGGTGCGCGTCGCCATCGAAGGTCACGCCGCGGCGCAGGCCGCAGCGCACCGCGACAGCAACGACCTCGTGTCGATCGCCCGCGCCGAAGAAGCGATGCGGCTGGAGAGCGAGTCGACCGCGCCCGACCTGCCGCGCGCGGTCGAACTCAACAAGACCTTTCATTTCGCGGTCTACGAGGCGTCGCATTCGCCGACCCTGGTTGAAATCATCCGCGCGCTGTGGCTGAAAGCAGGACCCGTCATCAATCTCGATCTCAGGGCCAACCCCGAGCGGCTGGCCAAGGGCGACGCGATCCGGTTTCACGCCGCGGTGCGCCAGGCGATCGAAGCCGGCAATGCCGAGGTCGCGCAGGCCGGAATGGCCGACGACATCAAGGGCGCGGCGGATTTCATTCTGTCGCGCGGCGGGCTTGCTGAGTGACAGGTTTTGCCGACTGACATCCTTCCTTCCAAACGACATCTCGGAGCTTTCAATGGATCTCGAACTCAAGGGTTTGCGCGTGCTGGTAACCGCCGGCGCCAATGGCATCGGGCGCGCCATTGCGCGGCGTTTTGCGGCCGAAGGCGCCAGGGTTCACACCTGCGACGTCGAGGAAATCGCGCTGTC
>JAURWC010000039.1 GCA_030655135.1 Hyphomicrobiaceae bacterium | reverse complement strand
CACCGCGCCGCAGATGCCGAGCGGCACCGTCAGCAGCACCGCCAGCGGAATGGTCCAGCTCTCATAGAGTGCGGCGAGACAGAGGAACACCACCAGCAACGACAGAGCGAGCAGGATCGGTGCCTGCGAGCCCGACAATTTTTCCTGCAGGCTTTGCCCGGTCCACTCGAAGCCGAAGCCGCGCGGCAGCCTGCCCGCGAGCCGCTCCATCTCGGCGATGGCGTCGCCCGAGGTGAAGCCGGGCCGCGCTTCGCCGCTGATGCGCACGGCGGGATAGTAATTGAACCCGGCGATCTGGGTCGGGCCTTTCGACCACTCCACCGTGGCGAAGGCGGACAGCGGCACCAGCTGGCCGCGGCTGTTCTTGACGTTGTAATTGAGAATGTCGTCGGCGTTCATGCGGCTGGAATCGACGGCCTGCACGATCACCCGCTGCATGCGGCCGCGGTTCGGAAAGTCGTTGATGTAGTTCGATCCGAGATTGGTCGAGATGGTGTTGTTGATGTCCTCGAAGGTGACGCCGAAGGCGCCGGCCTTCTCGCGGTCGATCACCAGATTGACTTGCGGGCCCGCCGGCAGGCCTTCGATGAACACCTTCTGCAACACCCGGCTGGCATTGGCCTCGGCTATCAGCTGGTCGGCGGCGGAAAGCAACGCCGGGTAACCCTTTTGCCCGCGGTCCTGCAGGCGGAAAGAGAAGCCCGAGGAATTACCGAGATTGTCGATCGGCGGCGGCTGCAGCGCGGAAATCCTGGCGTCGCGGATCGAGGAAAGATCCCGGTTGATGTCGGCGACGATGGCGGCCGCGGAATCCTTGGCCGGACGGTCAGCCCAGTCCTTCAGCGTGATAAAGGCCTGCGCGGTGTTGATGCCCTGGCCGAGAAAGCTGAAGCCGGTGAGGAACGTGACGTTCTCGACGCCGGAGCGCTGCGCCAGGTATTTTTCGACCTTTTCAACCGCCGCCTCGGTGCGTGCGTAGGAAGAATCCGACGGCGTCTGCACGTCGGTCGTGATAAATCCCTGATCGTCGACCGGCAGGAAGCCGCCGGGCATGCGGACGAATCCCCAGCTCAGGCCGATCAGCAACGCGGCATAGACCAGCATCAGCCGCCCGGTGCGACCGAGCGAGCGGCCGACAATGCCGGCATAACGATCCTTGACCCACTCCAGCCCACGGTTGAACCAGCCGAACACGCCCTTGCGGGCTTGGCCATGGCCGGCAGTCACCGGCTTCAGCAGCGTCGCGCACAAGGCCGGCGTCAATGACATCGCCAGCAGCGCGGAAAAGCCTATTGCGGCGACCATGGTGACCGAGAACTGCCGGTAGATGATGCCGACCGATCCCGGGAAGAACGCCATCGGCAGGAACACCGCGATCAGCACCAGCGTGATGCCGATGATGGCGCTCGATATCTGCGTCATCGCCTTGCGGGTGGCTTCCTTCGGCGGCAGCCCCTCCTCCGACATGATGCGCTCGACATTTTCGACCACGACGATGGCGTCGTCGACCAG
>JAURWC010000038.1 GCA_030655135.1 Hyphomicrobiaceae bacterium | reverse complement strand
AGGCCGACCTGATCGTGATGACCTCGCACCGGCCGGCGATGCGCACGTATTTTCTCGGCTCCAATGCCGGCCATGTCGTGCGCTACGCCAAATGTTCGGTGCTGGTGGTGCGGCACTGAGCGAGGGCCTCCGCCAAACTCGCGAAAACAACCCCATGCACAGATACGAACAGCTGTAATACAGGGGCTTGCGCATCCGTCCCATATCCGGATTGAAGGCGCCGCCGACCGCCGCCTCGATCTGGCTGCGCACGAGGCCGATATCGCGCAATTCGCGGTCGTCGCGCTCGAGCAGCGCCCGGACCGCGGCCCGGCGTTCCCAATAGGCCGCCGCGGCAAGCGCTCCGGCACCCAGCCAACGTATCAATCCGCCCGACAATTGGGGGATCGAGGCTTGCGTGGGGCTTTGCGATATCGTGGTCATCTTTCTTCTCCAATAGCTTTTGCCCGGCATAGCGATGCCGTTGGCGCAACGCTGTTCGAGCGGCTGCGCCTTCGGGGACTTCGGATTGCTCTCGCTATCCTCAGTGCAATCACGGGCTTGATGAGGCTTAGATGATCCGGTAATTGTATCGGTGCAAGTAAAACATTGCTCTCGGTGCAATAATGTCGAAATTCGAATACGCCAAGCTCGCCGATGCCGTCGCCGCCGAGATCGCCAGCGGCGTCCTCAAGCCCGGCGACCGCCTGCCGCCGCAGCGTACCTTTGCCTACGAGCGCAAGATCGCGACCTCGACGGCGAGCCGGGTCTACACCGAGTTGTTGCGGCGCGGCCTCGTGGTCGGCGAAGTCGGGCGCGGCACGTTCATCTCGGGCGAAGCGCACCGTGGCATCGCCGCGTCGACCGAGCCGCGCGGCGCCAGGATCGATCTGGAATTCAACTATCCGATGCTGCCGACGCAATCGGCGCTGATCGCCAAAAGCCTGGAGGGACTGAACCGGCCGGAGGCGCTCGACAGCGCGCTGCGACAGGCGACCAGCATTGGAACGCAAGCTTTACGAAAAGTCGCCGCGGATTATCTCGGCCGGCAAAACCGGGATTGGTCGCCCAAACCCGAGCAGATGGTGTTCACCGCCAACGGCCGGCAATGCATCGCGACGGCGCTGGCCGCGGTAGTGCCGACCGGTGGCCGTTGCGGGGTCGAGGCGGTGACCTATCCGTTCATCAAGGGCATCGCCGCCCGGCTCGGCGTCACGCTGGTACCGCTGGCGATGGATGAACATGGCGTGCGCCCCGACGCCGTGCAGAAGGCCCATCGCGAAGCCCATCTGTCGGCGATCTACATTCAGCCCATCATTCAAAATCCGCTGGGCATCACCATGCCTGCCGCGCGCCGCGCCGATTTGTTGCGCGTGGTCGAGAAGCTGGATCTCGTCATCATCGAGGACGCCGTCTACTCCTTTCTCGACGACGAGCCGCCGCTGGCCGCATTGGCGCCAGACCGTTGCGTGGTGCTCGACAGTCTTTCCAAGAAGGTGGCGCCGGGGCTATCGCTCGGTTTCGTGGTGCCACCGTTGCGCCTGCGCGAGAACGTGATGGCGTCGGTGCGCTCGGGCGGCTGGACCGCGTCGGGATTCGCCTTCGCCGCAGCCCAACAGCTGATGGGCGACGGCACCGCGGCCGAACTGGCGCGGATGAAACGGCTCGATGCGCAGGCGCGCCAGAAAATCGCGGTGGCCTGCCTTCCCGGCCTCGAGATCCAGACCAATCCGAAATCCTATCATCTGTGGCTCACTTTGCCCCAGCACTGGCGCTCGCAAACCCTGGTCGCCGCCGCGGCCCGGCGCGACATCGCGCTGACGCCATCGACCACCTTCGCGGTCAGTCCCGGCCACGCCCCCAACGCGGTGCGGCTGGCGTTGGCGGCGCCGCCGATCGAACAGCTCGAACCCGCGCTGCGCACGCTGGCCGGCATCTTGAGCGCAAACGAAGAGGATTTTGAATCGACGGAGTAGCAATGCCCGCGCGAAGTCACATTTCATTGCGCTTGATCGCGACACGAGATCGTGTCCCGGACGCGGTGCAGCGTTCTTCACGGTGCACCGCAGAGCCGGGACCCACTCGCACGATGACTTTGCATGGGCCCTGGATCAGCAGCGCACCGCCATAGCGCGTCGAAGACGCGCGTGGACGCGCTTACGGCGCTGCGCAGCATCCGGGGCACGATACCTTTACGGCAATAGCTCCTTTGGCAGATGATCGAACGTATAGCTCTGCGGCCGGTTGCGGCGCATGAAGCCGCCGATCTGCCAACCGAACAGCGCGGCGAATCCGGCCAGAAACGAGGCCCCGGCGAACTCGCCGGTGGCGAGCGCGCGCGCCAGTAGTCCGGCGATGGAGATCGTGACCAGCGCCACCACGACGGCGCCTGCCATGTAGAGACCGGATGTGAGACCGCCCAGCAGCGCGGCTTTGCTGCCGGCCCGCTGCATCCGCGCGTGCAACTGTGTGATGAAAGTGCTGTAGTCGCGGTCCTGCGGCGCCATCAATGTCACCGTCTGCCAGCTGGTCGAGAAGATGCTGACGCGCTGGCGATCCGCCAATTCGATGTCGGCGCGAAAACGGCGCGGCTGCATTGATGACGGTCGGTACGACAGGCGAACCGTTGCGATATCGGCATAGCGCCAGACGCCGGATTTGCCGCCGACCGTCCAGGAAAAACCCTCATCCGTCAGGTCGAACTGACGCGCCGCGCCGATCAGCGCGGCCTTGTAGGCGTAACGGTTGGTGGTGGGCTCGTTCGACAGATCGCTCGTCATGGCGGTGTGCAGACCTTAAGGCAGACCGACGCGGACACCGGAAATCCGGCCCGCGTCTAGCGCGCCATACATGCCCACAAAAATGCCACCGTGGCGAGCGCGCCCAGGGCGGTGCGCACGGCGTGCAGCGCGCCCCATTTGACCACCAGCGCCCGCGTGTGCGGCCCGGCCTAGTCGAGTTCGGTCGCCAGCAGCGCGTCGTTGACAGGCTTGATGCCGAGCAGCGTCCATGGCCAGGGCGCGATCATCGCGATGGCGCCGACCAGAAAGCCGGCATGCGCGGCCTGCCACCACGCCATCAACCCCAGCACAAACCCCACCAGCGCGAGCGGCGCTTGCATCGCCGCCCCGCGCTTGTAGGAAGGTTTCCATTCTGTGAGCAGCGCGCGATCGTCCAGCGACAGCCGCGCCGGCTGCTCGGCCACATTGACGTAGAACGCCGCACCGGTGAAGACCGCGCTCGCGGTCAGCGCAAGAAGTCCTGACATCATGATGCCTGTCTCCGATTGAAATCATCGCGTCGGCTTGCGCGGCCAGCCGACTTTACCTTACAAACGGCCCATGGCCGAGACGACCTATTTCCCGCGCCGCCTGATTCTGGCGGGCGCGATGATTTCCGGAGTGCTGCTGGCGCTCGCCGTGCACATGCTGGGCGTGCGCTACGGCCTCGACCTCGGCGGGCTCTGGCGTTCTGGCACCGGCGAATTCATGCCCACGGGGGCGGCCATCGCGTGGTGGCTGATCGCCAGCGTCGGCTTCTCCGGCGGCTATCTGATGGCGACGCTGATGGACAGCGCGGTATCCGGGCAGATCCCGCCGCGGATGCGCCAGTTCCTGATCGCGGTCGGCGTGCTGGTGCTGGCGGGCGCCGGACAGGCGGCCTCGGCTCCAAGCCCGATCCCGACCATATCGGGTGTGCTCGCGGGCCTGGCCGCGCTCTGCCTCGGCGCCGCGATGGCATTCTGCGGCGCGCATTTTGCGCTGCGCAGGGCGTGACCAGACATATCATTTGGCTTCAACATGGAGGCCGCCAATGCGGGTTTCAAAATGGGGCGACAGCCTGGCCGTACGGTTGCCCAAGGCGCTGGTCGAGAAGATGGGCTTGGCCGCCGGCGACGAGATCATCATCGTCGATGTGATCGAACAAACTTTGGTCGTGCAAAAGGAAGACCGGCGCATGGCGGCGCTCGAACGCATGACATCGCGCAACTGGACGCGTCCTCCCGATTACAAATTCGATCGGGACGAGGCTAACGAGCGGTGAGGGCCTTTTCGATACCAACAATGTGAGACCGGGAAGGCTTGCTGCCAATGCTTCGAGACGCTCGCATTACTCGCTCCTCAGCATGAGGCCGGACCTTCAAGACGTTGCCGCGTGATGGAAGGCCAGATCATCAACTGCTTGCGGGTTGAGCCGGTTCTTTTGCAAGGCCGCAGAGTTTTTCCAGGCTTCCGAACAATTCCGCGGCGCCAAGAGATTTCCGGAGAATCATCGATGCGCCGGGCTGGCCATGGATTTCTCCCTGCAGCCGCTGGCTGATTTCGTCGCTGAGTTGCCTGCCGCTTTGCACGATCACCGGAATATTCCGGGTTTCGCGTGTCGACCGAAGTCTCGCCAACAGGTCCTCGGCATCGCCGTTCGGCATGAAATAATCGGAGACGATGACGGTCGGCGGGTTTTTCTTGGCCTTCCAGAATCCCAATATGCCATCGGCGGCAAACGACGGCTGGATCCCCAATTTGCGAAGCCCGGTAAAGATGAATTTTCTGATATCCATGTCGTCGTCGACCAGCAGAACCTGAGGGCGGTGGATGGCCGTGATTTCCGTTTCCGCGGCGGGTTTCTTATCGACGCTTCTCCGCAATGAAAATGCTTCGGCGAGAACGGCATCAAATTTACTGAAGAATTTGCGTCCCTTGAGGATGTGCAGGGTTTCGAGTTTATCCACGCTTTCGGCGGCATTCTGACCGGATTGTCCGCCCATGACGACCACATGCATGGATGGAGCCTGAACATCCAGTAATTGTGGCCACCGCCCCTCCAGCCTGTGCGGGGAAATACTGGGCTTCCTTGGTCCCCGCTTGATCAGCGCACTGCGCCCCGATGCGGAGGTTTCTATCTCGAATCCCATTCGTCGACATCGTTCGGCCAGCGACCGAACAGCATAGCTATCATCGTCGGCAATCAGCACCTTCGGCGCTGCATCGTTAAGCTCGAATACACTCATTAAGCCACCCCGATTGTGGAAGGAACATCTCTGCTGGCATCTTTTCGGCTCAGCACAGCTGGTTTACGACACCAGCGATCGACGACATTCCACACCGTCATGCTTAAAGCCGCGATAAGCATTTGCTGCGTAGCAATACTTACGAGGCGCGCCATGTGCCGGCACGAGGTCGATATTCCATTCGAACCGGGAATCGGCCGAAGCAGGAAGAATGACCGCGGCGTTTTCGCCCGGCGCCGATCCGAGGGATCGCCCGGATATTCCTGCGCAAGACCAAAACCGGGTGCGGGAACAGCGGAACATCACGCGTCGGAAGCGATTGATACGGGTCAATGCCGGGACTCGAATTTTCCGCCTTAAGCCATATGTATGGAATGTGACAGCGGTGCCGCCGGAAGCCGGCAGCCAAGCGTTGTCAAGGACTGCACAACGCGGCGTTTTTGCCTTATGGGTCTTCGGAGGAAGCAGCGGTTGGCGGTACGACTGTCATCAATCGCTGCGAAGAGGCTTCCAGAGTTTTTGCCGCCCCGCCGGGAGGACGAATGCATCGACTGCTGACCACGCTGAGGCGTGGCTTCAAGGAACGAATCGGCTGGAAACGGCTCGGAATCGCCGCGAGCCTCCTCATCATCGTCTTCGCCATTTCCACGATGGTCCGCACCCTCAAGGGTGTGGATAGCGGCGTGATCCTGACGGCATTGACGGAGATTCGGCCTGCTCACATCGCGCTCGCAGCCCTCTGCGTGATCGGCGCGTTCTGCACGCTGACCTTCTATGATTTCTTCGCGCTGCGAACCATCGGCAAGAACCACGTGCCCTATCGTACCGCGGCGCTGGCAAGCTTC
>JAURWC010000035.1 GCA_030655135.1 Hyphomicrobiaceae bacterium | reverse complement strand
GCGGAATCTCCGCCGAGACGTTCTTCAGATTGTTGCCGCGGGCGTTGATCACCTTGATGGTGCGGCGATGGTTCGGCGGCTTGCGCTCAGGAATTTCCACCGACAATTCGCCGGTGAGATATTTGCCGGTCAGCGATTTCGGATTGTTCATCACCTCCGCGGGCGTGCCCTTGGCGACGATGTTGCCGCCATGAACGCCGGCGCCGGGGCCGACGTCGACGACATAGTCGGCCAGCCGAATGGCGTCCTCGTCATGCTCGACCACGATCACGGTATTGCCGAGGTCGCGCAGCCGCTTCAGGGTTTCCAATAGCCGCGCATTGTCGCGCTGGTGCAGGCCGATCGACGGCTCATCCAGCACATAGAGCACGCCGGTCAGGCCCGAGCCGATCTGCGACGCCAGCCGGATGCGCTGGCTCTCGCCGCCGCTCAACGTGCCGGAGGCGCGCGCCAGGGTCAGGTAATTGAGGCCGACATCGAGCAGGAAGGACAGCCGCTCGCGGATCTCCTTCAGTACGCGCGCGGCGATCTCGTTCTGCTGGGCGTTGAGCGCCTTCGGCACCGTCTCGAACCACTCGCCGGCGCGGCGCACCGACAGTTCCGAGATGTCGCCGATGTGCTTGCCGTCGATCTTGACGCACAGCGCCTCCGGCTTCAGCCGGTGGCCGTGGCAGGCGCCGCAGGGCACGTTGGAAAAATACTTGCCGAGTTCCTCGCGCGCCCATTCGCTGTCGGTTTCACGGTAGCGACGGTCGATATTGGTGATGACACCCTCGAACGGCTTCTTGGTGTCGTAGGAGCGCACGCCGTCTTCATAGGAGAACTTTATTTCGTCATCGCCGGAGCCGTGCAGCAAGGCCTGCTGCACCTTCTTGGTCAGGTCCTTCCACTTGGTGTCGAGCGTGAACTTGTAGAACTTGCCGAGCGCGGTCAGGGTCTGGATGTAATAGGGTGAGGACGATTTCGCCCATGGCGCGATCGCGCCCTTGCGCAGGGTCAGGTCCTTGTCGGGAATGACCAGCTCCTCGTCGATATGCTGCTCGACGCCGAGGCCGCCGCAGGCGGGACACGCGCCATAGGGGTTGTTGAAAGAAAAGAGTCGGGGCTCGATCTCCGGAATGGTGAAGCCGGACACGGGGCAGGCGAACTTTTCCGAAAACAGGATCCGTTCCGCGCCGCTCTTGTCGTGGATCTTCGCGGTTTTCTTGTCGGATTTTTTCTCGTCGGACTTCTTGTCGCCAGCGGCGGGCGGCGCCTCGGCATATTCGATCACCGCCAGGCCCTCGGCCAGCTTCAGCGCGGTCTCAAAGCTTTCCGCGAGCCGCTGGCCGATATCCGGGCGCACCACGATGCGGTCGACCACCACGTCGATGTCGTGCGGGAATTTCTTGTCGAGCGTGGGCGCTTCCGACAATTCGTGGAAGGCGCCGTCGATCTTGACGCGCTGAAAACCCTTCTTGAGATATTCGGCGAGCTCCTTGCGGTACTCGCCCTTGCGGCCGCGCACCACCGGCGCCAGCAGATAGAGCCGGGTGCCCTCCGGCAGCGCCAGCACGCGGTCGACCATCTGCGAGACGATCTGGCTCTCGATCGGAAGTCCCGTGGCGGGCGAGTAGGGCACGCCGACGCGGGCCCACAACAGCCGCATGTAGTCGTAGATCTCGGTGACGGTGCCGACAGTGGAGCGCGGATTTTTCGACGTGGTCTTCTGCTCGATGGAAATGGCGGGCGACAGCCCGTCGATCTGGTCGACGTCGGGCTTCTGCATCATCTCCAGGAACTGGCGCGCGTAGGCCGACAGCGACTCGACGTAGCGCCGCTGGCCCTCGGCATAGATGGTGTCGAAGGCGAGCGAGGATTTGCCGGAGCCGGACAGGCCGGTGAACACCACGAGCTTGTCGCGCGGGATTTCCAGGTCGACGTTCTTGAGATTGTGCTCGCGCGCGCCGCGAATCGTTATCGCGCGCATGCTGGAGCCCGATTGGCGCTTCGCCCTGATCACTTCATCCATGTCGGCATTCCCGGGGGCGCGTATGACGCCGCTAGCATTCAGGCGCGTATCGCCGGATGACCGGGACCGGACGCCAATGGGGTGAAGCATGGAACATAGGAAGAACTGCGGCGATTTCCAGCCCCCGCCGCGAATCATCAACCGTTTGTTTTCAGGGCGGTTTCAATGGCAGCAGATGGCAGTACCGCGACAAACAAAAAGGCCGGCGCGAGGCCGGCCTTTCGTAGCTCAATCGGGATCGGGTCGGGAAGATCAGTACTTCGCGACGACCGGGCCACCCCAACGGTAGTTGATGCGTGCGGTAACCAGATCGACGTCCTGACGGATGCGATTGTTGATGAAGAACGCGCCGGTTGTATCGGTGAATGTGTAGGTCTTGTCCTGCATGAACATGTGATCGTAGTTGATGCCCAACGACCAGTTCGGGGAGAAGCCGTATTCCAGACCGACGCCGACCACGGCACCCCAACGGGTGTCGTCGACCGTATTGGCGGCCAGGACCGAGGTGCCAGTGAAGTAGGTCCGGTAACGGTCCGAAGTCACCGCGGCGCCGCCCCTGACGTAGAGCAGGGCGTTGTTGAAAGCGACACCGACCTGGCCGGTGAACAGGCCGAAGGCGTCCACGCGAGTGTTGTTGGTGAAGAGCCCATTGATAAGGCTGACGTTGCTGCCCTGGAAATCAGCCCAGTTACCCTGCGCTTCCAAGCCGAACACCCACTGCGACGCCTGCCAGCGATAGCCAATCTGACCGCCGACGGTGCCGCCGGTTGCGTCGTGGCTGCCTTCAGTCAAGATAAACGTGCCGGCCGCGGTGACGGCGTCCCAGGTCTTGCGGCTCGATCCCCAGCCGCCGTTGACGCCGACGTAGAAGCCGGTCCAGTCATAGACGGCGGCGATCATCGGGGCAGCCTTGGTGTAAGGACGGGCAGCCATATCCGCAGCGGATGCGGGAGCAGCGATGCCCAAGGCAACCAAACCAACCGTACCCAGCAAAAACTTCTTCATCTCGGTTCTCCAATTTTAACCCGCTTCCTTTGGTCCCGAAGCGGTTTGAATTTTCGGGCGAGCACCCAAACAATCTCAATTCCGAGGATGACAATATTCGATTCCACAAGAAATGCCGTCTCCGAAATGCAACACTCGGCGACGAAGTGAATGTGCCGGAAGTTAGTGATTTGTTTACGGAAACTGGCGGTCCGGCGGGAACCGGAATGGAACTTTCGACATCCGGTGGGTTCCCTGCCTTGGAATACCAGCGCGCGCCCGTTGGCTACATGAAATATTTGGAACAAAACTGGAACATTCGCGTCGGGAATGCTATATGTGGATAACCTCGCGATCCCCGGGGGATCGCAAGGCGCGCGGCAGCGGCGAGCGTATAGGGTCGGGTTCAAGGTGGTCCCAAACGTGGTCCTGAAAGCAATCCCGGAATTCAGCCGGCGGCCAACGGATCCGGACAGTTCAGTACATTCCAGGAGTGGAGAGCGGCGATGGCGGGAAGCGTAAACAAGGTGATTCTGGTCGGAAATCTCGGCAAGGATCCGGAAATCCGGCGGACCCAGGATGGGCGGCCGATCGCCAATCTGAGCGTGGCGACCTCCGAGACCTGGCGCGACAAGGCCACCGGCGAGCGCTAGGAAAAGACCGAGTGGCACCGCGTCGTCATCTTCTCCGAGCCGCTCTGCAAGATCGTCGAGCAGTATCTCAAGAAGGGCGCCAAGGTTTACATCGAAGGCGCGCTGCAGACCCGCAAATGGACCGACCAGTCCGGCGTCGAGAAATACTCGACCGAAGTGGTGCTGCAGGGGTTCAACTCGACGCTGACCATGCTCGATGGCCGCAGTGGCGCCGGCGGCGGTGGCGGCAATTTCGGGCCGGATGAGTCCGGCGGCGATTTCGGCTCCAGCGGCCCCTCCAGCGCGGCACCGCGCCGCGCGGTCGCGGCCGGCGCCGGTGCCCGCAACAGCGATATGGATGACGACATCCCGTTCTGATCGCGTTTTGTAAGACCATTGGGTTTCCATCATGGCCGGGCTCTCCAGAGTCCGGCCATGATGCGTTTTCGAGCACCTCGCGAATAAACTTGACAGTGGAAAGATAAATGTAAATACTCATTACATCGATCTGTCGTCAGGTCTCCCAAGGGGTTTTGGATGTCGCTCGCTCCGCTGCTCGCCGCCGCCCCGGAAATCCAGCTCCATGCCTTCGCCGCCATGGCGGCCTGCATGCTCGGCGCGGTTCAGATCGCAGCACCCAAGGGCACGCTGCCGCACCGGGCGCTGGGATGGATCTGGGTGGTGCTGATGCTGGTGATCAGCGCTTCCTCGTTCCTGATCCATGGCATCCGGCTGTGGGGGCCGTGGAGCCCGATCCACCTGATCTCGGTGTTCGCGCCCATCATGCTGGTGCTGGGGGTGGTGGCGGCCCGCAGGCACCGCGTGCGCGCCCACAAGATCACGATGATCTCGATCTATGCCGGCGCCTTGATCCTGGCGGGGCTGTTCACGCTGGTGCCGGGACGGCTGATGCACCAGGTTCTGTTCGGCTCCTGAAAGCCGCAAAAGGGCGGTCCGGGGAGGCGATTTTTCGCGCACGCCGGGCACCTGGATTCGTGGGCCCGGCAGGCTGCATCAACGGGCCCCTAAGTCCATGAAAAAACGAAGGGAAAAACCGCTGGCGCTGGGTGTTTAGGGGTGGTTAGAAAGGCCTCGATACGCTATATGATTCTGAGCCAAAACTGACCGGATTCCCCCTTTGTCTGAACCTGAAGATGAGAAGCCCGGCGAACCGCCGGCGCCCTCCGATATTCGTCCCGTATCCATCCTCGACGAGATGAAGCGCAGCTACCTCGATTACGCCATGAGCGTGATCGTGGCGCGGGCGCTGCCGGACGTGCGCGACGGCCTGAAGCCGGTGCATCGCCGGATCCTGTACTCGATGTACGAGCAGGGGCACACGCCCGACAAGAAATACGTCAAGTCCGCTCGCGTCGTCGGCGACGTGATCGGTAAATATCATCCTCACGGCGACCAATCGATTTACGATGCGATGGTCCGGATGGCGCAGGACTTCTCCATGCGCCTGCCGCTGATCGACGGGCAGGGCAATTTCGGCTCGGTCGACGGCGATCCGCCGGCCGCCTATCGATATACCGAAGCGCGTCTGACCAAATCGGCTCTCGCCGTTCTCGGCGACATCGACAAGGACACAGTCGATTTCCAGGCGAACTATGATGGTTCCGAGACCGAGCCTCGGGTTCTTCCGGCCAAATTCCCCAATCTGCTGGTCAATGGCGCCGGCGGCATCGCCGTGGGCATGGCCACCAACATCCCGCCACACAACCTCGGTGAAGTGATCGACGGTTGCCTGGCCCTCATCGACAACCCCGAGCTGACCGTCGATGAGCTGATGCAGTACATCCCCGGCCCGGACTTCCCGACGGCCGCGATCATCAACGGTCGTGCCGGCATCATCGAAGCCTACCGTACCGGTCGTGGCCGCATTTACATGCGCGCCCGCTCGATCATCGAAGACATCGACAAGGTCGGTGGCCGTCAGCAGATCGTCATCACCGAACTGCCTTACCAGCTGAACAAGGCGCGTCTGATCGAGAAGATCGCCGAGCTGGTTAAAGAGAAGAAACTGGAAGGCATCACCGAACTGCGCGACGAGTCTGACAAAGACGGTATGCGCGTGGTGATCGAGCTGCGTCGTGGCGAAGTGCCTGAGGTGATCCTCAACAACCTCTACGCCCAGACCCAGCTGCAAAGCGTATTCGGTATCAACGTGGTCGCGCTGATCGACGGCCGCCCGCGCATCCTGAACCTCAAGGATCTGCTGGAAGCCTTCGTGCGTCACCGCCGCGAAGTGGTGACCCGCCGTACCGTGTTCGAACTGCGCAAGGCCCGTGAGCGCGGCCACATCCTGGAAGGCCAGGCGGTTGCGTTGTCGAACATCGACCCGGTCATCGCCCTGATCAAGGCCTCGCCGACCCCGTCGGAAGCTAAAGAAGCCCTGATCAAGATGCCGTGGGAATCCAGCGCCGTAGTGGCGATGGTTGAGCGTGCCGGTGCCGATTCGTGCCGTCCGGAGACTCTGGACCCACAATACGGCCTGCGCGACGGCAAGTATTTTCTGTCCCCGGAACAGGCCCAGGCCATCCTGGAACTGCGTCTGCACCGTCTGACCGGCCTGGAACACGAGAAACTGCTGGCCGAGTACCAGGAGATTCTCAACCAGATCGGCGAGCTGATCCGCATCCTCAACAGCGCCGTGCGCCTGATGGAAGTGATCCGCGAAGAACTGGAAGTGATCCGCGCCGAATACGGCGACGTGCGCCGCACCGAGATTCTCGATGCCCGTCTCGACCTGACCCTGGGTGACATGATCCCGGAAGAAGATCGCGTCGTGACCATCTCCCACGGTGGCTATGCCAAGACCCAGCCGTTGGCTGCGTACCAGGCCCAGCGTCGTGGCGGTAAAGGCAAATCGGCTACCGGCGTCAAGGATGAGGACTACATCGCTCACCTGCTGGTCGCAAACAGCCACACCACGCTGCTGCTGTTCTCCAGCAAGGGCAAGGTGTACTGGCTGAAAACCTACGAAATCCCGGAAGCGTCCCGCGCCGCCCGTGGTCGTCCGTTGGTCAACCTGCTGCCGCTGGACAGTGATGAATACATCACCACCATGCTGCCGGTGGACGAGTACACCGAAGGTCACTTCATCTTCATGGCCACCGCCAAGGGCACCGTGAAGAAGACCCCGCTGGAATCCTTCAGCCGTCAACGCAGCGTGGGCCTGATCGCCCTCGAACTGGACGAAGGCGACGTGTTGATCAGCGCAGCCATCACCGACGGCGAGCGTGAAGTCATGCTGTTCTCCGATGGCGGCAAGGTCACGCGCTTCAAGGAATCCGACGTTCGCGCCATGGGCCGTACCGCCCGCGGTGTGCGCGGCATGCGTCTGCCGGAAGGGCAGAAGCTGATTTCGATGCTGATCCCGGAAGAAGGCAGCGAGATCCTCACTGCTTCCGAGCGTGGTTATGGCAAGCGCACCGCTATCAGCGAGTTCCCGGAGTACAAACGTGGTGGCCAGGGCGTTATCGCCATGGTCAGCAACGACCGCAATGGCCGCCTGGTCGGCGCGGTCCAGGTGCTCGACGGCGAGGAAATCATGCTGATTTCCGACCAGGGCACCCTGGTGCGTACCCGGGTTGATGAAGTGTCGAGCCTGGGGCGTAACACCCAGGGCGTGACCTTGATCAAGCTGGCCAAGGACGAAAAACTGGTCGGCCTTGAGCGTGTCCAGGAGCCGTCGGAAGTGGAAGGCGAGGAGCTGGAAGGTGAAGAGGGGATTGCACTCGAGGGGCAAGTGATCGGCGATGCCGATGACGGCGTCGACGAGCCAACACTCGACGCTGCCGCAGACGAAGAAGAACCGCAGGAATAAGCGGACACACAGGGGGCGGATGAAGATTCGCCCCCTTGTTGTTTGTCCCTTTTGAAAATGTTGAAACCCCGAATTATTGCACCACCCCACCAGATCAGAGTGAGATTGGATGTGAGCAAGAGAGCCTATAACTTCTGTGCCGGTCCCGCGGCGCTTCCTGAAGCAGTCCTGCAGCGCGCGCAGGGTGAACTCCTCGACTGGCATGGAAAAGGCCTCTCCGTGATGGAAATGAGCCATCGCAGCGATGAGTTCGTGTCCATTGCCACCAAGGCCGAGCAGGATATGCGCGACTTGCTGGACATCCCGTCTGACTACAAAGTGTTGTTCCTGCAGGGTGGCGCGAGCCAGCAGTTTGCTCAGATCCCGCTGAACCTGCTGCCGGAAAGTGGCACTGCCGACTATATCGATACCGGTATCTGGGGGCAGAAGGCTATTGAAGAGGCGTCCCGTTACGGTCACGTCAATGTGGCGGGCACTGCCAAACCTTACGACTACTTCGCGATCCCCGGTCAGAACGAGTGGAAGCTCTCGAAAGACGCGGCCTACGTCCACTACGTAGCGAACGAAACCATCGGCGGCCTGGAATTCGACTGGGTGCCGGAAGTGGGTGATGTTCCGCTGGTGTGCGACATGTCGTCGGACATCCTCTCGCGGCCTATCGATGTGTCCAAGTACGGCATGATCTACGCCGGTGCGCAGAAGAACATCGGCCCGAGCGGCATCCTGGTCAACATCATCCGTGAAGACCTGCTGGGGCGTGCGCGCTCGCTGTGCCCGACCATGCTCAACTACAAGGTCGCGGCCGATAACGGCTCGATGTACAACACCCCGCCGGCCTTCGCCTGGTACCTGTCGGGCCTGGTGTTCGAATGGCTGAAAGAGCAGGGCGGTGTGGCTGCCATGGGCAAGCTCAACGAAGAGAAGAAACGTACCTTGTACGACTTCATCGACAGTAGTGGCCTGTACAGCAACCCGATCAACCTGACCGATCGCTCGTGGATGAACGTGCCATTCCGTCTGGCTGACGACCGCCTGGACAAGCCATTCCTGGCCGGCGCCGACGAGCGCGGCCTGTTGAACCTCAAGGGCCACCGTTCGGTAGGTGGCATGCGCGCCTCCATCTATAACGCTGTCGATATCCACGCCGTCAAGGCGCTGGTGGCTTACATGGCAGAGTTCGAAAAGGAACACGGCTAATGTCTGAGCAAGAACTCAAGGCCCTGCGCGTACGCATTGATAGCCTGGACGAGAAAGTCCTGGAGCTGATCAGTGAGCGCGCGCGGTGCGCCCAGGAAGTTGCACGGGTGAAAATGGCGTCCCTGGCTGAAGGCGAAGTGCCGGTGTTCTACCGGCCGGAGCGTGAAGCCCAGGTGCTCAAGCGCGTGATGGAACGCAACAAGGGCCCGTTGGGCAACGAAGAGATGGCGCGGTTGTTCCGTGAAATCATGTCTTCGTGCCTGGCGCTGGAACAGCCGCTGAAAGTGGCTTACCTGGGCCCTGAAGGCACCTTCACCCAGGCCGCAGCGATGAAACATTTTGGTCATGCCGTGATCAGCAAGCCGATGGCTGCGATTGACGAAGTGTTCCGTGAAGTGGCCGCCGGGGCGGTGAATTTTGGCGTGGTGCCGGTGGAAAACTCCACCGAAGGTGCCGTCAACCACACCCTCGACAGTTTCCTTGAGCACGACATGGTGATCTGCGGCGAAGTTGAGCTGCGTATCCACCACCACCTGTTGGTGGGCGAAAGCACCAAGACCGATAGCATCAGCCGCATTTATTCCCACGCCCAGTCCCTGGCCCAGTGCCGCAAGTGGCTGGACGCGCACTACCCGAATGTGGAGCGCGTGGCGGTGTCCAGCAATGCCGAAGCGGCGAAGCGGGTCAAGGGTGAGTGGAATTCGGCGGCGATTGCCGGCGATATGGCCGCTGGCCTGTATGGCCTGACGCGCCTGGCCGAGAAAATCGAGGACCGCCCGGATAACTCCACGCGCTTCCTGATGATCGGCAGCCAGGAAGTGCCGCCGACCGGCGACGACAAGACGTCGATCATCGTCTCCATGAGTAACAAGCCTGGCGCGCTGCATGAGCTGCTGGTGCCGTTCCACGACAACGGGATTGACCTGACGCGAATCGAGACGCGTCCTTCGCGCAGCGGTAAATGGACTTATGTGTTCTTTATCGACTTCGTCGGCCATCACCGCGACCCACTGGTCAAGGGTGTGCTCGAGAAAATCAGTCAGGAAGCCGTGGCACTCAAGGTGCTGGGCTCTTACCCGAAAGCGGTTTTGTGAGGCTTTAACATGAGTGGCAACTTCCTCGCCCTGGCGCAGCCGGGCGTGCAACAACTGTCGCCTTACGTTCCGGGCAAGCCTGTGGACGAGCTGGCGCGTGAGTTGAACCTTGATCCGTCGAAGATCGTAAAGCTGGCCAGTAATGAAAACCCGATGGGCCCAAGCCCCAAGGTATTGGCTGCGATTCGTGACGCGCTGGCTGAGCTGACGCGTTATCCGGATGGGAATGGTTTTGAGCTCAAGTCCTTGTTGGCGGAAAAATGCCGCGTTGAGCTGAATCAGGTGACCTTGGGTAACGGCTCCAACGACATTCTGGAGCTGGTCGGGCGTGCCTATCTGGCGCCGGGCCTGAACGCCGTGTTCAGCGAGCATGCGTTTGCGGTCTATCCGATCGTGACCCAGGCCGTGGGCGCTGAAGCTCGCGTGATTCCGGCGAAGGATTGGGGGCATGACCTGCCGGCCATGCTGGCGGCCATCGACGAGCAGACCCGCGTCGTATTTATCGCCAACCCGAACAACCCGACCGGTACCTGGTTCAGCGCCGAGGTGCTGGACAACTTCCTGCAAGACGTGCCGGAGCACGTGCTGGTGGTGCTGGACGAGGCTTACATCGAGTACGCCGAAGGCAGCGACCTGCCGGACGGCCTGGATTTCCTCGCGGCTTATCCGAACCTGCTGGTCTCGCGTACGTTCTCCAAGGCTTACGGCCTGGCGTCGCTGCGGGTCGGCTATGGCCTGTCCACCCCGGTGGTGGCCGATGTGCTGAACCGCGTTCGCCAGCCGTTCAACGTCAACAGCCTCGCGCTGGCGGCGGCTTGCGCCGCGGTGCAGGACGCTGAATACCTTGAAGAAGGCCGTCGCCTCAACGAAAGCGGCATGTTGCAGTTGCAGGAAGGCTTCCGTGAGTTGGGTCTGGGCTGGATTCCCTCCAAGGGCAACTTCATTTGTGTCGACCTGGGTCAAGTGGCCGCTCCCGTGTTCCAGGGCCTGTTGCGTGAAGGCGTGATCGTGCGTCCGGTGGCCAATTACGGCATGCCGAACCACCTGCGCATCACCATCGGTCTGCCTGCTGAAAACAGCCGCTTCCTCGAGGCGCTGGCCAAGGTTCTGGCTCGTGGTTGATGTCACTGCATTGCAACCTGCTGTGCCTATGATCGGTCGCCTGGTGGTGGTCGGTCTGGGATTGATCGGCGGCTCCTTCGCCAAGGGCCTGCGGGAAAGCGGCCTGTGTGGCGAAGTGGTCGGTGTGGACCTGGACCCGCAGTCGCGCAAGCTGGCGGTGGAGTTGGGCGTGGTGGATCGCTGTGAGGCGGACCTCGCCGTTGCCTGTCAGGGTGCGGATGTCATTCAGTTGGCGGTACCGATCCTGGCCATGGAGAAGTTGCTGACGCTGTTGGCCGGCATGGATCTGGGTCAGGCGATCCTGACCGACGTCGGCAGTGCCAAGGGCAATGTGGTGCGTGCGGCGCGGTTGGCCTTTGGTGGCATGCCTGCGCGGTTTGTGCCTGGGCATCCGATTGCCGGGTCCGAGCAGAGCGGCGTTGAGGCGTCCAATGCGCAGCTGTTCCGTCGTCATAAAGTGATTCTGACGCCGCTGGATGAAACCGATCCTGCGGCATTGGCCGTGGTGGATCGGCTTTGGCGCGAGCTGGGGGCGGATGTCGAGCATATGCAGGTCGAGCGCCACGATGAAGTGTTGGCGGCGACCAGCCATCTGCCGCATTTGCTGGCGTTTGGCCTGGTGGACTCGTTGGCCAAGCGCAACGAGAACCTCGAGATTTTCCGTTACGCCGCCGGCGGTTTCCGTGATTTTACCCGGATCGCCGGTAGCGACCCGGTGATGTGGCACGACATCTTCCTCGCTAACCGCGATGCAGTACTGCGTACCCTGGATACCTTCCGCAGCGACCTCGACGCCTTGCGCGACGCAGTGGATGCGGGCGACGGGCATCAGTTGTTGGGTGTGTTCACCCGTGCGCGGGTGGCGCGGGAGCATTTCAGCAAGATTTTGGCGCGTCGGGCTTATATGGATGCGGCTGCAAGCGCGGATGACCTGGTGTTTCTCGCCAGTCCCGGTGGTCGCTTGAGCGGGCAGATTCGGATGCCTGGGGATAAATCGATCTCCCATCGCTCGATCATGCTCGGCTCTCTGGCGGACGGTGTCACCGAGGTAGAGGGTTTCCTGGAGGGGGAAGATGCCCTGGCGACCTTGCAGGCGTTTCGCGACATGGGGGTGGTGATTGAGGGGCCGCACCATGGGCGCGTCACCATTCACGGGGTTGGTCTGTATGGGTTGAAGTCGGCGCCGGGTCCGATCTATCTCGGTAACTCCGGCACCTCCATGCGGCTGTTGTCCGGTTTGCTGGCGGCTCAGAGCTTTGACAGTGTGTTGACGGGTGATGCCTCGCTGTCCAAGCGTCCGATGAATCGCGTGGCCAAGCCATTGCACGAAATGGGCGCGGTGATCGAGACCGGGCCGGAAGGGCGCCCGCCGCTGACCATTCGCGGTGGCCAGGCACTTAAGGGGCTGACCTACGCATTGCCGATGGCCAGTGCTCAGGTTAAATCCTGCCTGTTGCTGGCTGGGTTGTACGCCGAGGGTAAAACCTCGATTACCGAACCGGCGCCGACCCGTGACCATACCGAGCGGATGTTGCGTGGGTTTGGTTATCCGGTGGAGGTGGCGGGCGCTACGGCTTCGGTCGAGTCCGGTCACGCGCTGACCGCAACCCATATCGAAGTGCCTGGGGATATTTCCTCTTCGGCGTTCTTCCTGGTGGCGGCGTCGATCGCCGAAGGCTCCGAGCTTTTGCTTGAGCATGTGGGCATCAATCCGACCCGTACCGGGGTGATCGATATCCTGCGGTTGATGGGCGCGGATATCACCCTGGAAAACCAGCGGGAAGTGGGTGGCGAGCCTGTTGCTGATTTGCGTGTTCGCGCGACGCCGTTGAAGGGGATCGAGATTCCCGAGGCGTTGGTTCCGCTGGCTATCGATGAATTTCCGGTGCTGTTCGTGGCGGCGGCATGCGCCGAAGGCCGAACGGTATTGCGCGGGGCGCAGGAGTTGCGGGTCAAGGAGTCCGACCGGATCCAGGTCATGGCCGACGGTCTGCTCGCCCTGGGCGTGAAGTGTGAACCGACACCTGATGGGATTATCATCGACGGTGGCGTGATAGGCGGTGGTGAAGTGCATGCCCATGGCGATCACCGGATTGCCATGGCTTTCAGCGTGGCCTCCCTGCGAGCGGCTGCGCCGATTCGTATCCATGACTGTGCCAACGTGGCTACGTCTTTTCCGAATTTTCTTACACTGTGTGCCCAAGTCGGCATTCGTGTTGCCCAAGAGGCTCAATTGTGAATATCAAAGCACCGGTGATTACCATCGACGGGCCAAGTGGCTCGGGCAAAGGCACGATCGCCGGCATCCTGGCCAAGCGCCTGGGCTGGTGCCTGCTGGACTCCGGGGCGCTGTACCGCTTGCTGGCCTTTGCCGCACGCAACCATGGCGTCGACCTGACCAACGAAGAATCGCTGAAGCTGCTGGCTGCGCACCTCGACGTGCAGTTCGTCGGGGCGACGGAAGGTCATCCTCAGCGCATCATCCTGGAAGGGGACGATGTGACCGATGACCTGCGTAACGAACAGGTCGGTTCCTGGGCTTCCCAGGTCGCCGCATTGCCGGCGGTGCGCGACGCTTTGCTGCAGCGTCAGCGGGCTTTTCAGGAGCCGCCGGGTCTGGTGGCCGATGGCCGCGACATGGGCACGGTGGTGTTTCCTGAAGCGCCGCTGAAGATTTTCCTGACTGCCAGTGCCGAGGAGCGGGCCCGCCGCCGTTACTTGCAGTTGAAGGGCAAAGTCGATGGTGTTAGTCTGTCGAGTCTGCTAGATGAGATCCGTGCACGCGACGAGCGTGATACCCAGCGTGCGGTAGCCCCGCTCAAGCCGGCGGCTGACGCCATACAGCTGGATTCCACGGAGTTGTCCATCGAGCAGGTGCTGGAACGCATCTTGAGTGAAATCGCCATTCGCGATATCGCCGGGTGACCAAGAGGGCCGCAGGGGACCAGTCATAGTCCTGTGGTGCTTCTTTTAATTGAAACTGACCCACACCGTCTGGGGTGTGGAGATGGGCGTATTCTTCGCCCTTATCAACAGGAATTAAAATGAGCGAAAGCTTTGCGGAACTCTTTGAAGAAAGCCTAAAAACCCTGAACCTTCAGGCAGGCTCCATCATCACCGGTGTTATCGTTGATATCGATTACCAAGCTCGCTGGGTAACCGTTCACGCTGGTCTGAAGTCTGAAGCTCTGATCCCGCTGGAACAGTTCTACAACGATGCTGGTGACCTGACTATCAATGTCGGTGACGAAGTTCACGTTGCTCTGGACTCGGTTGAAGACGGTTTCGGTGAAACCAAGCTGTCCCGTGAAAAAGCCAAGCGCGCTGAATGCTGGATTGTTCTCGAAGCAGCCTTCGCAGCTGAAGAAGTGGTCAAGGGCGTTATCAACGGTAAGGTTAAAGGCGGCTTCACTGTCGACGTTAACGGCATCCGTGCGTTCCTGCCAGGTTCTTTGGTCGACGTTCGTCCTGTGCGCGACACCACGCACCTGGAAGGCAAAGAACTCGAATTCAAGGTCATCAAGCTCGACCAGAAGCGCAACAACGTTGTCGTTTCCCGTCGCAGCGTCCTGGAAGCAGAGAACTCCGCCGAGCGTGAAGCTCTGCTGGAATCCCTGCAGGAAGGCCAACAAGTCAAAGGTATCGTCAAGAACCTCACCGATTACGGCGCATTCGTCGATCTGGGTGGCGTCGATGGCCTGCTGCACATTACCGACATGGCTTGGAAGCGTATCAAGCATCCATCGGAAATCGTCAACGTTGGCGACGAGATCGATGTCAAGGTTCTGAAGTACGATCGTGAGCGCAACCGTGTCTCCCTGGGCTTGAAGCAGCTGGGCGAAGATCCATGGGTCGCTATCAAGGCTCGTTACCCAGAAAGCACCCGCGTCACCGCGCGTGTTACCAACCTGACCGACTACGGCTGCTTCGCAGAGCTGGAAGAAGGCGTGGAAGGCCTGGTACACGTTTCCGAAATGGACTGGACCAACAAGAACATCCACCCTTCGAAAGTCGTACAAGTCGGCGACGAAGTGGAAGTTATGGTTCTGGACATCGACGAAGAGCGTCGTCGTATCTCCCTCGGCATCAAGCAGTGCAAATCTAACCCATGGGAAGATTTCTCTGGCCAGTTCAACAAGGGCGATAAAATCTCCGGCACCATCAAGTCGATCACCGATTTCGGTATCTTCATTGGTCTGGACGGCGGCATCGACGGCCTGGTTCACCTGTCCGACATCTCCTGGAACGAAGT
>JAURWC010000022.1 GCA_030655135.1 Hyphomicrobiaceae bacterium | reverse complement strand
ATCCGAACCGAACTGAGCGAAGGCCGCCATTTCGCGGTACTGCGCCAGCTCACCCTTGATCTTGCCGGCGACCTGCTTCATCGCCTTCGTCTGCGCCGACGAGCCGACGCGCGACACCGACAGACCGACGTTCACGGCCGGGCGGATGCCCTGGAAGAACAGATCGGTTTCAAGGAAGATCTGGCCGTCGGTGATCGAAATCACGTTCGTGGGAATGTAGGCTGACACGTCGTTGGCCTGCGTTTCGATGACCGGCAGCGCCGTCAACGAACCCGCACCATGGGCGTCGCCGAGCTTGGCAGCGCGTTCCAGCAAACGAGAGTGGAGATAGAACACGTCGCCCGGATAAGCTTCGCGGCCCGGCGGGCGGCGCAGCAGCAGCGACATCTGGCGGTAAGCAACGGCCTGCTTGGAAAGATCGTCATACGCGATCACGGCATGCATGCCGTTGTCGCGGAAATATTCGCCCATGGTGCAGCCGGTGAACGGCGCCAGGTACTGCATGGGGGCCGGGTCGGACGCCGTTGCGGCGACGACAATCGAGTATTCCAGCGCGCCACGCTCTTCGAGAACCTTCACGAACTGCGCAACCGTCGACCGCTTCTGGCCGATGGCGACATACACGCAGTAGAGCTTCGCCTTCTCGTCCGTGCCGGCGTTGATCGCCTTCTGGTTCAGGAAGGTGTCGAGAATGACGGCGGTCTTGCCGGTCTGGCGGTCGCCGATGATCAGCTCGCGCTGGCCGCGGCCGACGGGGATGAGTGCGTCGACGGCCTTGAGGCCCGTCGCCATCGGCTCATGCACCGACTTACGCGGCAGAATGCCGGGCGCCTTGACGTCGACGCGCATTTTCTTGTCGGACTGGATCGGGCCCTTGCCGTCGATCGGGTTGCCGAGACCATCGACCACGCGACCGAGCAGGCCCTTGCCGACCGGAACTTCCACGATCGAGCCGGTACGCTTAACTGTGTCGCCTTCCTTGATGCCGCGGTCGTCGCCGAAGATCACGACGCCGACGTTGTCGGCTTCGAGGTTCAGCGCCATGCCGCGGATGCCACCCGGGAACTCGACCATCTCGCCGGCCTGGACGTTGTCGAGACCGTAAACGCGGGCAATACCGTCGCCCACCGACAGCACCTGGCCGATTTCGGAGACTTGCGCCTCCTTACCGAAATTCTTGATCTGATCCTTCAAGATCGAGGAGATCTCTGCGGCGCGGATTTCCATCTGGCGTGACCTCTGTCTTTCGTCGTTGTCTTTTATGCGCCCGCCATGGCCGGCGCGATTAATTCAGAATTGAAGTGCAGCAAAAACCCGGCGGACCATGCGGTCGCACCGGGTTGAATTCGGTCAGTTTGCGCTCGCCATCGCAGCCTTCATGTTGGCGAGCCTCGTCTTGAGCGACGAATCGATCATGCGCGAGCCGATCTTCACGACGAGACCACCGAGCAGGCTCGGATCGACGTTCGTCGACAGCGTCACATCCTTGCCGACGGACGCCTTCAGCGTCGCCTTGAGTTCGGCTGTCTGCTCGTCGCTCAACGCGTGCGCGGACGTCACCTCGGCTGACACCTCACCGCGATCGCGGGCTGCCAGCGCCTTGAAAGCGCGCGCCATATCGTCGGCTGCAAACAGCCGGCGGTTCTTGGCGATCAGCTTGAAGAAGTTGCCGGTGAGCGCACCGACGCCCGCTTTCGCCAGCACGGCGTCAAGGGCACGGCCCTGATCGTCAGAAGCGATCACTGGGCTGCGAACGAGCCGCGTCAGATCTTCGCTTTCGCCGTACAGCGCCTGGAAAGTCGCCAGGTCTTTCTCGACCTCGGCAATCTTGTTTTCGTCTTTTGCCAGATCAAATAGCGCGGAGGCGTAACGCCCGGCCACGCTTGCCATGATTGGTTCGTCTGTCGCCACGTCGAACGCTCGCTTGCGCTGAAAAGGGAAGCACGACGCCCCCTTCGGCTGAGATTACCGCCCAAAGAAATTTGGAAGGCCAACTGCAATAGAGAACCAACGGCCTCTAAACAGCCGCGCCCCCTCTTGAAAGTTGCGGTTCTGTAACATGCGGCGCCTGCTGCATCAACAGCCACTCTTCGGCCGGATTGCCGCATTCTCGCTCAATCTTCGCGAGGCCGTTGCCGGCGCTTAGGTGCGCGCGAACCGGCTGCGCACCGGCAGCTGTTCCTCCGGCCCGACGGCCAAGATGGACGCGGGAAAATCACGGCCGCGCTTGAAGCCGAACACGTGGACCGGGTCCGTGACGCCTCTCACGGCGATTTCTCCTGCAAAATCAGCAGCAGGCGTCCAATCAGCTTGCTGCGCGACACCGGCGGACAGCATGACCTGCAAAGACTTTTCCTTGGCGAGCCCTTCAAGGCGGCTGGCGACGTTCACGGGCGCGCCGATCACCGTGTAATCGACGGCCTCGCCAAAACCGATACGGCCCAGCAGCAGCGGCCCGGCATCCAGACCTATGCCGACCTGCAATGTCGTGCCGATTTCGCTTTCGATCTTGGCGTTGACTTCATCGAGCGCGAGATCGATGGCGCGTGCCGTGCGCAAGGCTTGCCGGCAAGCCGACTTGACCCCCGTGTGCTGACCGAACACCGCAAGCAAACCGTCACCCATGAATTTATCGATGCGCCCGCCGTTATCCACGATTGCGGCACCGACTGCGCCAAAGAACTGATTGAGGATGAAAACCGTATCGAACGGCAAGCGGTCGTGCGCCAGCCGCGTGAAGCCGCGCATATCGACGAACATGACCGCGAGAGACTTTTCCACCCCGCTCGCATCCGCCTCATCCAGATCGACCATCAGCGGGCTGGCACTGCCCGGCGGTAGCAGCCGCGTTACGACGAGATTGCTCGTGGGCCGGATCTGACAAGCCAGCCGCACGTTCTGCGGCGCGTTTATAGCGCCAAGCGTCACGCTCTCCGGGAAGACCGGCGGCTCCAGCGAACTCGCACCATTCTCCACGCGCACACGGCACGTCGAGCAGCGCCCGCGGCCACCGCACACCGCAGCGTGCGGCACACGCGCATTGCGGCTCATTTCCAGCAAGGTTGCGCCCTGCGGGGCTTTAATGGTCGGCCCGCCGAGAAACGACACGCTGACTTGCGGTGCTGCCCAGCGGGCAATCCACGTCCACAGCAGCGACAACAGCACGATGCCCAGCAGGCCGATGTACTCGGCACGGACGATGACGCGCAGCCAGTAGAGCTTGTCCGCGTCGGCCGCCGTTGGCCAGTGCGACATCTGCTTGATGCTTTCCAGCACGGCCGGATCTTGCGCAATGGCATTCACAGCGCGCCCCGCCACCATGAAGCCACCAAGCGAGGCCACCGGAATAACGATCGCTACGGCCAGCAGCGCCGGCCTCATCCGCCGATACGGCGCCGAGAGACGCAGCCAGAAGTGCAAGCCCATGCAGCCATGTACCCAGACGATGACAAGCAAGGCGCTCTGCACGATGGCACCATCGGGCCAAAGCTTCAGAAGTTCATACAGGTAGATGTCGTTGACGCCGTAGAGTGCGTGCGCAATCCGCGTGTTGACGATGTGCGGCAGCAGGAGGATCGGGATCGCCAATCCGAGCGCTAGCTGGGTCGCCTCCCAGGGCGGCATGCGCAGCGTGGTACGTGCCGCCAGTTTCGCCAGCGCTAGCGCCATGTGAACGATCAGGGCGCCCGCCAGCACGAATGTGCCGATCCAGGATCGCGTGATCAGCTGCCGCGCCTCCTGCGCCGACTGCATCAAGTCGACGCTGACGAGGCCGATCGCATGGTTGAGAAAGTGCGTCAAAGCAAACGCGAACAGGATCAGCCCGGATACAAGCCGCGCCCGCTGCAGATAATGACCTCGCCAAAGGACGTGCATCTTGGAAACGCCGCCTCACTACAGCCACCCGTCCGGCCTGGCCATCCGGTCTGAACCGGCAAAAAACTGAACTGAGTGCACCTTTTGATCTGCCCGTTCTAGCGCAGCAGTTCCCGGTGAGACAGCGGCCATCCAGATCAAAAGATAATGTCGGTGCGGCCCGGTGCGTGAACCGCCTCCTCCGTTCGTGCGTATGAACCATCGTCGGAGAGCAATGGCAGGAGCGCATTTATGGCCGAAATCACGATCCAGCTGGTAGCTTACCTGGCCGTGTTTATCCCACTCTACCTCGTGCTTTTGCGATCTTTGGGCCACCTCTCCCGGCAAAAAAGCGAGGCGGCAAGCCGCGTTCCGGGGGGTGCTTCACAGAGCTGACATGCCCGGCTAGTATCCGCCAGCCTTGGATTGGGGTAACCCGATTCGAACTGACGGAACCGACAGGATGCAGCTCACGTGAACACTCACGCTGCCGCGCCGGAAATGTTCCCGGCACTGGTTCTTAACGCTGACTTCCGGCCCCTGAGCTATTATCCACTATCGCTCTGGAGCTGGCAGGAGTCGGTGAAGGCCGTCTTTTTGGATCGCGTCAACATTGTATCCGAGTATGAGCGGTTCGTTCGCAGCCCCAACGTAGAGATGCGGCTGCCCAGCGTCGTATCGCTGAAAACCTACGTAAAACCCGCGCTATACCCCGCCTTCACGCGGTTCAACGTGTTCCTGCGCGACCGCTTCACCTGCCAGTACTGCGGCGACAAGGACGACCTGACGTTCGATCACGTCATCCCCCGTTCGCGCGGCGGCCTGACCCGTTGGGACAACGTCGCGACTGCGTGCGCGCCATGCAACTTGGCGAAGGGCAGCGACATGCCTGACAAGGCAGGCATGCGGCCCGCTCAGATGCCCTACCGCCCGACGGTATTTGAGCTTCACCGCAACGGCCGGCTTTTCCCGCCGAACTATCTGCACCAGAGCTGGCTCGACTACCTGTACTGGGACACCGAGCTGGAGCCGTAGGCGTCTTCACCACCCAGTCAGAGCGCAGAAACGAAAAAACCCCGGAGAGAGTTCCGGGGTCAAGTCGCGGGTATCTGAAGACGATGACAACCGGCCGCGCAAGATGCGGCGACCATTCGAACAATTTAAAACCCATCAGGCGGCGCGGCGCTGCGCCGGCGTCGCACATAACATCTCCGCTATCGCCTCGACAGCATGGCTCCAATCGTCATGCGACGCGGGCGGCTTGAGCCCAAACGCGTGCATCGCATCGGCGGGTACGCCGCCGTCGCGGAAGAACCGCGCGCACGATTGACGTGCGACGCCAAGAGCTTGATGCCACTGCAGGGGATTGATGTGTTCGGGGGTCATGTTTCGCCTCTCCTAAGGCTTCACAGGCGACGCACTGAAAAGGGAGGCAAGCACGCTCAGCATCAAGACATCACTACGCAGCACCGGGCAATGTGATGTTCGAAGGTTTGCCGTCGCGACACTAGGCATGCTTGCCGTCTCGATTTTGAGGGAAGGGGGGCTCCCTCGCGAATTCTATTGGTTCCCGGTGGGGTGATCCGGAACCTGCGACGCCTGATCGGTTACTGTTACGGTACTAAGCACCGAGCCGATGATGTCGTGTAAGGACTGCCACGTGCTCATTGCCTACACTCCACTCAACAAACGCTACAACGCGACTGACGCAAACAGCTGACGCTTACTAGGATGCTGCGAACCGCCAGTTCGACGCTGAACTGGAAACCGGCGGCTCGCTGAAGTCATTGGCATGCGGGGGAGCATGCTGGAACGCCTGACGCAACGAACGCAACAGCTACAAACTCGAACGCAACGCTTACGCTGATGGGGGCAACTGGATGGATTGACGCGAACTTTAAGAAGAACGAAGCGGTGGCAGAACGGAACGCAGCCAACTACAACTCAACGAACTCGAACGCTTACTAAACCCGGCTGTTCTGCTCGCGTGTTCCTCTTGCGTTCCGCGAACAATGCTAATTAACCGTTACTTTGAGGCAACGCAAAGGACGGATTGTGACCGAATCCAGAGTTTTTCACTTCCACTGCGGATTCCATGTTGCACGTCATTTGAACGCCCGCGATTGACAGGCGTTCCAGCAGGGTTGTAGCGAGCTGTGGATAAAGTGACCGGGTCAGCGAGCGCTGTCGCGCGTCATGGCAGCCGAAGATGCCGCTTTCAGCGCACCTGCAAAAAGCGCTAATGAAATCAGCGCATTCCAACCTGCGAACGACAGCCCTAGGAAGCGCCAGGCCGAGTCATCGCAGCGCGCGATATGCCCCCCCTGGCTGAGGCCCGACATCAGATCGCCAACCGAGCCAGGGAGCGCCTGCGTCGAGGAGCATCCCGCAGGGCCCTCCCAGAACTTCCACTCGACGCCCGAGTGGTAGATGCCAAGGCCTGTATTGGCAAGAAACGCCAGCGCGACGAGAAAGAACAGCACCGCCGCCGCCTTCGGCCTCTGCGACGCCACCAGCACCAGCGCGGCGAACAGTGCCGGAATGCCGGCGTAATACGCCCATCGCTGCTGCAGGCACAGCGGGCACGGCTGATAACCGCCAATATGCTCAAATCCCAACGCCGTGAGGATGGCGGCCACGGCAACGAACAGCACCAGCGCGCCGATCTGGTAGGACGAAGTTCCGCGGCTGGCTTCCATCGAACTCAAGGCCATGGGCACCCTACTCTCGGCTTAGAACACGTACTTCACGGCGACGAACCCGCCAACCAGCGCCACGACGAACAGCGTTGTCACCAGCGACAGCCGCTTCTCGATGAAATCCCGGATCGGCTCGCCGAACCAATATAAGAGACCGGCCACAAGAAAGAAGCGCATGGCCCGCGCGATGACGCTGGCGACCATGAATTCCAGGAACGGCATTTTCGTAACGCCGGCCGTGATCGTCAGCACCTTGTAGGGAAACGGCGTCATGCCCTTGATGATCAGGATCCAGACGCCCCACTCATTGAACCACTGGGCGAACTGATCGAAGCTATCGGCCTTGCCGTAGAAGGCCAGAATTGGCTGCCCGATAGCTTCGAAGAAAAAGTAGCCAATGGCATAGCCCGCCGCGCCGCCGAGCACCGACCCGATGGTTGCCAAGCTGGCGAACCACCACGCCTTCATGCGCTGTGCCAGAATCATTGGCACAAGCATCACGTCCGGCGGAATCGGGAAGAACGAACTTTCGATAAATGAAACGGTGAACAGGGCGTGAGGTGCCTTGTCGGACCTCGCCATCCCCATCATCCAGTCGTACATGCGGCGCATCATGCGCGCTCAATACTGGCCTCGCTGGCCGATGTCCATCGCGCATCTTGCGCCATGGTTGAGGCGCCCGAAACGAAGGCCCGCGACAGCGCCAGCACCACCTCGTTGAGAACGATGCGGCCGGCGCGCGTGACGCGAATACGCCCGCCACCCCGATTGCCCTGGCTCGTTCCTGTTGCTGAACCAAGCCCCGGAGCAAGACAGGCACGTATCTCATCGAGCCCTTCGCCGAACCCCTCACGGCCCGGCGGCAGCACGTCCAGTAACCCCTCGTCCCGCAGCCGGGCAATTGTCTCGGGCTGGATGGCCACACCGCCGAGTTGCGCCAACCGGGCGAGATCAAGCCCGTCCGCCATGCGCAGACCCATCAGCAGCATTTCGTCCGCCTCCTCGTCGCGACCCAAAGCGTCGTCGGCAACCAGGCCATACCCCGCGCCTTCGACACGGGCAGCCCAACCCTCCGGATTGCGCTCCGTCGAAGTCGCCCGGCGTTGTCCGCCCACGATAACGCGCCCGTGCGCGCCCGGCCCAACGCCCGCGTACTCCGCGTAACGCCAATAGAGGATGTTGTGACGGCTCTCTTCGCCCGGCGCCGCGTGATTGGAAATCTCGTACTGGCGCAGTCCCGCTGCGTCCGTCATCTCCTGCGTGATGTCATAAAGCTCCGCAGCCAATTCCGCGTCCGGCATCGCCAGCTTGCCGGCGGCATGCAGCTTCTCGAACGCCGTCTCCGGCTCGATCGTCAGCTGGTAGAGCGACAGATGCCGGCTGCCCAACGCCAGCGCCTCTGCAAGTTCCCGCCGCCACTGCTCAGGCGTCTGCCCCGGCCGCGCATAGATGAGATCGAACGAGAACCGGTCGAACGTCTGCGCGGCGATGCCGATCGCGGTCTTGGCCTCGGCAACGGAATGCAAACGGCCAAGCGCCTTCAGCTGCTCATCGCGCAGCGACTGCACGCCCAGCGACACACGGTTGACGCCAGCGCTGCGGTAACCGCGAAACCGTTCCGCCTCGACGCTGTTGGGATTGGCCTCGATCGTAATCTCGGCGCCGCTCCTTACGCTCCACAGCCCGGCGATCGCGTCTAGAATTCCTGCCACCGTCTGCGGCTGCATCAGCGATGGCGTGCCGCCGCCAATGAAAATGCTCGACACCTCACGCTTGCCAATCAATTCAGCCGTGTGTGCCAATTCCTGCTTATAGGCGGCGAGAAACCGCGCCTCGTCCCACCCCTTGTGACGTACGTGACTGTTGAAATCGCAGTACGGGCACTTCTGCGCGCAGAACGGCCAATGCACGTAGACGCCGAACCCGGCATCGTCCGGATTGAGAATGAGGGGCTGGCTACTCATAGGATTTTGCGGCGAGCAGCGCCTTGGCCAAACTTCGCCACTTCGGTTCATCGCCGTCTAGCGCCGTCGTGTCCGCGATCCAGGAATGCAGCGCATTGAGGTACCGGTCGAGCGACGCGTTCTCCCACTCCGCCGGCTTGGCGATCAAGTCCGCGCGAAGATTTTCGACGAACGTCACCAGTTCCGCCTTTGACGAAATATTCGCCGCGGCCGCAGCGAATCCTGCTGCATCGCGAACCGCATTCGGCCCATCGCCGCTAGCGTCATCCGCCTCTTCAAGACAATCGCGCTTGAATGCCGCGAACGCGCGCGTGCGATGCGAGACCGCGTACTTATCCTTGGGCTCCATCTCGCCGAAAGTCTGCTGCGCGCCGTCAGCGACGAACATCGGGTCGTAGCCAAAACCGTTCCCGCCTCGGGCCGGCCAAACGAGGTGACCATCGACGCGTCCCTCGAACAGCCGATGCTCGCCGTCCGGCCATGCCACGCACAACACCGAGATGAAGTTCGCCCGCGGCGCCGGGCCGTGCCACGCGCCTTGCGAGGCCAGCTCATCATGCAGCCGCAGCATCGCCACGGTAAAATCCTTCGACGACCCCGCCCAGCGCGCCGAGTAAATACTCGGTGCTCCTCCCAGAGCATCGACTTCCAGCCCGGAATCATCCGCCAGCGCCGGCAATCCCGAGCCTTCGCTCGCCGCCCGCGCCTTCAGCAGCGCGTTGCCCGCAAACGTCGTCTCAGTCTCCTCCGGCTCGGCGAGCCCTAATTCACCTGCCGATACCGCCGCCAGGCCGAACGGCGCGATCAACTGATTGATCTCCCAAACCTTGCCGGGGTTGTGGCTCGCAACAACCAGCTTCGTTCCGCGTGTCAGTCGGCGTGTCATGAAAGGTTCCAGATCCTCGGCTCGGCAAACTCCAGGCAGTTGCCCGCCGGATCGCGGAAATAGATCGAACGCCCGCCTCCTGGCCACTCGAAATCCGCTTCAATGTGAATTCCGCGATCTTCCAGATGCGATCGCCAACGCCCGATCTCTTCCGCCGCGGCGCTGAAACAGACGTGCCCAGGCCCCCGTGCTCCGTGCGGCGGCACGGGGATCTTGGCATCGGCCGGCGGCGGGATCTCCGTAGCATCCGGATTGAAGATCAGCAGCATCTGCTCGCCGCACCTGAGAAACAACTGGCGCTCCGCGGCCTTGGCCGTCACGTGTAGGCCAAGCACACCAGCATAGAATGCCTCCGCCGCAATGAGATCCCGCGCATAAAGCACGGTCTCCAAAACACCCGACGGCTTCAGACCAGCATCCATAGGAATATCGCTGTCGAGATCGCGCCAAGCATAGTGCGCACCGCATGCAGCTTGCCCCAAGCCTGCATAAGCTCACGCGACTTGGGCCCAGCCTCTTCGATGGGCGTCGCCATCAAGACCTTGTTCGTCGGCATGATAACGAACAGCGTGAACGGCCAGTTCGCCAGCAGCACGAGTGCGCCGATCAGCCACCAGACGTTGCCGTCCTGAAACCAGGCACCCACGCCGAACAGAAACCCAATGACGGCGATGCTTGCCTGCATGATGAAGCCGCGATGATAGCTCGGCTTCCACTGAGTCAGCGCAGCCCGGTCGTCGAGCGTCAGCCGCGCCGGCTGCTCGGCGAAGGTCACGTAGAACGCGGCGCCGGTGAAAATTCCCGCGACCATCAGAGCCATGGGTCCGAACGCCAACATCGCAAACTCCGCGGTTACGCCACCGTCAGCTTCTGTAGCGCCACAAGTTCGCCGATGCCCTTTTTCGCCAGCCCCAGCAACTGCTGGAACTGTTCTTCGCTGAAGGCCGTCGTCTCCGCCGTACCCTGGATCTCGACGATGCCGCCGGCCCCAGTCATGACGAAATTGGAATCAGCGTCTGCCGTGCTGTCTTCTGCGTAATCCAGGTCCAATACCGCAGATCCCTTGTACAGACCGCAGCTGACCGCGGCGACGCTGTCGCGCAGCACGCCATCGCGCACCATGTCGCGCATCTTCATCCACTGGATGCAATCATGCAGGGCCACCCAGGCGCCCGTAATCGCCGCCGTACGCGTGCCGCCGTCGGCCTGGATCACGTCACAGTCGACCGTGATCTGCCGCTCGCCGAGCTTCGGCAGGTCGACGACGGCCCGCAGCGCCCGGCCGATCAGCCGTTGGATCTCCTGGCTGCGGCCCGATTGCTTTCCCGCAGCAGACTCGCGGCGCGTCCGGTCGGTCGTTGCGCGCGGCAGCATGCCGTACTCCGCGGTAACCCAGCCGCGCTGCTGGCCCTTCAGCCACGGCGGCACCCGCTCTTCGAGGCTGGCAGTGCACAACACATGCGTATTGCCGAACTTGATCAGGCACGAGCCTTCGGCGTGCATCGCCACCGCGCGTTCGAAGGATACGCGGCGAAGTTCATCGGTCTGCCGCTTGGACGGGCGGCTGGGTGTAGCTGGCTGCACGGAAACTCTCGTCGCTAGGATGGTAAATGAGGGGATTTGGCGCGACCCTAGTGCGCTTCCGGAACAGTGTGAAGGGCTTTTCCGTTAGGAAGCGCGGCCGAACAACGTGTTAGATCGCACGTGCTGTGCGCAGGAAAGCCAGCGCTCCGCGCCGAAATGCCGGTCGATAGCGGCCTACTGTCATTGACGGACGGGCCCCAGCGTCCTTAGTTTCTGACCAAGATATCTAACGGATCAAATATCTGAAATGACTGAGTTCGTTTCTGAAATCGCCCGGCTGAACGAACGCTCCCGCGCCATCATGCGCCAGATCGTCGAGAGTTATCTTGTATCCGGCGAACCCGTGGGCTCGCGCAGCCTGTCGCGCACATTGCCCATGACTCTGTCGCCAGCCTCGATCCGCAATGTCATGCAGGATCTTGAGCATGCGGGCCTGATCTATGCGCCGCATACGTCCGCCGGCCGCCTGCCGACGCAAACCGGCTTGCGCTTGTTCGTCGACGGCCTGCTCGAGGTCGGCCATTTGTCGGAAGACGAGCGCCGCCAGATTGAAGCGCAGATCCGCATCAGCCGCGCCCATTCGCTTGACCAAGTGCTCGGTGAAGCCAGCGAGATGATCTCCGGCCTGTCCCATTGCGCCGGCCTGGTGCTGGCTGAAAAGCAGGTCTCGCGCCTGAAGCACATCGAGTTCGTGCCGCTGGACCCGGCACGCGCGCTCGCCGTCCTCGTCGGCGAAGACAACAACGTGGAAAATCGCGTCATCGCCCTGCCGCACGGCTTGCCGCCCTCCGCGCTCGCCGAGGCATCGAACTTCATCAACTCCAACCTGCGCGGCACCACCATCACGGAAGCCCGCGCGGCGATCGAAAATCAACTGATCGAGGCCAGGTCGGAACTCGATGATCTGACGCAAAAAGTGATCAAGGCCGGGCTGGCCGAATGGTCCGGCTCGCTCGACGATCGCAAGAGCCTGATTGTCCGCGGTCAATCCAACCTGCTCAAGGATGTGTCGGCGATGGACGACCTGGAGCGCATTCGCCAGCTCTTCAACGACCTTGAGAGCAAACGCGACCTCGCACAGATTCTGGGCCTGTCCGAACGGGCCGATGGCGTGCGCATTTTCATAGGGTCAGAGAACAAACTTTTCTCAATGTCCGGCTCGTCCCTCGTTGTCGCCCCATTCCAGGACGAGAACCGCAAGGTTGTCGGCGTTCTCGGCATAATCGGACCAACCCGCATCAATTACGCACGGATTATCCCAATGGTCGATTACACAGCGAAGCTGATCGGCCGCTTGCTGACTTGATTTTTTGGTGCCCGCGGCTGATATCGGTCGCAAGAACGAGGGCCTCATGGCCCGCGCGCCCCACCGGCGCTGTGAACTTAACGGAGACCTTATGACCGACGAGCCGAACACCCCCCGGCCCGACGCCGCCGTTCCCCCGCATGCCGAAGCCGATCACGGGCAGACGCCCGAGCAACAGAATATGGAGCAACTGGTGGGCGGCGCAGCCAAGCTCGCCGAAAAGGTAACGACGCTCGAGGGCCAGATCGCCGACCTGACGGACCGTCTGCTGCGCGCCCACGCCGAGATGGACAACCTGCGCAAGCGCGCCGCCAAGGAAAAAGAAGACACCGCCAAATACGCGATCCAGAAATTCGCCAGCGATGTCGTCGGTGTCGCCGATAATTTCGAGCGTGCCATCACGTCCGTGCCGGCGGGCGCTGCAGCTGAGGACACGGCGTTCAAGAGCCTGCTCGACGGCGTGTCGCTGACCGAGCGCGAGTTTCTGAACGTCCTGGAGCGGCATGGCGTGCGCCGCATCGCCCCGCTCGGCCAGCTGTTCAGTCCGCACCAGCACCAGGCCGTGATGGAAGCGCAAGACCCGTCGGTCCCGCCCGGCACCATCGTGCAGGTCTACCAGAACGGCTATGCGATCGAAGACCGCGTGTTACGTCCCGCCATGGTGGTCGTTGCCAAGGGCGGCGCCAAACCGCCGCGACCGGAAGCGGCAGAGCAGCAGGCCAGCGCCGCGCGGCCGCAACCTCAGCACATTGATCCGGACGACGACGCACCGCCGCCGCCCGATCGCGACATCATTCTCTGACGGCTTAGTCCGTGCGGGCTGGCGAGGGCGTCACCCGCCGCAGGGTGAGATTAATCCGCCCGCCGTCGGCCAGCAGATCTGAGCTGCCGGCGAAAACCCGGTCGATGCCGTGGTACGCGAGCCGCGACTCCTTGCCGAGCACCACGACATCGCCCGACTGAAGCGTCATGCGTTCCTTCGGGTCGTCCCGCTTGCGCCCTCCAACGTGAAAGACAGCGTCGTCACCCAGCGACACCGACAGTACGGGTGCCGCCAGCTCTTGCTCGTCCCGGTCCTGATGGCTGCCCATGCGGGCACCGGTCTCGTAATGGTTGATGAGGCAGGCTTCCGGAGGCTCGGGATAACCGGCATGGGCGCGCCACAATTGCAGCAGCATCTTTGGAATTGCTGGCCATGCTTCACCCGTAACCGGATGCGTCGGCTGGTAGCGGTAGCCACCGACCTTATCCGACACCCAGCCGAGCGGACCGGCATTAGTCATGCGCACTGAGAAAGGTTTGCCGGTTCTGGGCATAGTCGGCGTATAGAATGGTGCTGCCTTCGCAACGGCCTCGACAGCTTTCACCAGCCGCCGCTGTTCGCCCGGCGAAAGCGCCCTGCGGATAAGTTGGAAGCCTTCTCCTGCCACGAATTATCCCCATATGTTTGACAGACTTCGACCTGAAAACGCCCGACAACACTTTGACTTAGCATTCACCTCAAGCCAAAAGGCCACGGGGTGGGAACAAATCACCACACTCTGGACGTCCACAACCGTTGCGTCCCCAAAACAGCACCCTATATAAGCGCGCAACGTCAACTTAAGCTCTGGGGATCGCGGCGTTTGGCGCATACGGCCTAACGCTCATCGGGTGCCGGAGATCCGGGCTCGGGCGGTCCGCCGCAACAAAGAGGAACTATCAGCATGGCAAAAGTCATCGGCATCGACCTCGGAACCACGAACTCGTGCGTGGCCGTTATGGACGGCGGTAAGCCGCGGGTCTTGGAAAACGCCGAGGGCATGAATACGACCCCCTCCATCGTCGCCTTCGCGGACGACGGCGAGAAGCTGGTCGGTCTGCCCGCCAAGCGCCAAGCCGTCACCAACCCGACGGACACATTCTTCGCCATCAAGCGCCTCATCGGCCGCCGCTTCGACGACCCCATGGTCGAGAAGGACAAGAAGCTTGTTCCCTACAAGATCGTAAAAGGTCCGACGGGGGACGCGTGGGTCGAGGCTGAAGGCAAGCAGTATTCGCCGCAGCAGATCTCTGCATTCATTCTGCAGCGCATGAAGGAAGCCGCCGAAGCCAAGCTCGGTGGCGAGCCGATTACGCAGGCCGTCATTACTGTTCCCGCCTACTTCAACGACGCCCAGCGCCAGGCAACGAAAGACGCCGGCCGCATCGCGGGCCTTGAAGTGCTGCGCATTATCAACGAGCCGACGGCGGCAGCGCTGGCCTACGGCCTCGACAAGAAGAAGGAAGCCAAGACGATCGCCGTCTACGACCTCGGCGGCGGCACCTTCGACATCTCGGTTCTGGAAATCGGCGACGGCGTCTTCGAAGTGAAGTCGACGAACGGCGACACGTTCCTGGGCGGCGAAGACTTCGACATGAAGCTCGTCAGCTACCTTGCCGATGAATTCAAGAAGTCGAACGGCATCGACCTACGCGGCGACAAGCTGGCGCTTCAGCGTCTGAAGGAAGCCGCTGAAAAGGCCAAGATTGAGCTGTCGTCTTCGCAGCAGACGGAAATCAACCTGCCGTTCATCACGGCCGATGCCTCGGGACCGAAGCATCTGACGATGAAGATGACCCGCGCCAAGCTGGAAAGCCTGGTGGAGGATCTGATCAACCGTACCAAAGGCCCGTGCCTCAGCGCCATCAAGGACGCTGGCCTCAAGGCTGCCGAGATCGACGAAGTCGTTCTCGTCGGCGGCATGACGCGCATGCCCAAGGTGCAGCAGATCGTCAAAGAGCTGTTCGGCAAGGAGCCGCACAAGGGCGTCAACCCTGACGAAGTCGTCGCCGTCGGCGCCGCCATCCAGGCCGGCGTGCTGAAGGGCGAGGTCAAGGACGTTCTGTTGCTGGACGTGACGCCGCTCTCCCTCGGCATCGAGACGCTCGGTGGCGTGTTCACACGCCTGATCGAACGCAACACCACGATCCCGACCAAGAAGAGCCAGACGTTCTCGACAGCGGAAGACAGCCAGAACGCCGTCACCATTCGCGTCAGCCAGGGCGAGCGCGAGATGGCGGCCGACAACAAGCTGCTGGGACAGTTCGATCTCGTCGGCATTCCGCCGGCCCCGCGCGGCGTGCCCCAGATCGAAGTCACGTTTGACATCGACGCCAACGGCATCGTCCACGTATCGGCCAAGGACAAGATGACGTCGAAGGAACAGTCGGTCCGCATCCAGGCGTCCGGCGGTCTGTCTGATGCCGACATCGACCGCATGGTCAAAGACGCCGAGGCTCATGCCGCGGAAGACAAGGCCAAGCGCGCAGGCGTCGAGGCCAAGAACCAGGCTGAAGCTCTGATCCACTCTACGGAGAAGCAGCTGGCCGAGAACGGCTCTAACCCCGCCGTCGCCGCTGTGAAGGGCGATGTCGAGGCGGCCATCACGGCTGCCAAGGAAGCCGTGTCGTCCGACGACGTCGAACGTATCCAGGCGGCAACGAACGCCCTGGCGCAGGCTGCCATGAAGATCGGCGAGGCGATTTACTCGGCCCAGCCGGCCGGTGGCGCAGCTGACGCCGGCAGCGACGAGCCGAAGGCGGAAGGCGATGACAACGTCGTCGACGCCGATTTCGAAGAGGTGAAGGACGATAAGAAGAAGTCGGCCTAATGCCTTCGCCAGCATCTCGGCTCACCTAAACAACGCCTCTGTTGGCGACGGCCGGACCCGAAATGATCGGGCCCGGCCGTCCCGGCGGGGGCAAAATTTCATCAAGACCCGCACCCGCAGACAGATCGCGGTCCAGTTGCATCGGACGACCGGTTAATGGCAAAGCGCGATTATTACGAGACACTTGGCGTTGGCCGCGATGCGAGCGAGCAGGACTTGAAGTCCGCCTTCCGCCGCCTGGCGAAGGAACATCACCCCGATGCCAACCCCGGCGACAAAGGTTCCGAGCAGAAATTCAAGGATCTGAGCGAGGCCTACGAAGCCTTGAAAGATCCCCAGAAGCGCGCCGCCTATGACCGCTTCGGCCACGCCGCCTTCGAGGGCGGACGCGGCGGTGGCGGCCAGCACGGCTTCGGCCCTGACTTCGCCTCCTCCATGTCTGACATATTCGACGACCTGTTCGGCGAGTTCATGGGCGGCCGCGGCGGCCGCGGACGCGGCGGCAACGGACGCGAGCGTGGCGCCGACCTTCGCTACAACATGGAAATCACCCTTGCCGAAGCCTTCTCCGGCAAGACGGCACAAATCCGCGTTCCCACATCCATCGCCTGCGAAACGTGTTCCGGCAGCGGCGCCAAGGCCGGCACCAAGCCGAAGCCCTGCCCTACCTGCGGTGGTCAGGGCAAGGTTCGCGCATCGCAAGGCTTCTTCACAATCGAGCGCACGTGCCCCGCATGTCACGGCCGCGGCGAAGTGATCGAAGATCCCTGCCCCACCTGTTCGGGCGCCGGCCGCGTCACGAAAGAGCGCACGCTCTCGGTCAACATTCCCGCCGGTGTCGAAGACGGCACGCGCATCCGCCTCGCCAACGAAGGCGAAGCCGGCCTGCGCGGTGGCCCGACGGGCGACCTCTATATTTTCCTGTCCATCAAGCCGCACGACTTCTTCCAGCGCGACGGCGCCGACATCTTCTGCAAGGTGCCGATCTCGATGACGACCGCCGCACTCGGCGGCCAGATCGAGGTGCCGACCGTCGAAGGCGAGATGACGCGCGTGAAGATTCCCGAGGGCAGCGAGAGCGGCAAGCAGTTCCGCCTCAAGGGCAAGGGCATGCCCGTGCTGCGCTCCAAGCTGACCGGCGACATGTACATTCAGGTCGACGTCGAGACGCCGAAGAACCTGACGCGCAAGCAGCGCGAACTCCTCGAGGAGTTTGAAAAGCTGAGCCACAAGGGCACCAGCCCCGAGAGCGCCGGCTTCTTCGCCCGCGTAAAGGACTTCCTCGGCAAGAGCGGCTAGCCCTCACGCCTCTGACTCTTACAGGTAGGCCTTCTCCGCGGCGGTCACGTCGTGCCACCAGTCGTTGTCGCGCCCATTGCTGTATTTGACGGGGATGGCAGCCAGAACATCGGGAGCCACGCCGTCGAGCGACGCAAGCCGTACCGAAACGAACTTCCCGCCGATTTCCGGAATGTCCCCATACCCGTGCACGCGCACGCCGCACCGTTTGCAGAACGGCGCATGCACAGCATTGGTATTGAACCAATAGTCGGTCAGCTTGTCTTCGCTGGAAAGCAAACGAAAGGCATCGGGCTTGATCGAGATGCTCCAGTTGCGCGTCTTGCTGCAGATCGAGCAGTTGCACTTGCCTGCGCCTTCGGCGAGATCGATATCCGCCACGAACGTGACGTCGCCGCAGTGACAGCTGCCGTGATAGGTCTGGGTTGCCATTCTTGTCCCTCGTGACTACTCCTGTGTCACCGGTATTGCCGCTGTTGGACGCAATTGCGGCATGTCTCCGCCGCAAGACAGGATAGCTTGATGACCACTTCCAGTAAGATCCTCTTCTTTGCCGGCTCACAACGCGCCGGCTCGTTCAACAAGCAGTTGTCTCGCCTGGCGCATCACATCGCCGAAGCGAACGGCATCAGCGCCACCTTCCTCGATCTCGCCGACTATCCCATGCCGCTTTATGACGGCGACATCGAAGCCACCGACGGCCCGCCGGAGAACTCCCGCAAGCTGCTTGCCGTTCTGAAGGCCCATCAGGGCGTTCTGATCACCAGCCCGGAGTACAATTCCTCGATTACGCCCTTGCTGAAAAACACGCTCGACTGGATGAGCCGTGGCAAGTTCGATGACGCGCCCGCGATCCAAGTCTTCAAGACGCGCGTCTTCGCGTTGAGTTCCGCCTCCCCCGGCGGCATGGGCGGCCTGCGCAGCCTGACGAGCGTACGCCAGGTTCTCGAACTCGGCCTCGGCGCCCTCGTCCTACCCGACCAGTTCGCCGTGCCCCGTGCCGCCGACGCCTTCGACGAACACGGCCACCTGAAGAACAAGGACAGCCAGGAACAGCTGAAATCGCTGATCCAGAAACTCGCCCGCGCCGCCCACGTCATGCAGGGCTAACGGAGTTCCCGCAGCCCCGTAAGTTGGGTCAAGCGCAGCGCGACTTAACAACTTCAAGGGTGCACGCCATGTTCGGTCGCGCTTACGCTTGACCCAACCTACTAGTCACAAGCATATAGCCGCCATGCCCGCCACCAAAGACAGCCTGATCGTCGCGCTCGACATGCCCAACGTCGATGAAGCGCGCGCGCTTGTGCACACCCTCGGTGACAGCGTGACGTTCTACAAAGTCGGCCTCGAACTGATGTTCGCTGGCGGCCTCGACCTTGCGCAAGAACTGCGCCACCAGGGCAAGCGCGTCTTCCTGGATATGAAGCTGCTCGACATCGGCACCACGGTCGAGCGCGCCGTATCCAACATTACCGAGCTCAACCTAGACTTCCTCACCGTCCACGGTCACGATCTGAAAACCCTGCGCGCCGCCGTCAACGGTCGCGGCCAGTCCAACCTCAAGCTGCTCGCCGTCACCGTGCTGACCAGCCTCACTGCCGAAGACCTGAAACAGCAGGGTACCGACCTGTCACCCGCAGATCTCGTCGTCCGCCGCGCGCGCCTCGCCCACGAAGCCGGGTTCGATGGCGTCATCGCCTCCGGCCAGGAGGCTGCCAGCATCCGCGAGGCGACCTCGCCGCAGTTTCTCATCGTGACCCCTGGAATACGCCTCACCGGCAGCGCCATGGATGACCAGGAGCGCGTGATGACACCGGCCCACGCCATTACCGCCGGCGCCGATCACATCGTCGTCGGCCGCCCGATCACGCAGGCGGATGATCCCAAGTCCGCCGCCGAAACATTCCAGCATCACATCCGCGACGCGCGCCACGGCCACGCCGCCTGACCGCCCGCCAATCACCTGAACGAGGAACGCCATGCCCAAAGGTTATGTCATCGCCCACGCCGTCGTCACTGATCCCGAGAAGTGGTCGCAGTACGTCGCCAAATCGAAGGTTGCGCTGGAGAAGTACAACGGCCGCCGCATCGTCAGTGGCGGCAAGGCGGAGATCATCGAAGGGAAGGGCACGGCGCGCAATGTCGTGATCGAGTTCGCCAGCTTTGAGGACGCCAAGTCCTACGCCACCTGTCCCGAATACGCCGAAGCCAAGAAGCTTCGCGAAGGCGCCGGCACCCTCGACATCACCATCGTCGAAGGCGCGTGACGGCTTCCCTAGGGTCAGACCTCGGTCTGCCCCTTTCCTCGACGCTGAATACGTAGAATTGCGGCCTAACACCGTTGGCTTTTGCAAAGGGGTCAGACCGAGGTCTGACCCCAGGCTACACCGGCGACACCTTCTCTGCCCCCGGCTTGTAGGCGTAGTGCGCCCACAGCAACCGCGCAGCGACACCGCGCCAGGGCCGCCACCGCTCGGCGATCTCCGTCAGCTCCGCTGCGGTCGGCTTCGCCTCAAGTCCAAAAACGCGCCCTGCCGCCACCTGCAGCGCCAAGTCGCCGGACGCCCAGGCATCCGCGCGCCCGATCGCGAACATCACGAAAATGTCCGCCGTCCACGGGCCTATGCCGTGGATCTGTACCAGCCGCTCGCGCACGGCCTCGTCGCCAAGCTGTACAAGTTCGGCAAAGTCCAAACCATCCTGCGCCACCGCAGACGACAGCGCCTGCAACGTTCTGATCTTACCGCCTGAAAGCCCCGCAGCCGCCAGCCGCTCCGGCTTATGCTTCAGCATCGCCTGGGCGGTCACCGGTCCGAGTGCGGCCACACGCCCCCAGATCGCCCCTGCACTCGCAATCGACAGCTGCTGGCCAACCACGATGCGCGCGAGCGCCTCGAAATCCGCTGTGTAGCGCCGCAACGGCGGATCGCCGACCACATCGTGCATGCGCCGCACCGCCTCACATTTGCGCCGCAGCGCGCGAATGCCGGCACGCACGTCATCGTCGCTCTCGATCAATCGGGCGCGTGAAAGATTTCTGCTCATAGGTTGCGACGGCTGTTTCGGCATAATCGCTCTAAGCGTACACTGGTCACGATCGCAAGATCTTGAATGGCATGCATGGAGTATGTGGCGATGCCCGCCCAACGCTCAACCCCGATCCTCACTCTTCTTCTCGCTGCAGCCTTTGCAATACCCGCCTCAGCCGTGCCCGAAAAACCGTCCGCCACAAGCGGCTGGATCGAAATCGTCGACGCGCGCAGTGGCTCGGAAATCAGCTATCCGGCGGCTGTATTCTCCGAAAAGGCAGCAGAGCCGGAAGGCCGCATTCTCGTTTCCGCAGACGGAAACGCACGGCTGCTCGTTGGCTCGTTCCTCAACGAATCCGGCGCCAGCCTTGACGCTTACAGGACGCAGTTGCTGCAAGAAAACTATCGCGGCGCGCAGCTGGATTACGCACCGGTGCGGCGCACCTGGTTCGTGATCTCCGGCACCATCGGGGCCATGATGTTCTACGAACGCGTCAGCTTCACGTGCTCGGGCCGCTACATCAACAGCTGGGCGATGCTGTATCCAACTGCTGAGCGCAGCCGGTACGACCGCGTCGTCGAGGAAATCGCGCCCACGTTCCGGCCCGGCTCAGGCGAAGGCGGCCGCTGCGAGTGACGGCGGCCGGTGATAGCCCAGTCTTGCGTTTTGCTCCGAGCCCGAACGGACAGCTGCATCTTGGGCATGCACTGTCCGCGCTGACAGGCTTCGACATGGCGCGCAGTCTCGGCGGCCGCTTCCTTGTGCGCATCGAAGACATCGACACGGCGCGATGCACCGAGGCGCACATCGCCAGCCAACTGGAAGATCTGGCGTGGCTCGGCCTGACGTGGGAAGAGCCCGTGCTACGGCAGTCGCAGCACTTTAGCGTCTATCGTGAGGCCGCCGCACGTCTCGAAGCGCTCGGCCTGCTCTATCCCTGCTTCGCAACGCGCCAGGACATCGCCGCGGGCAAGCGGCCCAACGCGGTCGATCCCGACGGCGCCCCAATCTATCCTGGTCTGCACAAGCACATGCCGGCGGCCGAAGTCGCCGCCCGAAAACAGCGCGGAGACCCTTTCGCGCTGCGGCTGGACATGGACCGCGCCCTTGAGCTCGCTCGCGCGCGCCTCAAGGGAACACCCTTGGCGTTCACATCCATCGCCGCTGACGGGACCACGGAAACGGTCCGCGCCCGCCCCGAGCGATGGGGCGATACCATCATCGTGCGCAAGGATGTGCCGTCGAGCTATCACCTGTCAGTGGTCGTGGACGACGCCAGGCAGAACGTCACCCACGTCACCCGCGGCATGGACCTGTACGCCGCGACGGACTTGCATCGGCTACTGCAAGTCCTGCTCGATCTGCCGGCACCGCTTTATCATCACCACCGGCTGATAACTGACGTAGAGGGCCGCAAACTTGCCAAAAGCGCGCGCGATACCAGCTTGGCCAGTTTGCGGCAGGCAGGCACCACCCCGGCCGACATTCGCACGATGATTGGCCTGCCACCCGCCAACTGAACCAAATTTACGATGGCGCAACAGGCCTTTAGCGCCTATGCTTCATATATCGGGATGGCAATTGCGCCAGCGGGCGGGTACGCGTGAAGAAGGCCCACAAAACCAAGCCACGCAAGACGGCGGCAAAACCGGCACGCGCCCACGGCGCGCAGGCTGCGCCCCTCGTCGCCCATTCCACGCGGCGGGCGCCAACGCAGTCGCGGCCCGACCCACGGCGGCAGCATCCGGCCCGCCGCAATGAACCGGCGACGATCTACCGCCGGCCCAATCCGTTGTTGATTGACTCTCGTGACGACCGGCAGGCATTTCGCCTTCTGCTTTTGCCGTTCTTCATCATGGCGCTGGTCATCGCCATCGTCCCCGCGCTGCACAACTTCCCGACCCTGAAGGACCTGATCGCGCAGACGCCCCACGACGCGGCTCGGCCCGTTGCCGACGTTGTACAAATGCCCGCCTTGGCCCCCGTCGCCACCGAAACGGCAAATGCCGAGGTATTAGCGCCGCTGGGCCAGCCGGCCGTACGCACCGCTGCGACGCCCCGGATCGCACTGCCCCCAGCCCGGGCAGCAGAGTTCCACTCCACCACCGTAGCGGCACTTCCGCCGGCACATTCCGTGGCCGCAAATACGCACGCGCCCGAGTTCGACACGCTCCAGGCGCCGGCCATAGAGGCGTTAAGCTGGCAGTTGCCACCTTCACAGCTCGCCGAGCGCGAGCCGGCGAGAGCCCGAATGGCAACCGCATCACCGCAGTTTTCGGGCTTAGTGAGCGTTGCGCCGCTGTTACCGAGCGCCCCGGCCGTTGCGCCGCCCGCGGTTTCGACACCACGGCAAACCGTTGCCATGCTGGCTCCGCCGCGCAGCCCGAATCTGCTGCTGCCGATCCCGCCGGCGCCCTATGAGACCAGCTGCCCCGTCACCTACGCGTCTGCTGCGGCACCCGCCGACGACCTCGACGAAGGCCCTGCCGCATCTGCACCATTCGGCGAACGCCTTGCCGTCGCAGCGGTAAGCCAGCTGAAGCACTTCGTCATCTACGACGACAAATACCGGCAGATTTCTCGCGCCGGCGGCGACGTTCCAGCCCTCTACGGCGTCTGCACCGACGTCGTTATCCGCGCCTATCGCGCGCTTGGCGTCGATCTTCAAACGCTGGTCCAGGCCTCGCGCCTCGGCGCCGGTGACCCAAATATCGATCATCGCCGTACCGAAACCCTGCGCCGGTTTCTCGCCCGCTATGGCCAAACGCTGCCCATAACGCCCTTTGGCGAAGACTATCTGCCGGGCGATATCGTAACCTACTGGCGCCCGCAGAACTCGGGGTCGCGGTCTCACATTGCCGTTGTAGCAGCCGAGCGGGGGCCCTCCGGCCGCCCGATGATCATTCACAATCGCGGCTGGGGCCCGCAGATGGAAGACGGGCTGTTCGTCGACCGCATCACCGGCCACTATCGCTATGACGGCGCCAACCGGCCACCGCTGCCCCCTCAGCTGGCGACCTCTCCGGCCCGGCCCTTCGCGGTTACGTCGCCCGCAACACCAATCACGCTTCGCACGACAGGCTCGGTTGACGCACGCAAACCGAATGGCCTTTGACGCGGCCCGCCGTCTAAAGTCTTAATAAGATATTAATCAACTAAATGAGGTTGCAACCGCAAACCTCATGATTTGGCTTGTCAAATCCGGCGAATAGATTCACCGTCATTAAACCCCAGTTTACCAACGCGTTTCGCGTTTCAAATCCCAAACCTGCGGAAAGCGAAATGTCATTTCTTTCATTTCTTATCGGGCGCTTCACGCGTTCATCGCAAACCCTCGCACCGGCCGGCCGGTTTGCAGTACACGCGTCGCCGCTGTCGCTCGATGAACAGATGGCGCGATTGACGGACCAGATCTCCGTGTTCCGCGAGCGCTCATTCAATACCAGCCGCTATCACGCCACCGCTGAAGACCAGCTCGACGCCGCTTCCTACGCGCTCAAAGAGCTGATCAGAGACCTTTCCGCCGTCATGACCGTACCAGCCGTCCGCTCAGGCGCCGCCTTATATCATCTGCCAGCCGCACCCGCCGTTCCGGCGCAACCCCGCAGGGCATCTGCGGCCTAGAGCCTTATCGCTTGCAATGCGAGCGCTGAGCCCGCCACGAAGACGTGAACCAGCCTTCAAAACAAGGCCATTAGCCGTTTCATGCCGGCCGCATTCGCTCTACCCTGATGGGCTGAAGCAACAAGCGATGCACGATGACGGCCAAACCTTCCGACTCCACGCCACGCCCTGCCCACTACGCCCGCCTGCCGCCACGCGTTGCAGCCGAGCTCGAACGCGGGCTCGCTCAGGTTTTGCCGCCGGCGCTCTATCTCGTCGCCACGCCGATCGGCAATCTGTCCGACATCTCGCTGCGCGCTCTCACCGTGCTGGCTCGGGCTGACGTCATCTACTGCGAAGATACGCGTCACAGCCGCACGCTGCTCGCGCATTACGCAATCGATACGGTTCTCAAGCCCTATCACGAGCACAACGCCAGCTCGCAACGCGCCCACATCCTCGATGACCTGGCCGCCGGCCGTGCCGTGGCCCTGATCTCGGACGCGGGCACGCCGCTGATTTCTGACCCTGGCTTCAAGCTGGTTCGCGAGGCCGCTGCCGCTCAGCACGACATCATCGCCATACCCGGCGCGTCCGCCACGCTGACGGCATTGACCGCCGCCGGCCTGCCGACCGACGCGTTCTTTTTCGCGGGCTTCCTTCCCACGCGCGACGGCGCCCGCCAGACGCGCATCAAAGAGCTCGTCAGCGTACCGGGTACGCTCGTGTTCTTCGAAGCTCCGACACGCATCGGCGAAACGCTGCGCGATCTCGCATCTGTGCTGGGAGACCGGCCGGCAGCAGTGGCCCGCGAATTGACGAAGCTGCATGAGGACGTCCGGCGCGGCCCGCTTGCCGAGCTTGCGGATGCTTATTCGAAGGGAGACACGCGCGGCGAGATCGTCATCCTGGTGGGGCCGCCCGGCCCGATCGCTGTCACCGACGAACTCGTCGCCGGCAAACTTAAAGCGGCGTTGGAAACGATGAGCCTGCGCGATGCCGCACGCGTGGTGTCCGAGGTGCTTGGCGTTCCAAAGGCGCGCGTCTACGAGATCGGCCTCACCCTCAAGGAGCGCGGCGCGTGACCGCAGACGCTGGCAAACACAAGACTGAACGGCAGGCGCGATACCGCCGGGGCCACGTTTCGGAATATCTAGCCGCCGCCTTCCTTGTCGCCAAAGGCTACCGTATCCTCGCCCGCCGCTTCCAATCGCCGGCAGGCGAGGTCGATCTGGTGGCTTGCCGCGGCAAGCGGCTCGCGTTCATAGAGGTGAAGCGCCGGCCAACGCTAGAGGCCTGCGAGGCCTCAATCGGTAACGCGCAGCGCCAGCGCATCCGCCGCGCGGCAGAGTGCTGGCTGGCCCGGCACGCACGACACCGCCAGCACGACATCTGCTTCGACGCGATTTTCCTCGCCGCCGGCAAGTGGCCGCGGCATCTTCCAAACAGCCTCTGACGCGGCCAGACCTCCTACCGGGCTTGCCATCCGCCTGTGAAATTCGCTACCACCTCGACGCCGCCAGAACGGATAACGCCATGCCGCTGAAAATCGCCTGCCAGATGGATCCGATCGACCGGATCGACATTCGTGGCGACAGCACCTTTGCGATCCTGCTGGAGGCGCAGCGGCGCGGACATGACATCTTCTATTACACGCCGCAGGATCTTGCCCTGCATGGCAACACGCTTCGCGCCCGCGGCGCAACGCTCAAGCTTGCCGATATGGCGAATTCGCCTTTCGAGCTTTCCAATCACCGCACGATTGATCTGGCCGAACGCGATGTCGTGCTGCTGCGGCAAGACCCGCCTTTCGACATGGCCTACATCACGACGACACATCTGCTGGAGCGCATTCACCCCAAGACACTGGTCGTCAACGATCCAGCACAGGTGCGCAACGCACCCGAGAAGATCTTCGTGCTCGACTTCCTCGATTTGATGCCGCCGACCATCATCACCCGCTCGCTCGAAGACGTATTGGCATTCCGCGCCGAGATGAAAGACATCATCGTCAAGCCGCTTTACGGCAACGGCGGAGCCAGCGTCTTTCGCCTTGGCCCCGAAGACACCAACGTCGCCGCCCTCGTCGAACTGTTTCAGGGTGTCTTCCGCGAGCCGTTCATGGTCCAGCAATACCGTGCGGAAGTTCGTGCCGGCGACAAGCGCATCATTCTCATCGACGGCGAGATCGCGGGCGCCATCAACCGCGTCCCCGCCGAGGGCGAGACACGCTCCAATCTTCACGTCGGCGGCACGGCGCAGCCGGTTCGTCTGACGCCGCGCGATCGCGAGATCTGCGCCCGCCTCGCGCCGAAGCTCAAACGTCGCGGACTGCTCTTCACCGGCATCGACGTGATCGGTCCCTACCTGACTGAAATCAACGTGACCTCACCAACCGGCATACGCCAGGTGAAAGCATTTGGCGGCTCAGATATCGCCGTGCTGATTTGGGAAGCCATCGAACGCAAGCGAAAACAGCGCTAGCACGTCGCGGCTATCCGAGAAGCTTTTGCAGGAACGTCACCAGCGTTGCCGTCGCCAAAACAACAGCAAACGACATCTTCCACATGTCCGTGCGAATACTGGCCATTTCGCTGCGCAGTTCGGATTTCAGTTCACCCATTTCCGACCTCAGCTCAAAGCTGAGCGCTTTCAGGTCCTGGTGCGTCGCAAGCTCAGGCAGAACCTTGTCCCGCAACGCCTCGACCTGCGCCGCAGGGACGCCCGCAGCAGTCAGCGCCTTCACATATCCATGCGTGTCGATCGTCATCTCTGACACCATGACCCAAACCCAGCCAACGTTCCGCTCCGACATCGTCCGGAAGCGCAAGCAGCGCTCGCAATGTCCGCCAACTACGCGAGCAGCTTCTGCAGGAATGTCACCAGCGTTGCCGTCGCCAGAACAACGGCAAATGACATCTTCCACATGTCTGTGCGAATGCTGGCCATTTCCGACCGCAACTCAAAGCTGAGCGTTTTCAGGTCCCGGTGCGTCGCAAGCTCAGGCAGAACCTTGTCCCGCAACGCCTCGACATGCGCCTCAGCCTGCGCCGCAGGGACGCCCGCAGCGGTCAACGCCTTCACAAATCCATGCGTGTCGATCGACATCTCCGACACCATGACCCAAACCCAGCCAACGTTCCACAATGCGAGACTACGTTCTCTAAATGTTCTTGTCAATGTGCTACGTATACGTTATTTATCGACGCGTGGCAGGTAGAGCGGCATGTACGGCCAAATATCAACGCTCGCGTTCGTCGGTATCGAGGCACGGCCTGTCGAGGTCCAGGTGCGCATCACGCCCGGCCTGACAGCGTTCGCCATCGTCGGCCTGCCGGACAAGGCGGTCGCGGAAAGCCGGGAACGCATTCGCGGCGCGCTGCATGCCGTCGGGCTCGGGCTTCCCTACAAGCACCTTACCGTAAATCTTGCACCCGCTGACCTTCCCAAGGAAGGCAGTCACTTTGACCTGCCGATCGTCCTGGCGTTGATGGTCGCGCTCGGCGCCATCGCGCCAGATGCCCTGTCGGGATACGCAGCCGTCGGCGAACTCGCGCTTGATGGATCAATCAGCGGCATTCCCGGCGCGCTTCCCGCAGCGATCGGCGCCAACGCCATGGGCAAGGGCCTCATTTGCCCAGCTGCCGCAGGATCGGAAGCGGCCTGGGCCGGAGAAGACCTGGACATCCTCGCGCCGCCGCATTTGCTCGCCCTGGTCAACCACTTCAAGGGGCTGCAGACACTCTCCAGGCCTAAGCCGAACCTGGAGCGCCCCGCTACCAACCTGGCCAACTTGAAGGACGTGCGCGGCCAGGAAAGCGCCAAGCGTGCGCTGGAGGTCGCCGCCGCCGGTGGCCACAATCTGCTGATGATCGGCCCGCCCGGTTCCGGCAAGTCGATGCTGGCCGCACGCCTGCCATCCATTCTGCCTCCCCTGTCGCCGGAGGAGATGCTGGAAGTCTCCATGGTGCACTCGCTTGCCGGCGAACTGATGGGAGGCAAGCTTGCAGCAGACCGACCGTTCCGCGCGCCGCATCATTCCGCCAGCATGCCATCGCTTGTCGGCGGCGGCTCACGGCCCCGCCCGGGCGAAGTCAGCCTGGCCCACCTCGGCGTGCTGTTCCTGGACGAGCTTCCGGAATTCCAGCCCAACGTTCTCGATGCACTCCGCCAGCCGCTCGAAAGTGGCGAAGTCGTCATCGCCCGCGCCAACCACCGCATCGCCTATCCGGCCCGCGTGCAACTCGTCGCGGCGATGAACCCCTGCAAATGCGGTGGCGCCGGTCCCGGCCAGTCCTGCCGCCGCGGCCCGCGATGCGCCGCCGACTACCAGGCCCGCATTTCCGGACCGCTGCTGGACCGCATCGACCTGCAGATCGAGATGCCGGCCGTCTCCGCCGCCGATCTCACCTTGCCCCCGGCCAGCGAAGGCAGTTCAGACGTTCGAGCCCGCGTCATCGCCGCGCGCGAACGTCAACGCGAGCGTCTCACTGTTCATGCGCGCAGCTCATCCTCGTTCGGTACCCCGTCATTGAAATCCGTGCGCAGCAACGCTGATTGCTCCGGTGCGCTGCTGGACGCCATTGCAACGCCTGACGACGCTGGGCTTGCACTTCTACGCCAGGCGGCGGAAACGTTGCATCTGTCGGCACGCGGTTTCCATCGCACCTTGCGTGTTGCGCGCACGCTTGCCGATCTCGACGGCGTGGAAGGCGTTGGCCGGATCCACATTGCTGAAGCGCTCAGCTACCGCGGCGAGACGCTGCGCCAGTCGCAAGCCGCATAGGCTGCGCAGCCGCGTCCGACCGGCCGCGTGACACAAACAAAAACGGGCAGCTCACGCCACCCGTTCTGTTCTCGTAACGCTAGCACGTCTCGCATCCCGCCGAGGTATAGTCGGGGCGCAGCGCTTTCTTACTTGATGCCGTGCTGCATCTTGGTGGCATCCACCGTGTTCTGCAGCAGGCACGCGATCGTCATCGGACCAACGCCACCCGGAACGGGCGTAATCGCACCGGCAACCTTGGCGCAGTCGGCATAGTCGACGTCGCCAACCAGCTTGCCCTTGCCGTCCGGCTTGGTGATGCGGTTGATGCCGACGTCGATCACGACGGCGCCCGGCTTGATCCAGTCGCCCTTCACCATCTCCGGCCGGCCCACTGCAGCAATCACCAGGTCTGCCTGGCGAACGACGGCAGGCAGATCCTTCGTGCGCGAGTGCGCAACCGTAACGGTGCAGTTTTCCTGCAGCAGCAGCTGGAGCATCGGCTTGCCGACGATGTTCGACCGGCCGACGACGACGGCATTCAAGCCGCTCAGGTCCGGAATAACGCTCTTGGCCAGGATCACGGAGCCGCGCGGCGTGCACGGCACCAGCGAGCGCTCGCCGATGCCCAGCCGGCCAACGTTGACGGGATGAAACCCGTCGACATCCTTGTCGGGATCGATCGAGTTCAGCACCTTCGTGGAATCGATGTGCTTGGGAAGCGGCAACTGCACAAGGATGCCGTTGACCGCCTTGTCCTTGTTCAGCTTGTCGACCATCGCCAGCACGTCGGCCTCTGACGTGTCCTCCGGCAGCTTGTGCTCCCAGGAGTTCATACCGCACTCGACGGTCTGGGCCGCCTTGTTGCGCACGTAGACCTTGCTGGCCGGATCTTCGCCGACGAGCACGACGGCCAGGCCCGGCGTCAGGCCGTGGCTGGCCTTCAGGCTCTTCACTTCGGCGGCAACGTCGGCACGAACCTTTGCGGCAATTTCCTTGCCATCGATTACACGAGCCTCGGACATTGAAACGTCTCCTCCCAGTCTTCTGGTTTTAAGTCTTCTGGTTGTTATGCCGTTGCCGGCTTGAATTTCTGCGCGATCAATTCCGCCAGGCGGACTGGATCGCCGTCGATCGTGAGCGATTTGATGCGTCCCTTGGCGCCAGCCGTGAGCCGCACGTCACGCTGTGCAACGCCGATCCAGCCAGCGAAAAGCCGGATCACCGCGGCGTTGGCCTCTCCGTCTGACGGCAACGCGCGTACCCGCATGGAGATGGCCGGGCCGTCCGCAGTCGGCGTGATTTCGCCTACAGCATCTAGAGAAGATTTCGGCGTAAGACGCACCCGCACGATGACGCACCCGCCAGCTACCCTGAAGGGTAGCATTGTCTCCTCCACGAGTGATCCGGCCAGCACCGGTCAGGCGCCGAGGAAGAGCTTGGCAAGATTTGGCAGGACAACGCTTTGCACGAACATCAAGAATAGGATCAGCACCAGCGGCGAAAAATCGATCCCGCCTGTGTCGGGCAGTATATTACGGATCGGCCGCAACACCGGCTCCGTCACGGCGTTCAGACCGCCATAAATGCTGCGCACCACCGGGTTGTACGGATTGACGACGTTGAAAGCCATCAGCACGCTCAAAAGCGCGGCCGCGATGATGATGTAGATGTAAAGCGTGATGAGATAGCTAATAAAACCAAGCAGCTCGATCATGAAGGATTTGCCTCGCCGATGTTCGAGGCAGAGCAATACCGGCCCAATCGCACCCCGGCAAGCCGGGTCGCCGCCGCTGGCCCGTTTTCTTGACATCTTTGCAGCCCCGCCCTTTAAATACGGGCCCTGCCTGGGGCCGTAGCTCAGATGGGAGAGCGCTGCAATCGCACTGCAGAGGTCGTCGGTTCGATCCCGATCGGCTCCACCAACAATCGAAATAGTTAATTGAACCGGCCCACTAGCGCCCTGACCTTGCGTACAATCTGGTTCGTGTGGGCCCGGCGCCGCGTGCAGGAACTACATCCGGGACGCGACGCTTTACCCACGTGGTTTGACGCAGCGGAGTGCACGCGATGACGCAAGACAGGGACAGCGATCAGCAGCGGCCCCGGCGGTGGGGCAGCAATAAGTTCATCATCGTGCTGGCGTTGGCGGTTATCGTCGCGCTGCTCGGCAACGTCGTTGCGCGGATGGGCGTCAATCCTGCGGATACCGCAGCAACCCAATCCAACGCCCAGCCGCCACCGGCACCCGCTCCAGCTGAGCCAGATGGAAAATCCGAACAGACTGTGCAAACCCCGGCCGGCACCAGCAAGGATCAGCCAGCAGACAGTCCGCAGCCGTAACCGCTGTCGCGATCAGACGCCGGCGCTTCGAAGGAGGAAGGCCTGGGCACGCTTCTTTGCGGAGTAGACCATTTGCAACCACATCGCACAGTCGCCTGCATCGACGCGACCGTGCTTCGCGATGGCGCTGGCCGATAAAATGTAACAGCGCTCGGATTACGCGCCCGAGATTGTGCCGTTAGACCGCCGAGCTTGGCATTCGCCCTCATGTGCCATACATACGTGCCGCGACCCTCCGCGATGACTTCCGGGGATTGAATGCAGCCCATCATCAACGTCTCCGAAATCTCGAAAACGTACGCCAGTGGCTTCCAGGCGCTGAAGTCCGTGAATCTTAGCATCGACAAGGGCGAGATCCTGGCACTGCTGGGCCCCAACGGCGCCGGCAAGACGACGCTGATCAGCATCATCTGCGGCATCGTCAACCCGTCCTCAGGCAGCGTCACGGTCGACGGCATGGACATCGCGCGTGATTACCGCGCCGTTCGCTCCATGATCGGCTTGGTGCCGCAGGAACTGACGACCGACGCTTTCGAGACGGTTTGGAACACGACATCCTTCAGCCGCGGCCTGTTCGGTAAGCCTTCAAATCCCAAGCACATCGAAAAGGTCCTCCGCGACTTGTCACTGTGGGACAAGAAAGACCGCAAGGTACGCGAACTGTCTGGCGGCATGAAGCGCCGCTTGCTGATCGCCAAGGCGCTATCGCACGAGCCGCGCATCCTGTTCCTCGACGAGCCGACGGCAGGCGTCGACGTCGAACTGCGCAAAGACATGTGGCAGAGCGTGCGCGAATTGCGTGCGAGCGGCGTCACCGTCATCTTGACGACGCACTACATCGAGGAAGCCGAGGAGATGGCCGATCGTATCGGCGTCATCAACCACGGCGAGATCGTGCTGGTGGAGCGCAAAGACGAGTTGATGCGCAAGTTGGGCAAGAAGCAACTCGTGCTGCAGCTCAATAGCGCGCTCGATGCCATCCCCAGCGGCCTAGCCCAATTCGGACTGGAGCTTGGCGCCGATCGCAATCAGCTGATCTACACGTACGACACGCGCGCCGAGCGCACGGGCATCACGTCGCTGCTCAGCGCCATGGGCGCCGCCGGTGTTTCCTTCTCCGACCTCGATACGACGCAGAGCTCGCTCGAGGACATTTTCGTCGATCTGGTGAAGGCATCCCGATGAACTATCGCGCAGTCTGGGCAATCTATCGCTTCGAGATGTCGCGCGCCTGGCGCACGCTGATGCAGAGCATCGTTTCGCCGGTGCTTTCCACTTCGCTGTATTTTGTCGTCTTCGGCACGGCCATCGGCTCGCGCATTCCGCAGATCGAGGGCGTCAGCTACGGCGCCTTCATCGTGCCTGGCCTGATCATGCTGTCGCTGCTCACGCAAAGCGTCGCCAACGCGTCGTTCGGCATCTACTTCCCGCGCTTTTCAGGAACCATCTACGAGCTGCTCTCGGCACCCGTATCGCCGTTGGAAGTCGTACTCGGTTACGTCGGCGCCGCGGCCTCCAAGTCGATCCTTCTCGGCGTCGTCATCCTGGCGACCGCAGCCTTCTTCGTCGACCTGCACATCGCCCATCCCATTTTGATGATCAGCTTCCTGGTGCTCACCGCCGTGACGTTCAGCCTATTCGGGTTCATCATCGGGCTCTGGGCAGACGGCTTCGAGCGGCTACAGGTCATCCCGCTGCTCGTCATCACCCCGCTGACGTTCCTGGGCGGTACGTTCTATTCGATAAAGATGCTGCCGGAGTTCTGGCAGACGGTGTCGCACTTCAACCCCGTGGTCTACCTGGTCAGCGGCTTCCGCTGGAGCTTCTTTGAGATCTCCGACGTCGACGTCACCGTAAGCATCGCCGCAACCGTGGCTTTCATGCTCGCTTGTCTCGCCGTCATCTCGTGGATGTTCAAGACCGGCTACCGTCTGAAGAATTAGACGGAAGCCTCATCCTCAGTCGTGTCGATCGCCTTCGGCCGTAGCACGAAATAGATCACAGCGATTGCTGCCAGCAAGGCGCCCGCGATCGCGGGCGCGTGCCAGTCTTCCGATGCCAGCCGCGACACGATCAAGACCGCACAGATTGCCGCGCCCCCGATCGGCACGAACAGAGGCACTTCGAAAGCGCCTTTCAGTTCCCCAGGCCGCTGTTTCAGAATGATCAGCGCACCGTTGACGATGGCGAACACCACGAGCAGCAGCAGCACCGTTGCCGACGCCAGCTCCGAAATCCCGCCGAACAGGGCCAGCGGCGCGACCACCGCGAAAAGCACCATCGTTGCGATATGCGGCGTCTGCCGCGTCGCGTGCACCTCGCCCAGCCGCTCCGGCAGCAGCCCTTGCTTGGCCATGCCGTACATCAGGCGGGACGCGGTGATGTAGTTGACCAGCGCGGTATTGGCGACCGCGAACATCGTGATCAGCACGAGAATGATCGGCGGGAAATTCGGCGCCGCGCCTTCCATCACCTTGGACAGCGGGCTCGGCGCATCGGCCAGCTCGTGTGCCGGCACCACGCTAACCGCCGTCACGGCAATGGCCACATACAGCACGGCCGCGATAACCGTCGCGGACACCAGCGCTAGCGGCAACGTCGTCTGCGGGTTCTTCACCTCTTCGGCGACGTTGATCGTGTCCTCAAAGCCGATGAACGCAAAGAACGTCAGCACCGCGCCCTGGATGACGAGCAACACCAGAGACGAATCGGACGTCTCCCGTGGCGTCTCGAAATAGTTGACGCTTCCCCAGAACGACATGCCCACCGCCACGACGAGCAGCAGTCCCGCCGCCTCGATCAGCGTGCACACGACGTTGACCCACATGGACTCGCGAATGCCGCGAAATACCAGGCCCGCCAGCAGCATCACGAATCCTAACGCAATCAACCAGATCGGCAGCGATTCAATCCCGGTGAGCTTGCTGAGGTTCTCGGCGAACACGCGCGACTGCGTCGCCACCGACGTCAGGCCGGAGCAAACGAGCGCCAGCCCCACCATGAAGCTCAATATCGGAATGCCGTAGGCGCGCTGCGTCACGTAGGCGGCACCGCCTGCCCGCGGATGCCGCGATCCCAGCGACGCATATGACAGCGCAGTCAACAGCGCGGCCACCACAGCCACCAGGAACGACAGCCAGACCGCATTACCCATTTGACCGGCGGCTTTGCCGATCAACCCGTAGATGCCGGCACCAAGCATGCTGCCGAGCGCATAGAGCGTGAGCTGAACCGGCCCGATCGTACGTTGCAGGGCTGGGGAGTGGCCGTCGCCGGCAGTGGTGGTGCTCATTCGGGATGGGTCCTCGCGCGCTATCGCTCTTTGCACGCGACTATAGCGGTCCGCACGCGAACACCAAGCCGAAGCTTATTCGCCGGCTTTCAGCAGCGGCGTCTCAGGAACAGTCGCTGCGGGGCTTTCGACCAGTTCCAGCGAACGAATGCGCTCGCCACGGCTGGTGATTTTGCCCGCCGACGTATCGAGCTTCTCCAGCGCCTTCACCGCGAGCTGGAAATGCTTCTCCAGCTCATTGACCCGATCGGCCAGCCGCGCCACGTCGCCAAGCAAAAATCCGACCTCGCGCTGGATCAGCCCGGCCTGATCACGCATACGCACGTCCTTGATGACGGCCTGAACCGTTTGCACCGCAAGCATGAGAATGTTCGGCGCCACGATGACGATGCGCGAGCGATGCGCCCGCTGCACCAGATCCGAGAAGTGCTCGTGCAGATCGCCGTAGATCGACTCCGACGGCACGAACATCAGCGCCGTGTCCTGCGTCTCGCCCGCGATGAGATACTTCTCAGCAATGTCGTCGATGTGCCGTCCCACGGCCTCGCGAATAGCCGTATTCGCCGCCTTCGTCTCCTCAGCGCTGCGCGCCACGCGCAACGCCTCGAAGCCTTCGAGCGGAAACTTGCTGTCGACCACCAGCGGGGCTGGCGTATTCGGCAGCTTGATCACACAGTCCGGCCGCTTGCCGTTCGACAGCGTCGGCTGGAATTCGTAAGCGCCCGCCGGCAGCGCATCGCGGATGATCGTTTCCATCCGCACCTGCCCGAAGGCACCGCGCGCCTGCTTGTTGGACAGCACGCCCTGCAGCGAGATCACCTCGGACGACAGATGCGCCAGGCTTTGCCGCGCGTCGTCGATGACCGCCAGCCGTTCGTTCAAGGTCGAAAGGCTCTCACTCGTGCGGCGCCCTTCCGCCGCAAGGCTGTCGCCGACCCGGTTCGTTACACCGTCGAGCGTCTGCGCCAGATGACGTTGCAGGCTGTCGATGCGCTCACTCATGCGCGCAACCGTATCGCCGGTCTGGCGCTGCGTATCGAGCAGACTCTCCGAAAAGCGCCGTCCGAAGCCCTCCATGGACTGCGTCAGAACCTGCGCCTGCTCCATCTGGCGCTGCGCCGAGACTTCGGCCATCGCCGTCAGACGGCCCTTGATTTCGGCGAACTGGTTTTCCGCAACCGAGCGCATGTCGCGCATCTCATCGCGCGATTGCCGGCGGCGGCGCGCGCCGGCCAAGACCACGGCGACCGCAAGTGCCATCACGATCGCGACGCCCACACCTACCACCGCAACCTGCCCATCCGCAGATTGCAGGTAGGCAGCCAGCCAATGCGTAAAATTACCGAAGGTCTGATCCTGAATGTTCGACATGCATCAATCGATATCTGATTCGCTGAACCAAGTCGGCGCACCCTACCGGTTCAACGAGTCTAACGCATGGCATAGCAACATTCAGGCCAGTCTGGGCTCGCGGAACACCGCCTCGATCAGTGGCCCACCGGGCGCCCGCAAGAAGACGCGGCGCTCATTGAGCTCAGCCAGCTCCATATCCGAATGCGGAATATCCAGACGCGCCAACCGCTGCTTGAAGCCCACAAAATCGTCGAGCCGGAATGCCACGTGATCGATGGCATCAGACGCCACATCCGGCATGTCCCGCAGACCACGGTTTCCGATAATGTGAACGATCGGCTCTCCCTTGGCATACAGCCAATGTCCCGGAATGCGTTTGATCTCCGCCGGCCGCGGCCCCTCCTCCAGATCGAACAGATCGATGAAGAACGCCCGCGTCGCCGCCAACTCGGACGACCTGATCGTCACGTGATCCAGCATCATGGCTTGAACTCCACAGTTACAAACACGAGGTCGCTTTCGCCCGTATTTGCCAGGTCGTGAACAAACGCCGTATCGGGCGTAAGCACGAAATGCTTTGTGTCTCCCGCCCGGTACGTGATGTCGGCAACGCGACCGTCGCCATAGCGTGAACGGCCGCTACCATCCGTCAGCACGGTCCAGAAATATGGCCGGTCGTGCCGGTGATACGGCAGGCGCTCGCCCGGCTTGAGACGCAGGTGCCAGACGCGCAGCGTATCGGTTTCCGACACGAGTTCGGTGCCGATACGGTCATTACCGCGACCGGCCTGCAACTCGCGCTCGTCGGCAACGGACATCACCAGCCTTCCAGCGTGATCTTGCCGATCACGCTGCCCTCTTCCAGTGCCTTGTGCGCCTTACGCAGGTTTGCAGCATTGATCGGCGTCATCGCGTCGTTCGCCGTCGTGCGCAATGTGCCGTCGTCGATCCAGGCCGAGACCTTGTTCAACAGGTTGTGTTGCTCGATCATGTCGGGCGTTTTGTACATGGCGCGCGTGAACATCATCTCCCACGCCAGTTTCACCGACTTGCCCTTTGCCACGCTTTGATCGAGCGGCTTGGCGTTCTCGACGATCAATCCGATCGTGCCTTGCGGTTTGACGATCTCAACCGCCGCATTCCAGTGCTGGTCGGTGTCGTTGAACACGGCAACGTTGTCGATATTGGTCAGCCCCAGCGCATCCAGCTGCGGCTTCAACGGCTGGCGATGATTGATGACATGGTCCGCACCGAGCTTGCGCACCCAGTCGATCGTCTCCGGCCGCGACGCCGTCGTCACCACCACCTGTCCCGCGAGCTTCGCCAGCTGGATCGCGATCGACCCGACACCGCCCGCGCCACCAATGATCAGCAGCGTCTTGCCTTTGTCGCGTCCGCCGGCATCGATGCCGATACGATCGAACAGCACTTCGTAGGCGGTGATCGACGTCAGCGGCAGCGCCGCCGCCTCGGCAACGCTCAGCGACTTTGGCTTGCGTCCCACCACGCGCTCGTCGGCGAGATGAAATTCGCTGTTTGTTCCGGCCCGCGTGATGTCGCCCGCGTAGAACACCTCGTCGCCAACCTTGAACAGCGTCACGTCCGGCCCGACGGCCTCGACGACACCGGCCGCGTCATAGCCGATGACGCGCGGCGACGGCTCCACCTTGTCCTTCGGCGACCGCACTTTGGTATCGACCGGATTGACGGCGATCGCCTTCACGGCAACGAGCAGGTCATGCCCGCCGGGCTGCGGCTTCGGCAAGTCGACGTCCACCAACGACCCTGGATTGTCGATCGGCAGATAGCGGGTGAGGGCAACGGCTTTCATGGCGTCAGATCTTCTTTATTGCTGTGCTTTGGATTGCAATCAAATCGTCGGCGTCGATCCGGATTGCAAGGTCCCCGCGTCACGTCCGCGGCGCGTTGCGTGGCGTATCCGTCTGCTGAAGAGCCCATCGCGCTATGTCGTCCTTGCGCATGAACGCGACCCCGGGCTTCAGCTTGGCATAGCTCAGAAACTCGTCCAGAGCCTTGACGATCGCCGGCTGGCCGCCGATGCGGTCGTGCGTGGAAATCGACATCAAACGGCGCCGCTTTGCACCTTCCGCGTAGAGGATGTCGAAGTCATCCTTCAGTTCCTGCGCGAACGCCGCCCCCGTCATCGCCGTATTGCTGAAGCGCCCGATATCGTTGTTGCGCAACGTGTACGGCACCACGGCGAACGGCCGGCCGCGCACCTCGGTGATCGACGGCTCATCGCGTCCCAGATCGTCGATGTGGTAGAGGAAGCCCAGGTCTTGCAGGATCTCCAGCGTCTTCGGCGTCTGCCGCATCCAGAACGCGTTGAAGCCGATCGGCCGCACACCGGTAATGCGCTCTACGGTGGCGATGTTTTCCTCGTAGGACCGCCGCTCCTCGTCCGGCGTCATCGAGTATTGCGGCGTCCAGGTTTGGCCGTGCGCGGCCGCCTCGTGACCGCGCTTCACCAAGTCTCGCGCCAGGTCCGGCTGCAGCTCGACGGCCTTGCCGACCATGTGCGAGGTGACTTTGACGCCGTGCTTGTCCCAGAGGTTCAGCAGCCGCGGCACGCCCTCCTTCATGCCGTAGTCGAACCACGTCGGCGTAATGGAGTCGGTATACTTGCTGTCGAGCGGCGGAAACGGCCCGTCCGCATTTGCGCCCTGCGCGCCGGCTTCGAACTGCATCGAAATCGAAATCACCAGCTGCGCGCCGCCCGGCCAGAAGCCGGACGATCCCGTTCCGGCGGGCTCGCCCGCCGCCTGCCCGGCGCCCGGTTGGGCGGTAGCAAGTGTCACTGCGCCCGCCGCCAATGCAGCGCCCGCCAGGAACTGGCGGCGCGTTCCGCCGCGCTGTTCGTCATCTGTCTTTGCCACGCCCGTCGTCCTTCCTGCTCAAGCCGCCGCAACAGTGCCGGCATACGCCGGATAATCCGTGTAACCGTGGCTATCCCCGCCGAACAGTGATGCCGGATCGAACTCGGCAAGCGGCAGGTCGTCCTTGAACCGCCGCGGCAAGTCTGGATTGGCGACGAACGGCCGCCCGAAGGCGACGAGGTCGGCAAGCCCGTCTCCCACCATCTTGCACGCCCGCTGCTTGTCGTACTTCCCCGCGACGATGATCGCCGACCGGAACGTATTGCGCAGGTCACGATGGAAAGAACTCGGTACGACCGGCGCATCGTCCCAGTCGGCTTCTGATAGATGAATATAGGCAATGCCGATTTCGTCCAGCCGCCGCGCGGCCAGAAGGATCGCACGGATGATCTCGTCATCCGCCATGTTGCGGGCCGTGATGTAGGGCGCGAGCCGGATGCCCGTGCGCTCCGCACCGGCCTCTGCGGCAACCGCTGTTGTCACTTCGTCGAGGAAGCGGACGCGGTTCTCGATGCTACCGCCGTATTGATCGGTGCGATGGTTCGACGACCGCCGCAAGAACTGATCTATGAGGTAGCCGTTGGCACCGTGGATCTCGACGCCATCAAACCCTGCTTCCATGGCGTTGCCCGCGGCGCGCGCGAAGTCCCGTACCACGGCCCCGACCTCTGCGGTGCTGAGCGCCCGCGGAACCGGGCAGTCCACCATTGTGCCCGTTCCCGTCTGCGGGTCGGCGACCCACACCTGCGCATCAGGTGACAGCGCCGACGGCGCCACCGTTTGGCCGTCCGCCTGAAAACTTGCGTGCGACATTCGCCCGACGTGCCACAGCTGCAAAAACATGCGGCCTCCCGCCTCATGAACCGCCTTCGTCACCAGCTTCCAGCCGTCGATTTGCTCCCGCGAATAGATACCCGGCGTGAACGAATAGCCTTTGCCCTGCGGCGAGATCTGAGTCGCTTCGCTGATGATCAAGCCGGCACTCGCCCGCTGCGCATAGTACTCCGCCATCATGGCATTAGGCACGTCGCCTGGCTGCGTCGAGCGCGAGCGCGTCATCGGCGACATGACGATACGGTTCGGCATGATGGCGCGGCCGAGACAAAAGCGCTGAAATAAAGCGGGCATGAAAATTCTCCTGCGGCTATCGCTCCGGCCGCAAACTACGAAAAGCCTCCCGCATACAGAATTCCAACATTTGAAAAGTCAGTATTTAGTGATACTAAACAGTGATGGATCTTCTATCAGATATGAGGCTGTTCCGCCGCATTGTTGCCTTGGGGAGCATGTCAGCCGCCGGACGCGATTTGCGTTTATCCCCCGGCGCCGTCAGCCAACGCCTGAAAGCCCTGGAATCGCGCTTTGGCGCACCTCTGCTCACACGCTCGACACGCGCGATCACCCTGACACCCGAAGGCCGGCTGTTCCTGGAAAGCGCTGAACGGGTGCTCAGCGAGGTGGAGGGCCTGGAAACGTCGATCGAGGCCGGTAAGGGACCGCTGAAGGGCACCTTGCGCATCTCAGCCCCGTCCGATCTAGGCCGCCAATACGTGGCGCCCCTGGTCGTCGACTTCGCCGCCGCCAATCCCCGCGTCCAACCTGAGCTATATCTCATGGACGACGTGGCCGATCTCGTCTCCGGTGCCATCGACGTGGCCTTCCGGTACGGCAAGCTCGACGACTCGACCCTGATCTCCCGGCCGTTGGTGCCAAACGGACGCGTTGTGGTTGGTTCTCCCGCCTACTTGGCTGAACACGGCGTACCAAAGCATCCCAACGACTTATCGAGCCATCGATGCCTTGTGCTCGTCCGCAACGGCGAAAAGATGCCATGGGTCATGACGGCCGGGGCTAAGCGCCTGACCGCCAGGATCGATGCGGGCCTTTCCACAAATGACGGCGGTTTGCTCCGCCTGTGGGCTCTCGAGGGACTGGGGTTAGCGTTCAAATCCTATGTAGACGTCGCAGCAGACATCGAGGCTGGCAGGCTTATTACTGTGCTCAGCCCGTACACGCCGGGCAATGTGGGCCTGCATTTGATTTTTCCATCCGCCCGATCCGCAGTGCCGCGCCTCCGCGCCTTCATCAACTTTTCAGTCGCCCGCTTCCGCGAGCTTTCCTCCGGGCTCACTCGAGTCTAAGATCATGTGATCACAACCTCGCGCAGCCAACCCGGAAGCACGTCCACGTCGCTATCGTCAGTTCCTTAAGGAACAGCTGCGATTTACGGACCGGATAAACTGGTTGTTTGGATCTGCCGTGGATGTTTTTCGCGCCGAACGTTTGAGGAGCTGGTGCGTCATGTCATTACCTAGAATGCTAGCGGCGACATTTGCCATTGGTCTGGTGACCACACCCGCGAAGGCGGCCGACCCCATCGGCGCGGCCGTCGTGGTCGTGAACCAGGTCACCGCAATGTACAATCGCGACACGCGAACGCTGACACAGGGCGGCAACGTCCACCAGGATGAGCTGATCGAGGTCGCGACCGATGCATCGAGCGAACTCAAGCTGAACGACGAAACAAAAATGGCGCTCGGACCGGGCGCCAAGCTGATGCTGGACAAGTTCGTCTACGATGGCGAAAAAACCAAGGGCAACATCGCCGTCAACCTGGTGAAGGGCGCGTTCCGCTTCGTCACAGGCGTTGCGGCCAAGCCAAGCTACGTCGTGCGTGTGCCGCAAGCATCGATTACGGTGCGCGGCACCATCTTCGACGTCTTCGTTCAAGAGAACGGCGTCAGCTGGCTGCTGCTGCACGAAGGCGCCGTCACGGTCTGCAACGAGCGCGGCAAATGCCGCGACCTCGACGAACCCGGCAAGCTGATCCGCGTCAACGACGGTGACGTCGGCGCCCCCGCGCGCTGGAAAAACCTCAAGCAGAAAACGAATTTCGACGATGCCTTCCCGTTCGTCGACAAGAAGCCCCAGGACAGTCCGCCCGTTCTGACGCGCGACGCCATCCTGATCGACATCGTGCCGCCCGTGAAAGACAAGCCGAAGAAGAAGGCTGATCGCGGCGATGACGGCGACAAGCCAAGCAAGACCACCAAGAAGAAGCGCACAGAGAAAGCCAGCAAGGACGACGACAAGCCCAAGCGCAAGAAGGTCTCGCGCCGTGACGACGATGACGATGACAGCCAGATCATGGATGGCATGGGCGTTGCGATCGGCATCGCTGGCGGCATCCGCATCGGTGGCGGCCGCGGCGGACGCGGCGGCATGGGCGGACGCGGTGGCAGCTACGGCGGCAGGTCGATGGGTGGCGGCGGTGGCCGGACGGCCCGCTGAGCCGAGTTACGTGAGCCGCTGCTCGTAGACATCAAACAACTGGCCGAGGCCGCGTGGACATAATTCCCGCGCCTCGGCCAAAGCCTTGCCGGCCTCTTCGCGATCGGCTGCATCAAGCGCGCGCAACAGCCGGACATGCGCCGTTTTGAACACCGCGAACTCGGAGCTTACCGCCATCGCCTCATCGCCGGCGAGAGCAAACACGCGTTCGCTGCGATCCTTGCCGCGCAGCGACACACGACCGATTTCCAGGAACGCGAAGTCCTGTGCCTGCGCCGCGGTCGCCTCGCCGACGATCACCGGCGCACCGTAGACTTTCGTTTCGCCCTCCAGTCGCGAGGCGATGTTCACCACGTCGCCCAGGATCGAATAATCGAACCGCTGCGGCGAGCCGACGTTGCCGACCACGCAAAGCCCGGTGTTGAGCCCGATGCCGATCCGCACGGGCTCGCAAAGATCGCCGGTCTGCGATGCCCGTGCCGCACGTTCCCGATTGAGTTCGTCGACGGCCTCTAGCATGCGCAGCGCCGCGCGACAGGCGTGGCGCGCGTGATTGTCATCGGCGACGGGCGCATTCCAGAACGCCATCACCGCATCGCCCATGAACTTGTCGATGGTGCCGCGCTCCTCCAGGATCACGTCGGCGATGGGCGTGAACAGCTCATTGATGAAGCGTACCAGCCCCTCGGCATCCAGCCCTTCGGAAATGCGCGAGAACCCGCGCACGTCGGAAAACAGCAGCGTGACCTCCCGCGTCTCGCCACCCAGCTTCAGGCTGCCGGCGTTATCGGCCAATTGCTCCACGAGCTGCGGCGCCACGTAATGGCCGAAGGCCTGCCGAACATACGCACGATCCAGCTCCGCTTTGACATAGGTGCTGAGCGACGTCGCCAAATAGATCGCAACAAGCGCCAGGGATGGATAAATCGGATCGAATAGCAGCCCCGATTGCGTAAACGCCAGCCACGACAACGCGACGACCGCAGCAACAGCCGACAGCCCCGCGACAGCCGCCATAACCGGCCCCACACGCCGCAGCAGAAACGCGACACCGGCGCCGACCGCGATCAGGAACAATAGTTCGGCCCCCGTCGCGTAGGCCGGCCGCGTCAGGTGCGCGCCCGACAGCATCTGCTCCAGCGCCTGCGCATGGATCTCGACGCCCGGCACCGACGACTGCAGCGGCGTCGCCCTCAAGTCGAGAAGGCCTGGCGCACTGGCGCCGATGAAAATATGCCGTCCCTGCACGGCATCGGGTGCCAGCCCGCCCTCCAATATCAGATGCGCGGGAATGAAACGGCGCGCGTCATGTGCGGCGAAGTTCAACCACAGCTCGCCGTTGGCTCCCGTCGGCAGGACCACCGCACCGATCTTTACCTGTTCGATGCCCGTCTGCTGCCCGAAGGCGGAAAGCCCGCTTCCTCCAGACGCCTTCACCTGCACCGTGGTCTGGTCCGTCCCGACCCGCAACGCTTCGAGCGCCAGCGATGGATAGAGCTGGTCTCCAGCCCGGAGTAGCAGCGGCACGCGCCGCACCACCAGATCCTGTGACGGCAGCCAGTTCACGCTGCCGAGCCCCGCAGCCTTGGCCGTCAACTCCCCCAGGCTGGCTGCCCCGCCGGCGAAACCCGGCACGAACAGCTTGGGATCATCGCCCGCCGTGGCAAAGCTGGCGCGCGGTGGCGGCGCCTGCGACGCGCCATCCTGCCCGACGAACCCAAGCACCACACGCCCGCCGGCGATGGCATCGGCGAGCAGCGCATCGTTCGACGGCAGCTTCGCCGCCTCGTCCGCCAGCGCCTTCAGCTCCGGACGGCCCGCCACCAGCCGCGCCAGTTCTCCCGGCGATACACGATCCGGTTCCGCCAGGATAAGATCCAATGAGATGGACTTGGCACCAGCCTCGCGCAGCCTTGTCACCAAATCGGCAATACGGGTGCGCGGCCACGGCCACTGCCCGATACGCTGCAGGGACGCCGCATCAATGTCGACGATCTTGACCGGCATTGCAGGATCGGCCGCCCTGGGAGACGCGCCGAGATAGCTGTCGAAAACGGATAGCCGCAACCGCGCCACCGGTTCAGGATCCCAAATCCGCAGCAGCACCGCCGCAGCGATCAACAGCGCCGTCAGCCAGAATTGTTGGGACGGCACCTGCCAGCGCATTTGCAAAAGCCTCTGACCTATCGCCTACGCCGCAACGGCACCGGGTGTCAGCACGCTGACCGGCGGCGCATCGACGGCGGCATCGTCGAAACGAAGGCCATGATCCGCCGCGAAGTGCAGCATCGCCCGTTCCGAAATCGCCGTGATCGTCAGCAGCGGATTTGCGCCGAGCGAGCGCGCGATGACCGATCCGTCGATGACATACAGCCCATCATGCACAGCCGTCGACGCCGCGCCGGGTGCACCATCGAACACCTGGCACTTGTGATTGACGACGCCATCCGTTCGCTCCCGGCCCATGCTGCAGCCGCCGAGCGGATGCGCGGTCGCTGGCTGCTGCCCCATCACCGATCCCGACAGCGGGTTCTTGACGTAGTCTCCGCCCGCATGTCCCACGATCTCCTTCAGCGCCTTGTCGAGGCGCTGGAACACCGGCTCGTCCTTCGCGCCCGGCCATGTCAGCTTGAGCTGATCTCCGTCCAGCGTGAACCGGCCGGACGCACTATCGTGCGATACGGCGAAGTACGTCTGCAGGTGCGCGAACGGGCCATTGTAGACACCCGCGATCAGGCTCTTCAGTGCGCCGAGAAGCCGTCCGTTCGGCACGAACAGCAACGGCAGAACCGGCGCCAGCGCAGACGGGATTACACCTTCCTGCACGCAAATCTGATGGTCGAGGTGTTCGGCGTCGCGGTATTCCAGCTGCGTGGAGACCGATGCACCGATCTCTTTCTCGACCTTCGCTGGATAACCGACTCCCACCGCGTCGATCGGCACCTTGGCCCCATAGCCGAACGCGATGATGTCGCCGTTGGCCGTAAACCGCTGGCCGATGCGATCCGACAGCGCCAACCCATGCGCCCGCGACCGCAACATGATCTCAGCCGAACCCAACGTGCCCGCCGAGACTACAACGACCGCAGCCTCGATAGCTTTCCCACCTTCGGCCGTGTTCACGTGCACGCGCCAACTGCCGTCGCGCATCTTCTCGACGCGATCCGCCTTCACCTCGGTGAAGATCTCCGCGCCATGCCGCGCAGCGTCCGGCAGGTACGTCAGGGCGACGGTATTCTTGGCGCCAACATTGCAGCCGCCGCAGCAGTCCCCGCACAGCGTGCAGGCCGGCTGATCGATCCCTGCCGCGTTGACGCCCCCGTCGAAGTTGACCGCAATCGGCGGCGCGACCAGGTCACGCCCAAGCGCCTGGCCTGCGCTGGCGAGCGCCTTCGCCTTGGTCATCTCATGCGCACGGCGATGGCTCTGCGGCCTCACCCACCGTTGCGCGCGCGCAAAGCCCTCTTCCAGCAATCCATCCTGGGCGATCTGGCCTGGCCAGACGCTGTCGGCGAACACGCGCGCGTCCGGCCGCAACGCAACGCCGGCGTTCACCAGCGAGCCGCCGCCGAGGCCACACCCCACCAGCACGTGCATGTCCTCGCCCACCCGCACATCGAACAGCCCTGTCGCCGGTCCCGTGCGCAAATGCTTGGTGGTGATCTGCAGCTCATTCTTGAGGTCTGGAAAACGGCTGGGGAATTCGCCCGTCACGAACTCGCGACCTCGCTCCAGCACCGCCACGTGCTTGCCCGCACGAGATAACCTTGAAGCGGTTACGCCGCCGCCATAGCCCGAGCCGATGACGATGACGTCATAGCGGGTCTTCAACTGCGACAATGGTCGTGCAAGGCGTGTCATGGCAGCTCCCGAACCCTCGTGCGCTTCCGGAAAAGTGTGAAGCGTTTTCCCGTACTAAGCGCGCCTATACAGGTGCCAGGATCAGCCGCGGTGCGCAACGCCGGCCCGCGAACATGCCTGATGTTACCGAGAGCAACGGGCCAAATCAGACCGCGGTCATCACATCGAACAGAAGTTTGACATTCAACGTGACAATTATGGCGGCAATGACGGCTGCTGCCGCCGTCAGCCAGCGCGGCGCGATGAGCTCTCCCATCTTGGTCTTGCTAGCCGTGAACATGACCAGCGGAATGACCGCGAACGGCAACTGGAAGCTCAGCACGACCTGGCTGAGAATAAGCAGCTTTGCCGTCTCACTCTGCCCATAGAAGATCGTGACCGCCGCCGCCGGAATGATCGCCACGCCGCGCGTGATGAGCCGCCTCGCCCACGGCGCGATGCGGAAGTTGATGAAGCCCTCCATGACGGCCTGGCCCGCGAGCGTCGCCGTCACGGTTGAATTGAGGCCGCAGCACAGCAGCGCAATCGCGAACAACGACGGCGCGATCGACGCGCCCAGAAGCGGCAGCAGCAGCGTATGGGCCTCTCCCAGTTCCGCCACCTCTGTGCGCCCCGTCGTATGGAACGTCGCGGCGGCAAGGATCAGGATCGAAGCATTGATCAGCAGCGCAAACATCAGCGCCACAGTGGAATCGATCGTCGCATACTTCAGCGCTTCACGCTTTTCCGGAACGCTGCGCCCGTAGTCTCGCGTCTGCACGATGGCCGAGTGCAGGTAAAGATTGTGCGGCATCACGGTGGCACCGATGATGCCCAACGCCAGGTAAAGCATCTGCGGGTTCTTGACGATGTCGGTCGTCGGCGCAAACCCCTTGATGACGTCACCCCACACCGGATCGGCCATGGCGATCTGCACGGCAAAGCACACCGTGATGACGCCGAGCAGCGCAATGATGAGCGCTTCGATCCAGCGGAACCCGAGATTCTGTAGCCACAGGATCAGGAACACGTCGAGCGCCGTTAACACGACGCCGATCTCCAGCGGAATGCCGAGCAACAGATTGAGACCGATCGCCGTACCGATCACCTCAGCCAAATCGGTCGCCACGATCGCGAGTTCGGCAAACAGCCACAGCACCCAGGCCACCGGCCGGGGGAATGCATCGCGGCATGCCTGCGCCAGGTCGCGCCCAGTCGCGATGCCGAGCCGCGCGCACAGCGATTGCAGGATGATCGCCATGATGTTGGAAATGAGCGCGATGACGAGCAGCGTGTAGCCGAACTTCGATCCGCCCGCTAGCGACGTCGCCCAGTTGCCTGGATCCATGTATCCGACAGCGACGAGATATCCCGGTCCGACAAACGCCACCATCTTTCGCCAGCCGCTGCCCGTCACCGGCACACGGATGGACCTGAAAATTTCACCCAGCGGCGGGTTCTCAGAGCGCGTCCGCCAACCTCGATCGTCGTCTTTCACTGATGCATCCATCGCCGGGCCCGCCAACATGTCGTCGTGAGACGCTATCCTAGTTGCGAATCATTCGCAAGAAGGTGTCGGACCCTGCGGCAATGCAGGCAGATTAACAGTGTTCGTGTGTCGCTTGAGGGCAGTAGCAAGCCCAGGTTGGGTCGAAAGACATCCCCAATGCGGCTGCGCGCAAGCGCAGCGCCGAGCCATAGGCGCGATTTTAAGCAATTCCTATGCGCCAGTCATATCCACAGTAAGCAGACAGATCAGTTCTGCGCTTGAATGGTTGCGATGTTCGGCTTCACTGGTGCATCCGCATCCGCCGGGCCCGACAGTACGGCAGCGATCAGAAATACCGACCCAAACAACCCGGCCAGTGCCGTCGGCCAGATCAGCGACGATGATGACTTTGCCTGAACGTCCATTTTTAGCCCCCGGTCGACGAAGCAGCCCAACGCTGTTCATGTCGCTACTGTCGGGGATCTCGACCTGCGGCGCTGTTCCGCGGGGCACAACGGGCGGCAGTTAGAGCCGCTTTTAAGCTGATGCCTGGATTGTCAGAGCTCGAACAGGACCGCGCCGCCGGTCAGACCGGCGCCAACTGCCGTCAGCAGCAATTGCTCGCCTCTTTTGAAGCGCCCTGAGTTCAGCGACATCGTCAGCGGAATCGTGGCCGCCGAACTGTTCCCGAACTCGCGAACGCTGGTGATCAGGCACGCGTCGTCCAGCTCCAAGCGCGCCTGCGACGCGGCAATGATGCGCGCGTTGGCCTGATGCGGCACCCAGTGGTCGACCTCGTCCATTTCAAGTCCGGCCATTTCTACGGCAGCGAACGAGGTCCGCGCAGCAATCTCAACCGCACGGCGGAATATCGTCCGGCCATCTCTCATGCGCATCTTGGTCTCAGACGCGGCCATGCCGTCGGTAAACGGTACTTTGCTTCCACCCGCCGGAATCTTGATCAGATCGTAGTGGGCGCCATCCGACTCCAAGGTCACACCTTGCACACCGGCCGTCGTTCGCGACGTCGGGCCCAGCACAATTGCGCCCGCCGCATCGCCGAAGATGACTGCAGAGTCACGCTCCCCGAAATCGATGCGGCGCGACAGCAGATTGCCGGCAATAACGAGCACGGGAGCGCCGTGCGTGCGGGCAAAAGCGTCGGCGAATGTCAGCGCGTAAAGAAAACCCGCGCAAGCGCCCGCCATATCGATAGCGCCCGCCCCGCCCAGCCCCAACCGGTGCGCAACCAGAGGGGCCGTTGGCGGCAGCAGGTGGTCCGGTGTCGACGTCGCCAAAACGAGAAGCGCGATCGCCTCCGGTTCGACGCCGGATTGTTCCAGCGCCATGGCCCCGGCGGCCACCGCGAAATCCGACAGTGTTTCGTGCTCGCTTGCCCACCGGCGCTCGACGATGCCCGTGCGCCGCTCAATCCAACCGGCCTGGAGGCCCAGTTGCGCCTCGAGCATCGCATTGGTAATGCGCTGCTCTGGCACGAAATGCCCAAACCCCAAAATCGTCGAACCCATTAGAGTGCCTCAGGCGATGGAACTGATCGCGTTCTCAATCGCCGAATAGATGTACTGAACATCGTCCGCCGTCAAACAATACGGGGGCATGACGTAGATCGTGTTGCCCAGCGGTCTGATCAGCACGCCGCGTTCCAGCACCGCCCCATAGAGTTGCAATCCCACGGTGGCAAGGTAGCCCGCATCGTTTACCTTTAAATCTATAGCAGCAATCGTTCCCAGCTGCCGAGCGCCGCTCAAATTCGGCAACCTGGCAAGTTTTGCCAGAGCCTCTCCCTGAAGCGCTGACAGCTGGGCGATCCGCTCGCCAACTGGCTCCGTTTCCCAAATGCCAAGGTTGGCGACGGCCGCCGCGCAGGCAATTGGGTTGGCCGTGTAGCTGCTGGAATGGAAGAACGTCTTGCCCCGATCCGTCGATCGGTGGGCTTCGAAAATCTCGGGCTTGCACAACGTCACCGCCAACGGCAGAGACCCGCCCGTCAAGCCCTTCGCCAGGCACATGATGTCCGGCGTGATCCCCGCATGCTCGCACGCAAACCGCCGGCCCGTGCGGCCCCACCCCGTCATCACTTCATCGGCAATGAACAGCACGCCGTGCGCCGCGCAGATGCGCGCCATATCCGACAGTACCTGCGGCGCGTAGATCAGCATGCCGCCCGCGCCTAGAACGAGCGGCTCCACAATCAGCGCCGCCGGCGCATCACGACGGCACGCCGCCTCCAGGGCATCGAGTGTCTCCTGCTCCTTGCCCGCATGCGGGAATGGAAGCCGTGTCACGTCGAATAGCAACGGCTCATAAGCTTCGTTGAACACGCCGCGTGCGCCAGCCGACATCGTACCGATCGTATCGCCGTGATAGCCATGCTCCAACGCCACGATGCGCGACCGCGGCTTGCCCACGTTGCGCCAATAGCCCAGCGCCATCTTCAGCGCCACTTCCACCGCGGTGGAACCGCTGTCGGAAAAGAACACGTGAGACAGTCCCGGCGGCGCGATGGCAATGAGCTTGGCGGCCAGCTCTTCGGCCGGTTGGTGCGTGAAGCCGGCAAAGATCACTTGATCCAGCGTGTCGGCCTGCGCCTTGATAGCGGCAACGATCGCTGGATGGCGATGGCCGTGCGTCACCACCCACCATGACGAGATGGCATCGAGGATGCGGCGTCCGTCCCCCGTCGTCAGCCACGCCCCTTCGCCGTGCGCAATCAGTGTCGCATCCGGCTGCAGCGCATGTTGCGTGAAGGGGTGCCAGACGGGCGATGCCATCAGACGAAGTCCCCCAGCGAGAAGTTTGCCTTGAACGCCGCCAGCAGCGGCCCGGCAGACAGCTCCGGCAGGTGCGGCAGCCGCCCAAGCCTGCGCACGTTGCCGAAGTCACAGATCGTTCGTTCGCTGTCGGCATTCTCATCACCCACGAACGCAATGCCGCGAATGTCGATGGTGCGCCGCTTCAGTGCCTCGAGCGACAACAGGCTGTGGTTGATCGTGCCGAGTCGCGTCGAGGCGACGAGAACGACGGGCAGATCCCAGCGCGCGAACAGCTCGACTTGCAGCGTCTTGCGTGTCAGCGGCACAAGCACGCCCCCCGCTCCCTCGACGATCAACGGCCCAGCGCCCGCCACCTCGGGCAGCGCCAGCCTGTCCAAATCGATCTCGATTCCGTCGATCTCAGCTGCCACATGCGGCGAGGCCGGCGTGGCCAGGCGATAGACCTCTGGCAGTATCCGGGCCGCGTCAGCGCTCGCCAAGCGGCGCACGATCATTGCATCCGTTTCGCCGCTTAGCCCGGCCTGAATCGGCTTCCAATAGCGTCCTCCGGTGGCCGCAACCAAGGCCGCCGCAAATACCGTCTTGCCGGCGTCGGTATCGGTACCGCTGATGATCAGTCCGCTCATCGCGCCATGCCAGCCAGCGCAGGCACCCGCGGCACCAGTTGAAGGCCCAGGGCTTCCACGCTTTCAGCCACCGCATCGACCAATCGTGCCGCATCCTCCGCGGTTGCATTCAGCGTCAGCGCAATGCGCAATCGCGCCGTGTTCTCCGGCACCGTCGGTGGCCGGACAGCTCGGACATCGAAACCACGCTCCCGCACGGCCTTCGCCAAGGCAACGGCATCGCCGTCGCCTCCGACAATGAAGGGCTGGATCTGCGACCCGGATAGCGCCAGTCCTAGCTTTGCCGACGCAAGCCGCCCGAATTCGCCGACCCTCTGTCGCAATGTGTCCCGCCGCTGCGGTTCATCCCCGCAGATTGCCAGTGCTCTACGCACGACGGCGGCGATCAGCGGAGACGGCGCCGTCGCGTAAATGAACGGCCGCGAGCGATTGATCAGAAAGTCGCGCAGAACAGCTGGCGCCAGCACCAGGGCTCCCGATGCACCCAAGGCCTTGCCGCAGGTGTGCAGCGAGACGACGTTGTCGCGTCCCTCGAAAGCAGCACCCAGGCCACGTCCCTGGGGCCCGAACACCCCCGTCGCATGCGCCTCGTCGAGAACCAGGACACCGTCGTGCCGGTCGGCAACGGCTATCAGATCCGCCAGAGGCGCGCAGTCGCCATCCATCGAATACAGGCTTTCGACCGCGATCCATGGACGGCCAATGCCCCCTCTGGCGCGCCATGCGGTGATGCGGTCGTCGAACGCCTGCGCATCGTTGTGGTTTGCTGCCAGGGCCGTCGCGCGCCCCGCCCGAATGCCATCGTGCACGCTGGCGTGGATCAGTTCGTCGTGAACCACCAGATCGTCGCGTTGCGGCAGCGTGGCAAACAGTGCGTAGTTCGCCTGGAATCCTCCGCCGAAGAACAACGCTGTCTCCGCCTTGAAGAAGGCAGCTGCCTCGGCTTCGAGCGCTTCGTGTTCGTGATGATTGCCGCGCAGAAGGCGCGATCCGCCCGCACCCAGCGGCACCCCCCGCGCCAATGCCTCCGCGGCCGCCGCCGCCAGTTCCGGCGCAGACGCCAGGCCGAGATAGTCATTGGATGAGAAATCGATCCCGGCGCGAGGCGACAACGTTCGCAGCCGCCCGCGCTTCTGCAGTGCCTTCAGCGCCCGCTCGTGGCTGTCCGGCACGGCTCATCCTCATGCGCCTTGGCGACGACTGGCGGCGTTTCCAGTTCCAGCGGTTGCAGGCCAAGACGATTGAACAACGCCGTATCGGCGTCTTCTCCAGGGTTATCAGCAGTCAACAGTGTCTCACCAGTAAAGATCGAGTTTGCGCCGGCAAAAAAGCACAGTGCCTGCATCTCGTCGGTCATGTCGGTACGCCCGGCGGAGAGACGCACAAACGACTTCGGCATCAGAATGCGCGCCAGCGCGATCGTGCGAACGAACTCGATCGGATCCAGCTTTTCCACGTTCTCCAACGGGGTGCCGCCGATCGGGATCAGCATATTGATCGGCACGCTTTCGGGGTGCTCTTCAAGGTTTGCCAACGTCACGATCATGTCGACGCGATCACCGTCTTCCTCGCCCATGCCGACGATTCCACCGCAGCACACCTTCATGCCGGCCTCGCGCACACGCGCCAACGTGTCGAGCCGATCCTGGAACGTCCGCGTCTTGATGACCTTGGAATAATAGCGTTCCGAGGTATCGATATTATGGTTGTAGTAATCGAGGCCCGCGTCGCGCAGCTTGACGACATCATCGTCTGACAGCATTCCCAGCGTCATGCATGTTTCCATGCCGAGCGCTTTCACGCCCTCTACCATCGCGACGACTGTGTCCATGTCCCGCGCCTTGGGGCTACGCCAGGCAGCACCCATGCAGTAACGTGTCGCGCCGCCCTCTTTAGCTTTCCGGGCTTCATCCAGAACCCGCTCGACCTCCATCAGCTTGGAAGCCTTCAGTTTGGTCTCGTGATGGGCGGACTGGCTGCAATAGCCGCAGTCCTCCGCGCAGCCGCCCGTCTTGATGCTGAGCAGCCGGCTCTTTTGGACCTTGTTGGGGTCGAAATTCTGCCTGTGAACCAGATGGGCCCGGAACAAAAGGTCATTGAACGGCGCCTCGTAAAGCGCTTGCGCTTCGGCCCGCGTCCAATCGTGGCGGATCTCCTGCCCTGTGCCGTTGATCCGGGCCGGGCCGTCAGCCGTCAGCGAAAGCATCTATATCCTCCGGTCGCCACGCGTTTCATACGCGCCCTCAGTTGTTTGCACCGCGAGACGTGCTAACGGCAAGCCCTTGTTTTTCGGGCGCCACCGTGGCGGCCTGGACAACATCGTTCTCCGCAATAAATTGTCTGAAACGGAAGTGTGGCTTGCGCGCCCTGTTTTCGTGAAATTCTTATTAATTCATCGATCCGCTAAATCCAGTATTGCTCATGTAACGTATGACGATTTATACAGTGTTTATAATCGCACGTTGTTACGCAGACGACGGACGATTGCCACTGGTTGCAATATCGTATTTAATTCGTTTACTGAATTGCTCGACTCCGCAAAGGCAGCAGAGACATCCTCATGAGCAACATGACTCGCTTCACAATCCGGCCGCTGTATCTGCAGGTGCGGGACATGCTCGTGGAGCGTATCACCTCGGGCCAATGGAAGCCTGGCTCAGGCATTTCCAACGAAGTCGACTTGTCGCGCGAACTCGGTGTCAGCGTCGGGACCGTGCGCAAGGCGCTGGACGTGATGGAGCAGGAACATCTCATCACCCGGCGCCAGGGCCGCGGCACCTTCGTCAACGACCAGACGTCGGATGATCTCGCCATGCGCTTCAATCGGATCTGCGGGTCTGAAGGCAACTGCCTGAGCATGGACATCCTAAAGTCCGAAATCAAAGCTGGCCGCGCCACCGAAGAGGAAGGTGCCAAGCTCCGGCTGCGCGCTGGCGATCCCGTCATCCGCGTCCGGCGCGTTCAAAGTGCCCAGGCCAAGCGCGTGCTGCTGGAACAGATCGCCATGCCGGAAGCGCGGTTTCCGGGTCTGGCAACGAAGGGCCACGTCCCCCACCGCATCGTTGCCCTGGCGCAACAGTTCGGCATCCTGCTTGGCGGCGCCCAAGAGCGCCTGACGGTCACGCGTGCCACATCCAACGTTGCGGAAGCCTTGGCCGTCGAAACCGACACGCCGCTGCTCGAACTCGATCGCATTGTCTATTCGATCGACGGCCGCCCGGTAGAATGGCGCTCGGCGATGTGCCACCTTAGCCATGGTGACTACTACTCCGTCGATATGACCTGAAACCCGCAGGGGATCACGTGCCGCGGGCAATCTTCCCGCCGCCGCGGCGCGTCACGGCCACCACACTCGGCCGCGGCGGCACACCGTCCTGAAAATCAGGCCAGCGCGTTGATGGATCTTCGAACGACGCCGCCTTCTGCCCCTTGGCACCCTCGGCAACCTCTCCGGGATGCTGCACCGCCAGGAACATCGTTTCCATGTCGGGCGTGAAGCACGGCCCGCACATCTCGGCGCCGCGTGGCACCTGGAAGAAGCACGTCGACGTACCGCGCCCCTCACCCTGCGTGTCGATGCCCCAGATGCCGTCTGCACGCCCGGTCTTTGCCGCCGAGTTCCCGTCCGTCGCCACCCACAGCCGGCCTTCGGCATCGAAGGTGCAATTGTCCGGCATCGCGAACCAGCCATTGCGGCTCGTGGCTGGATTGAACGCAGCCCCCAGCGGGGCAATCGCCGGGTCGCCGCACTTCACCAGGATCTCCCAGCGAAATCCGCCCGCTGCGTGATCGCCATCATCCGGTGTGATCTCGATGATGTGGCCAAACACGTTCGGCCCGCGCGGGTTGGCGGCGTCTGTCACGTCTGATTTGCGCTTCGTATTATTCGTCAGCATGGCGTAGACCTTGCCCGTCGCGGGATTGACGTCGACATCTTCCGGCCGGTCCATCTTGGTCGCACCCAGCATGTCGGCCGCCAGCCGCGCCTGGATCAGAACCTCCCCTTGATCCGCAAACCCCAGCGCCGGCACCAGACCGCTTTGTCCATGAATGAGCGGGAGCCAATGCCCCGTCCCGTCGGCGTCGAACCGCGCCACCGACAGCGTGCCACGATCCAGCAGATCCCTGTTTTTCGCGCGATCCGCCGCATCGACCTTTCCCTCCGTCACGAAGCGATAGAGGTAGTCGAAGCGCTCATCGTCGCCCTGGTAGACGACGAACCGCCCGTCCTTGTTGACGATGTTGCCCGCGCCCTCGTGCTTGAACCGGCCCATCGCTGTCCGTTTCACCGGCACCGAGTCCGGGTCCATCGGATCGATCTCCACAACCCACCCGAAGCGATGCGGCTCGTTCGGCTCGCGGCCAATGTCGAAGCGCTCATGAAACCGGCCCCACTGGTACCATTCGCTGGGGATGCCATAGCGCACCAGCCCGCTGCGTTGCGGATGACGATCCAACGCCGCCTTATTCCAGAAGTAGTAGTTGGTGTTCTCTTCGCACGTTAGCCACGTGCCCCACGGCGTGACGCCGCCGGCGCAGTTGTTGATCATGCCGCGCACGCGCGAGCCTTCTGGGTCGGCAGACGTCCGCATCAACGCGTGCCCCCGCGCCGGACCCGAGATCTCCATCTCTGTCTCGGCTGTGATCCGACGCGCGTACTTTGAATCGGGCACGACCGCCCACTTGCCGCCCGAACGCGCGATCTCGATCACCGATCCGCCATGCGCCATCATTTCCACGGCAACGTGCCGTTCGGTGATCGCCTCGAAGACCGCGTCCTTGCCGGCAGCATCCATGCCTCTGCCGCGCGGAAGCAGCCCGGCGAACATCAATTCCTCGTTCGTGTACTCGTGATTGACGACCAGTAGCCCGCGATCGCCGGCGGTTCCAAGCGGGATGAAACCGATGAAGTCGTTGTTATAACCGAATTGCTTGGCTTGAGCCTCCGGCCCCTGCGTTGCCGGTGCGAACGCTGGGGCATCGCCCACCACCGGATTACCCCAGCGGATCAGCACGTCCGCATCGTAGCCGTCGGCCACATGATGCGTTTCGTCTTCGATCACACCAAGCTCGGCGAAGTCGAACACCGGCCTCGCTCCATCAAGCGCTGGCGCAGCTGCGGCCGGGCTCACCGCTCGCAACACAGACTCTACCGCCGCTCCGGCTACGCTCACCGCCAGCGCCCCACGCATGACATCGCGCCTCGACAGCCGTTGCGCGACGACATCGCCCAGCGACGCGTTCATGCTAGAGTTCGCACCGCCATCCTCGGCCTCTTCGGCCTGCACGGACACCGGACGATCAGCTTCAATCATGCGGAACCTTCACGAACTGGAGTTTGGCCCTAACCGGAAGCGCTTCCGGACACGCTGTGCAGCGACTATCCAATGAAAAGCACCACAAGACTCTAGTGCCGCCACATCTCTCCAATGTGACGGTAATTTCTGAACCCGGCGAGGGCGTTGCGCCTGCGATGAATGACAATATGACGTTTGTGTTTCCGCCCGTGCCGGCCACCACGCTTCCAGTGTCTGGAACGCGCGATCTGTTTCCCGTGAATCGCGTCTATTGCGTCGGCCGCAACTATGCCGCTCACGCCCGCGAGATGGGCCACAACCCGGATCGCGAGCCACCGTTCTTTTTCCAGAAGAACCCCAGTTGCCTGGTGACCGGCGCAGCCTTCCGCATGCCACCGGGCGCCACTGACATCCATCACGAGATCGAACTCGCCGTCGCCTTGCAATCAGGCGGCAGCGGCATCGCGCCAGACCGCGCGCTCGACCACGTTTTTGGCTATGCCGTCGCCCTCGACATGACCCGCCGCGACCTGCAAGCCGAACTGAAAAAGCTCGGCCGCCCGTGGGAAGTCGCAAAAGCCTTCGAAGGCTCAGCGCCGTGCTCGCCCATTCAGCCGGCGAGCGCCATCGGCCATCCCACCCGCGGGGAGGTTCGCCTCGATATCAACGGCGAACGCCGCCAGTCCGGCGACCTGTCTCAGATGATTTGGCCGGTGGCAGATCTCATCGCTCGCCTGTCGACCTACTTCACGCTACAGCCCGGCGACATCATTCTAACCGGCACGCCCGATGGCGTCGGCCCCGTGCATCCTGGAGACAAGCTCTCAGGCGCCATCGCCGGTGTCGGCACTCTGAAAGTCGACGTGATTTGAACCCTGCGAGCAGGAGCGGCGCCCGCTGTTAGTTCAGATCCTTTGGCAGCCGCGGCAGCGGCATCACCGGCACGCCGTCTTCACTCAGCGCATGAACCTCGTCCATGGTCGCCTCACCGTGCACGACGCGCTCCTCGGCCTCGCCGAAGTGGATCTTGCGGGCTTCCTCGGCAAATCGCTCGCCCACATATGTCGACCGCGCTTCAACTTCTGACCGCAGCTTGCGCAAGGCCGCAAAGATCTCGCGCTGCCGATCAGGCCCAGGCGCCTGCCGGGGCATCGGCGCAACGCCCCTGCTGGTCGCCACGTTCGGCGCCATCACAGCCTTGGACACGGCCGTCGAGGCGCACACCGGGCATGAAAGATGCCCGTTCGACGCTTGCGCATCGTACTCATCGCTTCCGCGGAACCAGCCTTCGAATTCATGGCTCTCATTGCAGATGAGCCGGTACTTGATCATATCGCCACCTTCACGCCTGCCACACCGCCGGCGTGAGCTATTTCAAACGCCCGGTCGTGCCGTAACGACGGCACACGGTCCCGCGCTTCCTTCACCAGTCGCAAGTCTATATCGGCGAAGATAACTGAAGGCTGAACGACGCCCTCCGCGATCACCTCGCCCCACGGCGAGATTACCAAACTATGACCGTAGGTATCACGGCCATGTTCGTGCCGCCCGCCCTGGGCGGCCGCCAGCACGAAACACTGGCTTTCGATCGCCCGCGCCTTCAGCAGCGTGTGCCAGTGCGCCTCGCCCGTAACCTTCGTAAACGCCGACGGTCCCGCGATCATCACGGCGCCAGCCTGGGCCAAGGCACGATGCAGCTGCGGGAAGCGCAGGTCGTAACAAATCGTCAACCCTAATCCGCCCCACGGCAGCTCCGCGATCACAGCCTGCTCACCTGCTTGATAGCTGTTGCTCTCCCGGTAGCTCTCGCCGCTCGGCAGATCCACGTCGAACATATGGATTTTGTCGTAGCGCGCCGTCACCTGTCCATCCGGCCCGATCACGAAAGCGCGGTTGGCGATCTTGTCCGGCGCGACCTTTACGCCCATCGAGCCGATGTGCAGCCAGATGCCCAGGTCGGCCGCCAGCCCGCGAAACGCCGCCAGCGCCGCGCTCGTCTCTTCGGGCTCGATCGCCGCGAACAGCAGCTTCTTGTCGAGCTCCATCAGCGTTGTGACTTCAGGCGTCTGCACGTACTGGGCGCCACCCGCCGCTGCTTCACGGATCAGTGCCGTCGCGTCGCGCACATTGCGCGCCACATCACGGCCGGAGCACATCTGCACCAGCGCAGCCTTGAAGGTCGTGGGAGTGTCATTACCCGCCATCGCGGTGGTCAGCCTTGCACTTAAATACCAAACGTCAGGCGTTCTGTCGGCCGAGCATCGGATCAAGCCGCCCAGCGCGGTCGAGAGCGTAGAGGTCGTCACAACCGCCAACGTGATCGCCACCGATCCAGATTTGCGGCACAGACGTCCGTCCGCCCGCCTTCTGGATCATGGCCGCCCGCACATCGCGCGCAGACGCATCGATCTCGTCGAACTGAACGCCCTTCTGCCGCAGTAAATCCTTGGCGCGATGGCAGTAACAGCACATTGACGTTGTATAGATAACGACCTTGCTCATCCCGATCAGCTTCCCGCCTGGCGACTCTCGCACAGCGTGCCTAGCGTACCCCGATCATATGGGGGCGCAAGCGCACCGTGGCAACATGACCACCACGTCATGGCACGGATGGGGCGTACAGCCACGTCCCAAGCATACAGCCTTCGCCCCCATAGAGGCAGGGCACAAGGAATATCAAAAGCAGATAGATCAATATGACTGGCGAACTGCAGCTCATGAATATGAATCCCAGGATGCTGATCAGGAAATAGCTCAGCAAAACCATGCTGCGCTTCCAGATCAGCAACCCCACCATAATCACCACATGGAGCAAGCCTGAACCCATTTTTAGAACGCGCGAGACTTCGCCCGTAACGAGGCCGGCCACCTGAGACCAGCCGATCAGCAATGGCAGGATGCTGACGCCCAGCATGACCATGACGGCCCGTCGGTAAAGAATGTCGCGGTCAATAGGTCCAATCACAGCTAAGCCGCCACCGTCGAATAATCCGTCACTAGCGCCAATGCCAGGACATCGACCTGAGCCGCACCTGCCCGCGTCAGCGCCCGCGCGGCCGATCCGCACGTCGCACCCGTTGTTATAACGTCGTCCACCAGCAGCACGCGACGGCCAGCGATGCAGGCAGCCTTGGCCCGGGGCACCGCGAACGCGCCGCGCACGTTCAGCTTGCGCTCGGCCCTGGTGAGGCCAACCTGCTGCGGCGTCGCCCGCGTGCGGACAAGCGCCAGCGGCTCGTACACGATCCCGGAGGAACGGCTGAGATCTTGCGCCAGCAGCGCCGCCTGATTGAACCGTCGCGATATCAGGCGCGCCCGGCTCAGCGGCACAGGCACTACGACATCGGCCTCCGCGATCAGCGATTTGCCGGCCTCGGCCATCAGCCGCGACAGTAGCTTGCGCGCCGCATGCCAGTCCGAGAACTTGAAGTCGTGCACCAGCTCCCGCATCACGCCGGTATAGTGCGCCACCGCCCGCGCCCGCTCATACGATGGCGGGTCTGCCGCGGCGGCTGCCGAGATCATGGTACCGCCCGTGTCATACGGCATCGGCAGCCCAAGCCTGTCGCAAAGCGGCGGCCTGATGAAATCGATCCGCGACCAGCAAGCCGGACAAAGCGCGTCATGCGTCACCAGCCCAGCGCGGCAGGACAGGCAAACCGGCGGAAACACAACGTCGGAGAGCCACGCCATCCCCCGCCGCAAGAGTGGCGTCCGCCGCGGCAAAGCCTGCGGCATCTCTTCGTTGGTCTCGACGTCTTCTCGCATAGCGCTCCCCGATACCCATGCTAAGCCAGCGCGTCAGCCCTCGAAACACAAAACGTCAGCATACGCATGAGCGCCCCGAAAATCTTCGACCTCGAGCTTCTTGACCGGCGTCGCACACGCGCCGCGCCCTCGGCGGCATCCCACGATTTCCTGCTCGACCGCGTTGCCGACGATTTGATCGACCGCCTGGCCCTCATTCAGCGCAAGTTCCCGCTCGCCCTCGATCTCGGCGCCCACCACGGTCTGCTCGGCGGCCGGCTGCGGTCCACTTCCGGCATCGAAAGTCTCACCGCGCTTGAACCGAACGCGTCGCTCCTGGCGCAATGCGCGCCGCCAAAGATCCAGGCAAGCCTGGAAGCGCCGGCGCTGCCCGAAGCCTCGCTCGATCTGATCGTTTCCGGCCTGGCGCTGCAGTGGGTCAACGATCTGCCGGGCGCCCTCATCCAGATCAACCGCGCCCTGAAGCCGGACGGTCTGTTCCTCGGTGCGCTTCTCGGCGGCGCCACGCTCAACGAGCTGCGCCAAGCCTGGCTCATCGCCGAGACCGAAGTGACCGGCGGCGCCTCGCCGCGGGTTGCGCCCTTCGCCGACGTGCGCGACCTCGGCACCCTGGTGCAGCGCGCCGGCTTCGCCCTTCCCGTCGTCGACAGCGACACCGTGTCCGTGACCTACGCCGACCCTCTATCGCTGATGCGCGAAATCAAGGCCATGGGCGCCAGCAACATGCTGGCCGACCGCCGCCGCGTGCCCGTCACCCGCCGCCTGCTGCTGCGTGCCGCCGAGATCTACGCCGAGCGCTTCGCCCTGCCCAACGGCCGCATCCCCGCCACCTTCGAGATCCTCACCATCACCGCCTGGCGCCCCGACCCCAGCCAGCCCAAAGCCCTGAAGCCCGGCTCTGCAACGGTGAGCTTGAAAGACGTGCTCGAACCGCGATCGAAGTAACGCATCAAGCCGCGCGAGAGGATTTGCGTACGATGGGCTTCACCGAAACACGAGAATTTTGCTCAGCCAGCCAAATATCACGCTGCATCTGCAGCGCCATCCAGAAGCGGGTTCCGTTGCGGAACGCTTGCCCTAACCGCTGAGCCATCTCCAGTGAGACCGAACGATTTGCGTTCACAAGTTCCGAAAGCGATGCCCGGCTTACTCCAAGATGCTCGGCCAGCTGCGTGATCGTCATGTCCAACGCGGGCAGAATATCTTCCCGAAGGTAGTCACCTGGATGGGGCGGCTCGAAGCCGGGCAAATTGCGGTCAGCGGCCATGATAGTCCTCCAGGTCGACGTTAAGCGGTCCTTCGGAATCCCATTCGAACGTTAGGCGCCAATTGCGCGTAACCGTGACCGAATATGTTCCTTTGCGGTTGCCGACGAGCTCATGAAAATCAGATCCCGGCGTATCAATTTCATCCGGCGCTCCCGCGATATTGAGCGCCGCCAGAATGCGCTTGATGCGAGGAACCCATTGTAGATTGAGACGCCGCTCCTCGCCACGCTCGAAGAGTAGTCGTAAACCTTTGTGTCTGATCCGGCGTGGATCCAGCATGCACGAAGAGTCTCACGCGGCCGCCCCGGCGTCAAGCGTCACGCGACGCGAGTCACCCCAGCAAATCCCGCAGCCACGGCACCAGCGGCTTGTCGGCTTCCGGCATCGCGTAGTCGGCCAGACGGCTGGCCTTCACCCACTTGATCTCCTGGCCTTCACGCGGCGCGAGGTCACCCTCCCAATTGCGGCACAGGAACAGCGGCATCAGGAGGTGGAACGCTTCGTACTCGTGGCTGGCGAACGTAAACGGCGCCAGGCACGTATCGCAGACCTCGATCGACAGCTCCTCGCGCAGCTCACGCACCAGTGCCCGCTCCGGCGTTTCGCCCTTGTCCACCTTGCCGCCCGGAAACTCCCACAGGCCCGCCATCGCCTTGCCTTCAGGCCGTTTGGCGATCAGCACCCGGTTGTCGCGATCCACGAGCGCAGCGGCAGCAACCAGCAGCATTGGCTTCGTTACCGTTTCGGTCAGCGTCACGCGTCGCTCCTCATACGGCTTCGCCGCGCAGCAGCCGCGGCACGTCGCCCGTGATACCGGCGGCCTCCGCGACGAATAGCTGTTTCAGCATCGGACTGCGATTGACTAAACCGAGCCCCACGTCGCGCGCCGCGCGCAGCAGCGTCAAGTCGTTGGAGAACAGTACGTTGAGACCGTCGAACGCTGCCGTCGACATGGCCGCATCGAAGCGGCGCCACCGCTCGTAGCGTTCCAGCGCCTGCGCGCTCCCCAGGTCCAAGCCCAGCCGCGCCGCGTCGGTGATCGCTTCCGTCAACGCGGCCGCATCGCGCAGCGCCAGGTTCAAGCCCTGCCCCGCAATCGGATGCACCACATGCGCCGCATCGCCGACCACCGCGAACCGCGGCGCGATGTACGATCTCGCTAGATGCAGTTCCAGCGGCCACGACTGCCGCGGGCCTGCCAGGCTCAGCGTTCCCAGCTTGCCGCCGAAGCGCTTGTCGACCTCCTCCAGAAACGCCGCATCGTCGAGCGCCAGGATGCGCCGCGCCTCGTCGGCCTCTTCCGTCCACGTGATGCAGGCGCGATTGCCCGGCAGCGGCAGGATGGCAAATGGTCCACCCGGCAGAAAATGCTGCACGGCATGCCCGTTGTGCGGCTTGGCATGCGCGACCGTCGTGACGATGCCCGTCTGCGGATAGCTGCGGCCCACGCTCTTGATGCCGGCCATCCCGCGCAACGGAGAGTTGCGTCCGTCCGCCGCGATCAGCAGGGACGCCTTGACCGCCGCGCCGCCCGCAAACGTCAGATCCAGCGCCGCGTCACCGACGAAGCTGGCGATTTCCTCCGGTGCGACGATCTCGATCCCACCGTCGCCCGCCACGACCTCGGCCAGCGCATCGTTCAGCGGCCCGGCTGGCACGATGTAGGAAGCGGGCTCGCCCCCTTCGACGGCGTTCTCATACGTCAGCAGCACCGGACGCACGCCGGCATCTAGCGACGAATCCGTGATCTCGATTGCAGCCACCGGCTGCGCGGCATCCGCAACCAGCCCCCAGACGCCAAGTATTTCCAGCATGCGCTTTGACCCGGCCGACAGCGCGAACGCGCGCGCGTCCGGCGCACTGCCTCGCGGCCCAACCGGCCTGCGATCGACCAACGCGATGCGCGCGCTGCCCTCCAGCGCCTGGCTCAGCGCGCGTGCCAAGGCGAGCCCGGCATAGCTCGCCCCCGAGATCACGATGTCATAGCGCCCATTCGGCGCAGCGTTCGCCATGGCCTAGCGGCAGGCTCCTTGATAGAGAGTGGTCAGTCCGCCCCGCAAGGAGCCGGATCAGAGCGATAGCACCGAATAGCGGACACCTCCATGCCAGCTGCACCCACGAAAGACGCCGATCCGTCCGGCAAAGCCCTTGAGGATTTGCTGGCCCTGCTGGATCTGGAGCAGTTGGAGGACAATCTGTATCGCGGCAATAGCCCAAAGGAAGGCTGGCAGCGCGTCTATGGAGGGCAGGTTCTGGGCCAGGCCCTGGTCGCCGCCGTCCGTACAATCTCCGAACCTCGTCCCGTGCATTCCCTGCACGCCTATTTCCTGCTGGCCGGCGACCCGAAAATTCCGATCATTTACGAGGTGGAGCGTACCCGCGATGGCGGCAGCTTTTCCACACGCCGCATCAAGGCCATCCAGCACGGCCGCACCATGTTCGCCATGAGCGCCTCGTTCCACAAGCACGAGGACGGCTATGAGCATCAGGCCCAGATGCCCAGCGTCCCGCCGCCGGAAGATCTGCCCAGCGCCGCCACCCTGATGACCAAGCTGCTGGACCGCCTGCCCGAGAATATGCGGTCGTATTGGCAGCGCGAACGTCCGTTCGACATGCGCCCGGTCGATATCTCACGCTACCTCACCCGTGAAAAGACGACGCCCGTGCAGCACGTCTGGATCAAGGCCAACGGCCGCCTGCCCGACGACCTGAGCCTGCACCAGTGCATGCTGGCCTATGCCTCGGACTTCACCTTGCTCGACACGGCTCTGATCGCGCATGGCAAGCTTCTGTTTGACCAGGACATCCAACTCGCAAGCCTCGACCACGCTTTGTGGTTCCACCGGCCGTTCCGCGCCGACGAGTGGCTGCTGTATACGCAAGACAGCCCAAATGCCAACGGCGCACGGGGACTTTGCCGTGGCTCCATTTTTTCACGCGAGGGCCACCTTATTGCCACCGTTGCCCAAGAAGGACTCATCCGCCGCCGGGAAAGCGCCTACATGATCAAATAATAGGCAATGGGCCTCGATTGCCTATATTTCGCCCATGAAATACACCGTTCCGGCCCGTCTAATTCCCGACGCACTGAATATTATTTCGCCGAATCAGCATCTTAAGTTTTCCCTGCGTACTTGGCACAGCTCTTGATCTCCTAAGGCCCGGTTACGGCCGCGACTGGCGCGGCTGACCTGTTTTACGGCCGCAAGCACTGCCCACCGAGGCGGTGCCTTCAAAGGAGTTTCAGGGGGTGCTCGCATGAAATTAATCACTGCCATCATCAAGCCGTTCAAACTCGAGGAGGTCCGTTCGGCCCTCACCGACCTAGGCTTGCAAGGCATGACCGTCACGGAAGTGAAGGGTTATGGCCGTCAGAAGGGCCACACGGAAATCTACCGCGGAGCGGAATACGCGGTCAGCTTCCTGCCCAAGATCAAGATCGAAGTCGTTGTGGGTGCCGGCGAAGTGGCCAAGGCCATCGAGGCCATCACGCGCGCCGCCAAGACCGGTCAGATCGGCGACGGCAAGATCTTCGTTTCGTCCATCGAACACACCGTGCGCATCCGCACCGGTGAAGCAGACGCTGCAGCCCTCTAGCGCGTGCAGGAGACACCATTGAGACAACAGGGGAGTACAGAGATGAAGTCAAACTTTGCCACGCGCGTTCTTCGCGCGCTTGGCGTTGCGGGGGCCACGGCGCTGCTCGCTGCGCCGGCGTTCGCGCAGGCCGCCGGACCGACGGTGAACAAGGGCGACAGCGCCTTCATGTTCGTTTCGACGGTCATCGTGCTGCTGATGACGATTCCGGGCCTGGCGCTGTTTTACGGCGGCATGGTTCGCACGAAGAACATGCTGTCGATGCTGATGCAGGTGTTTGCCATCGTCTGCGTCGTGGCCATCATTTGGGTCGTCTACGGCTACTCGATGGCCTTCACCAGCGGCGGTGAGTTCAACTCCTACGTGGGCGGCTTCAGCAAGCTGTTCCTCGCTGGCGTCGATACCACGACGCTTGGCGGCACCTTCTCCCACAACACAGCCATTCCGGAATACGCCTTCGTAGCGTTTCAGATGACCTTCGCATGCATCACGCCTGCGCTGATCGTCGGTGCCTTCGCAGAACGTATGAAGTTCTCCGCATTGCTGCTCTTCACCGTTCTGTGGGTGACGTTCGTCTACTTCCCGATCGCGCACATGGTCTGGTACTGGGCTGGCCCGGATGCCTTCAGCGCTGCCGTTGCCGGCGATGATGCCCTCAAGGCATCGACCTTCGCTGACGCTGGCCTGCTCTGGAGCTGGGGCGCCATCGACTTCGCAGGCGGCACCGTTGTGCACATCAACGCTGGCATCGCTGGCCTGGTTGGCGCTCTCATCCTCGGCAAGCGCGTCGGCTTCGGCAAGGAAGCCATGCCTCCGCACTCGCTGACGATGACCATGATCGGTACCTCGCTTCTGTGGGTCGGCTGGTTCGGCTTCAACTGCGGTTCAAACCTCGAAGCCAACGCTTATGCGTTCCTCGCCATGGTCAACACCTTCGTCGCTCCGGCGGCCGCTGGTCTGGCGTGGATGCTCGCTGAGTGGCTGTTCAAGGGCAAGCCGTCGCTTCTCGGCCTTGCTTCGGGCGTCGTTGCCGGCCTCGTTGCCGTCACGCCGGCCGCTGGCTTCTCCGGCCCGATGGGTGCGATCGTCCTCGGCGTCGTCGCCGGCGTCGTCTGCTTCCTCTTCTGCACCGGCATCAAGAACGCTCTCGGTTACGACGACTCGCTCGACGTCTTTGGCGTCCACGCAGTCGGCGGCATCGTCGGCGCTCTCGCCACGGGCATCCTCGTCGATCCGAACCTGGGCGGCGCTGGCATTCTCGACTATACGCAGAAGGCAGGCGAAGCTGTTGCTCTCGCCAGCTACAACCCGATCAGCCAGCTCATCACGCAGGCTTGGGCCGTTGGCCTGACCATCGTGTGGTGCGCCGTGATCTCGGCCATCCTCTACAAGCTGGTCGACTTCATCATCGGTCTGCGTCCCGTCGAAGAGAAAGAGCGCGAAGGCCTCGACATCTCCGACCACGGCGAGCGCGCTTACAATTATTGAGTTGCAGAAGGGCCCGCGGCGAACGCTGCGGGTCCTCTCGTCGAACAATCTCCCGAGCAGTGTCTGACCTAGGCGCGCTCACACCTCGCCCGGACCGCAAGGCCCGGGCTTTTTTTATTTCAGCCGGCGCCGGCCTGCGGTCGCAATCACTGATACAGTGGATGCATGAGCCAGCAGGCGAACGAGCTCGCCGCGTTCCACGGCAATACACCCTTCCGTCGGCGCGTATCCATCTCTGGCGCAGTGCAGGAAAATCGCGCTGCCCCGGCCCATCGCCCTCGGCCGCACATTGTAATCGAGCACGACGACGACGTCGTACAACCCATCCTTACGCCACATGTACTCGGCCGATGCCGCATACGGATGCCGCACATGGCGATTGTAGTTGCGATCGCCCGTTGCATCGCACCATCCATCGTCAGGCCGCAGCGCGACCAGAGGCAACCCCATGCGCGGCCGCAAAATCCGATCCGCGCGGTAGTACGCCCGCACGAGACCGAACTGCCCGATCGGCGTCGCGCCGTCACCCTCGCGCTTGATCGCCCGTTGCCCGCTTCGGCCGAGCGCACAGCGCACGCGCAAATTTCCAAACGTCAACCAGCCCTGAGTTGCCGATGCGGACCGGCTCAGGACACGCAGTTGAGACTTGCGGTCGCCGGTTTTCTTCTTAATCTCACGCCACGTTTTCACCACGATGCCCCTCGGCAAGGCCAATCATCAATTTTCGCATCGGAGCGTTCTTAGCATGAGCACGGCACGCAAGATCCTTCTCGTCGACGATGATGAGGATCTGCGCGGATCCCTTCACGATCAACTCGCTCTTCACGACGAGTTCGAGATCACGGTGGCCGGCACCGCGACGAAGGGCATCGAGAGCGCAAAGGCAGATCACCACGACCTCGTCGTTTTCGACGTCGGCCTGCCAGACATGGACGGTCGCGAAGCCGTGCGCCATCTGCGCAAAGCCGGCTTCAAGAGCCCCATCATCATGCTGACGGCCAACGACAGCGACGCCGATCAGATCCTCGGCCTGGATGCCGGCGCCAACGACTATGTGACGAAGCCGTTCAAGTTCGCCGTTCTCCTCGCCCGCATCCGCGCGCAATTGCGCCAGCATGAGCAAAGCGAAGACGCCGTTTTCAATCTGGGGCCGTACACCTTCAAGCCTGCATCGAAGCTGCTGCTCGACGAACAGGGCAACAAGGTCCGCCTGACCGAGAAAGAAACCTCGATCCTGAAATATCTCTACCGGTCGGGTGAAAAGGTCGTGACGCGGGAGGTGTTGCTGCACGAGGTGTGGGGCTACAACGCTGGCGTCACCACCCATACGCTGGAAACACACATCTACCGGCTGCGCCAGAAAATCGAGGATGATCCCTCGAAGGCCGAAATCCTCATTACGGAAGCGGGCGGATACAAGCTGGTGCCTTAGCCGCACACTCCGCCGTCCCGCGTGCCCGTTATCCCAGTCATACACAGGCCTTAGCCTGGACCGGATTCGGCGAATCAGCGAACGCTGACCCCATCGCGCCCACAATATGTGAGCGCCGACCGGGATACCGAGCCATGACCACGGATAGCCTGCTGACACCCTTCACGCGCGTTGCCATGTTCGACGGCCTGTCCGGCGACCGGCTGGAGCGGATCGCAAAGTCGGCCGAGCGCATCGTTTTCCAGGCGGGCGACGTCATTCAGAGCGAAGGCGACATCCCGGATGCCGCCATCCTGGTCGTCTCCGGCAAAGTCCTGATCGTCGATGACCGCGCGGACGAAACCGGCGACCCGGTCGTTGCTGGCTCGCTCGTCGGTGAACTCGCAATGTTGATCGAAACCCGCGCCGTCTCGACGGTTGTCGCGCGCAGTTCGGTCCGCGCCTTCCGCATCACGCGCCGCAACCTGCGCATGCTGATGGAGACGGATGCGTCGCTGGCCGATCATTTCGTTGCCAAGATTTCTCAACGCCTGAGCGAAATGGCAGTCGAGATGCGCCGTGTCGATAACGCCCTGGCGGCCTCGCTCGAGAAGATCCCGCCGCAAAACGCCCCGGCGCCGGCCGTCAGCACCCAGGCCACTCAAGGCCGTAAGGCAAGCCAGATCCACCTGACCCATTTGCACTGACTGAATTTTGGAGCCCGGATGCGCGAACGCCCAACCCTGGGGGGCAGGGTTGGGCGCCATATGCGCTCTCGCGCTGACGCCGGGAGGGAAGCCGGCGTCCCAGACAGTGCCTTCGGATAGACGGGGGGAGCTACCGAGATTAGTGGCACTGCCTGTATACGGGTGATCTAAGCGCACAACGCGAAGATTCAATAGGGGGCCGGGCGGCACTTCACAAAAACGTTACCGCCACACGGCAGTTATCCCCAGCGTTAGGAGTTGCCAAACGCTTTCGGGCAACATCCATGCGATTTGCGCCGCGCGTTAACCATACAAAACGCATTGCCGGCAGGCTAGGGGTGTTGCATCAGGCCCATTGGCTTGATGACGAACATGTCCGCCTCGGCCTTCTCGCCCTTGGCCAGCTCCGAGATTTCAACCTTGGTCTCAAGGTTCTGCGCGTCCAGCGTCGTCCATTCCTTCAGCTCAAGCGCCGGCTTCTTCGACATGAAGAGCTTGATCTTGCCCGGTGAATCCGGGCTTTTGTCCTGCAGCGCCACGACGAGCACGTCGTCTGAGTCCTGCAGCTCCATGATCTGCGCGTCGCGCGCGAGATTGACTTCACTCTTCAGCAGCAGCCGGAACGGCGTCTTGTCGAGCTCCACGCGATCTTCGGTCTCGATATCCGCGTCCTGGATCGCCAGGGATTCGCCATTGGAAACAATCAGCTGCCTGGAGGGCAAGGCGTATTCAAAGCGGAATTTGCCGGGCCGCTGAACGAAAAACTTGCCCTTCATCTTCTTCTTGTCGGCGCCGGTCTGAATAAATGAGCCCTTGAGATCACCGAGCGCGTTGAAATAGCCGTCCACCTGCTTCACCAGCGCGGCCTGCTTTTCATCAAGAACGATGGCCCCGCCGGTGGCTGCAACCTCCGTGTTCCAGGAGCCGCCAACGGCTGCCGCCGGCTGCTTCTCGTCTTCCGCAAAGGCTGCGCCGGAAACTGCTGCCGCAAACACACAAATCAAAGCTGCAGTGCTGCTGATCGTCCTCATCAAGCCCCTCGGGTCGGTGAAACTGTGTTCGCGTGCGCGCTGCGTGTGACATTCCCCAACATTGCGTCGAGATATAGGCCAATTCGCGCGTGATACGGCTGTTTCATAGCCTGTCGATGGCGGCTTCGCCCAGCCAAATTCGCAGGTTGCCTGCGGCAAAGCCGCATCACTGGCAGGCGCAAGCGGTAACCGAAAACTTTTTATGCAGCGCCGCTCAGGATCTCGCGCTTGCCCATGCCGTTTGCGGCCGAGATCATGCCTTCTTCTTCCATGCGCTCGATCAAGTCGGCAGCACGATTGTAGCCGATCGAAAGCCGGCGCTGCAGATAGCTGACGGATGCCTTGCGATCGCGCATCACGATCGATACGGCACGCGCATACAGATCGTCCGCGCCGTTGCCGGCGCCCTGGTCGTCGTCGTTCGCGTCGTCGCTCACGCCGTGTTCGGTAATGCCTTCGACGTAGCGCGGCACGCCCTGGTCACGCAGATGCTGCGCAATGTTTTCGATCTCTTCATCCGAGACGAACGGTCCATGCACGCGCATCGTCTGCCCCGAGCCTGCGGCATACAGCATGTCGCCGTGCCCCAGCAGTTGCTCGGCGCCTTGCTCGTTGAGGATGGTGCGACTGTCCACCTTCGAGGCGACCTTGAACGAAATGCGCGTCGGGAAATTCGCCTTGATGGTGCCGGTGATGACGTCGACCGACGGCCGCTGCGTCGCCATGATGAGATGGATACCCGCTGCGCGCGCCTTCTGCGCAATACGCTGCACCGCGATTTCGACATCCTTGCCGGCAACCGACATCAGGTCCGCGAACTCATCGATCACCACGACGATGTTCGGCATCGCCTCGAGATTCAGCTCCTGGCTTTCATAGATCGCTTTGCCCGTGTTGCGATCAAAGCCCGTCTGCACCGTGCGCGAGATCGCCTCGCCGCGCGACTTGGCATTGCGCACGCGCGTGTTGAACACATCGATGCGGCGCACCGACAGCTTCGCCATGCGCTTGTAGCGCTCTTCCATTTCCGCCACGACCCAGTTGAGCGCGGCTACAGCCTTCTGCGGCTCTGTCACCACCGGGCAAAGCAGATGCGGAATGCCGTTGTAGACGGACAGCTCCAACATCTTTGGATCGATCATGATGAAGCGGCAGTCGTCGGGCGAATTCTTGTACAGCAACGACAGGATCATCGCATTCAAGCCGACCGACTTGCCCGAGCCCGTCGTGCCGGCAACCAGCAGATGCGGCATGTGCGCCAGATCCGCGACGATCGGTTCGCCCTCGATCGATTTGCCCAGCACCATCGGCAGCGCGCCGTCCGACGCGCGGAACGGATCGGATTCCAGCAACTCGCGCAGCACGACTTTCTCACGCCGCGCATTCGGCAGTTCGATGCCGATCGCGTTGCGGCCCGGCACCACGGCCACGCGCACGCTCATCGCACTCATCGACCGGGCGATGTCGTCGGCAAGCCCAATCACGCGCGACGACTTCGTGCCGCGCGACGGCTCCAGTTCGAAAAGCGTGACGACCGGACCGGGCTTGATGTCCCGGATCTCGCCCTTCACGCCGAAATCGGCCAACGTCTCTTCCAGCATCTGCGCACTGCCTCGCAGCGCCGCGAGCGTGATATCCGCATTGGACTTCGCACCCTGCGGGCGCTTCAGCAGATTGAGCGAGAAACGCTGATAGCCGGCGTGGACCGGTTGCTGCACGGGCCTGGTGGCCACCTGCGCAGTCTGACTGTGCGGCACGGCGCCTGACGCACTGCGCTTGGGCATCAACAATCCGCGTGGCTCATCGTCGAAGTCTGCGTCGTTGTCTGCAAAAAACTTCGGCGCGAATTTTCGCGCAATGCGGCTCGCCTCTGCCGTTATGGATTCGCTGTCGTCATCGATGTTCTCGTCGGCATCATCATCGCGATCCGGCACGGGCGTAATCGCAATGGTCGTATCGGGGTCGGGCTCGCTACGCTGGGCGTGATCGAAGAGCCGCCCGGACAGTTCGAACTTCGGCTCCGCTCGTGCGTCTATCCAGCGCTCGCCATCGTCATCAGTCACCGTGCGCGTCGACAGGCTGTGCACACGGTCGCGAACGCCGACGGCAGCACTCTTGAAGCCCTTCTGCAGCGCTTCCGCCGTCTCCGCGATATCCGGCAGCTCTTTCGTTTTTACGGCAATCGCCAGATCCGACAGCGCCATGCCGATGCTGTAGGCCAGCGCCGCAAAGCCACCCGTAAACAGCACGAGGCCGGACAGTGCCGCCGCACCCGACGCGCTCGTCAGCCCCATCAAGCCTGAAGAGAAACTGTAGACGACATCGCCCAGGATACCGCCAAATCCATTGCGCAGAGGCCAGCCCTCATACGTCGGCAGCGACGACACGGCGCCGGCCAGCAACAAAACGGAGAGCGGAAAGAATGCAGCCTTGACGCGGAAATTCTCGACGCGCCCCCCCAGCACCAGCTCAAGGCCCCAGAACATCGGCGCCATCAACACCAGCACCGAGGCAAAACCCAGCGTCTGAAGCAGGAGATCGGCAACGGCTGCGCCAGGCGAACCAAGCCAGTTCCCGCTGCTGGACAACCCCGAACCGTTGAGCGACGACGTCAACAAGCTGGCCCAGGCCGCGCCGACGGCTACCAACAGCACCCAGCCGCCCATGCGGCCCATGCCACGCAGCAACCGCACCTCCAGCGTGGCTGGAAGCAAGGACCGCTGATCCAAACTTGGTGTGTCCGACAACGTGTGCACGAACGGAAAACTCTTACGCGGCGACCTCGACGATACGTTCGAGCGCTTCCTTGATCATCTCCTGGCTCTGCACCAAGGCGACGCGGACATAACCGGTCCCGGGATTCACCCCCTGCCGATCGTCCGAACCAAGAAAAGCACCGGGTATCACCTTGACACCGCAGCGTTTCCATAAGGTTACCGCCGCGTCAGCGCCGTTGCCGAATTGGCGCACATCCAACCATAGAAAAAAGCCGCCCGCCGGCCGCTGGTAGCCAAAACGGCGGTCCAGCACCGCGTCGCACACATCGAACTTGCGGACATAGGCCGCGCGGTTGACCGCTACGTGTGTCTCGTCGTTCCAAACCAGGGCCGAAGCATGCTGCGTAGGTCCGGGCACCTGCGGCCCGATGAGATTGCGGACTTCGAACAGCGTATCAAGGAACTGCGCGTCGCCCGCCATGAAGCCAGACCGCAGTCCCGGCAGGTTTGAGCGCTTCGATAACGAATTGAAAACCACGATATTGGCGAACCTCTCCGGCGTCGCCGCGGCCACTTCCAGGCCACCCACCGGCCGCTCGCCGCCCGCGTAAATCTCCGAATAGCACTCGTCGACAAAAAGCATGAAGTCGTGCGCCCGGGCCAGGGCCAGCGCGCGCGCCAGGTACGCGCGATCGGCCACCGCACCCTGCGGATTGGCCGGGCTGCACAGATAGAAAGCGGCCGTCCGGTCCAGCAATTCGGTATCGGCCGCGATCGCGTCGAGGTCTGGCAGAAATCCGGTATCGGCCGTGGCGTTGAGAAACACCGGTTCGGCCCCGGTCGCATACGCGGCACCCATGTAAGCCTGATAGTACGGGTTGCAGATAAGCACGGCCGGGCGGCCGCTTACCCGCTTGCGCCCCACGGCCGGGAAGCAGGCATAGAAGAGACCTTCGCGTGACCCGTTACATGGCAGGATCTCGCGCGCCGGATCGGCAGAAACACCGAACCGCTGCTGCAACCAGCCAGCGATCGCCCCTCGCAGCGTATCCGTGCCCCGGATCGGCGGATACTGCGCCAGCGTCAGCGCCGCCTCTCGCAACGCGTCCGCCACGAACGACGGCATCGTCTCGCGCGGCTCTCCCAGCGTCAGGTCGATCGTGCGCTCGTGACCGGCCGGGACGCCTTCGAGCAGATGCCGCAGCCGCGAAAATGGCGACAGCAGGCTGCCGTTTGCCAAGGCCTCAAGGCCGCTTGCCGGCAGTTGGCTCGTCATCATCCCTCGCATTCCGTCGGCATCGGACACGCTCGTCGACCCACGTTCTTGCAAAGCCTGTGCATCCTGCCAAGCAGCGTATGCTGCTTGACAGATCACCGTCTTGGTTGCGGCAATTTAGATGCGGCCCAACCGGACGTCTTCTTCCGGGTTGGCGCTGATCTTGTGAATGGAGATGTCCGCCCCCTGCCGCTCATCCTGCGGCGACATGCGGAAGCCGAAAATGAGATCGACTAGCAAGTAGATAACGGTGCCTGCCGCAAAGCCGAAGGCCGCACCCAACAGGCTGCCAACCAGCTGCGAGGCAAACGTCACGCCGCCCAGCCCGCCGAGCGCCTGCAGCCCGAAAATGCCGCAAGCAATGCCGCCCCACAGCCCGCACAGTCCGTGCAGGGCCCACACGCCGAGTACGTCGTCGATCTGCCAGCGGCTCGAAGCCACCTGGAACATCTGTACGAAGATGCCGCCGGCGATCGCACCCGTTGCCAGCGCCCCGGCGGGATGCATCACATCCGAACCCGCGCACACAGCGACCAATCCCGCCAACGCGCCGTTGTGCACGAAGCCGGGATCGTTACGCCCGACGATCAGCGCCGACAGAATGCCGCCCGCCATCGCCATCAGCGAGTTCATCGCCACCAAGCCCGAGATGCCCTTGAGGCTCTGGGCGCTCATGACGTTGAAGCCGAACCAGCCGACGCACAGCATCCAGGAGCCCATCGCCAGCCACGGGATAGACGACGGCGGAATGCCCATGCCGCGACCTTTGTCGTAGCGCCCCAGCCGGGCGCCGAGCCTCAGAACGGCAGCCAGCGCCACCCAGCCGCCAAAGGCATGCACGACGATGGAGCCTGCAAAATCCTTGAACTCCGCACCCAGCACCGGCGCAAAGAACTCCGTTTGCAACCCAAAGTTCTTGTTCCAGATCGCGCCTTCCATGAGGGGGTAGGCCAGACCCACCAGCAGCGCTGTCGCCACGCACTGCGGCACGAAGCGAGCACGCTCGGCGATGCCGCCCGACACGATAGCGGGAATGGCGGCCGCGAACGTGCAGAGGAAGAAGAACTTGACCAGACTTGCACCCTGCAGAGCGTAGGGACCATCGGCCGAGCCGCTGAGCGTGGCCGCGTCCACGAGGAACGTGACGCCATACGCGATCCAGTAGCCGATGAAGAAATAAGCTACCGTCGACACGGCGAAATCGACCATGATCTTTACCAGGGCATTCACCTGGTTCTTGTGCCGCACCGTGCCGACTTCGAGAAAAGCGAAGCCGCCGTGCATGGCGAAAACCAAAATCGCGCCCATCAAAAGAAAGAAGACGTCGGATCCCTGCTGTACCTGGTCCATCCCTGAGAACTCCCCAATGCTTTTGCTTTTGGGCGCTTGAACTGCGCCACCTTGCCAGCGCGCATAGCATTTCGCCCAACTTCAAAGCAACGAGGTCGTGCAGTGCTCCTCCGGCTGCGGCTGGTTAGGCGGCCGGCCGGTAGCCGCTCCAAACACAAAAAAAAGCAGCCGGCCGGAGCCAGCTGCTTTACCGCGAGCCACCTCGCGTGAGCTTCTACCGCACCCGCCGCGGGTTGATATAAAGCTCGCCTTCCTGCCGTTCGAGCTTCACCTCGACCTTACCCTTGCGCACCTGACGGTACAGATCCTTCATGTGCCGGCGGCAATCCTTGTTGAAGATCATGAGGCCGCCGAACAGCTTCATGACCGTCAGCAGCCGCTTGTCGGCGTGATGCCCGGCTTTCACTCGGCCGCGCCACTTGCCGCCGATGGAGAACACCTTGCCGTCGATGTAGCCGACCTTCTGTCCCGTCTGGTCGCGCAACGTATAGTCGCCTGCCAGATTGATGATGTCGCGCCGCAGCGTGAAGAACTCCGGCTTGTTCTTGTCGTCGATCAGGAAGAACGAGAAGTACTCCGGCATGAACGGCCACTTATTGGCCGAGCGCTCCAGGTAGACCATGTAGTTGTCTTCGTCGGTATTGATCGAATAGGTCATCACCGGCAGGCCGCGCGCGCCGATCGTCTGCGCGATCGAGCGGCCCAGCATCAGGTCCATCGTCGCGCGCCAGTTCAGGTTCTCGGAGAACAGCTTGAACACCAGGCGGCGATCCAAGCCCTCCGCCTTCTTCCACAGATCCTCGCGATAGGCGATCAGCCCCGTGCGCTCACCGTTCTCGATCACCTCGGCATAGACGTCCATGTCGACGGTGAACTGCCGCGACTTCGCGCGATTGCGCGTGCGCTTGTAGATGCCGAACTCCGTAAAGTTGAAGTTCGTGATCCAGACGTCGATGAGGAATTCGTGCCAGCCCGTAGCGGGTACCGCCTTCTTGCGCACGGTGACGGACTTCTTTGCCGCCGGCGCTGCGGCCTTGCGCTTGTCGAGTTCTTCAGCCCGCGCCTCGCGTGCGGCTTCGTCGGCCGCCAAATCGGCGCCGGTATCAGCTTCGGAACGGGCAGCAGAAGTGGCCGCGCTCATGATCTCTACCCCTTGAGGCTAAGTTGAACGCAGCACTACCGAATCACAGGCTGAACGTTAGCAGGCGCGAAGTGGTTCCGGCGCTGACGGAAACCGCAGCGGGTGGAAAACCTGTGGATGCGTGCGCGCCAATTGAAGCGCCCGCCGTCCTGTATCGCAGACGTCACACGCCCACCCTTCAAAATCTCGCATCCGTTGTGCGCCACCAACAGCGAGCGCAAACGAGTTTTGGACCGTCTGAATATTTTTCAGTTTATTTTGCTCGGAGATGATGGATGACATTCCCCTCTCGCCTGATTGCAATGGCGCTGTTGCCGACTGTCCTTCTCGCCGGCTGCTCCACTCATCCCCTGCCCCAAGACTTTTCGCGAAAGACGACTGTCGACATCGTTAAGATAATGCGTTGTGAGATATCTGAGGGCATCAACCGGTTATCCGCTGCGTCCGAAGTGGAACTTGAAGGAACGATGATCGGCTTCGATTTCGTATTGAAGATGACGGAAGACAATGACGCCACCGCGGGCAAGATCTCTCTGTTAGACCCCCTGAGCCGTGGGCAGTTCACGCTGGACATCACAGGCAGCGCCGAGAAGACCCGTCACAATGAGAGACGGTTCCGAATGGTCGACAACATGCTGAAGCTTCGCCAAGAATCTGGCTGCAGCGCCGAAGACCAGCGGGCGAATTTCATCTATCCGATTGCAGGCAAAGTCGGCCTGGATGAAATCGTCAGCACCTATTGGCGGCTGAAGGATATTTCAAAGTTCGATGCCTACTCGGAGGAGGGCAAAAAAGCATTCATAGACAAGCTCCTCTTCACGACGACACTGAGCGCTGGACTTAGCCCCAACATCAAAATCGACTCTGGCGCTGCAAGCTTGCACCTGACGAACGCGTCGATAAACGGCAGCGTTGTTCGCAAGGACGAACATCAGGTTACAATCGCAGTCGTCCAATATTTCGAACAAACCGTCGTCACCCAGCGTCCGCCCAAATCGGGACAGCAGACGGACAGAAGCGGCGGACCAGGCGCAAGCGCTCAAGAGCGTCCTCAATCGCGAGGCGAAAGAACGACGGTTCGGGCATCCGATCCCGCTGCCGCCGCAAGAGCCGTCAATCGCGCTCTCGACCAAGAGTCGATCCGCGATGACCTGCGCGACTACGGGCCTTTCTTCCGGCGTGGCTTGGACTGAGTCAACGCGCGCCGAAAATCGCGCTACCCACTCTCACGTGGGTAGCGCCGAACTTCACAGCTGTTTCGTAGTCGGAACTCATGCCCATGCTGCGCCCGGCAAGCCCGCATTCTTTCGCCAGCTTGTCGAGGAACGCGAAGTGCACCGCCGGCTCATCATCGACCGGGGGAATGCACATCAGTCCTGCCAGCGTCAGGCCCAACTCGGCACGGCACATGTCGACGAACGCCTTCGTCTCGCGCGGCATCACGCCGGCCTTCTGCGGCTCCTCGCCGGTGTTGACCTGCACGAACAGCTGCAGCGTCTTGCCCTGCTTCGTCATCTCTTCGGCGATCACCTTGGCGATCTTCGGCCGGTCGATCGAATGGATGGCATCGAACAGCTCGACCGCCTCCTTGGCCTTATTTGACTGCAACGGCCCGATCAAATGCAGCTCGATATCCGGATATCGCTCCTTCAGCTCGGGCCATTTGCTTTTCGCCTCCTGCACGCGGTTTTCGCCGAACAGCCGCTGGCCTACATCAAGCACCGGCAAGATGTCAGGCGCGTCGAACGTCTTCGACACGGCAATCAGCTTCACGTCATTCGGGCTGCGGCCATCTTCGCGCGCAGCCTCCCCGAGGCGGGCATTGATGTCGGCGAGGGCTTCAGTGGTCTTCGATTGCATCGCTTGAGCGCCGGGGGCTGATGTTGCTATTGGAGACCGGAAGAGCTTCGTAGTGATTGTCGTCGTTTCCAAGCAGCTGCAAATATCTGAAATTGAGGAATAGCTTCTCGCGGCCCACCTTCTCCTCGCGGAGGATGCCAATCCGGACGAGCTGCTGAAGATACTTGGAGGCGGCCTCGCGTTTGGCGACCTTTAGCTCCACGACGTTGCCGATCCGGCAGTATGCCTGCGTAAATATCGCATCGATCAGCTCACGCGAGTAGATCTTGGGGGCTGCGTCCCGGACATATTGCGCTGTCGCTTCGATCAAGTCATGGACCGCACCCACCTTTTCCGTCGTCCACCGTGCCGTACTCTCGACGCCGTCGAGCATGAAGAGAATCCACGGCTCCCAAGCGTCTTTGGTCGTGACCTCGAGCAGCAGGCGATAGTAGTCGGCACGATGCTTCAGGATGTACCGGCTCAGGTAAAGCGTCGGCTGATCCAGTAGCCCTTCCTGGATGAGAAATAGAATGTTGAGCACGCGGCCCGTGCGTCCATTTCCATCAACGAATGGGTGGATGGCCTCGAATTGATAATGAGCGGCTGCCATGCGCACGACTGGGTCGATGTCCGTTTCCGCATTCAGGAACGTCTCCCAGTTGGCCAGAAGGTCGCGGAGAAGATCCTCGCCCTGTGGCGGCGTATAGATCACCTCTTGGCGGGGATGGTTCTTGAGCGTCGTGCCCGGCACCCGTCGCACGTCGAGATCCACGCCTTTCAACTCTCGGCAGATATCGACCGCGCTTTTGGTCGAGATCGGGCGCTTATCGAGAGCGACAAAGCCATGGTGTAGAGCCGCACGGTAGCGGGCAGCCTCCTTTGTCGCAGGGTCGGCCCCACTGTCTTCTTTGAGACTGGCATCCCGGAATAACGCATCATTGGTCGTCACGATATTTTCGATTGCGGAGCTGTCCTTGGCTTCCATCAAGGGGATGGCATTGATCAGCACGGTTTGATCCGGGATCTGTCGTCCGCGTTCCCTCAAAGCCGCCAGCGCAGCATGCACGGGGACACATTTCTTCAGGATGGCGCGTGTTTCCAAGTCGACGGTAGGTGGCAGCTTGGGCAAGCGATTGAAGGGTTTCGACGGGTCAAAGCCGTTCATATGTCTGAAAAACCTAAAAATGACGACATATGTTCAGTCATATGTCGTCGTCGACGACATGTCTACATCGATATGTCGGCAAAATCGCATTTTTCAGACATGTCTCACTGACGTGTCGGCGTCTCAGACATATCTGGTCAATATGTCTGAAAAAACTCATTTCTCAGACATATCGCACATGCCCGTGCCGTGCACATATCCACCCGCCCGCCTCGCCTTGACCGCTCCAGCGTTCCACGCTCTTTAAGCCCGCAACCCAAATCCAGCCCATAGAGACATCGTTAACCATCCCATGGCCATCGAACGCGAACGCTACAACGCCCCCGCACGCGAAAAGCACTGGCAGGACGCCTGGGCCGAAGCCGAAATCTTCCGAGCCGTCGCCGACCCGAGCCGCCCCAAGTGCTACGTGCTGGAGATGTTCCCGTATCCCTCGGGGCGCATCCACATGGGCCATGTCCGCAACTACGCCATGGGTGACGTGTTCGCCCGCTACAAGCGCGCCAAGGGCTTCAACGTGCTGCACCCGATGGGCTGGGACGCCTTCGGCATGCCGGCCGAAAACGCCGCCATCGAACGCAAGACCCACCCCGCCGCCTGGACCTACGCCAACATCGACACGATGAAGGGCCAGCTCAAGTCCATGGGCCTGTCGCTCGATTGGTCGCGTGAGATCGCCACGTGCAACGTGAGCTACTACCGCCACCAGCAAAAACTCTTCCTGGACATGCTGAAGAAGGGTCTGGCCTATCGCAAGTCGTCGAAGGTCAACTGGGACCCGGTCGACCACACCGTTTTGGCCAACGAGCAAGTGATCGACGGCCGCGGCTGGCGCTCAGGCGCCCTCGTGGAGCAGCGCGAGCTGACGCAGTGGTTCTTCAAGATCACGCAGTATTCCGACGAGCTGCTCGACGCCCTGCAGACCCTGGAGAAGTGGCCCGAGAAGGTGCGCCTGATGCAGGCCAACTGGATTGGCCGCTCCGAAGGCCTGTCGATCCGCTGGGAGCTGGAGCCAGCCACCGCCCCCAAGGGATACGACGAGCTGGAAATCTACACGACCCGACCCGACACCCTGTTCGGCGCCTCGTTCATGGCGATCGCTGCCGATCATCCGCTGGCCAAGGCCGCCGCCGAAAAGAACCCCGCACTCGCTGCCTTCTGCGACGAGTGCCGCCGCATGGGCACTTCCGTTGCCGACGTCGAAAGCGCGGAAAAGAAGGGCTTCGACACCGGCATCCGCGCCCGCCATCCTTTCGAGCCGGATTGGCTGCTGCCCGTCTACGTCGCCAACTTCGTGCTGATGGACTACGGCACTGGCGCCATCTTCGCCTGCCCGTCGGGCGATCAGCGCGATCTCGATTTTGCCCGCAAATACGACCTGCCAGTCGAGCCCGTCATCCTGCCGCCCGGCGAGAAGGCCTCGACGTTCAAGATCGAAAACAAAGCCTATGACGGCGACGGAACGATGATCAACTCGCGCTTCCTCGACGGCCTGGACACCAAGGCCGCGTTCGAGGAAGCCGCCTCGCGCCTGGAAAAACAAACGCTCTCCGGCAAACCTGTGGCGCAACGCAAGGTCAACTTCCGCCTGCGCGACTGGGGCATTTCGCGCCAGCGCTACTGGGGCTGCCCGATCCCCGTCGTCCATTGCAAGGATTGCGGCGTCGTTCCCGTTCCCGACAAGGACTTGCCGATCGAACTGCCGGAAGACGCCACCTTCGACAAGCCCGGCAATCCGCTGGAACGCCATCCCACCTGGAAGGACGTCTCCTGTCCCTCGTGCGGCAAGCCCGCCCGCCGCGAGACCGACACGATGGACACCTTCGTCGACAGCTCCTGGTACTTCGCCCGCTTCACCGACCCCGGCGCGGAGACGCCGACGAACAAGGCCGAAGCCAAATACTGGCTGCCCGTCGACCAGTACATCGGCGGCATCGAGCACGCGATCCTGCACTTGCTGTACGCGCGTTTCTTCACCCGCGCGCTGTCCGACACCGGCCACCTGCAGCTCGCCTCGAACGTGCGCGAGCCTTTTGCCGCTCTCTTTACCCAGGGCATGGTCACGCACGAGACCTACAAGTCAGCGGACGGTCAATGGCTGCTGCCCACAGACGTCCGCATCAATGGCGAAGGCAGCACCCGCACCGCCACCGAAATCGCGACCAACAAGCCGGCCTTGATCGGCGACATCATCAAGATGTCCAAGTCCAAGAAAAACTTGGTCGATCCGGACGACATCCTGGCCCATTGGGGCGCCGACTGCGCCCGCTGGTTCATGCTGTCCGACAGCCCGCCAGAGCGGGACGTGATCTGGACCGAAGCCGGCGTCCAAGGCGCCGGCCGCTTTTTGCAGCGCGTCTGGCGCCTGATTGAGGACGTCGCGGACACGGCCCCTCCGCCAGGCTCAGCCAAGCCCACAGAGTTCGGACCCGAAGCCACAGAACTGCGCCGGGCCGCCCACAAGGCGCTGGACGCCATCGGCCGCAACATCGAAGGTTTGCGCTTCAACGTGGCTGTGGCCCAGATCTACGAGTTCACCAACGCCCTGTCGGCGGCTGTGCAGAAGTCTGGGGCGGGTCTCCCCTGGGCTCAACGGGAAGCCGCTGAATTTCTTGCGCAATCGATCGCGCCCATGATGCCCCACCTGGCTGAGGAGTGCTGGTCGCGGCTTGGATACAACACCCTCATCACCATCGCGCCCTGGCCGGCCGCTGAGGCGGCCTTGCTCGTTGACGATCAGATCACCATTGCCGTACAGGTAAATGGCAAGCGCCGTGACGAGCTGATCATTGCACGCACGGCTGGAAAAGACGAAGTAGAGGCGGCCGCTTTGCGCCTTGATTCGGTGGTACGTGCCCTTGAGGGCAAGGCGCCGAAGAAGGTGATCGTAGTGCCGCAGAGGATTGTGAATGTCGTTGCCTAAGGCGGATCGGCCGGCAGGCTCGAACGACAGTTCGAGTGACGAGACGGGAACCAGCTCCCGCCGTTCGTTCCTGCTTGCCTTGCTTACGGTCTCGGTTGCAGCCCCCATCCTCTCCGCTTGCGGCGATTCCGGGTTCCGCCCGCTTTACGGTTCGGGGCAGTTCGGCGGCGGCAACGTCTCTGAAAAGCTGGCCCAGGTTGAAATGGCGCCGATCCCTGGCCGCGTTGGCCAACGCATCCGCAACGAGCTCATCTTCCAGGCAACCGGCGGCGGCAACGCCCCGCAACCTGCCTACCGCCTCGAAGTAGCTATCAGCGAAGGCAAAACCTCGACTCTGATCCGCAGCGACGGCGACGCCCAGAGCCAGATCTATTCGATCGACGCATCTTTCCAGCTTGTCCGCATTGCCGATAAGGCCGTGGTGCTCAAGGGCAAGAGCTTCGGCCAGGCCAGCTACGAGCGCTTCACGTCGATCTACTCCAACGTGCGCGCCGAAAAAGACGCTCAGGATCGCGCCGCCAAGACCGTCGGAGAAGAGTTGAAGTCGCGCTTGGCCGCCTACCTCGCCACGTCGGCCTGAGCCATTCATGGTTGCCGTCAAGGCACACCAGGCTAACGCCTTCCTCAAATCGCCTGATCCACGCCTATCCGCAATTCTCTTCTTCGGCAGCGACGCCGGGCTCGTGTCAGAGCGTTCCGCACTGCTCGCACGCGCTTTGGCGCAACGCGAAGATCCCGCCGGCGAAATCATCCGCGTCGACGATTCCGACCTCGACAACGACCCGGACCGCCTCGCCGTCGAACTCATGACGATGCCGATGTTTGGCGGCCGCAAGATCGTACGCACGGCCGCCAGCCGCCGCATCAACGCCAACGCCCTACGCCCCTTGCTGGAGGGCCCGCCGATCGCCGGCGTGTTGATCGTCGAAGCCGGCAACCTCAAACCCGACGAAGGACTACGCCCGCTGTTTGAGAAGTCGGCAACGGCGGCCGCGATCGCCTGCTACGGCGACGAGGCCCAAGACCTCGAGGGCATGGTCCGCCAAGTGCTCGACGCCGCCGGCATCAAAATTGCCCCTGACGCCCGCGACCTGCTTGTCTCGCGCCTCGGCGCCGATCGTGGCCTATCCCGGGGAGAGGTCGAAAAGCTTACGCTTTACGCCTTGGGAAAAGCCGAAATTGACGTCGACGACGTTGAAGCCATCGTCGGCGACGCCTCCGAGCAGTCCATGGACCGCATCATCACGGCCGCCGCCTCTGGCGATGCAGCCCGCGCGGTCGGTGAGTTCACGCGCTCGGTTGCAGCCGGCGAAAGCCCGCAAGGCATCATCCTGGCGACGCAACGCTACTTTCACCGCCTGCATCGCACGCGCACCGCCATGGATCAGGGCCGTTCCCTGGACGATGCGCTGCGCGGCCTGCGTCCGCCGCTCCATTTCCGGCAAAAAGAGACTTTCGCAGCACAGCTCCGCCTGTGGTCGACGCCGCGGCTCGACACGGCCCTGTCCGCCATCGCGACAGCTGCCAAGGCGGCCCGCTTGACGAGCGCGCTGGAAGACACGCTCAGCGAACGCCTGCTGCTCACGCTCGCCAAGCACGCCCGCGCAGGCGTCAGCGCCACCACGCGCCGCTAGCCGCTTCGCGCCGATCCAACACGCGACACCCGCGTCCTTGCGCCTCGGCCCGCCGTCCCTATAGTGCGCCCGCTGAACCACAGGGGGCACCATGACCACTGCGCGCTACGACGTCGTTGCCATCGGCAATGCAATTGTCGACATCATCGGCCGCTGCGACGAGCAGTTCCTGGTGACCCACGGCGCCACCAAGGGCGCGATGACCCTGGTCGATGCCGATCGCGTGGCTTCGCTCTATGCCAGCATGGGCCCTGCAGTCGAAACGTCGGGCGGATCGGCCGCCAATACGATAGCCGGCCTGGCCTCTTTCGGCGGAAATGCGGCCTTCATCGGCAAGGTTGCCGACGATGAGTTCGGCAAGATCTTCCGCCATGACATCAATGCTATCGGCGTCAAGTTCGACAGCCCTGCCATCGCCGGCGGCGATCCCACCGGGCGCTGCCTGATCCTCGTTACGCCCGACGGCGAGCGGACGATGAACACCTATCTTGGCATCTCCACGGACTTGGACAGCACCCAGGTCGACCCCGCCATCATCCGCGACAGCGCCATCGTCTACCTCGAAGGCTATCTGTTCGATAAGCCCGCTGCCAAGGCTGCCTTTCGCGAGGCGGTTACGATCGCCAACGCCGCCGGCCGCCAGGTTGCATTGACGCTATCCGACGGCTTCTGTGTCGGCCGGCATCGCGCGGAGTTCCTGGACCTGATCCGCTCGGGCATCGCCATCCTGTTCGCCAACGAAACTGAAATCATGTCGCTCTATGAAACATCGAGCTTCGAGGAGGCGGCCCAGCGTGCCGCCGCGGACACCAAGCTCGCAGCCCTCACGCGCAGCGAGAAAGGCTCCGTCATTCTTTCTGACGGTCAGAGCATCAGCGTTCCGGTCGCGCCCGTGGCAAAGGTGGTGGATAGCACCGGTGCCGGGGATCTCTACGCCGCCGGTTTCCTCTTTGGCGTCTCCCGGGGCTTCGACCTCGAAAAGTCCGGCCGCCTAGCCAGCTTGGCAGCGGCCGAGATCATCAGCCACGTCGGCGCGCGCCCTGCGACCAGCCTCGCGGATCTGGCCAAGAAAGCCGGTCTACTAACCTGACGCTGCCTCGGGTTGTAGGACTCTTCGATACTGTGACGACTGCGAATTGCGGCCGAATAGACTCGGTTTGTTCTGCGTATCGGCAAGGCGAACTGATAATTTCGCAACAAAATGAGATGGTTGCAGAAGCTAATTCACCTAGTAAAGCTGATTAGCACTAGATTTCCGGGGGATACGCGCGGAAACTCACATCAGTCGAATCAACGCCGGATCCGTAACTGATGCCGCGTAAGAAAGATCGTCGCGTCTCTCAGCGAAATGCAAAGGCAGCATTGCCTGCGTCTTCGCAGATCCGCGCCGCGGCCGCTCACACCGAGCCGGCCACCAACACACTGAAGCAGCCAACGAATGCTGCCGCTTCTCACTCTCCTATGCCCCGCTCCACCAATCCCGCCGAAGCCACACCAGCCCACCGCTTGTTCTGGGCCTGGTATGGCGCCGGTGTCGATACTGTTCGCTTAGCGTTTGACATCCAGTCCGCATTTCTCCGGCAGATCATTCAGGTTTCGCCGGTTTCCCTGGCGTTACAGTGCCCGGTTGCTTTCCACGTCGCTTTCCAAGCGTTTCACACAGATCACGACCGCGCCCTCGCCTGAGGTCGCGGCAGTTCACGTCCCGCGTAGTTTGCCTAGAACAGATTGGGATACTTAGGCCGCTCCCCCAAGCGGCCTTTTTTGCGTCTGCGCACCCGCGGTGCCTAAATCGAGGCGATGCTCGCCGCCGTTACGCTCGCCCCGGACATGAGCTGGTTCACAGCTTGCGCAGCGCGACGCTGTCGACACGATGGTTGGCGGTCTTGCGCATGATCAGGCTCGCGCGCTGGCGCGTGGGCAGAATGTTTTCTTCCAGGTTCTTCAGGTTGATATCGCGCCAAAGCTCCAACGCCCGGCCGTAGGCGATGTCATGCGTCAGGCTGGCGTAGCGGTGGAAATAAGCGCCCGGATCGCGGAATGCCGTGCTGCGCAGCCGCATGAAGCGCTCCAGGTACCACTCTTCGATCACGGCCGGGTCGGCATCCATGAAAATCGAGAAGTCGAAGAAGTCCGAAACGAACGGGATCGCCTCGCCCTCGCGCGGCAAGCGCGCCGCCTGCAGCACGTTCAGCCCCTCGACGATGAGGATGTCCGGCCGCTCGATCACCATCTTCTGGCCGGGCAGAATGTCGTAATGGAAATGCGAATAGACCGGCGCTTCGACGTGCTGCTTGCCGGATTTCACGTCGTTGAGAAAGTTCAGCAGACGCGCCGTGTCGAAGCTTTCCGGAAACCCTTTGCGGTTCATCAGGCCGCGCCGGTCGAGCTCCGCGTTGGGATAGAGAAAACCGTCTGTCGTGATGAGATCGACGCGCGGATGGTCGGGCCAGCGCGCCAGCAGCGCCTTCAGCACACGAGCCGTTGTGCTCTTCCCGACCGCGACCGAGCCCGCCACGCCGATGATAAACGGCACCTTGCCGTCCTTGCGTCCGAGAAATTTTGTCGTGACTGCGTGCAGCTCCTGCGCGGCGGCCACGTAGAGATTCAACAGGCGCGACATCGGCAGGTAGATCTCTTCCACCTCGTCGACCGACAGCTCTTCGATGACGCCCGACAGCTGCTCAAGCTCTTTCGGCGCCAACGTCATCGGCGTATCGGCACGTAGACGTGCCCAACTCTCGCGATCGAACACGCGGTAAGGGGAGAACTGCAGGTCGGGTGGCTGGAAGATGAACTCCAGCCGGCTTGCCGCCGCTTTAGGATCCTCAGAGGTCCGTTTGGAACTCATGATCTTGAAACCTTACCAAGTGCTTCCGGACAAGTGTGCAACGGTTTTCCGGCCAGAAGCACGATCAAAAAATGAGCCAGCGTCGTTCCGCTGATGAGCGGAAGGGCGCTAGCCGCGCTGAGCGCGTGCCGCCTTTTCCGCGAGACCAGACGTTCCAGAGCGCCGCTCAAGCTCGGCCAGCACGTCATCGAACGCGACACCGCGCGCTTCAAGCAGCACCAACAAATGATAAAGAACGTCCGCTGCTTCAGCCTTCAACGACTGAGGACTTTGCGCGATCCCGGCGATGACCACCTCGACGGCTTCCTCGCCGAATTTGCGAGCACACTTTTCCGGCCCCGCCTCAAGCAGCTGGTTCGTGTAGGAGGTGTCAGATCCTTCAAGGCGCCGCGTACGGATCGTCGACGCAAGGTGCCTCAGAACGTCGTTGCTCATAGCTGATCTCTTGCCGCAAACCTGGGCACCACACAGCAACTACGAGCCCCCCCGTCAAGCAAATGCGGGGTTTCCGGCCAAAACTTTAGAATAACGTGCTGAAGACCGGCGCTGGTGCCAAGCCGAATACTGCTTCAGCTGCCCGGCAGGCCGTTCAAGCGCAGCCGGATATATTCCAGCTGATCAAAGTTGCCGTACTTGATCACGAGATTACCGCTCTCGCCCGAGCCGCGCTTGATCTCGACCTTGAGCCCCAGCGTATCCGCCAGTTCCTTCTCGAACGCCTTGGTATCGGCGTCCTTGTCCTTCGCCTTGCGCGCCCCGCCGTGCCCGGCGGCGATCACCGCCCCGGCTTGCACCAGCGCCTCGACCTCGCGCACGTTGAGACCCTTGTCGACGATCATGCGCGCCAGGTCTTCGGCATCCAGCCGCCCGATCAGCGCGCGCGCATGGCCGGCAGTCAGCCGGCCTTCCTGCAGCATTGTCTGAACAGAATCCGGCAACTTGAGCAGCCGCAACGTATTCGCGACGTGGCTGCGGCTTTTGCCGATGATTTCCGACAGCGCTTCCTGGCTATAGGCAAAGCGCTCAATCAGATCGCGATAGCCCGTCGCTTCCTCGATCGCGTTGAGGTCGGCGCGCTGCACGTTCTCGATGATCGCAAGTTCGAGAACTTCCTTGTCGTCGAGGTCGCGGATGATGACGGGAACCTGATGCAACCCCGCCTTGCCCGACGCGCGCCAGCGCCGTTCACCGGCCACGATCTCGTAGTTGCCGGAACCCGCAGGATCACGCCGCACCAGAATCGGCTGAACGAGACCTTTGGCGCGAATGGAGTCCGCCAGTTCCGCCAGCTCTTCGTCGCGAAAATCCTTGCGCGGGTTGAGCGGGTTCGTCTTCACCAGTTCGATCGCAACGACCCGATGCTCACCTTCCGACGGCATTCGGGGCTGAGCCGAGCCGGGCGCCGCTGCCATCGAAAATGGCTGCGTTTCGCCAATCAACGACGCCAGCCCGCGGCCCAGACGGCTCTTCTGCAGTGGTTGGTTCATACCCGGTGCAATCCTGGTTTCTTCGTTCAGTCGGACGCCGATTGTACCTCAGCCCGTCAGGCCGCGCGTTTCTCACGCCCGATAATTTCCGTGGCGAGCCGGATATACGCCTGGCTGCCGGGGCAATCGTAGTCGTAAAGCAGGATCGGCTTGCCGTGCGACGGCGCCTCGGCCACCCGCGTATTGCGCGGAATCATGCTGTCGTAGACCTTCGGCCCAAAAAACGCGCGCACTTCGTCAGCCACTTCGCGCGACAGCGAGGTTCGCGCATCGTGCATCGTCAGCACCACGCCCTGGATTTCCAGGCCCGGATTCAGCGTCGAGCGAATCTGGTCGATCGTGTCTTTCAGCTGCGAAATACCTTCGAGCGCGAAGAATTCGCACTGCACCGGCACCAGCACGGCATTCGCCGCCGCCATCGCGTTCAGCGTGAGCAAGTTGAGCGACGGAGGGCAGTCGATCAGCACGAAATTAAAGCCCTTGTCGGCACCGCGCGCGCGCAGCTGGCCGACCAGCGCCGCGATCGCGTCGCGCAACCGATACGGCCGATTGAAATCGTTCATCAAATCAGATTCCAGGCCGACAAGGTCCGTATTGCCTGGAACGACGAACAGCCCGGGCACCGCCGTCTGCACTGCCGCATCAAGAAGCGTGCAGTTGCCGATCAGCGCGTCGTAGGTGGTCAGCTTTCGCGCTTCGAGCGGCACCCCCAGGCCCGTCGAGGCGTTGCCCTGAGGATCGATGTCGATCACCAGAACGCGCTCGCCCGTAGCGGCCAGGGCGGTGCCCAGATTGATGGCCGTGGTCGTTTTGCCGACGCCGCCCTTCTGGTTGGCGACCGCTAGAACCCTCAGAACCTGAGACACGGGCCTAATCCCCTCTTTTTGCGACCGGCTTCCGGATCACAGCGATCCGCCCCTCTCGGTCAGTCAAGCTCGGCATCAACTCGGCCTCGAACTGCCAAGTCGTTGCCGCTTCAGCGATTTCCTTCTCCGCCTCGCGCCCTTTCGAGAACAATCCGACGGTCTTCTCATGAAAAAACGGCGCCGCGAGCGGCACCAGCCGCTGAAGCGGTGCCAACGCACGGGCCGAAACCACATCGACTCGACCAACACTAACGTGAGTCGAGTCTGTTTCGATTCGCGCCGGAATGATGTCCACAGCCAACCCGAGCTTGCGCTTCACATCAGCCAGAAAGGCGGCTTTCCGGGTATCGCTTTCGCACAACGTGACCCGGCACTGGCCCTTTTCAGCCAGCAGCGCGGCCACGACGAGGCCCGGAAACCCCGCCCCCGACCCCAAATCAAGCCAAGTTTTAGCCTCGACGGGCGCGAACCGCACCAATTGGGCCGAATCTGCGAAATGACGGTGCCAGACCTCGGCCAATGTGCCCGGCGCCACGAGATTTATTTTTGCCTGCCACTGGGTCAGCAGCCGGGAATATGATTCTAGCCTGTCAAGCGTTCCACGTGAAACGTTGAAGGCGCGGGCGAAGTCATTGGGGCCCAGAATGCGATCTGACATGTGTTGGAATTCGTTTCTGCCGCTAATGTGCTTCCGGCCAAATGTGCAACAAAGTAATGCGCTAGAGCGATTTCCGCGTTCATCGAAGAGCGAATGGCTCTAAGCCGACTTTCGCGGCTTTGCGCGCTTCAAGTTAGCCGCCAAAAGCATCAAAGCCGAGGGCGTAACCCCCTCAATGCGCCCTGCATGAGCCAAAGTGGCCGGCCGCGCAGCCGAAAGCTTGGTGCGGACTTCGTTCGAAAGGCCCGCAATGCCCGAAAAATCGAAAGCCGTTGGGATTGCCAACGCCTCGTCGCGCCGCAGGGCTGCCACGTCTTCGTCTTGCCGCACCAGATATGAGGCATAACGGGCGTCGATTTCGAGCTGAGCAGCGATTTTCGGCGCGATCTGCGCAATCTGGGGCCAGATTTGGCTCAACCGGGCCAAAGTCACATCCGGCAAGCTCAGCAAATCGAAGGCTGAACGCCGCTTTCCATCCTGATTGATCGCTAGCCCGATCTCGGCGCCTTCGCTCGGCGTGAGCGTGAGTTGCGTCAACAACGACGCTCCAGCGAGGAGCGCTTGTGCTTTGATATTAAACACATTTGCACGCTCGCGCCCGATGCACCTCACGTCCATGCCCATGGTCATGAGCCGATGGTCAGCATTGTCCGCACGCAGCTTAAGCCGGTATTCCGCCCGCGATGTAAACATCCGGTACGGTTCCGACACCCCGCGCGTCACGAGATCGTCGATCATGACGCCGATATAGCCATCGGCCCGTGACACAACGAATGTCTTGCTTCCACCGCCCGCCAGCAACGCCGCGTTGATGCCCGCCGCGATCCCCTGGGCACCGGCCTCTTCATACCCGGTCGTGCCGTTGATCTGCCCTGCGAGGAAGAGCCCCGGAAGCGCCTTCACTTCCAGCGTCGGCTTCAACTCGCGCGGATCGACATAGTCGTACTCGATTGCATAGCCTGGCCGCTTGATTGCAACCTTTTCCAAGCCCGGCATCGTCCGCAGAAAAGTTGCCTGCACATCTGCCGGCAGCGACGTCGACACCCCGTTGGGATAAATCGTATCGTCGTCGAGGCCTTCGGGCTCCAGAAAGACCTGGTGCGCTGTACGATCTGCAAATCGCACCACTTTGTCTTCGATCGACGGACAATAGCGCGGTCCAATACTGTCGATTTGCCCGGAATACATGGGCGACCGTGCAAGATTGGCGCGGATGATGTCATGCGTTGCTGACGTCGTGGACGTTATTCCGCAGGAGATCTGCGGCGTCGTTATCTTCTCCGTCAGGAACGAGAACGGCACCGGCTCCTCGTCGCCTGGCTGCATCTCCAGGCTGGCCCAGTCGATCGTCTTGCCGTCGAGCCGCGCCGGCGTGCCGGTCTTCAGCCGCCCCAGCCGCAGGCCCAGCGCCCGCAGGCGATCCGACAGCTTCAGCGCCGGCGCCTCGTCCACTCGCCCGGCCGGGATCTTCGTCTCCCCCATATGGATCAGGCCATTGAGGAACGTGCCCGTCGTCAGCACGACAGCGCCTGCCGGCACCTGCTGGCCATTGGCAAGTATGACACCCTCAACGCGACCCTCGCGGACGATGAGGTCTTCAACCCCACCCTCCAGGACGTCGAGATTGCGGGTCTCCTGGATCGCCACCTGCATCGCCTGGCGGTAGAGCTTGCGATCCGCCTGCGCCCGTGGCCCATGCACGGCCGGCCCCTTGGACCGGTTCAGCAGCTTGAACTGGATACCCGCAGCGTCTGCCACCCGGCCCATCAGGCCATCCAGGGCATCGATCTCGCGCACCAGATGGCCCTTACCGAGACCGCCAATGGCCGGGTTGCAGGACATCTCCCCAATCGTCGCGAATTTGTGCGTCACCAGCGCCGTTCGCGCGCCCATGCGGGCCGCAACGGCCGCGGCCTCTACGCCGGCATGGCCGCCACCGACAACAATGACGTCGAACTTAAGGTCGCTCATTGGATTTGCGCGTCTCGCTATGGGGTCAGACCCATGGGTCTGACCCCTTCTCTACGGGCGACTGGCCCTCCGCCGCAAGAGCAGCCTCCGCAGGACGACGCCTTTGCGGGCCTCCTGGTTAAGCAGGAGGCTTCCAAGTCTGACGGCACCAAAACGGCGCCTCAGAGTCAAACGGCAGGGGATTCCGAGTCCAAGTTGAATCCAAAACCGAGTCAAAACGCTTGAGTCTAGAGTCGACGGAGTCATCGGTTAAGTATTCGTTTCACGTGAAACGAGAGTCACTACACTCTATTTGCCGATGCAGAATCTACCGAAGACCTGGTCCAGCACGTCCTCGACATCCACCCGGCCGGTGATCCTCCCCAATGCTGCGACACTGGCGCGAAGATCCTCCGCGCGGATCTCGACTTGGTAGGGAGGCTCGCGCAGGAACGTCTCGAGACCTCTCGCGGTCATCTCAATCATCCTCCGATGTCTCACCTGGGTGATCGCCGGCTCGTCCAGATTGCCGACGCGCTCGCGCGCAATCCCCCCGATGCGCGCAACCAGCGAACTTATCCCCGCCCCCGTCAGCGCCGAGATCGCGATCATGTCATCTGGCAGCAGCACGCCATTCGCACTCCCCGCCGGAGCCCCAGCGCTATCCCCCGCAGCCTGATCCGCATTATCCAATCCCAGCGGAAGTTGCCCTCCCTCTCCTGGATGCGAGACCGGTTTGGGCGCCAACTGGTCGGCCTTGTTCAGCACCAGCAGGGTGCGGTCGGCTAGATCCCGCAAATCCTCCGGCGGCGTATGCTGTGGGTCGGTTGGATCGGTCAGCCAGATCACCAGGTCAGCCTCGCGTGCCCTGGCCATCGTCCGCCGGATGCCCTCGCGCTCCACGGCACCGCTCGTTTCGCGAATACCCGCGGTATCGGAAACGATCACCGGCACCCCACCGAGATCCAGCCGCACCTCGATCACGTCCCGCGTCGTGCCCGCCTCTTCCGAAACGATCGCCGCCTCGCGCCGCGCCAGCGCATTCAGCAGGCTCGACTTGCCGACGTTCGGCGCACCGGCCAGCACCACGTGAAAACCGTCACGTAGAATCTCGCCGCGATGCCCGTCATCCAGGTGATGGCGGATAGCCGGCAGCAGCGTCTCCACGATGCCGCGCGCCTGGTCGAACGACCGCGCGCCGACATCGCCTTCGTCCGAAAAATCGATGGCCGCTTCCACCAGCGCACTGGCGTCGATCAGCGCCGTCCGCCAGCTCTCGTAGAGAGACGACAGCGCGCCGCTCGCCTGCCGCAGCGCCTGGCGCCGCTGACCTTCGGTCTCCGCGTCGATCAGGTCCGCCAGGCCCTCGGCCTGCGCCAGGTCGATCTTGCCGTTGTCGAAGGCGCGCCGCGCGAACTCGCCGGGCTCCGCCATCCGCAATCCGGGAATTTCACCCAGCGCCTCCAGTACCGCGGCAACGACCGCCCGCCCGCCGTGAAGCTGTAGCTCGGCGACATCCTCGCCGGTGAAGCTGTTGGGATGCGGGAACCACAGCACGATGCCGCGATCCAGAACCTCTCCCGTCTTCGGATGCAGGATGCGCCGCCCCCCGGCCACCCGCGGCTTCGGCCGCTGCGGTGTCATGACGTTCAGCACCATGCCCGCGTGCGAACCCGAAACGCGGACGATCGCAACACCGGCACGCCCCGGCGCGCTCGACAGAGCATAGATCGTCGCGGACTGGGGAGGCTCTGACGTCATACGCACCACGCAAACAGGACACTGGCAAGTTCGACTAGCCTGTCCGAGCACCATCGTCCACGCGATCTTCCGCAACGGAGGATTCACGTGAAACGGCAACGCGCGCCGGAGTGTGGAGGAGACGTCCTCGAATTCAGGATTTAAAACTCACACGCTTCTTCATTCTCCATGGCAGGGCTTGACCCTGCCATCCAAGGCCACGGAATTAAACGTATGTTCTAGAACCCCCTGGATGGCCGCCTCGGAGGGCGGCCATGGAGAGTGGGAGAGGTCGGCGCAGGGCTACTATCGTCGAAGGCCGTGTTGAAGATTCCATGAGCAGCAAGCGCAACGGCACGCTCTACGTAGCAGGAGCTTTGGCGCATATGTCGGGTCGCTGCAGCGCTGGACGCTCTCGCATTGAAAATAGGTGACGTCGCTCCCCCACTCTCCATGGCAGGGCTTGACCCTGCCATCCAGGGGCCAGGGATTTAAACGTATGTTCCAGAACCCCTGGATGGCCGCCTCAAGGGCGGCCATGGAGAGGGGGGGAACGGCACAGTCAGTCAGTTGCGTGCCAGGTGTTTGAATTTCGCAGAAGTCTTCCGCGGGCCTGACCTCGAAATGCGCGTCCCGAATAGGCAGCTACCAGAAGAACGGCCGCGGTCCGTAAGCGACGCCGCCAGCCAGGTTACGCAGGATGCGGTCACGCGCGCCTTGTAAGGCGGAAGGCTCTCCGCGCGCCCGTAGGCTGATGCCAGTCGCATGACGAACCCAAGTGGAGTGCGCCGCGGAACAGGACGCCTTGCGTTCGATTATCCTGTCGCGCCGCCAACTTCGATCGCGCAGTGATTCACGTGAAATAATGACTCCTCCGCATCGAGGACGTATCCAAGACCCAATGCCAGTCTGTCGGTTGCACGAGAGACAGTTCGGCACGCGCGGTCGCGAAAAACGCAAAGAGAAATCACATGAGCGAAAATCGCCTGAGCCAGGAAACGAGCCCGTATCTGCTCCAGCATCAGGACAACCCGGTGCACTGGTGGGCATGGGGTCCCGAAGCGCTGGCCGAAGCCCGCGACAAGAACAAGCCGATCCTTCTCTCTGTCGGCTACGCGGCGTGCCACTGGTGTCACGTGATGGCGCACGAGAGCTTCGAGGACCAGGCCACCGCCGACGTCATGAACGAGCTGTTCGTGAACATCAAAGTCGACCGCGAAGAGCGCCCCGACATCGACGCCATTTACATGGGGGCGCTGCACAAGCTCGGGCAGCAGGGCGGCTGGCCACTGACGATGTTTCTCGACAGCGACGCGCGCCCGTTTTGGGGCGGCACCTATTTCCCCAAGGAGAGCGGCTTCGGCCGTCCCGCCTTCCAGGACGTGCTGCGCCGCGTCTCAACGATCCATCGCGACCAGCATGACGACGTCATCCACAACGCCGACATCCTCGTCAACGCCCTCTCCAGAAATCAGGACACTGGCAAGTCGATCGTCATCGACGACGAGCTGCTGCGCGATCTCACCTCCCGCATGGTCCGTGCCGTCGACGTCACGCACGGCGGCCTCAACGGCGCGCCAAAGTTTCCGCAATGGAGCTTCTTCTGGCTGCTCTGGCGCGGCGCCATCCGCTACGGCAACGACGCGTCGAAGACCGCCGTCGTCAACACGCTGCGCAACATCTGCCAGGGCGGCATCTACGATCACGTCGGCGGCGGCTTCGCGCGCTACTCCGTCGACGAGCGTTGGCTCGTGCCGCACTTCGAAAAGATGCTCTACGACAACGCGCTGCTGCTCGACCTGCTGACCGAGGTCTGGCGCGAAACGCACGACCCCCTATTCGCCCAGCGCATCGACGAAACCGTCACCTGGCTGCTGCGCGAGATGATCGGCGAAGGCGGCGGCTTCGCATCCTCGCTCGATGCCGACAGCGAAGGGGAGGAAGGCAAGTTCTACGTCTGGTCTTTAGGGGAGGTTCGCAAGATCCTCGGGGAGGAGGATGCCAAGATCTTCGCCGCCGCCTACGACATCACGGAGGCCGGCAACTTCGAAGGCCATAACATTCCCAACCGTCTCGACGACCAGGCGCTGGGCAGCATCGAGGCCGAAGCCCATCTGCGCGCGCTGCGCGAGAAGCTGCTGGCCGCCCGCGCCGGCCGCATCCGGCCAGGCTTCGACGACAAGATCCTGGCCGACTGGAACGGCCTGATGATCGCCGCGCTGTCACGCGCCGCTGTCGTGTTCGATCGTCCTGAGTGGCAGGAGGCTGCCAAGCGCGCCTTCCTGTTTATCGAAGACGCCATGACGAAGGATGGCCGCCTCCTCCATTCCTATCGCGCCGGCAAGGCCAAGGCACCCGCTACGGCGAGCGACTACGCCAACATGATCTGGGCCGCGCTGCGCCTGTACGAGTCGATCGGCGAAGCGCGCTTCCTGCAAGCCGCCGAGCGCTGGGCGTCCGTCCTCGACAAGCACTACTGGCTCGACGGCAAGGGCGGCTACGCCATGGCCGCGGATGATACGGAAGATGTCATCGTCCGCCTCGCGCCCGGCCAGGACGATGCCACGCCGAATGCCAACGCCATCATGCTGTCCAACCTCGCAGCGCTTGGTCTCCTCTCGGGCAAGCCGGAGTACGGCTCGAAGGCCGTCGCGCTGACGAGCGCTTTCGCCAGCGAGATCGCCGCCAATCCCATCGGTCACGCCGGCATGCTGGCAGGCGCCATGGATCACATCGCGCCGCAGCTGATCGTCGTCTATCCCACGCCGTTGCAGCAGCCCGGCGAACTCGGCGACGCGCTGCATCGCCTCTCATTGCCGGGCGCCAGCGAAGTCATCGTGCAATCCACTCACGAAGAAGCGTCGGCGCCGGCCCTCGACGGCAAGCGTCCTGTGCCGGACACAGCCACGGCCTTCGCGTGTCTTGGTACGAAATGCTCGCTTCCGATCAACGATGCGGCAACATTCGAGATGCAATTAAAAAGTCTGCGGAGGAACATCGCAGATGTCACTTGAACGAAATGAGCGAAGCACCATAAGCCTTGGTGTAGTGGAATAATTTCGATCGGAGGTAATCCGGCGTCGGCATCGAAGTTTGCGTCGAGTTGAGCACAATTGGCCCAGCGGAGCGAAGCATGGCGATCGACACGGTGATCCTACAACCCGATGCCCGACTACCGAAGGAATCCGAGACCAGCACCAGTGCAGCGCCACGCCGCACGGCGCGCTACTCGGTCGCCGAGATCAACGCCCTAAAAGCGCGCGACAACTGGACCAACTGGCGCTACCTCGCCATGAACTGGGCCATCATCATCGGCACCATCGGCCTGGCGATCTGGGGCGAAGCCGAACTCCGCGCCGCCGGCCACAGCGCGCTCTGGGTCATTCCGATCGCGGCGCTCACCATCACCATCATCGGCGCCTGCCAGCACCAGCTCGGTGGCGCCATCCATGAAGGCACGCACTTCTATCTCTTCGCCAACCGCACCTTGAACGAGGTCGCGTCCGACTGGCTCGCTGCCTTCCCGATCTACACCTCGACGCATCACTTCCGGCTGCATCACCTCTCGCACCATCAGTTCGTCAACGACCCGCAAAACGACCCGAACTTCGCGCAGGCCGAACAGTCGGGCCACTGGCTCGACTTCCCGCTGACGCACGTTGAGATGGTGCGCGGCCTGCTGCGGCTGCTGTGGATCCCGAACCTCGTCAGCTACACGGTTGCCCGCGCCCGCTATAGCGCGCTGGGCCTAGGCGAGAACCCCTACGGTGATCCCAAGCGCCCCGGGCATTGGCTGACGGCCGCCATCGGCATCCTGTTCGCCGCCGTCGTGCCCGCCGTTCTTCTGGTGCAGATGATGATCGGCGTCGGCGCGGCCATCACGCTAGGAACCATTGGCACACTTTATGCGGCGGCAATGGCCTTCTACCTGCTGATCCCGGACGACTGGTATCAGGGCAGCCGCGTCGAGCCGGTGTTCTCTTACCGCGTGCTCTTCACGACGCGCCTCACGTTCATGGCCATCCTCTACACGGCCCTGACGGCGATAGACCTTACGGGCTACAACAAGGCCTGGGGCTACTTCGCGCTCTACTGGATCGTGCCGCTGTTCACGACCTTCCCCGTTTTCATGATCCTTCGCGAGTGGCTGCAGCACGGCAACGCCGATCGCGGAAAGATGACGAACTCGCGGGTCTTCATGACCGGGCCTTTGTTCAATTTTGCCGTCATGCCCTGGGGCATGAACTACCACCTGCCGCATCACCTGATGTCGTCGGTTCCCCACTACAACCTTAAAAAGCTTCATGACCTGCTGTTACGCGACCCCGAATATGCCGAGAAGGGTGTGGTGGTCGAAGGCCTCTATGGACCGTCGGATCCGGATACCGGCCGTCCGACCGCCCTGGGCATTCTGCATGTCGACCATGCGCCAAAGGTCTGGCACGCCGCCCACGTGGACGAGGACGTGCTGGAAGACGCAAATGTCTCCGATCCGGCTGAATTGGCTCGGCTTTCGAGGGCTTCCAGGGAAGCAAAGCAGCCCGTGAACTAAGCTGCGATTATCGGCACGATCAGTAAACCTTCATTGCAACCGATCGTCGCAGACATCTGGTTTTCCAGACAATTTCGAGGTATGACGCCCGGTAGCAACTGCCGCTACCGGGCGCTTGCCGTTCTGCGTACCTGACAAATTGTCTCGCGCGGAACAGACGACCCTGCGCTTCCGTTTCATCATTCCCGGTTCGGAGGTGTCCCCCATCACGCGCCCGCCTGCACTGCCCCATGAGCAGGGCGTCCACGACCTGGAGTGAGACATCATGAGTTTGGTTCGCATCTTCGCCCGCTACGGCTACGTGCCGGTGATGCTGCTGGGTCTTAACGGCCTTGCCATCTATCTTGTCGCGCATGGCCACTCGCTGTGGTGGACGGCGCCCATCGGTCTCGGCGCCTTTGCTCTCGCTTTCGCGATGGAGCATGTGCTGCCGTATGAAGAAGAATGGAATGCGGGCCACGGCGACGTCGCCAAGGATGTCACGCACGGCCTCGTCTACGAGTTCAACAATCTCACGGCAATGGCCGTCCTCCCCATCATCACCATGTTCCGTCCCTGGGAAGGCATCTGGCCCACGCATTGGCCGCTTGCCCTGCAGGTTCTGACCGCCATCGTCGTCGCCGACTGCTGCATGAGCCTCGTGCACTATTGGAGCCACCGCATCGGCTGGATGTGGCGCCTGCATGCCGTGCACCACGGTGTCCACCGCCTCTACGGCTTCAACGGCCTCGTACGCCACCCGCTGCACCAGACTCTCGATCTTACGGTCGGCACGCTGCCGCTGTTGATCGCCGGCATGACGCAGGAAGTCGCTGTGCTGCTGGCGCTCGCCATCTCGATCCAGTTGGTCGTGCAGCATTCCAACGTCGACTATGTATTGGGGCCATTCCGCAACCATCTGGCTATTGGCCCCGTGCACCGCCTGCACCACGTCAACTGGAGCGGCGAAGGCGACGTGAACTTCGGCCTGTTCTTCACCGTCTGGGACAAGATGCTTGGCTCCTTCCGCATGGACAGCCCGCACGCCCCCGTCGCCGGTGACATCGGCATCCAGGATCGCCCGCACTTCCCGCAGGTCTACAAGGACCAGCTCATGCTGCCCTTCGACCCCGACCACGGCGCCAAGCGCGACAAGCCCGCCCGCGATAGCGACTACGGCAACCTGTCGCCGGCGGAGTAGGGGCACCAAATGGCTGTCTCAATAGGGTCAGACCCGTCGGGTCTGACCCAGTCTGCCGCGCCCGAGCGCACTGAAGCTGCTCCGCCATTGCTCGCCTTCCAACGCACGCTTATCCCACCGAACGTCACCCCCGCGTAGGCGGGAGCCCACGACACGCCGATATCGCTTGAACGGTACCGGCGTATATTCACGCGCCGGCCATTTTCGCCGTATCTCGGAGGCGACGTGTCGTGGGTGCCCGCCTGCGCGGGCATGACGATGCGGAGTGTCTTGGCCGTCGCGATGCCAGCATCGGACCCTAGTGTCGGAATACGGGCTTCTCGATCGTCATGGGTATGACCCAATCCCGGAGGATCGCCCATGAAATATCTGATGTTCGTCTGCTCGGACACCGAGCCCGACGCAATTCCCGAAGCCCCCGGCGAAATCCAAACCTGGTTCAACGATATCAACGGCCGCGGCAAATGGCTGGACGGCGACCGGCTGCGCCCGCGTCAGGAAGCCAAGACAATTCGCGTCCGCTCAGGCAAGGTGCAGGTCACGGACGGGCCGTTTGCCGAAACCAAGGAAGGCATCGTCGGTTTCGATATCCTGGAGTGCGACAGCCTCGAGGACGCCATCGAGATCGCCGCACGCCATCCCATGGCCCGCGCCGGGCGGATCGAAGTCCGCGCTTTCTGGCCACACGAGGATCCATGACCGAAGCCAATTTCCTGACTGTCGACATCACCGGCATCGAACCGGAGCACGATGCACCCCCAGCCGCCAATCTCATTTCGGGCGACCCGAAGTTCACCAACTGGAGCCTGGAAGAGCGCGACGGCCTCTACGCCGGCGTCTGGCAATCGACGCCCGGCAAATGGCGCATCGCCTACGAGGAGTGGGAGTTCGTACACCAGCTGTCCGGCATCTCGATCATCACCGAAGACGGCGGCAATGCCTACACGATCAAAGGCGGCGAGAGCTTCGTCATCCGCCCCGGATTCAAAGGCACCTGGGAAGTCGTGGAGACGATCCGCAAGCAATACGTGATCAAGGTTTGATCGACTTTCTGCGGGTCGTTGCTGAGGGATGTCATCCCCCATCACGTCATCCCGTGCTCCACGCAAGTTTCCACTCGCGCGTGGTGTCGTGGCCTGGTGACTGAGCGGATCAATCGGTCTTGCAACGTCCGTAGTATTGAGACTTGCGTAGATCCCGGCCTGCGCCGGGATGACGAGTTTGAATTGCACACGTTTGGAAACAAAAAAGGCCGCATCGCTGCGGCCTTTCCGTATTTCGATGGTCTTTCGCCTTACGTATTCATCGACGAGAAGAACTCGCCGTTGGTCTTGGTCGAGCGCAACTTGTCGATGAGGAACTCGATGCCGTCCATCGTGCCCATCGGGTTGAGGATACGGCGCAGCACGTAGACCTTCTTGAGCTGATCGCGCGGGACCAGCAGGTCTTCCTTGCGGGTGCCGGAGCGCGACACGTCGATGGCCGGGAACACGCGCTTGTCGGAGACCTTGCGGTCCAGGATGATTTCCGAGTTACCCGTGCCCTTGAATTCTTCGAAGATCACTTCGTCCATGCGCGAGCCGGTATCGATCAGCGCCGTGGCGATGATGGTCAGCGAGCCGCCCTCTTCGATATTGCGTGCTGCACCGAAGAAGCGCTTGGGACGCTGCAGGGCGTTGGAGTCGACGCCGCCGGTCAGCACCTTGCCGGATGACGGCACGACGGTGTTGTAGGCTCGGCCGAGGCGCGTGATCGAGTCCAGTAGGATCACCACGTCACGCTTGTGCTCGACGAGGCGCTTGGCCTTCTCGATCACCATTTCGGAAACCTGCACGTGCCGTGACGGCGGCTCGTCGAACGTCGAGGCAATCACCTCGCCCTTCACCGAGCGCTGCATGTCGGTCACTTCTTCCGGGCGCTCGTCGATCAGCAGAACGATGAGATAGCACTCGGGATGGTTGGCCGTGATGGAATGGGCGATATTCTGCAGCAGGACCGTCTTGCCCGTGCGCGGCGGCGCTACGATCAAGCCGCGCTGGCCCTTGCCGAGCGGCGAGACGATGTCGATGACGCGGGGCGAGAGATCTTTGACGGTAGGGTCTTCGATTTCCATCTTCAGCCACTGCGTCGGATAGAGCGGCGTCAGGTTGTCGAAGTGGATCTTGTGCTTGGCAGCCTCAGGCTCCTCGAAGTTGATGAGGTTGACCTTCAGCAGGGCGAAATAGCGTTCGCCGTCCTTGGGACTGCGGATCTGGCCCTCGACCGTGTCGCCGGTGCGCAAGGCAAAGCGGCGGATCTGGGAGGGCGAAATGTAGATATCGTCGGGACCGGGCAGATAGTTCGCGTCAGGCGAGCGCAGGAAGCCGAAGCCGTCCAGCAGCACTTCGACGACGCCAACGCCGGTGATGTCGATTTCTTTCTCAGCGAGCTTCTTCAGCGTCGCGAACATGAGCTCTTGCTTGCGCAGCGTGCTGGCGTTCTCGACGCCATTTTCTTCTGCAAAACTCAGCAGCTCAGTCGGGGACTTCTCCTTGAGGTCCTCGAGCTTCATTTGTGTCATGAAAAACGGCTCCAGATGGCCTTGCAACGCGTGAGAATGTGATGGGGTTGCGTTGCGTCGTGTGAGGTTGGAAAGGGGCGGGGCGTGAGGATGTTTTGGTTTGGTCGGAGTGCTTGGCGGTCTGCCAAACCCTGAGGCTGGGACGCCGCTTGCGCGCATCGGACAGCCAAACTCGAAAACCGGGGAGGCCACGAGTTGTGGGGAATAAGCACTCTATAGCAGAAGAAGTTTCAGGCGAAAAGCTGTTTCAAGCCATTCCTGCTGTAATCAGAACGGTTTGACAATCACGAGTAACACAATTGCCGCCATTAGCAGTGTCGGCGCCTCGTTAACAATCCGGTAAAAGCGGCCATCACGAGTATTCCGGTCGGCGGCAAACCGCTTCACGCATCCGCCTAGAAACTCGTGAAGGCCGGTCATACCCACCACCATCGCCAGCTTGGCCAGAAACCAGCCGTCCAGCCAGTAGCTGCCGAGATAGGCCAGCGTGAGCCCCGTCACCCAGACCACGCCGATCGCCGGCGTCATGATGATGCGATAGAGACGGCCCTCCATGACCTTGAAGGTCTCGGACATCTCCGAGCCGGGCTTGGCATCCACGTGATAAACGAATAGCCGCGGCAGGTAGAACATCCCCGCCATCCAGGCGATGACGGCCATGACGTGGAGCGCCTTCAGCCACAGCATTCCCGCCTAAACTCCATTGCCGCGAACCCGGGCCACTAGCCGCGCCACGTTGTCGGGCGGCGTTTCCGGCACGATGCCGTGGCCGAGGTTGAAAATAAACGGCAGCCCATCCATCGCTTCCAGGATCTCCTCCACCCGGCGATCCAGGGCCTCGCCCCCGCTCACCAGCAGCAATGGATCGAGGTTGCCTTGCGCGGCGATCGCGCCGCTGCCCTTGCGGCGCATCTGCGCCAGGTTCCGCATGGCGCCCAAAGGCTCCGCCGTATCGCATCCGATCGCATTGACCCCGGTCTCCCGCACGTACCGGGCCGCATTGACCCCCGCCCCACGCGGAAATCCGATCACCGGAATGCCTTGATGCCTCGATTCGAGCGCCGCCACCATCCGCTTCGTCGGCCCGATCACCCAGCGGGCGAACTCGTCATCGGGTAAGCTCCCGGCCCAGCTATCGAAAATCTGCACGCAATCAGCGCCGGCCAAAATTTGCTGCGACAGGTAATCGACCGAAACATCGACTAGCGTATCCATCAGCCGGCCGAACGCCTCTGGTTCGCGATAGGCAAACAGCCGCGCCTTGGCCTGATCCGGCGAGCCGCGGCCGCCGATCATGTACGTCGCCACCGTCCACGGCGCGCCGCAAAAGCCGATCAGCGCCGTTTCCGGCGGCAGGTCAGACCGCAGCCGGGCCACCGTTTCGCAAATGATCGAAAATTTCTTGGCCGTCGCCGCCTGATCGAGTTTCGCGATGTCAGCTGCCGACGTGAGCGCATCGAGCCGCGGTCCCTCGCCCTCGACGAAACGCACGCCCTGGCCCAGCGCATCGGGCACGATCAGGATATCCGAAAACAAGATCGCTGCGTCGAAGCCGTAGCGGCGGATCGGCTGCAGCGTCACCTCGGCGGCCAAGTCCGGCGAATAACACAGGTCCAGGAACCCGCCAGCCTTGGCGCGAACCTCGCGGTACTCGGGCAGGTATCGCCCCGCCTGACGCATGAGCCAAACCGGCGGTGGGTCGAGCGCCTGTCCGCCAAGCACCTGCAAAAACCGTCGAGCCGGTGCAACGCTAGTGGCCGTCTCCGCGTTTCGTCCCATCGCAAATCTTCAATCTTTAAAGAGAGAGTCTAGAGTCTTTTTATTGAGATTCTTACCGGCATGGATTGCGGTAATACTCCACCCGTCCCCAGTCTCTACACAGTTGCCAAGCTGAGGACAGTGTCTGTCCCAGATCGTGTGCCGTAATTCTGAACGGGCCACTAGGAGCGTTTCTCGTCCGCCAAGTCAATGGCTTGCGGAATATCATGCGCCTGCAAGCTTTGTGAGTAACGTGTGGACAAGCGGGCAGGGGGCGCCAGATAGACCACCGTCTCCACAGGACAGGCAAACAGTGAGAATTTCTATTCGCTTCCGCTGAAATGTGGGTATCACCTTGGATAACCCGACACGGCCTGCGCAGTTGCAGACGCGACCTGACTGCCACCTTGGATAACCCGGCTTCTTACCCACAGATGTCCCACAAGCTTCCGAGCTTCTTCCATCTGCATCTAGTGTCTGACGCCACCGGCGAGACACTAACTACGATCGCCAAGGCGGCCTCCGTGCAGTACGCCGAGGTGCGTCCGATCGAGCATGTGCACCCCCTCGTTCGCACTGCGCGCCAGATGAAACGCGTGCTGCAGGAGATCGAGCAGGCGCCCGGCATCGTGCTCTATACCGTCGTCAATTCAGACCTCACCGACGAGCTTGAGCGCAAGTGCCGGGAACTCGCGGTGCCCTGTCATCCTGTCCTGAAGCCGGTGATGCAGGTATTCGAGTCCTATCTCGGCGCACCCCAGACGCCGACGGTTGCCGGCCAGCACGTGCTCGACCAGGATTACTTCCGCCGCATCGATGCGCTGAATTTCACGATGGCGCACGACGATGGGCGCCTGCCCGACAATCCCAGCGACGCCGACATTATTCTGCTGGGCATTTCCCGCACGTCGAAAACGCCGACGTCGATCTATCTTGCCCAGCGCGGATACAAGACGGCCAACGTGCCGATCGTGCCTGCCTTGCCGTTTCCCGAAAGCCTGCTGCGGCCGCACTCAGCGTTCGTCGTCTGTCTCGTCGCCAGCGCCGATCGCATTTCCGAAGTCCGCCGCAACCGGGTGATGGTGCTGGCCGACCGCAACATCGAAGACTACGTCGACCGCACGGTGATCACCGCTGAGATCGCCCATTCGCGCAAGCTGTGCGCGCAGCACGGCTGGCCGGTGATCGACGTCACGCGCCGGTCCATCGAGGAGACCGCGGCGACCATCATCCGCCTGATGCAAGACCGCAAGCCGCTTCCCGTTGAGGAGGCGGCCGATGGCAGGTCGTAAGCAATACGTTGAAGCATCCTCGACACGTAGGTTGGGTCAAGCGCAGCGCGACCCAACGTTGGTGCACCACGCAAGTTGTTGGATCGCGCGAAGGCTTGACCCAACCTACGAGGCGGCCAGGCCGCACGCGTCACCCCTTGCAGGACGAGCCTGCGGATGACCCGGACCACACGTCAGCTCATTCTCGCATCCGGCAGCACCACGCGTCGCGCGATGCTCGCGGCGGCCGGCGTCATGTTCGACGTCGTTCCAGCGGATGTCGATGAACCAGCCCTTCGCAGTGCACTCGCCACTGAGAACCCTGACGTCACACCGGCGGAAATCGCGCAGGCGTTGGCAGCCGCAAAATCGAAAGACGTTAGCCGGCGCTATCCCGGCGCCATTGTCATTGGCTCCGACCAGATCCTGGAGTGCGACGGCGAGATCTTTTCCAAGCCCGGCGACGCGTCCGCTGTCCGGACGACGCTGGAAAAACTGAGCGACCGCACGCACAGCCTGCACGCGGCCGTCGCCTTGTCTTGCGCAGGTAAGGTGAGCTGGGCTGCGTGCGACACGGCGCGCTTGACGATGCGTTGCTTGTCTCCCGCTTTCATCGACGATTATGTTGCGCGAACGGGTGAAGCCGTACTGGGCTCAGTCGGCGCCTATCAAATCGAAGGTCTGGGCATCCAACTTTTCGAGCAAATTGACGGCAACCACTTCACGATTCTCGGCATGCCTCTGCTGCCGCTGCTGAGCGAATTGCGCGCGCAAGGAGAATTGCCGCAATGACCAAAGCCTGCGTTATCGGCTGGCCCATCGCGCACTCGCGCTCGCCGCTCATTCATACCTACTGGCTGAAGGCGCTGGGTATCGATGGCACGTACACAAAAGTACCTGTTGAGCCGCAGGGCATCGAAGCCTTTCTGCGTTCGCTGGCGGATCGCGGGCTCGCCGGCTGCAACGTAACCGTACCCCACAAGGAAGCCGCCTTCCGCACCGCCGACGAAAAGCATGCCTCCGCCGTAGCGGTCGGCGCGGCCAACACGTTGTGGCTCGAAGGCGGCCGCCTGCATGCGGCCAACACCGATACCTACGGCTTCATGACCTATCTCGCATCGCGCGCACCACGCTGGCAGCAGCGCGACGCACCCGTTTCGATTCTGGGCGCGGGCGGTGCGGCGCGCGCGATCGTCTACGGCTTCCTCGAAGCCGGCGTGTCGCAAGTGCGCGTCTTCAATCGATCACGCAACCGCGCCGAAGACCTTGCACGGCACTTCGGCAGCAAAGTCTCCGTATATGACTGGAGCGAGCGCAGTACGGGATCGCGCGACGCCTCCGTTCTCGTCAACACCACGAGCGTCGGCATGAAGAACGACGGTACGCTCGGCGTCGATGTGCGCGTTTTGCATCGTGACTGCGTGGTTGCCGATATCGTCTACGTGCCGCTGCAAACCGGTCTGCTGCGCGATGCCGCCGCGGCAGGCCTCACCACCGTCGACGGCCTCGGCATGCTGTTGCATCAGGCCGTGCCAGGATTCGAGCGCTGGTTTGGCCAGCGTCCCACGGTGACGAACGATCTCTACAAACTGATCGCCGCCGATGTTGAGGCCAGCTGATGTTCATTCTCGGCCTCACCGGATCGATCGGCATGGGCAAGTCTGCGGCTGCCGCGCGCTTCCGCCATAACGGCGTGCCGGTTTTCGATGCTGACCAGGCGGTGCACGATCTCTACGCCGGCAGCGCCGTCAAACCGATCGAGGCAGCATTCCCCGGCACCACCGCGAATGGCCATGTCGATCGCGACAAGCTGAGCCAGGCACTTATCGCTGTGCCTGAAAAGTTCGCACGCCTGGAAGCCATCGTACATCCCCTCGTGCGCGCGCTCGAAGCCGACTTCATTCAAGAACACGCGTCGCAAAATGTGCCACTCGTCGTGCTCGAGATCCCCCTGCTCTATGAAACGGGCTTCGACAAGCTGATCGATGCCGTTGCCGTCGTCAGCGCGCCTGCCGCGATTCAAGCAGAGCGCGTGCTCGCCCGCCCAGGCATGACGCCGCAAAAGCTGGAGCAACTGATTGCGCGTCAGATGCCGGACGAAGAAAAGCGCCGCCGCGCCGACTTCGTTGTGGATACGGGCGGCACGATCACCCACACCGAATCGCAAGTCGATAAGCTGATTGAGCTGCTTCGTGCCCGGCCCGGCCGCGCCTTCGAGCGGCATTGGCATTAGCCAGAGCCTGATCGGTCGCAGGCGCGCGCAAGTCGCGTTTCGAAGACAGATCACAGTTTCGCGTTAATCTCAGCCCAGCTATTTTAGGCACACATGCGCGAAATCATCCTCGACACCGAAACGACAGGCCTCAACCCGCGCGGCGGGGACCGCCTGATTGAAATCGGCTGCGTCGAGCTGATCAATCGCTACCCCACGGGCCGCGAGTATCACGTCTTCATCAATCCCGAACGCGACGTGCCCGCCGAAGCCCAAGCCGTGCACGGCATCACCACTGAGTTCCTGCGCGACAAACCTCTGTTCTCGGCCCTGGCTGACGATTTCATTGCGTTCATCGCCGACGCGACCCTGGTCATCCACAACGCCAGCTTTGACATCGGCTTCTTGAACGCCGAACTCGAGCGGTTGGCCAAGCCGGCTATCGGCATGGATCGCGTGGTCGACACGTTGGCACTCGCCCGCCGCAAGCACCCGTCCGGTCCCAACAGCCTTGACGCGCTGTGCAAGCGCTATGGCGTCGACAACACCAAGCGCGTCAAGCACGGCGCCTTGATGGATAGCGTGTTGCTGACCGAAGTCTATCTGGAGCTATTGGGCGAACGCCAGGGTGCGCTCACCCTGGCCACGGCTTCGGCCAACGCCGCGAATACGGCGGCCGCTCACGCTGGCCGCGCAGCACAGCGTCCGTCACCGCTGCCACCGCGCATCTCGGCTGAAGACGAAGCCGCGCACGTGGCCTTCGTCGCCACCCTTGGCAACAGCGCAGTTTGGCTTCAGTACCTGCCGGTTGCGGCCGAGACCTGAGTTACGACTTCGTTGCTTTCTCGGCAGCTTCCTGCTGCTTGCGGCGCATGAAAAGCGCGCCGAAATCCATCGGATCGAGCAGCAGCGGCGGGAAGCCGCCATCGCGCGTCAGGTCAGCCACGATGCGGCGGAGGAACGGAAAGATCAGCGTCGGGCAGTTCACGAGCATGAACGGCTCGATCGCCTCTTCCGGAATGTTCTGGATCCGGAACAGGCCGGCGTAGACCACCTCCATGTCATAGATCACCCCGATCTTGCCGGAAGCGTTGCCGTGGAAGTGGATGGCGCTTTCGTAGGTGTCCGGGCCGACGCGCTTAGCGTTGACGTTGACCTCGAACCGAAGATCCGGGTTCTCGCCCTTCAGCTCGGCCAGCTTGCTGACATTGGGGTTTTCGAACGAAAGGTCCTTGATGTACTGCCCGACCAGCTGCACCTGAGCGGGCGTCTGGGTCTGGGTTTCCTTGGCCGCGGCGCCTGCGTCAGCCGTTTTGCCATTCGAACCGTTCGTGCCGTCTGCCATGATCCTGAACCCGTTTCTTGAGGAGTGGTCGCTTGCGGGGAAGGCAGGGTGGCTAACATGCCCTCGGTTCTGCCGCAATGATTGTGCGGCAGGGTCCGCATCCCCTGCTTAAACTCTGGCCGGACAAGTAAAACGCTAGGCTACCAACACGGTTGGCTTTGCGTGATTTGTGCCCTAAGTTGAAGACACTAAGTTCCAAGCAAGGCGTGTGGCACCAGCACCGCTGGACGTGACGTCACAGCAAACCTACATCACGATAGACCGCCTTTGCTCATTCCGGGAAAGCTGCCAAGAAATGAATGGCACCATTGATCTGTTTACCCTGATCGCTCTGATTGCTGCGATCGTGGCCATATTCAAGCTGCGTAGCGTGCTCGGCCGCCGCACCAGTGACGACGATGCGCGTCTGGAACAGCGCGCCCGCCGCACCGCGGAAGAACAACGCACGGCCGCCGCCGGAGCCTCCGACAAGGTCGTTACACTGCCCCGCCGCGACCGCGAGGACCAGGTGACGGAGCCTGTGCCGAGCATTTCCGGCGCCGAGAAGGAAGAGCGCATCAAGGGCTTTGCTGCGGGCGACGAGACCATCGGCAACGGCCTGATGGAGATTTCGCGTGCGGATCCGAACTTCGACCCCGAGCAGTTCGTGTCGGGCGCCAAGCGCGCGTACGAAATGATCGTGACGGCGTTCGCCGAAGGCAACCTCAAGACCTTGCGCGATTTGCTGAACAAGGACGTCTACGACGGCTTTGCCAGCGCCATCGCCGACCGCGACAGCCGCGGCGAGCAGGTGGATCAGAGCTTCGTCGGCATCTCCAAGGCTGACGTGCTCGAAGCCGAGGTAAAGGGTGGCAAGGCCAACATCACGGTTCGCTTCGTCAGCCAGCTCATCTCGGCGCTGCGCGACAAGGCAGGAACAGTGCTGACGGGCGACCCCACCAAGGTGAAAGATGTAACCGACATCTGGACGTTCAGCCGCGACGTGTCGAGCGCCCGCGCCCGCCAGTCGCCGAACTGGACGCTGGTGTCCACGCAGTCGCCCAACTGACATGACGCGCCCTGTGATGACGCGCCGAGGGGTGTCGTGCGATTCCGCTAGGCTTCCAAGCTCCTGACATGAGCCAGATCGAGCGCAGCTACGAACCCGTGACCTTCGCGGATTTGCCCGGCTGGGACACCGACGATCACGCGGCCGCATTGGCCGCGTTTCAATGCTCGGCGCAGCGCCTGTTGGACAAAGCGGCCGTCAAGCCAGGGTCAACCACCGCGTCGCCGGGGCTCCTGGTCGCGGCAGGTCTAGCTGCAAAAACTGATCCGGCATCGGCCCGCGCGTTCTTCGAGACGAACTTCAAACCGCACCGCGTCGCCCACAACGGACCCGGCGGATTGCTGACCGGCTACTACGAACCCATCATTCCGGGCGCGCGCGAGCGCACGGAGCACTACGCCATCCCGCTCTACAATCGGCCGGCCGACCTCGTGAACCTTGTCGCAGAGAGCGAGCGCGGGGCCATGGCGCACCAGTATACGCACATGCGCAAGACGGCCGCCGGCCAGGAACCCTACGCCACGCGGGCCGACATCGAGAATGGCGCACTGGCGGGCCAGGGCCTTGAAGTGTTCTGGCTGCACGATCCCGTCGACGTCTTTTTCCTTCATGTGCAGGGCTCCGGCGTCATCGCCTTGCCGGACGGCTCGTCGGCGCGCGTCGCCTACGATGGCAAGAACGGCCACCCCTACACGTCGATTGGCCGTTACCTCATCGACGAGGGCCTGTTCCCCGCCGACCAGATGACGCTCGACGCCCTCAAGGACTGGCTGCGCGCCAATCCGGAATTGGCCACCGGCGTGCTGCAACAGAACAAGTCGTTCGTGTTCTTCCGCGAGCTAATGGGCGATGAAGCCGGCAGCCCCGTCGGCGTCGAGGAAATCCCGCTCACGCCCGGCCGCAGCCTCGCCGTCGACACCGGCTTCCACGCCATTGGCTCGCCTGTTTATGTCGTCGCCCCGACGCTCACGCACGCCACCGGGGCTGGCGGCTTCCATCGCCTGATGGTGGCCCAGGATGTGGGCTCCGCCATTCGCGGGCCCGAGCGCGGCGATCTCTACTTCGGCACGGGCGACGAGGCTGGCCGCCTCGCCGGCAATACCAAGCACCCCGGCACGTTCTACGTTTTGCTGGCTGGCACGCCGCAATGAAGAAGCCCGGCCCGCCGTTGGGCCCCCCGGAGCGCAGCAGACCGGGCAAAGGCGGGCGCAAGTTCACCGAAGACGATCGCGCCGTCTGGCAGCACACAGCTTCCAGTCTCCAGCCTCTCAAGCGCCCCAAGGGCCGCGTTCTGGCCGCGCTGGAAGACATGCCGCCAACTGAGCCGTTCCCGTCAAAAGGCCTGCAGGCTAGCCTGCCGCCGGTCCCCGCGGCCAAGCTGAAGCCCGCGATGCTGCCGGCCGCCGCGCAGCCGCAGCCCGCGCCCAAGAAACAACCGCCCCTCGCCGACTTCGACTCCAAGCGCGCCCGCAAGCTGCGCACCGGCCAAGTCGACATCGACGCCCGCATCGATCTGCACGGCATGCGCCAAAGCGAGGCCTACACGGCTCTACGTGGCTTTCTGCACGCCTGCCACCGCAAGGGCCACAGCGTCGTGCTCGTGATCACTGGCAAGGGCGCGCCGCCCGGATCGAAGCCGGAAGGCGCCTGGGGTGACCAAATGGGCCGCAGCGAACGCGGCGTGCTCCGCCGCAACGTGCCGCAATGGTTGGCCGAGCCCGAGCTGCGGGCCATCGTCGTCAGCTTCACCTCCGCCTCCATCCGCCACGGCGGCGACGGCGCGCTCTACGTCCACCTGCGGCGGTTGCGGTAGGGCATTGTAGCCTGTCGCGCGTTGGGCTACATTGTAGCCCAAGTAGCCGATTTGAGGTTCGAATGAATTCGGTAGTGCGCGCGCGCATCGACGAAAAGCTGAAGAACGATGCCGCATCGGTCCTCGAGGCTATCGGGCTCACGCCGTCCGATGCTTTTCGCATGATGATGGTTCGCATCGCGAAGGAGAAGAAGCTCCCGTTTGAGCCCCTGGTGCCGAACGCGAAGACGGTGGCGGCGATGAAAGCCGCGCGCGCTGGGAAGACCGTAAAAGCCGGGACGATCAAGGATCTGATGGCCGACCTTGATGCGGACGATTGAACGAACCGGCCGCTTCAAACGCGATTACAAGCGGGAACGAAAGGGCCGGCACGCCAGAACGATCTCGGGCGACCTGCAGGCCATCTTGGAATATCTCGTCGCAGACCGCGTTCTTCCGCCACGCTTTTCCGATCATCCGCTCGGCGGGAATTGGTCTGATCACCGTGACTGTCACGTCAGACCCGACCTCGTGCTGATCTACCGCAAGGCCGGCAACACGCTGCAACTCGTGCGCCTCGGATCGCATAGCGAGCTTGGGTTCTAGCAGGCCGCCTAGTCGAATTACGGGCAGCTCTGCGCCAGCGCCTTGAGCGCTTGGGACAATCCGCCGAGCGAATACGTATCCGTCGTTGCTGTCCCGCGCTCGGATGTCGCCTGCACCTGCAGCTTCGATGCCTTCTTCATCTCGTCGAGCAGCTTCAGCTCCTGCGTCGGATCAGCGACGAACGCGCGGTCGTCCTTGCCGAACAGCGTGTAGGTGGCCGTGCCGATCGTCACGACGACATCGCTGCCGGTCTTGATCTTGTAGCCGAGCTTCAGGCTGATTTCAGACTTCACGCCTTCCTTCGGCCAGGCGGAGATGTACAGCACCACCGGCGCGCGGTTGGCGCCTGCCGGTTCTTTCGCCGTGGGCGAGGTGGCGGCAAAGCAGGTCTTGTTTGCCGCATCCGGTGTCGCGTTCAGCGACCAGTTGCCGTAGGCGCCGAGCTTGTTGGCGCCCTGCGCGTGCGCCTCCGTCACGGCCGCACCCAGCGCCGCGAGAGGCACTGCGACGCCGCACAGAAACTTCGCTCGAAAGGTGGCAACAGGTGGCATGAGAACTTGGTTGGATGGCAAAAGATGAGACTGGTCGTACCTTTACGTGCTCGCGCGCCATCTGTCACGAAGGCAGACGCTGGGTATCTTGCCTATGCCGGCCGTCCTCCAGGCCGTCCGCGCGGCGGCTGAACTGCGGCGCCTCCCGCCGCAACCGGACGGGCCGCAAATTGCGCCAGAGACAGCACCCGGTCGTACATGACAATGGCGCCCGCCATCGCGACATTCACGCAAAATCGCGTCGGTATCTTGACCGTGAAATCGCAGCGCGCCAGCAACTGCGGCGAAAGCGAGCCGTTTTCCGGACCGAGAACGTAGGCCGCCCGCAACGGATGCCGGAAGCTCGGCAGATCCACCGCCTCGTCGAGCAATTCCACGCCGACCAGCTTGCAGCCCGCCGGCAGCGCCAACTCGTCGAGGCTGTTCCAATTATAGTGCGGCAGATGCAACTGACCTTTGGACGTGTCCGCGCGCGCCTCGAGCGCCTGATACGTCGCCCCCACCGTGAAGGTAAAGCTCGCTCCGAAGCCGTGCGCCGAGCGCATCAGGTTGCCTAGGTTCAAGGCCTTCGACATGCGCTCCGCACCGATGGCAAAATATCCGCGCCCCGTTGGCGGCCAGTTCTCGGCGGTCATCTGTCTTAAGTCCTCAAAGCGCTTCCGCAAAAGTGTGAAGCGGTTTTCCGATAAGAAGCGCGTCAAATATAGCGCTTCTGCAGGAAGCGCGACCAATTGCACGCAACGGGTTGGCGTTCTTGCGATAGCGCACTAAACGTCTGGCCTTCAGCCGCTTGTTGAACGCCATGCCGCACTCGGGCTCAAGTGCGCCTGACGTTATGACAGTCCGCAGCCGTCGCCTGGAGGTCTCACGTGAAAGCCATTCTATGCAAGACCCTCGACGGTCCCGACAGCTTGGTTCTGGAAGACATCGCCGATCCCGTCGCCGGTCCAGGCGAGGTCGTGATCAAGGTTAAGGCCGCAGCGCTGAATTTCTTCGACACTTTGGTGACGCGCGGCAAGTACCAGAAAAAACCGCCGCTGCCGTTCTCACCCTCAGGAGAAGTCGCCGGCATTGTCGAGACGCTGGGCGCCGACGTCACCGGATTGGACGAGGGCCAGCGCGTGACAGCCTACGTCGCCTGGGGCGGTGCGCGCGAGAAAGTCGTCGTGCCGGCTGAGGCGGTGATCCCCATTCCCGAGAACGTCTCCGACGAGATCGCGTCCGGCGTCAGTGTCACCTACGGCACGGCCATCCACGGCCTGAAGGATCGCGGCCGCGTCTGTGCCAATGAATGGGTCGCCGTAATCGGTGCCTCGGGCGGCGCCGGCCTCGCTGCGATCGAGATCGCCAAGCAGCTCGGTGCCCGCGTCATTGCCGTCGCCTCCTCGGCCGACAAGTTGGAGATCTGCCACCAGCACGGCGCTGACGTGCTCATCAATTATTCCGAGGGCGACCTCAAGGATGCCCTGAAGGCCGCGACCGGTGGCAACGGCGTCGACGTCGTCTACGACTGCGTCGGCGGCGATTTCACCGAGCCCGCCGTGCGCGCCCTGGCCTGGGGCGGCCGCTTCCTCGTCATCGGCTTTGCCGCCGGCAGCATCCCCAAACTGCCGCTCAACCTGCTGCTGCTGAAGGGCGCCGACGCCATCGGCGTGTTCTGGGGCGAGAGCGTCCGTCGCGACCCGCTCGGCCATCGCGACAACATGACGGCCGTTTTGCAGTGGGTATCGGAAGGCAAGCTTGTGCCCCACATCCACGCGACCTACCCGCTAGCCGACACCGCCGAAGCCATCCGCGTCCTCGATCGCCGCGAGGCCGTGGGGAAGGTTGTGTTGGTGGTTTAGGGCGTCACTCACCAAACTCCCGGTCATGCACTGGGGCGCCCGGCGCCTGTGCATCCAGCGACTGCCGGTACTTGATGCAGCCGCGCATGAACTTCGGCCAGGGCGGCACGGCGATGTCGGGAGCGGTCTTCTCCGGCAGCAGCGCCCACAGGTCTGGATGGTGCCAGCACAGGTCGTGGCCGGTCGTGTCGCGATGCGCGCGGATGCCGGCACGCAGGCGCTTCACTTCGGCCAGCAGCTGATCCTGGCTCATTGCTTGAAGGTCGTCGTCCATGGCTACAACTCCCGAGGTTGTAGCCCGCAGACTAGCATGAGCGCGACCCAACAGTTCTAGCTCTGCCGTTGAATGTTGGGTCGTGCAAGGGGGCTTGACCCAACCTACGACCACCCCTCACCACATCCAGTTCGACGCCAGATAAGCCAGCGCACCAATCGTGGCCGCGGCCGGCATCGTGATGAACCAGGCGATGACGATGCTACCGGCCACGTTCCAACGTACCGCCGAGCTGCGCCGCGCCGCGCCCACGCCGACGATCGCGCCGGTGATCGTGTGCGTCGTCGACACCGGCACGCCCAGCCACGTGGCGCCGAATAGCGTGATGGCGCCGCCCGTCTCGGCGCAGAAGCCCTGCATCGGGCTCAGTTCGGTGATGCGTGAGCCCATCGTGCGCACGATGCGCCAGCCGCCGAACAGCGTGCCCAGCGCCATGGCCGCCTGGCAGCTGATGACCACCCACAGCGGCACGTAGAACTCCGGCCCCAGATGGCCGGTGGCGAACATCAGGCCGGCGATGATGCCCATCGTCTTCTGCGCGTCGTTGCCGCCGTGACCTAAAGAGTACATCGCCGCGGAAATGAACTGCAGCACGCGAAACCGCCGGTCCACCGCGAACGGCGCACTGCGCACGCACAGCCACGTCGTGATGAGCACCAGCAGCAGCGCCAGACCGAAGCCGACGATCGGCGACAGGAAAATAGCCGATACCGTCTTGATGACGCCCTGCCACACGATCGCGGCACTGCCCGCTTTGGCGATGCCGGCGCCCAGCAGGCCGCCGATCAGCGCGTGCGAACTCGACGAGGGAATGCCGCCCCACCACGTGATCAGGTTCCAGGCGATGGCGCCTGTCAACGCGCCGAAGATCACGTGCATGTCGACGACGCCGGCCGACACGATGCCGGTGCCGATCGTCTGCGCGACGTGAAGACCGAAGAACAGGAAGGCGATGAAGTTGAAGAACGCAGCCCAGATCACCGCCCAGCGCGGCGACAGCACGCGCGTCGACACGATGGTCGCGATGGAGTTGGCCGCGTCATGCAGCCCGTTGAGAAAGTCGAACAGCAGCGCGTAAGCGATCAGCGCCGTCAGCACGATCAAGGATGCGGGTTCCATGGGGCGCTACCGGCTCTTGCCGTTCATACGTGTTCCACCACGATGCCCTGGATCTGGTTCGCCACGTCGTCGAACCGGTCCGAGCTCTTCTCCAGGTGGTCGTAGATCTCGTTGCCGCGGATGAACTCCATCGGGTTCTCCGTCTTGCTCTTCTGATAGAGCTTCTTCAGTCCGAGTTCGTGGATCTCGTCGCAGCGGCCTTCGATGCGCGTGATCTCCACGCACAGTTCGTTCAGCCGCGCCGCGTTTGAGCCGATGTTGGAGAGCAGCGGCACCGCCTGCTCGACGAGTTTCGCGCTCTCCAGGATGGCATCGCCCATCTGCTGCATCTCGGGCTCGAATTCCGTGATCTCGAACAGCGCGATCGCCTTGGCCGTTTTCTTCATCTGGTCGATCGCGTCGTCCATGCCGCTGATCAGATCCTTGATGTCGCCGCGGTCGAACGGCGTGATGAAGTTGGTGCGGATCGACAGGAAAACGTCGCGGGTGATGTCGTCGGCCTGGTCCTCGTACTTGAGAACATCGTCGAAGTGCTGGCTCGCGGCCGGTCCCCCGTCAAGCATGCGCCGCAGCGACTGCGCGCCATGTACGAGAATGCCGGCGTGTTTGTCGAACATCGGAAAAAACGAGTCATCGCGTGGCATTAGCCGGCGGAACCAGTGCAGCATGGCGCGCTTCCCGGGTTATCGAGCGTTGCAGGTCGTGGCCCACGTCTTAGCGGGCTGAGCGAACCGTTCAAGACAGAATTATGACACGTTGCCTCGCTTTAACTCCCGGCGGTGGGGATTTGGGGAGAACGCCGGAAATGTCACGTCGCATCGTGTGGGTTGCGCTTTTGTTCTGTTTGCCGCTGTTGGCCCCCGCCGCGGGCTTTAATGCGGCGCAGGCTGCAAGTTTCGAAGACACGATGAAAAAGCTCGATCCGGAAGAGCGGGCGCACCAGGCTTGCATTCTCAAAGGCATCGCTGCGGTCCGCGCGGACAAGAAGCTGCCGGGCGCCGATCGCATGAAGACAAGCATCTTCGGCCGCGCCGAATTTCTGAATGGCACCGAAGTGAAGGCCAAGGGCGGAGCCGTGCGCGCCAAAGATCATTGGTATGCGTTGAGTTTCAACTGCGTCGTTACCGCCGACCAGATGAAGGCGACGGCCTTCAAGTACGAACTCGGCAGGGAAATCCCGAAGGAGCAGTGGGAAGACCTCGGCCTCTGGCAGTGAAGCGCTCCGCGCCGGCCGTCGCCCGCAATCGCGAACCGATCCTGACGGTGCTGCGCCGGGTCTTGCCTGCAACGGGCCTCGTGCTGGAAATCGCCAGCGGATCGGGTGAGCACGCAGCCCACTTTGCCGCCGCGTTCCCTGATCTCGTGTTCCAGCCAAGCGATCCGGATGCCGAAGCGCGCGCCAGCATCGACGCGTGGCGCGAAGAGTTGGCGCTCGCGAACATGCGCCCGGCTCTGGCGCTGGACGCGCAATCGCCCGCCTGGCGGCTCGCGAACGCTGACGCGATCCTCTGCATCAACATGATTCACATTTCGCCATGGGCCGCGACGCATGGCCTGATCGCCGGCGCGGGCCGCATCCTGCCAACCGGCGGGCTGCTCTACCTTTACGGACCTTACCGGCGTGCCGGTATTCCGACCGCTGCGAGCAACGACGCCTTCGACGCCGACCTGCGCCGCCGCAACCCGGCCTGGGGCCTGCGCAACCTGGAAGACGTGGTAGATCTCGCCGCGCAGGCGTCGCTTGATCACGCGGACACGATCGGCATGCCGGCCAACAACGTCTCCGTCATCTTCAAACGGCGGTGAGCCGGGCTAGTCCTCTTCCTCGTCGCAATCGACGGGAAACTCGCAGTCCGGCACCCAGCACACGATATCGCGCTGGATGCGCGCCTGGGCCGGCGCCGGCATCGCGATCAACGCGGCGAGAATCAACAAGGTGATGCGTGACATCGGATGCCTCCTCAGGCTCGCGCCGCCTCGCCCCATATCGCAACGCGTGCGAAATTCCGCTCCCTCCTCCGCCATTCTCGCGAAGATGAGGATCCACGGCAAGTTTCAACAACCTCGACGATTGTCGGAAGCACGATGATCAAAAATGACGCCGAGCCAGAACGAATGTGTCGTGGGTGCCCGCCTTCGCGGGCATGACGTATGGGGATGCAGCACGCTTCGCCACTTAGGAAGACGAGCAGAAATGCCCCGTCACGGTTCAGATTAGCACACCCCGAAAGGGCTTGCCCCACCTTTACCGCCGCCGTGTCAATCCTTAAGACTTCGCGGCTTGAGAACGGGGGAACGCCGCATGAAACTCGACAAGACCATTTCCGCTATCGTCACGGGCGGCGCATCCGGCCTGGGCGCCGCAACCGCCAGGGCGCTTGCCGAAAAGGGCGTACGCGTCGCGATCTTCGATCTCGACGAGACGAACGGCCCCAAGATCGCGGCCGAGATCGGCGGACACTACGCCAAGTGCGACGTTACCAACGAAAGCTCAATCGATGCCGCGCTGGAAAGCGCCCGCAAGGCACACGGCCAGGAACGCATTCTGGTCAACTGCGCCGGCATCGCGGCGGGCAAGCGCACGGCGCGCCGCGTCAAGGAAACCGGCGGCATCGAAGCGCACGACATCGCCTCGTTCCGCAAAGTGGTAGAGGTCAACCTGATCGGCACGTTCGCCATGATCACCAAGTTCGCCGCCGGCCTGATGTCCGTCGAGGCGCTGCAGCCCGACGGTGAGCGCGGCGTTGTCATCTCCACGGCCTCCGTCGCCGCCGAAGACGGCCAGATCGGCCAGGTCGCCTACGCGGCCTCGAAAGGCGGCGTGCAGTCCATGACGCTGCCGATCGCCCGCGACCTCTCGCGCGACGGCATCCGCGTGGCGACGATCCTGCCCGGCCTGTTCCGCACGCCCATGTTCGACGGCCTGCCGGAGGAGACGGCGCAGGCGCTTGCAGCCCAGGTGCCGTTCCCCTCACGCCTCGGCCACCCCGCCGAATACGGCCAGCTCGCCGTGCACATCTGCGAGAACACGATGCTCAACGGCGTCAGCATCCGCCTCGACGGCGCCATCCGCCTGGCACCGAAGTAGCTGCTGATTTTCCGCGCTTATTTTCGCGGACGGTGGGCGTGTGACGTCGTGCCTCGCTCCAACCAGCACCGTATCCCCGCGAAGGCGGCTGTTCTTCTCCTTCTCCCCGCGCGCGGGGAGAAGGTCGGGATGAGGGGCAGGTTCTTGCACGCCCGCCCGCATCATCCGAGGCGCTCAGCCCGGCAACAGTGTCGTCGAACATTTCTGGCGTCTCACCTCGTGTCTGCCCCTCACCCTAACCCTCTTGCCGTGAAGGACGGGGAGAGGGGATGCTAATACCCGCTCTCCGCATCGACGCCGAGGAACGCGGCGCCGCCCTGCAGCGGATACGCCGCCTCCTCGACGTAGGGCCCGCCGCCGGTCTTTGGCCGGGACGACATCAGCAGGAAACGCGTAACGGCGAACGGCCCGGAGCTAAATCGAGCATGACGTTGCAGCCAGCGCGCAACCGCCTCGCCGCGTCCGCGACGCATGCGCGCCAGCGTCACGTGCGCTTTGAACGTGCGCTTCTCGGGCTCGAGACCAGCATTGCGCGCCGCGCGTTCGTGCGCGCGGGCCAGCGCCTCGAGCTGCGGTGACGGCGCAACGCCCGCATAAAGAATGCGCGGCCCGTTGCCGCCGAAGGCGCCGACGCCACTGATGCGCAGCGTGAACGAGTCCAGATCGATACCGGACAGCTCGCCTGCGAACTCGTCCGCCGTACGGTTGTCGATATCGCCGGCGAACCGCAGCGTGATGTGCAGGTTGTCCTCGTGCGTCCAATGCGCACCCGGCAGCGGCGCATCCAGCGCCGACAGATCCTCCCGCAGCGCCTCCGGCAATTCGATCGCAGTGAATAATCGCGGCATGTGTCAGCTCCGCTGTCTCGTGGAGAGAACATAGGGGTTGCGTCCCACACCGGAAAGTCGGGATCAGCCAATGTGCTGCCCCCTGGCACGCGTGAGTTTCGAGGTCAGACCCATGGGTCTGACCCCATGCACCGCGCTCACAGCTGAAATGCTTTCACGCCATCGGTCTCCTCGCATTCTCCATGGCAGGGCTTGACCCTGCCATCCAGGGGCCGCGCGTTGAACGTGTGTTCTAGAACCCCTGGATGGCCGCCTCGGAGGGCGGCCATGGAAAGGAGGAGAGTGCAGCGCTCTGTGTCGTCGTCGGCGATCAGGCTCGCCGTTGCAGAGGTAGGTTGGGTCAAGCCTTCGCGCGACCCAACACCTTCAGCTTCGGTCTCCTCCCATTCTCCATGGCAGGGCTTGACCCTGCCATCCAGGGGCCGCGAGTTGAACGTGTGTTCTAGAACCCCTGGACGGCCGCCTCGGAGGGCGGCCATGGAAAGGAGGAGAGTTCAGCGCTCTTGCGTCGTCGGCGATCAGGCTCGCCGTTGCAGAGGTAGGTTGGGTGAAGCCTTCGCGTGACCCAACAACTTAGGCTCCTGCACCACGCAAGTTGTTGGGTCGCGCTGCGCTTGACCCAACCTCCTTCGCTACTTCGCCGCGCGCCTTGCCTTGACGCGCGTGATCAGCTCTTCGACCGACGGCAAAATGCGCTCGACGATCACCGCGATGCCGGCGCCTGTTGGGTGCATGCCGTCGTCGAGGTTGTACTTCTTGACCTGCAGCACACCGTCGAGGAAGAACGGGTACAGCAACGTCCCGTGGCGGCTGGCCAGCTCCGGATACATCGCGTCGAACGCTTCGCGATAGTCCTCACCCCAGTTGCTGGGCGCGCGCATGCCTGTGAGAAGCACGTCGATGTTGCGTGCTTTGAGCTTGCCGAGAATGCTCTCCAGGCTCGCTTTCGTCTGCTTGGGCGCGAGCCCCCGCAGCGCGTCGTTGGCCCCAAGTTCAAGGATGACCGCCTCGGTCCCGTCCGGCACAGCCCAGTCAAAGCGCTCCAACCCGGCCGGTGCCGTGTCACCCGAAACCCCGGCGTTGATGATCTCGACGTTGTGCCCCTTGGCTTTCAGCGCCGCTTGCAATTGCACCGGAAACGCCTCGGAAGGCTTTAAACCGTAGCCGGCCGTCAAACTGTCGCCAAACGCGACAATTCGTATCGGCGCACTGCCGTCATCCGCCCGGGCTGCCATGCTTGAGATCACAATCGCGTTGCAAACGGCCAGAGCGGCCACCATTTGCACCCCGATACGGACGAGCCTGCCACGTGGTTTCACTTTCGCACTTCCCAATATCTAAAGGTCGCGACCATCATGCTGCCGACGAACAGCGCTTCGCTAAGAGCGTCTAAGCAGACGTAGAAGTGCGTCACGCTTTACACAAGCCTCACCTGAGTTCAGCCTGGAGACGAACACGCGTGGCCGCCCCCATCATTGACTTGAAAAACGTCCACCTCACGCTGGAAAGCCGCGCGGGCCCCGTCGATATCCTGCGTGGTGTCGATCTCGCCATCGCGCCGGGCCAGTCCGTGGCGATCGTCGGCCCGTCCGGATCGGGCAAGACGTCGCTGCTGATGGTCCTTGCCGGTCTCGAGCGTGTGACCTCGGGCCAAGTCAAGGTTGCCGGTGAAGACTTCACCCGCCTGAGCGAGGATGACCTTGCGCTGGTGCGTGGCCGCGAGATCGGTATCGTCTTCCAGTCGTTCCACCTCGTGCCGACGATGACCGCATTGGAGAACGTCGCGCTTCCCCGCCAGTTCGCTGGACATGCCGATGCCTTCGACAACGCGCGCGCCCATTTGACAGAGGTCGGCCTGGAGCATCGTCTCGATCATTATCCCGCCCAACTCTCCGGGGGCGAACAGCAACGCGTGGCGCTGGCTCGCGCGCTGTCGCCGAACCCGCAACTGCTGCTCGCTGACGAGCCGACGGGAAACCTCGACACCAAGAACGGCCGCCAGGTCACGGATTTGCTGTTCGGTTTGCAACGCCGCCGCCAGGCGACGCTTGTGCTCGTGACGCATGACGAACGCCTGGCCGCCGAATGCGAACGCGTCATCCGCATGGCCGACGGCATGATCGCCGCCGACGAGCGAGCGGCAGCCGCATGACGACCGCAACCGCCGCAAACGTTCCAGCATCATCGCGCCCACGCGCATCCGGCATCTCGTGGGCCGAGCTCACGCGCATGGCAATGCGCGAACTGCGCTCGGGCCTCAGCGGCTTCTACGTCTTCATCGCCTGTGTCGCGCTGGGCGTCACCGTCATCACCGCCGTCGGTGCGCTGTCGGACGCCCTTCGCGCCGGCTTCGAAAAGCAGGGCGAGTCCATACTGGGTGGCGACGTCACGTTCGCACGCATGCACGCTCGCGCCGAAGGCAAAGATCGCGCCTGGCTCGACGCGCAAGGCCGCATCAGCGAAACGGCGACGATGCGCACCATGGGCCGCCGCCTCGACGGCGAAGACCAGTCACTGATCGAGCTGAAGGCGGTGGATGCCGCCTACCCGCTCGCGGGCAAAGTCACGCTTGCCGGCGGCGCCGACTTCAAGTCGACGATCGCCGACGTTCCCAACGCCGCCGCCGTCGATCCCGCCTTGCTGGAACGCCTCGGCCTCAAGGTCGGCGACAAGATGCGCATCGGCGAAGCCGAGGTCGACGTGCGCGCCGCCGTCGACCAGGAGCCCGATGGCCTCATCGATCGCCTGACGTACGGCCCGCGCGTGCTTGTTTCGACCGATACGTTGATGAAGACCGGCCTCGTACAGCCCGGCGCCCTCGTGCGCTGGCGCTATGCTCTGAAACTTCCCGGCGACGCGGGCGCAGACCCATCGACGCTTGCGGGCTTCCGCGAGCAGATCAAGAAAGAGATCCCCGACGCCGGCTTCACCATCGCAGACCGGCGCGATCCCTCGCCTCAGGTCAGCCGCACGTTGGAGCGCCTGCGCCAGTTCCTGACGATGCTGGGCCTCGCCTCGCTGCTCGTCGGCGGTGTCGGCGTCGCCAACGCGGTGGCGACGTTCATCGATCGCCGGCGCAAGGTCATCGCCACGATGAAGAGCGTCGGTGCCACCAGCCGCGTCATCTTCATGCTGTTTCTCATGCAGGTGATGGCCATCACCGCCGTCGGCATCCTGATCGGCGTCGTGCTGGGCTACCTCGTGCCGGTCCTTATTAACGGCTTTTACGGCGATATGCTGCCGATCAAGGCTTCGCTGTCCGTTACGCCCGCCAGCGTCGGCCTCGGTGCGCTTTACGGGCTGCTCGTCGCTTTGCTCTTCACGCTCTGGCCCCTGGGCCGCGCAGAACTCGTCTCGCCGAGCGTGCTGTTCCGCGACGAGGTTGCACCCGGCAGCGGCCGTCCGCGCTGGTTTATCGTCGCCTTGGTCGCAGCCGTCGCCGCGGCACTCGTTGCCCTGGCCGTGCTGTTGTCGGATGCACGCCTGATCGCGCTCTATTTCTGCATCGGCGTCACGGTCATCTTCGCCGTGTTCTGGACGCTCGGCACTGCCGTGACGTGGGCCGCCCGCCGCATGCGCCGCCCGCGCCTGCCGGAACTCGCGCTGGCAATCTCCAACCTCGGCGCGCCCGGCGGGCTGACGCGCTCGGTCGTGCTGTCGCTCGGTGCCGGCCTCTCGTTGCTGTCCGCCGTCGCGCTGGCCGATGCCTCGCTGGTGAGTGAACTCACCAGCCGCATGCCGGCGAACTCGCCCAACTACTTCGTGCTCGATATCCCCAAGGCCGACTATCCGGCCTTCTCAGCTCTCGTCGAAAAGGAAGTGCCGGGCACGCACCTCGTCGACGCGCCGATGCTGCGCGGCCGCCTCGTGAAGCTCGGCGACAAGAACGTCGAGGACATCAAGGCGCCGCCCGAAGCCCAGTGGGTGCTCAACGGCGACCGCGGCCTGACCTATTCGGAGGCGTTGCCCGAAGGCTCGAAACTCGTCGCCGGAGAATGGTGGGCCGCCGGCTACAGCGGCGAACCGCTCGTCTCGTTCGAGGCGGAGCTGGCGCACAAGCTGGGCGTCAAGCTCGGCGACATGGTGACGGTCAACGTTCTCGGCCGCAATATCTCCGCCCGTATCGCCAACCTGCGCGAGGTGAAGTGGGAAAACCTCAACCTCAACTTCGTCATGGTCTTCTCGCCCAACACCCTGCAAGGCGCGCCGCACAACCTATTGGCGACGGTTACGCTGCCGAAGTCGGCCAGCCTGCAGACAGAAGTCAGCTTGTCGCGGACGCTGGGCAAGGCCTACCCGGCCGTGACGGCCGTGCGTGTGAAGGACGCCATCGAAGCTTTCAACACGATCTTCTCGAAAGTCATGATCGCTGTCCGCGTCGCGGGGGGCGTCACGTTGCTGGCTGGCGCTCTCGTGCTGGCTGGCGCCCTCGCCACGGCGCAGCGCCGCCGCATCCTCGAGGCCGTTATCCTGAAGACCTTGGGGGCCACGCGCCGCCGCATCCTGACGTCGCATCTGCTCGAATACGCCCTGCTGGCGTCGATCACGGCCATCTTCGCGGTTATACTCGGCGGCATCGCTGCCTACGTCGCCGTCGAGCATATCATGCAGATCCCGTTCGCCTTTTCCTGGGTGCCGGTGGCGCAGGTGCTGGCCCTTTCCCTTGGCCTGGTCGCGCTGTTTGGCGGTATTGGCACGCTGGCGGTCCTGCGGGCACGGCCCGTTCCCTACCTGCGCACGGCTTGACGCGTCCGTTAACTCCTGCTGGCATTTGATTTCTCAGGGAGATCTCAGATGCCGCTTCCAACATTATTCGGGGGCGCGCCCTTGAACTAGCGTCAGCATGGGGACATATTCCTTGCGCAAACTTTGGTTTGCGAAAGAGCTTATGAAAGGGATTGATCAGATGGCTCTCGACGATAGATACCCGCAGGCCGGCACCGGCTCGACCACGCGCACCGACGTGCGGGTCGACGAGGGTCTGCGCGCGTACATGCTTGGCGTGTACAACTATATGGCTGCCGGCGTCGCCCTCACGGGCTTGATCGCTTATGCCCTGACATTGGTGACGACGACGACGGACCCGTCGTTGGCCGCTGCCACCCTGCGCAACGGCACGATGCTCACGCAGACTGGCGTTGCCATGTACGGCTCGCCTTTGAAGTGGGTCATCATGCTGGCTCCGCTGGCCTTCGTGTTCTTCCTGTCGTTCCGCGTTCATAAAATGAGCGTGGGCGCAGCGCAGATCTCGTTCTGGGCCTTCGCGGCCGTGATGGGTCTGTCCCTGTCCTCGATCTTCCTGGTCTACACCGGGCAGTCGATCGTTCAGGTGTTCTTCGTCACTGCTGCCGCATTCGCGTCGTTGAGCGTCTGGGGCTACACCACGAAGAAGGACATCTCGGGCTGGGGTTCATTCCTGTTCATGGGCGTGATCGGCATCGTCATCGCCGCTCTCGTGAACATCTTCCTGCAGTCCAGCGCGCTGCAGTTCGCCATCTCGGCGATCGGCGTGCTGGTGTTCGCTGGCCTCACAGCCTACGACACGCAGCAGATCAAGGACGGCTACGCTGAGATCCGCCACGACGCGACGCTCGTCGCCAAGGGCGCCATCATGGGTGCGTTGAGCCTCTACCTCGACTTCATCAACATGTTCACCTCGCTGCTGAGCCTGTTCGGCAATCGCGAATAGTGACCGGTTGAGATTAGAAATAACGAGGGGCCCCGTGATGAGCGGGGCCCTTTCGTTTGTCTCTTGGTCAACCGTCACCCCCGCGAAGGCGGGGGCCCACGACACGTCCCAACAAGACGACTGATAGAGGCGCGCGATCGACGAATAGTTTTGTAGGTTGGGTCAAGCGTAGCGCGACCCAACATTGGTGCACCACATGTCACCGCGTCTTTCACGCCTCAACCAACCGCACAGCCTTCTCCAGCACGGCCAGCACACGGCGCAGCTCGTTGCCGCGTTTCAGGATGAGCCCTGTCGCCGCCACGATACTGTAGGCACCCTGCTTGCGCGCCAGCTTCGGCGATTTCTCGATGCGATACAGCGGACACTCCGACGATCGCCGGAAGACCGAGAACACCGCCCGCTCCCGCCCGAGGTCGAGGGCATAGTCGCGCCACTCACCCGCGGCAACCTTGCGGCCGTAGACGGCGAGGATCTCGGTCAGTTCTTGTCGATTGAATGCCGTGACGGCCGGTGCGTCCCGGCCAGACGTGGTCGCAGCGTTGGAATAAGCCGCGTCGCGTGGGCCCACGCGACGCGGGCTGAATGCTATCGGTTCGGATTCGCTCAAGCGCGCCTCCTGTTAGGACGCTTCGATGATTGACCGCATCGCAACCTTTTTCAAGTCGCCTGCTCACGGCCGTTACAAAATGTCGTGACGGCGCGTGCGCACAGGAGTCCACAGGATCGTCACATTCGGGCGCCACCCTCTACAAAACGGCGATTGGCCCGGTCCACCATCCCTGTCTCGGAGCTAGCCCCCAATCCCCAATCCGAGCTTTTCTCTCCGTGGATCGGGCCAACCTTCCTCCGCCGTATGCGTGCTTCCGGAAATGTGTGCAGCGGTATTCCGATGAGACGCACGACAAGACAGCGTCAAATCTTCCAACAAAACACCCACCAAAATACCCTCAGTCCGCCGCGATCGTGTCGCTGGCGGGCCGTGCGTCCGCCGCAAACGCGGAGCAATATTCCAACAGTTGCCTCCGGGACTGGTTCACACAGCGACCGAGTTCGGACTAGCCCCCCAGCCCACCGACCGGGCGCTGAGCGGGTCTCGAAGGTAGCTCTCCCAAGACTTGTCCTAAAGACTTGTCTCAAGCCTCGTCTGCCCTGCAAAAGCGAAGGACCGGTTCCCCCACCGGTCCTTCGTCCGTTTCGGGCTAGCGTCTTGCTGTCGCCGCTGTCTGCTTCTAAGCGCACGTCAGTTCCCCGGGACATTGGCGCCGCCAGCACAGTGCGCTATCGATTCCGCTCAATCCGCGATTTGAGGACCGTTACGCATGGCCAAGCCCGTATCCGCCAAGACCAGGGTGTCGAAGACGAAAGCAAAGCCCGGCAATCCTCTGCTGGCGACGTGGCGCACGCCATTCAAGATGCCGCCCTTTGCCGACATCGGGCCAGCGCATTACCTTCCGGCGTTCAAGGCGGCTTTTGCCGAACACCGCGATGAGATCAAGGCGATCGCCACGGCCACGTCAAAGCCGACCTTCAACAACACCATCGTCGCGCTGGAAAAGGCAGGCGAAAGCTTGAGCCGCGTCGCCGAGGTTTTCTACAATCTGTCCAGCGCTGACACGAACGAGCAGCTGCAGGCCATCGAACGCGAGCTGGCACCGCAATTCGCTGCGCATTACTCCGGGATTTATCTCAACGCCAAGCTGTTCGCTCGCATCGCCGACCTGCATGAGCGCCGCGAACGCCTCGATCTCGACGACGAACAGGCCCGCGTGCTCGACCGGACGAATCTGTCGTTCGTGCGTGCCGGCGCCAAGCTATCGGCGAAGAACAAGAAACGCGTCGCCGAGATCAACGGCAGCCTGGCGGAGCTGAAGACCCAGTTCAGCCAGAACGTGCTGGCCGACGAACAAGACTGGCGTCTGATCTTGAACGGAGAGGCGGATCTCGCCGGCCTGCCCGAAGGCGTGCGCGAGGCTGCCGCCCGCACGGCCGCCGACCTCGGCCTCGAAGGCCACGCCATCACGCTGGCGCGCTCCAGCGTCGAAAGTTTCCTGCAGTTCTCCAGCCGCCGCGACTTGCGCGAGGAAGCTTTCAACGCCTGGACCCGCCGTGGCGAGAATGGCGGCAAGACCGACAATCGCGAAATCGTGGCCAAGATCGTGGGCCTGCGCTCCGAACTGGCCAAACTGCTCGGTTACGCTACCTACGCCGACTTCGCCCTCGACGACACGATGGCCAAGACGCCGGCTGCCGTGCGCGACCTGCTGGGCCAGGTCTGGTCGCCGGCGGTCAAGCGTGCCGCCGAAGAGCGCGACGCGTTGCAGAAACTTGCCCAGTCCGAAGGCGGCAACTTTCCCATCGCCGCCTGGGACTGGCGTTACTACGCCGAAAAGGAACGCAAAGCCCGCTTCGATCTCGACGACGGCGAGGTCCGCCCCTACCTGCAGCTCGACAACATGATCGCAGCCGCCTTCGACACGGCGTCCAAGCTGTTCGGCCTGAAGTTCAAGGAGCTGCCTGACGCGCCGCGCTACCATCCCGACGTCCGCGTCTGGGAAGTGCTGACGCGCGGCGGCGAGCATGTCGGCGTGTTCCTGGGCGACTATTTCGCCCGGCCGTCAAAGCAATCCGGCGCGTGGATGTCGGCCTTCCGCTCGCAAATGAAGCTCGGCGGAGAGCAGCGGCCCATCATCGTCAACGTCATGAACTTCGCCCGCGGCGCCGAAGGCGAATCGACGCTGCTGTCGTTCGACGACGCCCGCACGCTGTTCCACGAGTTCGGACACGGCCTGCACGGCCTGCTGTCCGACGTCACCTATCCCTCGCTCGCCGGCACCGCCGTCTCACGTGACTTTGTTGAGCTGCCCTCGCAGCTTTACGAGCACTGGCTGTCTCGTCCCGAAGTTCTGGAAAAATTCGCGCTGCACGAGAAGACCGGCAAGCCGATGCCCAAGAAGCTCCTCGAACGCCTCAAGGCGGCGCGCAATTTCAACCAGGGCTTTGCCACGGTCGAATTCACGTCGTCCGCGCTGGTTGACATGGACCTTCACTCGGCCGATCCCGACGGTCTCGACGTTACCGCCTTCGAACGCGAAACGCTGGCCCGCATTTCCATGCCGCAAGCCATGGTGATGCGGCACCGCATCCCGCACTTCCTGCACATCATGGGCGGCTATGCCGCCGGCTATTACAGCTACCTCTGGTCCGAAGTGATGGATGCGGATGCGTTTGCGGCATTCGTCGAAGCCGGCGACGTCTTCGACAAGAAAACCGCAGGCCGCCTCAAGAAGCACATCTATTCCGCGGGCAACCGCCGCGATCCCGCGGAGGCATATGTCGCTTTCCGCGGCCGCCCACCTGAAATTCGCGGGCTGCTGAAACAGCGGGGGTTTGCAGCGTAACCGTAAGCAATCATTAATCTTCGTTACGCTACTGCAGGTTGGTCTAACGCGCCATTAAGTCTGCTCCGGTACTGATGCGCAGGTAACGAGTCCGGGGCCCGCCTTTATGCCGATCACCGCCACCACGACGTTGGCACCGTTTTACCTACCGGTGACACCAGCGTCAGTCGTGCGCCCTGTCGCACCAACGGTAGATCTGCGCCGGCCGCAAACAGCGCCGGCTGCGCCGAACGTGATCTCCGTCGATGGCTTGCGCCAGGCACGAAGCGATGCGCTAGCCGAATTGCAGAATGCGCGCGATGCAGAAGACAGTAATACGACGCGCTATCTGGCCCTTGAGCGTGATCAACTCGCCGCGATGGTGTTCGATCGCAACGGCGTTTACGCGCTCGGCGAGCGCCGCAGCGCGCAGCGGCAGCTTGAAACCAACGACCGCGTCTTTCTCGATCGCGCAGCCGAGCTGTCCGGCATCTCGGGTGACGATCGCGTGCTTCTGAATGCAAGACTAGACCTCGAGCGGTCCAAAAGCGCTATCGAGCGGGCCGTTCCGAAAAATGAGATGGTCAGCACTGCGGCGCTGGAGCAGCAACTCGCATCGGCAACAAAAGAGCAAGGCGGCAACCCCGTCACCATCTCCCTCCGCTACCCCAATGGCTGGGCCGCGTCCGGCGAAGGATTGCCGATGCCGCGTGCGGAGACTGTCGGCAATGTATCGCCGGGTGCGACGCGGGTAGCGCTCCTCTACCGCGAAAGCCTTTTTTAACTGCCGCACAACTTGGCGGCGCCCCCGGGCAAGTTCGATCGTATTTTAAAGGCCCGTTTATCGCCCCGTTAGCCCGCCTATCCCTAACCTGACGGCATCAATCGCGTATCGAAAAGGAAGACCAGTATGGTCCCCGGTATTCAGCAGATTTCAGCATCCGAGTCGGCCGAGCTCAGCCGCACCGTTCCCGTCCAGCCGCCCGTCTCGTATGCGGCGCAGGCCGTTCCGGTACCCGGCACCGAACCCGCGGACAAGTTCCAGCCGGTGCGCGTCGGGCCCCTGTTCGAAGTTGCAACTTCCGAGCAAGATGATGACATCGCAAAAAGCGATCAGCGCGTCGAGCTCGATGCGTACTACGAGAAGGTTTCGGAAGATCGCAACGCCGACAGCCGCGCGCTGCAGCAGAAGCTCTACTCGCAATTCTAAGGGATTACAGGGATTACAGCCCCAGCCAGGCCGCGCCGATGATGGGGCCGTAGTCGGCCTCCTGGATGAGGACGATGATGTCCTCGATGTCTGGGCGCATGAAGGCAGATCGCAGCAGCTGAATGGTCGCCGCCTTCCCCGTCCACACCCCGACCGGAGTGAGTTCGCGCACGACGTTGTGGTAGGTCAGCGTCGAGCCCTCGTTTTCGCCGCGCTGAATTTGCACGTCGACCGACTTCTGCACGACCGCCAGCCAAATCGTCGATTCCTTGACCTCGATGTTGGCTGGCGCATCACCCATCTCGATGATGACGCTGTTGCGATGTGGCCAGAGTCGCACCGGCACATGTTTGCTGCCGAGAGCGCCCTTGGCTTTCTCCATGGCTGCGTCGATCTCGCGTGAATCCGAACCGATTGCCTGCGCGACGCCGTTGATCACCACCTGGGGCGTGTAGACCGGGCCGGATCCCAACAGCCGTGAATAGGCACGCTGGCGCTCCGAGTTCTTTGGCGACGCCAAGGTATCCTTCCAGCCGATGTAATCCCAAATGTCGACGGGCAGCGAGAGCGCCATCACGTCCTTGTGGCTCGCCGCGATATCCTTCAACAGTGCATCCGCCGGCGGGCAGGACGAACAGCCCTGGCTGGTGAACAGCTCGATCACCGCTGTGACGGGCCGCGATGCCGTCGCCGAGCCCGGCTCCATCTGCGCCTGCGAGACGCCCGCGGGACCAATCGCCACCGCGATGCACATGAACAGACCAATCGCGACGCGCTTCAACATTCGTTCTCTCTGACTATCGGCCGTGCTGCCGACTTTAGCACCGCCGGCCCGCCCGACAAATCCTGCTGATGACGGTGGTGAACAGTCGTGCAAAGACGAGTTCGCGCTCGAGGAAGTCTTGATTGGTGCCAGAGGCCCGTCCGCGCCGATGTCGTAGACGCCCGAAAGGCGATGAACGGAGCGGCATAAGGCGTGTGAGAAGGGTCAGACCTCAGGTCTGACCCCAAAAACGTACGGCGCTATTAGGCTGCCGCAGCAAGGTTCCGCAGTACGTAGTGCAGAATGCCGCCGTTGCGGAAGTATTCCAGCTCATCAAGCGTATCGATGCGGCAGAGCAGCGGCACGTCGAACGACGTGCCGTCCGGGCGCGTGATGTGCGCGCTCATCTTCTGTCGCGGCTTGACGCTCGTCAGCCCGGTGATGGTCACCGTTTCGTCGCCCTTCAGCCCAAGCGTCACCCAGCTCGTACCCTCCTCGAACGTGAACGGCACGATACCCATGCCGACGAGGTTGGAGCGGTGGATGCGCTCGAACGACTGCGAAACGACCGCCTTCACGCCGAGTAGATTCGTGCCCTTGGCCGCCCAGTCGCGCGACGAACCGTTGCCGTACTCGACACCGGCAAACACCACCAAAGGCACGAGTTCCTTCTGGTACTGCATGGCCGCATCGTAGATCGCCATCTGCTCACCGGACGGATAGTGGATGGTGAAGCCACCCTCCTTCACGTTGCCGGCCGGGTCTTTCACCATGTGGTTCTTGATGCGGATGTTGGCGAACGTGCCACGCATCATCACCTCGTGATTGCCGCGCCGCGTGCCGTACTGGTTGAAGTCAGCGACCGGCACGCCGTTGTCGAGCAGGTACTTGCCCGCCGGAGACGCCGCCTTGATCGAACCGGCCGGCGAGATGTGGTCGGTGGTGATCTTGTCGCCGAACAAACCTAAAATGCGCGCACTCTGGATGTCGCCAATGGCCTTCGGCGTCTTGGTCATGCCGTCGAAGTAGGGCGGGTTCTGCACGTACGTCGACGCATCCTGCCAGGCGTAGGTAAGGCCCTGGCTCGTTTCGATACCCTGCCAGTTCTCGTCGCCCTGGAACACGTCGTCGTACTTCGACTTGAACAGCTCGCGCGAAATGTTGTCGGCGATAAACTGCTGGATCTCGTGCAGCCCCGGCCAGATGTCCTTGAGGAACACCGGCTGTCCGTCGCTGCCGATCCCTAGCGGCTCCGTCGTCAGATCCTTGGTCACCGACCCAGCCAGCGCATACGCCACCACCAGCGGCGGCGAGGCGAGATAGTTGGCCTGCACGTCGGGGCTGACGCGCCCTTCGAAGTTGCGATTGCCCGAGAGCACTGCGGCGGCCACGATCCCGTTGTCGTTGATCGACTGCGAGATCTCCGCCGGCAGTGGCCCGGAGTTACCGATGCAGGTCGTGCAGCCGAAGCCGACGAGATTGAACCCGGCCTGATCGAGATACGTCTGCAGTCCGGCTTTTTCCAGGTACGCCGCCACCACCTGCGACCCAGGTGCCAGCGACGTCTTCACCCACGGCTTGGCCTTGAGGCCCTTCAACACGGCATTGCGAGCCAGCAAACCCGCGGCGATCAGCACGCTCGGGTTGGACGTGTTCGTGCAGCTGGTAATCGCCGCGATGACGACGTCGCCGTGCCCCAGCTGGAAGTCGCGCCCCTCGACGTCGGACTTCTTGGCGCCTTCGCCGACCTTCTTGTATTCGCCTTCTAGCGCCGTCGCGAAGCCGCTCTTGATGTCGGTCAGCGCGATGCGCCCTTCAGGCCGCTTCGGCCCGGCCATCGATGGCACCACGGCACCCAAATCCAGCTCCAGCGTATCGGTGAAGACCGGATCTGCGGCCTCGGCGACGCGGAACAGCCCCTGCGCCTTAGAATAGACCTCGACCAGCTCGATACGGCCGGCGTCGCGTCCCGACATCGTGAGGTAGCGCAGCGTCTCGCCGTCTACGGGGAAGAACCCGCACGTTGCGCCATACTCCGGCGCCATGTTGGCAATCGTCGCGCGATCGGCCAAAGTCATGTTGTCGAGGCCGGGCCCGAAGAACTCGACGAACTTGTTCACCACGCCCTTCTTGCGCAGCATCTGCGTCACGGTCAGCACCAGGTCGGTGGCCGTCACGCCCTCTTTCAGTTTGCCGGTCAGCTTGAAGCCGATCACTTCGGGGATCAGCATCGATTGCGGCTGTCCTAGCATCGCCGCTTCCGCCTCGATGCCGCCCACGCCCCAGCCGAGCACGGCCAGGCCGTTGACCATCGTCGTATGACTATCGGTCCCCACCACCGTGTCGGGATAGGCGACGATGGCGCCGTCCGTCATCTCGTTGGTCCACACGGTTTGCGCCAGGTATTCCAGGTTCACCTGGTGGCAGATGCCTGTGCCCGGCGGCACCACGCGGAAATTCGCGAAAGCGCCCTGGCCCCACTTCAGGAAGTTATAACGCTCGCCGTTGCGCTGATATTCCAGGTCGACGTTCTGCTGCAGCGACGTCGCGCTGCCGAACGCGTCGACGATCACCGAGTGATCGATGACGAGATCCACCGGCACCAGCGGGTTGATCCGCGTCGGATCCCCGCCGAGCTTGGTCATGCCGTCGCGCATCGCCGCCAGGTCGACGACGGCGGGAACGCCGGTGAAGTCCTGCATCAAGACGCGCGCGGGCCGGAAGCCGATTTCCTTGCCGGCCTTGCCCTTGTCGTTCAGCCACGCTGCTACGCCGCTGATGTCGTCCTTGGTGACCGAGCGCCCGTCTTCGTTGCGCAGCAGGTTCTCCAGCAGCACCTTCATGGAGTAGGGCAGCTTGGAAATGCCCGTAAGCCCGTTCTTCTCCGCATCCGGCAGCGAATAGTAGACGTACGTCTGACCACCCGCGGACAACGTCTTGCGGCAGTTGAAGCTATCGAGGGAGATCGGCGTCGCAGCCGCAGTGGGTTTCGCGCTCAAGGCTGAAGCCTCCATCTAGATCCCGAACTGGCATATGCACCATGGGGGACTGAAGGAGTTTCCGATAGGCGGCAAGTTGAGCGGCTACCGCCCAGTTCAAGCCATTCGGAGAACGCACCGGTCCCGTCCTGGTGCATGCCGCGCCGCCGGAGCGCCGGCGGTGATGTTCTTAGTCTCACACGGACCTGTCCCGAGCCGTGTGATGATCTAGGAGCGCCATTTTGCGCTGGCAGTCATAACAGTGCCCTTTATATAGTCCGCCGCGTCGAACTTCCAGCTACACCTTACGGCAATATTTGCGGCAAACCGCCCCTCTTGCGGGCACTATCAGGCAATCCCGCGCGTGCAACTGATCGCAGAAAAGGTGGCTGTCGCGCGCGGCTCGCGGCTGGTGGTAGAGAACGCCTCGTTCAACGTGCGCGCCGGCGATGTGCTGCAGCTGACTGGACCGAACGGCGCCGGCAAGACCACGCTGATCCGCGCCGTTGCAGGTTTTCTCAGCCTGGCGGGTGGGTCGCTGCGGCTGGATGGCGGCAAGGCCGACACGCCGATCGCCGAGCACTGCCACTACGTCGGCCACCTCAACGGCGTGAAGGCGAAGCAGACCGTCGCAGAGAACCTAGCCTTCTGGGCGGAATACCTCGGCGGCGGCCGCGCTGACGCCACGCGCATCGATGCTGCGTTGGACGCCTTTGGCCTGACGCCGTTAACGACCATCGCCGCGGGCTACCTCTCTGCCGGCCAAAAGCGCCGCGTCGGCCTCGCCCGCCTGCTCGTTGCCGATCGCCCGATCTGGCTGCTCGACGAACCGACCGTCTCGCTCGATGCCGCCTCCACCGGCATCCTCGCCAAGCTCATTCAACGGCACGTTGCCTCTGGCGGCCTCGTACTCGCCGCGACGCACATTCCCCTCGGCCTCGCCACGCCTCAGGAACTGAAACTGGGGGGCGCCGCGTGAGCGCCTTCCTGACCCTGCTCAAGCGCGACATCCTGCTAGCCACCCGCGAAGGTGGCGCGCTCGGCACCGCGCTCGGCTTTTACCTGATCGTCATCGCCCTGATGCCGCTCGGCCTCGGCCCGGACCTAAACCTGCTCGCCCGCATCGCCGCCGGCGTGCTGTGGATCGCCCTGCTGCTCGCGGCTCTCTTGTCGCTGCCGCGCATCTTCGAGGCCGACCACGACGACGGTTCGCTCGAAGTCATGGCCATGGGCCCGCTGCCGCTGGAAGCCGTCGCCGCCGCCAAGTCGCTGGCCCACTGGATCACGACCGGCATTCCGCTGGCGCTGCTCGCTCCCGTCCTCGGCATTCTGCTCAATCTGGACCTCGCCACCTACCCCATCCTGATCGCCACGATGCTGGCTGGCACCCCCGCCATCAGCTTCCTCGGCGCCATCGGCGCGGCGCTGACGCTACGCACCCGCCGTGGCGGCCTGCTTCTGGCGCTGCTGGTCCTGCCGCTCTACATCCCGACGCTGATCTTCGGCATCTCCGCCATCAGCGCCGCCACCATGGGCCCTTCCGGCTACGACGCCGCGCTCCTGATTCTGGGCGCAATCTCGCTGGCGAGCGTCGTTCTGGGGCCGCTAGCAGCGGCCGCAGCGCTGCGGGTTCAGCTGCAGTAGGCAGGCGCAGCCTTCGGGTCACACCATTTGTCTTCCCTTAAACTCCCGTCATCGACAACGGGGGCGATATGATCAGAAAAATTGAGATTTGGATTTGTGTAGCGGTTCTATTCTGTATCGCAGCAGGGCTTGGTGGATCTACAGCTTGGCCTAAAGCGCGCCCCGGATCGTCCGAGTGGGCAAATACAAAGTTCGCGACGCTTCGTTAAACCGCTTGAAGCCCAGCGTCTCATACATTCCGGCCAATCGATCATCGAGCGCATGCACGAGTAAGGCGCGTGCTCCCACAATCATGGAGGCCTGGGCCGCCCGGCGCATGGCTTCAGCCACCAGCGCGCCGCCCAATCCCTGACGCTGCTCCGATAGGTCGACCGCCAGTCGACCGAGAACAAGCACCGGGACAGGGTCAGGCGCGTTCTGTCTGAGCGCTCTGGGTGCTTTTCCCCCAGTGGTGTTGTGGTGGGCAACGGCTCCAGCCGAGAGGGTAAAATAACCAACGACGCGGCTGGCGCCCCGGCAGACGACAAAGATTCGAGCGGTATCCGCCTCGGCCGCTCGGCGCGCCCAGCTGTGCAGCCAGCTGTTTAGCTCGGCTTGCCCGCAGTCGAATTGGTCGATCTCGTGCTCGGGTTTGAGCGTCACCGGTCTCGTGAGAGCCGGACGGGCGGCGGACGTCACCCAGCAGTCCAGGGCGGCTTGCGCGCGAGCAATGCCTTCAGTTTCGCATTCGGCGGCGGCGGTTGATCGAGCGTGTCATTGAAGCGCTGCCAGTCTTCCGCCTCCAGCAGGAAAAAAGATTGGCTCAGCAGAACGTCCGTGGCCCTGTCGCGGGCGCTACTCAGCATGAAGTCCGTCCGGGACTGACCAAGCACATTCGCCGCGCGGTCGATCAGCGATCGCGTCTCTGCATCGATCCTCAGGCTCATCGGCTCGGCCGGAGATCCGCCCTTCTGCGCAAGCCCCTTGGCCGTGCTCGATTTTGCCGTTTTAAGGTGCTGTCCTGTCGACATCGCAACTCCGATCTTCTGGACAACACAGTAGACGTCCGTATGACAATGTCAATACGCCGCCGCCATCGACAAAATTACGCAAGCTTAACCCGCGCTAGGCGCCAAACCGTACAAGTTGAAATTGCGCCCGCGCGCGTCAGGCTCTAGATCTCTTGGCCATGCAGACCATCACGCAGAAACTGGCTAACCCCACGCGCTTCATGGAGCTTTCCGGCAAGCTTCTGCCCTGGCTCGCCGCCGCGGCGGCGCTCACGCTGGGCTACGCCATGTACCTGGCCTTTTTCGTCGCCCCGCCCGATTACCAGCAGGGCGAGACGGTCAAGATCATGTTCATTCACGTGCCCGCCGCCTGGCTCGCCATGATGGGTTATTCCATCATCGCCCTGTCGAGTTTCGGCCTGCTCGTCTTCCGCCATCCGCTCGCCGACGTCTCGGCCAAGGCCGCAGCCCCCATCGGCGCCGCCTTCACGCTGCTCGCGCTCATTACCGGCTCGCTCTGGGGCAAGCCGATGTGGGGTACCTACTGGGTGTGGGACGCGCGGCTGACGTCGGTGCTGATCCTGTTCTTCCTCTACCTCGGCCTGATGGCCTTGCGCTCATCCCTCGAAGACGAGGCGACAGCCGCCAAGCTCACCGCCGTGCTCGCCCTCGTCGGCGTCGTCATCCTGCCGATCATCAAATTCTCGGTCGACTGGTGGAACACGCTGCACCAGCCCGCCAGCGTCCTGAAGATGGGCGGCTCGACCATCCATCCCGATCTGCTGCGCCCGCTGCTCATCAGCGCCATCGGCTTCACCATCTTGTTCCTGGTGCTGCACCTCAAAGGCATGCGTAACGAAATCCTGCGCCGCCGCGTCAAGGCGCTGACCATGGCCGAGGTCGAGCGCGCCGCGCGCGGTCACGTTCCGGCCGCTGCGGAGTAGACACTATGGACCTCGGACCTCACGCCGCTTTCATCTGGGCCTCGTATGCCGCCGAAACGATCGTCCTCGCCACGCTGATCGGTTGGCTGTTGTATGACGGCAGCCGCCAGAAACAGCAGCTCGCCGACCTCGAACGCCGCGGCGTCACGCGACGCGGGGCATCATCGCCGGCAAAGGACACGCCTTGACCGCCACACCCACGCTCGATGGCAAACGCGGCGGCATCAGCTGGGTCGTCGCGCCCGTGCTTATTTTCGGCGCGGTTGCGGCGCTGTTCGCGCTCGCCTTGCAGACCGGCGATCCTTCAAAGCTTCCCTCGGCGTTCATCGGCAAGCCGGCGCCGCAGCTGCAGCTGGCCGTGCTCGAAGGGCTCAGCGACGGCAAGCCGGTTCCGCTCTTCGACCACGCGAAGCTGACGGCCGGCAAGGTCTCCGTCGTCAACTATTGGGCGTCGTGGTGCGCGCCGTGCGTCGCAGAGCATCCGCTGTTCGACCAGCTCAAGACGGAAGCCGGCGTCGACGTCTACGGCATCAACTACAAGGACAGCCCGGCCGACGCCATCCGCTTCCTCGGCCGCTACGGCAACCCCTATGCGGCCGTCGGCACGGACGCGCGCGGCCGCAACGGCATCGAGTGGGGTGTCTACGGTACGCCGGAGACCTTCATCGTCAACGGCCGCGGCGAGATCGTCTACAAGCACGTCGGCGCCATCACCGAGCAAAGCCTGAAGACGCAACTGCTCCCCGCGATCGAAAAAGCAAAAGCGCCAGCTGCGACCCCGGCGCCATAATTGAAATTTGATCGCTTCGGCTTGCGCCGCCAGGTCCCTTCTCCCCGCGTGCGGGGAGAAGGCTAGGATGAGGGGCAGATTCTTGCACTAAAGCCAGGTGCGATCAGCGCCCTTGCTGCCCAGCTTTGCTGTAAAAATTGAGCTTCATCTGGCCGCCCGGCTCGCGGCAGCCCCTCACCCTAACCCTCTCCCCGTTAGGACGGGGAGAGGGAATGCGTTCAGCCCTCCCCATTCTCCATGGCCGGGCTTGACCCGGCCATCCAGGGCCGCGCACTGAACGTCTGTTCTTGAACCCCCTGGATGGCCGCCTCGGAGGCCGGCCATGGCGAGGAGGAGAGTGCGCCGCCTGTCCAAGACCGGCGCGCGTGTTTGTCAAGCCACCGACAGCTTCACATCGACGTTGCCGCGCGAGAAGTCGGAGTACGGGCACACCACGTGCGCCTTCTTGACGAGGTCTTCGGCAACCGCTTTGTCGACGCCTGGAATGGTCGCCTGCAGCGCCACGTCGAGGCCGAACCCCTGGCCGTCGTCGCGCGGGCCGATGCCGACCGTCGCGGTGATCTTGGTGTCGTCCGACAGCTTTACCTTTTCCTTGCCGGCGACAACCTTGAGCGCGCCGAGGAAGCAGGCCGAGTAGCCCATTGCGAACAGCTGCTCCGGATTGGTGCCGTCGCCACCGCTGCCGCCGAGTTCCTTCGGCGTATCGAGCGTGACCTTAATGCGCCCGTCCTCGCTTTGGGCCTGACCCGTCCGGCCGCCCGTGGCCCAGCCCTTGGTGGAATAGAGAACTTTCGTCATGGGGAACTCCTGCGTGATGTGAGGCGCAACTGCGCAAAGACGTACGCATAACGAGGCGGCAGTGAAAGGGGTCCGTCCCTCCAGACTATTTTTATCCGGGTGGAATTGACGCCAACATTTTATCCGGGTAATAATTGACGCTCGCTGCGAAAGGGAGGGCACAAATGTCGGAGGTCAATACCTGCAACGCCTTCGCGGGCACCAAGCGCCTCGCCTCGGGCGCGCTTGTCGACGTGGCAGCCGCCGCCAGCGCTGAGCTGAAGCGAAATCCGGCGGCGAGCATCCTCATTTTCGATGATGCCACGGCCCGCCCGATTGATGTCGACCTCCGCGGTTCGGCCAAGGATGTCGCCAGGCGCCTCGCCGCCATCTCGCCGGAAAATGTGATCGCTACCGGGGTCGAGCTTGGCCCGCGTGGACCTGGCCGCCCGAAGCTCGGGGTGGTAGCGCGAGAAGTCACCCTGCTGCCGCGTCATTGGGAGTGGCTCGCCGAACAGCCGGGCGGCGCCTCGGTCGCGCTGCGCAAGCTCGTCGAAGCTGCCCGCAAGACCTCGCCCGGCAGCGACCGCCGCCGCCTCGCCCAGGAAGCCGCCAATCGCTTCATGACGGCAATGGCCGGCAACGAACCCGGCTTCGAGGAAGCAACCCGCGCGTTGTTTGCCGGCGACGCGGAAAAGTTTGCGGCTGAGATGAAAGCCTGGCCCGACGACATCCGCAGCTACGCCATGCAGCTTGCTGAGCCGGCCTTCGCTGTTAAGGCGGCGTGAATCCGTAGGTTGCGCGACCCACCAACTTACGTGGTGCACCAATGTTGGGTCGCGCATGCGCTTGACCCAACCTACGAATCTTACGGCACGCTCGCCCTAATAAACCCGCGCCTTCGGCTCGATATACGCGATCTCGTTGGTTAGCGTGTTGGTGTGCACCGGGCGCGTGTCGAGCGTCACCTTTTTCGTCGCGTAGTCGGCCCAGGCCAGCGTGTGCGTCATCCAGTTGACGTCGTCGCGCTTGGGGAAGTCTTCGCGAGCGTGTGCGCCGCGGCTCTCCGTGCGGTTCTCCGCGCCGACTACGGTCACCGCCGCCTGCGCGATCAGGTTGTCGTACTCCAGCGTCTCAATGAGGTCGGAGTTCCACACCAGCGAGCGATCCGTCACGCTGATATCGTCGGAGTCTTTCCAGATCTGGTTGATCTTCTCCACGCCCTCCTTCAGCACCGGCCCGTCGCGGAACACGGCGCAGTTCGTCTGCATCACCTTCTGCATGCGCAGCCGCAGGCCCGCCGTCGGGGCCGCGCCATTCGCGTAGCGGAAGCGGTCGAGACGGGCGAGCGCCTTCTCCGTCGCCTCGGGCGGCAAATCCGGCTGCGTGGCGCGCTTTTCGATCGTGTCGGCACAGCGCAGGCCGGCCGCGCGTCCGAACACCACGAGGTCGATCAGCGAGTTCGAGCCGAGCCGGTTGGCGCCGTGCACGGAAACGCACGCGGCTTCGCCGAGCGCCATCAGGCCGGGCACGATCGTATCCGGATTGCCGTTCTTCAACGTGAAGACTTCGCCGTGATAGTTCGTGGGAATGCCGCCCATGTTGTAATGCACCGTCGGCAGCACCGGAATCGGCTGACGCCGCAAATCGACACCCGCGAACACCTTGGCGCTCTCCGTGATGCCTGGCAGCCGCTCGTGCAGGATCTTCGGATCCAAGTGATCCAGATGCAGGTAGATGTGATCGCCGTCCGCGCCGACACCGCGGCCTTCACGGATCTCGATCGTCATCGAGCGCGAGACCACGTCGCGCGACGCGAGGTCTTTCGCGTGCGGCGCATAGCGCTCCATGAAGCGCTCGCCCTGTGAATTGGTGAGATACCCGCCTTCGCCACGCGCGCCTTCGGTGATCAGCACGCCCGCGCCGTAGATGCCGGTGGGATGGAACTGCACGAACTCCATGTCCTGCAGCGGCAGGCCGGCGCGCAGCACCATGGCGTTGCCGTCACCCGTGCACGTGTGTGCCGAGGTGCACGAGAAATACGTGCGGCCGTAACCACCGGTGGCGAGAATGGTGCGCTTGGACCGGAAGCGATGGATCGTCCCGTCGTCGAGCGACATGGCGATCACGCCGCGGCAGGCGCCGTCGTCGTCCATCAGCAGGTCGAGCGCGAAGTACTCGATGAAGAATTCCGCCGAGTAGCGCAGCGACTGACCGTAAAGCGTATGCAGCATCGCGTGCCCGGTGCGGTCGGCGGCCGCGCACGTGCGCTGCGCCGGCGGGCCTTCGCCGAACTCCGTCGTCATGCCGCCGAACGGCCGCTGGTAGATCTTGCCGTCTTCCGTGCGCGAGAACGGCACGCCGTAGTGTTCCAGCTCGTACACCGCATCCGGCGCGTGCCGGCACAGGTATTCGATGGCGTCCTGGTCGCCCAGCCAGTCCGACCCCTTGACGGTGTCGTACATGTGCCAGCGCCAGTTGTCCGGCCCCATGTTGCCGAGCGAGGCGGCCACGCCGCCCTGCGCCGCGACCGTGTGCGAGCGCGTGGGAAACACCTTGGTGATGCACGCCGTCTTCAGGCCGGCTTCGGCGCAGCCCAGCGTCGCCCGCAATCCCGCGCCGCCGGCGCCCACCACCACGACATCGTAGGTGTGATCGGTGATCGGATACGCCCGCCCGTTTACAGCAGGACCCTTGCTGGCTGGCGACTTGCCGTTTGCTTTTCCATTAGCAGCCATCGCATCAGCCTCCGAAGCTTAGTTTCAGCACGGCGAAAATAGACGCCGCCCCGACCGCGATGGCGAAGAACGTATTCAGCATCAGCAGCACGATCTTCAAGCCCTCGCCGTGAATGTAGTCCTCGATGATCACCTGCATGCCGAGCCGCATGTGGATCGCCGCCGACAGGGCCAGCAGCAGCAGCGGCAGGCCGTACAGCGGGTTGGCGATCGTCGCCTTCACCGTCGCGTGGTCGGCGCCGGCCAGCTTGACGATCAGCGCGATCAGGAAGATGCCCAGAAACAGGTTCGCCACGCCCGTGACGCGCTGTTTCCAGAAATGGTCCGCGCCTTCCTTGGCCGAGCCGAGATAGCGAACGTTCTTGAGGGGGGTGCGCATGGCCATGATCAGAACATCCCGTTCGCGTGCAGGCCGTACGCCCAGACCAGCAGAGTCAGCGTGACGGACGCGGCGAGCGATCCCCACGACAGCAGGTCGATCGTCTTCACGTCGAAGCCGTGGATCGAATCCCAGATGAAGTGGCGCACACCGCCGAGCGCGTGGTGGATCAGCGCCCAGGTGTAGCCGAACAGCACGATCCAGCCAGGCCACGTGTTCAGCCAGGAGCTGACATAGGCGAAATACTCCGGCCCCACGGCAGCCGACACCAGCCACCAGGCCAGCAGGGCGCTGCCGAAATACAGCGCCGACCCGGTGATGCGATGCACGATCGACATCATCATGTTGATCAGCGGCGAATAGATCTGCAAATGCGGCGAGAGCGGGCGGGCAGCCCGCGCGCCCCGCCCCAAGGTCTTGTCAGCCATCGTGGTTCCCGTACTTCCCAACTGGCGTAATCAGCCAGTCTTAGCCTGCATCGCCGGGAACACGCAATTCCGCTCAGCGATGCGCACGGGAGAAATGCAAGAACGCGGACTACTTCGCAAAAATGCCGCAGGCGATGCGGGCGCCGGCATCGCCCTCCGGATCGCTCATGTAATTGTCGCCCTTCTCGAAAATGACGAACGCGGTGCCGTCGGCATCGAACACGCCGTCGTCGGCCGGGGCGGAAAGCGAAATGAGCGGCGTAATGAGTTCAATTTCGATCTCGCCGCTGGCCGGCACGATCAGGTTGGGCAGGTCGCCCGCCATCGGCCCTTCCTCGTTGGTGAAGCCGTGCTTGGCGCCGAGCGGATTGTGGATGCCGCCGGCCGACGTGAAGTCGCCCTCGCACTTGCCGGTCTCGTGGATGTGGAAGCCGTGCAGCCCCGGCGGCAGGCCGGAGAGCTTCACCTGGATCAGCGCCCCGCCCGTGGTATCGGTGACCACGATATTGCCAAGCGACTTGCCGCTGGCGTCCTTGACGTCGACGGTCGCCCGCTCACCCGTCGCCAATGCCGGGATCGCGACTACGGACATCACCGCCGCGCCTACCAGGCCCGCCGCAACCAATCGACCGATGTTCATATCCGCTCCGCAATGTCCTGGGCCCCAATCCCTCTGGCCCGCAAGTGCGGCGAGACTATAGCGAAGGGAGAGACGATGGCGAGGGGCACATGGCGAAGCGGCTGGAGGCTCAGAACTTCTTATCCAAACCCAGCTGCCTCAGAACGCCATTGGCGGTGTGCCGGGATTCGGTGGTGCCGTCGACGACGGTCTTGCGGCCGTTAGCCGGATTGATCCAGATCTCGTGGTCACCCTTGCCTTGCCGGAACAAGTGACAACCGGCAGCCCTCAGTACTTCACGAACTCCCGTTCGTAACCGGGCATCAGCGGAACGGGTTCAACACGCGGGTGGACTGCTCAGCCATGATGTGGACGGGAATTTCCGGAAAATCCGAATGGATGTCATGGAGTTCTAGGAGTTCGGGAATCATAACGAGGATCTTCTCGCGCAATGCTTCAAGCGTCTCTGTTTCCGTGACGAGTCCTTGGATATCCGACGACTCGGCCACCCATACTCGGGCCTCGTCGTCCCAAGTCGCCTTAACGAGGATGGCAATGCGAGTCATGACGCCTCACGCGATCTATTGGACATAAGGTCTAGGCTGTGGGGTGCACGGAAGCGAGTTAACCCAAGGCAACACCGTTACCGTCTCCGGGACGAGACAGCACACAATTGGGGAACATCCGACATGCACCTGCTTCACGACAGTTCGACGCCCCCTGCCGCCCAGATAGCGTTCGATGATTTTCTGAAGGTGGACATTCGCGTCGGCACCATCGTCGAGGCCACGCCCTACCCCGAAGCGCGCAAGCCCTCGCTGAAGCTGGTCATCGATTTCGGGCCCGTGATCGGCCGCAAGAAATCGTCGGCGCAGATTGCGAAACTCTACGAGCCGCAGGCGTTGATCGGCCGGCAGGTGGCGGCCGTCGTCAACTTCCCGCCGCGGCAGATCGGCAAGTTCATCTCCGAAGTCCTGACGCTCGGCTTCCCCGATCCGCAAGGCGAGGTCGTGCTGCTCGCGCCGGAACGCGCCGTTCCCGATGGCGGGCGGCTGTTCTGACAGTCGACCAAGGGTCAGACCCAAAAGCTCAGCGCGGCAGCACCAGCCACACGTCGAGATCCAGCATCACGCCTTCGGCGTATTCGCCCTTCTCGTTCTTCAGGGGGAAGTCCGAGCAATCGCGGTTCTTGACGGCGACCAGACGCGTCCGCAAGGCGCCGACGTCGGTGCGGCCGGGCAACTCCGCCTTCTCCAGGATCTCCGACCACGCATAGACAGTGTCGCCCGCGAACAGCGGCGAGACATGCCGGCCGCCGTTGATGGCGGCGAGGTGGAACGCGTTGCCGAGGCCGTTGAATGACAGCGCGCGCGCCAGCGAAATGCATACGCCGCCATAGACGATGCGCTTGCCGAAGCGGCCCTTGGCTTCCGTGTGCTGGTTGAAGTGCACTTTCGCCGTGTTCTGGTAGAGCCGCGTCGCCATGGCGTGCTCGGCCTCTTCCAGCGTCATGCCGTCGACGTGATCGATTTTCTCGCCCACCTGGTAATCGCCCCAGCGATGCGGTGAGCCGGCCAGCGCGTTGTCGTAAGCGGAGGGGTTGAGATGCGGCAGCGCCGCGCCGATCTTGGCCGGGTCGACGCGATCGTCCAGCTTCGGCACGATCGCCTCTGGGCTTTCCGAGGTCTTGTCGCGCTTCCGCACCATCACCCAGCGGGTGTACTCTAGAACGATCTCGCCCTTCTGGTTCCGGCCCGTGGAGCGCACGTAGACGGTGCCCGTCTCCTTGTTGGAGTTCTCCTTGAGGCCGATGACCTCGGACGTGGTGGAGAGCGTATCGCCGGGGTAAACGGCCTTCAGCACGCGGCCGTTGGCATAGCCGAGGTTGGCGATGGCGTTCAGCGAAACGTCCGGCACGGTCTTGCCGAACACGAAGTGAAACATCAAAAGGTCGTCGATGGGCGCCTGGGCGTAGCCGATCGCCTTGGCAAAAGCATCCGATGACTGCACCGCGAAGCGCGAGCCGTAGAGCGCCGTGTAGAGCGCGACATCGCCCTCGGTGACCGTCCGCGGCGTGGCGTGCGTCAGGATCTGCCCGAACTTGAAGTCTTCGAAATAGTTGCCGGGGTTAGTCTTCGTCGTCGTCATGTCAGCTGTGTCCTGCCCGTTTTCGCGGAGTTTCCCGGCGGTATGGCATGCCGCCGCCGCCTTTGCGAGCGGTCAGGTGTCGCTGGGGCGGCTAGCGAGCTGACGCGGCTACCTAGAACCACTCCTCGATCTCGGTGACGGCGCTGGCGATGGAGACGGTGCGCTTGGCCATGACGAGATGCAGGCGCTCCACCATCTTGCCGTCGACGGTGATCACGCCCTTCATGGCGTTTTGCGGCTGGTCGAAAGCCGCAATGATCTTGCGCGACCAATCGACTTCCTCGTCCGTGGGCGAGAAAATCTCATTGCAGGGCGCCACCTGGGACGGATGGATCAGCGTCTTGCCGTCCATGCCCATGGTTCGCCCGTGCTCGCATTCGGCGCGGAACCCGGCCTCGTCCTTGAAGTCGTTATAGACGCCGTCGATGATGTCGATGCCGTAGGAGCGCGCCGCCAGGACCGTCATGGCCAGCCAGGGCACGACGGCGAAACGATCGTGCAAGGCGCGAGCCCGCGATTCCTTGAGAAGGTCGTTGGTGCCCATGATCAGGCAGGTCAGCCGGTTCTCGGGATCGGCACCGCACGCGGCAATGTCTCCAGCGCGCAGGATCGACTGCGGCGTTTCCATCATCGCCCAAAGCTTGGTCTTCTCCGGCGCATTGACGGACTTGAGGATCTTCGCGGCGCTGATGATGTCGCCGGGATGGGCCACCTTGGCGATCAGGATGGCGTCAGGCGCGGCTTCCGCCGCAGCCAGAATGTCGCCGGTCCCCCACGCGGTTTCCAGCGCATTCGGACGGATAACGACTTCACGGCGGCCGTAGCCACCCTCGTTCACTGCCTTGCAGACCTTGTCGCGCGCCGATTCTTTCGCGTCAGGCGCCACGGAATCTTCCAGGTCGAGGATGACGGCGTCGGCCGGCAGCGATTTGGCCTTTTCGAGCGCGCGTTCGTTGGCGCCCGGCATGTAGAGGACGCTGCGGCGTGGACGGACTTGCATTGAGCTTTCTCCCCGGCGTGTGCGGTGCAACATTAGCCGGAACGCGTCATAAATCAACGTGACCAATGGCGAAGGCGGTCTATTAATCGCGCAGCAAAAACTTTGATTTGGAAGCGAGCCGGCATGCCGCGCGTATTAATCATCTCCTCCATGGTTGCCCGTGGTCACGTCGGACTGTCGGCAATCGTTCCCGTGCTGCAGGGCCTGGCGTGCGAGACCGTAGCGCTGCCCACCGTGCTGCTGTCCAATCATCCAGGTCACACGCGTTTCGCCGGTCAGCCGGTACCGGTGAAGCAGCTGGAGGACATGCTCGAGGCGCTGGACGGCAACGGCTGGCTACGCGACATCGATGCCGTGCTGACGGGTTATTTCCCAACGGCGGCGCACGTTTCGTTTGCGGCAGGTGCCGTGCGGCAAGTGCAGGCACGCAACGCCCGCGTCCACGTCTGCTGCGACCCTGTTTTGGGTGACGATCCCGGCGGCCTCTACGTGACGCAGCAAGTTGCCGCCGCCGTGCACGCGCAATTGCTGCCGCTGAGCCAATCGATCACGCCCAACCGCTTCGAGCTGGAATGGCTGTCGAAGCAACCCCTGCAATCTCCGTCCGATGCGGTGACGGCCGCTCGCGCGCTGGGCTTGCCGCTTGCTCTCGTAACGTCGGTGCCTTCTGGGCAGGGCGAACTGAGCAACGTTGCCGTGACGGCAAACGACGCATGGTCAACGTCGGCTCCGCGTCGTCATGGCGTACCGCACGGCACCGGCGACGCGCTATCGGCGGCCTTCCTTGCCGCACAGCTGTCCGGATTGCCGGTGCCGGACTCGCTCGCCACCGCCGCGGGCAGCATCGAGGCCATCGTCGCGGCCAGCCTCGGACACGATGAGTTGCAGCTCGCAACCTCCCGAGCGGCGTGGTCGGCACCCGCGATGGCGCTGGTGGACCGCCTCCGTTGACCATGCGAGTCATTTGACACATGCACCCGTCCAGCCGGACGGTTAGGTTATTCTCAAGATTCGGACGCACACAGGCAGACCCATGGCCCTCAATGGCCGCTTTCGCGGCGCACTCGATTTCATCAAGCATGAGGCGGCGGGCGCGTCGTTCTTGCTGGTGGCGACTGTGCTGGCGCTGGCATTGGCCAACTCGCCGCTGAGCCCAGTCTATGACCACCTCATCCACACCCCGATGAGCATCCGCGTCGGCGAGTTTGTCCTCGACAAGACGCTGCTGCATTGGGTGAACGATTGCCTGATGGCGATCTTCTTCCTGCTCGTCGGCCTGGAGATCAAGCGTGAGTTTCTGGTCGGCGAACTGTCGACGACGGCACAAGCCTCGATGCCGTTCATCGCTGCCATCGGCGGCATGGCCGTGCCCGGCCTCATCTATTTCGGTCTCAACGCCGACAACGCCTACGCGCTGCGCGGCTGGGCTATCCCCACGGCGACGGACATCGCCTTCGCGGTTGGTGTCATGTCGCTCCTCGGGTCGCGGGTTCCGCCGGCCCTGAAGGTGTTCCTGCTGGCACTCGCCATCATCGACGACCTCGGCGCCATCATCATCATCGCGGTTTTTTACACCTCGCAGCTGTCACTCGGCGCGCTATCGCTGGCCGGCGTGGGCATCGTTGGCCTCATCATCCTCAACCGCCAGGGCGTGATGCGCATCGCCCCGTACATCCTGCTGGGCATCTTCATCTGGCTGTGCGTGCTGAAGTCGGGCGTCCACGCCACCCTGGCCGGCGTCGTCACCGCGCTTGCCATTCCCCTCACGGCGGGCCGCACGAGCACAGCAACGCCCATCGAGCCGCCGGCGGAGCGGCTGCAGCACAGCCTGCATCCCTGGGTCACGTTCGCCATCCTGCCGCTGTTTGCCTTCGCCAACGCCGGCGTCTCGCTTGCGGGGCTCACGCCCGGCAAGCTGATGGGCACCATCCCGCTAGGCATCGCGCTGGGCCTCATCGTCGGCAAGCCGATCGGCGTGCTGCTGGCTTCTGCGCTCGCGATCGGCCTCGGCGTCGGCCGCAAGCCGGAGGGCACGACATGGATGCAGTTGCTGGGTGCAGGCCTTCTCGCCGGCATTGGCTTCACGATGAGCCTGTTCATCGGTAATCTCGCCTTCCCGGGCCCGGAGCACGCCGCGGATATCCGCATCGGCGTGCTGGCGGGCTCGATCGTCTCGGCCATTGCGGGGTATCTCGTTCTGGCCGCATCGCTACCTAAAACGGCGTCCGTCCCCCTGGGCCGGACCACAAAGAAACCGCGCGGAGCCCCATGACCCATTTTCCCGAGAACCTGACCGACCGGTATCGCCGCTTCCACTTCCGCCATTTCACGCCGAATGCCAATCACTACGAGGAGCTTGCCACACACGGCCAGAGCCCGGACACGTTTATTATCTCGTGCTGTGATAGTCGCGTGGACCCCGAAACGATCTTCTCGGCGATGCCGGGAGAACTGTTCGTGATGCGCAATATTGCCAATCTGGTGCCCCCCTACGAGACGGGCGGCAAATTCCACGGCGTCTCCGCGGCACTCGAATATGCGGCCTTGAACCTGCGGGTGAAGCACATCGTCATCATGGGCCATTCCGGCTGCGGCGGCGTGAAGGCTGCAATCGAACAGAACACCGCGATTGAGACCGAGGCGCATTTCATCACCAAATGGATCTCGATGCTCGACGACGCCCGGATGCGGGTGCTCGCCTCCCATCAAGGCACGTCACGCTCCGCCCTGGCCAGCAAGCTGGAACTCGAGGCCATCAAGACATCGCTCGACAATTTGCGCACGTTCCCCTTCATCCAGCAGCTGGAAGCCCAGGGCCGCATTGCCCTTCACGGGGCGCATTTCGACATTAAGGTCGGCAAGCTCTCGGTGCTCAATCAGCGCACCGGAGACTTTTTCGACCTTTAGAACCGGCGGCCGCAGGCTTGCGGTGCGGCGGCACGGTTCTGCCGCATCCTTGCCGCACGAATGTTTCTGTTTCGCGCGTTGCCGCGGCCAACTATGACTGGGCGCCGCCCGTGCACGCTGATCTGGAAATGATAAGACCGTTGGACATCAAGGGTTTCAGGAAGAAGGACAAGGGTAAGCCCGCAGCATCGGAGCCGCCCGGCCCAACCGTGCCCGCGCCCTCCGACGGCGACACGCGCAATGCGCCGGACCCCTTCACTGCGGTGCTGCCGGCTATCGCCGCGCTGGGCGCCGTCTCCTCGATTGCCACCATCAACTGGATGGCCCAGGAAAAGACGGCCGACCGTTCGCGCACCAAGCGCAAGGCCAGCACCGCGCTTCGCGATCTGGAATCCTGCTGCCTGGGCTTGACCGAGATCTTCCGCCGCTTCCAGCGCAACCCCAAGCTCTTTGCCGGCGAGGGTGCCTCGGCGTCGCCCCTGAAGTTCGGCGTGCACGGCCCGCGCATCAGCGCCGCGCAAACTCAGCTCTACCAGCAACTCGTCAACGACGTCGCGTCGATGCTGGTGCTGGCCTCACAGGCCGCCTTCGACGTCATGTGCGCGGTGGAAGATGGCGAGATCAACGCCCCTGAGCAGCTGTTCTTCGGCTTCGGCGAATGCCAGGATCGCCTGAACAAGCTGATCCAGAACCGCGCTACCCTCAAAGCCTCGGTCGATACGGGCCTCGATGTCGCCGATCGCCTGACCGTTCTCGTCCGCGACCTCAAGAAACATCGCATCGACTAGAGTGCTTCCGGAAAAGTGCCGCGGTTTTCCGGTAAGAAGCACGGCAAAACAGCGTGCTTCCGGAAAAGTGTGCCGCGGTTTTCCGATGAGAAGCACGGTAAAACGAGCCGCCGTCCCGGCCGAAGCCGTTGAAACGCGACCATCGCGCCGTTGACAAGCTGCCAGCTCGCGCCGCATCACTAGAACTATTCTAGGCGATGAACGGACACCGGCCCCTCCATGGTTCAGCTGACGCTCCCCAAGAACTCCAAGGTTGAACCGGGCAAGACCTGGAACGAGAAGGGCGCTGGCGATAACTGGCGCGAGTTCAAGATCTATCGCTGGAACGAGGACGACGGCAAGAACCCGCACGTCGACACCTACTGGCTGAACCTCGACCAGTGCGGCCCGATGGTCCTCGACGCCCTGATCAAGATCAAGAACGAGATCGACCCGACGTTGACCTTCCGCCGCTCCTGCCGCGAAGGCATCTGCGGCTCGTGCTCCATGAACATCGACGGCACCAACACGCTGGCCTGCCTGCGCGGCTGCGGCGAGATCGACGGTGCCGTGAAGATCTATCCGCTGCCGCACATGGAGGTCATCAAGGACCTCGTGCCGGACATGACCAACTTCTACGCCCAGCACCGCTCCATCGAGCCCTGGTTGCAGACCGACACGCCCTCGCCGCCGAAAGAGTGGAAGCAGTCCCGCGACGACCGCGAAAAGCTGGATGGCTTGTACGAGTGCATCCTGTGCGCCTGCTGCTCGACCTCGTGCCCCAGCTACTGGTGGAATTCCGATCGCTACCTGGGCCCCGCCATCCTGCTGCAGGCCTACCGCTGGGTCGTCGACAGCCGCGATGAAGCGACCGGCGACCGCCTCGATAATCTGGAAGATCCCTTCCGGCTCTACCGCTGCCACACCATCATGAATTGCACCAAGGCTTGCCCCAAGGGTCTCAACCCGGCCAAGGCCATCGCTGAGTTGAAGAAACTCATGGTCGAGCGCCGCGTTTAGCCTACGCGTCAATGGCTTCTTCGCAAACAGCCAAGCGCGATCGATCGAAAGCTGCGCCAGGCATCTCCTTACAGCGGGCATCTGCGGACTTGTTCCGGGGATCCCTCTCCCGGCTTGGGTTGAACCTTAGTTAGATAACGTCAAACCTAGCGGCACTCGGGATCCCCGGGACGAGCCCGGGGATGACACCTGTTGGAGGTCTCCGCCAATGCTCGACCACATCGGCTTTCCGGTTTCAGACTTCGCGCGCTCGAAGGCGTTTTACACGGCAGCCCTGGCGCCGCTGAAACTGGTGTGCGTGACGCTTGGCGATGATGGCGCGGGCTTCGGTCATCCCGGCCGCCCGCAATTCTGGATTGGCACAGGCCAGGCCCTCAAGGGCCGGCTTCACGTCGCCTTTGCGGCTGACGATCGCGCCGCCGTGCAGGCCTTTTACGAAGCGGCCCTGAAAGCCGGCGGCAGCGACAACGGGCCACCGGGACTTCGCCCGGATTATCACGCGGCCTACTACGCCGCCTTCGTCCTCGATCCCGACGGCCACAACATCGAAGCCGTCTGCCACTTCCCCGGCAAGTTCCAGGACCAGTTCAACGCGGACTGACGCGACTACGCCCCCCAAAAAAAGAAGACCGGCGGCGCATCACGCGGCCACCGGTCTTGGAGAGCCTGAAGTCGGACTGCGCCATCGACGTTCCGGGTGCCCAGGCCCGGCGCGAGATGGCGCGAGTCTTAGGCGGCCTTGCGCTTCTTTGCAGCGGCGCGCGGAGCAGCCTTCTTCACGGTCTTTGCGGCCTTACGAGCGACCGGCTTCTTCGCAGCAGCGCGAGCCTTCTTCGCCGGAGCCTTCTTCACAGCCTTACGTGCAGTTGCCTTAGCCATTGTAGTTCTCCCTCTAGAAGTCCGAATCATTTCGAACACAAAAAAAATATGAGCAAGTTCGCGGAATTTGTTGACTGTGATTATTGATTCACAATGCAGATTTCTCTGTCAGCGCCGCAAAGTGTTGCGCCGAAGACTCATTTTTGCGAGTTTTCCAAAGGCCCTAGCGGGATTTCGAGAGAAGTTGAGTCACGCGGCGGCGCCGCCGCAGTGCAAAAAATTGGCGGTGCAGGAAAGAAAATCGCGTGAGCGGCGCCGACCGCCACGCGTCAAAACACGTCAGGCCGCTTTCGCAACGCGTGTCTGCAGATCGAGAACAGCCATCAAATATCCGGCGCGATCGTCCATGGCTTCCGCCATGATCGAAAAGTAATTTGGGCCTTGCGGCACAATCTCTCCGACAACGTCGCCAAATTCGAAACGCAGCGCCGCTTCGTGCTTGCGGGCAATCGTCTGCATCTTCGCGTTCTCGGCTAAGCAGCTCATATAGAGTTGCTGCACGCTACGGTTACGCGCCGCGCGAATGACGCGGCCCATCAGTTCGGTGCCGACGCCATGCTCCTGGTAGGCGACCTCAACCGAGAATGCCGCCTCGGCTTCCTTGCCCCAGGTGTCGCCAAGCTTCTTGAGTTCGGCCGCACCCCGCACCTCGCCGTCCAAGACATAAGCGTAGACGATCGATCCCATGTCGCCCATCCGGGCGGCATAGTCTTCGATGAAGCTATCGGAAACGCCGTGTGCGAAGCGCATCCGGCGGCTGTCCTTATCGAGACGTAAGAGGTGGTCGCGAAACTTGGTTGTTTCTTTCGGCCACAGCTTTCTGATCGTTCCTCCCCAGGTCCGGTGTTCGCTCATGATGAAACTCCGATCTCTGGTCCCTCTAGAAGTGGGCCGCGTGGTTAACGGCGCCGCCTTTCAAGACGTTTAGCTTAGCAAAATTGTGGCCGTTGACTGTTCCACATCTGCGATGCACAAAGGCATATAAACGTCTAATAATAAGGCACTATAGTCCTGACGCGTGCAGAATTGCTGCGTTGCCACATAGCCTACCACCTAGATGTGTCGGGTTGACGCTTACGAAAAGTGGCATTCCGTCGCGCCGTCCGGTATCAAGCGGCCAAATGCAGGCGCAAGGGGTAGGCCGCCGAATGGCGAACGACATCATCGGCAGCTACCGGCGCCGCCTCGCCCTTCGCGAAATCGAGCCAGACCTAGCTCAGGAAGCAGCCGTCGATCGCCTGCAGGCCGTTGCCAGCAGCCTGGCCGGGTGGAAGCCCGATCGCGGCGGGTTGTTGTCCATGTTCCGTTGGGGCCGGACCGAGGCGCCGAAAGGCCTCTACCTCCACGGCGGCGTCGGCCGCGGCAAAACCATGCTGATGGACCTCTTCTTCGAAGACGTCGACTTCAGCCCCAAGACGCGGCTGCACTTCCACGAGTTCATGGCCGACGTCCACGATCGTATCGCCCGCGGCCGCGCCACCACGGACGGCGACCCCATCCCTTTTGTCGCCGGCGAGATCGCCTCCGAGAGCGGCCTGGTCTGCTTCGACGAGATGCAGGTGACCGACATCGCCGACGCCATGATCCTGAGCCGCCTGTTCAAGGTTCTGTTCGAGCGCGGCGTGGTGCTGGTCACGACGTCCAACGCCCACCCCGACGACCTGTACCGGAACGGCCTCAATCGCCAGCTGTTCGTGCCCTTCATCGATCTGCTGAAGGACAACGTCGACATCCTGGAGGTGCAATCCGCCAAGGACTTCCGGCTGGACAAGCTGTCGGGCGAACGCCTGTACTTCACCCCGGCCGATGAGACGGCGCGTGCCGAACTCGACCGCCACTGGCTGCGGCTCACCGGGCGGCATCCCTCCGACGCGATCGACCTGGACGTGAAGGGCCGCAAGCTGCGCGTACCGAAGGCCTCAATGGGCGCCGCGCGTTTCAACTTCGCCGATCTGTGCGAGCAGCCGCTGGGGTCGCTTGACTACCTGCGCATCGCTCACGAATTCCACACGGTTCTGATCGACGGCATTCCCGTGCTCGGCCCCGCCCGGCGCAACGAGGCGCGCCGCCTGATCAATTTGATCGACACACTCTATGACGGCCGCGTCTGTCTGATCGCATCGGCCGACGCCGAGCCCGACCAGCTCTATCCCAGCGGCGACGGCGCCGAAGCCTTCCAGCGCACCGCCTCGCGCCTGACCGAGATGCGCTCGGAGGCTTTCCTGCGCGCCCGCGCCAATCGCCTCGGCCGGCACGCGCATTCCGGAAACGAAGACGCCCCGAAAGACTGAGGCGATCGTCTTTTGGTCGATGCCCACCGTTCCGCGTACGACTTGGGCTTGAGCCATCCGGCAATTCGTCCTACGAACGCGGATCTTCTCGCGCGTGCGAAACGAATTCCTGCCTGCCCGCGCACCAGCCCTTTTGACCTCGGGCCCTGAGCCCGCACATCGTTTGGCCCCGGGCGCACGCCCGCAATTCACTAGGAGAGACACGGATGGCGCGTACCAAGATTGCCCTGATCGGCGGCGGTATGATCGGTGGCACACTGGCTCATCTCATCGGATTGAAAGAGCTGGGGGACGTCGTGCTGTTCGACATCGCCGAGGGCCTGCCGCAGGGCAAGTCGCTCGACATCGCCCAGTCGGGTGCCGTCGAAGGCTTCGATAGCGGCATGAAGGGCACCAACGCCTACGCCGACATCGAAGGCGCCAGTGTCTGCATCGTCACCGCCGGCGTGCCGCGCAAGCCGGGCATGAGCCGCGACGACCTGATCGGCATCAACCTGAAGGTGATGGAGCAGGTCGGCGCCGGCATCAAGAAGTACGCCCCCAACGCCCTCGTCATCTGCATCACCAACCCGCTCGACGCCATGGTCTGGGCGCTGCAGAAGTCGTCGGGCCTGCCGCGCAACATGGTCATCGGCATGGCCGGCGTGCTCGACACCGCCCGCTTCCGCCACTTCCTCGCCGACGAGTTCAAGATCTCCGTCCAGGACGTTTCCGCCTTCGTTCTCGGCGGCCACGGCGACGACATGGTGCCGCTGGTGCGCTACTCCACGGTCGCGGGCATCCCGCTGCCCGACGTCGTCAAGATGGGCTGGATCCGCCAGGAGCGCCTCGACCAGATCGTCGACCGCACGCGCAAGGGCGGCGGCGAGATCGTCGGCCTGTTGAAGACGGGCTCGGCCTACTACGCCCCCGCCGCCTCCGCCATCGAGATGGCCGAGAGCTTCCTCAAGGACAAGAAGCGTGTGCTGCCCTGCGCCGCCTACCTCAACGGCGAATACGGCGTGAAGGGCCTCTACGTCGGCGTGCCGACGATCATCGGCGCCGGCGGCGCCGAGCGCGTCGTCGAAATCGACCTCAACTCCGCCGAACGCGCCATGTTCATGAAGTCGATCGAGTCGGTGAAGGGCCTGGTGGACGCGTGCATTAAGATTGCGCCGCAGCTTGCGGCGTGAGGGTCGGGAATGGGGAGTCGTGAGTCGTGAGTGGAATGGCGATCGCTTCCTATCAGGATTTGGATGTCTGGCAGGTAGCGATGGACTTGGCGGCCGCTTGCTACAAGTTGACCGAGGCATTCCCGAAACATGAGCAGTTTGCAATGACATCGCAAATTAGACGAGCCGCCGTGTCGGTACCGGCGAACATCGCTGAAGGCTACGGCCGTGATACACGGGCGATGTACGTTCAGTTCCTTCGCATTAGCCAGGGTTCAATACGCGAGTTGGAAACTCTTCTTCTGCTTTGCGAGCGAGTTCAGTTGGCCGCCGCCTCCCGCATTCAGCTCGTGATGGATCTGACGATACGCGTTAGCAAGATGCTTAGGTCGCTTATTCGAAGTCTGGAGAGCAAGTAGCGGGCTGCGCCCATCCCACTCCCGACTCACCACTCCCCACTCACGAGGTTCCTCATGAACATCCACGAATACCAGGCCAAAGACCTTTACCGTCAGTACGGCGTCCCGACAGGCCAAGGCTTCCCGGCCTTCACGGCTGACGAAGCCGTCGCTGCCGCCAAAAAGCTCCCCGGCCCGGTCTGGGTCGTGAAATCGCAGATCCACGCCGGCGGCCGCGGCAAGGGCACGTTCAAAGAGAAGGCCGCGGGCGAGAAGGGCGGCGTCCGCATCGCCAAGTCGATTGACGAGGTGAAGCAGTTCGCCACTGAGATGCTCGGCAACACCCTCGTCACGATCCAGACCGGCCCGGCCGGCCGCGTCGTCAACCGCCTCTACGTCGAAGACGGCTCGCAGATCGAGCGCGAGCTCTATCTCTCCGCGCTTGTCGACCGCGAGACGGCGCGCGTTGCCTTCATCGCCTCCACCGAAGGCGGCATGGACATCGAGAAGGTGGCGCACGACACGCCCGAGAAGATCATGACGATGTCGATCGATCCGGCCACCGGCTTCCAGGCCCATCACGGCCGCAAGATCGCCTACGCGCTGGGCCTCAAGGGCGACCTCGTCAAGCAGTGCTCCAAGCTGATCGAAAATCTCTACCGCATGGTGGTGGAGAAGGACATGAGCCTGCTCGAGATCAACCCGCTGGTGGTCACCAAGGACGGCAAGCTGATCTGCCTCGACGGCAAGATCAACTTCGACGGCAATGCTCTCTACCGGCACCCCGACGTCGTCGCCCTGCGCGACGAGGGCGAGGAGGACCCGATGGAGATCGAGGCGTCCAAGCACGACCTGTCCTACGTCAAGCTGGATGGCACCATCGGCTGCATGGTGAACGGCGCCGGCCTGGCCATGGCGACGATGGACATCATCAAGCTTTACGGGGCCGAGCCCGCCAACTTCCTCGACGTCGGCGGCGGCGCTTCCAAGGAGAAGGTGCAGGCGGCATTCAAGATCATCTTGTCGGATCCGGCCGTTAAAGGCATCCTGGTCAACATCTTCGGCGGCATCATGCGCTGTGACATCATCGCGGAAGGCGTCATCGCCGCCGCCCGCGAGATGGACATCAAGGTGCCGCTGGTGGTGCGTCTGGAAGGCACGAACGTCGACCTCGGCAAGGAAATCCTGGCCAAGAGCGGCCTGAAAATCGTGCCCGCCGACGATCTGGCCGATGCCGCCGCCAAAATCACCGCCGAGGTGAAGAAGGCGGCCTGAGGCCGGGGCAGACGTCAACAATACTGGCCGCAGAAGCCAGAGGAATCCTTTGGAGGAATGAAATGCCTGAGTTGGATCAGTTTCTGGTCATCGCTGCAGCCATTGTCGTGCTGCAGTTCATCGCCGCCATCATCGGCCCCGGCGCGCTGAAGTTCGTCAGCGTCTTGTCGATCCTAGGTGCTGCGGGTCTCGCCGGTTACGCTCTCTATATCGGCCAGACGACACCCTACCCGGGTGAGCAGACCGACAGCTTCGAGCATGCGCTGCAGTTTGGCATCGTCGCCGTCGTGCTGCTGGTAACGCACCTCATAATCAGCGGTCTGTTCCGCTCCATGGCCCGCGCCAGCGCAGGATGAGGCCCGCGCCAGCGCGAGCTGATCTGTTATTAGAACAAAGTCGACGTTAGAATGGCTTGATGCAGCGCAACAAACCGCTCTAAAAGCTTCAAAGCTAAACAAGCGGGGCGCTGACTGATGGCCATTCTCGTCGACAAGTCTACGAAAGTTATTTGCCAAGGCATTACCGGCAGTCAGGGTACGTTCCACACCAAGCAGGCGCTGGCGTATGGCACGCCGACGGTCGCCGGCGTCACGCCCGGCAAGGGCGGCACCAAGCATCCCGACGCTGAACTCGCCCACGTTCCGATGTACGACACGGTGGCCGACGCAAAGAAGGCGACCGGCGCAACCGCCAGCGCCGTCTACGTGCCGCCGCCGTTCGCAGCCGACGCCATCCTGGAAGCCATCGATGCGGAAATCCCGCTGATCGTCTGCATCACCGAAGGCATCCCGGTGATGGACATGGTGCGCGTCAAGCGCGCCCTCACCGGCTCCAAGTCGCGCCTGCTCGGGCCGAACTGCCCCGGCGTGCTGACGCCCGAGGCCTGCAAGATCGGCATCATGCCCGGTAACATCTTCCGCAAGGGCAACGTCGGGATCGTGTCCCGCTCGGGCACGCTGACCTACGAGGCCGTCTTCCAGACCACGAAGGAAGGCCTGGGCCAGACCACAGCCGTCGGCATCGGCGGCGACCCGGTCAAGGGCACCGAATTCATCGACATGCTTGACCTGTTCCTGGGCGACCCCGAAACGACGTCGATCATCATGATCGGCGAGATCGGCGGCTCGGCGGAGGAAGACGCGGCCGAGTTCATCAAGGCCGAGGCCAAGAAGGGCCGCAAGAAGCCGATGGCCGGGTTCATTGCAGGCGTCACGGCCCCGCCGGGCCGGCGCATGGGCCACGCCGGCGCCATCATTTCGGGCGGCAAAGGCAAGGCCGAAGATAAGCTGGAAGCGATGAGATCTGCCGGCATTGCCATCGCCGACAGCCCGGCTTCACTCGGCAAGACGCTGCTCAAGGTCTTAAAACAGTGACAGCGGCTACCTAAATTTGTGCGATGCGATATACTTGGGCCTCAGGCTTGAGCAAGCCTGAGGCGTCAGTCTGAGTTTATCCGAAGAGACTCGCAGCGGGGATCCACCTTCATGTCTCGCCAGGCGTCGAACGAACGATTCCTACGTACATCTTTCCTGTCGGGCGCCAACGCCGCCTATATCGAGGAGATGCACGCCGAGTACGAGAAGAACCCCGGCGCCGTCACAGACGAGTGGCGCCACTTCTTCGAAAGCCTGCAGGACGAGCGGTCGCTGGCCCAGCCGGAGATCGACAGCGGCAGGTCTGGCGCCTCGTGGGCGGCCCCCCTGGAGCAGCTGCAGGCCAACGGCGAACTGATTTCCGCGTTGACCGGCGATTACGAGCAGACCGAGCGCCGCGTGCGCGACAAGCTGGACGAGCGCGCGTTCTCCCAGGGTTTCCAAATGTCGCCGCTGGCCTCGCAGCGCGCCACGCAGGATTCAATTCGTGCGTTGATGCTCATCCGCGCCTATCGCGTCATGGGCCATCTGACGGCCGACCTCGACCCGCTGGGACTTGCCGACCGCAAGGTCCACAAGGAACTGCGGCCCGAAACCTACGGCTTCACCGAAGCCGACCTCGACCGCCCGATCTTTATCGACCGCTATCTGAGCCTGGAAACGGCAACGGTTCGCCAGATCCTGCGCCTTCTGCGCCGCGTCTACTGCCGTAAGATCGGCGTGCAGTACATGCACATCACCTCGCCGCTGCAGAAAGCCTGGATCCAAGACCGCATCGAGGGCGAGGAAAAAGGCGTCCAGTTCACGATCGAGGGCAAGAAGGCGATCCTCAACAAGCTGATCGAAGCTGAAACGTTCGAGAAGTTTGTCGACGTCAAGTACACCGGCACCAAGCGCTTCGGCCTCGACGGCAGCGAATCCATCATCCCGGCGCTGGAACAGATCATCAAACGCGGCGGCCAGCTGGGCGTGAAAGAGATCGTGCTCGGCATGGCCCACCGCGGCCGCCTTAACGTACTCTCGAACGTGATGGGCAAGCCGCATCGCGCCATCTTCAACGAGTTCAAGGGCGGCTCTTTCAAGCCCGACGACGTCGAAGGCTCGGGCGACGTGAAGTACCACCTTGGTGCTTCGTCCGACCGCTCGTTCGACGGCAACAATGTCCATCTGTCGCTGACGGCCAACCCATCGCATCTCGAAATCGTCGATCCCGTCGTGCTCGGCAAGGTGCGCGCCAAGCAAGACCAGCTGCAGTGCGCCTCCACAGAACGCACGCCCGTCATGCCGCTGCTGATCCACGGCGACGCGGCCTTCGCCGGCCAAGGCGTCGTGGCCGAGTGCTTCGGCCTGTCAGGCCTCAAGGGCCATCGCACCGGCGGATCGTTGCACTTCGTCATCAACAACCAGATCGGTTTCACGACCAATCCGCGCCACTCGCGCTCCTCGCCCTACTGCTCTGACGTAGCGCGCGTCATCGAGGCGCCGATCTTCCACGTCAACGGCGACGACCCGGAAGCCGTGGTGCACGTCGCCAAGATCGCGACGGAGTTCCGCCAGAAGTTCCAGAAGCCTGTCGTCATCGACATGTTCTGCTACCGCCGCTTCGGCCACAACGAGTCCGACGAGCCGCTGTTCACGCAGCCGCTGATGTACAAGCGCATCAAGCAGCACCCGACCGTCGTTGAGATCTACTCCAACCGCCTCGTCGAAGAAGGCGTCCTCAGCAAGGACCAGGTCGACGGCATGCGCGGCGAGTTCCGCGGCCACCTCGAACGCGAGTTCCAGACCGCCGAGAGCTACAAGCCCAACAAGGCCGACTGGCTCGATGGCCGCTGGTCCGGCGTGGGGTTCGCCGACGACGAAGCCCGCCGCGGCAACACCGCCGTCACGATCGAATCGCTGAAGGACGTCGGCCGCCGCGTCACCACGATCCCGACGGACTTCCACGCCCACAAGACGGTCGCCAAGCTGCTGGAACGCCGTCGCGAGATGATCGAGTCGGGCTCCGGCATCGACTGGTCGATGGCCGAGCACCTGGCATTCGGCACGCTGGTGAAGGAAGGCTTCCCCGTGCGCCTGTCCGGCCAGGACAGCGAGCGCGGCACCTTCTCGCAACGTCACTCCGTGCTGATCGACCAGGAAACAGAACGCCGCTTCACGCCGCTGAAGCACGTCGCCGCCAACCAGTCCAAGTACGAAGTCGTCAATTCCATGCTGTCGGAAGAAGCCGTCCTCGGCTTCGAGTACGGCTATTCGCTGTCGGAGCCGAATGCGCTTGTCTTGTGGGAAGCCCAGTTCGGCGACTTCGCCAACGGCGCCCAGGTCGTGTTCGACCAGTTCATCTCGTCGGGCGAACGCAAGTGGCTGCGCATGTCGGGCCTCGTCTGCCTGCTGCCGCACGGCTACGAAGGCCAGGGCCCGGAGCATTCCTCCGCGCGGCTTGAGCGCTTCCTGCAGCTGTGTGCCGAAGACAACTGGCAGGTCGCCAACTGCACGACGCCGGCGAACTACTATCACATCCTGCGCCGCCAGCTGCACCGCAACTTCCGCAAGCCGCTGATCATCATGACGCCGAAGTCGCTGCTGCGGCACAAGCGCGTCGTCTCCAAGCTGGAAGACTTCGGCCCCGACACAACGTTCCATCGTGTCCTGTGGGATGACGCCGAATCCAAGGCCGCCGAGAAGATCGCCCTCAAGGGCGACCACGAGATCCGCCGCGTCGTGCTGTGTTCCGGCAAGGTCTACTACGACCTGTACGAGGCACGTGAAGCCCAGGTGCTGGAAGACGTCTACCTGCTGCGCGTCGAGCAGCTCTATCCCTTCCCGGCCCGCGCGCTCATCCACGAGCTGTCGCGTTTTCCCAAGGCCGATATCGTCTGGTGCCAGGAAGAACCTAAGAACATGGGCGCATGGACGTTCATTGAGCCAAACCTTGAATGGGTGATGGCGCATATCGATACGCCCGTCGAGGGGCGGACGCCGCGCCGCGCCCGTTACGCGGGCCGCGCCGCCTCCGCTTCGACCGCCACCGGCCAGCTGAGCCGGCATCTCGCAGAACAGAAGGCCCTCGTCGCCGACGCGCTGACGGGCGGCATGACATAACGTCGATCCGGCAGTGCCGGGTCACGTAGAACACGAGTGAATGCGCCGGCATTCGGCCGCGCCGAGGACAGGACGAGACAGATCATGGCGATCGAAATCCGCGTGCCGACGTTGGGCGAAAGCATCACCGAGGCCACCGTCGGCAAGTGGTTCAAGAAGCCGGGTGACGCCGTGAAGGCCGACGAGCCGCTCGTCGAGCTGGAAACCGACAAGGTCACTGTCGAAGTCCCCTCGCCCGGCAACGGAACGTTGGGCGACATCTCCGCCAAGCAAGGCGAAACCGTCGCGATCGGCGCCATCCTGGGCGCGCTGACCGAGGGCGGCGCCGCACCGAAGAAGGCCGAGGCACCCGCCAAGCCGGAACCGAAAGCCGAGCCGCCCAAGAAGGCGGAGAAGCCCGCCGAAAAACCCGCCGAGAAACCGGCGCGTGCCAACGCCGATGCGGCCTTCGCGCCGGCCAAGTCCGATACGCCGCCCAGCCCGTCGGCGCGCAAAGCCGCCGCCGAGGCCGGCATCGCCACCGAAGACATCAACGGCTCCGGCCGCCGCGGTCAGGTACTGAAGGAAGACGTTGCCGCCGCGGCCGCCAAGCGCCCTGAGCCGGCACCTGAGCCCGCTCCCGCACCCCGTCAGGAACCGCCAGCCCCGCAGCGGAACGCTGCCTCGCAAGTCCCCGAGCGCGGCGGCGCGACCCAGGTGCCCGAGCGCGGCGGCGCGACCCAGGTGCCAGAGCGCGGCGGCGCGACCCAGGTACCCGTCCCCGCATCCAACATGCGCTTGCCGTCTTATGCCGAGGACGGCCGCGAAGAGCGCGTGAAGATGACCCGCCTGCGCCAGACGATCGCCCATCGCCTGAAGGAAGCGCAGAACACCGCGGCGATGCTGACGACCTTCAACGACGCCGACATGAGCGCCGTGATGGCGCTGCGCTCGCACTACAAGGATCTGTTCGAAAAGCGCCACGGCACGAAGCTCGGCTTCATGGGCTTCTTCGTGAAGGCTTGTATCCAGGCCCTGCGCGAGATCCCCTCGGTCAACGCCGAGATCGACGGCACGGACGTCGTCTACAAGAATTACTACCACATCGGCGTCGCCGTCGGCACGGACCGCGGCCTGGTCGTGCCCGTCCTGCGCGACGCGGACCGCATGTCGATCGCCGAGATCGAAGCCGGCATCGCCGAGTACGGCCGCAAGGCCCGCGACGGCAAGCTGTCCATAGAAGACATGCAGGGCGGCACGTTCACGATTTCCAATGGCGGCGTCTACGGCTCGATGCTCTCGACGCCGATTCTCAACTCGCCGCAGTCCGGCATCTTAGGGATGCACCGCATCGAGGAGCGCCCCGTTGTCCGCAACGGCGAAGTCGTCGCCCGCCCGATGATGTACCTCGCGCTCAGCTACGATCATCGCCTCGTCGACGGCAAGGAAGCCGTTACTTTCCTCGTCCGCGTCCGCGAATGCCTCGAAGACCCGCAACGCTTCCTGCTGGAATTGTAGCGGACGCGTTGGTCCCTTCTCCCCGTCCTTACGGAGAGAAGGTTAGGATGAGGGGCAGGGTCTTGCGCCAGCGCTCAATCTCCGCAGCAAGCCGTCGCAACATTTCAGGCGTTGTGCGGATGCTGCCCCTCACCCCGACCCTCTCCCCGTAAGGACGGGGAGAGGGAGACCACCCTCGCCAAATCGGCCAACTCATGAGACCATCATGACAGACCCATACGATCTGATCGTCATCGGCACCGGGCCCGGCGGCTACGTGTGTGCCATCCGTGCCGCGCAGCTCGGCCTCAAGGTAGCGGTGGTCGAGAAGCGCGCCACGTTCGGCGGCACGTGCCTCAACGTCGGCTGCATTCCGTCCAAGGCGATGCTGCACGCCTCCGAGCTGTACGACGAGGCCAACCACGGCTTCGCCGCCATGGGCATCGAGGTGAAACCTAAGCTCGACCTGAAGACGATGCTTGCCTTCAAGGACGAGGGCGTGAAAGGCAACACCGACGGCGTCGCCTACCTGATGAAGAAGAATAAGATCGCCACCCACCACGGCACCGGCAAGATCATCGCCGCGGGCAAGGTCGAGGTGACGTCGGAGAGCGGCGAAGCGCAGGTGCTCGAAACCCGCGCCATCGTCATCGCCACCGGCTCCGACGTCGCACGGCTGCCCGGCCTGGACATCGACGAGAAGGCGATCGTCTCGTCCACGGGTGCACTCGAGCTGCCGAAGGTTCCCAAGAAGATGATTGTCGTCGGCGCCGGCGTCATCGGCCTGGAGCTTGGCTCCGTCTGGCGCCGCCTTGGCGCCGAGGTGCTGGTCGTTGAGTTCCTCGATCGCATCCTACCCGGCATGGATGGCGATGTGGCCAAGTCGTTCCAGCGCATCCTCGAAAAGCAGGGGTTCACCTTCAAGCTCGGCCACAAGGTGACGGGCGCGAAGAAATCCGGCTCCGGCCTCAAGGTTTCCATCGAACCCGCCGCCGGCGGTGACAGCGAAAGCATCGACGCTGATGTCGTGCTCGTCGCCATCGGCCGCACGCCCTACACCGAGGGCCTCGGCCTCGCCGACGTGGGCGTCGAGCTCGACAAACGCAACCGCGTTGTTGTCGGCGAGCACTATCAAACCAACGTCGCAGGTATCTACGCCATCGGCGACGTGATCGCCGGACCCATGCTCGCGCACAAGGCTGAGGACGAAGGCGTTGCCGTCGCGGAAATTCTCGCCGGCCAGGCCGGTCACGTGAACTACGGCGTCATTCCCTCCGTCGTCTATACGTTCCCGGAGATCGCCTCCGTCGGCAAGACCGAGGAGGAACTGAAGGCCGCGGGCGTGGACTATAACGTCGGCAAGTTCCCCTTCACCGCCAACGGCCGCGCCAAGGCCAACCGCACGACGCTCGGCTTCGTGAAGATCCTCGCCGACGCCGCGACCGACCGCGTGCTCGGCGCCCACATCATCGGCGCCAACGCCGGCGAGCTGATCGCCGAGTGCTGCGTGCTCATGGAATTCAGCGGCAGCGCGGAAGACCTGGCGAGAACCTGCCACGCCCACCCGACATTGTCGGAAGCCGTGAAGGAAGCCGCGCTGTCAGTCGCGAAACGCGCGATTCATATGTGACGTCGAATTAGGGTCAGACCCATAGGTCTGACCCAATTGATCGCTCGTCGCATTGCGATGACATCGCGACCCTCTGTTTGATCACACCCCAAGAACCGCTTCCCCCGCCCCCACCCCAACCGCATCCCGCAAAATCTCCAGCGCCGCCTTCAGCTCCGCGCGGTTACGTGCCGCGCCGAGCGCCGCGCGAATACCGTTCGGCGCATCAGGCCCGACTGCGAACGCATCGCTGGCGACGACGCCCAACCCGCGGCTGCGTAACAACGACGAAAACCGTTCGCTCGACCACGCGCCGGGAGCTGGCAGCCAGATGTGCGGGCTGTTGGCTTGCGTCGCGAAACGGCCGTTGCCGAGCACCTCGCGGCAGATCGTTTGCCGGGCGGCCGCCTCCCCGCGCACGCTGGAGATGATGGCATCTGCACTGCCGTTCTGCAGCCAGCGGATCGCGATGGCCGTCAGCAGCGGCGTCGGCATTTGCGCCACTGCGCGCAACGCTGCGGTTACGCGCTGCGTCGCCTCGGTTGATGGCAGAACCAGCAGCGACGTGCGCAAACCCGGCGCGATGCACTTCGACAGGCTGATCGCCAGATAGGACCGTTCGGGGATCAACGCCGCGAGCGGTTGCACGGCAGGATCGAGCGGGACATACGGATCGTCTTCGACCAGCGTCAGCTGCCGCTTGGCGATGATGTCCGCAATGCGTGCCCGGCGCGGCGGGCGCATCGTGGCCGTGGTGGGGTTCTGCATCGTCGGCGTCAGCACGATCAGCTTCGACTTGTGCCGCTGGCAGGCGGCCTCCAGCGCATCGGGTCTCACGCCCTCCGAATCCATCTCCACGCCAACGAGCGTGAGACGCGCCGCCGCCGCAGCAGCCTTGAGGCCGGGATACGTGAGCGCTTCGGTCAATACGGTGTCGCCCGGCGCAGCCAGATCCAGCAGCAACGCCATCAGGGCCGTTTGCGTGCCGGGCGCGATCAGCACCCGATCCCGCGTCAGTGACGGAATTCGCTCGCTGAGCCACAGCGCGGCCACCGCGCGCTCCGACGCCGAACCTCCCGGCTGCTGATACACAAGATACGGCCCGAAGCCCGCCTGCCTGCGGATTTCGGCCAGCGTGGCCGCGAGCCTGGCATCCAGATCCGCGCCGTCCGGCTGTGGCGGCAGGATCATGGACAGGTCGATGGCCGGCGCCGAGGTCGCGCGCCAGATGCCTGACGCGGTGGCGGCCACAAACGTTCCGCGCCCGGTCTGCGCGTCGACCAGCTGCAGCCGCCGGGCCTCGGCATAGGCCCGCGTCACCGTCGTCACGTCGAGCCCGAGCGCGATCGCCAAGGCCCGGTGCGTCGGCAGCCGCTGGCCCTGATGCACGCGCCCGGCCGCGATATCATCGGCGAGCGCGTCGACGATGCGCTGGTAGGCGGGCCCACGCCGGCCCTCGATTGTCGGCATCCAATCCATACAATGGCGTCAATCCGCGCGCAGAAAATCCATACAATTTGTTGTATGGATAGACCCAGGAAAACACAACGATAATCGAGGGAGGCGACAATGCAGGACTCGCAGACAACGATGGGCCAAGCTTTGATGCGCGGCGCCCGCTGCTCTTGCCCCAGCTGCGGCGAAGGCCAGCTGTTCAAGTCGTTCCTGAAGGTCGCGGACACCTGCAGCGCGTGCGGTCAGGAACTGCACCACCACCGCGCCGACGACCTGCCGGCCTACATCGTCATGTCCATCGTTGGGCACATCGTCGTTGGCTTGGTCCTCTGGACCGAGGTGCATTACGCCCCGTCGTACGGCGTTCATGCCGCGCTCTGGACGCCGCTGACGCTCGCTCTGACCTTCGGCCTGCTGCAACCCGTCAAAGGCGCCATCGTCGCCCTGCAGTGGAAGCTCGGCATGCACGGCTTCGGCATGCCGAAGGTTGCTGCTTAAGCGACCACGCCTGGCGTCCTTCCCCCGCCCGCATCTGGCGTGAACGCGCTCCATCCGCCCCACACCGTCATCCCGGCGCAAGCCGGGATCCACGCCAGCATCGTCTAGCTCGACGTGGAAGGACCGCATTGTACGATGACGTTCTGTCCTGCCGCGTGGCACTCGCGGAGACTTGCGTAGATCCCGGCCTGCGCCGGGATGACGATAAGGGTATGCTCCGCGCGCCCGTTTTCGTAACGCTAGGCAAGACAGCAGGTGCTGGCAGCGACGCACAGGCGCTGGATTCGCGTCGGCCTAAGCCCGCGGATGGGCCGCGTCGTACACCGCCAACAGCCGCTCGCGATCGACTTCCGTGTAGACCTGCGTTGTCGATAGCGAGGCGTGTCCCAGCAATTCCTGGATCTGCCGCAGATCCGCACCCGAAGACAGCAGGTGCGTCGCAAAGGAGTGCCGCAGCGCATGCGGCGTCGCCGTATCGGGCAGACCCAGCGTCGCCCGCATCCGCTCCATCAGCAGCTGCACGATGCGCGGCGACAGCGGTCCGCCCTTCGCGCCGAGAAACAACGCGCCCTCCGGCTCAAGTGGATACGGTACGCGTTCCAGATATCGGGCCACCGCGGCCTGCGTCACGGGCAGGATCGGCGCCAGCCGTTCGCGTCCGCCCTTGCCGGTGATGCGCAGCACGTCGCGGCCAGGCACTGGCGCCTCCTTGCGCGTCAGGCCGAGCGCCTCGGAAATGCGCAGGCCCGAGCCGTAGAGCAGCAGCAGTACCGCTGCATCGCGCGCCGCAATCCAATCCAGTTCCGCCTCACCGCCCGCATCGACGACGGCGGCCGCCTTCACCACCGTCAGCGGCTTCGGCACCGAGTGGCCCACCTTCGGCATCGCCACGCGCCGCACGGCGCGGTTCTGCAGGATGCCCTCGCTCTCGAGCCAGCGGAAGAACGTCCGCAGCGCCGACAACGTCCGCGCCAGCGACCGGCTGCCGACCTGGGCGCGCCGCCGCGCCGCGAGAAATCCGCGGAACGTCTTGGCGTCCACGCGCTCCAGATCGCCGAGGCACGGCGCATGCCCAAGCTGATGCAGAAGGTGGTGCGTGAACTGCGCCAGATCGCGGCGGTAGGCCTCCAGCGTCAGCTCCGCCTGCCCGCGCTCATGCTGCAGATGCGCCAGCCAGCGCTCAACGGCCACCGCGAGATCGCCGCCCAGCGGAAGCTCCGCAGCCTCTTCGTGCGAATTTGCGCCAGCCGTTTTGGCCACTTTTTTGCGTGTCCTTGATTTGGCGAGTCGCCCTCGCCGCGATCAGCCAAACTCTCCCGCCCTCAGAGTTAACAGCCAATGAATTCGCGGAAAATGAACCAGTCGGACGCACCGACTCATGGTCACCTCTCCATGGTCAGAACGACCGCATTCACGTGAATCATAGTCACATGACTATAGTTATCGGCTCATTTCGGTGTCAGACCCGGCGGGTCTGACCCTATTCACCGCGCTTTCGATTTCTAGCGTGCCTGGATGCGCCGCCGCGCCAGCTGGCGGAGCCTGCTGCCCCGCCACCTGCTAAGATCGCGCGTCGAACCAACGCCGCTGCTGCAACCCGATCCGATCCACATGCCCCTATCTCAACGTGTCCACGACGCAATCGGTCCGTTGACGGCCAAGTCCGTCGGCGCCAATTCGGTTGCAGGCCTCGTCGCCTCGCTGGTGACGATTGCCTACTGCGTGTCGTTCAGCGCGCTGCTGTTTCAGGGCGACCTGAGGTCCGGCCTCGCCATGGGCCTCTGGGGCCTGCTCGTCGGCTCGGCGATCGCTGGCATCTACGTGTCGTTGACAACATCGCTGCCGCCCGCCGAGGCCGCACCGGACAATCCCGCCGTCGCCGTGCTGAGCGTGCTTGCCGCCACGGTCTCCGCGCCGATCCTGGCAGCCGGGGGTGGCGCCGACCGCGCCGTGCTCCACGTGCTGCTCGCGTTCTCGCTGGCGACCCTCGCCACCGGCGCCGTGCTCTATCTGCTTGGCGCCTTTCGTCTGGCGCAAAGCGTTCGCTTCGTGCCGTATCCGGTGATCGGCGGCTTTCTTGCCGCGTCCGGCTGGTTTCTCATCACCGGCGGCATCGAGGTTGTGACCGGCCGCGACCTTACCTTCGCCACGCTGGATGACGCGCTTACGGCCGCATCCGCCCCAAAAGTGCTGCTCGGTGCCAGCTTCGCATTCACCGTCTTCGCCTTGAAGCAGCGCCTCGGCAGCTATGTCCTGCCGCTGGCCTTCTTCGGCGGCGCCGTCGTGCTGGATCTCATCCTATGGAGCCAGGGCCTGATGCATGCCGGCAGCGGCTGGTACATTGCCGGTGCCGCTCATCCGCTGCCATGGGTTCCGGCACTTGCTGTTGCCGCGGGCGACGTCGATTGGCCGGTGCTGTTTGGCGCCACCGCCGAGATCGCCGCCGTTGCCGGTGTGACGGTGCTGGCCCTGCTGCTCGACGTCACCGGCCTGGAGGTCGCGCGCGGCCGCACGGCCGACCTCGACCACGAGTTTCGCATCAATGGCGCCGCCAACGTGATTGCAGCTCCCCTGGGCGGCCTCATGGGCAACCTCTCCATGAACGGCTCGCGCCTGCTCGACGAGACGGGCGGCGCACAACGCATCAGCGGCGCTTTCGCCTCGCTGGTCATTGTCCTCGTGGTGCTCACAGGCATCGACCTGCCGGCGCTCATCCCTGCGCCGATCCTGGCAGGCCTGCTGATCTACCTCGGCATCGTCGTGCTGACGGCCGTCCTGCTGAACTCCCCGTCTCATCGCGCCTGGACCGATTTCGCCCTCGCGCTGCTCATCATGGTCGCCATCGTCCAGTTCGGCTATCTCACCGGCGTCGTGCTTGGTTTCATCGCCGCCTGTCTGATGTTCGCGTTCTCCTATAGCCGCGTGGCCGTCATCCGGCGGCATCTGACGCGCGCCGAGTTCTCCTCCAACGTCGATCGCGCACCCGCCGCAAACCACCAGCTGCTCGAACATGGCGATCGCATACATATCTTCTGGCTTTCGGGCTTTATCTTCTTTGGCTCGTCTAACGGTGTGTTGGAAGAAATTCGCGATGCCCTCGTGTCCGCCGGCAAGCAGGCCCGCCGCTTCGCCGTGCTCGATGTCGCCGATGTTTCGGGATTCGATACCTCGGCGATGCTATCGCTCGTCAAGCTGCGCAACCACTGCGCCGAGGCGGGCGTCACGCTGGTCTTTGCCGGCGCGTCGCCGGGCCTTCAGGCCTCTCTCAAACACGCGGGCGTCCTTGGTGCGGAGGAGCCGCATCGCAGCTTCGCAAGCCGCAACGATGCCATCGAATGGTGCGAAGAAAAAATCCTGAAGGCCGAGGCGGCCGGATTGTCCGGCGAGCGGGCATCGGATCTCACGGGTTGGCTGACTGACGAACTCGGCAGCGAAGACCGCGCGCGCCGCATGGCGTCGTACTTCGACCGCCGCGAACTCCCGCCAGGCACTGCGCTTTACAACCAGAACTCGCCATCAGACACCATCGACCTCGTCGTAGCGGGCAGCGTCGCCGTGGTGGTAAAAGGCGAGACAGGCTTGCCGCTACTGATCCGCCGCATGTCGCGCAAGACTGTCGTCGGCGAGATGGGCTTCTTCCGCGGCAACCCGCGCCGCGCAACCGTTTCGGTCGAGGGCGAAAGCCTCGTCTACACGCTCACCCGCGCGTCGTACGATCGCTTGTGCGCCGAAGATCCGGCGCTTGCCGCAGCGTTTCTGGAATTCATCGTTCGCGCCTTGGCCGACCGGCTCGAATTCGCCAACCGCGGCATCGCCGCGCTGAGTTGAGATCAAGAATGCAAGAACCCCAGCCCATGCTGCCGTTCCAACCGCGCTCGTTCCGCGACTTCATGCTGTACGAACAGCATGTCATCGGCGCTACGCGCGGCTACGTGAAACGGTTCATGCCGGCAGCTTATCTTGTGGCGAGCTCGTACGAGCGGCTGACGCGCAAGACCTTCCCCGCCTTTAAGCCTAAGCCGCTATGGTACCGCCAGCCGATATATTACATGGGCAACCACATGACGTTCGTGGCGAGCGGTACGCCCATAGAGTGCCCATCCTATTCGCGCGCGCTCGACTATGAGCTGGAACTCGGGTTTGTGCTGCACAAGCCGTTGCTCAATGCTTCGCCACAGCAAGCGCTCGAGGCGATCGGCGCCTTCGTGGTCGTGTGCGATTTCAGCTGCCGCGACGTGCAGCGCGCCGAAATGAACTCAGGCCTGGGCCCGCAGAAGTCGAAGCACTTCATTAGCTCCATGTCGTCGCTTGCTGTTCCCGCGCCGGAAGTCTTGCCGCGCGTCGAGCAACTGACGGCCGCTGTAGAGATCGATGGCGAAATCGTCGTTCGCACGTCGACCGGGGGCATGCACCACTCGCTGGGAGAAGTTCTCGCGCACGCTTCGAAAGACGAACAGCTGCATCCCGGCGAACTTTTCGCAACCGGGACGCTACCGGGCGGCAGCGGCATGGAAAACGGCCACTGGCTGAAATCCGGCACCCGGCTGCGCCTCGCCATCGACGGCATCGGCGAAATCCAACACCTCATTCTGTGAGCTCGTACATGTCACGCCTCAAGCCCGCGCGCATCGTCGACCTGTCGAAAGAGATCGTCGACAATCCCAACGACCCAATCTTCATGCGCGTGAAGATCAAGCATCATCGCCACGGCCGCGCGCGCTGGCTGGTGCGCTTCCTCGGCCTCCCGTTCCGGCTGTTCCCGAAGGACTTCGCCGGCTGGGCCGACGACACGATCACGCGCCTGGGCGTGCACGCCACGACGCACATCGATGCGCCCTGGCACTACGGCCCGACCGGCTCCGACGGCGAGCGCCTGCCCGCCATTCACGAGATGCCATTGGAACTAGGCTTCGGCCCCGGCGTCGTCTTCGACGTGCGTCACAAAGCTGATGGCGATGAGATCACGACTGCCGACTTGCAGGCCTGCCTAGCCAAGACCGGCGCAACGCTGGCGCCTGGAACGATCGCGCTGATCCACACCGGCCGCGATCAGTTCCAAGGCCAGGCCGATTATTGGAAGCGTGGCACCGGTATGAGTCCCGCCGCCACCGAATGGCTGATCGACCAGGGCATCAAGGTCATGGGCATCGACCAATGGGGCTGGGACCTGCCGTTCCAGCTGCAGATCAAGCAGAGCCGCGCGACCGACGACCGCAGCCTCTTCTGGGCCGGCCACCTCGTCGGCCGCCGCAAACCCTACTGGCACATGGAACAGCTTCGCGGCCTGGATCAGCTCCCGTCGCACGGCTTCGACGTTGCGGTTTTTCCGCTACGCCTGAAAGATGCCTCGGCCGCACCCGCGCGCGTGGTGGCGTTCTTGTATGAGTGAACGCACATTGCCGTTTCTTCGCCGCTTGCCACGGTAGAGGTCGCCATGATCCCGGTCGAGTCCAGCGCCATCATCGCCGTCGACTACGATCCGGGGGCGGGCGTTTTGACGGTTCAGTTCACAGGCATGGCAATTTACGAATATGCCGACGTGCCCAAGATCGTGTTCCAGGAATTGATGGCAGCCGAGTCCAAGGGCACCTACTTCGCCCTGTACATTCGCGACGAGTATGAATACCGCCGGGTTCGTTGAACGTCGCCGGCGAGCGCCCGGACTATCTCTGGGTAAAGCCAAGACATTGGAAATGCTATATATAAAGCTTATGCTGCGCTAAAGGCGTAGCCTAAGCAGGCATCTTCGCATTTGATCAACGATGAGTTGTCCTACGTTTTTGCATTGTAGGACAGCTAGTCAAGTGGCGCCGATTGTCCTACATTCGGTAAAAGTAGGACAACTCTTTGGGCGCGCCATGCAAGAGATCGATTTAGCAACGCAAACAATGTTTGCCGAGCTTCTTCAACGAAGCCTCGATGCTGAGTTTGACGAACTGTACGACGAGCGAGGAGGCACGTTCCGCAAAAAACTCTCAAAAGGGAGAATGTACTGGCACCATCAGCGCCGCATCGAAGGCAAGGTCGTCAGCAAATACGTAGGTCCCGTAACGGACAAATGTATATCCGACCGTGTGAAGAGATTCGCTGACATCAAGTCCGATTTCAAGGCGCGCCAAGAAATTGTTCGGGCGCTGGTGGCCGCAGGATTGCCTAGCCCGGACAGCATGTCCGGTCTGATAGTCCAAGCGATGTGGAAGGCCGGCTTCTTCCGCTTGCGCGGCGTCTTGGTCGGAACCGTGGCTTTCCAGGCCTACGCCGGACCGCTCGGCATTCGCCTCAAGGGTCGTCCGCTACAGACACAAGATGCAGACTTCGCTCAATTCTGGGGCATTTCGGAAAACATCGGAGACACGATGCCTCCGATACTGGAAGTGCTGCGCGAAATTGACGAGACCTTCAAGGAGATCCCCAACGTTAGCGATCCCTTTGTGACCACGGCTTATCGCAACCGCGGATCGTACAAAGTGGATTTCCTTACACCCAATCGCGGCTCTGACGAACACCAGGGCAAGCCCACCAGAATGAAAGCATTAGGCGGATCCGGCGCTCAGCCGCTGCGTCACCTCGACTACCTGATCCATCAAACGGAGCGATCGGCGCTGCTCTACGGCGGAGGCATTCCCGTGACTATTCCCCGCGCAGAGCGGTATGCGGTTCACAAATTAATCGTTGCGGTAGAGCGTCAGGACCAAGTGAAATCTGCCAAGGACGTATTGCAGGCATCCATCCTGATCGAGGCGCTTCACAAACGGCGGCCATTGGAACTTGCCGAGGCATGGCAAACGGCTTGGGAGGCTGGGCCAAGATGGAAGCAAAAACTGGACACAGGGCGAGAACGACTATCGGACGAGGCAAAAGAGCGGCTTGAGGACGTTCTGAAACGCTCAAAAGCCAGCAAGGAGCGACGAAAGAAGTAACATCCAACCACAACGTGGGATGCTCCGTGCGGAGCGGCCCTCAAACGATCTTCTGCCCCGTCTTCTTCCAGTCCGCCACGAACGTCGCGAGGCCCGCATCCGTCAGCGGATGCTTCACCAGCGCCTTCAGGATCCCCGGCGGGATGGTCGCCACATCGGCGCCGATCATCGCGGCGTCTTTCACGTGGCCTACGGTGCGGATCGAAGCCGCGAGAATGTCCGTCGAGAGATCCTGGTAGTTGTCGTAGATCACGCGGATCTCGCGGATCAGGTCCATGCCGTTCAGACCGATGTCGTCCAGCCGTCCGATGAACGGCGACACGAACGTCGCGCCGGCCTTGGCCGCCAGCAGCGCCTGCGTCGCTGAAAAGCACAGCGTCACGTTCACCATCGTGCCGTCGCCGGTCAGCTGCTTGCACGCCTTCAGGCCGTCCATCGTCAGCGGAACCTTCACCGTCACGTTCTTGGCGATCTTGGCGAGCTCGCGGCCTTCTTTCAGCATGCCCTCGTAGTCGACGGCGGCCACCTCGGCCGACACGGGCCCCGGCACCACCTCGCAGATTTCCGCGATGATCTGCTTGAAGTCACGCCCTGCCTTCGCCACAAGCGACGGGTTAGTCGTCACCCCGTCGAGCAGGCCGGTCGCGGCCAGCTCTTTGATCTCGGAAACGTCAGCAGTATCGACGAAAAAGCGCATTCGTGTTTCCCCTGCCATCCACGTGGTCAAGTCCGAGCGTGGACCGTGCAGGCCCCTATACAAGTGTCTGGTTGCCGCCGCCAGATCGGTGGCCGATATCCGTACGGCAACCCATATGGCATCCGGACCCCGCTTCTAGAGCGCTTCCGGAACAGTGTGAAGCGCTTTTGCGATAAGAAGCGCGGCGAAACAAAAGGTTAGTGTAGGGGACGATTCGGGGGCGCGCGGCACGCCCTGCCACGGAAGCTCACAAGACCGGCAGTAACAGGCAACAGGCAACCACTTTGGACAGTCTTCTCGACAACTTAGCCCCTGAAACGCAGCTTCGGCGTTTGCCCGTGCTGCTGCCGGTGGCGCTCGACCAGACCTATGACTATCTGCTGCCGGCAGATCTTGCGGCCCGGCCTGGCGATTTCGTGCTCGTGCCGTTCGGCCCGCAAACGCGCATCGGTGTCGTGTGGGATCAGGCCGTCGGCGATCCCGGCAAGCCCATTGACCCCAGGAAAATGAAGACCATCGCCGGCGTGCTCGACGTGCCTCCGTTGCCGCCCGCGTCCCTGCGCTTTGCGGAGTGGACGGCCAAGTACACGCTGGCCCCGCTTGGCATGGTGGTGCGGATGATGATGAGCGCCACGGCAGCGTTCGAACCGGCGAAGCCGCGCTTCGGCGTCTCCATCGTGCATGGTGCGGCCACCCCGCCGCGCATGACGCCGGCACGCGAGCGCGCGCTGGCCATTGCCGCCGACGGGCTGATCCGATCCAAGGCGACGCTCGCCGAGGAAGCCGCTTGCACAACCGGCGTGATCAACGGTCTTGTCGCATCGGGAAACCTCGTCGACGTCGCGATCCCGGAAAAAATCTACCCGCGCCCGGATCCTGCCGCCTCCGTCACGACATTCACTGACGACCAGGCGATTGCCGTGCAGGCCCTGCACGCCGCGGTCGATGGGGGCAACTTCTCCGCGTCGCTGCTCGACGGCGTTACGGGGTCCGGCAAGACCGAGGTCTATTTCGAAGCCGTCGCGCGTACGCTCGAGAAGGGCCATCAGGCGCTGATCATGCTGCCCGAGATCGCGCTGACGAGCCAGTTCCTCAACCGTTTCCATCGCCGCTTCGGCTGCCAGCCCGTCGAGTGGCACTCGGCTCTCTCGCCACCCGAACGTGGACGCGCCTGGCGCGGCGTGGCGACGGGCGAAGCCCGCGTCGTCGTCGGCGCCCGCTCCGCGCTTTATCTGCCTTACACTGACCTCGGCGTCATCGTCGTCGATGAAGAGCACGACGCGGGCTTCAAGCAAGACGATCGCGTGCACTACCAGGCGCGTGACATGGCCGTCGTGCGCGCCAATCTCGGCAAGTTCCCGATCGTGCTGGCCTCGGCCACGCCGTCAATCGAAAGCCATGTCAACGCCCGCACCGGCCGTTATCGCCACGTGCATTTGCCCGGCCGGTTTTCTGGAACGGAACTGCCGGAAATCACCGGTATCGACCTCAAGAAGCACCCGCCCGAAAAGGGCCGCTGGATCTCGCCCGTCCTGCTATCCGCAATTACTGAAACGCTGGCGCGCGGACGCCAATCGCTGCTGTTCCTCAACCGCCGCGGGTACGCCCCGCTCACGTTATGCCGCAGCTGCGGCCATCGCTTCGAATGTCCGCAGTGCACCGCTTGGCTCGTCGAGCATCGTTTCCGTCATCGGCTCAACTGCCACCACTGCGGCTTCTCGCTGCCGATCCCGGAGTCGTGCCCCAAGTGCGGCGAAGCAGGCTCGCTCGTCGCCTGCGGCCCCGGCGTAGAGCGCGTGGCGGAAGAGGTTGCCGAGCTGTTTCCGGACGCGCGCCGCGCCATTCTTTCGTCCGACCTGATCCCGAGCCTCGTCGAGATGCGCGAAGTCATCCGCTCGATCGAAGCGGGCGAGGCCGACATCATCATCGGCACGCAAATCGTCGCCAAGGGCCACCACTTCCCCGATCTCGACACGGTCGGCATCGTCGACGGCGACCTCGGCCTCGCCATGGGTGCCGACCCGCGCGCCGGCGAACGCACCTTCCAGCTGCTGCATCAGGTGACGGGCCGCGCCGGCCGGACGTTCGCTAACGGCCGCGGCTTCGTGCAGACGCATCTGCCCGACCACCCTGTGATGCAGGCCATCATCTCAGGCGACCGCGAAGCCTTCCTCGATCACGAGATATCCAACCGGCAGCGCGGCATGCTGCCGCCCTACGGCCGTCTCGCTGCGCTCGTTATCTCCGCGCGCGACAAGTCACTGGCCGAAGCCTTCGCCCGCGACGTCGCCCGCCGCGCGCCCGCCGCCGAACGCATCGAGGTGCTAGGCCCCGCCGAAGCCCCCATCTCCATCGTGCGCGGCCGCCACCGCTGGCGCATCCTGGTGAAGGCCCCGCGCGAAATGGACGTGCAAGCCTACCTTCGCCAGTGGCTCGACAGTCTCCCCCCCATCAAAGGCGACCTTCGCCTGCAGGTCGACATCGACCCGTACTCGTTTTTGTAGGGGCTGCCACCGATCCAGGGGCTTGCGGTGCCAGCAAAAATAGCGGAAAAATATCGGGAAATTGAAGACGGGATTGTTACATTAAAATCAGCACAACAGCGTGATTTTAAAGATATAAAACGATAATGGCCAAGAGAAAAATACCGGAAAAGATTGCGGAAAAAGCACCCCTCACGCCCCGCGACGGCGATGAAGCCGTAGAAGTTATGGAGCCGTCTATGCAAGGCTGGCATTATCAGCGCCGCAAGCGCGCGAGCTGATTGGCAGTTGGCATTTCCTGCCAAATTAGCACCTCGGATCGCGCCGGGACTGTTTCCAGAATAGAGATGCCCCACACACCCACAGCCTCCGGCCGAGCCTGGCGCGCCACCGTTCTCACGCTATTTCCCGAGATGTTTCCCGGGCCGCTTGGCGTGTCGCTCGCCGGTCAGGCGCTAGGCGCCGGCATCTGGTCGCTCGAGGCGCAGCAAATCCGCGACTTCGGTCTGGGCCGTCACCGCGCCGTTGACGATACGCCGGCGGGCGGCGGCGCGGGCATGGTGCTGCGCGCCGACGTCCTCGGCCCCGCCATTGATCAAGCCCGCACGCGCGACGCCGAGAGCCCGCTGGTCTACCTCTCGCCACGCGGGCAGCCGCTGACGCAGGCCATCGCCCACGATCTCGCCGCCGGACCCGGCGTCATTCTGCTCGCCGGCCGTTTCGAAGGTATCGACCAGCGCGTCATCGACGGCCGCGCGCTACGCGAAATTTCCATCGGCGACTACGTGCTCTCCGGCGGCGAATTGGCTGCAATGGTGCTGCTCGATGCGGTCGTCCGCCTGCTGCCGGGCGTCGTCGGCGCATCCGAGTCCCTACAACACGAAAGCTTCGAAACCGGCTTGCTGGAGCACCCGCAGTACACCAAGCCGCGCGAGTGGGAGGGCCGCACGATCCCGGAGATTCTCCTGTCCGGTGACCACAAGAAAATCGAGGCCTGGCGCCGCGCTGAGGCCGAGCACATTACCGCCGCCCGCCGCCCGGATTTGTTAAAGTCGGCACTGACAGGCCTGAGCACCCGCAAAAAGCCCTGAGACAGCGCCAACTGACGTATCGACAAGCCCTGTCAATTCCGCTATGCACCGCCGATCCAATTCTCTAATGCCTGCCGCGCGGGCTCCCGGATATCCGGGTGAGCCGCGGTAAGGCTTTGTTTTGCTTGGGGTAAGTCGAAAATGAATATCATCCAGCAGATCGAGCGCGAGCAGATCAGCGCCATCTCCGCTAAGCGTGCAGTGCCCGAATTCGGGCCTGGCGACACCGTTAAAGTCATGGTCCGCGTCGTCGAAGTCGCTGAAACGGACAAGAAATCCAAGGGCAAGCCCAAGTCGACGGCGCCGACGTCGCGCCTTCAGGCCTATGAAGGCGTTGTCATCGCTCGCTCAGGCGGCGGCCTGAACGAAAGCTTCACGGTGCGCAAGATTTCGTACGGCGAAGGCGTGGAACGCGTGTTTCCGATCTACTCACCCTTCATCGCCGAGATCGAAGTCGTCCGTCGCGGCCGCGTTCGCCGCGCGAAGCTTTACTATCTCCGTGGCCGCCGCGGTAAGGCAGCCCGTATCGTCGAGCGGTCCGACGCTCGCGCCCGCCGCCTGAATGCAGCCTGGAAGGGCTTCAAGAAGATCAAGGGCGAGCCCGATGATCTGACTCAGATCAAGGGCATTGACGGTGATCTGTTCGGCCGCCTGAAGCAGCTGAACGTCATCAAGCTCGAGCAGATCGCCAACTTCTCCGACGAAGACATCGCCAACGTCGACGAAGTGCTGCAGCTGAACGGCCGCATCGAGAAGGACGACTGGGTCGGCCAGGCCCAGCGGCTGGTAGCCGAGGCCGCAGCCGCCGAGGTCCCTGCCGAGGGCGAAGCACCCCCGGCCTAAGCTTGGTAGCATCGCATTGCGAATTCGCGGCGGCTCACAGGGCCGCCGCTTTCGTTTAGAGGCCCGCAACCTTCACGCGTCCAAGACGTTGCGCGACCCGCGAAAACAACTACATTCGGAGTGCTTCCGGACAAAGTGTGCGCGGTGTTCCGATGAGAAGCACTCAAAGCAAGCAAGAGTGCTTCCATCCAAAGTGTGCAGCGGTTCTCCGGTAAGAAGCACGATCAAACAAGATCCTAGCGTCACAGGAATTACGGCAGGCCGAGCCTTACATGTCGAACGTCGAAGCCACCCGATCGCTCACTCGTGACGGCGCCATCAAGCTGCACGGCCGCGAAGCGTTCGCCGCCATGCATAAGGCCGGCCGTCTCGCTGCCGCCGCCCTAGACATGCTGGTGCCCTATGCCGTGCCTGGCACGACGACGGAACGCATCGACGAACTGATCCTCGAATTCGCGCTCGACAACGGCGCCATTCCGGCCACGCTGAACTACCGCGGCTACCGCCATTCCACCTGCACGTCGATCAACCATGTCGTCTGTCACGGCATGCCGAATGCCAAGCCGCTGCGTGAGGGCGACATCGTCAACATCGACGTGACGCTGATCGTTGATGGCTGGCATGGCGACACCAGCCGCATGTACGGGGTCGGCGAGATCTCTCGTCGCGCCGAACGTTTGCTGGCGGTGACGTACGAAGCCCTGCAGCGCGGCATCGCCGCCGTACAGCCGGGCCACACGACCGGTCACATCGGCGCCGCCATCCAGCGCTATGCCGAAGCTGAGCGCTGCAGTGTCGTCGAAGACTTCTGCGGCCACGGCCTTGGCCAGGTCTTCCACGACCGGCCCAACATCCTGCACTACGGCAGGGAAGGCGACGGGCCCGTGCTGAAGCCGGGCATGATCTTCACCATCGAGCCCATGATCAACCTCGGCAAGAAGGACGTGAAGGTTTTGGCCGACGGTTGGACGGCCGTGACGCGGGACCGTGAACTGTCCGCGCAGTTCGAGCACACCGTCGGCGTCACCGAGACGGGCTGCGAGATCTTTACGCTCTCGCCCGCCGGTTTCCACCACCCGCCCTACAACGCCGGCTGACATGACATCGCCGGTGCCTCCCGGAGGACCGAGCGACGACGATGAGCCCCACGCCGGTGGTGCGCCAATCGATCAAGGTTCGTTTTTCGAGCAAAGCGCGCCGCTGCATGCCGGGCATCGCGAGCGTTTGCGTGATCGCTTCCGCAAGGGCGGCGCCGACGCGCTGCCCGACTACGAGCTGCTCGAACTGTTGCTGTTTCGCGCCCTGCCCCGCCGCGACACCAAGGATCTGGCCAAGCGGCTCCTCGCCCGGTTTGGCTCGTTCGCTGAAGTCATCAGTGCGCCGGACGCCCGTCTCAAGGAGATCAACGGCGTCGGCGAAAGCGTCATCACCGAACTCAAACTCGTCCGCGCCGCTGCCGTGCGGTTCATGCGCAAGAACCTCGACGGCAGGCCTGCTTTTGCCTCGACACCCGCTGTCGTGGACTATCTGCGTGCCGTCCAAGCCTTCGAAGCCCGCGAACAGTTCCGCATCCTGTTCCTCGACCGCCGCAATCATCTGATTGCCGATGAGGTACAAGGCCAAGGCACGGTGGACCACACACCCGTTTACGTTCGCGAAGTCGTGAAGCGTGCACTCGAGCTATCTGCGACGGCCATCATCCTCGTCCACAACCATCCCTCGGGCGATCCCGAGCCGTCCCGTGCCGACATCGACATGACCAAGCGCATCGTCGACGCCGCCCGCCCCCTCGGCGTCAGCGTCCTCGATCACATCATCGTCGGCCGCCTGGGTCACGCCAGCTTCAAGCAGCTGCGGTTGCTGTAATCTTGACTTGGACCATCAATTGGACCAAATTTGCCCTGAGGATTATTGCGGGGGCTGAGGAATAGCCACAATGGAAATTCCATTAAGTGAAGCAAAGGCGAAGCTGACAGATCTCGTGCGGCAGGTTGAGGCAGGCGAAGAGGTAATTCTGACCCGTCATGGCAAGCCTGTGGCACGGATTGCCCCGGCGGGATCGCGGTCCCGGCTCACTCCGCAAGACGAGTTGCAGGTATTGCACGATATTATGGAGATCGGCCGGGCGATGGTGATCGCCGGCCCTTCCGCGGCCCGCAGTCAAGATTTCCTCTATGATGAGTATGGCTTGCCAAAGTGATTGCGATCGATACATCGGCGTTGATTGCTATAGCTGCTGGTGAGCCGAGAGGCAGGGACTGTGCCGTCAAGCTTTCCGGAGAGACTGCCATCCTGTCGGCGGGAACCATGGCAGAGGCACTAATCGTGGCGAAAGCCCGTGGCATTTCGGTTGCCTTAAATCTTTTGCTTGAGCGTCCAAACATCGAGCTCGTGCCGGTCACCGCCGCTTCGGCGCGTCGCGCAGCAGAGGCATACGCCAAGTGGGGAAAGGGTGTTCACCGGGCAAAATTAAACTTCGGCGACTGCTTTTCCTATGAGCTGGCAATGTCGCGCGCGTGCCCCCTGCTCTTTATAGGCAACGACTTCTCAAAAACCGACGTCAAGTCCGCCCTCTAGCTCACTCATGCCGGTCCATGGCAGAATGCGTGCGCGTGTCGCGCATGAAGGCGTAGACGATCAGCGACACGAAGATGCAGCCCGAGACGTACCAGTAGAAGTACGACTCCACGCCTTCCTTCTTCAGCCACAGCGCCACGTACTCCGCTGAGCCGCCGAACAGTGCCACCGTCACCGCATACGGCAAGCCCACGCCGAGCGCGCGGATGTTGGTTGGGAACAGCTCCGCCTTCACGATAGCGTTGATCGCGGTGTAGCCGCTGACGATCACAAGCGCCGTCATGATGAGCAGGAAGGCCGTCAGCGCGTCGTGGGCGTTCTGCAGCGCTGTCAGCAGCGGTACCGTGCCGAGCGTTCCGAGTATGCCGAACGCAAGCAGCAGCGGCCGCCGCCCGATCTTGTCAGACAGGGCGCCGACAACGGGCTGCAGGCACATGTAACAAAACAGCGCGCACGCCGTGATGACGGTCGACGTGTCCTTCGACAACCCCACGGAGTTGACCAGGAACTTCTGCATGTACGTCGTGTAGGTGTAGAACGCGACGGTGCCGCCGAGCGTCAGGCCGATTACGATCGCTACTTCGCGGGGATGCTGCATCAGCGTGCGCAGCGAGCTTTTGCGTTTGACGGTCGCCTCGGCCGCCTTGAACGCATCCGTCTCGTGCATGTCGCGCCGCATGTAGAAGGCGATGACTGCTAGCAGCGCGCCGATCACGAACGGGATGCGCCAGCCCCAGGCTTCCAGCTGCTCCGGCGTCAGCACGAGCTTCTGCAGCACCAGAAGCACGAGGATCGCAGTCAGCTGGCCGCCAATCAGCGTGACGTACTGGAAACTGGAGTAGAACCCGCGGTGCTCCGGCGTCGCCATCTCGGAGAGATACGTCGCGCTCGTGCCGTACTCGCCGCCAAGGCTGAGCCCCTGGATCATGCGCGCGATCAGCAGCAGGATCGGGGCGGCGACGCCGATCGTCTCGTACGTCGGGATTACGGCAATCAGCAGCGAGCCGAAGCACATCAGCAGCACAGAAGCCGTCAACGCAGCGCGCCGCCCGCGCCGGTCAGCATATCGGCCAAACAGCCAGCCGCCGACCGGCCGCATCAGAAAGCCGAACGCAAAGATGCCGGCCGCCTTCAGCAGCTGCGCCGTTTGGCTGCCCTCGGGAAAAAACGAATCCAGGAAATACAGTGAAAACGCTGCGTAGACGTAGAAGTCGAACCATTCGACGAGATTGCCGGAGGAGCCTACGAGAATCGCTTTGATCCGCCGGCCCGTGCCCAGCCGCTCGGTTTCACCCCCCGTCATCCGCTCAATTCCCTCTCAACATATTATTATTGCAGAACAATTTGTAACACTCGTTCTTTGCCGCGCGTATGTCTATATGAGTGTTCGATTTTGCTTACGGCTCCAAGCGGTCCTTGAGGAATCCATGTCTCAACCCCGTCACTCCAAGGTCATCATCCTGGGCTCCGGCCCTGCCGGCTACACCGCAGCGGTTTATGCCGCGCGCGCCATGCTGAAGCCGCTGCTCATTCAAGGCAGCCAGCCCGGCGGCCAGCTGACCATCACCACCGACGTCGAAAACTACCCCGGCTTTGCCGACGCGATCCAGGGCCCGTGGCTCATGGAGCAGATGCAGGCTCAGGCAGAGCACGTGGGCACCGAGATCGTGATGGATCACATCTCGTCCGTGGATCTGAAGCGGCGCCCGTTCAAGCTGGTCGGCGACAGCGGCGACACGTACACGTGCGACGTGCTGATCATCTGCACCGGCGCCCAGGCGCGCTGGCTCGGCTTGCCGTCCGAGCATGCGTTTCAGGGCCATGGCGTTTCGGCCTGCGCCACGTGCGACGGCTTCTTCTACAAGGGCAAGGAAGTCATCGTTGCCGGTGGCGGCAACACCGCCGTTGAAGAGGCGATCTTCCTCACCAACTTCGCCAAGCGCGTCACCGTTGTGCATCGCCGCGACAGCTTCCGTGCCGAACGCATCATGCAGGAGCGTCTGTTCAAGAACCCGAAGATCGAAGTCGTGTGGGATCATGCGATCGAGGAAATCGTCGGCAACGCAGCGCCAAAGTCGGTGACGAGCGTGCGCCTGAAGAACGTCAAGACCGGCGCCATCACGGAACGTCCGGCCGACGGCGTGTTCATCGCCATTGGCCACGCCCCGGCGACGGAGCTGTTCAAGGGCCAGCTGGATATGACGTCCGGCGGCTACCTGATCACCGCGCCCGATAGCACGGCGACGTCCATTGAAGGCGTTTACGCGGCTGGCGACGTGAAGGATGAAGTGTTCCGCCAGGCCGTCACGGCAGCGGGCATGGGCTGCATGGCCGCACTCGAAGCGGAACGCTATCTCGCGGCACGCGAGAGCACGGCGGAGGCTGCCGAGTAGGCAGCCGTCTGTCACGCGCAGTAACAAGGAGACCTAAAATGACATTCGACGAATTCACCGCCGAGATTGGTCTCCTCCTCACCCGCATGCAGAACGAGCCGGAGGACCGCCACGAGGTCTATCAGGTACTGAAAGAGCGCCTCAACGAGATGCGGGCGTACGGCATGCCGTTGCCGCAGGATCTCCTGGATATGGAAAAATCCCTGGAGGAGGAATTCGCTGCGGACGCGGCCGGCGCCGAAACGCAGCAGCCCTGACGCCTGACAGGAGCGAATCACCTGAGTGAACGGTGGTCGGCGGGCACCTTACGCACCGCTCGCACTTGCGAGATCCACGGCCTCTTTGCAACACCTTGCCTGCCGGAAGCCCGAATTCAGGTGCTCCAGCGGCAGTTGAGGTTCCAAGAGTTTGTTTGCAGCGCACCAGTTGTTGACAGCCTGTCGGCCTGCACCGAACCTCTGAGCTGAGGTGCAACTTGAGCTTTTCGGCTCCAGTGAGGCACTTCAGACAGGGGAGACAAAAATATGCCTGAACTTCAAGTTCTACTCGTTTGGCTTCTGATCGGCGCAATCGCTGGCTGGCTCGCTGGGCAGATCATCTCTGGTTACGGCTTCGGCCTCGTCGGTAACATCATCGTTGGCATCCTTGGCGCAATTCTCGGCGGCTACCTGCTTGGCGGTCACCTCAGCATCACGGACAGCTGGGTCGTCAACGCAATCGTCACGGCGACCATCGGTGCCCTTATTTTGTTGTTCCTCATCGGCCTCGTTCGACGAGCATAGGGGAGCGTACGCTCTCACAATTTGAACCCCCGGTCTGCGTGATGCAGGTCGGGGGTTTTCTTATGCCCTGAAAAGGTGCAAACCGTTGGTGCCCCTCTCAATTCGAGCCCACCCGCACATGCGCCGCCGCTTTCTTCTCGTGCATAATCCGATCGCGGGCCTGGACGGCCGCCGTCTCGTCCACGAGGTGACGGCGGGGCTCCAACATATCGGCGCCGACGTCGCCAAGTTTGATGGCCCCCCCGAGCAGCTTCCAAATGTCCTTCAAGAGCACGCCTCGTCCATTGACGCGGTCATCGCCGCGGGCGGCGACGGAACAATTCGGGCGCTGGCCGCGCAGTTGGAACCATACGGACTGCCGCTCGGCGTCGTTCCGATGGGCACCGGCAACGTCTTGGCGCACGAGATCGGGTTACCCTCGTCCGCTGTCGGACTGGCAGACCTGCTGCTGCGCGGACCGGTGCACGTGTTCGAAGGCGCGCGCGCAAACGGCGAGCCGTTCTTTTTGATGGCAGGCATCGGCTTCGATGGCCAAGTGATCGGTCACCTCGACACACCGTTGAAGCGGCGCATCGGCAAGGCCGCCTACGTTTCGCCCTTCATCAAGACGCTGCGCGCCGAGCGCGCCACGCTCGACGTCGAGGTTGATGGCGCGCGACATCAGGCACAATGGGTGGTGGCCGCAAACGGCCGTCGCTACGGCGGCGCCTTCACCATCGCGCCGCAGGCCGGGCTGGAGCGTCCGGGCCTCGTGGCGGTGCTGATCAAGAACGCAAGCCAGTTCGGCTTGCTTCGCCAGCTGCTGGCGCTGGGCGCTGGCCGCTTACATCGCGCAAGTGGCGTGGAGATGATCCCGTGCACGCGGCTGACCGTGCACAGTGCCGGTCCCGTCGCCAGCCAGATCGATGGCGATCCCTTCGTGGCGACGCCCTTGGAGATTTCAGCTGGCGGCGCCCGTGTCCGCTTGATCGTGCCCGAGGCCTACGCCGCCCACCTTGCCAAAGACGAAGACCACGCCGCTTAGCAGCCAGCCGTTTCGATCAGTGCTGGCCCCAAATCTCTACGACCGGCACGCCGGCACCTTTGCCCCACACGATGCGGCCGCGATACGACGCCACGATCTCTTTGATCGGCGCATCGGCCTTCACGTCCCACGGGCCTTCGATCTGATCCGGGTCGACGCGCGCGCGCCGGTCGATCACCGTATCCGGCCCGTCGTAGTAGACGACGCGCAAGTCCTTCAACGTGATCGAACGGTTGCGGACCTTGATGCGGATTTTCTTGAAGCCGCCCTCGTTGGCGCCGACGGGGATCGTATCCTTGTCGAAGCCGAACGCCTTGATTGAGTTGACGCCGAACATGCCGGCAGACTGCGCCCCCAGCAGCACCCAGCCGTCGTTATACTTGCGGCCTTCGCCGGTCGCGCCGAGCCAGTCTGACGCGTATTGCCCGGTCACCTCCACGCGAGCTTGGCCGGTCACGTTGGGCCGCGAGCGGTAGAGCAGCTGGATCTCGCGGATGAATTCCGTCGGCTTGACGTCGTACCAGGGCGAGCGGGAGCCCTGCTTCACCTGCGCGTTGAGCACGATGTCTTCGGACGAGCCGTCGTTGTAGACGACCTTCATGCTGTTCACGAACACGTCGTTCTTCAGCACGCGCAGCCGCAGCTTGGCGAACTTGCCCGTCTCTGATCCGACGCGGATAATGTCGCGGTCCATGCCGAAGCCGACGTCCTGGTAGCCGAACATCACGTCGCCGCCCTCGGTCCGCTCGCCGGGTTTGGCTTCGCTTGGCTTGGTGCGGCTTGGAGCTGGCGTCGCCTCGTCCGGCTGCGTCACGGCCACTTCGCCAGCAGCCTTGTCACGCCGCTTGCGCTGGCCCTCGTCGGTCTGCAGCGCCCACACCTCGACGCGTGCGGGGCTGCCTGCGCCAGCATCGCTTTTGAACGTGAGGTCGATACGGTCGATGAAGCGATCGTTCGTGGCTTGCCCGATGGGCTTGGACCGCTCACCCTTCAAGAGGTGGATGAGCCGGTCTTCGTCGTGCGCCGTGCCGTCGCTGTACAACACGCGCACCTGCGTCAGATCGATTCCCTGCCGCTTGGCCTCGACCCGGACGGCCCTGAAAGCTCCGCGCGCCTGTGCAACGTCGACGCTCTCGGCCGTCTTGGCCAGATCGACCTCTTGGCTTCCGATCAGAACCCAGCGGTCGCGCGCGTCCGCCGCGCTCGCGAGTGAGGCTGCCCAAACGCCGATGACGGCCACCAACACACGCCGAAACATCACTTTACTCCCCAGCCATTACAAGACGTTGCGAGTTTGGGTGAGTGTACGCGCCACAGCGTACGGCGTAAATGAAAGACGCTGCACATGGGGACGCGCAGCAGGCGCGTGACGATGCCGGAACGGGGGCCGCACGCGCGGACTTAAAGTCAAATGCAAATAAAACTGAACGACGATCCCTGCAGTGCAACAGAAGAAACACAACATCTTTTAACGATGACCAGAGGCAACACTTAATTAATCTTGAGGTTTGCTCGGGCGTCAGGCGTAATGCTCATGTGACCCGTGGTGCCGTCCCCCCTGTCCCCCCAGAGGCACCACGCTAAAGAGCCCGCGGCTTTCCCCCAGCCGCGGGCATTTTTATTTGGAGGACGGGGACCGCCACTCAAAGCGTTGTTGGACGCCAGCCAGCAGCGCGGGCTTCCTTCTCGCTGCAGAACCAGCGCTCGCCCCGGTTTTCGCGCACCCGCACCCGCTCGTAGCTGGGCGACCACGGCAGCACATAGGTGCGCGATCCGCGTGCCACGCTACCTTTGATCGGGCAGCCCTGGGGTGCATCGCGTTTGGCCTCTTCCCAGCGTTTGGCGCGGTACTCAGCCGGACGCTCAATGCCTTCGCCCTGCCACAGCCCCGTCTTGGCTGCGCGCGCCTCACCCTCTTCCGACCCGTAGCGTGCGAAAAACCCAGTCGAAGCGAAGACATGTCCGCCACGCACCATCTCCGCGGCGACGTCCTTTTCGCCCGCCGTGCACGACGCCAGCCGCCGCCCGCTGTCATCGGTGCCAGCCAGCAGGCAGACGAGCTGCTGCGATCTGATCAACCGGGCGAGCGCGTCTCGTGCCACGTCGCCACAGCGCCGGCTGCGATCATTGGCGCCCGTGCAGCGCTGCTCTCCCTCCGGCGCCTCGACACCTGAGAGCTTGACCGTGGTGCCCGCGACCTTGACGAGATCGCCAGCCACCGCACTGCCCCGGCCCTTGAGATCCGGCAGCCGCGTCACGTCGACTTTGGGCACGCCGTCGTCGTCCTTGGCGGCACGGTTCGAAATCGTGGCCGTCTGAATGCCGGCCGGTTGCGTCATGATCCAGTACCCGGCACCTGCTGCCACGAGCAGCGCCGCCACCCCGCCCACCGCCATCATGGGCGACATGCGGTTCAGGCCCGGCAGCCGTCCGATAAGGTTTGCACCGGCAGCAATCGGCTTGGGGACATCGCCGACGGCGGCGCGCGGCAGCAGCGTCAGCAAGGCTGCAATCAGCGCGATCGTTCCAGCGACCGCCACATCATGATCGAAGCCGACATACGCCCAGCGGAAGATTGCGCCGGCCCCGACGACGAGCGCGACAATTGTCAGCGGCATGGCGATCGACGGCCGCAGCAGTCCTTGGATCGCCGGCTCCAATCTGTCGATTGCGCCGTCGCGCACGCGCGCCATATGCGGGCTTGCGGAAGCGCCAGCCCGGCGGAATCCCGCAGCCGAAACCCGGCCCACCGCCGCGCCGCCGGCGTAAAGCCCGGCCTTCGAAGCCCGTGCTGCGGCCACCGCGCGCCGGCCCATTGCGGCTCCGAACGACGCACCACGCTGGCCGACGGCGGAGCCAACGGCCACGCCACCGCGCCCGACAGCGCTGGCAGCCGCCTTGCTGGCCCGGCCAGCTGCGCCTAGTCCCGCAGCGCCCGCCTCGACGCCTTTCTGACCCGCCTGCTTTACGCCGAAAATTGCCGCCTGCTTGGCATCTTCGACCTTCTGCCGCCGCTCGTTACGCCTGACGAGGATCGTCGTGCGCACGTAGTCGCGCCATTCGAAGTTGTCTTGCCGCTTGCGCCACCACCACCGCATTTGCCGTCATCCGCCCTTGATAAATTCCATGCAGCCAGTGCTGGCCGTAGATCGATGAACGAGGCTGCGACGTCCCACCGCGCCCTCGGGCGTCGCCCTCGATCAGCGGGCCGCCGCCGCAATCAGTCGTTTGCGCCACTTTTTGCCCCAAACATGGCAGCGCTTGGGCTTCCACACGGGTTATCTGCGTCTTCCATCCCGGGGTGTGGCTGCGCTATCATCGGCGCAACAGCCGCTTCGGCCACGATCCAACGAAGGACGCAACATGTTCACTCACGCCATTCGCTTGCCCGCCGCCATCGCGGCATTTGCCCTGCTGTCGACGGCCGCCATTGCGGGCCCGGTGACGCTGTCGAAGGATCAGGGTCCGGCCAGCGCCTGTGACACCCACGCCAAGAACAGCGTCGCCTGGAACGCGTGCGTCAGCCAGGCAAAGGCGGGCACGTCCAGCGCCGATCTCTTCTACGCCGGCTACTGGCTGGCCCGCACCGGCAAATACCAGGAAGCGCTGGGTTACCTCACGCTAGCCGACAAGTCCGACCCGCGCGTCGTCACCTACATTGGCTTCGCCACGCGTAAGCTCGGCGACGTGGATGCCGCCTTGCCGTTTTACCAGCAGGCATTGCAGCTGAACCCCAACTATTCCGTCGCCCGCGCCTACATGGGCGAGGCCTTCCTGCAGAAGAATGAACCGGCCAAGGCCAAGGCCGAACTGGCCGAGATCGCCACCCGCTGCGGCACCGGCTGCGCCGAATACCTCGACCTCGCCAGCCACATCTCGGACTTCGAGAAGAAGGCGGGCTAGGCTTCTCAAGACCATTGCGGAGACCTGTTGGAAGACCTATATTGCGGTCTCCAATTAGGAGACTGCAAATGACAAACCTTGTCCTCGCGGAGATGACGGCAAGCGTTTCTGAACTCAAGAAGAACCCGATGGCGACGGTTGCCGCCGGCGAAGGCGCTGCTGTCGCCATTCTCAACCGCAATGAACCCGCCTTCTACTGCATACCGGCCCGTCTCTATGAGGCGATGATGGAGCGTTTGGACGACATCGAGCTGAACACGATCGCAGATGCTCGCGCCACCGAACCCATCGTTAAGGTGAGGCTGGATGACCTATGAGCTGGCGTTCCTCGAGCCAGCGCTGAAGGAATGGCGCAAACTTGATAACCACACGCGCGAACTCTTCAAAAAGAAGCTCTCCGAACGCCTCGCCGATCCGCATGTGCCTGCCGCAAAACTTTCCGGCAGCAAGGATCGCTACAAGATCAAATTAAGAAGCGTGGGCTATCGCCTGGTCTATGAAGTGCGTGATGCCCAGCTGATCGTCATCGTTGTTGCCGTAGGCAGGCGCGATCGCAACAGCGTCTACAAAGCCGCCGACAAGCGCTAACCGCTGCCTACCGCAACGCGCCCTGCGGGTTCCACAGGCGGACGACGCCGTCGGCACCGGCTGAGGCGATGCGCTGGCCATCGGGCGAGAATTGAGCGGACGCCACGCCACCGCCGTTGCCCGTCAGCGTGCGCGAGGTGCGTCCGCGGCGCACATCCCAGATTCGCACCAGCCCGTCCTCACCTGCCGACACGAGGCGATCACCCGAAGGCGCGAACGCCAGCGAGGCGATCTTGCCCTTGTGTCCGTTGAGGCTGCGATACATGCCGCGCGACGCGGTTGACCACAGGCGGATGCCGCCATCCAGACCGGCCGACGCCAGCATGCGCCCGTTCGGCGAGAACGCCAGCGCCGTCACGAAATCACGATGCCCGCGATACCGGCGCACCTGGTCCATGCTGTCGAGGTTCCACAGCTTCACGACCTTGTCGGCGCCGCCCGTCGCCAGCATCGGGCCGTTGGCCGACGCAAAAAACGCGACCGCCTGGGCTGCGTTGTCGTGCGCATCGAGCACGTGAACCGGCTGCCCCGGGTTCGCCGTATCCCACAGCGTCACTTTCCAGTCATGGCTCGACGCCGCCACGCGGTTGGGAGAGCCCGCGAACGTCACCGACCAGACTTCCGCATCGTTGCGCTTGAACTGCGCGACCTTCTCCGCCTTCTCGTAGTCCCAGATCACTACCGCGCCGTCGGCATGGCCTGTCACGGCACGCGAGCCAGAAAGCCCCAGCGAGACGGCCGCGCCGTCATCCAGTTCGATCGTGCGCACGAGCGCCGAGGACGAGGCGTTCCACACCTTCAGCGTGCCGTCCTTGCCCGCCGTCACGAGCACGCGCCCGTCTTCGGAATAGGCGAGTGCCGAAACGCCGCCCGCATGTCCTTGAAACTGACCTGCCAGGACCGGCTCGATGTCCTGCTGGCTTGATGTCGTCGCCGCCCCACGGCTTTCCACGCGCGGCAGCTTGTCCTGCATGGCCACCGCACCACTTGCCACGCCGACCCCGACGAGCAGTTTGAACAGCAGCGGCCGCCAACTGCGGCCGGGACGCGCGATTTTCTTTGGAACGGGTGGCTTGAGCTTCGTCTTGGTCTTCGGCTTGCGAGACCGCGGTGGCGCCTTCACGCGTGACACCCGCCGTGACAGCAGCGCGGGCAGTTTCGGCAGCCGGGCCGCCGGCGTGGGCTCGTCCAGTTTGACGGTCGCAGCCAGTGCCGGTTTGGCGCCGGCCTTGCCTGCAGCTTTCGCTGCCGGCTCCTTGGCCGCAGACTTTGCAACGGGCGCGGCTGTCTCGGCCGGCTTCTTCAAACCTTCGAGAAAGTCCAGCATGCCGCCCTGCGGCCCCGGCGCGTCCGGCAGCGGCGGCAAATGCGCCGGCCCCGTAATTGCAACGGTCTTTGCAACAGCGGCTCCCGCGCCCTTGGCAGCACCCCGCCCGCGCGACTTTTCCATCGTCCGTTGCAGCCAGCTTGGCTTGGCCGCTTCAGGCGCCAGCAATTCCCCGCGCCACGCCGCGATCGATTGCGGCCGGCCTTCGATCGGCAGCGCCAGCGCCTTATCGATGGCTTTCAGGAACCGCGGACGGTACGCACTCAGCGCCACTTCGCCCGCCGCCACGTATTCGTCTTTCACCATGCGCGAGGGCGCATCGGGCGGGCGCTTGCCGGTTATGGCGTGATAAAGCGTCGACCCGAGCGCGTAGATGTCCGTCCACGGGCCTTGCTGGCGGCTGGTCTCGGCATACTGCTCGTAGGGGCTGTAGCCCGGCTTCACCAGCGCCGACACGGTCTTGGATGCCGACGCGATTTCGCCGCGCGCCGAACCGAAATCAATCAGGACCGGCGCGCCATCCTTGCGGATGATGATGTTGTCGGGCGCGATGTCGCGATGCAGGAAGTCGGCCTTGTGGATAAGTTCGAGTGCATCCAGCAGCGGCGCGACGATGCCGTCGAGTTCTTTCTGCCGTGGTGCCCGCCCAAGGCCTTTCAGCCATCCCTTCAGGCTTTGCCCTTCCTCGAAGTGCAGCACCATGTAGCCGGTGTTGTTGGCCCGGAAGTAGCGATAGACGCGCACGATGTTGGGGTGATTGAACTTAGCCAGCGTCTGCGCTTCTTCGATGAAGCGGTCCAGGCCCCAGCGATAGTCGCCGGAACAGCCTTCGGAGCGCGGCGCAGCATCGCCTTCGCTGGCACGCGCGGCAAAATCCGACGGGAAGTATTCCTTGATGGTGACCGACCGGCCGAGCGCGATCTCGTCGGCGAGATACGTTATGCCGAAGCCACCCGCACCAAGCACGCGCTCGATGCGATAGTCGCCAACCAGCTCTGTGCCGCTCTGTAGCGCTATGAGGTTGGTCATATCGTCCGCGCGATCACGCTGACACGATCTCCCGAAGGACCACGTGCCCGTGGATGAACCCAAGAAGGCACACGTAAATGTCGATCCGCCGCATCAGAATCGATCTTGCCCTCGGTCTTATGAAGCAGGATTGTGGCGGCGGCGCGAGCATTGAATCGTCACCATGGCGATCTGCCGCCAGACTGTGGGCACGCTGTCCACAGCGACTACGAGTGAGCAACGATTGCGGGGAATGAACACGATGACTTTCCAGCCAAAATGCTGTCACGGCTAATCTTGCGGCGCGCCGCCGCGGCGCTCGTTCTCATGTGCACGGTGCCAAACCTTGGCCATGCGGCAACGGTGGGCACTGCTGAACCAGCCAGCACCTGGGGTTCCGTGCTCGAGCTCATTTGGACGACGTACGATCGTGCACCCGCGCTCGTTCTTGGCCTTGCGGTTTTGTTCGCGTTGCCGCCCCTGGCGCTGCTCGGGGTTGCACTCCGTCGCGCGCCTCAATCAATAGAACATGCTGATGCGACGCGCATTTACCGGCGCAACGGCCGTGGCCGGCTGAAGGAAGTCGAAGCCGAACCGGACACCGGCCCGTTGTGGCCCTCCGACGCGTGGATCGAGAGTGCGAGCGGCAAGCGCCATGACGTCGGCAGCGGGATCCTCCGTATCGGCCGCGATGCCGACAATGACATCTGCTTGGATGACAAGACGGTTCACCGCTATCATGCCGCCATCCACCGCACCGATGATGCCGCCTACGTCGTCACCGACCTCTCGAGTGCCGACGGCAACGGTATCCTGGTCAACGGCCATAGAATTCAGGCTACACAACTCAACGATGGCGACATCATCGAATTAGGCCAAACCAAGCTTACGTTCGTTTCGCGTCCGGCATGATTTTTCTCTGCGTTGCCCGTCCGGCGGCTCAAGTCCTGCCCGAATCAGCAACTAGCGTCACAGCCGGGCGCCATAGGAGGATCACATGACAGAGGAAAAAGCCGGCCAGGCAGCACGTGCTGGCCGCTTTCTCGGCTCGCTGAAGGACGCACTCGTTGCAGCCAGCCGCGACGACACGCAGCCCGCAGCGGTCGTCGTGCCGGCTGCGCCGTCCACAGCTCCCAAGATGCTGGCGCCCCCAGGCGGCGGCACCGAGGAAGCCGCCGAAGCCGCGGCCCATCAACAAAGCTTGAGCGCCGAGGAAGCAGCCCGGCAGGCACGCGGCGCCTCGACTCCGCTGGAGCAGCGGCATATCGAATTGGATTCACCGCCGACGACGCGCGTTCTGCGCGCGCCGCGCAAGGAGGCCGCTCCCGTGCCCGAAGAGGATGACGACGACGTCACGGCACCCGCTCGCACACAACTTGTGCGCGGCCGCGCCCGCGTTGAACGCGGCGAATTCAACCAGGATCCCGTCGTCGGCTGGCTCGTGGTCGTCGGCGGCCCGGGCATCGGTAATTATCGCCCGATCTTCGAGGGCAACAACACCGTTGGCCGCAGCGATAAGAATCGCGTGCCGATCGACTTCGGCGATGACGCCATCTCCTCGGAAGAACAGGCCTACATCCGCTACGACAGTTCAGACCGCTCTTTCCTTTTTGTGCCCAACTTGGCCAAGACCAATGTCGTCTCGCTCAATGCAAAGCGGCCGACAGGCGCGGTAGAGTTGGCGCAGATGGACGTCATCACCATGGGCCGCACGCAGCTGGTCTTCGTGCCGTTCTGCGGTCCGGAATTCGATTGGTCGGCCCTGGCCGACGTTAAAAGCTAAGGCGCGATGCACGCTTTCGACCACGCCAGCCGCGCCACACGGGGCGCGCGCAACTACCAGGAAGACACGGCCCTCGTCTGGCCCAGTGTTTTGCCGGGTGCAGACGCATCCGCGCTCGAGCAGCCGGCTGCGGCAACCAACGGGTCGAGTGCGCCGCTGGTCGCCGTATTGGCGGACGGCATGGGCGGTCATGCAGGCGGCGCACTCGCCAGCCGCATGGCCTGCGAAAGCTTTATCAAGAGCTATGCGGCAACCGATCCTGCCGAGAACGCCAAGCTTCCCGAAACGGAACGCCTCGTCGAAGCGTTGCGTGCCGCCAATGATGCAATCGCCGCGACGGTCGTGACAAATCCCATGCTCACCGGCATGGGCTCCACGTTGGTGGGCGTCGTGTTCAGCACAGCGGGCGTGGAGTGGGTCAGCGTCGGCGATAGTCCGCTACTGCTTTACCGCCGCGGCGAAATCGCCATGCTCAACGAAGATCATTCGCTGGCGCCAGAACTCGATCGCATGGCGGCTGCCGGCAAGATCACGGCAGAAGAAGCGCGGAAAGATCCGCGCCGCCACATGCTGCGCTCTGCAGTCACTGGCGATGACATCGACATGGTGGACGTCTCGCGCACGCCGCTGCGGGTCGAGCCTGGCGACTACATCATCCTCGCCAGCGATGGACTGCAAACGCTGGAGACGAGCGAGATCGAACGCGTCGTGACGGCGTATGCATCGGACGGCCCGCAGGCCGTCGCCAACGCGCTGATCCGCGCGGTCGAGGCGGTGCGTGATCCGCACCAGGACAACGCAACCGTCGTTGCCGTTCGCGCGTTGCAGGCTCCAGCAGCAGCCTGAGTGCTTCCGGATAAAGTGTGCAGCGGTTTTCCGATAAGAAGCACGACAGACCAGCGAGTGCTTCCGGACAAAGTGTGGAGCGGTTTTCCGGTAAGAAGCACGAAGCGACTGCGTCCGGACAATGTTCAACGGTTTTAGATAAGAAGCACCACAGAGCGTCTTGCTGCGTTGGCGACAGACTTCTCATTGCGAACAGGGGCTTCAGCCTCATTCTCCACCCATTCGCGGGTAAACTTCTGATTCTCACGAATATTCACATAGGAATGACATGGCATACTCAATCGAGCTGTTTGCGCGCGAGCCCATCATCTTCGAGCGCGAGCGTCTGCTCTCTGCCATGCGCAACCGTCTAGGCAACGTCGACAGCCCCGAGCCGAAATCGGAAGGCGCGACGCAGATGTTTTTGCTGAACGATCATATCGCGCATTTCACGGATGGCTCCATTCCCGCACAACTGGTGCTGCTTCCTGCCAGCGGGGGTCCTGATCCGGACAAGTATACCGAAGCCCTGCAGCAGAGCTGGTCGTTCCGCAACGCGGCCGACGTGCTGGCGACGTGCGGACACAGTTGCCTGTTCTCCGACATGATGTCCGCAGCGTTGCCGCAGCAGACGCGCCGCCACATCCTGGCGCAAGGCTTGCTCGCCGTGCTGGAGTGCCTGCATATCGACGCGATCTATTTTGTCGAAACACAACAGTTCATGTCACCAGCGCACCTCTTTGCCGAATTGAACACACCGCCGCAGATTGCCAATCCGACGGCGGGCTTTCTCAACGTCCGCTTCTTCAACGTCGCCAACAGCCCTGGCGACATGGTGATGGATACCCTTGGTCTCGCCTCGTTCAGCCTGACCGACCTGCAGCTGCATTTCCACGGGTTGGAACCCAACGACGCAGCCCGCGTGCTGCACGCCACGGCGTCCTACGTCTTCGACCGCGGCGATGTGATCGAGAACGGGCACACCATCCAGGGCCGCGTGCCGGATGAGCGATGGTCCTGCCGCCCGGAAGAAAGCCTTCTGGAGCCCAAGCGCCCTGTGCTCGACATCAACCCTGGCGCCCCCTACGCCGCGGGCCGTCGCGCGGCTTAGGCCGCTGTCGCTTCGCGGATGCGGGCGCTGATGTTGGGGTGGGTCACCTCAAGGCGGTGGAAGTCCTCGCGATGCAGCTTCAGCAGGCGGCAGCGCGTGCGTGTGATCATGGCGTCGGGGTGAACGTCGTGATTGAAGAGCGGGCCGGCGCCGATGACGTCGCCCGTCTTGTAGGCGGCTTGTTCGCCCGCATGTAGCCCCACCTGCCCCGATGCCACGAAATACATTGCATCGGCTGCGGCCCCTTCGGCGATCACCTCGAAGTTCGGCGGAAAATTGTGCGCGTGAAGCAGCGGCATGATGTGCCCCACGTCGCGCGCATCGAGTTCCGTGAACACGGGAATGCGCGACATCAACGACCACGTCACGACGAAATCCCGCCGGCTCACCTCTTGCGAAAACCCTGTCGCAATAATTGCGACCGGCAGCGCCAGAATGCAAAGCCCAGTCACCATGACGACCGAGCCGAATAACCGGCCGATCGGCGTGATCGGCGCCACGTCGCCGTAGCCGACGGTGGTGAGCGTCGCGATCGCCCACCAGGCTGAATCCGGTACCGAGCCGAACTTGTCCGGCTGTGCCTCGTTTTCGAGATAGTACATGCCCGTCGATGCAAATAGCACGGCAGCAAACAACAGCAGGCCGGCGCCGATCAGCGCCCGGCGCTCGTTGATGACGACGCGGATCAGCGAATGCATGGCTGGCGAATAGCGCGACAGCTTGAGGAAGCGCAGAAGCCGCAGGGTGCGCAGGACGCGCAGGTCGAGCGCGAAGAACTGGCTGAGATAGAACGGCAGGATCGCCAGCAGGTCGATGATCAATGACGGCCGCGTGGCACTGTAGAGCCTGGCCCGAGCCGGGTTGAGCCGCTTTAGAAACGGCATCTCCACCGCCGTCCACAGCCGCAACAAATACTCGATCGTGAAGACGGCGACAGAAAACAGCTCGAAGACGAAGAAGTAGGGACCGTAGGCTGCATAGAGCGACGGCACCGTTTCCGCCACGAAGGCCGCCACATTGAGCAGGATCAGCGTGACGATGAAAATATCGAAGACCCGGCTGGCGCGATCCTCGCCGTGGCCGATCTCCATGATTTCATAGACGCGACGGCGAGCCGCCCGTAGCTGGTCTTCGCGCTTGGAAATTTGATCCATGGTCCCCAGCTCTAGCGGCCAAGCAACGGGGCGCCAATAGTCTTTCCGGGGTCCCCGGCCCCCGTGTCCGTGCTACAAGCCGAAATCGCAGCCGTGCTCGGGTCCAAGGTTAATACAAGCTGATATTGACCGCATCTGGCGCGCTCGCTATAGCTTCGGCGAATTTTGCCGCCTGGAGCAGCGCTTCTGGGCCGATTCCAGTATCAAACCAATCGACAGGTTCGACCCGCAGAAGGCGAGGCCGGCCGGTTTCGAGTTCCAGAAGGGTTTAAAGCATGGCCAATACGTCTTCGGCGAAGAAAGCCGCCCGGCAAATGATCCGCCGCACGGAAGTCAACAAGGCACGCCGGTCCGGAATGCGCACGGAAGTGCGCCGCGTCGAAGAAGCAATCGCCGCGGGCGACCAGTCTGCGGCCGCAGCAGCCCTGAAGGCATGCCAGCCCGTCCTGGCCCGCGCCGCCCAAAAAGGCATCATCGTGAAAGGCAATGCGAGCCGTAAAGTCTCGCGCTTGAACGCCCGAATTAAAGCGATGGGGAAATGAGCGGTTAGCCCGCTCTGACACAAACTTCGTCTGTGACGTATTCGTCACAGAACAGTCAAAAGGCCAGCTCATCGCTGGCCTTTTTCGTTAGCTGCTAAGCCTTGGATTCATTCGCTTCATAGCCACTCGCAATTGATTGAACGGCGGTTTGCACAGACTCACTGCACAGGCTGTTCAATGCGAAAACATTACGTTCATCGCACGTCCTATGCGGCTTCGGTTAAAGCCGCGAACACGATTCACGGATTGGTGAATCTGGAACGGACTCAACGAGATTTCCACCGGCTCTGTGGATGAATACGAACTCGATCGCGCAATATTGACAAGCCGCGCGAAGCAGTAGTCGGGGCCTTGCGTCACAGGTTATTAACGGGTAGTTAAATCTCGTCAGGCGCGACGTGGATAGTTTGTGAGTAACGCCCGCCCGGCCAAGATATGCAGATCGTATGCGTTTAACAGCTACAGTCCAAAAACTGTGGAATACTAGTCGCTTGCTGATTTTGTCGAAGTTGAACTGTGAATTTGTACACGCAAGCGTCGATAACTACTGCAGCTTTTTCGTGGAATAGCGGTGTTCTGCTAGCGGCTGCAGCGGAGGTTTAATCAGTGGCATTTGTCGAGGATGTCCAGATCGTGGACGTGCCGGTCAGCAATGTCTGGGCACGTCTAAAGGACGAAACGAACTCCCTTCTCATCGATGTGCGGACACGAGCGGAATGGGCTTTCGTGGGGCTGCCTGATCTGGCGGAACTCGGCAAGGGCGTACTGACGGTCGAATGGCAGACGTTTCCCGATAGCCGGATAGACCCGGACTTCGTGCAGCGTCTGGCGGACCATCTCGACCGGATTGGTGTGGCGAAGGACGCGGAGCTGTTTTTCATCTGCCGGTCAGGAGGGCGCAGCCGCATGGCTGCGGAGGTCATGGCGGCGGCCGGTTACGGCAAATGCTTCAACGTTGCAGATGGGTTTGAGGGCCCCTTGGACGCTTCCCGTCATAGAGGACGGGTGGCGGGCTGGAAGTCCGAAGGCCTGCCCTGGGTCCAGGGTTGAGTCACGACAAGGGCGCGAGGGCGTCGCGTCTAATTGAGGTCGTTCAGGTGGGTGGTGCTGCGCCAAAGGGCAACAGGCGCATCTCCGCGGATCGGGACGGTGCGTAAGTTCAGCTTTACAAGTGCGGGGGTTAGCAATGCAGACGATCGAGACGGCGGACGTATCCGCCACAAGCGGCACGGACACGCGGCGCGCCATCGCGCCCACCAACACGGCATCGAGCAAGGGTCAGAAGGCACGCGCCATGCTGCGCGCACGCCTCGGCGACGAGACTTTCACGAGCTGGTTCAACGCCCTCGAATTCGACGACTTCGACGGCAAGACGGTTAAGGTCTCTGTTCCCGTCAAGTTCCTGCGCAATTGGATCCAATCGCATTACATCGACGATCTTCTGCAGTGTGCCCAGGCTGAGTTCACCGGCGCCGAGCGCATCGAAGTTCTCGTGCGTACACCTGGCGGCATTTCGGCCCGCCCGGCCGCTCCCATCAAATCACCATCGTCCAACGCCGACCTGCCCCGTGCGTTCTCCATGGACAGCGCGGGCTCGGCACAGCCGGTTGTACGCCCCCTGCCGGTTGCCATCGGCCGCACGCATGTTGCGGGTTTCGAGGGCTCTCCGCTCGATCCGCGTTATACGTTCGACAGCTTTGTCGTCGGCTCCGCCAATCGCATGGCCCACGCCGGTGCCCAGCAGGTCGCCGAAACGGTGCTGAACGACAGCCCCGGCTTCAATCCGCTCTACATCCACTCGCAGGTCGGCCTCGGCAAGACGCACTTGCTGCATGCCATTGCCTGGGAAGTGCGCCGCCGCGCCCCGCAGGCGCAGGTGCTGTATCTCACGGCCGAATGCTTCCGCTATCGCTTCGTCGAGGCGCTGCGCTCGTCTGATCCGCTGTCGTTCAAGGAGAAATTCCGCTCCATCAACGTATTGCTGATCGACGATCTCGAATTTATGCAAGGCGAAAAGACCGAGCAGGAATTCGATCACATCATCAACGCATTGCTCGACGGCGGCCGCCACGTGGTTGTCGCCTCGGCCCGGGCGCCCGGCCAGATCGAACGCCTGAACGAACGCATGCGCTCGCGTCTCCAGCGCGGTCTGGTGACGGAGATCAACACCTTCGATCACGAACTGCGTCTCAAGGTTCTCGAGCAGCGCGTTGCCGAAAAGCGCGCCAACGACCCCTCGTTCGAAGTTCCGCGCGAAGTCATCGACCTGCTGGCCGACAAGCTGACCGAGTCCGGCCGCGAGCTGGAAGGTGCCGTCACCCGGCTTTACGCCACGTGGCAGTACATGCGCACGCCGCTGAAGCTCGACATCGCCGAAACGGTGATCCGCGATCTGGTTCAGGGCGTTGAGCCCCGCCGCATCAAGATCGAAGACATCCTGCGCATCGTATCCCGCCACTTCGGCGTGTCGAAGGGCGACCTGCTCTCGCAGCGCCGCCACCGTTCGGTCGTCTGGCCACGCCAGATCGGCATGTACCTCGCCAAGCAGCTGACCGCCCGGTCTCTGCCCGAGATCGGCCGCCGCTTTGGCAACCGCGATCACACCACGGTTCTCCACGCGATCCGCAAGATCGACAACGAACTGAACGGCAACACACGCCTGCGCGAGGAATTGGAAGAGCTGAAGAAGCTGCTTAGCCACTAGTCGGGCGAGACGCAAACCGGGCGGCAGAGCGCCCCCGGGTACGGAAAACGCTGTCTAGACAGCGAAAAAAATAACAGGCGCCGTGAAGGCGGCGCCTCGGTTGGCGAGCAGATCGCATCGTGGGCGACGAAGCGGTCTGCTAGCGGGGAGGGAGCGGCATCACACGATGCCGCTCCTGTTTTGTTTAAACTGCCCCGTCCCGGCCGATAAAATTACTGAGCAGCCCACAGCGGCCCTTGAAATACAACGCCGTATCGGGTCAAGTTGCGCGTCCTTCGCGAATCCACTGATCTCCCCTTATATGGTCCGGTCTGGTTAGGCTTCGCAGTGAGGCCCGGCATGGTGTCCGCCAACGGACGCCGGCTGAAAGCAACAAACGAAACGCCCTGCTATATGGGGAACCGAGGCAATCATGCGGCTTGTGATCGAACGCGGAGAACTGTTGAGGGCGCTCGGCCATGTGACGAGCGTCGTCGAACGCCGCACCACCATTCCGATCCTGTCGAACGTGCTGCTGCGCGCCGGCAACGGCAAGCTGTCGCTGAAGGCCACGGATCTCGAGCGCGAGGTGATTGAAGATGTCGCCGCCACGGTGTCGGCGCCCGGCGCGGTAACCGTGCCGGCCCACATGCTGCACGACATCGTGCGCAAGCTGCCCGACGGCGCGGAGATCGAGATCAAGCGCGACCCGGAGAAAGAACGCCTGACCATCACCGCGGGCCAGTCGCGCTTTGCCTTGCAGACGCTCGGGCCTGAGGATTTCCCCGACATCGCCGCCGGCGATCTTGCTCACTCGTTCGAGCTCGGCGCTGCCGACCTGAAGCGCCTCATCGAAAAGACGCGCTTCGCCATTTCCACGGAAGAGACGCGCTACTATCTCAACGGCATCTTCCTGCACGTCGCCGAAAAAGGTAGCTCGCGCACCTTGCGCGCCGTTGCAACGGACGGCCATCGCCTGGCGCAAGTCGAATTGAGCCGTCCCGAAGGCGCCGAGGGCATGCCCGGCGTCATCATTCCCCGCAAGACGGTCCACGAACTGCATCGCCTGATTGAAGCCAGCTCCGCCCCGGTAAAGATCGGCGTCAGTCCGTCCAAGGTGCGCTTCGAGATCGGCACCGTGACGCTGACGTCGAAACTGATCGACGGCACCTTCCCCGACTACGGCCGCGTCATCCCGCAAGGCAACGACAAGGAGCTGACGGTCTCCAACGCGGACTTCATCGGCGCCGTCGATCGCGTGTCGACCATCGCCAGCGAACGCGGCCGCGCCGTGAAGCTCAATATCACGGGCGACAAGCTCGTGCTGTCGGTCAACAACCCGGAAGGCGGCAGCGCCACGGAAGAGATCGGCGTCGGCTATACTGCTTCGCCCCTGGAGATCGGCTTCAACGCTCGCTACCTGCTGGACATCGCCAGCCAGCTCGAAGGCGACGAAGCTCACTTCCTGCTTGCCGACCCGGGCTCGCCCACCATGATCCGCGACGGCGGCGACGACACGGCCCTCTACGTCCTCATGCCGATGCGGGTGTAGAATTTCGACCTACGCACCGCCAGGTCCGGGGTCAGACCCATGGGTCTGACCCCATACTCCACGCCAGCTCAATCCGAGCTACTTGCACGTCATCCACCGCGCTCGCTCTGTTTCCCATCCCCTTGACGGGGAGGGGCCAGGGGCGGGGTGCAGAACTTGGAGAGACGCCCCAGGTGAAGAGATCGGTCGAAGGGATGGCGCCGAGACGAATAGCGCCCGTCTCTCCCGTCTCATCCCCCCAACCCCAACCCCTCCCCGCCAGGGGGAGGGGAGCCACAGGCAAGCCGGTTAGCCCGTGGCTGCAGCTGAGCAAAAGCCGCACCGGCTTGATCGAAACGGATCGTGGTGAATTGAACTCTCCGACGTGCAATCCTTGATGACTGACGTCGCGCATACTTCCGGCCACAACGAGCACGCGCGCCTCTGGGTCGAACGCATTGCGTTGACGGGTTTCCGCAACTACGCGTCGGCCAGCATCGCGGCGGGCCCCGAGCCCGTCGTGCTGATCGGTGCCAACGGCGCAGGCAAAACCAATCTGCTGGAAGCCGTGTCACTACTGGCGCCCGGCCAAGGATTGCGCGCTGCAGCGTTCAGCGATCTCGCCCGCTCGGGAACCGCGGGCTGGTCCGTCGCGGCGAAGGTGCATACGGCGCTGGGCAGCATCGACATTGGCACCGGCGTACAGCAAACACCCGGCACTTCCGAGCGCGCCGGCCGCATCGTGCGCGTCGACGGCGAAACACGATCGGGCTCCGGCATCCTCGCCGACTACGTGGAAATGGTCTGGGTCACGCCCGCCATGGATGGCCTGTTCACCGGCCCCGCCTCCGAGCGCCGCCGCTTTCTCGATCGCTTGATCCTCTGCTTCGACCCCAGCTATCGCACGCGCGCCGGCCGCTTCGATCGCGCGATGGCAAGCCGCAATCGTCTGCTTGCCGATGGCGTGGGGGGAAACGCCCAGCTTGAAGGCTTCGAAATCGTCATGGCCGAGACCGGCGTCTCCATCGCCGCCGCCCGTGCGGAAGCCGTCGCCGCTATCGCCGCCGTGATCGCGGCCCGCCGCGCCCGCGAACCGGAGTCGCTGTTTCCCTGGAGCGAGATCGCTTTGGAGGGCGCACTGGAGCGCGACCTCGCCACGCGTCCGGCCGTTGATGTCGAAGACGGGTATCTCCGCATCCTGCGCCAGACCCGCGAACGCGACCGCGCCGCAGGGCGCACGCTCGATGGCCCACACCGCTCCGACCTCGTCGTCGGCCACGGCCCCAAGGCCATGCCCGCGCGGCTCTGCTCAACGGGTGAGCAGAAGGCTCTGCTGCTTGGCCTCGTCCTGGCCCACGCCCAACTCGTGGCCGAGCGCCGCGACGGCCTCGCGCCCATCCTGCTGCTCGACGAGATCAGTGCCCACCTCGATGAGGCGCGCCGCGCCGCCCTCTTCTCCGAAATCCTGACGCTTGGCGCGCAAGCCTGGATGACTGGCACGGACGCCTCCTCGTTCGCGGCGCTGGCGCCGTCGGCGCGTTTTTTCGTTGTCGACAACGGCGTCTTGCAAGATCTCCCTGAGCCGGCTTGAGACCTCGCCAACCCAAGATTTAAGGCGTTGATAACGCGAGTGAAAATAGAACCGGATCTGGCTTGAAAGCTGTGCGAATTCCGTGCGTTCTGAGAACTTCCATGATATAAGAAACGAGCCCATCGAGATGAGCTCCCGACACAGGTTTTTGACAGGTTCTTTTGCATGACCGCTAAGGCTGCGAAGTCACTCCCGGCCGCCGAGGATTACGGCGCCGATTCGATCAAAATGCTGAAGGGCCTCGACGCCGTGCGCAAGCGGCCGGGCATGTATATCGGCGACACCGATGACGGCTCTGGTCTGCATCACATGATCTACGAAGTGGTCGACAACGCCATCGACGAAGTGCTCGCCGGTCACGCCAATGCCTGTGACGTAACTTTGAACAACGACGGCTCCGTCACCGTGCGCGATGACGGCCGCGGCATCCCCACCGGCATCAAGAAAGACGACGACCAGGATCCCAAGCGCTCGGCGACGGAGATCGTGTTCACGGAGCTGCATGCCGGCGGCAAGTTCGACCAGAACTCATACAAGGTTTCCGGCGGCCTGCATGGCGTCGGCGTCTCCGTCGTCAACGCGCTATCCACGTGGCTGCGCTGCCGCGTCTGGCGCGACGGCAAGGAACACTTCATCGAATTCAACGATGGCGTACCCGTCGCGCCGCTGAAGGTCGTCGGCGATGGCAAGGGCGGCCGCGGCACCGAAGTCAGCTTCCTGCCGAGCCCCAACACCTTCACCCACATCGAGTTCGACTACGCCACGCTGGAGCATCGCTTGCGCGAGCTCGCATTCCTGAACTCCGGCGCCAAGATCGTCCTTACCGACGCGCGTCACGCCGACATCAAGCGCGAAGAGCTGATGTACGAAGGCGGCACCTCGGCATTCGTGCGCTATTTGGATCGCTCGAAGCAGGCGCTGATCCCCGAACCGATCATGATCCGCGCCGACAAGGATGGCGTCACGGTGGAGGTCGCGCTGTGGTGGAACGACAGCTACCACGAGAACGTGCTGTGCTTCACCAACAACATCCCGCAGCGCGACGGCGGCACCCATCTCGCCGGGTTCCGTGGCGCGCTCACGCGTGTCATCAACAAATACGCGGAAGAGAGCGGCATCGCGAAGAAAGAAAAAGTGGCGCTGACGGGCGATGACTCGCGCGAAGGCCTCACCTGCGTGCTGTCCGTCAAGGTCCCTGACCCCAAGTTCTCCAGCCAGACGAAGGACAAGCTCGTCTCATCTGAAGTGAAGCCGGTCGTAGAAACGGTCGTCGGCGAAAGCCTGACGCGCTGGTTCGAAGAGCATCCCAAGGAAGCCAAGACCATCGTCGGCAAGGTGGCCGAAGCCGCCGCCGCCCGCGAAGCCGCCCGCAAGGCACGTGAGCTGACGCGCCGCAAGGGTGCGCTCGACGGCCTGAGCCTGCCCGGCGGCCTCGCTGAATGCCAGGATCGCAACCCGGCCAATACCGAACTCTTCATCGTCGAAGGAGACTCGGCCGGCGGCTCAGCCAAGCAGGGCCGCAAACGCGAGTACCAGGCCGTGCTGCCGTTGCGCGGCAAGATCCTCAACGTCGAACGCGCGCGCTTCGATCGCATGCTCGGCTCCGAGCAGGTGACCAACATCATCGGTGCACTCGGCACCGGCATCGGCCGCGAGGAGTTCAAGCTCGAAAAGCTGCGGTACCACAAGATCATCATCATGACCGACGCCGACGTCGACGGCGCCCACATCCGCACGTTGCTGCTGACGTTCTTCTACCGCCAGATGCCGGAGCTGGTTGAGAAGGGTCACCTCTACATTGCCCAGCCGCCGCTTTACAAAGTTGCCCGTGGCAAGTCGGAGACGTACCTGAAAGACCAGCGCGCGCTGGAAGACTATCTCATCACCGCGGGCCTCGAAGACGCCGTACTCGTCACCGACGAAGGCGAGCGTGCCGGGCAAGACTTGCGCCAGGTGGTCGACACCGCGCGCGCGATCGTCAGTCTGGTCGACGGCCTGCATTCGCGCTACGACCGCAAGCTGATGGAGCAGGCCTCCATCGCCGGCGCGTTCAATCCGGAGGCAACCGCCGGTGATGGCGCCGCCATCGCCGCCAAGATCGCCTGGCGCCTCGACCTGCAGGCGGAAGAAACAGAAACCGGCTGGCAGGGCGAATACGACAGCAACGAAGGCTATTTGCTGCGCCGCGTCGTGCGCGGCGTGACCGAAGTGCACGCCATCGACAAGGCGCTGCTGTCTTCGCTCGATGCCAAGCGCCTGCACGAACGCCAGACGGCATTGACGGAAGTCTACGGCAAACCGCCGAAGCTGCGCCGCAAGGGCGAAACGATCGACATTTACGGCCCGCGCATGCTGCTCGACACCATCTACGAGACCGGCAAGAAGGGCCTGTCGCTGCAGCGCTACAAAGGTCTGGGCGAAATGAATCCCGAGCAGCTTTGGGAAACGACGCTCGACAAGGAAGTGCGCACGCTGCTGCAGGTCAAGCTGGGCGACCTCGGCGAGGCCGACGAGATCTTCTCCAAACTGATGGGCGACGTTGTCGAGCCCCGCCGCGAATTCATCCAGGAAAACGCCCTTGAAGTCGCCAACCTCGACGTCTGATGTCCGGGGCGAAGCCAGTTTGGCGTGCGGCGCTGCTTCTCCCTCTCCCCGCGCGCGGGGAGAGGGTCGGGGTGAGGGGCAGCTACTGGCGCTGCAGCGAGTTTCTGCCCCTCACCCTAACCCTCTCCCCATGAAGTATGGGGAGAGGGAACAGGTGCTACCAACCGGCGACTACCTCCTCTACGACGGCGAGTGTCCGATCTGTGCGGGCTTCGTGAAGTTCGCTGAATTCCGCCGCCGCCATCCGGATCTGCAGCTGCTCGACGCGCGCCACGAGCCCGGCCTCGTCGCCGAGTTGCGGCGCAAGGGCTACGAGATCAACGACGGCATGGTTCTCCTGGTCGACGCCAAGCTCTACTACGGCGCCGATGCGTCCGCGAAACTCGCGTCCTATCGCTCCGATCTCCCCGCCACCAAGCGCGCCGCGATGGCCGCCATCGGCGCCTCGCCCTACCCGGTCCTGCGCGGCCTGCGCAACGCGTTGCTGCGCATCAGGGGCAAGGCGTTCATTGACTAACAAAGGAATCTTGCAGGTTGGGCCAAGCGTAGCGCGACCCAACACGTCACGGCACAAAAGAATAGTTGCGTCGCGCTTTGCTTGACCCAACCTACAGCGCCGTCCGCTCCGTCGCTTAATCGATCCGCGTCGCCGTGCCCTCGATCACCGGGCCGGTGCCGCCCATGCGGCCGACGCGCGGGCCGGCGCTGAGATCCGGCGCAGCGATGCCGTTCTTCTCCAGGTGCTTCTTGAGCAGCGCCAGGTTCTTCATGTTGGTGCGGAACGCCACGTCGAAGGCATCGCCCAGCAACGGCACGATGCCGACGACCGTATCGATCGCCATGTTGCCGACCATGCGCGCGAGCGTGAATTTCGACACGCCGAGGTTCTTGGCTTCCCAGATGATGTAGCTGGAAATCAACGACGAGACGAGATCACCCAGCACCGGGATGAGGCCGATGATGCCATCGAGGCCCATGCGGATCTTGGTGCCCGGGATCTCGAACGCGCTGTCCATCAGCCGCGCCACGGCTTCCACGCGCATCACGGCGGCATCGATCTCTGCGCGATCCATGCGCTGCAGCGTTTCGTTTGGCTTGCTGTTGAAGACGTTGATCACGCCGTCATCTCCTGGGTTCAAGACGCGCTGTCATATCGCCCTGCCGCGGGCGGGTTTCAAGCAGCAGCCAAATATATTACGCCGCAGCGCCAGCAGTGTTCCGTCTGCGCGCGAATTTCGTGCCGCTTGGAGGCGGCAATGCCCAATGCTAGCGTCGGCAAAACGCGGCGCAGAGTGCACCGCTGATCGATGGGCAGGAGGCTTTCGTGCTGCGCTTGTTTCTCTCGACCGGCAACATCTTCCTGTCGCTCATTCTCGGCGCGCTGATGCTGGCGCTGGTCGGCTACAATTCTCCCGAGACGCTGTCGGAAATGTTGAGCTGGGCCCGCAGCCTCAAAGGCTGGATCACGTCGACGGGCCTGGAACCCAAGTACAACATCTGGCTCGAACTGCTGCTTGAAGAGCGTCAGCTGCTCTTCATGTTCTTCACCATCATCGCCCGCATCCTGCTCTTCATCGTCACCGCACCGTTTACCGGCCGGAGATGATGAGCCGGCCTTGAAATCGGGTCAAACCCATGGGTCTGACCCTGAAGCAATCGGCTGCTTGCTAGGACAGGATCTACGGAACTAAGCCGCCTGCGCCTCGTTGGCGACCAGGCGCACGATGTCGGCCATGATGTCGTTCAGCTGGAAGTCCTTTGGCGTGTAGACGGCCGCAACGCCGAAGCCCTTCAGCAGCTTGGCGTCTTCGGGCGGAATGATGCCGCCGACGATCAGCGGAATGTCGGACAGGCCTTCCTTGCGCAGGCGCTCCATCACTTCCTGCACGAGCGGCACGTGGCTGCCCGAGAGGATCGACAGGCCGACGACATGCACGGATTCATCCAGCGCCGCACGCACGATCTGCGACGGCGTCAGTCGGATGCCCTCGTAGACCACTTCCATGCCGACGTCGCGCGCGCGCACGGCAATCTGCTCGGCGCCGTTCGAATGGCCATCCAGGCCCGGCTTGCCGACCAGGAACTTCAAGCGCCGGCCAAGCTGTGCCGAGACGGCTTCGACGGACGCGCGCACCTGATCCAGGCCCGCGCCGTCACGCGCCACGGCCGAGGCGGCTACGCCCGTCGGCGCGCGATACTCGCCGAAGATCTTGCGCAGCAGGCCGCCCCACTCGCCCGTCGTCACGCCCGCCTTGGCACAGGCGATCGACGGCTCCATGACGTTGCGGCCTTCCTTCGTCGCCGCTTCCAGCTGCGCCAGCGCCGCCTTCACGGCCTTGTCGTCGCGCTGCTCGCGCCAGGCTTTCAGCTTGCCGACCTGTTCAGCTTCCATCTTCGGATCGACGACCATGATCGAGCCTTCGCCCGTCGTCAGCGGCGACGGCTCCGTCTCCGTCCACTTGTTGACGCCGACGACAACGAGCTCACCGGACTCGATGCCGCTGAGCCGCCCGGTGTTGCTCTCCACCAGCTTGCGCTTCATGTAGTCGATGGCCGCCACTGCGCCGCCCATGTCACCGATAGTTTTCAGCTCGGCCCGCGCCTGCTCTTTCAGCTCCTCGACCTTCTTGTTCATGACGACGGAGCCGTCGAAGATGTCGCCGTATTCCAGCAGGTCCGTCTCGTAGGCCACGATCTGCTGCATGCGCAGCGACCACTGTTGGTCCCACGGCCGCGGTAGGCCGAGCGCTTCGTTCCACGCCGGCAGCTGTACGGCGCGCGCGCGCGCGTTCTTCGACAGCGTCACGGCGAGCATCTCGATCAGGATGCGATAGACGTTGTTTTCCGGTTGCGGCTCAGTCAGGCCCAGCGAGTTCACCTGCACGCCGTAGCGGAACATGCGGTCCTTGGCATTCGTCACGCCGTAGCGCTCGCGTGTGATCTCTTCCCACAGCTCGTTGAACGCCCGCATCTTACAGATCTCGGTCACGAACCGCAGGCCGGCGTTGACGAAGAACGAGACGCGGCCGACCACGGTGCCGAAGTTCTCCGGCGGGACCTCGCCCGAGGCCTTCACGGTGTCGAGCACGGCGATGGCCGTTGCCAACGCGAAGGCCAGTTCCTGCACCGGCGTCGCGCCGGCTTCCTGCAGGTGGTACGAGCACACGTTCGTGGGGTTCCACTTGGGAACCTCCTTGTACGAGAACACGATCGTGTCCTTGATCAGCCGCAGGGACGGCTCGGGCGGGAACACATAAGTGCCGCGCGACAGGTATTCCTTGATGATGTCGTTCTGAATCGTGCCGGTCAGTTTGCCGCGCGGCGCACCTTGCTCATCCGCGAACGCGACATAAAGCGAAAGCAACCAGGCCGCCGTCGCATTAATCGTCATCGATGTGTTCATTTGGTCGAGCGGAATACCGTCGAGTAATTGCCGCATGTCGCCCAGATGGCCGACGGGCACACCCACTTTCCCGACCTCGCCACGCGCCAACTCGTGGTCGCTATCGTACCCCGTTTGCGTGGGCAAATCGAAAGCGATGGACAGGCCGGTCTGCCCCTTGGACAGGTTTTTCTTGTACAACTCGTTGGACTTAGCTGCCGTAGAGTGGCCGGCGTAGGTGCGGAACATCCAGGGCTTATCGCGTGCCGGCGCCCCGGCCTCTGCCGGTGCTGCCTTGCCTGGTTTGCTCGTGTCCGCCATCGTCTTCGCCCTCGGCTCAAATGTCTCCCGCACGAAATACTCTACTAGCAGGCAAGTGCAATGCAAAACGCGACATTCCGCAGCCGTTCCATTGCACTCAGCTGTGTTAACATTGCTCAGGTTGTCCTTTAATCACGATCTTTCACCCCCTTTATTGCGGCGCAGAAAAGTGCTTGATAGGCCGCAACTGTCACGGACCTGTTGTGTTGCACTGCGGGACCGGGGCCGGGGGATAAAAAGTACTCGTTAGGAGAGACGAGAATGTCGAGCCAAAGCGCTGCAAAAAAAGACGACGTGGCAAAGCCCGCGATCGTGACGGCCACGAAGGATCTGTACGAGCTCGGCGAAATTCCGCCGCTCGGGCACGTTCCCAAGAACATGTATGCCTGGGCCATTCGCGCTGAGCGCCATGGCGAGCCTGACAAGGCGATGCAGGTCGAAGTCCTTCCCACCTGGGAACTCGACAGCCACGACGTGCTCGTCCTCGTGATGGCCGCCGGCGTCAACTACAACGGTGTCTGGGCATCGCTTGGCACACCCATCTCGCCGATCAACGACGTGCACAAGAATCCCTTCCACATCGCAGGCTCCGATGCCTCGGGCATCGTCTGGGCCGTCGGCTCCAAGGTGAAGCGCTGGAAGGTCGGCGACGAAGTCGTCATTCATTGTAACCAGGACGATGGCGACGACGAGGAGTGCAACGGCGGCGACCCGATGTTCTCCACCTCGCAGCGCATCTGGGGTTATGAAACGCCGGATGGCTCGTTCGCGCAGTTCTGCCGCGTGCAGGACCGCCAGCTGCTCGAACGTCCCAAGCACCTCACCTGGGAAGAGAGCGCCTGCTACACGCTGACGCTCGCCACCGCCTACCGCATGCTGTTCGGCCATCGCCCGCACGTGCTGCGTCCCGGCCATAACGTTCTCGTGTGGGGCGCCTCGGGCGGCCTGGGCTCGTTCGCCGTGCAGCTGTGCGCCACGTCCGGTGCCAACGCCATCGGCGTCGTGTCCGAAGACGACAAGCGTGACTTCGTCATGCAGTTGGGTGCCAAGGGCGTCATCAACCGCAAGAATTTCAAGTGCTGGGGTCAGCTGCCCAAGGTGAGCTCGCCTGAATACAATACCTGGCTGAAAGAGATGCGCGGCTTCGGCAAGGCGATCTGGGACATCACTGGCAAGGGCGTTAACGTCGACTGCGTGTTCGAACACCCCGGCGAGTCGACGATCCCGGTTTCGGTGCAGGTGGTGAAGCGCGGCGGCATGGTCGTCATCTGCGCCGGCACCACCGGCTACAATTTGACGATGGACGCGCGTTACCTCTGGATGCACCAGAAGCGCGTGCAGGGTTCGCACTTCGCCAACCTTGCCCAGGCCTCCCAGGCCAACAAGCTGGTCGTCGAACGCCGCATCGATCCATGCATGTCCGAAGTGTTCTCGTGGGCGCAGATTCCCAAGGCGCACATGCGCATGATGCGCAACGAGCACAAGCCTGGCAACATGGCGGTTCTCGTCAACGCGCCGACTACTGGCCTGCGCACGTACGAAGACGTCATCGAGGCCAGCTCACGCAAGGCCTGATGCCAACGTCGATTCAAACGAACAAAGGCCAGACCGCGAGGTCTGGCCTTTTGCTTATCCGATCGCGTGCGTTCCGCTATTGGGTGATGAGGCCCCGGCTCTCGTCGACCTTGGACGTGCTCATCGTGTAGTCCTGCACGATCTTGTTCGTGTCGAAGAAGAATACCAGCGACTTCTTTTCGCCCTCCGCGCCGCTGTGCACGAGGTTGACGTAGGGAATGAAGTTCGTCGGCTTCGACTGCATGCGGGCAAACTCGTATTCCCACGATTCCTTCCCGTTACTCGTGAACGAGGTTTTCAGTGGGTCGCCGTACATGCGGCGCACGTCTGCCTGGCTCGTTTTTCCTTTGACGATTTGCGCCGCGACGGTTGAACCGGTCGCATCGGCAATGCTGGTGTTGCCTGAGCTTGCGCAACCACCCAGTGCCATCGCCGTTATCGCCGTCAACATGCCAATCGACCCAATTTTCATGTCAGGCCTCCCCGCACAGCAACGACACTGTTACTCAGTGTGCCCTCTATGCGTATGCCTTCGGAGCATTTTGCGCCGTTTGCAACGGCTTGACGCTGCACGTCTTTGGAAAAGATGTGCACCGAGTGATTGCGGACACACGCCGGAGAATTTTGATTGGCTGTCGGGAAAGAGAGCCCCCGCCGTTCGATGCGGAAGACCCTAGCGATTAGCTGACGCCGGTATCAGTTAGGCGGCCGCACTCATCTGCTTGCGCGACACAAGCTCATCGGCAACGTCAGGCACTTCCAGCGCCGTCACCTCGAACTTTTCGAGCGTGTGCGGGCCGAACGTTGTCATCATCGGGACGTCGGCGGCATCACGCCCGCGCGCCAATACGATGCGGCCGATGCGCGGCTCGTTGTGGCGGGCATCGAACGTGTACCAGCGGCCGTTGATGTAGACCTCGCACCAGGCACAGAAGTCCATCGGATTGGGATCGATCGGCACGCCGATGTCGCCAAGGAAGCCGTTGCAATAGCGCGCGGGAATATTGAGCGCACGGCACAGCGCAATCGTCAGATGCGTGAAGTCGCGGCAAACAGCGTGGCCTTCCTCGAGCGCTTCCCACGCCGTCCGCGTGGGGCGTGCCTTAAGGTAGTCGAACTTCAAATGCCCATGAACAAAGTCGACCACCGCCTGCACGCGCCGTCCGCCGGCAGGCACGGTCCCGAACCGGTCCCATGCGAACTGGCTGAGCTTGTCGGTCTCGCAGTAACGGCTACCGGTGAGGTACGGCAGGCAATCCAACGGCAGCTCTTGTACCGGCGTCTCCGGTGCATCGCCCGGCACCTGTTCGTGCTCGCCGGTGTCAAAAACGTCGGCGGCATACGTGAGCTGCACCGGACCGACCGGCACGAACATGCGCCGGCATGTGTTGCCAAACGTATCGGTGAAGATCTCTACCGGCAAATGTGGAGTAACGGCGAAGGGCGTTTCTGTGAGAACGTCTTTGCGGCGCGCTGCTTCAAGGTCCATCAAGGTATGCAAGGCAGCAGCCTGCCCAATATTCAGGCAGATATTGTAGCCGACGCGAATGCGCATTTTAGTCTCCAAGCAAAGCTCTGCTTACGAAAACTTGCAAGAGCTTAGCCGGTTCCGTCGTCTGACCGCTATTCACGTTTTGTGTTGGGAGATCCGCGAGCCATGCACGCGAAGCGACCGGAAAAGGTCTAGACGGGCACAACGTCGACGCCGACGTTGACGTCGTGATCGCCGCCGCCCAGCAGAAGGCCGCTGATCGGGCTGACGTCCTCGTAGTCGCGACCGCATGCCACCATCACGTGCTCGTCGCTGACGGCGATGCCGTTGGTCGGATCGAGATCGATCCACCCCGTTTGCGGCGACCACACCGAAATCCAGGCGTGCGAGGCATCCGCACCTTGCAACCTCGGCTGGCCTGGCGGCGGCCGTGTCAGAATGTAGCCGCTGACGTAGCGGGCCGGCACGCGCATTGCGCGGCAGCAGGCGAGCGCGAAATGCGCAAAATCCTGGCACACGCCCCGGCGGTGACGAAACACCTCATGAATGGGCGTCGAAACATCGGTGGCGGTGGAATCGAACGTAAACTCGTCATAGATGCGCAGCGTCAGGTCCATCGCGCCCTGCAGCACCGGCCGGCCGCGCGTGAAAGATTGCGCGGCGTACTCCGCGATGCCCAGCGACGCCGTCGTCAGGCGTGACACGCAGCGATACTGCACCACGTCGAGCGGAATGGGTTTGCCGGCCGGGGCTAGAACGCCATCCAACTTGTCCCACGGCGTCGTCTTCGCAAAGTCGAACGCGGGTGGCGCAATCGTCTCCACCGTGGTGCGGGCGTGCAGCACGAACTCTTTGTGCGGCAACTCGATGTCGAGGATCGCCATGTGATTGCCGAAGGCATCCACGCTGTCGAACCGCGTCGCGGGCGCCGGCTCTATGATCAGGCTGTGATGGCGTATCGCCTGCCGCTCCGTAGACCGCGGTGTCAGATGGATGAGGTGCTGCGACTGCACGACCGGCGAGCTGTACTGGTAGTACGTGCGGTGGCTGACATCGAGCATCATGAGGCGGACTCGCTGCGCAGATGTGCGCGATGCAGCGCGTCGTCGGTGAGATTGAAATAGTGGCGCGCTACGGCGTCGGACAGCTCGGGCAAAAGCAGCAATTGCTCACCCAGCAACTTCTGCAGCGTTGCGCGGCTCGGCTCGCTGGCGATGCGCTCGATGTCGGCCAGCCGTATTGATGTCAGCAGCGCCAGGATCACGCGCCGGTCTTCCGTGAGGCTCACGCCCTGCTTGCCTTCCGGCAACGTTTCCAGTTGCCGCGAGAAGGCAGCCAGCTGGTAGCAAAGGCTGCGCGGGTTCGTATCATCCAGCAACAGCAGGTCCAGCACCAGCGGCAGCATTGGATCAAGGCGATAGCGCGAACGATACGTGATGAAGCTGTCGGCTAGTTCCAGCAGCAGCATGAGGCTGTTTTGCTCTTCCTCCGCATCCGGCGCCGGAATGAACAGCGCCATCATCGCTTCGCTGAGATTGTAGGCGCGTTCCAGCCGCCGTCCCATGTCGAGGATGGACCAGCCGAAGTTGCGCGTCATGTTCTCGTGCATCAGGCCATTGAACGCCGAGATCGACGCCAGCCCTTCGTCGAGCAGGTCAAGCACACCGCCCGGCCGCGCTGAAGCGAGCGACGCCGCCCACGTGTCGCCGGGGCGGAACCGGCTCAACGTCTGGAACGCCTCGAGCGAAAGGCGATCGCGCGCCAGGTGCGCGACCTTGTAGAGCCGCTGCATCGTCCGCTCCAGCGTGCGCGTTGCGCCGCCACCGCGAACGAGCTTGGCGCAGAGCCCGTCATAATCGAGGCCCGCAATGCGTGCTCTGTCTGCGGCCGTAGAGTCGTCGTCCGTCAGCAGCACCTGCAGGCATTTGCGCGCCGCGACTGTGCCTGCCTCCGGTCCGCTGTCTTCAGCCACGCGCCGCAAGGCGCTGCGCAACACGCGCATCGTCCAGTCGGCCCGCTCGGTGTAGCGGCCGAGCCAGAACAGATCGTCGGCGACGCGGCTCTGGATCACGCGTTGCGCGCGCTGCACCCGCGCCGTCTCCAGCGCCGGTCGCCACAGGCTCACGTGATGTGCCTGCTCCGCATCCGACAGCACCCACACGTCGCGCGTGTGCCCGTCCGGCGCCGACAGCGCCACTGCGCGATCGGGATCGATCGTCATGGCAAGCCCGCCCGGCATGGCGACATAACCGGCCTGCGTGCGCGCTACGAACATCCGCACGGCGAACGGCTGCGGTGCAAGGCTGCCATTGGCATAAACCGGCGCCTTGCTGAACCCGATCTTCTCTTCGGCGACGAGCCGCGCGCCGTGCAAGGCAATCTCGCGCTTGAGCAGATCACGCTCCGCGTCCGACATCGACCGCGTGTCTTGCCCTAACGCCGCCTGTCCCGGGCGCCCGGTGCCTTCCTGTGCCTTGCGGATCACCAACTGGTCGAAGCGTTCGGCGACATGGCGGCGCGACTTTTCACAGCCGAGCCACCAGCGCGGCGCATCGTGCAACGCGAGGTCTTCGCCGAGCAGATGCTTGGCTAGCTTCGGCAGATAGGGGCCGAGCGCGCGGTTTTGCACCAGCGCCGACCCGATGGCATTGACGACGAGGCCCGGAGATCTGCGGCACGTGCGCACCAGGCCGGAGGGCCCGTCATAGCCCGACGGATCGAGCTCCAGCGGATCGCTCGCCCGCCCATCGACACAGCGCACGATCAGGTCGATCTCTTTCAGTCCCTCGAGCGTCTTGAGAAACACCTGTCCGCCGCGCGTCCGCAGATCGGCGCCTTCCACCAGCAGATAGCCGAGATAGCGCGCGATGTAGGCGTGCGAGAAATAATCTTCGTGGTGCGCGCCCGGCGTCAGCAGCGCGATGCGCGCGTTGTCGCGTCCGCTATGCTGCGTCAGGGCCGCCTGCACGTCCTGGAAATAGGGCGCCAGCCGCACCGCGTTGCTGGCATTGAACAGGTCGCCCGCCACATGCGTGTGCACCATGCGGTTGGCCAGCGCGAACCCGGCGCCTGCCAATGTCTCGGCATGGCTGTCGATGATGCGCCATTGCCCGTCCGCTCCGCGCGCCAAGTCGGCAGCGTAGAAGCGCAAACCACCCGAATGCGGCAGCACGCCCTGGCAGGCCCGTAGATATGCACTGTCGGAAAACACCAGTTCCGGCGGCAAGTGCCCGTCACGCAGCAGGTGCTGGTCGCCGTAAAGGTCGTTCAAGACTGCGTCGAACAGCTCTGCACGCTGGATCAGCGCCGCTTCCAGCCAGCGCCACTCGGCCGACGAGAAAACGATCGGCACCAGGTCGAGCTGCCACTGCTGCGAGCCCAGCGTCGGGTCGGCGAAGACGTCATAGGCGATGCCGGTCTCGCGCACGCGCCGGTCCAGCCGCAGGGCGCGCGCGGCCCGGTCGGCTTCCGGCAGTGCATTCAGTTCCTTGAGGAAGGGCAGCCAGTGTCGGCGGGGCGCGCCGTCGCCGTCCAACAGCTCATCGTAGCCGCCGGTCTGCGACAGCCGATATGCGTTGAGCAGATCGGGCCCAGAAACCATGCTGGACATCGCAGCAGTCGTCATTCCGCTGGCTTTCGCCCCCCAGTTCCCGTTCGTGCCAGCGCTCGCCCCCAAGCACTGGGACTGCCACGCGAATCAGCCGCGGCAGTGTCAAGCCACTATCGCGTCGCTGCAGGTCGTCTGCAAGCGGCTAATCCGCCACCACTAACCGATGATTGCCAAGTTGCGCAGCATTTACCAAGAGTGCGTGCGCAAACGCGGCACGGCCCTAGAACGCCCGCCGCATATCGAGCGTATGCGGGTAATCCGCGTTGATGACCGGCCGCCCAGGGTCGGACGTGCCAGGCGTATGCCCCAGCGTCTCGAAGCGGGCGAGCCTCCGCCCCTCAGCCTCATACGCGTTGATGGGGAACGTCTCGAACGAGCGTCCGCCCGGATGCGAGACGTGATACCGGCACCCCGCCACCGCGCGGCCTAGCCACGTATCGAAGATGTCGATGACCAAGGGCACGTGCACTGGAATGTTTGGATGCAGCGCCGACGGCGGCTGCCACGCCCGGAAGCGAATTCCAGCGACAGCCTCGCCCTGCGTGCCAGTCGACACCAGTGGCACCGCCCGGCCGTTGCACGTCACCGTCAGACGGTCGCCGTAAAGGCCGGTGACTTTCACCTGCACGCGTTCCAGTGACGAGTCGACGTAACGCGCCGTGCCCCCGGTGGAACTCTCCTCGCCCATCACGTGCCACGGCTCGAGCGCCTGCCGCAGCTCTAGCTGCGTATTGGCATATTCGATCGCCCCGCAGCGCGGAAAGCGGAATTCCAGATGCGGCCGGAACCATTCCACGTCCGCCGGCAGCCCCGCCGCGGTGATGTCGGCGACGATGCTTTCAAGGTCGGCCCAAAGATAGTGCGGCAGCATGAACTGGTCATGCAGAGCCGTGCCCCAGCGGATCAGCTTCTGCTTGTACGGCTTCTCCCAGAACATCGCGATCAGCGCGCGTACCAGCAACTGCTGCGCCAGGCTCATGCGCGCATGCGGTGGCATCTCGAACGAACGGAACTCAACAAGGCCGAGCCGCCCTGTCGGCCCATCCGGCGAGTAGAGTTTGTCGATGCAGATTTCCGCGCGGTGCGTGTTGCCCGTTACGTCGATCAGCAGGTTACGAAACAGCCGGTCCACCAGCCAGGGCGCCACCGTGCCGTCCTTCGGATCGGGAATTTGCGACAGCGCAATCTCGAGTTCGTAGATGGATTCGAACCGCGCCTCGTCGCAACGCGGCGCCTGGCTCGTCGGCCCGATGAACAATCCCGCGAACATGTACGACAGCGAGGGATGGTTTTGCCAATACGCGATGATCGACGCCAGCAGGTCCGGCCGCCGCAGGAACGGGCTCTCCGATGGAGACATGCCGCCCAGCACGATGTGATTGCCGCCACCGGTGCCCGTATGCTTGCCGTCGAGCATGAACTTTTCTGCGGCAAGGCCAGCTGCATGCGCGTCGTCGTACAGCGCGGTCGTGTTCGCGACGATCTCGTCCCAGCTCTGCGCCGGCTGCACGTTGACCTCGATCACGCCCGGGTCCGGCGTCACTTTCAGAACCTGGAAGCGCGGATCGTACGGCGGGCCATAGCCTTCGATGTGCACCGGCACGTTGATGGCGCGCGCGGTATCCTCCAGGCAGGTCAGCAGCGCCGCGTAGTCGTCGACGCTCTCCAGCGGCGGCATGAAGATGCACAGTGTGCCATTGCGCGGTTCGATCACGAGGGCCGTGCGCACGGCTTCGATCGGCTCGTCGGACGGCGCAGCCTTGGCAGCAACCGGCGATTTGACCGCGACGGCAACGTCTCCCTCGGCCAGCTCCTCCGGATCCGGCAGCGGCGGCACGGTCGCCATCGGATCGAGCGGCTGCACGTGCGGAAAATCCTCCGCCGCGACCGGCGGCAGCGACGCCAGCGGCAATCGGAAGCCTGCGGGCGAGTCGCCCGGCACCAGCACCAGCTTGTCGCGCCGCAGCTGCCAGCGCTCCGTCACCCACTTCGACTTGCGGTTCTTGACGCTCGACACCTTCAGCGGCAGCACGTACGCGGCGACATCATTCAAGCCGCGATCCAAAGCCCGCGCCAAACGTGCGCGCTCGGCCTGCGTTTCTGCGTCGCCATCGTCTTCGGCAACATCACCCAGCGGCTGCTTCTGTTCCGTCAGCAGAAGCAGCGAGGCATCTTCATAGGCTTCGATACCGCTATCGCGCGCCAGGCCCAGACGTTCGCTGAGTCCGGTAACGAACGCCTCGGCGTTTTCGATCGTGGCTTTCGACGGCGCATCTTCGCGAGCGATCAGCGCAGCATCGCGCCACAGCGGCTTGCCGTCCGTGCGCCAGTAGACAGCAAACGCCCACCGCGGCAGCGGTTCCCCCGGGTACCACTTGCCTTGCCCATAATGCAGCAATCCGCCGGGCGCCAGCCGTTGCTGCATCCGGCGCACCAAGTCTTCGGCGAACTTCCGCTTCGTCGGCCCCACGGCCGCGATGTTCCACTCTTCGGCCTCCATGTCGTCGGCCGCCACGAACGTCGGCTCGCCCCCCATGCTCAGCCGTACGTCGCCGGCTGTCAGCCGCTCGTCGACCACACGCCCGCCGCCGGCGATCGCCTGCCACATCTCTTCGCTGTAGGGCTTGGTGACGCGCGGCGTCTCCAGGATGCGCGTGACGCCCATCTTGAAATCGAATGTTACTTCGGCCGGCTCATGCCCGCCGGAGATCGGCGCCGCGCTCTGCGGATGCGGCGTGGCCGCCAACGGGATATGCCCTTCGCCCGCCAACAGGCCGGATGTCGCATCGAGCCCGATCCAGCCCGCGCCCGGCACGTACACTTCGGCCCAGGCGTGCAGATCGGTAAAGTCTTGCGACGCACCGGCCGCCGCGTTCTCGTTCAGTGGCTTCACATCCGGCTTCAGCTGGATGAGATAGCCCGACACGAAGCGCGCCGCCATGCCCAGGTTGCGCAGGATCTGCACCAGCAGCCACGCGCTGTCGCGGCACGAGCCGGAGCGGTTCTGCAGCGTCACCTGTGGCGTCTGCACGCCAGGCTCCATGCGGATCAGATAGCTGATGTCGCCCTGCAGCATTGTATTGAGGCCGATGAGGAAATCGACCGTGCGACGCCCTGCCGTGCGATCGACCTTGGACAGATACTGCGCCAGCAGCGGATCGACTGGGTCCGGCTTCAGGTACGGTCCCAGCTCTTCCATCAGCAGCGCGTCGTATTGGAAGGGCCACGTCTCAGCGCTCTCCTCCACGAAGAAGTCGAACGGATTGATCACCGCCATGTCGGCAACGAGATCGACGGTGACCGAGAAGCGATCCGTCGGCTCAGGCATCACGATGCGGCCGAGGAAGTTACCGAACGGGTCTTGCTGCCAATTCAGGAAATGCGCCTTCGGCTCGATTGTTACCGAATAGCTGATGATGGGCGTGCGGCAGTGCGGCGCCGGCCTCAAGCGGATGACCTGTGGCCCCATGCCGATCTGCTTGTCGTAGCTGTAGGAGGTGGCGTGCGTGAGAGCAACGTGCAGTGCCATGGAGACGAGACGTCCTTTCCGCCGCGGTGCGAGCCGCGGCCTCCTGAACCCAAGGTACACTCATGCGTTATCGAGCCCGGGCCTGAGAGACAAGCATCAGCTTCAATGTTAGGCGTTGTTCATTGCCATCACGCCCAATGACTGGGCACAATGGTGAAAGATCGATACGCGAATGCGAACTATTCGAGCAGGCCCCGGTCCGTCAGATGGAGGAGCATGCAAGGCACGACGAAGCGCGGTTGCCGCATCCCGGCAGAGCATGGATAGCGGCAAATGAAGAACTTCTCGTGCTCAGCGTGTGGCAACAAAGTCTATTTCGAGAATGTGGCATGCGTGAAGTGTGGCAGCGCGCTCGGTTTCGACGCCGATGCCCAGACCATCGTGTCCCTGAAAAGCGATCCCTTCGATGGCGCATTATATCGCAGCTTCACCGGCTCGGGCGGCGACCTGCGTTATTGCGCCAACGCCTTCTACGGCGTGTGCAATTGGTTGACGCACGATGGTGGCAGCGCCATGTGCCCGGCCTGCAGCCTCAATCGCACCATTCCCAATCTCTCCGAGTTCGGCAGCCTGCAGGCCTGGCGTGATCTGGAACGCGCCAAGAAGCGCCTCGTCTATTCGCTGCTGCGCTTTGGCCTGCCGTTCAACGGCGCGGGATCTCCCCAAGGTCCGCTCACCTTCAACTTCGTCCGCAGCGCTATGACCGGGCATCTCGACGGCGTCATCACCATCGACATCATGGAAGCCGATGCCGTTGAGCGCGAACGCCAGCGCCAACAGTTCGGCGAGCCCTATCGCTCACTGCTCGGCCACCTGCGCCACGAGAGCGGTCACTACTATTGGAACGTGCTCATCGGCACCACGAATCTGCTTGAGGATTTCCGCGCTCTATTCGGCGACGAACGTCCTGATTACTCGTCCGCCATCGCCCATCATTACAACGTCGGCCCGCCGCAGGATTGGTCCAGTCGTCACGTGTCCGCATATGCCAGCGCGCACGCCTGGGAAGACTGGGCGGAGACCTGGGCGCACTATCTGCACATGGTCGACACGCTTGATACGGCGGAAGCCTCTGGCATGGAGCCGCGAACGGCGGGCCTATCGTTCGGGTCTGTGTGGCCCTTCAAGACCTATGACATCTATCGCGAAGAAACCTTCGATGCACTGATGGAGCGCTGGGTCCCGCTCACGCTGGCCATGAACGGCCTGAACCGCAGCATGGGTCACGATGATTTCTACCCGTTCGTCATCCCGGAGCCCGCGGTCGCCAAGCTTGCCTTCGTGCATCGCGCCATCCGCGAACGGCAAGCCTGATACGCCGACCCAGCTTTAACCTCGCCTTTACCACCCCCGTTCATCATGAACGCATCGTAAATGCGTGGGGTGAGTATGCGTCTGTTCGTTTTGGTGGTTCTCGCCGCGGGAGCTCTTTATCCGGTCGCGCGCCAACCCACGCTCCGCGCTCTCGCCTTCTGCGCGATGATGGTCCTCTACGCGGGCGCTGGCGCTGTCTGGTGGACCGAACACGACTGCCATTACAACGGCTCGTCCGGCCACGCGTGGAACCTCGCGGTGCTCGCGCGCTCGCCGCACGACGTCACCTGCGCCGGGATCGAGCCGCCGGCACGCTCGGGATTCTTGATCACGGCATCCTACGACTAGACGCGACTTGCCGAAGCCATCAGGTCGCCGTATCACGCCGCAAGAGGCGTGGGCGGAACAGTATTCGGGTTGGCATGCGGCAAATCTTTGAGCTTATCGGCAATATCCTGCGCGGCATTGGCGCGGCAGTCTCGCGTGACAAGCGCCGCCGCTATAGCGCGACGGTGATGGTGGACGCGCCGCAGTCTCTCGTCTGGCGCATTTCCGCGCAAGCCCACGCAGCAGACCTCAACGAAGAATCCGGCCTGAAGTGGACGGCGTCCGAACGCAGCAACGGGTCGGGCATCGTTGACGTCGTTGGCAAGGGCGAAGACTTTATAATCACGATGGCCTACCGCGTCCGCGACTCGCGGCCCCCGCAGGCGCAGCTCATTGAGATCTTGCATGAAGGTGAAAATGTCTACGCCCGCAGCGGCCGCGACTACTACATCGCCTACACGCTGCGCCCCGAAGGCGACCGTACCGAGCTGACGATGACGCACGAACTGACGCACAGCGGCGGCCGCGGCTACCTGCTCGTGCCTTGGTTACCCATGGACACGGCTCGTGCCGTGAAACGCCGCGCCGAAACGGCTGCCGGCACGGTGCAATACAATCGCGGGTTCGGTTTCGGCGCCGTCGCTACGGGCGTCCTCACGTTGGCAAGCTTCATTCCGTGGTTCGGCTTGTCGGGCGCAGCCATCATGATCGCGCTGATCTTCGTGCACGAGTTCGGCCACGTCGCCGCCATGCGCTCGCTTGGCCTGCCGGTGCGCGGCATCTATTTCGTGCCGTTCTTCGGCGGCGTTGCCGTTGGCGCTGCCGCCCGCACCGAGGCGGAGCGCGGCTACGTTTCGCTCATGGGCCCCGGCCTCAGCCTGGCAACCACGGCGCTGCTCTATTTTTGGGGGATGTCCAGCGGCAGCACGTGGTTGACGTACGCCGCGCTCCTCAGCGCGCTCATCAACGGCTTCAACCTGCTGCCCGTCACCCCGCTCGACGGCGGGCACGTGTTCGAAGCCCTGCTGTCGCGCGTAGACCCCGGCGTCGTCGGCATGATCAAGCTCATGATCCTGCTGGTGGCGCTCAGCTGTGCGCTCTACATGGGGTGGATGGTCATGACCGTGCTGTTCGCGCTTGCCATTCCCGGCACCATGGTGACGCCCGACGAGGCGGCACGCATACCACCCGTTTCGCTTTCCGAAGGCGCGACGCTCGCTGCGGGTTATGCAGGATCGTTGGCGTTCTACGCGCTGGTCGTGATGACATTGATGGGAAACGCGGCCGCTTGAACCGGGCCGCGCCTGCGTGGGCCGAGCAGCCGGGGGGACCGTGCTCTGATCACTTGCAGGACCGCTCCAACGCCCTTAGAACCAACTCTGCGCGGGCGTAGTTCAATGGTAGAACGGCAGCTTCCCAAGCTGCATACGTGGGTTCGATTCCCATCGCCCGCTCCACGGCTTGGGTCAATGCGCCGGTAGCCGAACGCGGGCTTGCAACACCCTCGAACACGCTTAGTCTTGTCTGCGTGATGTGAAACCGCAAATTCCTGGAATCGCAAGTGACCGGTCGCGTTCTTTCGTGGGCATTCTTAGTGTCCCTCGCAACATTTGCAGGCCCCGTGCTGGCTCAGAAGTCGCCCGGACAGGGAAAGGAACCGTCGGCCGAGACGGCTGCGGATGCCAAGGCGCCAGCGTCGATCATTCCCAACGAATACCGGATGAATTTGATGATCCGGACGACCATCGTGGCCTTGAACCAGGCCAACCAGACCGGCAACTATTCCGTTTTGAGAGACCTCGGCGCGCCCGGCTTTCAAGCCGCAAACACGCCGACGCGGTTGGCCGAGCTGTTCGCTGAGCTCCGCAACCGCAATTTCGACCTCGCGCCGGTCCTCTTCTTCGACCCGAAGCTGGTGCGTCCGGCCGCTGTGCAGCCGAATGGATTGCTGCGCCTGTCGGGCTTCTTCCCCACCGCGCCTCAACGCGTGGATTTCGATCTCGCATTTCAGTTGGTCGGCGGCTCCTGGCGCCTGTTCGCAATTGCCGTGGACACGAGTCCGGCACCGGACGGTGTAGAAGCCGCAAAGCCGCCCGTCGACACTGCCAAGCCCGCCGCGGATTCGAAACAGGGTGCAGCGGCAGATACGACGAGCAAGAACGGCTCGTTGTCTGCCGCGCCAGCGAAAAAGTGACCCCTGGCAGCGCCACTTCTTAAAACCGGCTGTAAGCTTGGAAAAAAGAACCAATGCCGCCGAAAGCGCGACAGGGCCCAATCAATAATCATCCGCCAGCGGGTTGTTTCCGCGACACGTCAGCGTGCGCCATTAGACAACAATTGCTTAATTTTAGTTGATAACCGGTGCGCCTGGAGCTTCATTGCTGCTGGCTGTGGACATCTTGTGGACATATTCGTCCATCTTCAGCCGCGGACCATTCCCGGTCCCTCACGACCGCCAAGGGCACTCGGCAACGAGAGGCGGCACGACCGGAGAGCCATTAGCTCTTCTCATGACGTGGGCGAGATGCAGGGGTGCGTTTCGTTAAGTCGCCAATTTCAGGCGCGGCCACGACGTCACGATGTTTTTAGCTGCGGGGTGCAGCGGTTTCGCGGTCACGCGGGACCGAGTGAGATTTTGCGCGCGTTTTCCGATCGACGGACCCGCGCGAGTGCCAAGTGGGGCGCGTTTTTAGTGGGAGTGGCGTTTATGTTGCGTAATGATGCCAAAGTTGGATCGAACAAGTTTCTGCCGATTTATTCCCTGAGTCTTTTTGCTCTGCTGGCAGTAGCGCCCGGGCAGGCCTCGGCAAACGACTGCAGTAACACTCGCAACATAATCAATCCTCTGGGCGGCACAAACGGGTCCGGTAAAGACAATGGCTCGCTTGCAAGTGCTGGCCTCTTGAGTACTTGCCGCGACAACGTCGTGACCGGCTACAACTCTTTGAATGGCAACGGCAACGACGGTATTGGACTGACGCTCGGCAACACTGTCTTCGGAAACGACAATGCCAGCGATAATGGTGCTGGCTTCTCGTTCAATAATATCCACGGAACAAATTCGGGCAACGGTAATGGTGAAGCCGCCTTTCTTAATAACATTTTCGGTTCAGGTTCAGGCAATGAAAATGACGACTTTTTCGCAAGCAATGCCATTGTGGGAAACGGCTCAGGTAATGAAAACGGCGAAGAGTTCATCGGGAATGTAATTATCGGAAACGGCTCCGGCAATGACGGAGGCAACAACGTTGCGAGCAATGTCGTGATCGGCAATCTTTCTGGTAACGAATACGGCGATGGCTCATCATTCAACAACGTGGTCGGAAACGCTTCCGGCAATAGCGTGTCGGGTTCCTACAATTCGGCCTTTGGTTTTGCGTCTGGGAACGATGTGACAGGAAGCGCCAATCACGCCGCCGGCGTCGGTTCCGGCAACGTCGTCAACGGCGACTTCAACTCCGCGTCCGGCTTCATCGTTGGCAACGGCGTGGACGGTGATTTCAACCAAGCCAGCGGCGCCCTCTCGGGCAACGTCGTCGCGGGCAGCGGCAACCAGGCCAGCGGTGTCGGCTCGGGCAACTTCATCGACGGCAACAGCAATAAGGCCATCGGCAACGGATCCGGCAACGGCGTCGACGGCGACAGCAACAAGGTCTTCGGTGATCTGTCGGGCAATGCCGTCACAGGCGATCGCAACAGCGCCAACTCGTTTCTCTCCGGCAACTTCGTGACCGGCAACGATAACAACGTCACCGGCACGCTGTCTGGCAATTTGGTCACCGGCAACCGCAATAGCACCAGCGGCGACCTCTCGGGCAACGGAGTTTGGGGCAACGACAACCAGGCCTTCGGCACCGGTTCCGGCAACATCGTCGATGGTGACGGGAACATTGCGTCGGGCCTTGTGGTCGGCAATGCGGTGTTCGGCAACTTCAATCAGTCCAGCGGCGCATTCTCCGGCAATGGCGTCGTCGGGGACGGCAACCAGACGAGCGGTGTAGGCTCCGGCAACATCGTCGACGGCGACAACAATCTGTCCAAAGGCCTCGTCGCCGGCAACTTCGTGTTCGGCGACAATAACCAGGCGAGCGGTGCCTTTAGTGGCAATGCGGTCTTTGGCGATAATAACCAGGCCAGTGGCGTCGGCTCAGGAAACCTCGTCGCCGGCAATTCCAACAAGGCCATCGGTGATGGGTCGGGCAACGCCGTCTTTGGCAATGACAACAAGGTCTACGGCGACCTGTCCGGCAACGTCGTGGTCGGCGACCGCAACACGGCAAATGCGTTTGCCAGCGGCAACCTGGTGTTCGGCAACGACAACAACGCTTACGGGACCGGCTCCGGCAATCTCGTCGTCGGCAATAGCAATACGGCCAACGGCGACCTGTCGGGCAACGCGGTCTTCGGCGATGCCAATCAGGCCGCTGGAACAGGCTCCGGCAACCTCGTGGTAGGCAACGCCAACAACGCCTCCGGCCTCGTCACCGGCAACGCCGTGTTCGGTGATGGCAACCAAGCCTCGGGCACGGCATCGGGCAATGTCGTGTTCGGCAACAACAACCAGGCGTCTGGTTTCAACGTGGGCAACTTCGTCGCTGGCTTGAACAACCAGGCAAGCGGCACGGATACCGGCAACTTTGTGCTCGGCGTCAACAATCAGGCGAGCGGTGATAACTCGGGTAACGGCGTCGTCGGCGCGGACAACCAAGCCAGTGGCAACGTCGTCGGCAATGGCGTAATCGGCGCCGCGAACCAAGCCAGCGGCTCGCTGTCGGGTAATGGCGTCGCCGGCATCAACAATCAGGCAGACGGTCTCGCTGTCGGCAACCTCGTCGCAGGCGTTGGCAACCAGGCCAGCGGCACGGCGTCCGGCAACAGCGTCATCGGTGTCAACAATCAGGCGAGCGGCCTTGCCACCGGCAACGGCGTGGCAGGCGTCGGCAACTCTGCAAGCGGTACGGCGTCGGGCAACCTCGTCGCGGGCGTGAACAACCAAGCCGACGGCCTCGGCGTCGGCAACGAAGTGATCGGCGCCAACAACCAAGCCAGCGGCGCATTCAGCGGCAACGGCGTCGCAGGCTTCGACAACATGGCCAGCGGCACCTTCAGCGGGAACGGCGTGACCGGCAACCGCAACATGTCGTTGGGCTTTGGCGCCGGAAACGGCGTGTCGAATTCCGACACGATCTCGATGGGGACCGGTTCTCGTGCCGGCGCCTCCAACTCGTCAGCCATCGGCTCCGATGCGCAGGTCGCAGACGCGCACTTCAATTCGACGGCGGTCGGGACAGGCGCACGGTCGGAATTCGAGAACGAAGTCAGCCTTGGCGCGAAGAACGGCAGCCAGTCGTATACGACACCAGGCATCACGTCGGACCAGAGTAGAAACCGTCAGACTCAAGGCCCACTTGAAGTCGTGACGTCCGACCAAGCCGGACACCTTGCCACGGATGGCGGCGAGATCTTCAGGCGTCTCGATGAAACCGAAGCAGGCATCGCCATGGCGATCGCGATGCAGAACCCGGACCTCGTAAACGGAGAGAACTTCGGCGTCGCCGTGAACGGCGGCTTTTATGAAGGTGCCGAAGGTATGGGCGTGAGTGCCCAAGGCGTCATGGCTCGCAACATCTTCATGGATGGCGACCGGGTCGCTGTCTCCGGTGCGGTTGGCGTTGGTTTCGAGAACGGCCGGGGAGATGATGTCGTCGGCGGTCGAGTTGGCGCTCAGTTTACCTGGCGCTAATCCACCGCGGGCTCACAGCTGACGATGCGCAAGCATCGTTGGCTGGCTCCAGTTGCCAGCCAGCCCGAGGCAGTGTCGAATGTCGGGCTCAAGCTGGATCTCATCGAGGAGCGTCGGACATGTCCCGCGAAACAATGCTACGCTTTGCTCTGATCGCGTTCGGCATCATTTTCTGTCTGGTTTACCCTTTGGCCGTTGTGTGGCCGTCTGGCTGGGCTTGGCATGAGGGGTCGCCCGCCAGTTCGCATTATTTCATGATGATTGTCGGCATTTACGCGACACTGGGCGTGTACCTGATCCGCGCATCGTCGAACCCGCCAGCGCACCGGTCACTCATCTCGTTTACAATCGCGTCGAGCGTCGTCCACGCAGGCATCATGGCCGTCCAATCGTTTGATCATGATATGCATCATGGACATCTGCTGGGAGACGTCCCTGCCCTGCTGCTGGTCGCGATCGTCCTTGCATTGTTAATGCCAAGGGCCGTGCCAAGCTGATCAAGCGCCCGTTGATTTCTTCTTTTGGCGGCCGGTGGCCGTTCGCGCCGATGTGTTCAGTGCTACGGCGGCGCCGATGAGGGCCTTAAACGCCGTTTCATCGATCGTTTCGCCTTCATGAATATCGATGGCGCGCCGGGTGTTGCCTTCCAGGCTCGAATTAAAAAGGCTCGAGGGATCTGGCAAAGAGGCGCCCTTGGCGAACGTCAACTTGACGACGCTCTTATACGTCTCGCCAGTGCAGATGATTCCAGCATGCGACCAGACTGGAACACCACGCCATTTCCATTCCTCGGCCACGTCCGGGTCGGCTTGCTTGATGAGCTTGCGCACCCGGGCCAGCGTCTCGCCACGCCAATCAGCCAGCTCAGTGATTTTCGCATCGATCAGCTCAGTGGGTGAGCCCGCTGCTGCTTGCGCGGCCGTGCCGCTCTTCTTCGTCTGCATGGTCTCAGTCGCCTTCTTCATCAGTCAGCAGCTCGCCTGGCCTGAAATCACATGCGCTCACCGGGTAGCTTGCTGGCTTGCTTCAGCCAAGCGGCGACCTGAGCTTCGTCGAACGCGTCATTCTCATGAATGTTGAGATAGCGCGTGTCCTGGGTCTTTGACGGGCCGGGCGGCACTGGCCGCAGCAACGCGCCACGGAAGAAGGCCACCTTCACGTACTTCGTGAAGCAGTGGAAGCTGACGAACCAGCCGTCATCTTCGCCCGGGCCTCCATAAAGCGGCGAGTTCCATTTGACCGCCTTGCGCACGCCGGGAACAGTACGCGTGATGAGCGCGTCGAGGCGGCGCCCGACGCCGCGTTTCCAGCCCGGCATGGCTGCGATGTAGGCCTGCACCCAGGCGTCGCCGTAGCCTTTCGCGATCTGCGGGTTGCCGCCGGAGAGAAGCTTTACGGTTTCCCTGGCCGCTGGGTTGCGCAACGACTTTGCTGCCGCCTCGCGCGGCCCGCCGACCTTCGCGCCACCCCGGCGAGAGGCGGCCTCCTTGGCGGCCACTGCCGCCTTACGCGTCGTCGTCTTTGCCATTGCGTTCATCCAGCAGGTTGGTCAATCCAGCCAACCATTCTTCAAAGCGCGAGAGAGATCGATCACCCTGCCCGGCTGGAACCCTGCGCACATGAAGCAATGATCTTCCCAAATTGCGGCACCTCTGCAACCAGCCATCGTCATCAGGCATCCCCGGCCGTCCTGGCTTTGCTGTCGGCGGCCCCGCTGCAGCCAAAAATGCTTGACCAAGCCCGCGCTGCACGCCAAGCCGCACGCTTGCACGGGGGGATAGTGTGACAATGGCCAGCGAGACACCAGTAACTCAACCGTCCACGAAGCGCATCTTGATGGCAAGCCTCGTCGGCACGTCGGTTGAATTCTACGATTTCTACATTTACGCCACCGCCGCCTCGCTGGTGTTCGGCCCGCTCTTTTTCCCAGCCTCCTCGCCCTCCGCGCAGCTGTTGTCCGCCTATGCTACCCTTGGCCTCGCCTTCCTCGCCCGCCCGCTCGGCGCCTGGGCGTTTGGCCACTTTGGCGATCGCATCGGACGCAAATCCACCCTCGTCGCGTCCCTCATGTTGATGGGTGCATCGACGTTTCTGATCGCCTTCCTGCCGACGTACCATGACCTGAACGCGTTCGGCATCGGCTGGCTTGCGCCGCTGCTCCTGTGCATTTTGCGCTTCTGCCAGGGCATCGGCCTCGGTGGCGAATGGGGTGGCGCCGCGCTGCTCGCGGTTGAGAACGCGCCACCGCATCTGCGCGGCCGCTTCGGCATGTTCCCGCAGCTCGGCGCACCGGTCGGCTTCATTGCGGCAAACGGTTTGTTCCTGATCCTCGGCGTAACCCTCACGACCGAACAGTTCATGAGTTGGGGCTGGCGGCTGCCGTTCCTTTGGTCGGCTGTCCTGGTCGGCCTTGGATTGTGGGTACGGCTGAAGCTCACCGAGACGCCGCAGTTCCAGGCCGCATTGGCGCAGGCCGAACCGCCGAAGGTGCCGCTGGCCGAACTGTTCCGCGATCACCTGCCGGCAACACTGGCAGGCACGTTCGCCGCTGTCGCCTGCTTCGCTACGTACTATCTGGCGACCGCATTTGCGCTGGGCTACGGCACCAAGAACCTCGGCTTTCCCAAAGAGACATTCCTTTCGGTGCAGCTGGTCGCGATCCTGTTCATGGCCGTCGGCATAGCGCTGGCGGGCTGGTGGTCGGACGTGAAGACGCCTCGCTACGTCCTCATTGCGGGCTGCATCGGCACCGTGATGGCGGGCTTGCTCCTGGCGCCTCTCTTCGGCACCGCGCAGATCTTGCCGATCTTCGTCTGGCTGGCGCTGGCGCTCTTCATGATGGGCTTCGTCTATGGACCGCTCGGTGCATTCCTGCCGTCGCTGTTCCCCCCGCGCGTGCGCTACACGGGGGCGTCGATCACATTCAACATGGCCGGTATCCTTGGTGCCGCGCCGGTGCCGATGGCTGCGCAGTATTTGGCCGAGCGTGGTGGCCTAGCCTACGTCGGCTTCTACATGGGCGGTGCGGCGATCGTCAGTTTGTTGGCGCTGTGGTGGACGAGCCCGCGCAACGTGCGCATGCACTGATTGCAGGGTGGCTGGCGCAGCCTGCACAGGATGTGCAGCCTGCCATGCTCACGTCTTTTGGAGCTGATGGCCCGCGAACCGGCAGCCTTGCCGGTATGGCGAGCAAGCGGTTGACACCGGGCAATATCTACTTAGCGAAGGCCTGTCGTTTAACTAAATAACGTCTCGACGCCACGCTATAATATTACAACGGGAGCTGAGAAATACTTATCGGCGTTTCGATTTGGGTCATTCCTACTATGGCAACTTAACACCAATCCCCAGAATCGCCCCTTTGCGGTCTTGCTCTTTACGTGAAGGTGCGGGCACAACTGTTCGGCCATTTGATTTTTGCAGCGTCTCAAAATTTTCCTGCATTTGAGTGTCACCTTTCGCGTCGACATCATTTCCAAGAGGCCCGAATGCCCAACGTCATTCCGATGTTGAATGAGACGAAATACGCCGGTGCCTGGTTCGAGCACGGCCACCCCTTCAATGACGCAGCTTATTCCCTCGTCAACGACGCGCCGCTCATGGCCGCAAAAGTTACGCGTTACGAAGAAGTGCTGCGGGAGATGGAGAATACGCTCGTGGATACCCGGGCGCAGCTGCTGCGCCTCGTCGAGGCCCGGCAGGTCGATGCCGCGCAGCTGAGTCAAGTTGAGTCGGCGCTGAGCCATCTGCGCCGAACGCGTCAAGAAATGGAACAAGCGCGCGACGCGGGAGATTGACGGGCGAGCGCGAGGCGTAAGCCTCGCGGCACGCTCCGGGGCTCAGGCAATTAAAACATCGCGGGATGGACCTTGTCCGGCGGCGCATGGCCGTCGAGGAAGGTCTTGATGTTGATGATGACCTTCTCGCCCATGTCGATACGGCCTTCCAGCGTCGCCGAACCCATGTGCGGCAGCGCCACGACGCGGTTCGATGCCAGAAGTTTCGGATTGATCGCCGGTTCGTGTTCGAACACGTCGAGACCGGCGCCGGCGATAGAGCCGGCTTCGATCATGCGTGAAAGTTCGTTCTCGTCGATCACTTCGCCGCGCGCGGTGTTGACGATGTAGGCGTTCGGCTTGAGCAGCTTCAGCCGCCGCGCCGACAGCAGGTGATACGTCGCCGGCGTGTGGGGGCAGTTGACGGATACAATGTCCATGCGCGCCAGCATCTGGTCCAGGCTATCCCAGTACGTGGCGCCTAGCGGTTCCTCGATCGACTCCGGCAGCCGCTTGCGGTTGTGGTAGTGGATCTGCAGGCCGAAAGCCTTGGCGCGCTGCGCCACGGCCTGCCCAATGCGCCCCATGCCAATGATGCCGAGCCGCTTGCCGTAGATGCGATGGCCAAGCATCCAGGTCGGCGACCAGCCGCCCCAGTTCTGCTTGGTGTCCTTCAGATACGCCGTGCCTTCGGCCAGCCGGCGCGGCACGGCCAGGATCAGCGCCATCGTCATGTCGGCGGTGTCTTCGGTCAGCACGCCGGGTGTGTTGGTGACCGTGATCGCGCGATTGCGCGCGGTGTCGAGATCGACGTTGTCCACGCCCGTTCCGAAGTTCGCGATCAGCCGCAGCTGCGGGCCTGCCTGCGAGATCACGCCGCGGTCGATGCGATCGGTCACTGTCGGCACAAGCACGTCTGCTGTCTTGGCGGCTTCCACCAGTTGTGCGTGCGTCATCGGTTTGTCGTCGGCGTTGAGCCGCGCGTCGAATAGCTCGCGCATGCGGTTCTCGACCACCTCTGGCAGTTTCCGCGTGACGACAACGATGGGCTTCTTGGTGCTGGCGGGCATGTCGGATCCGTGAATAATCTTTGTCTAAACGGCACGTCTTAGCGTAATAGCCTGAGCTGGCAACGTTTCTTTTTACATTCTCGCTCACGCTGCTTACCAGCGCCTGCTTACCAGATGCCATGTGGAAGACAAAGTATCGGCTACAGTCTCGCAGCGCGAAAAAAGCCGCCGGAACCCACCGGATCGGTGAGGCTGCAGCACCCGTCCGTCGAAGCCACGGCGAAGGCGCGATGGAGTGACACGATGAAGCCTTGGCAAAGCAACATGTGGCGTCCGGTGGGCGTGCTGATTGCGCTGATTTTGGCCATGGGCCCCGCAGCCATGGGGACGGTCTCGGCGGCCGAAGACGATGGCCAGAAGTCCCGCTCAGCAACGCCCGGCACCGGCCTGCCACTGCCCCGGTTCGTCAGCCTCAAGTCAGACCGGGTCAACCTGCGATCTGGGCCTGGAACGGACTATCCGACTGCGTGGGTTTACCGGCGTGCCGGCCTGCCGGTCGAGGTGATCAAGGAATTCGAGACGTGGCGACAAGTGCGCGACGCAGACGGTGCGACCGGGTGGGTGCTGCAGTCGCTATTGTCCGGCCGCCGGACTGCCCTGGTGCTGCCATGGGACATCAAGCCCGACAAGCCGGTGCCCCAGGTCGATATCTACAGCAGCGACAGCCCAAGTTCGCAAGCTGTGGCCAAGGTGGAAGCTGGCGTCATCGCCAATATCCACGACTGCGATGGCCGCTGGTGCCAAGTGACGATCGACGAATACCGCGGCTATCTGGAGCAAAAGAAGCTCTGGGGCATCTACGAAAACGAGGTCGTAAAGTAGCGCAACGGCGCACGGCCCTACTTCTTGACGAGGCGCACCACGACGTCGATGTGGCTGATGCGCGTGCCGTCCGGCGGCTGCGGCAGACCATCGACGCGGATGGAATTGCCGGGGATGTCGATCAGCTCGCCATCCTGCTCGTGGAAGAAATGGTTATGATTCGACGTGTTGGTATCGAAGTAGGCCTTCGCACCGTCGATGGCCAACTCGCGCAACAGTCCCGCCTGCGTGAACTGATGCAGGGTGTTGTACACCGTGGCCAACGAAACGTGCTCGCCCGAGTCGAGCGCTTCGGAGTGCAGCAACTCCGCCGAAACGTGGCGGTCACCTGACCCGAACAGCAGTGTCGCCAAAGCAAGCCGCTGCCGCGTCGGCCGCAACCCGGCAACCCGCAGCCGCTCTGACAGCTCCGAGCCGTTTTCAACGTCTTTGATTTCAAGCACCATTTTGTCCGTCATGGACTTTGTACGTTCCTTGAGGCAATCCTGAGCAACCGTATCAGGTTTGACATGGCCAACGCCACAGGTTTCCGTCCGCTGCGCGAACGAAAATCATTTATCTGGAATATACGGATGGCGGCAGGCCCCTGCAACACGTTAAGTGCGGGCCGGCCTTGACCTTCCGACCGTTTACCTTTTGAACGTCATGCGACTGTGTTAGGAACCGGCGTCCGCGGCGCAATTTTGCGTCGGGAGCCAAAAATGCGGGGATCAACAACCCATGGCGGAACGCCGTTCGAGCTACGACTTTGACGATCTTTTGTCGTGTGCGCGCGGCGACTTGTTCGGCCCCGGCAATGCTCAGCTGCCGGCCCCGCCCATGCTGATGTTCGATAGGATCACGAGCGTGAGCGACACGGCCGGCGCTCACGGCAAAGGCCAGATCGTCGCCGAACTCGACGTCGCTGGGAACTCCAGGCTAGACTGGTTCTTCGACTGCCATTTCATTGGCGATCCGGTCATGCCGGGTTGCCTTGGCCTCGACGCCCTCTGGCAGCTGACGGGCTTCCATCTTGGCTGGCTTGGCGCGCCGGGCAAGGGCCGCGCCCTTGGCGTCGGCGAGGTAAAATTCACCGGCATGGTTCTGAAAACCACCAAGAAGGTCGAATACATCGTCGACTTCAAGCGCGTGATCTTGAGGCGTCTGAAGCTCGGCATCGCTGACGGCATCATGAAAGCCGACGGAGAAGTCATATATACAGCAACGGATATGCGGGTCGGGCTGTTCGAAGCCGGTGAAACGGCAACGCCCCCAGCGTGAAGTTGGCTGATTGGCAGATGCATTCACGAAGAAAGGATTGAGCTGATGAGACGGGTGGTCGTCACCGGCATGGGGATTGTTTCCTCCATCGGGAACAATACTCAGGAGGTGCTCGCCTCATTGCAGGAAGGCAAGTCGGGAATTGTCCGCGCCGACAAGTACGCGGAGCTTGGCTTCCGCTGTCAGGTCCACGGGGAACCCCAGATCGATTGGGAATCCCAGGTGCCGCGTAAGCCGAAGCGCTTCATGGAAGCCGGCGTCGGCTGGAATTGGATCGCCATGGATCAGGCCATCCGCGACAGTGGGCTTGAGCAGTCCGATATCGTCAATGAGCGCACGGGCATTATCGTCGGCGCTGGCGGTCCCTCCACCAAGTCGATCGTGTGGGCTGCCGACACCACGCGCCAGAAAGATCCCAAGAAGGTCGGCCCGTTCGAGGTGCCGAAAGCCATGTGCTCGGGCCCTTCGGCCGTTCTAGCGACGGGCTTCCAGATCAAGGGCGTGAACTACTCTATATCATCCGCCTGCTCGACGTCGGCGCACTGCATTGGCAACGCCGCGGAACTCATCCAGTGGGGCAAGCAGGACATCATCTTCGCCGGCGGCTGCGAAGAGCTCGACTGGGCGCTGTCGGTGCTGTTCGACAGCATGGGTGCCATGTCGTCGCACTATAACGCCACGCCGGACAAGGCCAGCCGCGCCTACGACAAGAATCGCGACGGCTTCGTCATCGCTGGCGGCGCGGGCGTTCTCGTCCTCGAGGAATTGGAGCACGCCAAGGCGCGCGGCGCCCGCATCTACGGTGAAGTCACCGGATATGGTGCGACGTCGGATGGCTTTGATATGGTTGCGCCTTCTGGCGAGGGGGCTATGCGCTGCATGCGCAACGCGATGCAGGGCCTGGACGGCAACGGCCTTCGCGGCAGGGTGGACTACATTAATCCGCACGCGACCGCGACGCCTATCGGGGACCTTAAGGAGATCGAAGCCATACGAGAAGTATTCGGAAAGGATGCGCCGCACATCAGTGCGACAAAGTCACTTACGGGACATTCTTTGGGCGCCACTGGTGTACAAGAGGCGATCTACTCGCTTCTGATGATGAACAACGGCTTCGTTTGTGAAAGTGCAAATATTGAGGAGTTGGATCCGGCATTCGAAGACATGCCGATTGTCCGAAAACGCCTCGATAACGTCGACCTTAACTGTGTGATGTCGAACAGCTTTGGCTTTGGTGGAACCAATGCCACCCTGGTGTTCAACAGATACAACGGCTGAGGTTGCGCCTTTGACGACCAAATGTGCCGGAGTTCCAGAGATAGTTTCTCGTTTCTCTTGGACGGCACAATATGAGAGTTTACAAGAACGGTAACGGCTGGTTCGACGTTTATTCGCCCGCCCTGCGTACCCAAAAGAGGAAAAAAATGGCCGAGGTTGATGTAGCGAAGCCAGGTCCCATCATGGCCGGTAAGCGCGGTCTGGTCATGGGCGTCGCCAACGAGCGATCGATCGCGTGGGGCATCGCCCGCGTTCTCGCCGGACAAGGAGCACGGCTGGCCTTCACTTATCAGGGTGACAGTTTTGGCCGTCGTGCCATTCCACTGGCCGAGTCGGTCGGCGCCGAAATCATTTCAAATTGCGACGTCAGCGATCTCAGCACCGTCGACGCCACGTTCGCCGAAATCAAGGAGAAGTGGGGCGAACTCGACTTTGTCGTCCATGCGCTCGCCTTCTCCGATCGCCGCGAATTGGCCGGCCGCTATGCCGACACCTCGCGCGAGAACTTCTCGAACACGATGATCATTTCCTGCTTTTCCTTCACCGAGGTCGCCAAGCGCGCGGCTGAGTTGATGCCGAATGGCGGGTCGATGATCACGCTCAGCTACGGCGGTGCCACGCGCTGGGTGCCGTCCTACAACGTCATGGGCGTTGCCAAGGCTGCACTCGAGGCATCCGTTCGCTATCTCGCGGCCGACCTTGGCCCGCAGGGTGTTCGCGTCAATGCAATCTCCGCAGGTGTCATGCGCACCCTTGCCGGTGCCGGCGTGTCCGACGCTCGCGCCATCTTCAACTACCAGCGCGATCACGCTCCGCTCCGCCGCACGCCGACGTTGGATGAAATCGGTGGCTCCGCCCTGTATCTGCTGTCGCCCCTGTCGGGCGCGGTTACGGGCGAAGTCCATTTCGTCGATTGCGGCTACTCGTCGGTCGCCATGCCGAACCTGGACGCCCTGAAGGCCCTCGAAGCCGACGCGGCCGCGGCCGGGCGTTCGCCGTCCCAGGCTGCCGAGTAACGCGCCGGCGCGGTCAAGAGCCTGATCGTTTGAGATGCGAGCGTTAAGCTCGCTTATCAGACTCGAAACCGAAGATAGTGCCCGAGTGCACGGGGAACGTCGCTTCCAGCAAGCGCTGACGTGCTCGACCCGGCCGCGCCACCCATTGCGCCAAGTCCGCCATCGCCTTAAATGCTCCCAACTTCCCCGGCACGTCAGCCAGGGACTTCAGCGCAGTTTGGGCGGGCAACGACGATCAGCATGATCGGCATCTTTGATTCAGGTCTGGGGGGACTGACGGTTTTGCGCGCCCTGATGGCGCGCTTTCCCCAGCAGTCTTTTATCTATTTAGGCGACCACGCTCACATGCCCTACGGCGACCGGCCGTCCGAGCATGTCGTTGAGCTGACACGTGCGTGCTCTCAGCATCTGTTCGAACGCGGTTGCAAACTTGTCCTTCTGGGCTGCAATACCGCAACTGCGGTCGCAGCGCGCACCCTGCAGCGCAACTGGCTGCCGCAGACGGTGTGGAAAACCCACGGCCACAACATCCTCGGCATCGTCGCGCCCACGGTCGAAGCTGCTACGCAGACACCTTGGGCCGTGACGACCCCTAAGTATCCGCAATCCTACATCTCGGATCGCATCGCCGTTTTCGGAACGACACGCACAATCGCGTCGAACGTTTATGCCGACGAGATCAAGAAGCGCTGCCCGAAAGTTCGCGTCATCCAGCAGGCATGCTCGTCTCTCGCCGGTGCGATCGAGTTGCAGGCTTCGCGCGAAGACCTGACGGGCCTGGTGATCGAGGGCATCGAAGGTGTCCTCAAGCAGGCCGGTGGCGTCGCACCGCACCGCGCCATCCTGGGCTGCACGCACTTCCCGCTGGTCGAGGATCTGTTCAAGGAACACTTGCCGCCCTCCACGGTGATCCTTTCGCAACCCGAAGTGGTCGCCGACAGCATGGAAGACTACCTGTCGCGCCGCACGCAGTATTCGCAGCCGTCAGCCGATCCAAGTTTGTTGCTGCTGACAACAGGCGATCCGCAAGAGATCAGCATCCGCGCCCGCGTATTTTGGCGGGATTGCCCAGGCTTCCAACAAGCTTGACCCGCAGGCCGCGGGCCGGAACCGCCGCGGCGGCTTTACGTTTTTTGCCCAGTGCTCATTTTGCACCCTGCGGCATCGGCACCGCGGAGAACACGAAGGTGTCGCACGGGTCGCGGCCGGCGATTGCCATATGTCTGGTTTCGTACATTCCCTTTGTTGAAGAGTTGAATTTTGGACCACGTTTCTGCAAGACAGATTTTGGAATCCGCCCACACTGCGTGGGAGACCGGAGACTTGCCGGCAGTGCTGCGCCTGTACGTCGACGACTGTGTTTACTGCTCGAACACCGGCGGCTTGGAAGGCACTCCCTTCATGCTCGAAGGGAAGGCGGCGTATCGCGATTATTTGATCCCGATTATGCGAGCGAACCAGACGGTGTCGACCGTTATCAACTTTTCCTACACCACCGGTATCGGCCGCGCGCGCATCGCAATCTTCATCAAGCATCGCCAGTCTGGCCACCAGATCACATCGACTTACCGGCAAATCGTCACGTATCGCGAAGATCGCATTGCACGCATTGATGAATTCCACGACGTTGCACGCCTCTCATCGTTCTGGCGTCTGGCGCAGGGCGATAGCATGGCGGAAAGCTGACTCACGCTGTAATATGCGCTGATGAGCAAAGTCTACGCCAGCAACATCATCGATCTCTATCAGCGCAACGCAAAAGCGTGGGACGACTGCCGCGGCCGGTCGCTCTTCGAGAAATCATGGCTCGACCGGTTTGGAGCGCTGTTGCCGCGATCCGCATCGGTCATCGACATCGGTTGCGGCGCGGGCGAGCCGATCACCGGATACCTTATCTCGCGTGGCTTTGCGGTAACCGGGGTCGATAGTGCACCTGCCATGATTGAGCGGTGTGTCGCCCGCTTTCCATCGGCGGAATTTTACGTCGCCGACATGCGCGCGCTCGCACTGCAGCGCCGCTTCGGTGGCCTCATCGCTTGGGACAGCTTCTTCCACCTCACGGCAGATGATCAGCGCGCTATGTTTCCAATCTTCGCCGCGCACGCGGTCGAGGGTGCGGCACTGCTCTTCACCAGTGGTCCCCAGCACGGCGAAGCGATCGGTACGTTCGCGGGCGAACCGCTCTATCACGCCAGTCTCGATCCGACTGAATACCGGGCATTGCTTGACGCCGCAGGCTTCGACGTGGTCGAGGCCGCATCTGAAGATCCAAGGTGCGGCGGCCACACCGTATGGCTGGCGCGCAAGCGCTGACAGGAATTGGCTGATCGCCTTACGACGCTTCGCTCTGCAGCCGCTGCAGCACGCGTGTGAGCAGTCGAAACACGTCTGACGGCCCATCCAGGTTGGCGGCATCACGCCCGAAATGCTCGCCCGCCACGCGAAGGCCCGTTCCGCCAAGCCGCGCAGCCGCGGCGAATGCCGGCTCATCGCCGACATCGTCGCCGATCATCACAGGTTTGCGGCCCGCAAATTCTGGCTGTCCGCAAAAAGAGACGAGCGATGTGCCCTTGGTCGTGCCGATCGGCACGATCTCGAAAATCTTACGCCCGCGCGATAGCACGACGTTGCTTGCGTAGTCCGCCAGCAGCCGCCGCAGCGTCGTCTCCAGGTCCAGCTGCACGTGCGGCACCACACGATAATGCATCGCGAAGCCGGGCCCTTTGGACTCCGCGCGAATGCCCGGCATCTTCCCTTCGAGCGCAACAAGTTGCGCTACGAGCTCAGCCGGAAGCTCTGGACTGCACGTCTCGATCTCGCCGTCCCGAGCCCGCCGCACTTGCGCCCCGTGCACGCCGGACGCGGGAAGCTTCAACGGTTCAAGCAATCTGTCGGCTTCGATCACTTGCCGACCGGTAAGAATAGCCAGTGCGCCTCCAAGGCCATCTGATATGGATTGAAGCAGCGTGATCAGCCCGCTCGGGACGCGCACGGTTTCAGGCGAGGCCGCCATCTCGAGCAGAGTGCCATCCATGTCGAGGAACAACGCGCAGCGATGTGGCGTGTTGAGCAGGCCATCGTCATGTGCCAGCTCGGTATCAGTTAATGCAAACGCCTGGCTCACAATGTCCACCGCTGCACGCTGATCGGCGGCTTCGTCTCGTGCATCGCCTTATCCAGTGCAGCCCTTTTCATCAGGCCCGACTGGGTGTCGACGTGCCTTAAGACCGACGCCGCATTCAAAGTCGCCGCAATCAACGCCTGCTCCACTGAAAGCCCCTGTGCCTTGAACGCTGTGTACGTCGACGTGAAGGCATCCCCGGCACCTGCCGTGCCGGCCACTTCAGTCGTCAACGATGGACAGTGATAGAGTTCATCCTTGCGTGCAACAAAAGCGCCGTCGCGGCCATCTGTCAGAAGAACGCAGTTTGCCCCGGACGTCATAAGCGCCTTGAGAAACCCGCGCAGCGACATGTTGAATCCGCCGCCATTCAGCCCCCTCATGGCAAGCTTCGGCAGGGGTTCGCCTTTCTTGACCCGCAACGCCGGTCCGCCCTCGCCATGCTCTGCAACCAGGGCCGTCACCAGCACCTCCGCCTCGGTACGGTTGATCGCGAGAATATCAAGCGAGCTGAGCATTTTCTTGAATGCGGCGCCCCGCGCCGAAAGTTGCCGCACGCCCGGATTCGCAGCAACCAGCGCTCGGCGCGCCTTGGCCTTCTGTACGATCAGCGGATAGCAGTCGGCAGATTTGTTGCTGAGGTTGGCGATGTAGACGACATCGACTGCGAACGCATCATCGCGCAAGTCATGCGGCTCCATGAACGAGTTGGCGCCGCGAAACGTAAACACCGCAGCGTTGCGTTCATGCGAGGAAACCAGGACACTGGCGCCCGTTGGCGCCGTTTCATCGCGCAGCGCATAGCGCGTTGAAACGCCCTCCTTGAGCAAGTGCGCGAGTAACGTCTCCGCCCGGTCGTCCTTTCCTAACTTGATCAACGTTGACACATCGAATCCAAGGCGGGCCATGGATACGGCCGAGTTGACGGCCCCGCCACCGCAGTGTGTGGAAATCTCCGTCGCCTCTGTTTTTCGGCCTTCTTCAAGCAGCAAGAACGACGCGTCGGCGTTGAGCATGGACATCCGCTCGATGCGTTCGCTTTCGATGATCGCGATCGTATCGATCATCGCTCCGCCGACCGTCAGCGCCTTCATCGCACGTCCTCACGTAGCCGTTGATTTGGCCGCTTCCGGCAACGCCGCATGCGGGAGGGCGGACCGCGCAATCTTATCGTCAGCGGGCTTGGCGATTGAATGAGCGAGATGGACTTTGTCGAGCGCCTTGCGAATGGCTTCACTGGATGAGCCGCTGGCCCGGTGCCGTTCCTTGGCGCACGTTTCCAGGGCGCGCAGGAAAGACTTTCGCCAGGTGAAGGTGTCGTACGTCGATATGGACTCGAAAAGCTTGCGATGGCGCGCGACGCGTTCGTTACGTTCCATCTCCAGTCCGGATTTGATCGCATCGGCCACTTCGTCGATGTCGTAGGGGTTGACGATCAGTGTCTCTTTCAACTGTTCGGCGGCACCCGCAAAGCGCGAGAGAATGACAACGCCGGGATCCTCGGCATCCTGCGCGGCGATGTATTCCTTGGCGACGAGGTTCATACCGTCGCGCAGTGGCGTGACGAGGCAGATGTTCGATGAACGATAGATGTCTCGCAGCCGCTTGCGCGCGGTAGTGCGATGGATGTAGTGGATCGGGACCCAATCCATTTCGCCAAAGCGGCCGTTGATGGAACCGGATAGGTGCTCGAGCGTGTGCCGGATCTCGGAATACGCCTCGACGTCTTCCCGTGTCGGAGGCGCGATCTGCGACAACACCACCTTGCCGCGGTAGGCTTCGTACTTCTCCAGAAAGCGTTCGTATGCGCGAAACTTTTGCGGCAATCCTTTGGTATAGTCGAGCCGATCGATGCCGATGATGCGTTTGGCGCCCGGTGTCGCCTGCGCCAATTCGCGGGCCGGGCTTGCGCCTTGAAAGTCCGGCAAGTTGATGCCAACGGGAAAACTCGCAATCGCCAGCCGCCGGTCGCAAACACTAATCCGGCCATCTTGCAGAATGCGGCCTGCCACCGCATCCTCAAAGAAAGCAATGAGGTTGGCCACATCGGCCTGCGTCTGAACGCCGATGAGGTCGTAGGCCGAGAGGGCGCGGGCCAACTCGCGATATTCGGGTATCGCGAGAAACGTCTGTGATGGCGGCGAAGGGATATGAAGGAAGAAGCCGATCGGTGCGGTCACGCCGAGTGCGCGCAGTTCTGCCGCTAACGGGATCAGATGATAGTCGTGTATCCAGATCGTGTCGCCCGGCTCAAGTAGCGAATGCAGCTGCCGCGCGAAGCGGCGATTGACGGCAAGATAGCTTTGGTAATAGCCGGCTTCGAATTGCGCGAGATCCAGCCGGTTGTGGAAGACGGGCCATAGGACCGAGTTCGAGTAGCCGAGATAGTAGGCGCGGTGCTCGTCTTCGGTAATTGGCACCGTAACAATCGCGCTGTCGGCACCTGCCTTGGTGATCGTGACCTTGTCGAGGTCTTCGTCCGAAGTGGCAACATCCCCGTTCCAACCGAACCACAACCCGCGCTCAGATTTGAGGATGTCGGCCAGTGCGACGGATACGCCACCTGCTTGAGCAGCAGCGCTCAGGCTAACGACGCGGTTGGATACGAGCACAATGCGCTTCAAACGCGCGACCTCCTGCAAAGCTGGACGTTGCGGCGCGCTCCGCGAGGCAGTCGCAGATGGCATCAATCCAACTATCCCGTCGACGTAACGCGCGAAGGCTAAAAACTGTTCCTGCAGCGCAACATGGCGTCGCGCAGATGCAACTTAGCCGACTGTCTTGTCAGACCACGCAGTTTCCCACGGTCGCGACAGTGTCATGCAGGAATTAACAATCCCCGCCATGGAGTACGTTTGCGGAATATTGCCCCATAAGTGGCCGGTGCCCGGATGGATATCTTCTGACAGCAGGCCGAATGAGTTTCGCCGGCCGAGCAAGTCCGTCAAATGCCCGCGGGCATCCTCCGTTCGTCCGATCGCGGCAAGCGCATCGATGTACCAGAACTGGCAAACGAGAAACCCGGTTTCAGGGGCGCCGAAATCATCTTCGGCGACATACCGCATGATGAACCCGTTACGCGACAGCTCCTTGCCAATCACGTCGCAGGTTTTGACGAAACGCTCATCAGTGGGGGACAGCAAGCCGAGTTCCGGCAGAAGCAGAACGCTGGCATCCAGTTCGGATTGATCGAGGGCGCCGACGATAGCACCGCGCTTCTCGTTCCACGCTCGGGTAAGAATTTCATGGCGGACCTTGTCCGCCTCCGCGCGCCAGAATGCATGGCGATCAAGCAACCCCAGCGTCACGGCAATCCGCGCCAGCCTGTCCAACGCCACCCAACACATCGTCGCCGAGTGCGTATGCACCAGCTTGCGGCCACGATATTCCCAGATGCCCGCATCCGGATCGAGATAGAAGCGCCGCGCCCGATGCCCGAGGGCTTCAAGGCGGCGGAACAGCGCCTCATCGCCCATGCGCGGCAAGCGCTGGTCGATGAACATTTGCGACACGCCAAGAATGATGCTGCCGTAGGCGTCGTGCTGCAGTTGCTCTGCGGCCTGGTTGCCTACGCGCACCGGCCCCATGCCTTTGAAGCCCGTCAGATGCTCGGCAAAATACTCGGTGAGATCGTCGTTATGCGCGATGCCGTAGACCGGACACAGCACGCTCTCGTCGTCCGTCGCCAGCGTTGTGATGTAATCGAGATACGACTCCATCGTCTGTGTCGCGCCCAGACGGTTCAGCGCCTTGACGACGAAGTAGGCATCCCTGAGCCAGCAGTAGCGATAGTCCCAATTGCGCTGTGATCCAGGAGCCTCCGGGATCGACGTCGACAAAGCCGCGACGATCGCTCCGGTCTCGTCGAAATTGCACAGCTTCAACGACACCGCCGCGCGAATGACCTCCTGCTGCCAGTCGAGCGGTACGGCGAGCCCGCGCACCCAATTCATCCAGTAGTCGCGCGTGCGCTCCAGCGATTCCCGGCCGACCTTGTCGACGCTACCTTCGAGCGATTCGTCCGTGCCGATCAGCAGCGTGACCGGCCGCGTCAGCGCGAACGTCGTCTCCTGCAGCACGTATGACAGCGGCGCGTCGGTCGTCAGCCGCACATCGTGCTGGCCGCCCGGATAGCGAATATGGTTCGAGCCCACAGCCTGAACGACGCGAGGCACGCCATAGTCCCGTGTCGGCCGCAACCGAATGGTGATGCGCGGAAGCCCCGCGATCGGCTCGATGCGGCGAATGATCTGCGCGGGATGATACATGCGTTCGAAGAGTTCGAACCGGGGCGCAAAGTCGGTGATCTTGATCGCGTTGCCATCTTTGTCGCGAATGATCGTTTCGAGGATCGCCGTGTTGCGCGCGTAAGCCGACGTCACTTCGTGCTGGCCATCGAGCACGACGTCGAGAAAGCCCTTCTCGTCGTCACCGGATAGCAAATTAGAAAAGACGGGATCAGCATCGAACCGCGGAAAACACCACCACACGATCCGTGCAGAGCGGTTGATGAGCGCAGCGACCCGGCCGTTGCCAATCGCAGCCATATCTAGCGGCTGCCCATCCGGCCGCGCCAAATCGGACTGAAAATGTGCCTTGCGCTGCTGTTCCATAGTTTTCCGTGGGTTGCGGCTGCGGAGGTGCGGCGCTCACCCGAGTCATACCCCGGCCACGCAAGCGCCCCCCAAGATCTAAGCACGCAATTATGGTACACTGACGAACAAACGCCGCTGGATGCACCAAAGAAAATCCGCAGGACATCAAGGACGCCTGCGGCAGTCCGCTCGCTTGGGACGGCGGGAAATGCTCTGCTTGGTATCCGCAGAGCTGTAAGGAGTGCTTGGGAAAATAACGTTAAACGCTGCCGATTGTTCCGGCGCCATGCGTAAAGGTCAGGCAAATCGCGCGAGGTCTTCGAAAGACGGTCGCGGCGATCTCGGCTTCAGCGCCGTCGCGTCGCCAAAGCCCAAATTGCAGAGGAAGTTAGATTTTACGCCGGAGCCGGCAAAAAAGGCGTGGTCTACACCTGCATTGTCGAAGCCGGACATGGGACCGCAATCCAGTCCCAACGCGCGCGCTGCCAATATGAGATAGGCGCCCTGAAGCGAGCTGTTGCGAGACGCCGTCGTCGCGATGTGTTCGGGCTTGCCCGCAAACCAGCTGCGTGCATCCGTATGCGGGAACAGCTGCGGCAGCCGCTCGTAAAATTGCATATCTTGTCCGATAATTACGCACACCGGTGCGGCCATTGTCTTGTCGCGATTGCCCGCCGACAGATGCGGCCTCAAAAGCGCTTTGCCCTCCTGCGACGTCACGAACACGAAGCGCGCCGGTTGGCTGTTCGCCGCTGTCGGCGCCATCTTCAGTGTGTCGATCAAGTCGCGCAACAGCGATTGGGGAACCGGCATGTCCAGAAATTTCGAGTGCGTTCGTGCGTTAAAGAAGAGTTGGTTCAGTGCCGTCTGGGCTAACTTCTCGCTCACGGGAGTTCTCCTTGGCGCGCAAACAGAAAACCCCGCTTGCGCGGGGTTTCCATAAGGCTTGCCTCTTCGCTCAGACGGCCTGCACGCCGTCGACCTCAGGGCAGAAATGCTTAAGCAGGTTTTCGATGCCATGCCGCAACGTCGCCGTCGAGCTGGGGCAGCCCGCACAAGCACCGCGCATGTGCAGGTAGACGATGCCGTCGCGGAAGCCGGAAAAGGTGATGTCGCCACCGTCCTGCGCCACGGCGGGCCGCACGCGCGTTTCGATCAATTCCTTGATCGTGGTGACGACTTCTTCGTCCTTTGGATCGTAGTTCTCGACCTCGTCCGCGCCGCCCGCTTCGCCACCGTCGGCGGCGTTACCAGACATGTAATGCTCCATGATCGCGCCGAGGATCATGGGCGTCAAATGTTGCCATTCGCCGTCGGTCTTCGTTACGGAGATGAAGTCGGAGCCTAAAAACACGCCCTTCACGCCGTCGATCTCGAACAGGCGCGTCGCCAGAGGCGACGCTTTGGACGCCGCAACGTCACGGAAATCGGCGGTACCGTCCGACAGCACCTGCCGTCCTGGCAGAAATTTCAGTGTCGCCGGGTTCGGGGTGGCCTCGGTTTGAATGAACATGGCAGTCTCCGCTTCACCAATGTGCGACGGCGGCGGCTGGCGCCACCGCACTTAGAACTGTTCCAGAAATAGGCGTTCGACGGCCAAAAGTCGAGACCCTGGCCAGGGTTTAAGCCAATGTTTTGATGACTTCCAGGGCAAGGTTACCTGGCACCACGGTAACCGGAATGGGGAAATTGCCGGCCAGCTTTCCCGCGGCAAGGGCCGAAACCAGGGGGCCGGGCCCTTTCGCGTCCGTTGACGCACCAAGAACCAGAATGGCCACGTCCTCGTCTTCGGCGATCAGCCGGACGATTTCCTCGGCCTTGTCGCCCTCGCGCACGACCTCTTCGCAGACGATGTCTTCGAAGCCCGATTGCGCCAGCTTGCGCCGGAATAGCCGGAAGAGCGCCTTCGCCTTCGTCGTCTCTTCCTCCAGCTGCAACTGGCGCACGCCCACCCAGTGCTGAAACTGCTGGGGTTCGACCACGTACAGCATCAGCAGCGAGCCCGACGAGTGCGCGATGCGGCTCGCCGCATAATAAAGTGCGCTTTCCACTTCTGCGCTGTCGTCTACGACGAGCAGAAATTTGCGCAGATGCCCTGCTTCGAAACTACGCCGGATTTTCATGCGCGCATGCTGCCATGCGTCTGCTCGCCCGGCAATTGCCAGCTCGCAATCCGGACAGGGCGGCGCAAGGTCTGGTCGGCCAACATCACGACCGCACGAAGCCGATGATGTCCTTCACCTTGTCCATGACCGGCTTGGCGATGGCGTGCGCTCGGGCTGAGCCGTCGGCCAAGACGGCGTCGATCTCCTTGGGCTCGCTCGTCAGTCTCTTGATTTCTTCGCCCAGGGGTTGCAACCGGCTCACGGCGAGATCGGCCAGCGCTTTCTTAAAGGCCGAGAACTGCGCGCCGCCGTATTCCGCCAGCACGTCGCCCTTGGCTTTTCCGGCCAGCGCCGCGTAGATCCCGACCAGGTTTTCAGCCTCGGGCCTGCCCGTCAGCCCACCCGGCTCGGACGGAATGCCTTCAGGGTCTGTCTTGGCCTTCTGGATCTTGCGCGCGATCGTGTCGGCGTCATCCGACAAGTTGATGCGCGAAAGGTCCGAGGGGTCCGACTTCGACATCTTCTTGGTGCCGTCGCGCAAGCTCATCACGCGCGTTGCCGGTCCCGTGATGACCGGCTCCGGCTGCGGGAAGAATAGCCCGTCGGCAAAGCCAGCAGCTTCGATCTGTGGCTTGAAGTCGTTGTTGAACTTCTGCGCAATGTCGCGCGCGAGTTCCAGGTGCTGCTTCTGGTCCTCGCCCACCGGCACATGCGTCGCGCGATAGGCCAGGATGTCGGCCGCCATCAGATTCGGATATGCGTAGAGCCCGACGGATGCCGCCTCGCGATCCTTGCCGGCCTTGTCTTTGAACTGCGTCATGCGGTTCAGCCAACCCAGCCGCGCCACGCAATTGAATACCCATGCCAATTCTGCGTGCTCGGGCACCTGGCTTTGATTGAACAGAATGCTCGTCTTCGGATCGAGCCCCGCTGCGATGTAAGCCGCCGTCACGGCGCGCGTAGCGGTGACCAGCTCTGCCGGTTCCTGCCACATCGTGATGGCGTGCATGTCGACGACGCAATAGATGCACTCGTGCGTCTTCTGCATTTCGATCCACTGCAGCATGGCACCAAGATAATTGCCGAGGTGAAGTGTGCCGGTCGGCTGCATGCCGGAAAAGACGCGGGGCGTAAGCTTCATAACGTGGTCCTTCAAAGTGCTTCCAGATAAAGTGTGACGCGGTTATCCGAAAAGAAGCACGCAGTGCACGAGGGTCGGCGCGGGTTATCGCGTGCCCGCTCGGCCCGCGCAAGCCCGTCGCGACGGCGCTTCCGGAGATGGCGGCGCTAGCTGCCGCCGCGCCGCATGGCGGCCTTGAGGCCGCCGAAGCGGAATGCACCCGAAATATGTGCCACGGCGAAGTACACCACCATTCCGAAGGCAATCAGCAAGCCAAGTGCGCCAGCACGAACAACGAACGAATGCTGCGCTCCCAGCCAGGGTGAGAGCAGGTGGGCGCCGGCCAGCAGCGCTAGCCCCATAATGACGCTGGAGAGAAGGATGAGTGGCAGCGACTTGCGCAACCTGGCATCGATTGTGAAGTGCTTCAGCCGCCTTAGTCCGAGCCACAGCATGGTGGCATTCATCCATCCGCCCAGCGTCGTGGCAACCGCGATGCCCAGGTGCGGCATCATCCCGAGATGCCGGAACAGGAAGAACAGGGCGATCGACCCCAGCGTATTTGCCGTCAGGCTGATCACGGCGTACCGCATCGGCGTCTTGGTGTCTTCACGTGCGAAGTACGCCGGTGAGAATACTTTGATGAGCACGAACGCCGGCAACCCGAGCGCAAAGATCGCCAACGCGTTAGCCGTATTGGGCGTATCGAGTGCCGTGAATGCGCCACGCTCGTACAACACAGAGACGATGGAATGCGGAATGACGGCAAGCGCGACAGCGGCCGGCACCGTCAATAACATGGCGAATTCCAGCGAACGGTTCTGACTGTCCATGACCGCCGCGTCGTTTCCCGCGCGCAGATGCCGTGACATCTCCGGCAGCAGCACGACGCCGATGGCAATGCCGACGATCGCCAGCGGCAGCTCGTAGATCCGGTCAGCGTAATAAAGGTGCGAGACCGCGCCGTCCTGCAACGAGGCAATCACGGTGCCGATCACGATGTTGAGCTGCGTGATGCCGCCGGCGATGATGCCGGGAATGCCCAGCGTCACCAGCCGCTTCATGTTAGGCGTCCAACGCGGCCAGCGTAGCGACATCGGAAACCCGGCCCGCCGTATGCCCCAGGCTAGCAGCGCCAGCTGCAGAAAACCGGCGATGAACACACCCCAAGCCTGGATGAAGCCGGCCGCGGGTTCATTGCGGTAGCCCAAGCCGATCGACAGCAGCATGGCGGCGGCGAGGACGAGATTGAGCACGATCGAAACCGACGAACTCTCGACGAATTTACCGAACGTGTTCAGCACGCCCGACAGCAGCGCCACCAGCGACATGCACAGCAGATAGGGAAATGTGATCTGCGTCAGCAGCACGGCAAGATCGTATTTCTCAGGCGTATCGGCAAACCCCGGCGCCAGAAGGTGCATGAGCCACGGCATCGAGATCATGCAGATGGCTGACAGCAAAACGAGCACGAACACCAGTCCCGCCATCGCTTCTTCGGCAAACACGCGGGCTTGCGGTGCGCCCTCGCCTTCCAGCTTGCCCGCGAACAGCGGGATAAAGGCGGAGTTGAAGGCTCCCTCGCCAAACAAGCGGCGAAACAGGTTGGGAAAGCGGAAGGCGACGAAAAACGCGTCAGCCACGAAGCCGGTGCCCAGCACGGCCGCCGCCAGAATATCGCGCACGAAGCCCAAAACCCGGCTCAGCAGCGTGAGGCCACCCACCGTGGCGAAGGACTTGTAGAGTTTCATGGCTGACGGAAGTACTCGACCCGCGCCGGGCGGGCAAGGTGGCGTGTGAAACGCGAAAGGGCGGACCACTGGTCCGCCCCTGCGTTCTAGTCGTGCAACGTCTGTTTAGGACGATTTGGGCGGTACCTTCACTGCCAAGACTTCCATCGACGACCGAAAGCGCTCGCTGACGCTGTATTCGACGGGCACCAGGCCATACTGATCGAGCAGGCCATAGAGCCGCTGGCGCGTGAAGTGGTGATAGGTCTCCAGGTCGGTCCAGAAAGGATTCTTCTGCTGCTTGTCCATGAGCCGCCACAACGCGGTGTCCATGTTCGGCATGACCATGAACAGCACGCCATTTGGCGCCAGCAGTTGCGATGCGTGTTCGATTGCTGAGCCAGGGAAGGGCAGGTGCTGCAGCACGTTCACCATGCTGATGACGCTGCAAGGCCGGTTCGGCTTATATTGCTCGATGCACAGCTCGTGGGCTTCGATGCCGAATTCTTTCATTGCGCTGATGTTGTCGGCCCGAATGTCGAGGCCGACGCTGTGATATCCAAATTCGCTGGCAGTGAATAAGAGCGAGCCGTTGCCGAAGCCGACGTCGAGCCAGATGCCCTGTGGGGCCAACTGAGATACCCGATGCACGATTTTCGAGCTGATCAGCCTTTGCCGCTCGGCGTCAAAGCCTGCCAATTCCGCGGCGGGTGTCCTAGGATAAAGCAGAGTGTAGGCTTCTTCATTGAAGAAACCTTCGGTGAATACGTGGCGGCAGTCTTTGCACAGGCACCACGGCATCGTCGGTGGCAACTGGGGCTTGTACAGCGGATGACGCTCGATGTCCGACGCGCCGAGCGATGACGTGTTCTGGCTGTAGCACAGCGGGCAGAACTCGTAGTTTACCCGAGCGTCGATATATTCGGGCTGTGATGCCGCGACGGCACGCACCGTCGACTGAAGCTCTTGAATATTCATTCTAGGGGTCTCCGCAGCCAGGTTAGGCTTGGTCAAGGATGGATGTTCAGGCAAATCGCGGACCGCGAAGGCTTCGGGATCCTTTCCGTTCGTATAGAGCGCTGCCATTTGAATGTAGGCACGCTCCAAATCCTGAGTGTACGTGGCGATATCGAACAGCGGCGTCCGTGAAACGCGCTCCAGCCGTTTGCGATATTCCTGCAGGATTTGCGGGCTTTGAGCCAGCTTGAGCGCGGTCGACTCGTAGTCCTGCAGGTTCGTCACCACAAGCTCCGGCAAGCCACCCGCCGTGAGGATGCTACCGGCGACGCGCGAGGCGAATGTCTCACCAGCACATGTGAGAAGCGGCAACCCTGCCCATAGGGATTCGCTAGCCGTCGTGTGCGCGGTGCAGGGGTATGAGTCGAGAAAGAGGTCGGCCAGCCCCATGCGGGCAATGTGGGTCGGAATGCCAACCATCGGCGCAAATATGATGCGGCTAGGATCAACGCCGCATGCGGCGGCTTCCTTTCGCAGATTGATCTTCACGGTGTCATAGACCGTCAACAGCCAAAGGACCGACCCCGGCACCTGGTTAAGGAGCCGCATCCAGATTTGGAAAACCTCTCTCGTCAGCTTGTTGATGTTGTTGAAGCTGCAGAAAACGAACCCCGTTGGCGGGAGCCCGAGATCCTCACGGCGCATCAGATACTCATCGACCGCTCGTTGCGTGTCATTGGGCTGATAGCAGTTCGGCAGCTGTACGATTTTCTCGCTGTAGTATTTTTGGCTGTCGAGAGGAGTGAGAAACTCGTCACCGATAATATAGTCGACGTACTCGGCCCCGAGGGTGCCGGGATAGCCCAGGAAGTTGACCTGTATGGGCGCCGGCTGGTGGATGAGGAGTGCGCCTCGCGAACCCTGCGTGAAACCCTTCAAGTCGACCAGAATATCGATGCCGTCCCGCTGAATGGTTTTAGCGGTTTCCTCCATCGTCATCGGATTGACGTCGATGAACTGGTCGAACGCATTCTGCAACCGCCGCCGGAAGCCGCTCTCGTCATTCGCGCTGTAGCAATACGCGTAAATCTCAAAATGAGATCGGTCGTGCCGCTCGATCAATTCCGACATCAACGATGCGGTGGCATGGTCTCGATAGTCGTTTGAGAGGTAGCCGATTTTCAGGCGATCGTTGAGCTGCTTGCCCTTGCTGAGGGGTTTGACATGCTTGTTCGTCGATGTGATCCGCCTCTGAAAGATCTCGGCACAGCGCAGCTGATTGGCGGCTGATCCGGATGGCTCGGGCATCGAGATCATGTGGAAGGGACCAGCGATAAGTTCCGTTTCAAGCATGAAGTCGATAACGTCGCGCTGCGCCTCGACGAGGCCGTCCCAATCCGCCAGCAGTTGCCGGATCTGGCATGTATCGAGCTTGAGAGTGTGAAGCTCGGGATCCAGTTCCAAAGCCCGGCGCGCCGACTGCAGGGCCGCATCGTACTGTTTGAGATTTACCATCCCGACGGAGAGGAGAGCTTGTGCGTGACCGAGCTCAGGTTCGGCCTCGCAATACTTTTGGGCCGCCATGACGGCATTCGGGTAGTCTTGCATCGCGAGATAGGCTGTCGTCAGCAGCCGGTAATAATCGGTGTCGGCAAAATCACTGCTGTCGCGATTGGCGAGCGCGTCGATGACACCCTTCGCGTGGCCGAGATTGAGCATCACCGTCGCGATGCCAAGCTCCACCTTGTCGTAAAGGGTGGCGTCGATCGATTGCGCCTTTAGAAGGAGCGCAAGAGCTTCGTCCAGTTCCGCGGGTGATTTGTCCGGCTGTTCGACAAGCGCCGTTCCGATCGCGATATAGGCGTTCGCGAGGTCGGGCCTGAGTGCGAGCGCTTTGCGCCCGGAGACGATAGCTTCGGCAAACTGCGCACTGTGGCGTTGAGCGAAACTCAAATTGCACAGCGCTTCGTAGTTGCGTGGCTCGATGGTCAGCGCCTGCTCGCAGCACCGGATGGCCTCCGCATAATTGGCCCGTTCCACCAGAACGGCTGCGAAGTTCGACAGTATGGTCGGATCGGAAGGATCGACTTCGCTCGCATGGCGCAGAAAATCTTCGGCCTCCTCCAGCATCTTCTGGGCGCGGGCGATCAGACCCATCCCCAGCAAGCTGCCGGAATTGTCCGGATCAAGCGCCAGTGCCCTCATGTAGTGGGATTTGGCTGCGACGAGGTCGCCCCGTTCGTGAAGTCCGTGCCCGGCAACGTACTCGGCATGAGCGGCGTCTGCCCCCCCGTGCCCTTTTCCCGCTGCAGCCGCGCGCCGTTGCTTGCGATTCATGCCCATCCAGATCCCCCGCGATTTGGGGGCGGATCATCATGGCTTTGCCGTGCGCGAGCCTTACGCTGGCTGTTTGTTGCCCGGGTTCTTTCCTGCCACGTTGGTGGCATGGCCTCCGAGCACGACTTCCAGCCGATCAGTTATGGTCTTTTGGCGCGCTTCGCTTTCGATTTTTTTGTTCAATAAATCAGTAACATAGAACACGTCTACGGCCTTTTCGCCGTATGTGGTGATGTGCGCTGAACTGATATCCAGAGAGAGGTCGGACAACGTAGAGGTAAGGTCATACAACAAGCCCGTCCGGTCTCGGCCCGACACCTCGATGACCGTGAAGCTATCCGACAGCGCATTGTTGATGATCACTTCCGGTTCGACCTTGAAGGCGTCAATCCGGCTCGGGCTCACCCGCATATTGGCGAGCATGGTCTTTGCCACCTCTTCGCCCTTCAAGAGTTTGATCATCGTGTCGCCGATGCGGCGCGCCCGCCGCTCTTCGTCCTCGTCGTTGGTAAAGCCGCGAGAGAACAGGAACGTGTCGAGCGCCGAACCATCTCGCGTCGTTGTGATGTGCGCCCCCATGATGTTGGCGCCGTTGGCGGCGCAAGCGCCGGCGAACAAGGCAAGCAGCCGCGGGTGGTTGGGTGCGTAGACCGTAACCTCGGTGATGGCTGCAAATGCGTCCATGGTGAATTCAGTCCCGACGTTCTCGCCGCTGGCCTCGGCGCGCTCGATGAGCTTTGCGTGCTGCACCTGCCGCGCCGTGTCGGTGCGCAACCAGTAATCGGGGAAGTAGCGGTTCGTATAGCGTGCGATGGCATCGTCCGGCCAATCAGGTAGCGCGGCGCGGAAGGCGCTCTTTGCTTCTGCCACCCGTTCGCGACGTTCGATTTTCGTATGGCCGCCCGCGACCAGCGGCTCGGTCTCGTAGTACAGCGTCCGCAAGAGCTGTCCCTTCCAGCCATTCCAAACCCCGGGACCGACGGCCCGAATGTCTGCAACCGTTAGAAGAAGCAGCAGCTTCAGCCGTTCCGGGCTTTGCACGATGTCGGCGAACTGCCGCACCGTTTTCGGATCGGCGATGTCGCGCGTTTGCGCGATCGTGCTCATCGTCAAATGGTGCTCGATAAGCCAGCAGACAGTGTCCGTCTCGGCAGGTGTAAGGCCAAGCTGCGGACAGACCTCTCGGGCGATGCGTGCCCCCAGGATCGAATGATCCTCAACCCGGCCCTTGCCGATGTCGTGCAGAAAGGCCGTAACGTACAGAAGTTTGCGGTTCTTGATCGTCGGAAAGATCTCGCTGGAGAGTGGCAGCTGCTCGCCGCCTTCGCCGCGCTCGATGTAGTTCAGCTGCCCCACGGTCCGGATCAGGTGCTCGTCCACAGTATAGTGGTGGTACATGTTGAACTGCGTCATGCCGACGACGTGACCGAACGGCGGGATGAACCGGCCGATGACACCCGCCTCGTTCATGCGTCGCAGGCTGGCTTCCGGATTGGTCCTGCCCGTGAGCATTTCCAGGAAGATGCGATTGGCTTCTGGGTTCTGCCGGAACTTGTCGTCGATCAGACGCAGCGAACGGCGAATGCGGCGGATGGCATCCGGATGCAAGAATGCATCGTGCGCCTCAGCCTGCGCGAACAGGCGGATCAGATTGACGGGGTCGCGTTGAAAGACATCGCGGTCTGCAATATTCAGCCGGCCGTTGTCGATGCGGAAGTCCGTGCGCTCGCGCAATTGCCGCCGGCTGCGCCACCCGAGTGGCGCCAGCAATCGGCTCTTGAGGCCCGGCGAGGTCTTCAGCTGCTGGATCTCCAGCGCCGAGCACAGGATGGTGGTCAGGTCACCCACTTCCTTGGCGATCAGGAAGTAGTGTTTCATGAAGCGTTCGACCGCGAGCTGACCACGCTGCGCCCGATAGCCGAGCACCTCGGCCATGTGCGGCTGAAGGTCGAATGTCAGGCGCTCCTCAGCTCGGCCGGTCGTGAAATGCAGCAGGCAACGCACGCTCCACAGAAAGTCTTCGCATTTTCGGAACGTCGCCACTTCCGCCGGCGTGAAAATCCCCGCCTCCACCGTCGGCGGGCCAACTTCGCCGCCGAACAGATACTTCGATAGCCAGTGCAGCGCGTGCAGATCGCGCAGGCCGCCCTTGCCGTCCTTGACGTTGGGCTCGACCTTGTAACGGCTCTCCCCCATTTTCTTGTGGCGTTCTTCACGCTCGGCCATCTTGGCGTCGATGAATTTCCGGCCCGTTCCCGTGAACACGTCGGCGCGCAGCCGGTCGGACAACTCGGAGAACAGCTGCGCGTCACCCTGCACGAGCCAGATGTCGACCAGTGCGGTGCGGATCGTCATGTCCGCCAGCGCCATCTTCAGGCACTGATCGACGTTGCGCGTCGCGTGCCCCACCTTGAAGCCGAGGTCCCACAGCACATAGAGCATGTATTCGGCAACACTCTCGCCCCACGGTGTCTGCCGGTAGGGCAGCAGGAACAGCAGGTCGATATCCGAGCCGGGGGCCAGCAACCCGCGGCCATAGCCGCCGGTCGCCACGATCGCCATGCGCTCGGCTTCCGACGGAATGCTGGCGCGATAAACGTGGTGCACCGTGTAGTCGTAAATCAGCCGGATCAGTTCATCCTGGAACTTGGCCAGCCCCTCCGCGCAGCGGCGGCCATTGCCGTCGGCCTCCAGCGTGCGCTGGGCCTGCAGTCGGGCATCCTTCACCAGCGCCTTCAACCGATCGACGACGAGCCCGCGCGCATCACTGGCGCCGTGCGCATTGAACAGCCCCGTCAGCTCGACGCGCAGCGCGGCCGGGTCGAAGTATGGGGAAGGCGCGAAGGTCGAGCTGTCCATGCCGCCGATCAATTTAGCTGTTCTACTGAGCTAAGCCCTGCTCTCTATTTCTTGGGCTTCGCGGCGCTCGTCCGCAACTGCTTCAGAACATAAAGCGCATCAAGAGCTTGCCGCGGGGTTAGCGTATCGGGCTGCAGCTTGTCGAGTTCCAGTTCGACTTCGGACGCCTTTACCCGTGCAGGCGTGTCGTCGGCTTGCACCATTGCCGCAAAAAGCGGCAACTCCGCCAGCGGTTTGCGTCCCGCCCCGCCGCGCCGGTCGTTCTTCTCCAGCAACGCTAGCACCTCACCGGCCCGCTTCACCACCCGGCCGGGCATGCCCGCCAGCTTGGCGACTTGAATGCCGTAGGAGCCTGCCGCAGCGCCCCGCTTGACCTTGTGGAGGAACACAATCTCATCGTGCCACTCGGTCACGTCCATCGTCACGTTGGCGATGTGCGGCATGCGTCCGGCCAGCGCCGTCAGCTCGTGATAATGCGTGGCAAACAGCGACCGGCAGCCGGAAACGTCGTGCAGGTACTCCACGGTGGCCCACGCGATCGACAAGCCGTCGAACGTTGCCGTGCCACGCCCGATCTCATCGAGGATCACCAGCGAACGTGCCGTCGACTGGTTGAGGATGCCCGCCGTTTCCACCATCTCAACCATGAACGTCGAACGCCCGCGCGCTAGGTCGTCTGCCGCGCCCACCCGGCTGAACAGCCGGTCGACGACGCCAATGTGCGCGCTTCGCGCCGGCACGTACGACCCCATCTGCGCGAGCACGGCGATCAGGGCATTTTGGCGCAGAAACGTCGACTTGCCGGCCATGTTCGGGCCTGTCACCAGCCAGATCCGGGCATCCTTCTCTTCGTCGAAGCCTGGCGGGGTAACCGCCGCCGCCCGGCCGAGCACGCAATCGTTTTCGATGAATGCGCTGCCTTTGGCTTGCCGCAGCGCCTGCTCCACGACGGGATGCCGGCCGCCCCGGATCTCGAACACGTCGGACGTGTCGACTTGCGGCCGCACCCAGCCCTGCTCCTGAGCCAACTCCGCGAGCGCCGCAATGTGATCGAGCTCGGCAAGCGCCGCGGAGACAGCCGATAAGGCGTGCTCCTGGCCAGATACGCGAGCACTCAGCTCGGTAAACACATCCAATTCGATCGCTAGTGCCCGCTCGCCTGCTGAAGCGATACGCCCCTCGATGTCAGACAGCTCGCGCGTCGTGAAGCGGACAGCGTTTGCCATCGTCTGCTTGTGCCGGAATGTGTCCGACAGCGGTTCGCTCAGCATCGGCCTGGCGTTCTGCTGCGTGACCTCGATGAAGTAGCCGAGGATGTTGTTGTGGCGGATCTTCAGCGTCTTGATGCCGGTGTCGCCAATGTATTGCGCTTCGAGTTCCGCCAGCACCTTGCGGCTGTCGTCCTTGAGCTGGCGGACCTCGTCGAGTTCTGCGCGCCAGCCCGGCTTCACAAAACCACCGTCGCGTTTCAGATGCGGCGGCGCCTCGATCAGCGCCGCGCCCAGCATTGCACCCAGTTCGGCATCGGTTGCACCCAGGCGGGAGATGACGCCGGCAAGATCTTCGGGCGGGCCCAGCCCGGCGGCCGCCATGCCCGTTAGCCGGTCGTGGCTCTGCCGTGCAGCGGCCAGTCCGTCGCGCACGGCGCCCAGATCGCGAGGCCCACCGCGTGCGAACGCCAGCCGCGAGACGGACCGCGCCACATCCGGCGCGCCACGCAGGATCTCGCGGAGGTCGCCGCGAAGCGATTCATCGTCGGCCAACGCGCCCACGGCGTCGAGGCGCTGCTGGATCGCCGCCACATCCTGCAACGGCGACGACAGCCGCGCCGCTAACTCGCGTGCGCCGGCACCGGTTACGGTGCGGTCGATCGCAGACAGCAGGCTGCCTTGCTTCTCGCCGGAGGTTGATCGTGTGAGTTCTAGAGACGTCCGGCTCGAGGCGTCGATCATCAGCACGCCGGCTGCGCCCGTCTTGCGCGGCGGCCGGATCACGGGTTTTGCGCCCAGCTGCGTCAGCTCGATGTACCGCAACAGCGCGCCGATCGCGGCCAGCTCCGCGCGGGTGAAACCGCCGAATGCCGCAAGATCGGCGACGCCAAGCGCGCTCTTCAAATTGCGTTCGCCAGCAAGGCTGTCGAATGACGCGGACGGCACCGGTGTCATTGCCGCGCCGGCCCACGCGATCCAGCGCTTGACGTCGCCGTCTCCCGCTAGTCCGTCGCCGAGCAACACTTCGCCTGGCGACAGCCGGATCATCTCTCCGGCCAGGTCCGCGCCCGAGACCTCGCCCACCTCGAACTCGCCGGTCGAGATGTCGAGCGACGCCAGAGCCAGGCGCGTCTCCACGGCATTGACAGCCTCCGGTCCCGGCTCACGATAGATCGCAGTCAGGTAGTTCCGCGCCTTGGCGTCCAGCAGCGTCTCTTCCGTCAGCGTGCCGGGCGTGACGAGGCGCACCACATCACGCCGAACGACGGCCTTGGCGCCGCGCTTGCGCGCTTCCGCCGGATCTTCCAGCTGCTCGCAGACGGCCACGCGATAGCCGAGCTTGATCAGCCGCTGCAGATATTCGTCGGCGCGGTGGATTGGCACGCCGCACATGGGAATGTCGTCGCCCAGATGCTTGCCGCGCTTGGTCAGCACGATGCTCAGCGCGCGCGAGGCGGCAACGGCATCCTCGAAGAACAGCTCGTAGAAATCGCCCATCCGGTACCAGAGGATGCTGTCCGGATTGGCAGCCTTGATCTCCAGGAATTGCGCCATCGACGGAGTCACGCCGTCGGGCACAACCGGCGAGGGTTCTGCGGCGTCATTCGGATCGTCTGGTTGTGAAGGCTTGCGGCCTGCCATTTATCACCCGTGCAATTGGCGGGCGAAGGCATAGCGCGGGCAGCGGGTGCGCGCAAAGCGAAGGCGCTCGATGACTTGGTTCCGGCAAGCACATAAACCGACGCCGACACCACGCAGCGGCTGGTGGGGGGATGCCGCTGCAAGTCTGGCTTGTGTGCTCGCCGGATCTAGGAACGCACGATGATCGCGTCCAGCACGCGATAGCGCACATAAACTTGGGTGTTTTGCCGATGTCTGCGAATTTAAACCGTATGCAGACAGTAAATGTTGAACAGCGATAAGTAAAACTGGCATTCGCAAAGGTTAGGTGCGCACACGTTGTTAGGATTCTTGAGCAGCCGCAATAGCAAAATTGGACTACGCGCATAATACCTAAGTTGAGCTCATGATGATCACAGACGGTTTAAGGAAAACGCATACGGATAATTCGGTGCGTTAGGCGGCGTTGTCGGTTTGGGCGGGTCGACGCCATCGTGTTTCTGTCGTACGGCAAGCCGTCCCACCGCTGCCGCACCGATGCTTGCGGCCCCAGAATGTCAGGTCCCATGGCCACGAAAATTCCCGTCGCGCGTGTTACCGCGCAGGAAGCCCTCCAGTTTCACGCTCAAGGTAAACCTGGAAAGCTGGAGATCACGCCTACCAAACCGCTGGCGACGCAGCGCGACTTGTCGCTCGCCTACTCGCCCGGTGTGGCAGCCCCCGTGGAAGCGATCGCCGAAAACAAGGCGCTGGCCTACGAGTACACGAACAAGGGCAACCTCGTTGCCGTCGTATCGAACGGCACGGCAATCCTCGGCCTCGGCAATCTCGGCGCGCTGGCCTCCAAGCCTGTGATGGAGGGCAAGGGAGCGCTGTTCAAGCGCTTCGCCGACATCGACGCGATGGACCTGCTCGTCGACACGGAAGATGTCGACGCCTTCATCAACTGCGTGCGCTACCTCGGCCCCTCATTCGGCGGCATCAATCTGGAAGACATCAAGGCTCCAGACTGCTTCATCATCGAAGACAAGCTGAAAGAGCTCCTCGACATCCCCGTCTTTCACGACGACCAGCACGGCACGGCCATTATTGCCACCGCCGGCCTCATCAACGCTCTTGAGCTGACGGGACGCGACATCAAGACCTGCAAGATCGTCGTCAACGGCGCCGGCGCCGCCGGTATCGCCTGCCTCGAACTGCTGGGCGCGATGGGCATGCCCAAGAGCAACGTCATCCTCTGCGATACCAAGGGCGTCATCTACCAGGGCCGCAAGGACGGCATGAACCAGTGGAAGTCCGCCTACGCCGCCAAGACCAAGGCGCGCACGCTGGAGGAAGCAGCCGAGGGTGCCGACGTGCTGTTCGGCCTCTCCGCCAAGGGTGCCTTCACGCCCGCGATGGTGAAGTCGATGGCGCGCAAGCCCATCATCTTCGCAATGGCCAACCCGGATCCGGAAATCACGCCGGAGGATGCGCACGCCGCCGTCGACGACGCCATCGTCGCCACCGGCCGGTCGGACTATCCCAACCAGGTCAACAACGTCCTGTGCTTCCCCTTCATGTTCCGCGGCGCCCTCGACGTGCAGGCATCCACCATCAACGTCGAGATGAAGATCGCCGCGGTTCGCGCCCTGGCTGAACTCGCCCGCGCCGAGGTGCCCGATCAGGTGATGGCAGCCTTCCACGGCCAGCGCCCGACGTTCGGGCCGGAGTACATCATCCCGGCGCCGTTCGACCCACGCCTGATCAGCCATGTCCCGCCCGCCGTCGCAAGGGCCGCCATGGAAACCGGCGTCGCCCGCCGCCCGATCGTGAACATGGAAGGCTACCTCGCACGCCTCAAGGGCCGCCTCGATCCTGTCGTCGGCTGGCTGCATTCGACGTTCGACAAGGTTCGCGCCGAGCCGCAGACCGTGATTTTCTCCGAAGGCGAAGAGCCCGCCGTCATCCGCGCCGCCAACACCTACTTCCAGGAAGGCTTCGGCAACCCCATCCTCGTCGGCAGCGCCGACGTCGTGCGCAAGCAGTTCAAGGAACTCGGCATCAAGCTTCGTCCCGAGTTCCAGATCTGCGATACGCGCAGCGATGGCCACGCCGAGGAGTTTACCGAATTCCTTTACGCGCGCCTGCAGCGCCGCGGCTATCTGCGCCGCGACTGCGAGCGCCTGGTACGTAACGAGCGCAACTTCTACGCCGCCCTCAAGGTCGCTCACGGCCACGCCGGCGCGATGGTAGCAGGCGTCACGCGCAACTGGACCAGCGTGTTCCAGGATATCCGCCGCGTCATGGACCCCAAGCCCGGCCGCAACGTCATCGGCGTTTCGCTGGCGCTCTGCCGCGGCCGCGCCGTGCTGATCGCCGACACCAGCGTGCATGACATGCCGGACGCGCGCCAGCTGGCCAACATCGCTATCGAAGCCGCCCGCGCCGCGCGCAAGTTCGGCATCGAGCCACGCGTCGCCATGCTCGCCTACTCCACCTTCGGCCAGCCGCGCGGCGAACGCTCCGATGAAGTGCGCAAGGCGGTTGGCCTGCTGCGAGACCAGGATGTCGACTTCGAATATGATGGCGACATGGCAGCCGACGTCGCGCTCAATCCGGAATTGCGCAAGCTCTATCCGTTCTGCCGCCTGACCGACACGGCCAACGTTCTGGTGATGCCTGCGTTCCACGCCGCATCCATCTCCACCAAGATGCTGCGCGAATTGGGAGGCGCTACGGTCATGGGCCCAATGCTCGTCGGCCTGGAGCACTCGGTGCAGATTGCGACGCTGGGCGCCAAGGATACCGACATCGTCAATCTCGCCGCGCTCGCCGCGTATCAGCTCGGAAGCTAAAGCTCGCCTTCGCCGCCAAATTTCTGTCACCCTCCGTGCGCTAGGCTCAGGCAATAGGTTGCAACGCATGCGGAATGGCATGTAAAAGCAGCCTGAAGCAGGAGCCGGGGGGTCTCGCGTGAATGTCGACAAGCTACGGCAGACGATCGAGCAGTTGCTCGCGTCGCAGCCGGATAACAAGCGCTTGCGCGACAACCTCGAAGGCCTCGTCAACGCGCCGAGCTTCCCCGGGCTAACATGGTTCTGGGGCCCACGCCTCTACGCGCGCTCACGTCCGCTATTTCGCCCACTCATCCTCAACCAGTTCTCAGACTGGCTTGTCGACGACAAGGGCGGCTGGAAGAAGGTGCGCTGGAGCGAGCACGCCGTCGACCTGGAAAACTGGCTCGACGCAGCCCGCGCCGCGCGCGATGTCGTCCTCGTCCGGAAATTGCAAGCCTGGAAGTTCGCCAAGCAGGACGGCTGGGGCCGCGACAGCGCGCGCTACTGCGAAGCCCTGAAGCACGCCTACAAATCCGCACCCACGCCGGCGGCCCGCGCCATCGTGCTCGACGAGTTCGACGACTGGTTCGATCTCGACGAGGCCGCCGCCCGCGACCTGTATCAAATCGATTCCGCCGCCTCGCCCTTCATCCTGAAGCACCTGCCGCGCTATTACTGGGACGACAAGAAGCGCGCGATGTGGGACGGCCTCGGCGGCGACGCTCGCATCAAGGGCGACAACAAGTTCTATTACGCGCTGTATCGTGCGCTGATGCCGCTGGAGCGCTGGCACGCCGAACTCGTGCTGCTCGCCGACGGCATTCCCGAGGCATCGCGCTTGAACGACGCCTTAGAAGAGCGTCACCTCTCCGGCTACGGCATCGAGCGCGGTGCCACCATGATCAAGCTGCTGGAGAAACGCGGCCGCGACGTGATGCCCTACATCCGCGCGCACCTCGACGATCTCGTCGGCGGCTGGCGCGGCGATCCGGTGAAGCCGGTGCTCGATCTCGCCGTGAAGCAGGGCTGGTGGGATCTGTGGGCCTCGGCCATCCGCAGCGGCCGCGGCAACCAGCACTTCAATAGGGCGGTGGAGACGCTTGTCAGGGATGAAGCCCTCGACGAGCCGACGCGCATCGAACGCCTCAAGGCCCTGGCCGGCGTCTCGCGTGAATGGAATTGGCCGGGCGTCGGCCTCGCCGTGGTTCACGAACTCCACGACTCTCAAGCCGTGGCTTTGTACAAGCGCTACCCTGATCTCGTCCGCGGACCGTTCCGCCCCAACGTTACGCCGCGTTGGTGGCGCGGCTCCGAGGGCCTGCTGCAAGCGCTCCTGTTGGCAGGCGACGAGGAAATGATCGACATCGTCGCCAGCCGCTACGCCACGCGCGTCGGCGAGAACCGTTCCAACGATCATCCAGCCTCCAGCTTTGCGGAATGGGAAGCGTCCATCGGCAACGCGCCGCTGCCGGTGTCTCCCGCGAAGACTGAAACAAACAAAAAGAAGAAGGAAAAACGCAAGGGCGCGCTGCAAGTCCTCGCTGAATACTACCAGGCGATCCGCGATCGCAACGATGCCGAGTTCGCCCGCCGCGCCGCCAACGTGCTGACGCGCATTCCGGCTTATTCCATCTATGACTTCAACAGCACGCTGCGCGGCAATCCGCTCGCGCGCCTGCTCTTCGTCCGCTCGCTCGATACATATTTGACGGTGCCCGGCGCCGTGCGCGATCTCGTCGAAGGCTCCGAGATCAACGTCCAGAAGCTCGCCTATCGCATCCTCGCGCAGGACGACGTGCGCGCCCGCGCCTTGGCCGCGCAGAACATCGACATCCTCGTCGGCACGCTGCTGCGTCCCATCCTGCGCAAGACACGCCTGCCCGCCTTCGACGCGCTCGCCAATGCCGCCCGCCATGATGCCGCCACCGGCGAGCGCGTGCTGTCGCGCGCCCGCGATGCCCTGCGCCTGCCCGACAAGAAGTATCCCAAGGAGGAACTGATCGGCCTCATCGCCAAGGTCATCACCGCCAATCCGTCGCTGGCAGCCGCCAAGGAACAGCCCATCATCTACCGCCGCTCGCTGGCGCCCGGCGCGGAGGCCGCGCCATGATCGTCTACGTCGACTACGCCTCGCCGTCAGAGTTTGATTCGACCGGCGACAAGACGACGGTCGGCCTCTCCACCAACGCGCGCCGCCCGGTGAAATTCCACGGCATCGTCCGCGATCACGGCTTCTTCCTGCGCATCGCGTTGCGCGCGCTGGGCGAAGTCGTCTGGTCCGACGACACGTGGATGGCGCAATCCGACATTCTCGATCCTGTCATCACCGTCCATCCGGATCGCATCTTTTTCGAAGCCTTCAGCCAGGATCAATCGACCTACGCGGCGCTCATCGTCGACCCTGCCATCTTCGAATCCGTGGGCGAAATCCACACCGGCACCACCAACATCGATTTCACGGCCTGGCTCTGGGGCGCGCTCGGCGAGATGCGCACCAGCCGCTCCACCACGTTCCGCATCGGCCCGGAAGGCTTCGACGTCCGCACGTCGGGCGGCGGCGGCCGCTTCGAAAAGAAGGTTGAAATCCCCGAAACGTGGGTGCGCGGCTTCCTGCAGGTGCAAGCCGCCATGGCTATGCCCGGCACCCGCGTGCGCGCCAAGGCCATCGATCTTCTCGCCGCCATCCGCTTCCTGCGCTTGATGAAATCCAACGTCTCCCCGCGCGCCCTGCGCTACGAGTTCGAACCCGGCAAGGATGCCCGCCTGATCCTGGAGCCGTGGGAACAGGCGTTCGAACTGCAGGGCGCCGAGCACAACTACACCGAGCTCAAGACCACGCGCGTCTGGGGCCGCCGGCGCATGAAGCTGATCGAGGGATTGCTGCCCTTCGCCGAAAACGTGGACATTTACCTCAAGGGCCGCGCGCTGCCGAGTTTCTACGCCGTCAAGCTACCCGGTATGACGTTCCTGCTCGGCGTCACCGGCTGGTCGGGCAGCGCCTTCACCGGCACCGGCGGCTTCGACCTGCTCGCCGAAGCCGCAACGGCCGACGATGCTCACGTCGAGCGTGCCTTGGCCCTGCTGCGCGAGCACTATCACGCCTCGATCGAAGACATCGCCGGTGCGCTCGGCATCGACCTGCCGGCCGCCTCGCGCGTGCTCGTGCGCCTGTGCCGCCAGGGCCGCGCCATGTTCGACGTCGAGACGCGGCACTATCGCCATCGCGAGCTGTTCGAAGTTCCCGCCGACGAGAAGAAATACTTCCCGCCCGATCGCCGCCAGGAACTGGCGATGGCCATGCTGCAGCAAGGCCAGGTCCGCGTGACGAGCAGCATCGCCGAGGAGACCAAGAAGATCCGCAAGTTCAAGGATCCCGAGACCGGCGAGAAGCTGGCGCGCGAGATCACGTATCGCGACTGGCGCGTCATCGGTGCCGCCGGCATGGAAGATCCTGTCGAGGTCGTCATCAACGACAGCGGCCGCGTCATCTTCGGCCGCTGCACGTGCGAGCACTTCAAGGAACACCTGATGAACCAGGGCCCCTGCGAGCACATGCTGGCTCTGTTCAAGGCCAGCGAGCCGCAACGCACCGATGCGCCCGCCAGCGCGCCCGTGACCGGCGACATTCCGGACGCGACGCGCAAGGCGCCGTCGCGATGGGAGGTTGACGGCGCCAGCGGGAGTGAGGTTCAATGAGTTTGAGACACGTCGTGCCTGGGTGGCCGTTCAGCCTTCCAGCATTCCATGCCACGGTGCTTCGCCGTGGTGGCTTCCTGATGCTATCACCACGCCACGGTTCCCCACGTACGAAACGAGGGGAGGCCATGGGTCCAAAGCCTTGTTGGTGGTCGGCGAACGCATCCAGGCACGCGTGCTCATTCCCCTCCGCAGCAGTTGATGATCGCCAAGCGAACGAGTGCATCGCATGGGCGTGATCTTCTTTGCCATCGGCTTCCTCGCCTTCTTCTGGTTCATGCGCTGGCGTCGCAAGCAACTGCTGGCACGCGCGGTTCTGCAACGGCGTGCCGAACCACCGGCACGTGACCTGTCCACCGTCGCCTTCAGCGGTAGCTCCGAAGTCAAGCAGGAGGAGATCACATCCGGCGGGCCGCTGAAACCGCAGCATCGCCGCCTTGCACTGCGTGACAGCCGCTTGCTGCCGAAGCCGCCCCCGAAACCCTATCGCTACGGCGACCCCAAGCCGCCGGTCATCAAGCACTTCACGCGCGCCGAGGCCCGGCGCTTGTTCTCCGGCTCCTTCCGCACGCACAACCGCAACGTCCGCGATCTCGCGACCGATGAAGAGCAGCTGCAGCGCTACGACCTGCCAGTCTGGAAGAGCGAGGCGGATATCGCGGCCGCCCTCGGCATCCCGCTGCGCACGCTTCAGCACCTGAGCGTCCATCGCGCGCGCGAACGCATCTCGCACTACGTCACGTTCGCTATTGCCAAGCGCAACGGCCGTGGCGAGCGCATCATCCACGCGCCGAAGCGCCGCCTGAAAGCCGTCCTGCGCAAGCTGCATGTACTGGTGCTGAAAAAGCTGCCCGTCAGCGACGCAGCGCACGGCTTTATCACTGGCCGCTCCATCGCCACCAACGCCGCTCCGCACGTTGGCAAGGCCGTCGTGCTGCGCTTCGACATCAAGGATTGCTTTCCCACGATCCACTTCGGCCGCGTGCGCGGTCTCTTCATCTCGCTCGGCTACAGCTTCCCCGTCGCCAATTCGCTGGCGCTGATTATGACGGAATCGCCGCGCCAGCTCGTCGAAGCCGAGGGCCGCGTCTACAACGTGCCCGTCGGCCCGCGCGTCTGCGTCCAGGGTGCGCCGACCTCACCCGCGCTGTGCAACGCCGTGCTGCTGAAGCTCGATCACCGCTTGACGGGCCTCGCCCGCAAGCACGGCTTTGCCTACACGCGCTACGCCGACGACCTCACGCTCTCCGGCAACGACCTGACCAAGATCACGCTGTTCCTCAAGCTGGTGCCGAAGCTCGTTGCCGAGGAAGGCTTCGCCATCAACACGGAAAAGACGCGCGTGATGCGGGCTGCCAGCCGCCAGACCGTCGCCGGCGTCATCGTCAACAAGGACATGGGCCTCTCACGCCAGACGCGCCGCGTGCTCCGCGCCGCCATCCACAACGAACGCGTGAAGCCTTCCGGCGATGCCCACCGCCAACGCCAGCTGCACGGCGTCCTGGCCTACCTCTACATGCTCAACCCGAAACAGGCCCAAGCTTTGATGCTCCCGCGCAAAGGGCAGGCGCCGCCGCAGGAATAAGCCGGTTCTAGCGTAGCAAGGCAGCGCAGATTGCTGCCGTTGAGCTAGGGGTCAGACCTCAGGTCTGACCCCATTTTCGACGCTGGCCGCATCAGCTCCGCGGCTTCGCGCGTGCTGTCGGCACGGCACTCGCCGGATCACCCCGCCAGTGGCAGCGCAGATTGCTGCCGTTGAGCTGGGGGTCAGACCTCAGGTCTGACCCCATTTTCGATGCTCGCCGCATCAGCTCCGCGGCTTTGCCCGCGCCGTCGGCGCAGCATTCGCCGGATCACCCCGCCAGTTGCAGCGCAGATTGCCGCCGTTGAGCTAGGGGTCAGACCTCAGGTCTGACCCCATTTTCGACGCTCGCCCCATCAGCTCCCGCGGCTTTGCCCGCGCCGTCGGCGCAGCATTCGCCGGATCACCCCGCCAGGGGCAGCGCAGATTGCCGCCGTTGAGCTAGGGGTCAGACCTCAGGTCTGACGCCATTTTCGACGCTCGCCCCATCAGCTCCGCGGCTTCGCGCGTGCTGTCGGCACCGCGTTCGCCGGATCGTCCGGCCAGGGGTGGCGCGGATATCGTCCCTTCATCTCTGCCTTCACCGCGCTCCACGACCCGGTCCAAAATCCCGGCAGGTCCTTCGTGATCTGGATCGGCCGGTGCGCGGGCGAGAGCAGGTTCAGAGTCAGCGGCAGCTTGCCTCCCGCGATTGCAGGATGCTGCTTCAGCCCGAACAGCTCCTGCACGCGAATGTGCAGCGCGGGCGCGCCGGCCCCCTCGTAGTCGATCGCGTGGCTGTTGCCGGTGGGCGCCGTGAAGTGCGTCGGCGCCTCGGCCTCCAGCCGCCGCTTCAGATCCCACGGCAACAGCGTATCCAGCACTTGCCCGAGATCGTCCGCACCGAGATCGGCGAGCCTCGTCTTCGCGGACAGAAACGGCGCGAGCCACTCGCCCGCGGTCTCCGCGAGCGCGGCATCGGACAGGTCGGGCCAAGCGTCCGGCTGCGTGGCCCGCAAAAACCCCACGCGATCCCGCAACTGCAGTTGGCCCTTGCTCCAGGGCAGCTTACCGATGCCGAGGCCGGCCAGTCCCTCCGCTAGCAGCCGCGCGCTTGCCTCGTCGGGAGAAATCCGCATCGGCTCACTGGCCAGCTGAATCGCATCGAGCCGCCGCAATCGCCGTCCGCGCAAGGCAGCGGCGCTGCGATCGAACGTCACCTCATCCGTCTGTGAAATGCGATCTCCGGCGATGGCCAGGATCTCGTCTTCGTCTGCCTGTGCCGCCAGAAGTATCCGCGTGGCAGCCGCAGCACCTTGCAGCTCGGCAACGACGAGATACGGCGCCTTCGCCAGTGCATCCGTCGTATCCAGCTTGGCGCCGCGGCCATTCGCCAGCAGAAACTGGCCCGGTGCGCCGCGTGCCTTGGCGATGCGATCCGGAAAAGCGAGCGCCAACAAGGACGCAACGGCGGCGTTCCCGCTATCCGCCGCCCTCTGCGGTCCAGCTGCCTTGGCCCAACCGGCCGCCAACTGCCGCATATCTTCTGCACGCCGCGAGCGATCGCGCCGGAAGGTGTCGATCCGGTGCGCAAGATCGGTGTCGTTGCCGCCCAGCCCGCGTTCCACCAGTACAGCCGCAATGTCTGCTGCGTCGCGCGCATGCCCCAGCCGGCCGGCGGCAATCACCATGCGCGCCAGACGCGGCGGCAGCGGCAGCGCACGGATCGCGCGGCCCTCCGCCGTGATGTGCCCGTCCTCGTCCAGCGCACCCAGCACAAGCAGCTCACCGCGCGCGGCATCGAGTGCGGCGGCGGGAGGCGCATCGAGCCAGCGCAATGTCGCCGGCTCGGTCACCCCCCATTCGGCGCAATCCAAAAGCAACCCCGCCAGTCCCGCCGAGCGAATTTCAGGTTCGGCGTACGCCATCAAGCTCTTCGTCTGCGGTTCGTCCCACAGCCGGTAGCACACGCCCGGCTCCGTTCGCCCGGCGCGGCCGCGCCGCTGATCGGCCGCCGCGCGTGAAACGCGAACCGTCTCCAGCCGCGTGATACCCGCGTCCGGCTCGTAGCGCGGTACGCGCGCCAACCCGCAATCGACGACGACGCGCACGCCTTCGATCGTCAGCGACGTTTCCGCGATCGACGTGGCCAGCACGATCTTGCGCTCACCGGGCTTCGCCGGCTGTACGGCACGATCCTGCGCCGCCATGTCCATGGCGCCATAGAGCGGCGCGACGATAACGCTGGCGTCGCTGATACGCTCTCTCAGCCGCTCTTCGACGCGGCGGATCTCGCCTTGTCCCGGCAGGAACGCGAGGATCGATCCCGTCTCGGCCCGCAGTGCTTTCATGATGGCGTCGGTCATCTGGTCGTCGACGCGTCCGTGTGCATCGCGGCCCAGGTAATGCGTCGTCACGTCGAAGGCGCAACCTTCGCTTTCGATCACTGGCGCATCGCCCAGCAGCGCCGCCACGCGGGCGCCATCCAGCGTCGCCGACATCACGAGAATGCGCAGGTCGCCACGCAAGCTCGCCTGCGCATCGAGCGCCAACGCCAGGCCGAAATCGGCGTCAAGCGATCGTTCGTGGTATTCGTCGAACAGCACCGCGCCGATGCCCTCAAGCGACGGATCATCGAGCACCATGCGCGTTAAGACGCCCTCGGTGATCACTTCGATGCGTGTTTTGGGCCCTGTCTTCGACACCAATCGCGCGCGCAGGCCGACCGTATCACCGACGCGCTCGCCCAGCGTCTTGGCCATGCGCTCGGCCGCACCGCGCGCGGCGAGCCGCCTCGGCTCGAGTATCAGGATTTTGTTGGCGCCGAGCCAGGCCTCTCCCAGCAGCGCGAGAGGCACACGCGTCGTCTTGCCGGCACCGGGCGGCGCGACCAGCACCGCAGCTGGCGTGGCCGCCAGCGCCGTCTTCAGCGTGTCGAGAACATTGTCGATCGGAAGCGGACTATCGAAGGCCACATCGAACTGATTGGCGCGAACGCTCACGCGGCGGCGCGGCCGCGTGCCTGTTCCGCCGCGGCGCGGATCGCCGAGATGTTGGCCGCGTAGCTCTCGCGCGTACCGCCCTTGAACACCGCCGAGCCCGCCACGAGCACGTTGGCACCTGCGGCACAAACCAGCGGCGCCGTCTCCGGCGTGATGCCGCCGTCGATCTCGATGTCGATCGGCCGGTTGCCGATCATCGCCTTCACCTGCGCCACCTTGTCGACCACCGACGAGATGAACGCTTGTCCGCCGAAGCCCGGGTTTACCGTCATCAGCAGAACGAGGTCGAGCCGGTCGAGCACGTATTCGATCGCGCTGGCGGGCGTGCCTGGATTGAGCGAAACACCCGCCTTCTTGCCGAGCGCGCGGATTGCCTGCAGCGAGCGGTCGAGATGCGGCCCCGCCTCGGCATGCACGGTAATGATATCGGCGCCCGCGTCCGCGAACGCTGCGAGGTAGGGATCGACCGGCGCAATCATCAAGTGGCAGTCGAACACCTTCTTTGAAGCCCCCCGGATCGCCTTGATCACCGGCGGCCCGTACGTGATGTTCGGCACGAAATGCCCGTCCATCACGTCGAGATGGATCCAGTCCGCGCCCGCGGCATCGACGGTACGCACTTCCTCACCCAGCCGCGCAAAGTCGGCGGACAGGATCGAGGGCGCAATGATCATCGGTCTCGTCATGCTGCTCTGGTACCAGAACTGGCCGGGGGCGTCATCAGGCAAGTCCGTTCTTTCACGGCAAGATCGGCTCAGTTTCAGGTCAGAAAAACGTTCGCCGCTTGCGTTCCATGAGCTGCAGGATCATCGGTGTCAGGATCAGCTGCATCGCGATGTCGAGCTTGCCGCCCGGAATCACGATCGAGTTGGCGCGCGACATGAAACTGTCGTGGATCATCGACAGCAGATACGAAAAATCGATGCCGCGGGGGCTGCGGAAGCGGATCACCACCATGGATTCGTCCGGCGTCGGGATCGAGCGCGCAATGAACGGGTTCGAGGTATCCACCGTCGGGATGCGTTGGAAGTTGATGTCCGTCTGCGTGAACTGCGGAATGATGTAGTGCACGTAGTCCGGCATGCGCCGCAGGATGGTCTCCATCACGGCTTCATCGGAATAGCCGCGATCTTCCTTGTCGCGATGGATCTTCTGGATCCACTCCAGGTTCAGCACGGGCACGACGCCGATCTTCAAATCCGCGTGGCGTGACAGGTTGACGTTCTTGGTCACGGCCGCGCCATGCAGGCCCTCGTAGAACAGTAGGTCCGTACCGTAGGGAATCTCTTCCCACTCGGTGAACGTGCCCGACGGCGCCTTGTACTGCAGCGCCTCTTCCGCGTCGTGCACGTAATGGCGCGTCTTGCCAGTGCCGATGTCGCCGTAGGTGCGAAACACGCCCTCCAGCTCCGCCAGCAGGTTGGCCTCCTCGCCGAAGTGGCTGAACGCGGTGTTGTGCACCTCTTCGGCGTCCGCCATCTTCGCCTTCATTTCCTCGCGGCTGTAGCGATGGAAGGCGTCCCCCTCGATGTAGGCGGCGTTGATTTTCTCACGGCGGAAGATCTGCTCGAACGTGCGCCGGACGCTCGTCGTGCCCGCTCCGGACGATCCCGTGCAGCAGATGATGGGGTGCTTGGCTGACATCGATTGCTAGGTACTCAATTCCGGAATAGGCCACGCCGGCTGAACAGCGGCGAGCGCTCGCCGTCCGCGTGCGGAGCGTGGTGGAGACGCACAACGTAGTCGACCTCCAGCCGCGATCCAACAACGAGCGGGACGCGCTGATGCAAGCTTTCCGGAATAAGATTAAGAATACGCTCCATGCCCGTCGAAGCGCTGCCCCCGGCCTGTTCGATGAGGAAAGCGATCGGGTTGGCCTCATACAACAATCGCATGCGGCCGTTCTGGAAGCCGGGCCGCTTGTCGCCGGGATAGAGGTAAATGCCGCCGCGCGAGAAGATGCGGTAGACCTCGGCCACCGGCGAGCCGATCCAGCGCATGTTGAAGTCTTCGCGGCGTGGCCCGTCGACCCCAGTCAGGCAATCGTCCACGTAGGTTCGGATCGGCTCATCCCAGTGCCGGTGGTTCGAGGCATTGATGGCGTACTCGCGTGTGCGCGGCGGGATCGTCACGCCGGGATGCGACAGCCCGAACTTCCGGTGCTCCCAGTCGTAGGTGAAAATGTCCGTGCCATTGCCGAGGGTCAGCGCAAACAGCGTCTGCGGGCCGTAGATGAACATGCCGGCGGCCAACTGATTGACGCCGGGCTGCAGGAAGCGTGGACAGTCGGTGCCGTTGGCCTTCTCCGGCGCCGACGGCAGAATGGAAAAGATGGTGCCAACCGAAGCGTTGGTGTCGATGTTGGCCGACCCGTCCATTGGATCGACAGCCACGATCAGCGATGCCGACCGGTCGAACGTGACCGACGTTTCCAGCTCTTCGGATGCGACGGCAGCGATAGGTGCGTTCTTCAATGCCGACAGCACCAGCCCGTTGGAAATGAGGTCGATCTCTTTTTGAACATGCACGCCGTTCTTCTTGCCGGTCGGCTGGCCGAGGGGACCCGCAAGCGCGCCCATGCCAACCACGCGCGCGATCTCGCTGCCGGCCTTCGCCATGCAAGCAATGACGGCCGCTACGTCGGCGCGCGCCGGCTCCTGTGACGCCCAGCGATCAAGATAACTTTGCAGATCGATGGCGTTCGACATCGGCCGCGTGTGTCTCCCTCTATCAGCGCTTTGGCCGCGCTTCTCTGGCAAACCCCTATTGGGCAAGCCGATTTGCCGGCCGCATCGCCGGATTTTTACCATTCCATGCCTGGACGCCACAGAAGCGCAACAACCTTCTTACGGCGCAGTGCAGCAATTCTCACCGATGGTGTGGGCTGAGCGCCCTGCGATCAAGGCCGATCCTTGCGACGCAGTTAACGTAAAGGCCCCGGCAGACGGCATAAATCAGTCTTCGGCCTTGAATGGCCGCTGCATCAGCCCGGCGATCGCATCGTCGACGCTGACGCGCGCGTCAAGAATGGCCGTCACCGCCTCCGCAATCGGCATCTCGATGCCGCGCTCCCGCGCCAGCCGCACCACGGCGGCAGCCGTATAGACGCCTTCCGTCACCGCAACGCGTCCACCCAGAATGTCTGCCAGCGACCGCCCCTCGCCGAGCGCGCGCCCCAGCGACATGTTTCGCGACTGCGGGCTGCCGCACGTGAGAATAAGGTCTCCAAGTCCGGAGAGCCCCAATAGCGTTTCCGGGCGGCTGCCGAACGCTTCGCCAAACCGCCGCATCTCGGCAAAGCCTCGCGCCACCAGCGCGGCATGCGCGCTCGCGCCAAGGCCCTTGCCGTCGACGATGCCGGCGGCAATGGCCAGCACGTTCTTCAACGCGCCGCCAAGTTCCACGCCGACGATGTCGTTCGTCCAGTAAAGCCGCAGCTGCCGGTAGCCCAGCCGTTCCGCCAGCAAGCGGCCGGCATCTTCGTTGCGGCAGGCAATCGTCAGTGCCGTCGGCAGGCCGCGCGCCACGTCGGCGGCAAAGCTCGGGCCGGAGAGCACGCCCTGCAGCGCGTCCGGCAGGGCCTCCGCCAGCACTTCGCCCATCAGCTTGCCGGTCGCCTGCTCGATGCCCTTGGCGCACATCACCACCAGTTGGTCCTGGCGCAGGTGCGGCTGCAGCTCGGCGCAGACGCTGCGGACGTGCTGGGCGGGCGCGACCAGCAGGATCACGTCGCTGCCGGCAACGTCGCGCAGGTTCGTCGTGGCCCGCAATTCCGGATCGAGCCCCAAACCGGGCAAGTACACGCGGTTGACGTGGCGCTGGTTGATATCTTCGACCGTATCGGCTTCACGCGCCCACAGGGTCACGTCGCGTCCGGCAAGCCGCAGTGTCTGGGCCAGCGCCGTGCCCCACGCGCCGCCACCCACCACGCCGACGCTGTCGATCTTCATGCTGAACCCCGTTTGCCGATGCGGATCTCTAGCACGCGGCGCCGTCGGGCGGAATGATACGCAATGGGGGCAGACCTTGGTCTGACCCCCAAAATAACGGGACGGGCCGCCAAGGGTCAGACCGAGGTCTGACCCTATAATTTGACCCTATAATCTTCAATCCAGCACGATCAGGTGATCCGGCAGTTCATTTGGATCGCCGCTGCCGGGTGGGAAATGCTGCGCCAGGTGCGTTCCTGCCATCTCGATGGCATGCACGAAGCCGTCCACGGCGCGGCCGTCGGCCAGATCTTTCGTCAGATGATCAACGATGCTTTGCCAGGTTCCCGCAGGCACTTTCGCGTTGATGCCGCTGTCGGCCAGCACCTCTGCGTAGCGCTCGGCAACGGAAACGAAAATCAGCACGCCGGTACGCCCGGCCGTCGTGTGCAGCGATTGCGATAGGAACTGCTCCACCGCCCGCCGGTGCGCATGCGATCGCTTGATCGAGCGCGGCACCAGGCCAACGCGAACGCTGCGCGGCATCAGCATCAGCACCAGGATGAGAAACGTCGCCAGCTGCGCGAAATACGTCGCGTGCATGGGCCACCACGTGAGGTAAATCAGCGGCCACGGCACCAGCAGGGCGATGATCGCCGCCCACATGAAGGGTACGTAGAAATAGCTCTCCGAGGCTGCGGTCACGACGGCGACGATCTCGCCCGACGTCTTGCTCTCCGTCGCAGCGATCGCTTCCGATATGCGAAGTTTATCGGCGTCCGAGAACAGCGCCATGGATGTCCGTTCCTTCATGTCCCTTAGCCGCTGTCTCTGTTTCTGCCTCTTGCCGATCTGGCGCAACACCATCAATAACCGCATGTCACCAGTCTCCGGAGGCGCCGCCTCCGCCGAAGTCGCCGCCGCCTCCGCCGCCCCAACCGCCGCCTCCCCCGCCGGACCAGCCACCACCCCAGTCGCTCGACCCGCCCGGAATGACGATGATAGGGCCGCCCCGGCCGGCGCGCCGCGCACGCCGGCTGGCGTTGGCCGACTGCGGGAACTGCTGCGCGTACTTCCGCTGCTGATAGAAGACGTAGAGGATGATCGCGATCCAGATCGCCATCATGATCAGCGCCGTATAGTCGGCTTCCTGGTGCTCGCCGACGCGCCCCCGCGCGCGCTCCTTTACGCCCTCTGCGTCGCCCTCGATCGTCGCCTTGATGTCGCGCACGCCATCGCGGATTCCGCCGGAGAAATCGCCGCGCCGGAATTTCGGCAGGATGGCGTTCTCGATGATGATGCGGCTCATCGCGTCGGTCAGATGCGCTTCCAGGCCGCGTCCGGTTTCGATGCGAACTTTGCGGTCTTTCGGCGCAACGATCAGCAGGACGCCGTTGTCCTTGCCCTTCTGGCCGATGCCCCACTTGCGGCCCAGCTGATAGCCGTAGTCGTCGATCGCGTACCCGCCCAGGTCCGGCAGCGTGACGACGACGACCTGGTCCGTCGACTTGTCCTCGATCGCCTTGAGTTCGGCTTCGATCGCCGCGCGATCATCGGCATTCAGCAAATTCGCGTTGTCGACGATGCGGCCCGTCAGCTCTGGAAAAGTCGGGGCCGTAAACGCGGCGCCACCGGCCAGCAGCAGGCACGCCATCAGCATCAAGCCGAATGCGACGGTTGGTATCGTATGACGAATGATGCGCTGAACCACGGCAAACCCGCACGGCTGCTTCGAGGCGTCGAGCTAGAGCTGATCGTTTGAGGCGCGAGCGATGGCGCTCGTGTCGGAAACTGAATCATCTCTAAGCAATGGCGTGCTTAGACGAAGCGCCCGCCGCAACTGAGGCGGGCGCGTGTCGCGATTACTTCTTGTTGAAGTCGACCTTCGGCGTCGTCTGCTCTTCCGCCGGAATGTCGAATGTCGCCATCTGCTTGTTGGAGGGGTACATGAACGTTGCCCACCAGCGGCCGGGAATCGTCGTCAGCTCGGTGTTATAGACACGCACAGACTCGATGTAGTCGCGGCGCGCCACCGAGATGCGGTTCTCCGTACCTTCGAGCTGCGACTGCAGCGCCAAGAAGTTCTGCCCCGACTTGATGTCCGGGTAGCGTTCCATCGTCACCAGCAGCCGGCCGAGCGCGCCGCCAAGCTGGTTCTGCGCGTCCGTGATGCCCTTCATCGCTTCCGGGTTCGTGAGAATGTCGGAGGGAATGTTCGCCTGCACCTGCGTGGCCTTGGCGCGAGCCTCGATCACTTCCGTCAGCACGCTCTTTTCCTGTTCGGCAAAGCCCTTCACGGTTTCGACGAGGTTGGGGATCAGGTCGGTGCGCCGCTTGTACTGGCTCAGCACCTCCGACCACTTTGCCTTGGCGTCGTTCTCATACGTTGGGATGTTGTTGACGCCGCAGCCCGCGAGCGGCAACGCGACGAGCACCACCGCGAGGGCGGCGAAGCGGCGGATCTGGGTCTGAAACCAAGCCATGGCAGTGTCACCTTAGCTAACTCTGAAAGGAGCCAAACAGGTATGGTCTGCGGGGTCCTAGCGCAAGGATATTCCAGCGCCATTCGCGCACAGCAGATTTGCGGGCGGCATGGTGAATAGTTCGGCTGGTCAGCTTGTCGGCTACGGCCGCTCGGCGATCATGAACCAGCTGGGGCCCATCAGCGGATCGTTCCAGATGCGTTTCCAGCGAAAACCCGCTTTCTCGTAGGCCCGCACGGCCGCCTCGTTGCGCACGGAGGGGAAAACGCAAACCGCCAGCGCCATTGTCGAGGCGAAAACTTCGGCCTTGAGCAGGCTGAGGGCTGCGGCGCCGACGCCCTGGCCGCGATGCTCACGCCGCGCGATGAACAGGTCGAGATCCCAGGTCCCAGCCTCCAGATCCTGCGGCAGGTCCGCGCCCCACAGCGTGGCGTCCACCGCGTGCGCATATCCGGCGGCCACGCCATCAGCCTCGATGATGCGGCACATGGCGTGACCGGAGTTTAGCGCGATCTGCACCTCCGCCTGTGTCGCCGTGGCCGGGCCCCACCACGCCTGGATATCCGGCATCGCCAGCCAGCCGCGGATCATATCCCAATCCTTGGCTTTGGCCGGGCGCAGGCGAACCGCTGGCTTCGGCGTCGCCATGAGCGATCAATGGCGGAAGTGGCGCATGCCGGTGAACACCATGGCAAGCCCGCGCCGGTCAGCCTCGTCGATCACGTCCTTATCGCGCATCGAGCCGCCGGGCTGGATCACGGCCGTGACGCCGGCCTCGGCGGCTGCGATCAATCCGTCTGTGAAGGGGAAAAACGCGTCCGACGCGACGACCGATCCTGTCGTCAGCAACGTCTCGAGCCCGGCCGCGCGTGTGGCCTCGCCCGCTTTCCACGCGGCGATGCGCGTACTGTCGACACGGCTCATTTGCCCCGCGCCGATGCCAACGGTCGCGCCGTCCTTGGCATAGACGATGGCATTGGACTTCACGTGCTTCGCCACCTTGAAGGCAAACATCAGGTCGGCACGCTCCGCTTCGGTCGGCTGCCGCTTGGTAACGACTTTCATGGCCGCCAGGTCGACGACCGCGTTGTCACGCGATTGCATCAGCAGGCCGCCGGCTAAAGAGCGCACCAGCAGGCCACGGGCTTCTGGATCAGGCAGCGCTCCCGCCACCAGCAGTCGCAAGTTCTTCTTCGCAGCGAAAATCGCGCGTGCCGCGTCGCTGGCCGAAGGCGCAATGACCACCTCGGTAAAAATCTTCGTGATCTCTTCGGCAGCCTCCGCGTCGATCTCGCGATTGACGGCGATGATACCGCCGAACGCGCTCGTCGGGTCGCAGCGCAGCGCCTTCACATAGGCCTCCGCCAGCGAGCTGCCGATGGCCACACCGCACGGATTGGCATGCTTGATGATCGCAACGGCAGGCGCGTCGCCTGCAGCAGCGAACTCCGCCACCAGCTCGTAGGCGGCGTCCGTGTCGTTCAAGTTGTTGTACGACAGCTCCTTGCCCTGCAACTGCTGGGCCGTTGCAACGCCGGGCCGCTGGTCCCCGGATGCATAGAACGCCGCGCTCTGATGCGGGTTTTCGCCGTAGCGCAGGGTGGAGGACAGCGTGCCGCCGAACGTGCGCCACTTCGGGCTGTCTTCACTCAAAGCTTCCGCGAACCATGCGCCGATGGCGCCATCGTACGCCGCCGTGCGCGCATACGCCTTGGCCGCCAGGCTCTTGCGGAAGCCCAGCGTCGTCGCCCCGCCGTGCGTTTTCAGTTCGTCGATCAGCTTGTCGTAGTCGCCGGTGTCGACGACGACGGCGACGCCCGCGTGGTTCTTCGCCGCCGCGCGGATCATCGCCGGTCCACCGATGTCGATGTTCTCCACGCAGTGATCCCAGTCGCCGCCGCCGGCAACCGTCGCCTCGAACGGATAGAGGTTCACGACCAGCAGGTCGATCGGCGCGATGCCGTGGCTCGCTGCATCCGCCTGATGGCTGGCGTTGTCGCGCACGGCCAGCAGGCCGCCGTGCACTTTGGGATGCAGCGTCTTCAGCCGCCCGTCCATCATCTCGGGAAAGCCGGTGTGCTCCGCCACGTCGATGACCTTCAGTCCCGCGCCCTTCAGCGTGCCCGCCGTTCCCCCGGTGGACAGCAGCTCGACGCCCTGCGCCGCCAACGCCTGGCCAAGTTCAATGAGGCCCTGCTTGTCGGAAACCGAAATCAGGGCGCGGGTGATTTTCTGCAGGCCGAGGCTCGTCACGTGGTGTCCTTCGTATCGCTCGATGATGCGTCTGGGTCTGGTTTATCCGGCAATGCCTTGGCATCGCCGTCGTTGCTTTTCGCTGCCGTGTCTGCGGCTTTCGCCTCGCTGGCGTTCTCGCTCTCCGGCTTTGCTTCGGGTTCCGCCTTGGCTTCAGTCTCGGTCACCTCTGGCGGCGGCTTTACCTCCGTCGCATCATCGGCAGCGGGCGCCGGTGCGGGAGCAGGCGCGTCGACCTTCGCCTCCACCTCGGACGCTTCCGGCTTGGCGTCTTGCTTATCTTGCTCCACCCCATCCGGGGCACCGGCCACCTCGACGGTCTCAGCCACTTCATCAGCCGCACCGGCAACGACATCCCCCGGCTCGACGTATTTCGCGATCACCCAGTCCACCTGCGTGTCGCCCGATGTCGCACCGCGCGCAATCAGCTGCAGCACCCGTGTCGGCCCGGTGCTGTCCGCGAAGAACGTACCCTCTTCAAGCGCCAGCGTTGCGCCACGCAGAGTGAAGGTCCACACTTCGCCGTTGCGCAGGATCATTTCCGCGACGTTCGGTTCGTCTGTGCGCTGGCACAGCACGTCAGGATGCACGTGAAAATGGATGGCGAACGGCAGATCGTGATTGAGCCGTAGCGTGCCGAACGGATCCTTCAGCCGGTCCGAGCCTTCAACGCGGGCGCCGGACGCGGCAAGCGAAATGCGGCGGCTGTGCTTCAAGCCGAAGCGCTTGACGTATCCGTCGTGCTGCCCGCCAAACACGATGGCGCCGTCGCGTTCCTTGGTTTTGTATTCGACGCTGTCCGGCTCGCGGATCGGTGCCGAGCCGATCAGCGCCTCAAGCCGGCGATGCCGCACAAGCCGCGCCGACGACGTGTCGGCAAGGCACAGCGTGTTGTGGCTCGCCGTCGCGCGCGCAGCCGCTCGCCAGCCGGCATCGACGGGCGCAGGCGCGCCGCCATTGACCAGCAGCAGCTCCGTCCCCACGCTCATCTCGAACGACAGGCATCCGGCGTACGCCTCACCCGCAAACTCAAGCGGCGGCGGTGCGCCTGCGTCGATGATGATGATGGTGTCACCGCGCTCGAGCCGCTGATAGTTGGAATCGCGTGCCTCGGTCAGCGCCGTGGAGGGGCGGTCGTCGTAGGCCAGCACGGTCGCCAACCCCGCCGACGCGGCAACGCCCGTACCGTTGAACCGGACAAGGCGCCCATCGCCGAGGCGCAGGTAGCGCAGCATCGTGAGCATGCGCTGCATCGCGGCGAGCATGCCCGCAGGTAACGGCCGCCCGCGCGCGGCAAAACATTGCCGCAGTGGCAGCAGGTCCAACATCAGCTCGACGAGAATGCGCGGGTTGCGGCTGACGTGCCCGCCATCCGGCAAAATCTGGCGCTGCAATTCGGCAGCAAACATTTTCTCCGCTTCCGCCAGCCGCCGGTCGTGTCCAGCGATCGCCAGATCTGCCAGCACCAGCGCCGTCAGCACCAGCAGGCGCGGATAGCCGCCGGGTGTATCGCGCCACTCGGCCGACAAGCGCACCAGCTGGGCGCCGAGGCTGTTGGCGATGACGTCGTACGTTTTCTGATTGGCGCCATCGAGCAGCACGTTGGAATGCGAGATCCACGAAATCGCGCGCCGCGCCGCCACCTGCGGAAGCCACGTAAAGGCGGTGTCTGATCGATTGTTACGGCCCACCCAGTCGACCGCCAAACGGCACGCCATCGCCTTGGCCTCGTCGTGGCCCGAGGCTCCGAGGTGGCGCAGCCAGCCGAACCCGTGCAGCGCATGTGCCCACGCCTGGTTAGGGGCCCGGACGTCAAACGGGGAGGCCCCATCGAGCGCCGCGACGGTACCTGCCAAGCCGAAGTGATCGAGCACGACCTCGTGCCAAAAGCTCGGGTCGGCGGTGCGCAGATCTTGCGGCACGATCAGCAGCTGGTCGGCGACTGGGGCGCCGTAGCGCCAGCGCAGCATCGGCGAGTAGAGCAGCCGCGACAGCGCGGCCCGCCGCGACTTGTCGGCGGCAAGGCTGGCAACGCGCATGCGCTCTGAAACGCTCAAGCGGGACATGGAGGCTGGGTTACCCTTGGCAGTGCCGGGATACAAGATGACGAAAAGCGCAAGCCTGTGCATGACTTGCGTTAACTTCCCCCGGTTGAAACTACGCCGTGCGACGCAGACGAGCGGCGAAAAAGCCATCCATGCCGGAAAGCTCAGGCTTTTCGAGGGCCAAATGCGTCGGCAGCGTCCGCAGATCGCCGTCTCCGGTGATCCACTCCGCCGCAATGCCGGCCTCCCCGCCCTGCAGCGGTAGACGGCTGAAGTCCGGGCGGCGTGCCAGAAACGCCTCGACCTGGGCGATGCCTTCTTCCGGTTCCAGCGAGCAGGTGCAGAACACCAGCGTGCCCCCGGTCTTCACCAGCCGTGCCGCATTGTCGAGCAGCCGGCGCTGCAGTTCGGCCAGCGCAGCGATGTCCGTCTCCCGCTTCAGGTGCAGAATGTCGGGATGCCGCCGGATCGTACCCGTGGCCGTGCAGGGCGCATCCAGAAGCACGGCATCGAACGTCTTTCCCGGAGCCCAGGCCGTCGCATCGGCGGCAACCAACGTCGCCTCGAGCTTCAGCCGCTGCAAATTTTCTTCGACCCGCTTGAGCCGGGCGTGTGACACCTCGACGGATGTGACGCGTGCTCCGGCCGCAGCCAGCTCCGCGGTCTTGCCACCGGGCGCCGCGCACAGGTCCGCGACCTCCAGCCCCGCAACATCGCCAAGCATCCGCGCCGGCAGGGCGGCAGCCGCGTCCTGCACCCACCAGTCGCCGTCTTGGTATCCCGGCAAATCTTCGATCCGCCCATGCGCATCCAAGCGCACGGATCCGGTCGGCAGCACCAGTCCGCCGAGCGCTTCGCCGCCGCCGCGCGCCTTAAGCGACAAATCTAGCGGGGCCTCGCGCAAACTCGCCGCCGCGATCTCACGTGCCATCTCCGCGCCGTACGCCGTCTTCCATCGCCGCAGCAGCCAGTCCGGAACGTTGAGCTCCGCAGCATTCAGCCTAGCGAGAACGTCGGCGCCTTTCTCCGAAACGCGCCGCAGCACGGCATTCGTCAGCTTGTCAAAGCGTTGCGCATCACGATCGAGCCGGCATTGATCCACCGCCTGGCTGATCGCCGCATGCGCGGGCGTGCCGAGCAGCAACAGCTGTGCGGCTGCCGACATCAGGATAGGCATCAGCCGTCCGCGCTTTTCCGGCAGCGGTTTATCGAGGAACGTGTTCACGACAGCCGACAACTCGCCATGCCGCCGCAGCACCGTTGCCGCGATCAATCGCGCGAACGCACGGTCGCGCGGCTCGATATCGGCAAATGTACGGCTCGACAGCGACAGAGACAGCGCGTCATCCAGAGCGCGCCGCTCGTTCATCACGGCAGAAATCAGCACGATTGCCAGCTGCCGCGCGGCCAAGCCAGACGCCAACGGGCGCGATCCCCTAGCCGGCGAATTGGCCGGCTGCTGCGAGGGACGGCGGTGGCCGCCGAAAGCCTTTGGCTTGGAAGATTTGGGTTTCACGCGGGCCCGATCAAACGTGGGATGGCTTCAGTGCCTGCCTACGCCCGCCGGTATAAAGACCGCCCGTCAGAACCTCAACCGCAACGAGGGTTAACCCCACGGTCCGGCTTGGCGCCCGCCCGTATCCCCTGGGGTGCCCCACGGATTGGCGCCACCGCTGTTGCCGTCGACACGGCGGCCGCGCGCAACGCCCGGAATGCTCAGTGGAACGTTCAGAGGTGCACCGGCCGCAGCCAACTCGCGCTCCAACGCTTCCAGCTCGGCGATACGGTTTTCCGTATTCGGGTGGGTCGAGAACATGTTGTCCACGCCGTGCCCAGTCAGCGGGTTGATGATGAACATATGCGCCGCCGCCGGTACCGCCTCTGCGTCCTCGTTGGGAATGCGCTTGGCTGCGTTCTGGATTTTCACAAGCGCCGAGGCAAGCCAACGCGGATTACCGCAGATCAGCGCGCCCATGCGGTCGGCTTGATACTCGCGCGAGCGGCTGATCGCCATCTGCACCAGCATGGCCGCCAGCGGTGCCACCAGCATCGCCAGGATCGAACCGATCATGCCGATGCCGCCGCCGCCGTTTTGATCCCGGTTGCCGCCGAACAGCATGCCGAACTGCAAATACTGCGCCAGCATCGAAATCGCGCCGCCGATCGTCGCCGCCACGGCCATCGTCAGCGTGTCGCGGTTCTTGATGTGCGCCAGCTCGTGCGCCATGACGCCAGCGAGCTCCTCCGGCGTCAGCGACTCGATGAGCCCCGTCGAGGCTGCGACCGCGGCCCGCTGCGGGCTTCGTCCCGTTGCAAACGCGTTCGGCTGTGACTGCTGCATGATGTAAACGCGCGGCATCGGCAGTTCCGCGCGCCGCGCCATCTCCTGCACGATGCCGTAGTATTCGGGCGCCGATTGCGCGTCCACTTCCTGGGCGCCGAACATCTTCAGCACCATGGTGTCGGACTTCCACAGGCTCAGCATGTTCATGCCGAGGGCGACGATGAAGGCAATGATCATGCCGTTCTGTCCGCCCACCGCCGCTCCCATGGCGACGAAGATGCCCGTCAACGCGGCGAGCAACAGGGCCGTCTTGGCGAAGTTCATGGGCATCGTTTCGTCTCCGGCTCCTTATCGGCCAATATCCGCCATGCTATATGGGATGACGACGCCGCGAAACCAGATGGAACGAACCGTTGACGGAAAAGACTGAACCGGAAGAGAGACCCGCACCGGCGCTGCCCCCGGCCGCCCGACGCGCCTTGGCCGAGGCGGAAGCCCGCCGTGCGAAGGAAGCCGCCGAAGCCGCCGCACGCCCACGCGAACTCGGCGGCCGCGACGGCCCCGATCCCGCCCGCTACGGCGACTGGGAAAAAGGTGGCATCGTCTCCGACTTCTAGTTCAATTTGGTGTCAGACCTCGGTCTGACGCCTTTGCGCAACGTCTGATGAGAGCCCTACCGTCTCGCAGCAGGTCAGACCGAGGTCAGACCCTAAAAGCACGCTTGGTTTGAGCGGGGCCTTTCCCTATACGGGAGCGAGGGGACGCCAGGGGGAGACGCCGCATGCGCAGAACGGGCCGCGCGATTTCACGACTGTTGCTGCTTTTGCTGGTCTCGCTCGGTATTGCTGCAGCATTCTGGTTCGGCTTCGTGCCTCAGCGCCTGTCGCCCTTCAGCCCGCTGTCGCTGGATGAACCCTCGTCGTGGTTCCTCGACGCGCGACTGGCCACGTTGCGCCACGATGCGCCGCTCTGTCAGGCTGTGCTCAGCGCACCTAATGCCGTGGCGTCGCCAATTCCCGCCAGCCCGTACAAAAATGGCTGCGGCTGGACCAACGGCGTGCGTCTGTCGTCGGCGGGTGGCGCCGACGTCGGCCTCAATCCCATCACGTGCGAGATGGCTGTTGCCGCGGCGTTGTGGGTGAAGCATGAGGTGCAGCCGGCTGCGATGGAGATCTTCGGCAAGCGCGTCACCAAGATCCGCGACATGGGCACCTACGACTGCCGCAACATCATCGGCAATAAGCGCTGGGTCGAAATGCGGAGTCAGCACGCAACCGCCAATGCGTGGGACATCGCCGGCTTCACGCTGGAAGACGGCCGCTACATTTCAGTGAAGGCCGACTGGCGTGGCAGCAAGGCGGAGGCGCGCTTCCTGCATGAGGTCCACGCGCGCTCCTGCCGCTATTTCCGCGTTGCCCTCAGTCCCAATTTCAACGCCGCGCACCACGATCACTTGCACTTGGACCGTGGTGCCATGTGGCGTTGCCAGTGAGCCCAGCAGGATTTACCGCTGACGCAGCGAAAGCTCGGCGACACCGATCGCCAGGTTAAGGCCGGTCTGGCCCTTCAGCGAGACAGGCTGCAGCACGATCGAGCGGTTGGAACCACCGACGAGTGCATTGCCGCCGCCGCCGATGACGATCGAAGCGTCCGCAGACACGCCCGCGAAGTTGCCGTTGAGCGCGCCGCGCGGCAGCCGGTCAGTGGACGCCAGCACAGTCCAGATCATCGTGCTCTGTCCGGTGACGCCAATGTCGACGCCAACGCGCGAGATGCGGGCAGAGTAGCGCGCGTTTCGCCCTGGGCCGGCCGGATTGAACGAGCAGTTCAGCGCTTGTTTTGACCCGATGATGGCGCCAACCGATCCCTGCCCGTAGCAAGTCAGCGTGCCCGCAACGAGCTTCGGTGCCGCAGACGCGATTGAGGCAGCAGAAGCGGCGGCAACCGCAGCCAGCACGGCTGCGGCGCAAGTGGTCTTGAATGTCATGATGTCCCTCGTTCTCAGATTCAGAGTGCGCACACATTGGTGCGATTCGAGCCATAGCTCCCCGGGCGCACCAGACTCCGCGATTATGTCCAAGCCGCGGCGGCCTCATTTCCCCCAGTGCATTCGCAGCGTTAGTCCGCCGCGCTCTCAAGACCGAACTTCTGCACCACGCTCGGCTGGATGATTCGCGCTTGCAGCGTCAGAAGGATCAACTGAGCGTCCAGGCTCGCATCGGCTCCAATGGCTCGTTCGATGCGTGCCTCCACCGCCTGCACCAGCGCAGCGCCATTCGCTTGTCCGAAGGCGTCGGCTCCGGTCATGCAGTACGCCAGCATCTCTGCTGCTCCATGGAACGCCTGTGGCGCCGGCTCCGTCCCCATCGCGTGGTCCTTCAGCAAATTGACCGTGGTCAGCTTCACGGCCTCGGTAACGGTTGCGGGATGCATGTCGAGCGCACGCAAGGCCTCGTCGAGCTGCTTGAGGTCTTGCGACCTGCCGAAGCGGCCTAGGAACCCGATTGAAGATCTGCGCCGTGCCATTGCTTGAACTGCCTTTTCCTGTCCCGGACGATTGCGGAATTTTGCCGCGCCGGATTGCTGTCAACAAGCGGCAGCTACGATGTTACATGAAGTTTGGGCGCCTCTCGACGGCCCACCGCAAAGGTAAGAAACTCATCATGCATACTGCAAGCACGCCAACGCGATTTGCCTGGCCCATCGCATCGGCCGTCATCGCCACGCTGCTGGCTGCAACGGCCGCCACCGCAGCCGACTGCGGCAACACCGGCGCCGGCTTCGATAGCTGGCTCACCCGTTATAAGGCGAAGGTATCGGCACAGGGCATCTCTCAGTCGACCATCGCGCAGACGCTGTCCGGCGTCACGTACGATCCCAAGATCATTCGCCTCGACCGGAATCAGAAATCTTTCAAGCTCAGCTTCGAGCAGTTCTACGCGCGCCGCGTGTCGAGTTCGCTCCTCAATCGCGGCCGGCGCCTGATGGCGACGCATCGCCAGACGCTGAACCGCATTGAACAGCGGTTTGGCGTGCCCGCAGAAGTGCTGATTTCCATCTGGGGTCTTGAAACGAACTACGGCGCCGACACCAGCGGCCGCTATTCCATCGTCCGCTCACTCGCGACGTTGGCGTACGACTGCCGCCGCTCGGCGTTCTTCCTGAACGAGCTGACCAGCGCGCTGCAGATTGTCGAGAAAGGCTACATGCCGGCGAGCCAATTGCGGGGCGGCTGGGCCGGCGAGATCGGCCAGACGCAGTTCCTGCCGCACTCGTACGTGCGCTTCGCCGTCGATTACGACGGCGACGGCCGCCGCGATCTCATTCACAGCGTGCCAGACCTGCTGGCTTCAACCGCCAACTTCTTGAAAGGCCACGGCTGGAAGGCCGGCCAAGGTTGGCATGAAGGCACGGCCAACTACGCTGTCCTCAGCGACTGGAACCGCGCCAGCGTCTACCAGCGGACCATCTCGGTCATGGCGGACCGCCTCTCCGGCCGATAAGCGCGACCACGCGCCAAAGTGCAAAAGAAAAGGCCGCCCCGTTTTGCCGGAGCGGCCTTCCCGAATTCCGATGCGCTGCTTTTAGCCGACCCGGAAAATTGCACCAGCGACCGAGCGGGCGCGTTCGCGAACGCGGCCGCCGTCGTTGCCCGAGCGAACGATCCACTGACCATTGGCTGCGCGGCCGGTGATCTCGCCGACGTGATGACGCCAGACGACGACTGCACCAACCTGCGGGCCGGACGGGCTGCCGTACTTGCGCCAGTTCCAAGCCAGGTTGTATTCGGCGCCGCCGCCGCGACGCGTGCGCATGTACCAGCCGCACCAGCGGCCCGGACGTGCACCAACGCCGCTGTGATAAGAGGCCACGCGCTCACCACCGCCACGATAGCGGCGGGCATGACGATGACCGCGGCGGCTGCCGCGCGTTGCGTGATGCCGGCGAGCCTTACGATGATGTGCTTTGCGTGCGCCGGACGCGCGCTCGCTGTAACCAGAATACGTGCGGTCGCCGTCGTAACGGCGAGCTTCAGCCGATGTCGACCCAAGTGACATAAGTAAAAGCGCAGCAAGCGCCGTGAAGAGCTTCATTTTCATCTCGAATTCCCCTTCTTAGTTTTATGGGAGGGGTTGCAACGCAGCATTGAGGCGAAAACATGGAACTGATACGTACACAACGTGTCGGGTGTGGTTGCGGCAAGTCTTGCCACAAACGTAAAACACTAGAGAATCAGAGCTTTTTTGCGCGCTTAATTGGATGTGGCGACAAAGTGGCGGAGGACGGCGCGCTGCCGCATGGCGGATGGTCGCAGTAAATTCGCCCCAGGGTTTCAATAAGGCATGAATGCACGCAAGATTTCGATCGGCCGCGCAACGAGCGAGCAGCAGCTGAGTGCATGTTTCGCCATCCGTCATGCCGTGTTCGTGATTGAGCAGGGCGTCGACGCACGACTGGAGCGCGATAGCTACGACACGGCGGCTATCCATCTTCTCGCCCGCATCGACAACGAGCCCGCGGGAACCGCGCGGGCTCTCATTCACTCCGGCTCAACGACTGCGAAGATTGGCCGTGTCGCCGTCCTGCAGAAAGCGCGTGGTGCAGGCATCGGTGCGCGGCTGATGCGCGGCTTCCTCGAAGAGCCAGCGCTGAACGGCGTCACACAGTTCGAACTTCACGCTCAAATTCAAGCGATGTCGTTCTACGAACGCCTTGGCTACGCCGTGTGCAGCGAACAGTTTTCCGAAGCTGGCATACCCCACGTCGCCATGAAGCTCTTGCGCTAGGTCAGCGTCTTGCTTATGGGACACGGCGTGCAGATAGGCCCAGTTTTACTGCGCAACTCGCGCCGAACGAGTAAAAACCCCTGTAAAACGTGCAAAAACGTATCCCTTGAGCAACAAATCGCGCGCTGTGCGGGTTTTTTCGCTTCGACCCACTACCAGAATCAATGAAAAACAATAAACACAAACAAATCAGATATGTGCATCAACAAATGCAAGTGCTCAAAGAGCGGGGATTGAACCAATGAAAGCCACGAAGAAGACAGTCACGAAGACTCCGGCGAAGGCCGCAGCCAAGTCTGCAGCGAAGACCGCCGTCAAGGCCGACACCGTTACGCTCCGCCACATGGCGGTCGCTCTGTCGGAAACGCACGGCCTCAACAAGAAGCAGGCTAACGAGATCATGGCAGACTTGATTGCCACGATCACCAAGCATCTCAAGAAGGGCGCCCGCCTGCGTCTCGCCGGCCTCGGCACGCTGCAGGTTCGCAAGCGCGCCGCTCGCATGGGCCGCAACCCTGCAACGGGCGAAGCGATCAAGATCAAGGCGTCGAAGAAAGTCGCCTTCCGCGCCGCCAAGGAACTGAAGGAAGCGATCTAATCGCTTTCTGAAGTGCGGAACACGAACGAAGCGCCGCGGCAGCCCAACCGCGGCGCTTCTTTTTTGCATCACGACCCGCCACGCCGCTGCACAGGTTTGGACCTCTCGGCAATGACGGTGCCGTTGATTGCTATCGCGGCTGCACGGACATTAGAGGCTTGCACAGCCGGAGCGATTTAGCCCGCTGGTGGCAAACCCTGACTCCGTAAAGTATTGTGCGCGTTCAGAGCCGCGACAACGAGACCCATCGCCTTGCCGCATTTGCGCGCCCAAACACGGTCTAAATTCACCGTTAAGCGAACGCCGCGAATGGCGATGCGCCAATTTACAGCTTATGAAATTGCTGCGTCGTGACCTGCCAAGGAACCAACTTAGGCAGCACGAATTCAATAAATTCGGATCGAAAGTAGTGGGGGCTCCGTGTTAGACGCACTTCTTCTTGGGGCAGGTAAAGACGGCGACGACCTGTGCCTGAATTATCGTCGCGTGCTGGGAAACCCGCGCTCCAACGTAATTTGCTACCTACCTTGGAAGACGCCGTTCGAGCTGGCTCAGAAGCTAGGCTTGGTGCCGCGCGATTTTCTCGCCTGCTACGAGATGCCCTACGCGATCGTTAGTTCCGAGCCACATCTTTGTAAGGTCGCCATGCAGCGTCTTGTCGGCGACGCCATGCACCTCACGTCCAAGACGGGCCATCAGAAGCTGCTAACGGTCGTCGGCTTGAGCATGGGCAGTGCGCCAGCGACGGTGCTGGCAAATATGCTCGGCGCGCGGCTGTACTCGATGGCATCGGCGGATCATGGCCCGCGCATGCTCTGGGAAAGCCCAGCGTCAGCAGTTATCCGCGAACGTGCAACCAGCAAGGGCTATACCCTCGAAGCGTTCACTGAGACGATGGTCGGCACCAATCCGATCGAAAATCTGAGTAACATCGACAAGCGCAGCGTCTTCATCTTCGGCAACAGCGATCTCTACGTTCCCGAAGCACGCCGCCACGCGCTCCACGATGCGCTGAAAGAGCACTATCCACACATAGAGCGCCGCGTTTTGAACCGCGGCCATGTCTTGACGATGGTGGAAGGCATGCGCGCTCTAAGCCGCGCCGGCAATGGCGATCTGCACAACATCCCCGAAGCGCGAAGGGCGGGCTAAGCGCCGCTTGCCGCCGTCTCAGCAACCGGCGCTGGCAGCTTTGCCAGCGCTTTGCGCACGTCGTCCATCATGTACGGTTTATGCAGAACCGGACAACCACGATATCGCGCGATCAAATCTTGAGATGCAAATCCGGTGGCGAGCGCGAAGGGTATTCTCCGCTTCGCCAACTCATCTGCAAACGGCTCGACAGATCCATCATTCAGCTTCACGTCGACGATCGCCACGTCGAATGGTTCGCTGTCTATTAATGACAGCGCACCCTTGACCGAAGCTGCGGTGCCCACGACTTTGCAACCAAGTTCGTCAAGAATATCTTCCAGCACCATAAGGATCAGCTCGTCATCCTCGGCAATGAATACGCGCAGCTGTTCGCTCGTCATAAGCCCCCCAGGGTCGCAATTGCACCAAACGCGTAACGCACTCCGGCTACTGAGGTTGCAAGCCGAGCGCAGTTTGTCGAGGGTGAGGCTTAAATGATACTGGTAGCGTAAAGGTCCGTCCGCCGGTCGCGGAAAAAGCCCCAGTCGGCGCGGTAGCTTTCGATCATGGAGAGATCGAACGTATGCACCAGAACCGCGTCGTCGGCGGCGCCCGCGTGTTCAACGAGGTCGCCCCGGTGGTCCGTGATGAACGAATGGCCATAGAACTTCTGCTGGATGCCGTCATTGTTTTCCAACCCGAACCGGTTGGCGGCCACAATTGGAACGGCATTTGAAACGGCGTGCCCCTGCATGGCTCGCTGCCACTGCTTGTGTGTCTCCAACGCGCTGTCGTAAGGCTCGGAACCGATCGCGGTCGGATAAAACAGCACCTCGGCACCCTGTAGCATCATGGCGCGCGCGCTCTCCGGGTACCACTGGTCCCAGCAGATGCCAACGCCGATGCGGCCGTGCTTGGTCGCCCAGGCCTTGAACCCGGTGTCGCCGGGCCGGAAGTAGTATTTCTCCTGATAGCCCGGGCCGTCCGGAATATGGCTCTTACGGTAGACGCCGAGAATGTCGCCGTCCGCATCGGCGATGGCGATGCTGTTGTAATACCGCGGGCCATCCTTCTCGAAGAACGAGATGGGTATGACGACCTTCAGCTCCTTCGCCAACTTGGCGAGCGCGGTCACGCACGGATGGTCGTGCACGGGATGCGCGGTGTCGAACCACTTCGGATTCTGGTGCGTGCAGAAATAAATGCCCTGGAACAGCTCGGACGGCAGGATGACCTGCGCGCCGAGCTTTGCGGCCTCGCGCACGAAACCTTCTGTCTTGGTGATGTTGTCCTTCAGGTCGTGCCCATACGACGTCTGGATGCCAGCGACCGTGATCATGCGATTGGCCATCAGCGCGGCTCCTGCTGCGTTATGCAATGGAACGACCCACCACCCGCCAACCCGCAGCCGATCAGCCCGCGAGAGTCCACGCCGACGACGCGGCGGTCGCTGAACACATCCTGCAATGCGGCGAGTGCCGCGTCTTGCGTTGGCGTGCCATACACCGGCACCACGACAACGCCGTTGCCGATGATGAAATTCATATGCGAAGCCGGCGAAACGTCGCCCAGCTTATTCTTGTAGAGGCCGACACCAGGAATGCGGATGACCTCAAGCTTACGGCCCGCCGCGTCTGTCGCATCTTCCAACGCGCGGGCGATCGCGTTCAACGTGTCCGCATTGGGATCATCGGTTCCCGCCGGGGCCTGGCACACGACACGCCCCGGCCCCACGAACCGCGCGATGTTGTCGATGTGTCCATCGGTGTGATCGTTGGCGAGGCCTTCGTCGATCCAGATGATCTTGCGCGCACCAAACGCCAGCGCCAGGGCTTCCTCGGCCTGCGCCTTGCTCCAGCCGTTCCGGTTGGGATTGAGCAACGTCTGTCGCGTCGTCAGGATGGTGCCTTCGCCATCGTGGTCGACGGCGCCGCCCTCCAGCACGAATTCAAACCGCTTGATCGGCTTGCCAGCAATCCTGGCGACATCGTCGCCAACGGTCGCATCGTCCGGCAAGTCGTACTTGCCGCCCCAGCTGTTCGTGGCAAAGCGCAGCGCCACTTTGCCCTCGGGCGTCGAGGCGAAAATCGGTCCCGTATCCCGCAGCCAGATATCGCCATAGCGCGCGGGCACGACCTCGGCCGCGCTGCGGAGCGCAGCGTGCGCAGATGCAACGGCTTCCTCGCCATTCGCCAGCACGCGAACGACATTGTGCTCCGCCAGCGCGTGCACCAGCGCCGCGACGTCTGCCCGTGGCGAAGCCAGGTCGTCGTTCCATTCGCTGGCGTCTGCCGGCCACGCCGTCCAGATCGCGGTCTGCGGCGCCCACTCGGCCGGCACGGTTACTTTCAATGCTGTATCGGTCAGTGCCATCGGCATCCTTCGTCAAGGCTGATGCAACCCGATGTAGGCCGCGGCTACTAGATGCGCAGCGTACGACGGCTTTACAACAGCTTTTGTGCAGCAAGGATTGGTTAAGAATCGTATCAGGCTGGCGTGGCCTCAGTCGAGACACGCAACTGCCGGTCTTTCTCTAGCTGCCGCCGCCCCAGATAGCCGCCGGTCAATGCCCACATCAGCGCAACACCTGCACCGATCAGCATGGCTGCGGCGGGATGATCCGCGAGGATGTCGAGCCCCCGCTTGATCCAGCCGCCCACTGCATCGCCGCCGCGATAAACCGCGGTATCGATGAAGTTCTTCGCCTTATACTTCTGTTCGGGGGGCACGACGGTAAACAGCATTTCGCGGCCGGGCCTCACAAGGGCGTATTCTCCGACGCGGCGCACGATCATCACGAACGCAAGTACGGCGAATACCGGCGCTACGGCCAGGCACAGGAAGCCCGCCGCCATGATCAGTGGAACGAAAACGAGTAGCGCACCAATCCCGAAGCGCGTCGCGATGCGGCCGGTCAGCAGCACCTGCACGGCCAGCGTGAGCGACTGGACGGCGATGTCGATCATGCCGAACACCTGCGTCTGCTGCACCTTGTCCGGAAAGGTTTCCTTCACGAGCCGGGCCTGTTCGAAATAGAGAAAGGTCGTCACGACCGCCAGCAGCACGACGAAAAGCGCGATCATCGTGAGATAGCCCGAGCGGAACACGTCGGTAGCACCCGCGAACACATTGCCGCCAAGTGGCTCCGCGCGCGTCGGCTGCCCTGGCTGGGACGGCGGATACCGATCACGCCATCGGTGCAGAAATTCTGCGAGTGCCGTGCTGCCAGTCAACAAAAGCGCAGACAGGCCCACCAGTCCCGAATGACCGAGCGGCGCGACCAGGAGCGTTCCCAGCACCGGGCCAGCCAGTCCGCCCAAGCTCGCGCCCGCTGCAATGATTGCAAAAAGCCGCTTGGCCTCGGGCACCGCGAGCAGATCGACCAGAACGCTCCAGGCAAGCGAGATCGCCAGCAGGTTGAACACCGACAGCCAGACATAGAACGTCCGCGCTGCCCACAAGTCGTCCGCGTTGCTGGAGAACAAGACTGCGAAGCACAACAGGTTGACGATAAAGAACCCATACGTCCAGGCCAGGATCTGCCGCCGCGGCACCTTCGACGCGATCCACCCGAACAGCGGTAGCGCGACGAGCGTGGCAACGAAGGTCGCCGTGAAAAGCCACTGCAAATTCTCAATGCCGCCCGCAATACCCATTGTCTCGCGCACCGGCCGCAGCATGAAGTAGCCGGTGAACAGCAGGAAGAACATGGCAGCGCCCGCCAGAACGGCCGGCGCCTCGCTGCGTTCGATCTTGAGGAGGGCCGCTGCGCGATCGAACATGGATCAGGCCAACAGCTCGATGAGCGATGCGCGCTGTGTTTCGTTTAGCTGTGGGCCTTTACCGGCCAGCAGATTGTCAGCCTGACGGTTCGGCTTGCCGGTTGCGGGGATCACGACGGTTACAGCCGGATGGCTTATTACGAATTTCAGGAACGCTTGCGCCCATGACGTAACGCCTGCCTCTGCGGCCCAAGCCGGGAGCTGCTTGTCCTTCACTTGGGCGAACAGCTTCCCATCGTTGAATGCGCGATTGATCATCACCGCGACGCCGTTGGCCTTGGCCTCCGGCAGCACGCGCTTCTCGGCGCCGCGCGTGGTTACGGAGTAGTTGATCTGAAGGAAGTCGGGTTTCAACTTGGCCACCAGCCCGGCCAATTCATCGTGGGCTGACTCGACGTAGTGCGTCAGCCCCACGTAACGCACCTTGCCTTCCTTCTTGAGCTCGTTGGCCAGCGCCAGTTGTGTTTCCGTATCACGCAGATTGTGGACCTGCAGCAATTCCACCTTGTCGGTCTTGAGCCGCTTCAGCGACTCCGCAAATTGCGCCAGGCCCTCCTCGCGGCCGGATACGCCCGAAAGCTTGGTGGCCAGCCAGCACTTGTCCCGCAGGTTCTGCTCGGCCAGCAACGCGCCCAGCACGTCCTCTGCATTGGTGTAGGTCGGCGCCGTGTCGATCACCGTGCCACCACCGTCAAAGAACACCTTCAGCACGTCCTTCAACGCGTCATACTCAGGAGAGCCGGGGCTTACCTCGAAGCTGCCCGATGTGCCCATGCCGATGACGGGAATTTTCTCTCCAGTCGAAGGGATCGCGCGCATTTCGAATGCGCCGCCAGCGCTCGCCGCATTGCTTAGCCCGATCTTCGGCATCAGCACCATCGCAGCAGCCATCGACGTCGATCCCAGAAGCGTACGGCGTGTTAGCATCTCTCATGTCCTCTCACCGGCAGCCGCGTACGCGACCACGCTTTCGGCTTAGCCAAATCTGCACAGGGCAGCAGGCAATGCTATTGCCAACCTCGTGACAACAGTTTTCAGGCTCGCTAAAGGCTGCGCTGCGCGACCTTGATCCATCGGTGATCGTCCGACGCAATGACAATGCGGCTAGCCGTTGCGCAGCTTGCAACACCGCAAAATAGCCTGGTGACCTGTCGTCGACATTTTGCTTTGACGCGCCTCAATCGCTGTCAGATGGAGGATAAAGGCCACGCCGCACCATCGTCTGGATTTCGTGGAACGTGCGCCGAGCCGGAGCCAGTGCATGGTGCATCGACGTTTTCTCGATCAGCATGTCGTGCAGCGCCAGATAGTCGAAGCCTGTAGACAGAAAGCAATCGATAGCATCCTCGGGCGTCTCGACGATTGGCTCGCCCTTGACGTTGAATGACGTGTTGAGCAGCACGGGCACACCTGTCAGCGCCTCGAACTCTTTCAACAGCCTGTACGTCTTGGGGTTCTGCTCCTGGGTAATCGTTTGGACGCGCGCGGTGCCGTCGACGTGCACGATTGCGGGTACGCGATCCAGCCATTCCGGCAGCACGCGCTTGGCAAGCAGCATGAACGGCGAATCTTCTTCGCCTTCGAAGATCTCCGCCGCCCGTTCCGCGATGACGATCGGCGCGAACGGCCGGAAGGCCTGCCGGTGTTTCACGCGCTTGTTGACGATATCCTTCATTTCAGGCTTGCGCGGATCGACCAGAATGCTGCGGTTGCCGAGCGCACGCGGGCCGAATTCGCCGCGGCCCTGATACCAGCCGAACACCTTGCCTTCGGTCAGCAGCTTCGCCGTTTCAGCGCAGATGTCATCACTGTGCTTGACCTTGATGTCGAGCTTGTAGCGGGTCTGCGCCGCATCCTCGCGCGTGGCCAGCGCCGGATAGTCCATGCCAAAGTAGGCATCGTTGATGACGTGGTTGCGCTCATGGCCGAGCAGCTTTAGGTAGCCGTAGTATGCACAGCCGATGGCGATGCCGTTGTCGCCGGCCGCTGGCTGCACCCAGACGTTCTCGAATCCGGCATCGCGCACCAGCTTGCCGTTGGCAACGCAATTCAGACCCACGCCCCCCGCGATGCAAAGATTGCGCGCACCTGTCGTTTCACGCAGCCACTTGGCGCGCATCATCAAAACCTTCTCGGAATCATCCTGCATGCGCCAGGCCATGTCCTGCCAGTGCTGCAGGTTTGGCGACTTTTCCCAATCCTCGTCCATGTTCCACGGCCGGTTGAATGACCTGTCCCACTCCGGAAACTGCAGCTCGCCATCAACGATGTTGATCAGCGGCGGAAAGGCGTTCGGCCGGCCGTACGGAGCGAGCCCCATGACCTCGCCGCACTTGTTCCAGTCTCCGAAAATGTAGCTGGAGACCTTGCTGTACATCGCCCCCAGGCCGGGCATGAAATAGAACTCGTCGCTGAGGAAGCCGCGGGTCGGCTGCAGCCAGACTTTTTTGAGCGTTTCGATTTCCTTGCCCTTGAAGCGGTAGTAGCTCTCCGACTCACGCGCCAGCGGATTGACACCTTCGGTCATCTGCCCCGGCTCGTGAACGTCGGTGGCATAGCTGCCGACGCCGTCGACGATCATCACGACGCCTTCATCAAAAGGGCAGGCGGCAAACGCGCTGTAAGCGTGCGCCACGTGGTGCGAAATCGTGACGATTTTGTCGGAAGATTTCAGGTGCAGCGGGTGATCCTTGGCCAGCTTGCGCTCTTCCGGATCCATGAACTCGGGAATGTTTTCGTAGAGCAGCCGCGTTTCCAAATCCTCGACCGTCAGCACGTAGCAATTGCGAACGACGAGATCGATGTCCTGCACTCGGATGCCTTCGGCTTCGCAGCAATAGTCGACCACTTCTTCATAGAAGCCGGAGGCATGCTTGCGCCGCGTGATCCGCTCTTTTTCGATCGCGACCGCGATCTTTCCGTCTCGCAGCAGGCACGCGCTGACATCGTGGTCATAAGCGTTAATGCCGAGCACATACGTAGGCTTCTTGGTCATTCACAATGCCTTATTATCATTTGATTAGCCGTCATTCGCGGTTGGCATGTTTGTCCGCCACCGCAAAAGTTCAAGCTAAGCTGAGGATGGTCTGAGAACTCAAATTACTTAATCGTTCCGTGATGTTGGTGTGCACTGCAGCAGGAGGGGCTGCATTGCACCGATTGCGTCCGCGTGCTAGCCTTTCTAAGTCAAGTCATGTGGCCTGGCTGGCGTCAACTCGTCCTTTACGGGTGCCCGGCTCTCTGAGTGATCAGAAATTCGACCTCGATATCGAACTGATTTGCCGCTCGCCAGTTACAACTTGACCCAAACTGCAAAAACGCGGAGTGGAAAATACATGACTAGCGGAGAAGGTATCGTTGCCAAGACCGTAGGAGGCGTAACGACTCTCGTGCGCAGCCTCGGACGCGGCATCGCTAGCGGCATCGCTGTCGTTGCAATGGTCGCGATCTATGCCGTGAGCTCGATTGGCTCATACGGTGTCACTGCCCTTGGTTTGACGGGCGTGACAGGTCTGGCTCTGGCTACGACCGCGCAGCCCGCAGAGGCTCGCCGGTATCGTCGTCGTCGTCGTAGCCGCCGTGGTCGGCGGTGGGGCGGTGGCTGGGGACCTGGCATTGGTCTCTACATCGGACCGAGCCGTCGTCGGCGCCGTCGTCGGCGTTGGTGATCAAGGAACGGCCGCTTAACGGTGGCCTGACCCACAATAAACTCGCGAAGCGCCGGGGCTTCGCGAGTTTTTTTTATGCCGGAATCCGCACTTCAAGCCGAGGCACTTGTCGCGGCAAGCACGCTGTCTAGCTCTGCGATCCAACCAAAAAGATCGCCTTCACCAGCGATCATCCGCAGCGCGGCCTCGTGAAGCTCCGGCTCTTCCGCCGCGCAACAATCTGCAACCGTCAGACACCAGTATCCAAGATCTACGGCCTCTCGCAGCGTGGAGTGCACGCAGCATTGCGTCGTCACTCCGCACAGAATCAGGTGATCGATGCCAGCAGCCTGCAATCGGGCGTGGAGATCGCTTCGGTAGAAAGCGCTGAAGCCCGGCTTGTCGATCACCGTTTCGCCGGCGAGAGGAGCGACCTCGTCGCAAAAATCATGCCCCCACTCGCCACGGATGAGGAAGCGCCCGCCCGGCCCCTCCCGGCCCACGTAGCCGAGTGATTTGCGATACGCGGTGACGTCGGAGAGATCAGACGCGTACCCTTCGCGCGTGTGGACGATGTGGCATCCAGCGCCACGGGCTACGGCCAGCAGCGAAGCCACCTTTGGCACCACGTCGCGCATCGCGTTGCTTTGCGCTTCGTCTGCGCCGTCGTCGTCGCCCCCGAAAAAATCGCGCTGCATATCGATAGCCAGCAAGGCAGTGCGTGCCGGTTCGAAAACATATTCGCGTTCATCGCGGCACTGCACCTTCCGAGGCTTGGCAGCGCGGCGCGCCTTCGCGGCTGGAGTCTTTCTTTGCGTCATGCCCTGAAGCTAACGCATTGCACGCCACTTATAAAACGCATCGGTGTGCACCACATGCAACGCGAACAGCTCTTAGATTTATAAGGATGGCGCATGTCTCAAGTACTCCGAGGCGGCATTGCCCGCCTTGAGGTGATGACGAAATTTACGCTCGCCACGCTGGCGCTGGCGAGCGGCATTTACACATATCTTGGCGTCCGCAGCCTGCTGGAAGGCTCACCCATCGCCGTATTTTTCGCCGCCGTCGTTTATTCGGCGGCGGTTTCCGTCGGCATCTATGCCTTCTGGACCTACCTCATGCGGTTTCTTCCGCACGTTCGCGAAGCCTCGTCGCGCCGGCTCATGTACCTGGCGATGGCGATCGGCAGCATCATGATCCTGGCCATGTCCGCCTGGCTCAACGCCGCGGCGCTGGCCGGCGCCGCCGCCCTCGAACAACACATGGCCACGGCCAACGAGGAATACCAGCAGAAGCTCGATCAGGCCCACGGCAATGCGCTCGCGGCTCAGGGATTGCTGCCCGACATCCAGCTCGCCGCCCAACGCTTCTCTCTCTTGTCAGACCAGGAACGCCAGTCCGGAGCCCTCACCGGCACCTCGGGCAGCGGCACCGTCGTCCAGCTCACGGCTCAGATGGCGACGCAGCTGAACGGCCTGGCGACGGAGATCACGGCCTCACGCGAACGTATCAAGGTGCTGTTTGAGTCCGGCGGCAAGTCGCTGTCGAAGATGCGGCAGCTCGTCTCCGCCACCGGCCCGGTCGAGGACCGCACCAACGCCTTCGCGGCCGAAACCGTCACGCTGACCGGCACCATCGCCGACCTGCAGCAGACGTCGATCGCCCCTGCCGTGAAGCGCACGGCGGAGGATCTGCACAAGACATTCATCGCTCCGGCGGCGGACGGCCGCTCGGTCGATCTGGCCGATCGCCAGAACCAGGTCGTCGGCAAGGTGGAACAGGCGATCAAGTCGCAGTCGTCCGCACTCTCGACGGCGGCTGACGAGATCCTCGCCCGCCCCACCGTCGTGCCCGTGCGTTTCATCCCGCTCTCGACGGCGGAAGCGGTACTACAGTACGCCGGCGACTTCCTGCCGAGTTGGGCCGGTGCCATCTCGCTCGACCTGATGCCCGCCGTGCTGATCTTCATCCACGTCATCGTGCACGCCGCAATCCGCCGCGAGGAAGGCGCCGACCGCGATGAAGATACGATGACCGCAGGCGAGGTCATGCGCGCCGTCCGCATCTATCACGCGCTGCGCGACCACGACCCCTCGTTGCCGCAACCTCCAGGCGGCCGGCGAGCGGAGGACGCGCCCCACACCGGGCCTCCAAATGTGCCGCCTGAGCGCCTTCCATCCAACGTGGCGCCTATCACGCCCGCCATCGGCCCCGGCCGGTCTCCATGACGCGGCGCTTTGCGTTGCTTGATCCAGACTACTGGCGCCGCGAGGGCGAAGCCGAAGGCGCGATGTTGCGCAGCGTGTTCTTCGTCCTCGTCACGGCCAGCATCGCCATGCTCGCACTCGACCTGTCGAGCATGATGCAGCGCGCCGGCGATCCCGCAATCGACATGGAACGCACCGGCCCCGTCGAGATGGAGCCGCCCAAGGACAGCGATCAGGAGCGTCCGTATTTTCCCAAAGCCGCCCCGGTCGCGCCGGGAACGCGTCCCCCCGAGATGCCTGGCCTCGTCGATCGCCCCTCGCCGTCCCAACTGGCTTCGCGGATGACCTTCACTGCGGATGGCGCCGGCAACCTCGCAGCGGTCGGCCGCATCGAGCCCGGAACCGCCGCCGATTTCGAGCGCATGCTGCAAGACAAGCCCGGAACGATCAAGAAGGTCTATCTGCACTCGCCCGGCGGCTCCGTATCAGACGCCATCGCCATGGCCCGCGCCATCCGCAAGGCCAGCATCTCCACCATCGTGCCGGAGAACGCCTACTGCGCCTCCTCCTGCCCGCTGCTGTTCGCAGGCGGCGTGGAGCGCGAAGCCGGCCGTAAAGTCTGGATCGGCGTGCACCAGGTTTTCACGCTGCCGTCGGAAACCGGAACGCTGCACGAGGGCTTGGCCAATGCCCAGCGGATCTCGGCAGAGTGCCAGGAACACCTCGTCGCCATGGGCGTTGACCCGCGAGCGTGGATCCTCGCCATGAAAACGGCAAAACACCGTCTGTACGTTTTCACGCAAAAAGAATTGACTGATCTCAAGCTCGTCACGAAGAGCAATGCCGCTCCGGAGCCACCTGCGAAATCGTCAGGCTGACACGGACGGCTGACAGTATGGAGACAGATAATGAGCCGGGATTCCAGCGAAGCGGCGCACGACATTAATTTCGCCAGCGACCTGCGTAGCCTGATGCCACGTGTCGACTTTTCGCGCAGGCAAGCGCTGGTAACCACCCTGGCAACCGGCTTCGCTCTTGCGACGCAGCCCGTCTCAGCCCAGACCGCCATCACGACTTCGACGGACGGCATCGACGCCGGGGAAGTTCAGATCCCGACCGCGGACGTCGATATTCCAGCCTACCGCGCCATGCCTCTCGGCGCTGGTCCGTTTCCCATCGTTCTCGTCGTGCAGGAAATTTTTGGGGTTCACGAACACATCAAGGACGTTTGCCGCCGCTTCGCCAAGGCAGGTTACATGGCCGTGGCCCCGCAGATGTACGCGCGCCAGGGCGATGTGCTGAAGCTCTCGAAGATCGACGAGATCCGCGCCATCGTTGCCAAGGTGCCAGACGCCCAGGTGATGAGCGATCTCGACGCCGCGGTTGCCTTCGCGGAACTGTCAGGCAAGGGCGATGCCACCCGTCTTGGCATCACCGGCTTCTGTTGGGGTGGCCGCATCACGTGGCTCTATGCCACCCACAACGCGAAGGTCAAAGCCAGCGTGGCCTGGTACGGCCGCTTGACCGGCGAAACCAACGCCCTGACGCCGAAGAACCCTGTCGATGTTGCTGCCGACCTCAAGGCGCCAGTGCTCGGTCTCTACGGTGGGGACGATCAGGGCATTCCGGTCGACACCGTCGAGCAAATGCGCACGGCGTGTAAAGCTGCCGGCAAAACGTGCGAGATCGTCGTGTATCCCGGCGCGCCGCACGCTTTCCACGCCGACTATCGTCCGAGCTACCGGGCCGAGCCCGCCAAAGACGGCTGGGCCAAGTTGCTAGCGTGGTTCAAGCAGAATGGTGTCTCCGCCAAATAGACTGCTCGCTGCAGAAAGCTCATTTGATCTTGAGCGTATTGGCGTTGATCTCGGCGTCAAAGATCCGATCGAGCGCTTTGTCGAATACCGTCACGTACAGCTCCAGCGTGCCGCGGCCCACCCGGGAGTCGAGAATGTGCCCGCCAAACGCTTGATAGTCCCGGCCAGCTACTGTGCCGTGAATGTGCAGCGACGGCTTCCCCTCTTTCCAGGCCAGGCTGCCGGTCAGGTTGGTCAACTCAACATCGTTGTACGTCTTCGAAATGTATTCCTTCGTCTGGACGTCGAAGTAGGCAAACTTCACTTCCTCAAGAAAGCCGATGCCGCTGACGCTGCCGCCAGGAATCTTCTCCCGCTCGGCAAGCTCCGACAGATGAGCCGAAACGTCGTCACCCGGCTTGAGCACCAGGAGGTAACCTGTCGGCGTCTTCACGTATTTGCCATCGATCGCAGCCACGGCGGCAAAAGAGCTGGCCGAAAAACAAGCGATTACGGCAAGTCCGCGAGCGAGCGCATGCAACATTCTTGCTTCCTCTGTACTGCTGCCATTAGGCGCACGGGTAGGCGGGAACGGCCTACGTCCACAGCTGTTACTGCCCCAATACATCCCAGACCACTGGAGAAGATATGCGTAGACTTGTTGGTAACGAGCTAGCGGGCATCGGCCGCCGGGTCCAGACTGAAACCGATGTCGACGGCCTGACAAAAGCGATACACGAAGCGCTCATTCGGTTGATCGATGTTGAGGCCGCAGCGCGGATCCGCAGCGGCCCCAACGCCCTACGAGTAAACGGTTATATGTAAAGCTTAGGTGCGCCAAGGATGCGCGGGTAAGTCGGTCACGCCAAGAGACTCGGCCCCGGCTTTGGCAACAGTCTCATCATTTTCGACGGTAGAGCCGCTGACGCCGATCGCACCTACCAGAACGCCCTTTTCATCTACGATCGGCACGCCGCCTGGAAACGTGATCAGGCCGTCGTTCGAATGCTCGATGCCCCACAGCGATCCGCCCGGCTGCGACAGCTTTCCGAGCTCGCCGGTTTTCATGCCGAACAGACAAGCGGTCTTCGCCTTTTTGATCGCAATGTCGATGCTGCCGACCCACGCGTCATCCATGCGATGAAACGCCTTGAGGGTTGCGCCTGAGTCTACGATGGCGATGCACATCTGGGTATCGAGAGCAGCAGCCTTTTTGCGCGCGGCTTCGATGGCCTTTTGTGCATCTTTAATAGTGACATGCATGATGGTCTTCCCTGGGGGTCTGAGTGATATGGCACGCGAACGTACCGCATCTCCCCTAAGTTCCAGGCGAAAATCAGACGACGGACGCGCGATATTCGGCGTAACGCGTTAATTGCTCGGGATTTCGCTGCCCTGCGGACGCCAAATCAATCAGCGCGTTGGCAATGGCCGCTTCGATAATGTCGCGCGGCGCCCGGTGCGGCGTTGCCAAGGTTCGCTCCACGATGCGGCTATATAGTTCCGCCAGCGATTGCTTCGTTGAGGGGTCAAAATGAGATTTCAGGATCTGTTGCATTGACGCCGCCACCACGATCGAACCACATCTATCAGTGTGCTCTATATTACCAGTCCGGTTGACCGACGTCGGTCCACCAATGCGCAAAACCGGGGCTTTTCCCCGACTTCCAATCCCAATTCGGCGAAATGGGCTGCCGCAGTGGCGACTTTGCAACGCAGACTTTCGCGCGCGGCAACGATCGTTCGCGCTGTTTAAGAAGTCTTTTCGGAACTGCAGTCCGTCATGCGGCGTTGCACCAGAACAATCACACAGTTCAAAGGAGCCCGACATGGCGCAGCCCTATCAGAGCAATTTCGGAGCCGCATCCGCATCGGCTGCAAACGACGCCGAAGACCGGGTCCAGAAGTTGAAGGCCAAGGCAGAAGACGTGGCCAGCACAGTAGCTGCAGAAGGCAAGAAAGCCTACGCGGCCGCCGAAAAAACAGCAGGACAGGCATATGCCGCTGCAGAAAAGACCGCAGAAGACGCCTACGATTCCACGCGGCGTTTCGTTCGCGAGCAGCCGGTCGTGGCTGTAGGTATCGCTGTAACCGCAGCGTTCGCCATCGGCGCACTGTGGAAACTCACCCAAGCTCGTCGCAACGAAGATCTTCTTGACCGGGTGACGAACATGTTGGAGCCGCAGTATCGCGCGCTTCGCCGTCGCTTCTAGAGTTTCGTAGCGTCGAGCTTACGACAGGGATGGCACCAGCCAGGTGCCGTCCCTGAGTTTTATTGTGGCGCCTTCACTGGGCTTGGCCGGTCGATTTGAAAGGTTTCGACCGTCCGCACATACAGCCCTCGCCCATGCACGCGTCCGATGGGCGCCAGCTTTGGCGTATCGATGTACAGCTTCGCCGCATCCAGCACATAGGCATCATCCACGTGCGCCTGCAGCACCTCGCCAATCACGACAACCTGGCCTGACGCGAACTGCAACGGCGTGTGCAGCCGGCATTCGAACGCCACCCGGCTAGCGCTGATCCGCGGCACCGCCACTTTGATGGATGGCGTGACATCCAGTTCCGCCAGCGCCAGCTCGTCGATATCGGCCGGCGCCGCAATCGACGTCAGGTTCATCGCGTGCGCAACGTGCTCCGTGACGAGGTTGACGACGAATTCGCGCGTATCGATGATATTGCGAGCGGTGTCCTTGAGGCTGCCGTCGTCATTGCCCTGGATGCCGATGGCCAGCAGCGGCGGCTCCTTCCCCATGGCATTGAAAAAGCTGAACGGCGCAGCGTTGCGCACGCCGTCAGCCGAGACCGTCGTGACCCACGCGATGGGTCGCGGCACGATGGTGCTGGTGAGCAGCTTATAGCGCTCATCGGCCGCGAGCTCTGCGAAGTCGAACTCCATCGCGCGAGTTACACCGCCGCCGCGAACGAACGCAACAGCTGCTGCACGCGCGCCACCTCATCGGCGACGATGGTGTGGCCCATTCCCGGATAGATCCGCTTCGTCACGTTGCCTCCGAGTTTGCTCATGACATCGGCGCTCTCGTGCACCCGGTTGAGCGGGATATGCGAGTCGACGTCACTGCAACCGAGAAACACCGGCGTCCCGTCAAGGCTGCCGGCGTAGTTGCGCGGCGTCCCGTCGGGGCCGATGAGGCCGCCGCTCATGGCGACGACACCGCCCCAACGCTGGGCGTTGCGCGCCGCATATTCCAGCGCAAGGCACGCGCCCTGCGAGAAGCCGAGCAGCACGATGCGTTCGCGCGGCACGCCTTGCGCCACGACATCAGTCACGACGTGGTCCACCCTCGCCAGCGCCTCAGATAGCGCCGGCTCGTTCTGCGCCAACGGCGCCAGGAACGAATACGGATACCAGGACGACGTCGGGGCCTGTGGCGCGACACAGGCGATGCCCGGGACGGCGAACTCACCCGCAAGGCCCAGCATCCCCTCTGCAGAGGCGCCTCGTCCGTGGATCATCACCACGGCCGCATCCGCGCGGGCAACCTCGCTGCCCGCGCGAACAACGCTAATGTCCTCAACGATCATGCGGCCTCCTTCAGGGGCACCAGGTGCGCCTCGATTTCAGCCCGCCGCCCTTCAAGGTGCGGCGGCAGCGCCAACGTCTCACCCAGCTTGTCGGCGGGCTCGTCGATGGCGAAGCCCGGCTGGTCCGTGGCGATCTCGAAGATGATCCCGCCCGGCTCCTTGAAGTACATCGACCGGAAGTAGTTGCGGTCGATCTGCTCCGTTACGTGCATGCGATGCTCGTCGACGAGACGGCGCCGCATGTCGGCCTGCTCCTGGTCGTCCGCCGCGCGGAAGGCCAGGTGGTGCACCGAGCCGCGGCCCATGCGGCCCGGCAGGAAGCCCTTCGCCTCGCGAATGTCGATGATGCCGCCGACGCTGCTGCCGCGCGCCTTGAAGCGCGTGGTCGTCCCGTCACGTGCAACCTCGTCATAGCCGAGCACGCCCAGCACGCCCGCCGTCGCCTTCGCGTCGTCGAGCAGCAGGGTCGCGCCATGAAATCCGCGGATGGCGTTTTCCGCCGGCACGTTAGACCCAGCCCAGGCGGCCTCCGTCTCCGCGCCCGCAACGCCCACGAGCGCAAGGCTCAGGCCGTCCGGATCGGTGAACGTCAGCACGCTTTCGCCGAAACGCTTTGCGATAGCCTCATGCGTCACGCCAAGCTCCACGAAGCGATGCGCCCAGTATCCGAGGGCCGTCTCGGGGACCCGGTAAGACGTCTCGTGCGTCAGCCCGACGCCGCCACGGCCCTGCGGGGCATGACCCCAAGGGAAGAATGTCAGGATCGTGCCGGGGCTGCCGGCCTCGTCACCGAAGTACAGGTGATAGGTGCCGGGATCGTCGTAGTTGACGGTCTTCTTCACGAGCCTCAAGCCGAGCACCCGCGTATAGAAGTCGACGTTGCGTGCCGGATCTCCGGCGATCGCCGTGACGTGATGAAGTCCAGACATGACACACCTTTCTCTTGCTTGAGCGCTTCCGGAAAAGTGGGAACCGGTTTTCCGATAAGAAGCGCGATAAAACTATGCCGTGAGCTTTGCCGTGATTTCTGCGACGTGGCGGCCCTGGAAGCGGGCGCCCGCCAGTTCATTCTCAGAAGGCTGCCGTGAGCCATCGCCGTCGGCGATCGTCGTGGCGCCGTAGGGCGAGCCGCCGGTCACCTCTTTCACGCCCATCTGTCCCTGGAACGAGTAGGGCAGGCCCACGATCACCATGCCGTGGTGGAGCAGCACCGTGTGCGTGGAGAGGATGGTGCTCTCCTGCCCGCCGTGCTGCGTCGCCGATGACGAGAACACGCTGCCGACCTTGCCGATCAGCTTGCCGCCGAACCAAAGCCCGCCGGTCTGATCGAGGAAGTTCTTCATCTGCGCCGGCATGTTTCCAAAGCGCGTCGGTACGCCGATGATGATCGCGTCGTAGTTGGCAAGCTCCTCGACGGTGGCGATGGGCGCCGCCTGGTCCAGCTTGAAATGCTGCTGCTTGGCCACTGCTTCCGGCACCAGTTCCGGCACACGCTTGATGGCCACCTCAGCACCGGCGGACGTCGCGCCCGCGGCAACGGCCTCTGCCATCTTTTCGATGTGGCCGTAGCTCGAATAGTAGAGAACCAGGATCTTCGACATTTGCGTCTCCTCTTGCTGACAAGCAATCTGGTGCGTTGCCAATTCGAGCGCAATCTGAGACATTGACATCAGTCTGGTGCCAAAATGGAACCAAATGGACAAATTGTCGGCAATGCAGGCCTTCGCCAGGGTCGTATCCAGCGGCAGCTATGCGGAAGCGGCTCGCCGGCTCGGGCTAACGCGCTCGGCCGTTAGCAAGGCCGTCAGTGAGTTGGAGCAGGGCTTGGGTGCCCGCCTGCTGGACCGCACCACGCGGCGCGTCACGCCCACGGAGGCGGGGCTCGCCTATTACGAGCGCTGCATCGCCATCCTCGCCCAGGTCGAAGAGACCGAGGCGCAGATCTCGCGCCTCCACGACGAGCCCAAGGGCGTGTTGCGCGTCAACGCGCCGATGTCATTTGGCATGATGTACCTCAGCACGGCTATTGCGGCCTTCATGCAGAAGTACACGGACCTCAAGGTCGAGCTGACGCTCACCGATCGTTTCATCGACCCGCTGGAAGAAGGCGTCGACGTCACCATTCGCATTGGAGAACTTGAAGACTCGAGCCTGATCGCGCGGCGCATCTCGTCAACGGCGCTGATGCTCGTGGCATCCCCAGTTTATGTGACGGCTCACGGCGAGCCGAAGACGCCCAAAGATCTCGCGCAACACCGCGCTCTCATTTATGGCCATTCAACGTCCACCCAACGCTGGAAGCTATCAGACGGCGGCGACGCTGTTGCGGTCCCGGTCAACGGCTGCCTGGCCTCCAACAACGGCGACGTGCTGCGCGATGCTGCTGTCGCTGGCATCGGTATTGCACGCCTGCCACTGTTCTTGGTGTGTGATCAGATTCGCGCAGGCTCACTGCAAGCGGTGCTGCCTACCTACGCGCCGGGCGATCTCGATATCCACGCGCTCTACGCGCCAAACCGCTACTTGGCGGCCAAAACACGCGTTTTCATCGACTTTCTGGTCGATCGCTTCGGCAAAATTCCACCGTGGCAAATCACGGAAACTCAAACCTAGAGTCGGGAACCAGTTCAGCCAGGCCACGCCTTCAGCGCCATCTCGGCAACGGCCATCAAGTCATCGCGTGACGCGCCACCAGCGGCCTGCACCGACATACCCTGCTGCACCGTCACGACGAACCGCGCCAGCGCTTGCGGATCAGCATCGGCATTGAGGTCGCCGTCTGCCTTCGCCCGCTCGAACCGCGCGCTCAGTGCCGCCTCCCCGGCGGCCCGGCGTCCGCACAGCTCGTTCTTGATGGATTCGGCGGCCTCGCCACACGACAGCGCACCTTGCACAGCCAGGCACCCGCGTGGGTTGTCCGGATCGGTGAGACACTTCGCGGCCCCGCGCAGCATGCGCTCGACGACCGCCCTCGCGGTGGGCTCATCCAGTGCTGCGCGCTGCACGGCGCCCGGGCCAGTCTCGGAGTAACGATCGAGCGCGCGGCGGAACAGGTCTTCCTTGTTGCCGAACGCCGCATAAAGGCTCGGCCGGCTGATGCCCATCGCCTCGGTCAAATCCGTCAGCGACGCGCCTTCATATCCCTGGCGCCAGAAAACATGCAGCGCCCTGTCGAGCGCCTCATCGGCATCGAATTCCCTTGGACGGCCCTTCTGCACCGCAATCTCCTTGACGTGACGTCGCTTGTCTACCACTTCCATACTCATCGATACAAATAGTTATTGACAGGCAAGCGGCGCGTTCTATATCAATACCAACCAGTACACATATAGGACGGAGGCACGAAATGACAAGTTTCTCAATCGCCGCAGCCCCGCTTCTCCTGGCGCTTGTCCCGTGCGTCTTCGCCCATGTGAAGACCCCCGCGACCAGCATCGTTTCTTCAGCTGATGAAAACGAGGTCCGCATCCAGACCGCCGTCGACGATCGCGCGCCCTGGTGGAAGCCGTCGGCGCTCGGCATCGATAACTATTCCTGAAGGCTCCCCCCTGCCGCGCCGGGTAGACGAACGTCGTCCGGATCGTTCGCCTGCCTGACGCGGATCTTTTTTGCACGCCCCGCCGCGTCTGCTAGCATCAGTCTTCCTCAACCCCGGAGACTCCGATGCGCGCAGTGATCGCCGGCCTTGTTGCCTCATTGGCCACATTTTTCCAGGTCGCTCGCGCCGAGCAGCCCGCCACCACGACGGCATGGGACTACACGTTCACGTCGATCGACGGCAAGCCGATGCCGTTATCCGAGTACAAGGGCAATGTCCTGCTGGTCGTCAACGTCGCCTCGTTTTGCGGGTTCACCCCGCAGTACAAGGGGCTTCAGGCACTCTACGACAAATATCAAGGTCAGGGCCTAACCGTGATCGGTGTTCCGTCGAACGACTTCGGAAACCAGGAGCCGAAGGCCGCCGGCGAGATCAAGGAATTCTGCCAGGGCACTTACGGCGTCAAGTTCCCGCTCACCGCGAAAGCCGCACTCTCCGGCGACGACGCTCACCCGTTTTACGTCTGGGCCCGCGAGCAGCTCGGCTGGCTCAACGCTCCCAAGTGGAATTTCCATAAATACCTGGTCGGCCGCGATGGCCGCCTGGTGACGTCGTTCGTCTCCACCACCACGCCCGATGCCAATCGCCTCGTCTCCGCCGTCGAGACGGAATTGGCCAAAGGCGCTATGTCGCGCCCTGACCCGCAGCCAGCGTCTCAGTGACGCTGCACGGCGCCCCCGCCGCTGATAACGGCCGCTGCGCCTTGCATCGGTCGCGCGGATCAGGCCAATGTGCCGCCGACACCCCCAGCCTTTAAGGAATTCTCACGATGAGCGGCGGCCTTCTCGCATTGTTGGACGATATCGCGGCCCTGGCCAAGCTGGCTGCCGTCACGATCGATGATGCTGCGGCCCAGGCGGTAAAGGCATCGGCCAAAGCCGCCGGCGTCGTCATCGACGATGCGGCCGTAACGCCGCGCTACGTCACCGGCCTCGCCGCCGCCCGCGAGCTGCCGATCATTGGCCGCATCGCGCTGGGCTCGCTTAAAAACAAGCTGGTTTTCCTGCTGCCGGCTGCACTCGCCCTCTCCGCGTTTGCGCCATGGGCCATCACGCCGCTGCTGATGGTTGGCGGCCTCTACCTGTGTTTCGAGGGCTACGAAAAAGTCCACCACATGCTGACGCATTCCGCTGCAGACGATGCCGGCAAGCTGGCCGCCGAGACTGTGCAGGATTCCAAGACGCTGGAGGATCAAAAGGTCGCCGGTGCCATCCGCACGGACTTCATCCTGTCTGCGGAAATCATGGCCATCGCGCTGGCCAACATCGATACGCCGACCATTGTCAATCAGGCGATCGTTCTGACAGTCGTTGCCCTAGCGATCACGGCAGGCGTGTACGGCGCCGTTGCACTCATCGTGAAGGCCGATGATTTCGGCGTGTATCTCGCAAAGCGCGATGGCCCCGTCTCTGGCCCCGTCGGCCGCGGCCTCGTCTATGGCATGCCGCCATTCCTGCAGGTCTTAAGCTTCGTCGGCACGCTGGCGATGCTCTGGGTGGGCGGCGGTATCCTGCTGCACGGCCTTGCCGAGTACGGCGTCACCTGGCCCGAACACACGGTTCATCACGCCGCTGAGGTTGTCGCCGGCGTTTTTCCAGCCGGCGGTGCCGTCGTCTCCTGGCTCGTCTCTGCGACGTGCGCGGCCATCGTGGGTCTTGCAGCGGGCGCCCTCACGGCGCTCGCCGCCTCACCGTTCCTCGGCGGCGCCAATGCGACAAGACCGTCGCACTAGAAGCCGAGCATTCAGCCCGCCAGCTGACGCTCTGCTGCCTCGAGTTCATCGACCAGCAGGTTCGTTTCGTGCGCTCTCGGCTTCGACAGCGGCGCCAGGATGCGATAGGCCACCGGCCCAAGGAACAGCGTAAAGATGGTGGCGAAGCCCAGGCCGCCGATGATCACCCAGCCCAATGCGAGCCGCGCTTCGGCACCCGCGCCATGCGCGAAGATCAACGGCAGCGCGCCGAGCACCGCCGCTGCCATCGTCATCATCACCGGGCGCAGGCGCGTGGTCGACGCCTCGCGAATGGCATCGTCGACGCTCTCTCCCTCGTCACGCCGCTGATTGGCGAACTCCACGATCAGGATGCCGTTCTTCGCCATGATGCCCACCAGCAGCACCAGGCCGATCTGGCTGTAGACGTTCATCGTCCCGCCCGACAGCAGAATGGCAAGCGTCGCCGCCGCCAGTCCGAACGGCACGGTGCACAGGATCACGAGTGCACTCACCATGCTTTCGAACTGCGCAGCCAGCACCAGGAACACGATCAGCAGCGCGATGCCGAAAACGAAGCCGGTGTTCTGCGACGTCTCCGACAGCGTCTTGGCTTCGCCCAAAAGCAGGATCGACATGTCCTTCTCGATCACGCCGTTGGCGACGTCGCGCATGGCCGTCACGGCCTCGCCCAGCACCATGCCTTCGTCGAGCTGCGCAGAAATCGGCACTGATCGCTGGCGGTCTTCGCGTCCAAGGCTCGGCGCGATCGCAACTTCCTTGATCGTTACCAGCGACGACAGCGTAATGAAGTGCCCATCGCCCGCCTTGACGAAGAGATTGCCCAAGTCGGACGGATCGTTGATCGGCCGCCCGCCCGCCTTTACCTGAACCTCCACGATCTCGTCGCCAATGAACAGGTCGGCGGCCTTTTGATAGTCGATCATGGTGTTGATCAAGCTGGTGATCGTCTCGATCGGCACGCCGAGCTTCGTCGCCGCCTCGCGATTGATGCTGACGGACAGCTGCGGTTGCGTCGTGTCGTAGTCCGTTCGCGCGTTGCGGAACCCGGGCGTCGCCGAAAGCTTGCTCGTCAGCTTCTCGGCAGCATCAGCCAAGCGCCCGTAGTCCGGGCCCGCGATGGCAAAACGCAGGCCCTGCCCGCCGCCGCGAATACCCAGGCTGTTCGCCGACCGCAGCGAGACGGATAGCCCGGCCACGCCTTGCAGCTTGTTCTGCAACTCGCCCTGGATCTGCTGCTGCGAACGCTCGCGATCGGCCCAGGGCGCCAGCGCCGCGACCACCGACGCGCGGTTGACGCTCTGCCCGCCAACGGTCGTAAGGATGCCCGTGACCTCGCCCTTCTCGCGATAAGGCGCCAGTGCATCCTCCATCTTCTGCGTCAGCTTCGACATGTAGTCGAGGTTGCTGCCCTGCTGCGCCGTTAGCGAGATCTGCAGCACGCCGCGGTCCTCCGCCGGCGTAATCTCCTGCGGCAGCAGCTTGTAGGCACCCCAGCCGAGCGCCGCGAAGCCCAGGCAGGCGAGCACGACGAGATAACGCCCGCGCAAAGACCAGTCGAGTAACCGCGCATAGAGGGCCGCCAGTCCGGTGCCGAGCCGCGTGAACCATCCGGGCTTCTCGCCCTCCTTCAACCGGTGCTCCGTTCCGCCGAGCTTGGTCGCCAGCATCGGGCAAACGGTCAGCGCCACGATCGCGGAGATCGATACGGAGAAGGCCAGCACGAAGCCAAACTCGGAGAACAGATTGCCGACGATGCCCGGCATGAACGAGATCGGCACGAACACGGCCACCAGTGTCGCCGTCGTCGCCAGAACGGCAAACACGATCTCACGCGTGCCGATCACGGCTGCCGCGCGCGGCCCTTTGCCCATCGCGCGATGCCGGGCGATGTTCTCCACGACGATGATGGCGTCGTCGACTACGAGACCGGTCGCTATCACCAGCGCCAGAAGCGTCAGCACGTTGATCGAGAACCCGGCCGCCCACACCGCCGCCAGCGTGCCGATCAGCGACACCGGAATGGCGAACGCGGGCGCGATCGTTTCGCGGACGGAGCCAAGAAAAAGGTAGATGATCGCGATCACGATGATCGTCGACAGGATCAGCGTGATGACGACCTCGCGAATGGATTCGCGGATGAAGATCGCATCATCGGACGTCACCGCGATGGTAACGCCCTCTGGAAGCGTCTGCTGCAGCTCCGCGATCGCGGCCTTGACGCCACCGGAAATTGCGATCGTGTTGGCCTTCGCCTGGCGGATGATCTCCACGCCGATGGCCGTCTTGCCATCCAGCCGCGTCATCGCCGTCGCTTCCTGGAACGCCCAGCGGACGAACGCCACGTCGCCGACCTTCGTCTGCGCGTTGAGCTCCAGTGCCGCGACATCCGCGGGCGTGGAGATCGGCGCCTCCGCACGCACCAGCAACTGCTGCGTGGCGTTCTCCAGCGCACCCGACGGCGTATTGACCGACGCTTTGCCGATGGCGGTGATGAGATCGTTGAGGCTCAGTCCGCGCGCGGCGAGACCGACCTGCGACACCCGCACCTCGATCGTCTTTGCCCGCAAACCATAGGAATTCGCGGACGCTACACCCTCGACGGCGGCCAGCCGGTCTTCGATGACGTTGTTGACGAGATCCGTCAGCTCGCTTTCAGACAACTTGTCGGAGGCAATCGCCATGCGGATGATCGGCGTGGCATCCGCATCGGCTTTGACGACGCGCGGCTCGTCTTCCATGTCGTTCGGCAGCTGGTTGGTAATGCCGGCCACCGCATCGCGCACGTCCATCGCGGCAGCCTGCAGGTCGGTATCGGTCGAGAACTCAACCGCCACGCGGCTAGAGCCATAGGCGGAGTTCGAGGAAATACTCGTGACGCCCTGCACGCGCGAGACCGCGCTTTCGACGATCGCCGTGATCTGCGCATCCATGCTCTCCGGTGTCGCGCCCGCATACGTGGAGCGAACGGTGACAACCGGCCGGTCGACGTCCGGCAGCTCGCGGATTTCGATCGATTGCACCGCCGCGATCCCGGCGATAATGACGAGCAGGTTCAGCACGACGGCGAGGATCGGCCGGCGCACGAACACGCCGACCCAGCCGCCGTCGTCACGCGGGGCGGACCTTGGGGCTCTTTCGGGAGTGGGGCTAGCGGAGGTCATGGCGGCCGGATCCATCAATTGCGATGCGTTGCGGGGCGGAATGCAGGCGTCACGAGCCCTGCTGCTGCTTCACGTTTTGTCCAGCGCGCAGCAAACCACCGCCTTCGCTCACCACTTTTTCTCCAGCCTTCAACGTCGCATCGATGAAGACGCGGTCGCCGTCGCGCGAAATGATCGCCGCATCGACGCGCTCCACTGTGTTGTCATCCTTCAGCCGCCACACGTACGCGCCGGCGCGATCCCACTGGATGGCAAGGCCGGGCACGACCGGTGCTTCGTCGCCCGCCAGCTGCACGCTGACGGAGAATGTCGAGCCGGGAATGAGTGCAAGTTCCGGATTGGGTATCTCGCCGCGCACCTGCAGTGTCCGTGTCACCGGATCGATACGCGTGCCCAACGCCTGGATTTTACCGTTGAAGATCTCGCCCGGCCGCGCCACGAGGCTGGCGCGCATCGCCATGTCGAGCTTGATCGATGGCGCCGCAGCTTCCGGCACCGTGAACTCGATGATGATGGTCGAGCGGTCGTCGATCGAAGCGATCGGGTTGCCCACCGCGAGGTAATCGCCCGTCTGCAGATTGGTCAGCCCCATGATGCCGGCGAACGGCGCCTTGATCGTCATGCGATCGAGATCTTCTCGCGCCCGGCGCAGCGCGGCGTCTGCAACTTTTAGCGCCGTATCCGCTTCCGCCTTGGTGACGCGCGAGATCGCGTTTTCGTTCAGCTGCCTGTAGCGCTCGACCGCGTCGTTGGCCTGCGCCCGTTGTGCTTCAGCCGTTTCGACGGCAATGGCTTCCGGCTCCGCGTTCAGCTTGACGAGAACCTGCCCGGCCTCGACCTTGGCGCCGCCTTCGAACAGCACCTCGGAAATCACGCCGGCCACACGTGTCGTCAGTGTCACCTGCTGGCGCGCTCGTCCAGAGCCGACGGCCGCGACGCGCTCATTGATGCGCTCTGTCTTAACGTCGATGGCGGTGACGACAGGCGTTGTGTCACCACCACCGCGTCGCCTTTGCGCGTCTGCCTCGCGCGGCAGCACGCTGGCCGCAAGCGCGATTCCGGCAGTGATGGCCAACAGCGATTTAGCCCGAGAGCAAGTCCAACCCAGTCCGCGCATCACGTCCCCCCAGTTGCAATCGGCAGTGCTGTCGTCGGCGTTGTGGCCGTCAAAATCAAGACATCAACGTCAACGGTGGGCAATTCCGTCGCAGGCGCAGTGAACTCTTGTACTCGCTGCATGAGCGCGGCCACTCGAACATTCCAGCCTGGGCAAGCGGCCTCCCGGGCCAAACCATTGGGAACCCTGAGTAACCCGGGCGGTTTCCATCTATCGTAATCGCTATGGTGGGGACCTATGAAAATGATGGCGCCGACAGCGCACCTGCACATTCAGCGTACTATCCGCCGGTGGGGATGTGCCCTGCTGATGGGCAGCCTCGTGGCATTTACCGCGATGGCACAAAGCGAAAGCACCACCACTCCTGGCACATCGAGCACGCCGGCAGGCACTCCGTCGCAAGGCACGCCTGCGGTTGTCCTGGATGACAATGGCATCGAAAGCCTGCTCGGCAAGGAAGTCGCCAATGCCTCCGGTGATAAACTGGGACGCGTTGTCGATGTGCTTGTCAGCCGCGATGGCGAGCTGCGCGCGGCCGTAATCGACTTCGGCGGTTTCCTCGGTGTGGGAACGCGCAAGGTGGCCGTCGCGTGGTCGACGCTGCGTTTCAGCGGCCAAGGCCCGGTCTTGAACATGACGTCAGATGAGCTGCGCGTCACACCGGAATATCGCGTCGGCGAGCCGGTAGTCGTCGTCGGCCCATCGCAGACGAAGACGGTACAGCCTCCCCCTAACTCCAACCCTCCTCCGGAATAGTGACGAGCGATGCGACGCCATGAACTTTGGCTGCCGCCATGACGCAGCCGGAGCAACCAACAACAAGAGGCGATCAGCGCCCCCCGTCGGAAAAGAGCCAGCGCGGCCTCGATTGGTTCGCCTTTTTTCTAGCCGACGTGCAAGTCGGATTCGGGCCGTTTCTGTCTATCTATCTCACTACTAATAAGTGGACGAATGCCGACATCGGCATCGTGCTTTCTGTCGGCAGCATCATCGGCCTATTGGGTCAGGTGCCGGGCGGCGCCCTGATCGATGCGTTGCGCCGTGACAAACTTGTCGCCACCGTTGCGATGGTCGCCATCGGTATCAGCGCGCTTTGGATTGCGCTCTCGCCGCAGTTTCTCTCTGTATTGTTGGCCCAGGCCCTGCACGTCAGCGCCAGCGTCATCATCGGGCCGGCGCTCGCCGCCATCAGCCTCGGCATCGCCGGCTACAGCCTGATTGGCGAGCGCCTTGGCCGCAACGCCCGCTTTGCATCGTGCGGCAGCATCGCCGCCGGCGCGTTCATGGGCCTTGTCGGCCAGACCTTCTCAAGCCAAGCGGTGTTCTACGTCACGGCCATGATGGCCGTTCCTGCGGTGATTGCGCTGCGCGCCATATCATCTGACGACATCCGCCGCGGCCATCGCGACGATCCTCCGCAAGAACACTACGAGGTCATTCCGGCCATCCTCGAACTCGCGCGCGAGCGCACGCTTCTGGTTCTCGCGGGCTGCGTTTTCTTCTTTCATCTGGCCAACGCCGCCATACTGCCGATCGTCGCCAGCACCATCACGATGCGCGTCGGCGAGAAGGCGACGCTGCTGATCGCGCTGGCTATGATCGTGCCGCAGATCATGGTTGCGTTCGCTTCACCTCATGTCGGCCGCCTCGCCGACAGACAGGGGCGCCGCTGGCTCCTTTTGCTCGGATTTGCCGCGCTACCCATTCGCAGCATTCTGCTCGCGTCGACAACGGAGCCCTTCGCGCTCGTTGCCATTCAACTGCTCGACGGCATTTCGGCGACATGTCTAGGCGTTCTGGTGGCGACGTGCGTCGCCGATATCGAACGTGGCAAAGGCCGCTTTAATCTTGCACTCGGGTTCGTCGGCACCGCCATGGGCATCGGCGCAGCCATCAGCACGACGATGGCGGGAATAGTTGCCGACAAGTATGGCAGCAGCACCGCGCTGCTCTTGCTCAGCGTCATCGCGCTAATCGGATTTATCATCTGTGCGCTGTTCTTACCGGAGACCAAAAACACGGCGGCACCAGAAGGTCGCAGGGGTTGCGACGAGACGAAGCAGTAGCGGCTTGAACCACATCATCGCCGTATCGTTTCGCCAGTGAACGACCTTCGCTCTAATGCAAGGATGTCGAGCCGTGTCGAACATCAAAGACTACGCCGAGAAGCCGTATGCCTTCGTCGGCCGTTACCTGAGTGGCCGCCGGTTGCCCCATCTCGTCATCTTCTTCGCCGTTGTCGCCGCAGTCACGGCATCCGTCTGCACACAGTATGGCGTAAAGTTTCTCGTCGACACACTTTCGCTCCCCGCCTTGAACCAGCAGGTGTGGCTCGGCTTCGCTTTGTTGTCAGGCCTCATTCTCGCTGACAACTGCCTCTGGCGCGTCGCCAGTTGGGTGGCGAACTCGACGTTCGTCCGCGTCTCGGGTGATGTGCGCCGCGACCTGTTCCGCCATCTCACCGGGCATTCGATCACCTTTTTCCAGAACCAACCCTCCGGTGCCTTGACGAGCCGGATAACGGCCACGTCGAACGCGTTCTATCAGCTGGAGCAGATGGTCGTGTTCAACGCCTTGCCGCCGCTGATCGCCACGGTCGCCTCGATCATCCTGCTGATGACGGTGTCATTGCCCATGGCGCTTGGTCTAGCGGCGGTATCGTGCATCGTTCTTTCGGCCATGTTCTACGTCGCGGCGCGCGGCAAGCCGCTACATCACAGCTACGCGGACCAGGCCGCCAAGGTTGATGGAGAAATGATCGACATCGTTTCGAACATTCAGCTCGTGAAATCCTTTGGTCGTCTCGCCACCGAGCAGCGCCGCCTCAAAGGCGTCGTGAAACGCGAGATGCGGGCCCGCGAGCGCAGCCTCTTCTACCTCGAGCGTCTGCGCATCTTCCACGCGGTGACGACCGCACTTTTCACATTTGCCTTGCTGGCGTGGGTGATCTCGCTGTGGCAGGCGGGCCGTGCGACCCCAGGCGACGTTGTGCTGGTTTGCACACTCGGCTTGACCGTGCTGAGCGCAACCCGCGATCTGGCGGTGGCACTCGTCGATGTTACGCAACATGTGGCGCGTCTGTCTGAAGCCTTGCGTACGCTGCTGCAGCCGCATGCCCACGTCGTCGAAGACACCGCGCGCGATTTGGAGCACGGCGGCGGCGCCATCACGTTCGAAAACGTCACCTTCAACTATCCCAGTGGCCGCAATTTATTCGACAAACTATCGTTCGACATCTCTTCCGGTGAACGCGTGGGCTTGGTCGGAGCATCCGGCGGTGGCAAATCGACCGTACTCTCGCTTCTGCAGCGCCTGTATGATGTTAATGACGGCCGCATCAGCATCGACGGGCAGGATATCGCGGCAGTTACGGACGAATCGTTGCGCAGAGCCATCGCTGTCGTTCCACAAGACATCACGCTGTTTCACCGCTCCCTGCGCGACAACATTCGCTATGGCAGCCCCGGCGCGACCGACCGGGAAATTCTGCGCGCAGCCGAAGCTGCGTGCTGCGCCGACTTCATCGACCGCATGCCGCAACAGCTGGATACGATCGTAGGCGACCGCGGCACCAAGCTATCCGGCGGCCAGCGTCAACGCATTGCCATTGCGCGCGCGCTTTTGAAGAACTCGCCGATCCTGCTGCTAGACGAGGCGACATCAGCGCTGGACACGCATTCCGAAGAGCTCATCCGGCAGGCACTAGCCACTCTCATGCATGGCCGCACGGTGATTGCGATTGCGCACCGGCTGTCTACATTGCGCAGCTTCGATCGCATCATGGTGCTGAAAGACGGGCGTATTCTGCAAGAGGGCGCGCCGGGCCGGCTGCAGCAGCAGGATGGTCCGTACCGGGAGCTGGTCGATCTCGAGCTCAGCCGGTTTCAGCGCGTCCCTGAAGCCGCATAGCTGCCGGCAGCATCGCGTGGAACTTACAAGCTACTGGCCGGTTTAGTTAAACGCTGCAGAGCGGCTGCAGCTGTTCCGAACATTACGGAGAAGCACATGCGCATCGCACAGGTCGCCCCTTTGGCTGAAGCTGTGCCGCCGAAACTCTATGGCGGAACGGAGCGCGTTGTTTCCTGGCTGACTGAAGAACTGGTACGTCAAGGTCATGACGTAACACTCTTCGCGTCAGGAGATTCCAAAACAAGTGCTACTTTGGTGCCGGGTTGTCCCAAGGGTCTGCGGCTTGCTGGGATCAATGATCATCTGGCGACGATGCTGGTCATGCTGCACGACGTCCGCCAGCGTGCCCAAGACTTCGACATCATCCACTTCCATTGCGATTTGCTTCAGCAGCCGCTCTTTGACAGCATTCAGCAACGTACTGTCACAACGATGCATGGCCGTCTCGATCTGCCAGACTTCATGCCGATCTACGAAGCCTTTCCCGGCATGCCGTTCGTTTCGATTTCCGACAGCCAGCGCACCCCCATGCCGGCTTCGACCAATTGGGCCGCCACAATCCATCACGGCTTGCCGCCAGACTTGATCCCGTTCAATCAGAACGAAGGCAAGTATCTTGCCTTCCTTGGCCGCATCTGCCCCGACAAGCGTCTCGACCGCGCAATCGACATTGCCAGGCGCGTCGGCATGCCGCTCAAGGTAGCGGCCAAAATCGATCCGTTTGACTCAAAGTATTTCAATGAAGTCATCAAGCCACTGCTGGACGATCCTCTGATCGAGTTCATCGGCGAGGTTGGCGACAGCGGTAAGCCGGAATTCCTTGGCAACGCCAGCGCGCTGCTGTTCCCCATCGATTGGCCAGAACCCTTCGGTCTGGTCATGATCGAAGCTATGTCCGCAGGTACACCCGTGATCGCGTGGCGCAACGGCTCGGTGCCGGAAGTTATTACGCCTGGCCGCTCGGGCTTCATCGTCGAGTCGATTGAAGAGGCGGTCGCTGCCGTGCCGCAGGCGCTGTCACTGGATCGCCGCTCGGTACGCGCTGAGTTTGAAAGGCGCTTTACGCTGCAGCATATGGCGGCCCGCTATATCTCCGTGTATGAAGAGATGCTGCAGCAGGCTACGAAGTCGCGCAGCAGTGCAGGCTATATCAACGGCCGGCCGCGACAGGTCAACGGCACGCCGGCGGCAGCTGCCATCCGTGCTTGACGAGCCGCCGGACGCTGGCATCTGACTGACATCGCAAACTTGGGAGCGAGGGCATGGTGGCTTCACCTCTGCATGTCGTAACTGACGCCGCCGAGGACGTCTCCGAGTATCACATTGAAGCTCAGACCTCCTTGGTGGAGCGTTCTTTACGTACATTGAAGCATGGCGATGCGTTTGCCGTACTTGATGCGTATGGCGATATCGGCGCGCTCGAGAATACGGCGGAAGGCTTGTTCTTTCGCGATATGCGGCATCTATCGCGCTTCCAGCTGTGGTTTGCTGGCAGGCGTCCGCTGCTTTTGTCGTCGGTCATGCAGGACGACAATGCGGCGTTGTCAGTCGATATGACCAACCCGGATATCGAGATACCGAATGGCGAGAAGGTCCATCGCGATACGATAGCCTTGGAACGGCTGAAATTTCTTTGGGACGATGCATGCTATGAGCGCATCTCCGTGCGCAACTTCGATTTCCATGTCCGCCGCCTGCATATCGGCATCAACTTTGACGCCGACTTCAAGGATTTGTTCGAGGTTCGCGGCGTAGATCGCATGCGCCGCGGCAGCGTCTCCACCGAGATTATCGGCTCCGACGAAGTGGAATTGCGATACGTGGGTTTGGACGAGGCTACACGTGTCACTCGGCTGAAGTTCTCGCCTACCCCGCGTGTTCTCGAGCCCCGGCGCGCGATTTTCGATTTGACGCTAGAGGCCGGTGCGCGAACATCGATTGCTGTCACCATCACGCTCGACGCTGGCGAACGGCAGCACCCCGTACCAGGCTTGCTTTCCGCATATAGCCAAAAGCGCCGGGCTATGCGTGCAGCTACGAGCGGTATCGCTACGGTATCCACATCGAACGGGCTGCTCAACGAGATCCTGTGCCAGTCCACCGCCGACCTGCACATGCTGCTGACCGACACGCCGAATGGGCGTTATCCGTATGCAGGTATTCCCTGGTACAGCACCGTCTTCGGCCGCGACGGCATTATCACGGCCATGCTGATGCTCTGGCTCGACCCCGCGATCGCAAAGGGCGTGCTGACTTACCTCGCGGCGACGCAAGCCACGCACATCGATCCAGCCGCCGATGCCCAGCCCGGCAAGATCCTGCATGAGCGCCGCCAGGGCGAAATGGCCATGCTCGGTGAGGTGCCGTTCCGCCGCTACTACGGCACCGTCGACGCCACGCCGCTCTTCGTTATGCTGGCCGGCATGTACTACGAACGAACCGGGGACCGCGATACGATCGCCGCCATCTGGCCCAACATCAAAGCCGCTTTGAATTGGATCGATACACACGGGGACCGAGATGGCGATGGGTTCGTGGAATACTTCCGCGAAACATCACAGGGTCTCGCCAACCAAGGTTGGAAAGACAGCCACGATTCTATTTTTCACGCCGACGGCACGTCCGCGGAAGGCCCCATCGCCCTCGTCGAGGTTCAGGCCTATGTCTATGCGGCGAAGCAAAAGGCAGCAAACCTCGCTTCGCTCCTTGGCGAGCCGGGTCTGGCAACGCGTCTGCTGCGCAGCGCGGAAAGCCTTCGCACCAAGTTCGATCAAGCCTACTGGTGCGACGACATCGGCACCTATGCGCTGGCGCTCGACGGCGAAAAGCGGCCCTGCCGTATTCGCACATCGAATGCGGGACACGCATTGATGACAGGCATCGCCGACCCCAAGCGCGCCGCGCGTTTGGCGGCAACATTGCTGTCTCGCGACGGCTTCAGCGGCTGGGGCATCCGCACGCTGGCCCAAGGCGAACCGCGCTATAATCCAATGTCGTATCATAACGGTTCCGTCTGGCCGCACGACAACGCCATGATCGCCCTCGGTCTTGGCCGGTACGGCTTGAAGCGGGAGGCGGGTGTTGTCTTCGAAGCAATCTTTGGCGCCAACCTCTACCAGGATGATCGCCGCTTGCCCGAGCTGTTCTGCGGGTTCCCCCGCAAGCGCCGCCGTGGCCCGACATCGTATCCCGTCGCCTGTTCGCCACAGGCTTGGGCGGCCGCGACGCCGTTCGGCCTTTTGTCGGCTTGCCTCGGCATAGAGATCGACCACGCCAATGATGTGCTGAGCTTTACCAAGCCCATCTTCCCGTCGTTCATCGACGAACTGGAGCTGCGCAACGTTTCGGTTGGACTGTCTCTGGTGGACTTGCGGCTCGATAGCCGCCGCACGTCAGGCTGCGTCGCTGTCGACGTCACGCGAAGTACCGGCAACAGCCAGATCATCATCAGGAAGTAGGTAGGTTTGGAACTTGGCGGGAGTGGCCAGGGTTCAGCTACAAACGTGCCCGGAGCAAACTCATGACTTTTCCCAATCCACGACATGGCGACGACCGGCTGCCCGGCCGCTGGGGCTTAAAGCGCATACTCCTGATTGTCGCCGCGATATTCATCCTGTTGCTAACCATTAACTTGTTGTCGCGAGTCCACGGCGATCCTGGCGAAAAGGCACGGCTTGAGCCAGAAACACGCGTTGAGACACCGTCAGTTATCAAAGAACCCCCTGCCGAGGACGCCAAGCGCTGAGGGCCGTCGTGACGTCAGCCTGCGTTGAAGCGTGCTAAGCTGGCGCTTCACCAACTGGCGAATTTCAAGTGTTGCAGACAGGAGCTACCAATGGCCGCGATCGAAGTTGGCAACATGGTCTTCCTAAAGGAAGGCAGCGAAGGCATCGGTGCGGTTCGCGAACTGAAGGGTGACGGCTTCTCGCTTTACGTGGAAAATGCCGGCGAGTTCTTTATCCCACAGACCGCCGTCGTGAATGTTCACGACGGCAAGGTGCTGGTTAATCCGGCCGTTCTCGACATCCGCCTTCGCGACGCCGTGCGCCACGCGCACGACGCCGAAGATCCCAAGCTGGTCGGCTGATCAGGCCGCGCCCGACAGTGTTGGATAGTCAGTGTATCCATGTTCATCGCCGGCATAGAATGTGGCCTGGTCTGCCTCGCTTAGCGCGGCCCCGGACCGCAGGCGTTCGACGAGATCAGGATTGGAGATAAACGGCCTGCCGAAGCAGATGAGATCGGCAAGACCGTTTGCGCGGGCGTCGAGCGCCAGCTGCTGATCGAAGCCGTTGTTGGCCATATACAGCCCGTTGAACGCGCGTCGCAGCTTCTGCAGATCGAAGCCGCCCGCCGGGTGTCGCTCGCCGCCGGTATCACCCTCGACGACATGGACATATGCGAGCCCGAACGGGTTCAACTGATCGATTAGCGAAACGTACAACGGTTCAGGATTTGAATCGCCAATGTCGCTGAACTTCGTCAGCGGCGATATCCGGATGCCGACCTGATCCGCACTCCACTCCCGCGTCACGGCTTCGACAACTTCGATAACCAATCGCGTACGGTTTTCAATGGACCCGCCATAGCGGTCGGTCCGCCTGTTGGTTTTGTCGGACAGAAACTGCTGCAGCAGATAGCCGTTGGCCGCGTGAATTTCGACACCGTCAAAGCCGGCATCCTTCGCGCACTTGGCTCCGTGTACGTACTGGGCCACGATGCCCGGTATCTCATCGAGATCGAGTGCGCGCGGAGTTTCCAGCGGCTTGAAGCCATGCTGCGTATAGGCTTGCACGCCTTCGGCGCGAACGGCACTGGGCGCAACCGGCAGCACACCGCCCGGCTGCAGGTCAGAATGCGACACGCGGCCGACATGCCAGAGCTGCAGGAAGATGCGCCCGCCCTTCGCGTGCACAGCGGCCGTCGTCTTCTTCCAGCCCTCCACCTGCTGTGGCGACCAGATGCCAGGCGTGCGGATGTAGCCTTTGCCTTGTGGGCTGATGTTGGTCGCTTCAGAAATGATCAACCCAGCCGACGCGCGTTGCGCGTAGTACGTGGCTTGCAAGTCGCCTGTTACGCCCTCGTCGTCGGCCCGTGATCGCGTCAGCGGTGCCATGACGATGCGGTTGGTGAGCGTAAAAGGTCCAAGCTTAACCGGATCGAACAGGTCGCTTTTGACAGCATTGTCGTTGGCAACTGTATTCAGAGACATAACAGCTCCTCTTGGTCGACTTTGAATGAGTGTGAGCAAGACTGCGCGGCGAGGCGATTACGCCTTCGCGCCGGCGAGTGTGCGATAATCCGCATCGTCCAGCACGATTGCCGCTGCTGCTGCGTTCTGTTCCAGATGCGCGACTTTACCCGTACCTGGAATCGGCAGCATGTTCTTACTGCGCCGGAGTAGCCACGCTAGCGCAATCTGGCTGGGCGTCGCCTGATACTTGTCCGCGATTGTCGTAAGTGGCGATCCAGGCTTCGCCAGATCGCCGGACGCAAGTGGGAACCACGGAATGAAGCCGATGCCCTCGCTGTCGCAATAGTCGAGCACATCCTCGCTCTTGCGATTGGCGAGATTGTAGAGGTTCTGCACGGTCGCGACGCGGAATACCTTCTGAGCGGCCTGGATCTCGGCCACGGAGACTTCGCTTAGGCCCACGTTAGCAATCAGGCCCTCCTTCTGCATGTGCGCGATCGCGCCAAACTGTTCGCCTGCCGGCACGTTCGGGTCGATGCGATGCAGCTGCCAGAGCGCGATCTGCTCGACGCCGAGCCGGCGCAGTGAAACGAACACCTGTTGGCGCAGATACTCCGGCCGCCCGTACGGGATCCACTGGTTGGGGCCGGGGCGCAGCAATCCGCCCTTCGTGGCGACTACGATGTCACCGTAGGGATGCAGTGCTTCGCGGATCAGCCGCTCGCTGACCTCGGGCCCATAGCTGTCTGCAGTGTCGATTAGGTTGATGCCCAGCTCCGGCAATCGCCTCAGCGTCCGCAATGCCTCCTCACGATCCGCCGGTTCACCCCAGATGCCGTCGCCGGTGATCCGCATGGCGCCAAAGCCAAGGCGGTTGAAAATTGCTTTCCCAAGCGCGAACTGGCCGCTCTTACTGGCAATACCGTCGGTCATGGGAACTCCTTGAGGCGGGAACAACGCCGATGACATGGCGATGCCGCCACCGGTAGGCAACCCAAATGCCAACCCCGTGCGACATTTTGGAGAAGACCGCTCCGCAATTGCAGATAGAAAGTCGCTCGTTAACCCCGGTCGTGTCCGTACCAGCACTCAAGTTAGTGCGGGCGAACGTTAAACCACGTCCGCTGTGCCGTTACACGCGTCCAGCAAACAGCGTCGCTGCTTAGGAGGCTGCTTCCTTCTCTGCGCGGGGCAACCAGCGCCAGACGCCGAGAATGTTGATGAGCAGCAAGATAGCGTTCTGGATGATGAGCGAAGCCTTGTTTTCAAGCCAGCCATCCGTCATCCAGGCAATCGATGCGACGATGAAAATCACGAACCCCGCCACTGTCACGCGCGCGTTCCAATTGGCGGCGACCAGGGCCGCGGCCGCTACAGTCGTTACGGCGGAAAATGTCCGCAACATCGTCATCTCATCCATAATCGTTCCTCGAAATTGAAGGGCCGTCCGCGAAAGCGGACAGCCCCGTTGCCTCGCGGCAAGTCGCAAAGTAGGGCGCCCGCAGTTAACGCCGCGCAGCGCCATCGCGTTCAGCTGCAATCGACGCAATCGGTGATGACCCAGTCACCTTCGAGGCCCATTCCGCCGTTCTTGGCGATTGGCCTACATGCAGCTAAGGGACCTGGATTTCTCCTTGGTCGCTGCCGTCCCAATACGTGATCCGTTGAGCGTGGATCTTGACCAGCGTAAGCCCAGGCGTGTCGACACCCTTGTCGAACCAGATATCGAGATCCTTGGTCCAGTGCGCCTCGAAGGCAGCTTTGTCCTTGATGAGCTCCGCCTGCCCTTGAACGCTGGCGTAGAAGCTCGGCCCTGACACAAGACCGGCCTTGCCGGTGAACGACAACGTCACGTTTTTGTCCCGCCGGATGTCGCTCACAATGCGCGACTTCTCGTATGTGAAGTAATAGGAGTCGCCGTCGTACTCCACATCACCATTGTTGCTCATGGGCCGGCTAGCGATTTCGCCGTTGTCGGTTTTGCTCGCCAGAAAAGCGATGTCGATGCCTTTCATCTTCGAGGCGAGGTCGTTGAGAGTGAGATCGGCCATTTTTGGCTCCTTGGTTTCTTGCCTCTCAACGTCCCCGGGGCAAAGTTGTTCGTGGCTTGCCTCGTCACGCATCCAGCCGCAAGCTCGGGCGCTGCGGCGGTCCAGGAACGAGTGCGACGATTTGCTATCGCTACATCGGCACCGCGTTAGGGGGGGCGATCGCGCTTAAACGGCTGCGTTGGCGTCCCGGACGATTTTTTCGGTTAGCTCGGGCACGCATAGTTCGATGAAGCGGTAGGTAAAGTCGCGCAGGAATGCGCCGCGTTGCACGGCGATACTGGTTCTCGATTTGCTGAAGAGATTGGCCGCAGCAACCCGCGCGAGGCCGCCATCGCGCGCTGGATCGAACGCCATCGGCGCAATGATGCCGATGCCGAAGCCTAGTTCCACGTAGGTCTTGATCACGTCGGCATCGAGCGCGGCCATGGTGATGTTGGGGCGTATCCCGGCTTCGAGAAAAGCTTCGTCGATATGCCCCCGGCCCGTTAGCCCTTCATGATAAGTGACGATTGGATTCTCTGCGATGTCGTTCAGCGACACGTTCGGCACATCCAGCAGGGAATGGCCCTTCGGCGCGATGACAATGTGTTCCCAGCTGTAGAACGGAAACGTCAGCAGGTTCGAAACGTCCTCCATCGTTTCCGTTGCGGTTCCCACATCGGCGCGGCCGCTGAGCAGTAGCTCGCCAATGTCCCTTGGGTTTGCCTGCAGCAGAACCAGTTCCACCTTCGGATAAAGACGGCGGAACTTCTTCAGGATCGGCGGAAGCATGTAGCGCGCTTGCGTATGGGTTGTGGCAACGGTTAGAACGCCGTCATTGCTGGCCGCGAAGTTAGCCGCCAGGCGCCTGATGCCTTCGACATCCTTGAGAACGCGGTCGAGCTGGCCGATCACTTCCTCGCCCGGCTTGGTCAGGCCCGTCAGCCGCTTTCCGTTGCGCGTGAAAAGCTGGATGCCCAGTTCGTCTTCCAGATCCTTGATCTGCTTGCTCACGCCCGACTGCGATGTACACAATGCGTCAGCGGCATCAGTAACGTGAAAGCGCTGGCGGACGATCTCCCTTACGACCTTCAACTGCTTCAGGTTCATTCCGGCTTGCTCGCATTATTTGGGCTTCGCCCGATACGTGTAGCGGCGCAGCCGGTCGCGGCAATGGCGATAAAGTAATATGCAAATCAGATTGACGTATGTGTGGGCGGAAGGTCCGCTGGCAGCGCATCGTTCCGTCTTGACGCAATCAGCTGTCAGCGGTTGCGGGCAATGCGAAGTCAGCCGCAACGCTGAGGGCAATTTGGCGCGCGTAATGCGACACCTGTGGCAAGCCCATCAGTTCGCCGAAGGTGCCGCGCGCCAGGGGGCCGGCCACGTAGAGCGTCGGCGTAGAAATGCCATGGCTGGAAATGGCCCGGCCTTGACGATCACAAGAGATACCGAGCCCGACCGCGTCGGGAACCAGCCATCCATCGTGCGCCAGACCAGCTAGATAGCTTTGTGATTGCAGGACGGACTCATGCGCCGGCCCAGTCGTCACAATGACCGCATTGAACGTCTCCGTCGTTGCACGCGAACGTCGATCCCGCCACGCAATAGAAATGGACTCTGGCTTGGCTTCTGCTGCAACGATCGATCCACTGACGATGCTCAGCCAACCCTCCGCAATGCGCCGCGCGATGACGGCCTCCGGCTGAGGGGCAATGCGGAAGCGATGCACATCCCAGAACGGGCGTAAATGTCTTACGATCTTGCGCTGTTCTGCAACCGGCAGCAGCGGCCAGATCGTCTGCGCCTGGGCGCGCACAGCGTCGATCACTGGGTGCCAACTGATGCCTTGTGCGGCGGCGCGGCCAATTTCCGCGCGTACGCGCCGCAGAAAGTCGATGGCACTCACCGGCGGTGGATCTGTGAAGAGGCCAAACGGCTCGGCAGGCTTGTCCGGATGGCCGCGCGAGCGTAAGCCCCGCCGCGACAGCGCAGTGATGCGGCCGCGATGGCCACGCGCATCAAGCGAGGCGATGACGTCGGCAGCCGTCAAGCCGTTGCCGACGACGAGGATGCTGTCGCTGGCCCCGATCTGGGCAAGCGCATCTGGCCGCGTGGCGTCGGCGACGAAGCGCGGATCGCCAGCTAGCTCCTTGGTCAACACGCGTGGCGCCACGGGCGCGGGATGCGTGGTGGCGATGATCACGACGTCGGCGCGAATGGCTGATCCGTTGTCCGTCTGGATGAACCAATTCGTCCCGTCCCGTTTCACCAGGACGACGTGATCCTGCACGTGTCGAATTGTGCGATCATCGATGAGCGGCGCAACGTGCGCGTTGACGTACCGGCCGAATACCGAGCGTCGTGGATAGAGTTGACCATCCGGAGCGAGTGCCTCTGGATCGTCGTCAACCGCGCCGGTCCGTTCGATCCACCGCAGGAAGTGATCGTCTGCGTCTGGTAGCAGACTCATTTTGCCAGCCGGCACGTTGATGCGATGCTGCCCGTCCTCGCTGCTGTAGGCCAGGCCGCCACCGACGCGTGCGCGCGGTTCAAAGATAATCGTCCGGCCCGGCGTGCGGGCGCGCGCAAGGTGATAGGCGATGGCCGCGCCGGTGAACCCGCCGCCCACGATTGCGATGACCGGACCATGGAACCTGACGTTCACGACTGTGAAGCCCTCAGTTCGGGACGATGATCGCCCGCGATCGTTTCGCCAAACGGTCCCATGTTGACGGCCGTTGCTCCGCCGGCGAGCGCATGCCGAAGGGGCAGCCTCGGCAGCAGCAGTTCAGCGACGCGGTAGGCTTCCTCCAGATGCGGATAGCCAGATAGAATGAAGCTGTCGATGCCGAGGCGCCGGTATTCATCGATGCGTTCCGCTACCGTGTCGGGATCACCCACCAGCGCGGTCCCTGCACCGCCGCGAACAAGACCGACACCCGCCCACAAGTTTGGGCTGACCTCGAGCTTGTCGCGCCGGCCGCCGTGCAGACGGCTCATGCGGCTCTGTCCGACGGAGTCCATGCGCTGGAAAACCTTCTGCGCGGCGCCGATCGTCTCGTCGTCGAGATGGCTGATCAGCCTGTCGGCCGCGCGCCAAGCCTCGTCGTTCGTTTCGCGGACGATGACGTGCAGGCGGATACCGAAGGTCACGTGCCGTCCCTGCGCGCGCGCCAGGGCCCGCACCGTGTTGATCTTTTCGGCGACATCGGCGGGCGGCTCGCCCCACGTGAGATACTTGTCGATGCTCGTTGCCGCAACTTTGTTGGCAGCAGGCGACGATCCGCCGAAGTAGAGCGGGGGATAGGGCGTTTGCACCGGCGGGAAGAGCAGGCGTGCGTCGTCCACCTTCAGGTGCTTGCCGTCGTAAGACACCGGTTGACCGGCGAGCACGGACTTGTAGATCTCCAGGAACTCTTCCGTGATCTCGTAGCGCTCTTCATGCGAGGCAAAGAGGCCGTCGCCGCGGTTCTCGACGGGATCGCCACCCGTCACGACGTTGATGAGGAGACGGCCGTTCGAGATGCGGTCCAGCGTCGAGGTCATGCGTGCGGCGACTGTCGGCGACTGCAGGCCAGGCCGTACGGCAACCAAAAAGCGCAGCCGTTCCGTTAACGGCGCCAGCGCCGAAGCGACGATCCAGCTGTCTTCGCAACTCCGGCCAGTCGGCAGCAACACACCGTAGAACCCAAGGGCATCGGAGGCCTGGGCGATCTGCTTGAGATAAGGAAGATCGACGGCCCGCCCACCCAAGCTTGTACCGAGATAGCGGCTATCGCCATGCGTCGGCAGAAACCAAAGGACGTCGAGCTTTTCGGGAACGCTGTGCGTCATAGGGCACCTTGTGAAGGGATCAATTGGACTGCCGACGGCCGCTCAGCTCCAGGCGTGCAATGGCGGGTTGATGCCGTTGAGCGCATAGTTGCCGAGGATGGCGTACTTCCAGCGCACCGGGTCGTGCAGGGTATGGGTGCGCGCGTTGCGCCAATGGCGGTCCAGATTGTATTCGGCCAGGGTCGAACGCGTGCCGGCCAGCTCGAACAGCTTGTTGGTGGCCGCAATTGCGATCTCGGTGCTAAGCACCTTGGCTTCCGCGACGGCGATTTGTGCCTTGGCAACGCTGTTTGCGTCGGGTGCCGCCACCGCCGCGTCGACGGCGAGACCCGCCTTTTCCAGCAACGCCTGCGTTGCGTGCAGGCGCAGCGTGAGATCACCCACGGCCTGGATCGTGTAAGGATCCTGCCACGCATGATCGAGACCGCTGTCGACCCACGGTCGCGACTTCGTCTTCACGAACGAGATCGTTTCCTCGATTGCAGCACGCGCGATGCCGGTATCGACCGCCACCTGAATGATCTGGAAAATCGCGCCGTCCGCCGTCGGTTTGTCATAGCCTTTGTAGCCCGGCACTAGATGGGTCTTCGGTACCTTGACCTTGTCGAGCAGCACTGTGCCGCTGAGCGTCGTGCGCTGGCCGAAGGCAGACCAGTCGTCAATGACGGTAAGGCCTGGGGCATCGCGTTCGGCAATCGCATACCAGGCGCGGCCTTCGCCATCGAGCGCGACGATGGGAACGAGGTGCGCGAGCAGCGCGCCCGTGGAGTAGAACTTCTCGCCTTCCACGATCACGTGGTCGCCGGCATCGGTGAACTTCGTCTCGAATTCGGCAGCCCGTTTTGACTTGAACTCCGAGAAGGCATTGCCGAAGCGCGTGCCTTTGAGTGCTTCGCCGAAGAGCAGGGCCTGTTGCTGGGGATCGGACACCGTGCGGATCGCGGCGATAACGCCGAGGTGGTTCTGCGGGATCTGCCCGATCGACGGGTCGGCCGCCGAAATGATCTCGATCACCTTGGCGAGCGTGACGTAGGAAACCTCTGGCCCGCCAAACGCCTTGGGCACGTTGATCGACCACAAGCCACTCTGCGAGAAGAGGTCGAGTTCCTCGACCGGCCAGCGGCGAATGCGGTCGCGTTCGGCGGCACCTGCTGCGAACTGATCCGCGAGGCGTTCGGCCACCGTGATGGCTTCGGCGTCGTCCTTGATGATATGGGCGGGTTCTGCAACCTTCGGAATCGCTGGAACGCCGCGCTTGAAAGGCTCGTCAAGAATATGATTTTGCAGGGCGATGTTCATAAAGGTGCTCCTTCGTGTGCCGTCAGGCCGGGACAGGGGATGGCGTAGGGTTGCGCGCCTCGGCTGCGGCATGGAGATCCGCTTTGCCGAGGTAGAAGGATTTGATGTCTGGCCGTGCCCGCAGCGCCGCCGCGGTATCTTCGAGAACGGAGTGACCGTTCTCGATGACGGTCGCGCGGTGCGCAAAGCGCAGGGCGATCGCGGCATTTTGCTCGGCAAGGAAGATGGTGAGGCCGTCTTCCTTATTCAGGCGCGACAGCGTTTTGAAGATCTCTTCGATGACGAGAGGAGCCAAGCCCATCGACGGTTCGTCGAGGACGAGCAGGCGGGGGCGCGCCATCAAGGCGCGTCCGATCGCCGTCATCTGCTGTTCGCCGCCGGATGTCAGGCCGGATGAAATGCGCCGTTTGGCTTTCAGGCGCGGAAATAGATCGTAGACCCGTTCCAGATCCGCACTTGCCTCGCGGCGGCGCGATCCGCGGCCTGCCGCCCCGGTGATCAGGTTTTCCTCGACACTCAGCGACTTGAAACAGTGCCGGCCTTCCAGGACCGAAACGAGGCCGCTCCGTACCAGCGTGCCGGGTGAGGTCGCCAGGACGTCTTGACCGTCGAAGGTGATTTTCCCGGCTGCAATGCGGCCGCGTTCGGCCGGCAGCAGATTGGCGGTGGCATGCAGTGTCGTCGTCTTGCCGGCACCGTTGGCGCCGAGCAGCGCGACGATGCTGCCGCGCCCGATCGTCACGCTGACGTCGCTGAGGGCCACGACGCTGTGATTGTAGACGGCGCGAATGCCGCTGATTGTGAGAAGAGGCGTTGTCATGTGTGCTCCGATGGACGGGCGCGCCGCAACGTTGCGGCGCGCCCGCCGTTGCGTCAGTTCTTCGCCGAAGCTGCAGGCGCCTCGCTGCCAAGTTCGGTGACCTTGTCGACATCACCCGACGTGCGGATCTTGATGCCCTTTTCCGCGGCGTAGGCTGCAGCGGACTTCTCGATGATCGGCCGTAGCAGCGCCCAGTCCGGCGAGATCCAATCCGACACGACGTTCCACTTCGCGCCATCCCACTGCTGGAACGTTACGCGGCCATCGCCCTCGTGGTTGTCCCAGGTGACGTTGATCGAGTGGAACAGACCCTTGGCGCCGAGCGCTGCGACACGGGCTTCATCGAGCTTCAGGTGTTCGAAGCCCCAGCGGACTTCGTCGCCCGTCAGCGTGCGCTTGCCGAACTTCTCCTGGGCGATGCGCACAGCTTCCACGTTGAGGATGCCGTTCACGATGCCGAGGTTGTGATAGACGCTGCCGATGCGCTTCTTGTCTTCCAGGTTGCCCTTGCCGGCGTCGTAGACGGTCTTGACGACTTCCTGCAGTACCGGATAGTCGGCACCCGATGCCTGCGTGGTGATCGCGACGTAGCCCTTGGCGGCGTCGCCCGCCGGCAACACGTCTTCTTCAGAGTTGGACCAGACGTTGCCGATGATGTGATCGGCCGGGAAGCCAGTCTTCTGCGCTGTCTTTAAGGCAACCGGGTTCATCACGCCCCAGCCACGCAGGATGACGTAGTCCGGCTTGATGCGGCGGATCTGCAGCCACTGGGCCTGCTGCTCGTTGCCGGGGTGCGGCACCTCGATCTGCTGCACGTCGAAGCCGTACTTGTCCTTCAGCAGCTCATAGATCGGGATGGTTTCCTTGCCGTAGGGCGAGCCGTGATAGAGCACGACAAGCTTCTTGCCCTTGAGCTTGTCGACGCCGCCCTCGCGGCTGGCGAGGTAGTTGATGATGCCCGAGGTCTCGCTGTAGGGATTGAGCAGCAGCGGGAACACATAGGGGAACACGCGGCCGTCCGTCGAATCCGTGCGGCCATGGTTGATCGTGATCAGGGGAACGCGGTCCTTGCTGATGCGATCGATCATCGCGTAGGCGATGCCGACCGACAGCGGGTTCCAGGCCGCGATATTCGCGCGGTTCTTCAACCGCTCGTAGACCTCGACGCCGCGCTCCACCTCGTACTGCGTCTCACCTTCTTCCCACGTGAGCTTGACGCCGTTGACGCCGCCGTCCCGCGTATTGATCAGGTTGAAGTAGTCGATCGTGCCGCCGAAGAAGCCGGTGCCGCCCGCCGCGTACGGACCGACGCGATAGCTTTGCAGCGGGAAGAACTGTTCCTTACCCGTGCTCTGGTCGTCTGCCGTCGCGGCCGGCGCGGCCGCCACCAGCGCCAGCGCCGTCAGCGCTGCGAGATGTCGAAGTTTCGTTGGTAGTGACATGTGAATTCCCCATATTTCGAATGCGAGTTTCAAGGTTCGGTTCTCCCGTGCGCGCGTTTGATCAGCCGGTCCCACAGCGCTGCGAGGCCGTCAGGCTCGGCGATCAGAAAGATGATGATGAGCGCACCGATGACGATGCGCTGGCTCATGTCGAGGACGCCCGAGTCGAAGACGGTGCCGAACACCGCGCTACCCAGGCGCGACAGGATCAACGGGAAGACGACGATCAGCGCCGCGCCAAAAAAAGCGCCGCGGATGGTGGCCAGGCCGCCGATGATGATGATGAACAGGATCTGGAACGAGCGATCGAGGTTGAAGCCGTGCGGCTCCACCGTTCGCAGATAGGCGAAAGCCCACAGCACGCCAGCGATGCCGATGATGAATGACGAGATCGCAAACGCCAGCAGCTTGGTCCGCAGGACGGGGACGCCCAGAACGCGGGCAGCAAGCTCGTTGTCGCGCACAGCGATGAAGTTGCGGCCGGCCTGCGAGCGCACCAACCGGTAGGCGAACGCCGTGAGCACGGTGACGACGCTGAGCGCAAAGAGATAGCGGCCGACGGCGCCGTCGAACGTGACCCCGGCGATCGCCAGCGGCGGGGCGTCGATGACACCCGACGGACTGTTGTTGGAAAACCAACCGAACTTCGTCAGCGCCCATTGCACGAAGAACTGCGCGGCGAGCGTCGAGACCGCGAGGTAGAACCCCTTTAGGCGCAAGCTAGGAAGGCCGAAGACGATGCCGATGGCCGCTGCCGTCGCACCAGCCAGAATGATCGTGACGATCAGCGGCAAGCCATCGACGCGAAGATTGAAGTTGTAGGCGGCGAAGGCCCCGACGGCCATAAATGCCGCGGAGCCGAGCGACAGCTGGCCGGCATAGCCCGTGAGGATGTTCAAGCCGACAGCAGCGAGGCTCAACGCCAGGAACGGCAGCAGAATCGCCTCGATGACGTACGGGCTGGCCACGAAAGGCACGACGCCGAACGCCGCGACAACAACCGCAAGCGGCGCAAGCCACGCAGGGACTTGCCAGGAGAAAGAATTGGAAGTGGAGGGAGCCGCGACGTTTGCCATGATCAGGCGCGCTCCACGAGTTTCTGCCCGAAAAGGCCAGCGGGGCGGATCAGGAGGAAGGCGAGCGCGATCGCGTAGGCAAACCAGCTCTCGATGCCGCCGCCGAAGACATCGCCCAGGTAGACCTCGGCAAGCTTCTCGCTGGCGCCGATTAGCAAACCGCCGACGATGGCACCGAGAATCGAGTCGAAGCCGCCGAGCACGAGAACCGGCAGTGCCTTGAGCACCACGAGCGACAGCGAGAACTGCACGCCGAGCCGTGCGCCCCAGAGCAGCCCTGCCACCAGCGCAATCAGGCCGGCAGCCGTCCAAACCGTCGCCCAGATCCTCGGCAGCCTCAGGCCGACGGCGAGGGCTGCAAACTGGTCGTCGGCGACGGCGCGAAACGCCAGGCCGACGCGGGTCCAGCGGAACAGAACCGTCAACACAGCCACCATCGTTGCGGCAACGGCGGCAGCGAACAGGTCGAACTTGCTGATGAGAATGCCGGAGATTTCCAGCGGCGTGTCGTCGATGCCGAGGTCGAGGCCGTGCACCTGCGTGCCCCAGATCAACTGGGCCGCACCTTCAATGATGTAGGAAAGGCCGAGCGTTGCCATAAACAGCGTGATCGGCGGCTTGTTCACCAGCGGCCGCAGCACCGTGCGCTCAATGGTGATGCCGAGCAAAACCATGACTAGGAATGTAATCGCCAATGCCAACGCAAACGGTACGCCGCGTTCGACCAGGCTGACGAACGTGAGAGCCGCGAACAGCAGCATCGCGCCCTGCGCAAAATTCAGCACGCCGGAGGTTTTGTAGATCAGCACGAAGCCGATGGCGACGAGCGAGTACATCACGCCCGACAACAGACCGCCGACCAGTACCTCGAGGAAAAACGTAAAGTCGAAACCGGTCATGCCCGGGCCTCGCCGGCAACGGCGTCATCTTCCGGGTGAGCTATCCCGAGATAGGCGTCGATGACCGCCTGGTTGGCCTGGATCTCCTGCGGCGTGCCGTCGGCGATCTTGTGGCCGTAGTCGAGCACGGCGATACGATCGGACAGGCCCATGACGACGCCAATGTCGTGCTCGATCAGAATAACGGTCGTGCCGAGGCTGTCGCGCGCGGTGCGGATATATGCAGCAAGTTCCTGCTTTTCGCCGGCGGGCATGCCGGCCATCGGCTCGTCGAGCAGCAGCAGCACCGGCCGTGACACCAGCGCGCGCGCCAGTTCCACACGCTTCTGCAGACCGTAGGCCAGCGTGCTGACCGGGCGGTCTCGAACGGCGGTGAGTTCCAAGAGCGCGATGGCGTCTTCGGCCGCCTGCCTGGACGAACGCTCTTCTGCGCGCGCCCGCCCAATTGCGAACGTCTGCTCTACGAAGTTGGAGCGAACGCGCGGCGCGAAACCGGTCTGGATATTCTCGATGACGCTGAGCCCCTTGAACAGCGCCAGGTTCTGGTAGGTCCGCGCGAGCCCCAGGTGTGCGACGCGGTTGGCACGCATTGCCGCGTAGGTCTGCCCCGCAAAGCCGATCGTGCCCTTGTCGGGCGAGTAGACGCCGCTGATCACGTTGATCAGCGAGCTCTTGCCGGCTCCGTTGGGTCCGATCACGGCGCGGATCTCGCCTTTCTCGACACGCAAGTCGACGCCGGTCAGTGCCGTGACCCCGCCGAATGCCAGCGAGATGCCGGAGAGATGCAGGATCGGCTCCGTCGCTGGCTTGCCGGGGTCATACCCCTGCAGCAACGACGCAACGTCGGGGCCGGCCGCTTGCGTGGACGAGCTGTCGATAGAGCCGACGTCGGTAAGATGACGCGTCATCGTATGTGTCTTCCTGGATTGATTGGGCGGCAGCCAAGCCGACTGCCGCCGGACGCCACCTATTCCGCCGCCTGCACCTGATGTCCGCGCGAGGCCTCGATCTCACGCACCAGCGGGATCACGTGCTTGCCGAAGAAGTCCACTTCCTCCTGGAAGTGCAGGAAGCCGAGCAGGATGAGATCCACGCCGACATCCTTGAGCGCGACGATGCGCTCTGCGATCTGTTGCGGCGTGCCGATGAGGTTCGTCTTGAAGCCGTCGTTGTATTGAACGAGGTCCTCGAACGTCGACTTGGCCCAGTTCCCCTGGCCTTCAGGCGAGGCCTTGCCGGCGTTCTTCACCTCATGGCCGAAGGCGTTGACGGCGTCCGGATCAGCCTTGGCGATGATCTCGCTCAGGACGTCACGCGCTTCCTGTTCGGTATCGCGTGCGATCGCGAAGGCATTGACGCCGACGCGCACGGAGTGGCCGTTGGCCTTTGCCTTGCCACGGATGTCGTCGACCTGTTTCTTGATCTCTTCCGGCGAGTTGCCGTTCGTGAAGTACCAGTCGGACACGCGTGAGGCCATGTCGCGCGCTGCACGCGAGCTGCCGCCCTGGAAAATCTCGGGCAGAGGTGAGAGCGGCTTTGGCTTCAGCGAGTAGTTGGTGAAGCGATAGAAGTCGCCGCGCTGGTTGAAGTTGTCTTCTGTCCAGATGCCGCGCAGCGCGCGGATAAATTCCTCAGACCGGCGATAACGCTCGTCGTGGTCGAGCCAGGGTTCGCCGATCGCCGTGAATTCACCGCGGAACCAGCCGCTGACCACGTTGACCGCAACGCGGCCTTCCGTGAGCTGGCTGATGGTTGCAATCTGCTTTGCTGCCAGCGCCGGGTTCCACGGTCCCGGAAGCAGCGCGGCAATCACCTTGAGCTTGGTCGTCGCCGCAAGCAGCGCGTGGCTGAACGCCACCGATTCATGCTGGAACTCGGCGCCATATCCGGCCGTGAAGCGGATTTGGCTCAGCGCATAGTCGAAGCCGCTGGCTTCTGCGATCTGCGCGAGCTTGCGGTTGTAATCGATGTCCCAGCTCGTCCGCTGTTCGATCTTCGAGATGACGAGGCCGCCGGAGACGTTTGGCACCCAATAAGCGAACTTTACGGGGTCTCGTGCCGGATTGCCGGGAATGAAGGACATGTTTCTCTCCGTTATGGCTGGAATTTATGCGGTCGCGGCCAAGCGCAACGAGGCGCGGCGATCCCGGTGAAGAGCCGCCGGCGTTACGGCGAGCACTTCGCCGACGACACGCGTGACACGGTCCTCGACGGCGGTGCTTGTCAGCGTGCCCGCGGCGAAATCGCTCTCGATGGCGTAAACTGTGGTCGGCAAGGTGATGGCGTTGAAGAAGCCGAATAGCGGGCGGAACTGGTGCTCCAGCGCAAGGGCGTGACGATCGCTGCCACCTGTGCCGACCAAAACGACCGGTACTCCGGACAGGGCGGTCGGCGCGATCAAGTCGAAGAAGTGCTTGAACAGGCCGGAGTAGGAGCCCTTGTAGATCGGTGATCCGACGATCAGCAAATCTGCCTCTTCCACCGCGCCGTATAGCGCTTCAATCTCTGGCGAGATCGTTTTTCGGTTTGTCACCGTTGCGATCGTGCTGCCGACTTCGGCGAGGTCGATCACCGTCGTCTCGATGTTGCGCTGCGTGGCCAATTGGCCGACGACGCGATCCAGCAACGCCCGCGTTTTCGACGGCGGCTGCAGGCTGCCGGATACCACGACAACTTTGAGCGCGGGTGCGGCTGCAACGGGCACAGTAGCGTCGGCCGTTCTGAAGATCTGCGCGAAGGACATACGTCTCCGTTTCCGGACCAGCGGCCCAGATTGCTGTTTCTCTTTTGATGTGGAGCCGCGTTGTGCGGCGAACGTCGATCCCTAGAACTGAAACAGAAACTCAAACGTTGTTTTCACGTCTGTCGTTTCGTGTGCGATCTAAAGGCCGCTAATCCGCAGGGTCAAATATCGATTTGTTATAAGTATTCCGCGCATTTGCTGTTTTGCATGCCGATGACGCGCAAATGCAAAAGGAGCCCGCTTAAAGCGGGCTCCTATTCTTTTCGGCCGCAGCGTCTAGAACGGAATGAAGGCGCCAAAAACAACAGTCTTGATATGCTCCGTATCAACACCGGGCACGTCGACCTCGTGGTCTCGATAACGCAGCCAGACTGACATCGAAGCCGCGTCAATCTCCTGCACCACGCCCGCGCCCCAGAACGTTGCGCTGGATCCGTCGACCACCCGGCCGGTGTCGTCCGCGGTGGTAGCCGTTCCATTGTCATTGCGAATGAAGGCACTGTCGGTGGCGTGCAGGTACTCGCCGTAGGGAATCGTTGACCCGATCGGAACGAGTTTCAGGCGATTGCCAGCCTTGACGTAATACGTGTCGGTCGCCGGGAAATCGTCTGGGTTCTCGTTCTGGTCGAGGTGGCCGAAAGCGAACTGGGCGAAAAGACCGCTCGGCACGTGCTGCGCATAAACGCTAGCCTGGGTGTACTCGAGTGCCCCTCCATCAGGCGCGCCCTGGCCGGAGTCGGTGGTCTCGGAATAGGTCGCCACTGCTGCCAGCTTGAAAGCGCCGACCTCGCCGACATAGCGCGCAGCCAACGCCCAATTGTCATCTTCGCCCCACGACGCACTTCCCGAAAAGCCGCCCAACACGGGCGTATCGTAGCGAACGACATTCAACGGCACGCCGTTGCAGTCGCCGGGTCCGCCGCCGTAACCGCGGCAAGACGATGAGTTGCCCCAGGTGAGCGAGTCGTTTGCCGCAAAGTTTCCGCGGACATTGAAGCCGAAGACGTCGTAGGCCACCCAGTATGCAGCCTGCAGCGTGCCGGACGAATCCAATGCCACGACTGCGCTGTCATCGGCGGGCGACAACTTGCCCACGCTGAACTTGCCGAGCTTGTCGCTCTTCAGGAACCAATAGGAATAAAGAACTGACAGCCCGCCGGTACCGTTATCGTTGTCCTGCGTCGTGGTGTAGACGTCGGCCGTGATTGCCTCGACGTGCAGCACGTAGCCGGCGCTCAGGTCTGGCGAGATCTTCGCCTCGCCTTTGAAGTTGAAGTTGCTGGCGAAGGCAGTTCCGAGGCTGGTGAGGTAAACGTTCTGTTCCTCGCCGTCGTCCCAATAGACGATCTGCTCCGACACCCAACCCGATATGGTCAAGGATACCTTGCGATTGCCTTTGCGGGCCGTCGTCGCTTCCAATTCCGAGATCCGCTCTTCCAAATCCGCGCAGCAATCCCCCCCAAGATCGGCTGCGTTAACTGAAGTCAGCGGGAGCAGAAACAGCAGCGCGAAGATCGCTGCGCCTTTTGATCGAACGTACATACAGTCCCCCAAGTCACGAACACGACATGTGTTTCGACTTGAGAAACTCAATCTGAATCAGCGGCTAGTAAAATAATCATTCGAGATAACGTTAGATGCGATTGGCCTGAGTCATCTTGCAAGGTCTTCAAGAACGGCAACGAGGCGGAGATCACGGATCTCCGCCTCGAAAACCTTCAATAAGGATCGGCCGGACTATGCCTACGAACGCGTTGGCTCGTTCAGGAGCTTGACGAACGTGTCAGACGAAATGACGGGCGCAAAGAAGTTGTTGATCCGCCGGAATGCTGCGGCCTCGTCCTCCGGCTTCTGCGCGGCCGTAGCATCCCCGATGACGATCGGGAGATAGCCGTTATCCCGCGCAGCGCGCGCGTTGCCTTCGATGCACCAATCTGTGTGAATGCCTGTAATGATAATGGTCTTGATGCCTTTGCGCGATAGATCCAGCGGCAACGGCGTTCCCAGGAATGCCGTCTGCAACGCCTGTTCGTTGAACTCCAGGTCACCTGGCTGCACCAACGCGCGCAGGTCTGCGACGAGATCGTTATCGGCCTTCTTCTTCTCGGCAGGCCAGTCTTCCTTGCCCTTGATCCAAGATGAATACTGCGCCTGATCGAATTCGCTCTGCGGATAGCCTTCGCGGAACACCTCGTAGCCGATCCACGCAAACGTTTTAAAGTTGCCGGCCGACCGCGCGGCCTGCGCAGCCTTTACGGTGGCTGCGAGGCTGCCACGTTCCCACTGCCGCTCGTTCGCTTGCGCTCCCGTGGGGAGGTAGAGGCTGTTGTTCTGGCTGACCGACAAGAAGGCGGCCGGGTACTTCAGGATTTTAGCGAGGTCGAGCGACTTCCACTGGTCTGCAAGTTCCGGAATGGCATGGACGCCGCCCAGCTTGCTCTTGTCCTCGGTCTCCGCACTGGCACGACCGGCCAGGACTGCGGTGCCCGCTGCGGCAGCGGCGACAGTTCCGACGAACTGACGGCGTGTGGATACGTTCAAGTCGTTCGCGTTCATTTCAGATGCCCCATTGCCTCGAGTGTGAAAGGCTTGTGTGAAAGGTCAGGTCTGCGCCGCACGCCCGATCCGAGCGCACGATCATTCAAGACCTCAGGGCGAAATGACCATGGCTTTCCTGGTTCGGCGAAATAATAAGAAGAGATAACGTTCATATCGGCCGGCGCATAAGCATCGGCGCATTTTCCGTCATATGCTCAGCACGTTTTCGTATTTGGAGGCTTCTTGGTCCGTGCTCTAGCCTCGCGCGAGTTCGAACCAACACAAGAGGATGCATGATCCGCTATCACGCCGTGGGCGCGCTGGCGTTGGCGACCGGCCTGCTCGCATTCTTGTGTGCCACGCCTATCGCGACAGCACGCGACGCACTGACTGAAATCAGGATCGACTGGGCAACCTACAATCCGGTTTCGGTGGCATTGAAGGAAAGCCGCCTGCTCGAAGGAGAATTCGAAAAGGACGGCATAGCCATCCGTTGGATCCAATCGATGGGCTCCAATAAGGCGCTTGAATTCTTGAGCGCAGGCGCCCTCGACTTTGGCTCGACGGCCGGAGCCTCAGCTCTCATCGGTTGGGTGCACGGCAATCCCATTCGCGCCGTCTATGTCTATTCGCATCCGGAATGGACGGCTCTCGTTACGCGCATCGGATCGGAGATCAAGACGGTTGCGGACCTCAAGGGAAAAACCATTGCCGTCACGCGCGGCACCGACCCACACGTTTTCCTGGTGCGCTGCCTGCAACAAGCTGGCCTGTCGGAAAGCGATGTCAAAGTCATCCTGCTGCAACATGCCGACGGCAAGGCTGCGCTGCTGCGAGGCGACGTGGATGCCTGGGCCGGCCTTGATCCTTTAATGGCCGCTGCCGAGCTTGAAGGCAGCGCCAAGATATTTCATCGCGACAAGACCAGCAACAGCTGGGGCATCCTCAATGTCCGGCAAGCGTTCGCGGACGGCCATCCGGATGTCGTGAGGCGCGTGCTGAAAACTTACGACCTCGCGAAAGCTTGGTCGATCGCGCATCCTGAAGAGCTGCGGCGGCTGCTGGCAAAGTCGGCCAAGCTGCCACTCGCCGTCGTCGAGAGGCAGATGAGCGACCGCACCGAGCTTACCGTGCCGGCAATCGGCGACGCGCAGAAGACCACCATCTACGAAGCCGGCCTGGCGCTGCAAAAGGCTGGCGTCATTCGCAATGACGTCGATCTCAGGAGTGCCGTCGACCATCTCGTTGACACGCAGTACTCTCGCGGCGAGATAGACCTTCGTGACTGACACCCAGGTCCTCAGCACTGCCGCGGGCTCACCTGCTGCTGCGTCCGCCGCGCCAAATCCGTTGCTGCAATCTCCGATGCTGGGGCTTGTCGTGCCGGTGGCGCTAGCCGGACTCTGGGAGACGCTGTTTCAATTTGGGTTCACGACGGGACGCACGCTGCCGGCGCCATCGCAGATCGCGCAAGCCCTGCTCACCTTGTCCGAGAACGGTGATCTCGCGCGGCACGTCAGCGTTTCGTTGATGCGTGTGCTTGTCGGCTTTCTGGCAGGCGCGATCGTGGGTTCATGCGTCGGCGCGATCGCCGGCTATGTTGTCTTGGTGCGCCGGCTTATTGACCCTGCGCTGCAGGGGTTGCGCGCCGTGCCGTCGATCGCTTGGGTGCCGTTGTTCATTCTATGGTTCGGCATCTTCGAAACGTCGAAGATCATGCTGATCGCTACGGGAGTCTTCTTCCCCGTTTATCTGGGTGTCCTTGAAGGCATCACGGCCGTTGACCGCAAAGTCGTCGAAGTCGGACGAATCTTCCGCCTGTCCCCGCTGGCCCTCGCACGGCGCGTGCTATTGCCGTCGATTCTTCCGTCTTACGTGGTTGCGTTGCGAACAGGGCTCGGGCTCGGCTGGATGTTTGTCGTTGCGGCAGAGTTCATGGGCGCGGCCGAGGGCATCGGCTATCTGCTGATCGACGGCCAGCAACTGGGAAAGCCTGAGCAGATCGTTGCGGCAATCGCCGTCTTCGCCGTGCTCGGCAAAGCGACTGACTGGGCGCTGGTTCTCATGACGGCGCCGTTCTTGCGCTGGCAAGACCGGTTTGCGGAGCGCCTCTGATGCTCAAAGTTTGCAACGTCAGCAAGTCCTATGAAAACGGCACCGAAGCGCTCTCGAACGTCAGCTTCTCTGTCAGGCCCGGCGAGATCCTGGCGATTGTCGGCAGTTCCGGATGTGGGAAAAGCACGCTTCTTCGCCTCATATCCGGGCTGGATCAGGCCTCGCGCGGCTCGATCACACTGGACAATGACGCGATCGCCGGCCCGCACCCGCAGGTCGGATTGATTTTCCAGGAACCCCGTCTGCTGCCGTGGCTGCGGGTGGCCGATAACGTCGCCTTCGGCCTTCATGCTTTGCCGGCCGAGTATCGTCGCGTGCGCGCGCAACGGGCACTCCAACTCGTCGGGCTAGCTGGACTGGGTTCGCGCTGGCCCCGTCAGCTGTCGGGCGGACAGGCCCAGCGGGTTGCGATCGCCCGGGCCCTGGTGACTGAGCCGAGCGTCTTGCTTCTCGACGAGCCATTTGCCGCCCTCGACGCTTTCACCCGGCGCGACTTGCAAGATCACCTGCAGCGAATCTGGGCTGATCAACCGACGATCTTGATCCTCGTGACCCATGACCTGGAGGAAGCAATTCGGCTCGCGTCCCGCGTATTCGTCATGAATTCGTCCCCGGGAACGATAGGCGCAGATCTCAGGGTCCCTCTCGCCTATCCGCGCGATTCCCTTTCGCCGGCCTTCGAACAAGAAAAGCGCCGGCTCCACGCAGAACTCGCCAAGCGCATCGACCGCATGCGAGTTGCCGCTCAGAGCCCCGCGGTCGACCAGACCGGCTGACTTCCCCGAGTTCCGCGGAGTTTTGGATAAGCTCGTAATAGTTCAAAAAACGTTGGCGCGCCCGAAAGGATTCGAACCTCTGACCCCCAGATTCGTAGTCTGGTGCTCTATCCAGCTGAGCTACGGGCGCTAACCGGCCGGTGGATCGCTGAAACGGCGTGAGCGGGAAGCTCCGCGGGGTCTCGGCCCGGCAAGGCGGCAACTTCTAATCGCAGTTGCTCACAAGCGCAAGCCCCTTGCTGCAACAGCGGAATTCGCGCGCTCCGTCAGCCGCTTTCGCGATCAATCGCGGCCGCTTAGAACCCCGGGCGGGCCGAACGACGGTGCCGGGTCCGTCCGTGGCGTAAGGCCGGCCGAGGCTCGAACGCAGACCCACGGCTAGTGCGTGGCCCGGTCGGGCAGTTCCAGCACGAATGTCGCGCCACGGGCCGTGTCAGCCAGTTTCAGTGTGCCGCCATGCACCGCGGTAAGCTCTTGCGCGATGGCGAGGCCGAGGCCGGTTCCGCCGATGCGCGTCGAGCCCTGGAAAGCGCGGAACAGATGCTGGCGCGCGGCAGCCGGCACGCCCGGTCCGTCGTCGGAGACCTCGACGGTCACCTTGCGGCCCTCGCGGCGGCCGGAGATGCGGATCTCGCCCTTGGCATCGTCTTGGCTCTCGATCGCTTGCACGGCATTGCGCACCAGATTGCTGATGATGCGGAACAACTGCTCGCGATCGGCGTCGATGCGCAGCGTGTCGTCGATGTCCATCGCAAAGCCGATCTGCCCGTCACGCGGCAGGAAGAGCGCGTCGCCCACGTCCTCGATCAGCGGTTTGAGCAGCATCAGCTCGCGCCGCGGCGTGGCTTCCTCGGCGCGGCCGAAGCGCAAGCTGTCCGTGCAGAAGTTGATGGCGCGATCGAGCGAGGCGATCAGCTTCGGCGCAAACGTCTGGACCGTGGGATCGGCGATCGTCGTCAGGCGATCCGAAATGAGCTGCGCGTTGGCCAGCATGTTGCGCAGATCGTGATTGATCTTGCTGACGGCGAGACCCAGCTGCGCCAACCGGTTCTTCTGCAGCAGCTGCTGCGACAGCTGCTTTTGCATCGACGCAAGTTCGCGCTCGGCCGTGCCGACTTCATCGTGCCGGGCCGAGGGCACGATGATGCGCTCTGGGTCTTCCGGGTTCTCGGAGAAATGCAGCATCGATCGCGTGATGCGCCGCATTGGCCGCACCAACAGGCTGTTGAGCGCCAGATAGACGAACGCGGCCGTGATCACCGAGATGATGACGCTGATCCACGTCAGGTTCAGCGCGTGCGCCACCATCGCGCGCTTTAGCGGCTCCTCCGGAATCACGATCTCGATGACGTCGTCGTCGCGCGGGCCCAGCGGGCCGATCACGCGGATGGTCCGGTCGTCGCCCGACAGGAAGACGGCCAGCGCGTCACCGATCTCGCTGAACCAGTCTGACAATGCCTCGCTCGTCGTAGGCTTCACCAAGGGGCGCATGTCATAGAAACTGTCGACAGTCAGTTCGGTGACGGGCGGCAGCACCAGACGCCGCTGCCCGCCACGCTTCAAGGCGATGGCGCGAACCAGCGCCGTGCGCAGCAACTCGCTGCGCAGCGCCGGCGGCACGTCGCGCGTCGGCATGGCATCGGCAGCCAGGGCCGCGACGTGCGCGGCCGTCAAACGGTCGTTGAGCCAACCCTGCCGGTAGTTGGCCATGGCAGGCAGGAAGATGAGAACTTCGGCCAGAAGCACGAATCCGATCGTCAACAGCAGTAGCTTGGCAGGTAGATTGAGCCGGAGCCAGCCGCCCCGGAGGCTGCCCACGAGGCCGCGGCGCCAGGCCGCCGGCACCAGCTCGCGTGTCTCGGTCTTACTCAGGCGGTCTTGCATCGACTGCAGCACTGGTCCGTCACATTGCCCCTGGAAGGGCCGCACAGATTGAAGCCGGCAACACGGGCGCCGGATGGTTTCGCAATCATATAGGGCATTTGCCTGTAAAACACGTAAAGCCGTCACGTCGTAAATGGGACGGCGAGCCGAGCAGCGCCCGCTAGCCGAAGCGGCCCAAAAACCGCACAGCCCAGCGGACCAACGGGCTGCCGGCCGCCGCCACATAGCTCCGCAACGCGACCCGGCGGTTGATTTCCGACAGCGTCGGATAGGGGGCCACCCACTCGGTCATGGCTTTGATCGACAGCTTTTGCGCGACCGCCAATACCCAGACTTGAATGAGTTCGCTGGCTTGCGCCCCCACCAGCCCGGCGCCGAGGATCAAGCCGGCATCGTCGGTAATGACCTTGATGTGCCCCTCGGTCGTGCGCTCGGCCTGTGCCCGGTCGTTTTCCGCATACGGCCAGCGCAGCACGCGGATGCGCTTGTGCTTCGCGCGTGCCTGCTCCTCACTGATCCCGACCCAGGCAATCTCGGGGTCGGTAAAGGTCACGCGCGGCACCACGTGCGGTAGCTCCGTGGCCCGCAGCCGGAACAGCACGCGCTTGAGGAAAACGCTGGCATGATAGGTCGCGGCATGGCTCTGGCGTGCGTGCCCGGTGACATCACCGATCGCATAGACGCGCCGGTTCGTGGTTCGCAGTGCCGCGTTGACGGTGATGCCGCGCGACCCAGTCTTGATGCCTGCGGCCGAGAGATTGAGGTCGGAGACGTTCGCCCGGCGGTCCCCCGCAATAAGCAGGTGGGTCGCGTCCAGAAAGCCGCCCGAACCGTCGGCGGTGAAGGTCAGGCGCAGGCCGCGCCGGGCCGTATCGACCCGGTCGACGATGACGTTCTCGCGAATATCCAGGCCTTCAGCCCGCAACGCTCGCAGCGCGATCGCTGCCAACTCGGGATCCTCGTCACTCACGGCCGTCTCCGGGGCGAGCACCGTCACGATCGATCCGAGCCGGAAGTACGCCAGCGCCAGTTCCAGGGCGTTCGCACCACCGCCGATCACCACCAGCCGCTCCAACGGGCGCGCGTTGTCGAAGATCGTTTCGTTGGTGAAGAACGCGACGCTGTCCAGTCCCGGGATGGCCGGCACCACGGGCGATGACCCCGTGGCGATGACGAAGCGCCGGGCCTTGATGCGCACATCGCCCGCTTCAACAGTCGCCTTGTCGACAAAGCGCGCGGCGGCCTGCACCACGTGGACGCCCATGGCCGTATAGCGTTCCAGCGCATCGTTCGGCGCAATCGCGTGGATCACGCGATAGACGTGATCGCGCACCGCGCCATAGTCGATGGCGGGTTGCACGGAAGCAATGCCGAAGGGCTGCGCGGTGCGCATCTCATGCGCGCGCTTTGCAGCCGCTAGTAGCGCCTTTGACGGAATGCAGCCGTAGTTCAGGCTTGCGCCACCGAACTGGTTTTTCTCGATCATCACGACGCGCTGCCCAACGGCTGCTGCCGCTGCTGCTATTGCCAGGCCCCCCGCCCCCGCCCCAATGATGCAGATGTCCGCCTCGAGAGGTGCACTCCCGGTCCGTGCGGAAGCGTCATCACGGGCGGCGTGTGCTGGAACGCGCGCCGGCGTTTCCTTGGCGAGGTATGGTGCTGTCGGATTGGCAGGGCGCATGAAAGTTGTTCTCCTTCACTTCGCCGCCGGACGGCAGCGCAACGGACAGACCTTGGGGCGACGTTGCGCGCCCAGCTGTCCGCGTGATCGACGCAGATTTGTACAGGGTTTTTTCCGCACCGGTACATCGCCACGTCCCGTCTCAACGGGAAACGGTCACGCAGTGCGCGGTTTCTGTTTCGGTGTGGCTCCAAGCGGAGTGCTAGAGCCTTGATTGTTTGAGATGCGAGCGATTCGGTTCGCATCGAACACGTAAATCAGACTCTAGAACTGAACACCTCGAGCACGCTCACACGTAGAGATCCGGTTTAATCAACAGCGAACGTGCCCTAGAGGTGAGCGGCGAATGCAATGGAGACCGAATTGACGATCTACGTCGATGCAGACGCCTGCCCCGTCAAGGATGAAGCCCTGCGCGTCGCCGAGCGGCATGGGCTGACGATCTATTACGTGTCGAATAGCTGGATGCGTTTGCCGGAAAGTCCACTCGTTCAGCGCATCGTCGTGCCCGAGGGCCCGGATGCTGCCGACGATTGGATCGCGACCCGCATCGGCACAGGAGATATCGCGATCACGGGCGATATTCCGCTAGCTGCGCGCTGCCTCAAGGCCGGCGCCCAGGCTATCGGCTCCACCGGCAAGCCGTTTACGGACGCCAGCATCGGCATGGCGATGGCGATGCGGGAGTTGTCGGCCCATCTCCGCGAAACCGGCGAGAGCAAGGGCTATAACGCCGCTTTCACCCGGCAAGACCGCTCACGTTTTCTGCAAGCGCTTGAGCATGCAGTGCAAATCAGCCGCAGAGGCTGAGTTAGTGATGCTGCAACTTATCAGCCGGATGAGAACGCACCGACCCCAATTGACTTGGCAAATTCCGGCCCGTATAAACCGCCCATCCCAGATTTAGAGCGCTCCGGCCGGGATTTCGCCGCGGGGGCGTGCCGTCTATTGGGCGGCAACTTAACGGAGTTCGATCGTGAAACGCACTTATCAGCCGAGCCGCCTCGTGCGCAAGCGCCGCCATGGCTTCCGCAAGCGCATGCAGACGCCGGGCGGCATCAAGGTTCTGTCGCGCCGTCGCGCCAAAGGCCGCAAGCGTCTTTCGGCTTGATATGGCGCTGGCTGCGAGGCCGGCCAAGCCTCTGAGACTGTTCGCTAAAACCTGGTGATCTCGTGCCTCTCGTGACGCTGAAAACGCGCGCGGAGTTTCTGGCGGTACGTGGCGGCGCACGCTGCGCCATGCCCGCCTTCGTGCTTGAGACCAAGCTAAGGGCAAGCCCGACGCGCGGCGGGATGGCCTCTAATCCCGGCTCTGCCGGCAGCGCTGATCCCCTGGCAGAAGCTCCCACCGGTCCGCGGTTCGGCTTCACCATCACCAAGAAGATCGGGAATGCTGTCGTTCGCAATCGCATTCGGCGTCGTCTTAAGGCCGCGCTGACGCCGCTCAGCGCGCAACTCGCCGCCGCGACGCACGACTACGTGGTGATCGCCCGCCAGCCCGCCTTCGACATTCCGTTTGCCACACTGCAGAAAGACCTTGAACGCGCCCTGCAACGCGTGCATCACGCGGGCGCAGCGCGAGACGGCCGCCGGGCCGCCCGCGTCACGTGACGGCATGTCCTCTTCCCCAGGGCGCCAATGTGCGAAATGGGATGGGCGGCATTGGCCAGCGCCGCACCTGCGTTGGTTCGGCCCCGGCAAATCCTAGAGATCGACGCCAGCGGAACCAGATTCAAAATGAAGAAGCCTGAAGACCAGAACAACTTGTTCCTCGCCGTCATTCTGTCGATGGCGGTGCTGTTCCTCTGGCAGTACTTCATTGCCGCGCCGCATCAGCGCGAGCAGGAACGCATCGCTCAGCAGCAGAAGGAACTCGCGCAGCAGAATGCGCCCGCCGCTGGCACGACCACAGCGCCGGCTATACCTGGCGCGCCGGCGGCTCCGACCGCAACGCCCGCTGCCGTAGCCGCCATTGCCGAGACGCGCGACGCTGCGCTCAGCCGAGCCCCACGCCTGATTATCGACACGCCCGCCCTGCTTGGGTCCATCTCGCTGAAAGGCGGCCTGATCGACGATCTCACGCTGAAGCGCTATCACGAGACCGTCGACAAGAAGAGCCCGAACGTCGTGCTGTTCTCGCCGCTTGAAGCACCGATGGCATACTTCGCCGAGTTCGGCTGGCAGGCAGCAAACCCGCAAGACGTGCCCACCGGCGATACGATCTGGACGGCAAGCTCGACCACGCCCTTGTCGCCCGCAAATCCCGCGACGTTGACGTGGGACAATGGCCGCGGCCTTGTGTTCACGCGCACGATCGCCGTGGACGACAACTACCTCTTCACCGTTACCGACAGCGTCGAAAACAAAACCGGCGGACCGGTGACGCTGACGCCGTATTCGCGGCTCTATCGTATCGGCACCCCGCACATCGAGGGGTACGTCATCCAGCACGAAGGCCTGATCGGTGTGCCGGGCGAGAAGCTGACGGAAATTACCTACGCCACCGCGCTGAAAGAAGGCGGCGAAAGCTTCACCGACCGCAAGAGCGGCTGGCTCGGCCTTACCGACAAGTATTGGGCCGCTTCCCTCATCCCGCCGCAGGACACCGTTTACAACGCGAGCATGAAGGGCCGTCCCGCCAGCGCCGGCGGACGCGATCTTTATTGGGTCGACTATACGCTGCCCGCCGTCACGACGGCTCCGGGCCAGACCAGCAAGATCGAGAGCCACATCTACGCGGGCGCCAAAGAGGTCAAGGTCATCGAGGGCTACGAGGAGCGGCTGAAGATCGCCAACTTCAACCTGATGGTCGACTGGGGCATGTTCGGCTTCCTGACCAAGCCGCTCTACCACTTGCTTGACTGGCTCTATGCTTTCTTAGGCAACTTCGGCCTAGCCATTCTCGCCGTGACCGTTCTCGTCAAGCTCGCCTTCTTCCCGCTCGCCAGCAAGTCATACGAATCTATGGCGAAAATGAAGAAGCTGCAGCCGCAGATGGAGGCGCTGCGCGAGCGCTTCAAAGACGATAAGGCGCGCCAGCAGCAAGAACTCATGGCGCTCTACAAAACCGAGAAGATCAATCCGCTGGCCGGCTGTCTGCCGATCCTACTGCAGATCCCCGTGTTCTTCGCGCTTTACAAGGTGTTGTTCATCTCGATTGATATGCGCCACGCGCCGTTTTATGGCTGGATTCACGACCTTTCCGCCAAAGACCCCACGTCGCTCTTCAATCTGTTTGGTCTGCTGCCATTCGCAGTGCCCGAAATTTTGCACGTTGGCGCCTGGCCGCTGATCATGGGCATTACCATGTGGCTGCAAATGCAGCTTAACCCGCCGCAGCCCGACCCCATCCAGCAGATGATCTTCAGTTGGATGCCTGTACTGTTCACGTTCCTGCTCGCTGCTTTCCCGGCCGGCTTGGTGATCTATTGGGCCTGGAACAACATTCTGTCGCTGTCCCAGCAGTATTACATCTCCAAGAAGCAGGGCGCAGAGATCCACCTGCTCAGGAACATCAAGGGGCAGTTGGCCTCACTGGGCAACTTGCTCAGGCTGCGACGATCACCCAAGCCGTAGCTGGCTGAGCAGCCCCGTCACTTCATCGATGAACGACCCGATCGGCCATACCTAACGGTGTGGCCGATTGCCGTTCAGCTGCGAAACGACACCGCTTACGGATGGTTAGCCAAGCTTCAAAATCATTGACTCACAAACAACTATAACTTGTATCCATGTCAAACATACACGCAAAAGTAGACGAAGGTGCGTGCATGCAGCTTGGAGATGAAGCCCCGCCATGCCCACGATCCGTGTCGAGCGGACCCCTATCCGAAGCCTTTTCCTCGGCACGTTTGGTTTCGATCATCTGCAACTCGTGTTCGAGCCGGGCGCCGGCGGATGGCTGCGGCAGGATCACTGGTATGTCATTGAGGGCGTTCGTGATCCGGGCCCATCCGGGCCGACTTTGGGTGTGCAGGGCGCCGATGGCCAGCTGACACTGGCTCGCGCCAACGCCGCGGCGGGTGCCGCCCTCACCGCCAAGATCGGTACGCCTCATCAACGCGGCAGCAACGTCATTGCGTCAGGTGCGGCGGCTACCCGCCTATGGCGACAGTGTGCTGAGCACGCTGCTGAGATAGACGGTCAGCAATTGCGATATATCGCGTATGCGCCCCCGGGCTCCGCACGAACCACATGCAATTCATCGTCAGTCGTAGCCACACTGCTCCACCGTCTTGGCTTTGAAATCGGTGCGAGTTTACCTGCAGGCACCCGGAGCGTTCCTGGCATCGATACGTTGATCGCGGCCATCTGCAGCGGCACAGGCTTGGAGAAGGCCCATATGCAGGCGGGCTGGCCTCTTCAGTTCAGGCATGTCACACAACAGCATGCGGAGCAAAAGCCCTGGCGGCAATCGTGGCACGCGTTAGCGTCTTGATGGTCATGATGGTGGGATCTATCGCCGCGGCCTCAAGCTGCGCAGTGTCACGCGCGTTCGCCGCCGGGCCGCCTGCTGAGACGCAGCCCGCGCAATGCACGTTGAAGGCAGGCGACACGCACACCGTGGTGGCGATTATCGATGCCCAAACGCTCGAACTCGACGATGGCAGTCACGTCCGGCTGGCCGGGATCGTCGCCCCGATACCGCCAGCTTTCTTGACAGCCGAGGCCGTCTGGCCACCCGAAGCGCAAGCCATTGCTGGCCTGAAGCAGCTCCTGCTGGGCGAAACGGTCGAGCTAGCCTATGCCACCACTCACAACGACAGATGGGGCCGGCGCCTCGCGCACGTCTTCCGCACGGATGCAGCCGGCCGCGAATGGGTGCAGGGCTGGATGCTCCGCCACGGGCACGCGCGCGTCGATCCCCTGCCCGATAGCCTCGCGTGCATCGGCGAACTGCTCGCGCACGAGCGCCAGGGCATGAAAGCCGATCTTGGATTGTGGAAGAATCCCGCCTATCGCATCCGCTGGGCAGACGCGCCACAACGCCTAATGCGTCTGCGCAATACGTTCCAGCTGATCGAGGGCAGCGTGCGCAAGGTGGCTGTCACGCGCGGCCGGCTCTACGTCAATTTTGGCGATGACTGGCGTAGCGATTTCACCGCGGGCGCATCGCGCCAATCACCCGCGTTCGGTCAACAAGCCCTGGCGCAGCTGCAATCGCTTGAAGGCAAGCGCGTCCGCGTCCGAGGATGGATCGAGCGGCGCAATGGCCCCTACGTGGAACTGTTCCATCCGCTTCAAATCGAGACGCTGGACGATGGCCCTCAGCCGGCGGCGTCCACGGGCGTTGCGAGCGGCGAGAGCCCGCCAGGTTCCAAAGGCCCTACGGCCCGCGTGCCGGCTGAAGCGCAACCACGCGCCGGCGGCGACGAAAAAAAGCGCCCGAAACCAGAGGTTCCGGACGCTTTGGATCTATGAAGGATCACTTTCAGCCAGTCAGGCGGCTTCCGCGCCGGCCTCTGCCTCGGCCTCGGCTTCCGCAGCGCGGCGGCCCTTAGCGCTCTTCGACAGGATCTCGACGATGCGCTGCACGGCACCGCGTTCGTCGAGCTTCTCCACGGCTGCGATCTCGCGCGCCATACGGTCGAGAGCGTCTTCGTAAAGCTGACGCTCTGAGTATGACTGCTCGGGCTGTGCATCCGAACGGTAGAGGTCGCGCACCACTTCGGCGATTGAGATGAGATCGCCCGAGTTGATCTTCGCGACGTATTCCTGTGCGCGGCGGCTCCACATCGTGCGCTTCACGCGCGCGCGGCCCTTCAGCGTGTCCATCGCCTTCTTGACGAGGGTGTCCTCGGCAAGTTTGCGCATGCCTACGCTTTCGAGCTTGCCGGTCGGCACGCGCAGCGTCAGCTTTTCTTTCTCGAAGTTGATCACGAAGAGCTCGAGCGACATGCCCGCGATCTCCTGCTCTTCAATGCCAATGATGCGGCCAACGCCGTGTGCCGGGTAAACGACGAACTCGTTCGTCTTGAACCCATGGCGCTGATTGACCGGCTTCTTCTGCGCAGCCAGCATCTGGCGCTGGGCAGCAGCTTTCTCGGCAACCGACTTCGGCGTCACGGGCGCAACCGGCGCAGTGATGCGCGTCGCGTTGGATTTGCCATGCGCAGCCGGAACGGCGCGCGAAGCAGCCTGCGCAGCCGGAACGGCGCGCGAAGCAGCCTGTGCAGCCGGAACGGCGCGCGAAGCAGCCTGTGCGCCCGGAACGGCCCGCGAACCAGCGTGTGAAGCCGAAGCGACAGGGCGCGCGGGAGCTGAAGGCGGCACGTTGATTGCGCGTGCGTTAGCAGCGGCCACGGCAGCCTTGAAAGATGCCACCGTCTTCGGGTCGACCTTGGAAGCGGGCTTGGCGGCAACAGGCTTTGCAGCAGCAGCGGGCTTTTTGACAGCGACTGCGGACTTGGCCACCGGCTTTGCCTTGCCCTTGACCGGGGCAGCAACAACCTTCGCCTTCACAACCTTGACGGCGTGCGCCTTGTCTTTCGCCGCACTCTTGACCGGCTTGGCCGAGGCTGCACGGGAAACCGGCTTCTTCGACGCGTGACCCGAGGAGATCTTCGCGCGTGCAGTCGTTTGTGCTTTGCTCTTTGCGGCCATCAGTCTCACTCTTTCTTGACGAACAAACAAACACCCTGGTGTTGACAGGTCGTCCTCACACACGCATGGCGCCACACATCCGCCACGGTCGGGCTGAAAACACAAAATTGAAACGTCAGCTCGGAAAACACCTGCTGCCCTAGCTTCAAAGGCAACGCAGCCGCACCCCGATCGTTCGCTGATTCAGGCCGCAAATAAGCGGGCAGCTGCAACCTAGTCGATTGCGGCAGCCTGCATAATTCGGACTGTTCAATTTATCTTCGCCAACACCGTCGCATATGTATCACATTTTTCGCGAGAATAGAAGTGCTGCAGGCGCGAACAATCGCGACGCACTTAAAGAAAAACCTTAAGTTTCAGTTCAAGCTGCGACGATATGGACTGTTCGCGGTGACGTTAACCAACCGGATGATCTATAGAAGTGCCAAATCAATCCCCCTCACCGGGGTTGGGAGAAAAATATTTCTCAAGCTTGCCATCTTCGTCTTTAAATGTTTCGGCCTCGGGAAGGGCCGCCCGTTTCGCCGTTATGTTGGGCCATTTCTCGGAGTACTCGCGGTTCAACTCTAACCAGCGCTCGATGTTGGGCTCTGTGTCAGGCTTGATGGCGTCGACAGGGCACTCAGGTTCGCAAACCCCGCAGTCGATGCACTCGTCGGGATGGATAACAAGCATGTTCTCGCCTTCATAGAAGCAGTCCACGGGACAGACTTCCACGCAATCGGTGTATTTGCACTTGATGCACTTTTCGTTGACGACGTAGGTCATCCCGGTCACTCGCCGCGTGTGCGGCGCCCTTTAGTGTTTGAGGACAGGCTATAGCAAGGACCTTGCCGAACGCCAAAGCGCCAAAATAGCCGAGGCTGCCTACCGTCCCCTAATCTTGTCGATGAGCCGCCGGTCCCGCTTCGTTGGGCGGCCGAGGCCAGCCTCCCTCGAGGCCGGATGCACGTCCCTCTCTTCGGGCGCCGGCGCAGCCGGTGTGATGTCCTCGTAGAGCGTCTGCGCCTCCGCTGCCGGCCCGCGCCGCTTTCCGATTGCCGCCACGCGCAGCACGCGAATGTCGCGGTGCGCCGCAGACGTCACCACATCGCCCAGCTTGATCGTAGCGCTGGCCTTCTCGACCTTGTCTTTGTTGACGCGGAACTTGCCTTCGGCAATCAATGTCGCGGCCAAGGTGCGCGATTTGATGACTCGGGCGAAAAACAGCCATTGATCCAGGCGCTGGGTGCTGCTCCCGGTTCCGTCGGCTGGCGCTGGCGTCTTGCCCGGCGCCGCGGCCATCAGGGGCTCTTCTCCTTCGTGCGCTTCTCTAGCGCCTCACGCAGCGCCCCCAGCGAGGCGAACGGGGAGTCCGGATCTGCGGCCCCGGTCTTGCGCGGAGGCGCCGCGTGGCGAACCTCGGGCGGGCCACGTTGTTCGTCGCGTCTGCGACGATCACCACCGCCACCGCCACCTTTGCGGTCCGCAAAATTGCCCTTGCCCCGGTCACCGCTGGGCCGTCCGCCGCCGCTCCGATCCTGCCGCTTCTCGCCGTCGCGACGTCCGCCCTCGCGCTTGTCGCCCTGCGGCCGGCGGTCGCCACGGTCGCGATCGTGCCGCTCCCGCTGGGGCTGAGTTGCCGCCGTATCTGCAGCCGCAGGCGTCGCACCTTCGGACGTGGCGGGTGTAGCCGCTCCGTTGGCGGGAGCTGCCTGAGCAGGCTGCGCGGCGCCCTGGTGTGTGCTGGCACGCCGGTTCTGCTGGCCTCGATCGCGACGCGGGCCGCGGTTCTGTTCCCGCTCGTGCCGATGCCGGCGCGGCCGCCAGATTTCCTCGAACTTCTCGTCTTCAGCCTTGGCCGCAGCAACTGCCGGTTCCGCCGCAGCGTCCGATGCGCCGCTGGGCTCGGCCACCTGCTCTTCGCTGCTCACCGGCGCCGCTGCGGCTTCCGACGCTGCGTCCACGGGCGGCTCGGTGGAAGTCACATCTGCTGTTGCCTCCGGCACAGCAGCTTCGGCCTCCGCAGCTGCGCCAGGCGTCTCCGCATCTTGCGATGGCGCCACTTCCACGATCGGAGCGACGCTCGTCTCAGACGCGGGTGCGGGATGCTCGACCACGAGCACTTTGACAGGCCGCTTTTCGGACCTGAAGCCCAGAGCCCGGAGCACGTTGCCCAACTCGTCGGGCGAGCAACCCAGGATCGACATCATGTCCGGCGTCACCGTGAAGGCACCGTCTCCGGTCGAGCCTTTCGGTGGCATTGCCGGTGCCTCGGGGTTGACGCGCCAGGCGAGCAGCGGTCGGATCTGGTCTGCCAGCCGCTCCAGAATGTCCAGGCGAACGGCGCGGGGGCCGCACACGTGGAAGCCGTAGGCACGGTAGAACGCTTCCGGAATTGCTGTTTCGGCAGCCACAGACGTCAGTCCGGCCCGCGGCGGCTCAGGCAGCGCATCGATCGACAGACCGGCTGACTGCGCGTGCTTCAACGTCCACAACGTCGCCGACAGCTCGGCGGCAGCTGGCTTCAGGATCGCTGGGATGTAGATGTTGAAGGCCCCGAATCGCACGCCATACTTGCGCAGTTGGGCCCGCGAATTCTGGTCGAGGCTTTTGATTTCTTCCGCAATCGACTCGCGCTTCAGAACGCCGAAATTCTCGATCAGCCGGAAGGCAATGCCCCGTCCCAGTCCGGCGATGTCGCTGGCTGCGCCGAGTTCGGCGAGCGGCTTCAGCTTGTCGCCGACGAGCTCGCTGATGAAGGTATCAAGCCGGGCCTGAACCTTCTCTTTATCCGGCCCCGACAGATGCTCATCCGTCAGCAAGTTCACGCTCGGCTTCAGCGGGTCAGCGCCGGCTTCCAACTTGGCGATTTCTTCGTCGCGCCAAAGGATCTTGCCCTGGCGCGTGATCTTGAAGGCATCACCCTTGGCTGCTGCGACGCGCCGCGCCCTGAGCGCCAGTTCGCGCGAGAGCACGTGCGCCGCCGCACTGCGCGCAGCCTTGCCGTGGATGCCACCATCGGCGTGTGTGTCGGGCGAGAAGCGGAAGCCTTTCAGCCGCCCCACGAAATGATCCTCGACTTGGATCGCACCATCATCAGAAATCACAGCATTCAACTCTTCCTTATCGCGCATTCCGCGCATCAGCGCGCTCGTACGCTTGTCGACGAAACGTTGTGTAAGGCAGTTATGCAGCGCGTCCGACAGCGCGTCTTCGATCTCGCGCGTGCGGGCCTGCCAGTGTGCCGGATCGGTGAGCCAGTTTGCGCGATTGGCAACGAACGTCCACGTTCGGATGTGTGCAATGCGGTTGGCTAGCGTATCGATATCGCCGTCCGTGCGATCGGCGAACGCCACCTGCTTGGCGATCCAGTCTTCCGGCACGCGGCCGTCCGGCGACATCAGGTATTTGTAGATAGCGCCGCACAGCTCGGCATGGTTCTGCGTTGAGATCTTGCGGTAATCCGGGATCTGGCACACGTCCCACAGCGTCGCCACGGCAGAAGGCGATCGCGCATAATCGATAATCTCACGATCATTCGACAGTGTTTCCAGCGCCGTCACGTCGTCCGCCATGCGCGCCCGCGTCAACCGCGGTTCGCGCGGCAGTTCGCGCAAGCTCTCGTGTAGCCGCTCAAGCGTGGCAAACTCGATCTTGCGGTTGCGCCATTGCAGCACCCGCACTGGATCGAACGTATGTGTTTCCAGCCGCTCGATCGTATCGGCGTCAGGCGCATCGGCCGAACCGGTCACGCCGAACGTGCCGTCGTTCATGTGCCGGCCGGCGCGGCCTGCAATCTGGCCCATTTCGCTGGGCGTCAGGTTGCGATGACTATGCCCGTCGAACTTGCGCAGCGCGGAGAACGCCACGTGATCGACATCGAGGTTGAGGCCCATGCCGATGGCATCCGTCGCGACCAGGAAATCGACGTCGCCCGACTGGTACAATGCCACTTGCGCATTGCGCGTCCGCGGCGACAGGGCGCCCAGAACGACAGCGGTCCCGCCCCGCTGCCGGCGCACCAGTTCCGCGATGGAATAGACGTCGTTGGCCGAGAACGCGATGACAGCTGAGCGCGGCGGCAACCGCGTGATCTTCTTTTCGCCCGCGTAGCTCAGTTTCGACAGGCGCGGCCGTGAAATGAAATTGGCGCCGGGGATGAGATCCTGGATGGCTTCGCGCATGGTCTGCGCGCCTAGAAGCAGCGTTTCTTTCTTGCCGCGCGCATGCAGCAGACGGTCGGTGAACACGTGCCCGCGTTCGAAGTCCGCCGCGAGCTGGATTTCGTCGATGGCAAGGAAATCGACCTCCACATCGCGAGGCATCGCCTCGACGGTGGAGACCCAGTACTTCGCCCGCTCCGGCTTGATCTTTTCTTCGCCCGTGACCAGCGCCACCTTGTCGGCGCCGACCCGGGCGGCGATCTTGTCGTAAACCTCACGCGCCAGAAGGCGCAGCGGCAGACCGATCATGCCGCTGTCGTGGCCGAGCATGCGCTCGATCGCCAAGTGGGTCTTGCCGGTGTTGGTCGGCCCCAGTACCGCGGTGACGTGGCGGATACGTGTTTCGAAATCGCTACCCATGGCCCCCTTGGCCCTTCACTTTGTAGGGCTTGGCATTGCATTGGGCAGAGCCGAGATCAAGCGTTACCTGGGGCGCAAGGGCCGCAAAGCGGATGAATCGGGTCTGGCCCTTTGTCGTGATGGCTGTATCGGTGTCCGGGTGGTCTGGCGTATCGGCTACTTGGTTGCGCAGCTCGTCCGCCTCGGCTTGTCTAGAGGTAATCAGTTTATCAGCGCGATCTGGCTTTGATTTGCCTTGATGTTGACGCGGCTGGCGGAAATCACGGCGTCGCCGGCCACTGTCGGGATAACAACGATGTGCGGCACCATCAGTCCCGCACTGGGGATGGGCCGGAACGTGATGGAGATGTTGTTGTTCCGTGCCAGCGAGCGCAGCTCTTCGGTTTCGCGGTAGCCGGCGATCGGCACATACTTAACCTTGCAGACAATGCCTTCGCTCGGCTGACCCGAAGGTCGCGTCTCGGTAATCGGCACCTGCTTACGGTAGGACAGCACGAGGTCGAACCGCTGTTTGCCGTCGAAAATCGAGACTTTGCGGTCGCACGGGTTCTTGCCATCCACACGCACCATGCTGAGTACGGCGCTCAGCGGATCAGCCACGCCCTTGATGTGCTCGGCCGTCAGCGGCAACGTTCCCGGCAGCGGTGGCTCTTCCGGCAGGATAGTCAGACCGGTAACCTTGCGATCCTTGAAGTTCATGGCAACCGAGCCGCTTTTTGCCGGGCTCTCGAAGTTGAACTGGTAGATTGCCGGCGCAGCATCCTTGCCGTCCAGCACGCCCTGCGTCTTCGTCTGCCCCTTCCAGCCGACGAGGCCGGCGAACGAGATACGCACATCGCTTTCCAGCGAATAGCTCTTGCCGCCCACCTGAGACTTGAACGCAAAACTGCCGATGTCGAAGTCGTTCAGGGCCACCTTGTAGACGGCGTCGATTTCCACGGTATCCGGGCCTGCCGCAGCTGGCCGTACGCTGGCCCATGCCAGCACGCCAGCAGCCAGAAGGCTGGCGAAAACCGCCGGCCGGACGTGTCCGTTCATCATGATAGCCAGTCTTTCGCTGACAAGGTGCCCTCACAAGGCGAGATGCAACCCTGGTATGACAGCGCCTAAGCACGGTTTGCGACATTTGTTTGGCCCGGTAACCCTGCCGGGTCAATGCTTGCGTTCGCAGCGCGCCGGTGCAGGGCGGGGGCTGCGCCTCGGGGCGGCAAACAACCGGCGCGCACGCCCTTGACGCCAGGGGCGGCCCCGGTATACGAAGAGCGCCAAATTCCCGCTTGGATTCTGTCCGGCGGGGCTCATGTGATGAGCCATTTCATCCCGACGGGCAATCTTGTGGTTTTCCGCGCCCCCGTACACCGGGCCGGCCGCGACGAAGGAGCATGAAGTTATGACGAGGCGTTGTGAATTGACGGGCAAGCTGCCCATGTCCGGCCAGCTGCGCAGCCACGCCGAAAACAGCACGAAGCGCAAGTTTCGTCCCAATCTCGTGCGCGTGACGCTGATGAGCGAAACGCTGCAGCGCGCCTTCAAGCTGCGCATCGCTGCCAGCGCCTTGAAGACCGTTGAGCACCGCGGCGGCCTTGATGCCTTCCTCAAGAAGGCCCGCAACGAGGAACTGTCGGAACAGTGCCTCAAGCTGAAGCGCGACATCGCCAAGGCCGGCCAGGAAGCCGCCACCCCGGCCGCTTAAGCCTCTCTCAGCTGACGAATTTCAAAGCCCGGTGCATTGCGCCGGGCTTTTTGTTTTGGGGTCAGACCTCGGTCTGCCCCCCCTGCGCCGGAGCCAGCGGAGACGAAACGCAACCGCGTCCCAAAGGTCAGACCGAGGTCTGACCCATCAGCCTGCTAGGGTTGTGCCGTCCGCTCGTGCTTGTCTCCGGTGATGGCGAACTGCAGCAGCACCGTTCGCTGCAGGAAGCGGTTGAAGTTGTCGTCGGAGATCATCGTCACGATGGTTTCGCCCGCCGCGTTCGTATGCACGCCCAGGCCTTCCATGTTGTCGATCTCCTGCCCCAGGTCCGCTGTCAGCAGGATGTCTCCGTTGACCACTGCACCGGGCTTTACCTCGGCAGCCGCCACGCGGCGCAGCCGCACCTTCACGCCCTCGGTCCAACGGAACCGCCGCTCCAGCACCAGCAGGTCGCCGCCCGGCAGGCCGGCGACGTCGGTTACATTGAAATCGCCGATGTCCGTCAGCGCGAACGGCTTCGGCTCTTTCCCCTGCCAGATCCAGCCCGCGCGATGCCCAGCCTTCGTTTTCACGGCCTCCGCCATCGCCAGCGTCGCGCCCTTTATAGGCCCGCCACGCAGCACCGTCACGGCCTCGATGCCGTCCGTGCCGCGGCGCTTGATCATTTCCGGCGGCATTTTCAGATACTCGGACGGCGGCGTCAGCCCGTCCTTGCCGATGCGGAAGCGTCCAATGCGGTTCTTCTGCTCGAACGAAATCAGTAGCGCGCCGTTCGTCAGCGATCCCGAAGCCAGCGTCACTGCCTCCGCGTCGCGATACCGTCCGCGATTGAGGGACTTGCCACCGATTGCCGTCAGCGGCCCGAGCTTCGTGGCGCTGAGGCCCGACAGCTGGCCCTTGCTGTAATCAAATGTGCCCGTCATCCAGGCGCCGGCATCCGAAACGGCCACGAACGTCTTGCCGTCCGCATCGACCACGAGGCCAGACCAGCCGCCGAACGCCGCGATCGGCGACGTCAGCACCAAACCGCCGCGCCACTCCAGCTTGCCGAACGCGATCTTGGCCCGATCCACCCGATCGAACCCGCTGATCGGAGACGCCACGACGCTGATCGAATCCGGCTTCAGATTCTGCGTCGCGGGCTTGGGATCGGCAAACGCCACGCCCGCCACCGTCGCCGCCGAAAGCACCCCCACCAACACCCGCTTCACCCCGCAAGAGGGCCGGCTGAGCAAACCCGGATGGCTGGAAATCATGCGAAAGGGCCTCGATCGGCGAATCTCTTCACAGGCTGACCGCTATCTGCCCAATGATTGCGGCGGGTCGCAGGCCAGACTTGCAGCCGTCCGATGTCGAGCACATGACTAGTGCCGTGTCGCCCTGGCGACGTTCACGCGCTTCGGGCCGACACCGCTCCTGCCGCCGCGCAGCGTTGCGGCAGACGTGGCGTCCTTTTCCTCGAACAGCTCCACCAGCTTGTCCGTCATGGCACCGGCCAGTTCGCTGGGGTCGCTGATCGTCACGGCGCGCTGATAGTATCGCGTCACGTCATGGCCGATGCCGATGGCCAGCAGTTCCACCGGCGACCGCTTCTCGATCTCCTCGATGACCTGGCGCAGATGCATTTCCAGATAGCTGCCCGAATTCACCGACAGCGTGGAATCGTCGACCGGCGCGCCGTCCGAGATCATCATCAGGATGCGCCGATGCTCCGGCCGTGCCATGAGCCGGGCATGCGCCCAGGCGAGTGCCTCGCCATCGATGTTTTCCTTCAGCATGCCCTCGCGCATCATCAGCGCCAGCGAGCGCTTCGCCCGCCGCCACGGCGTATCCGCCGTCTTGTAAATGATGTGGCGGATGTCGTTTAGCCGCCCGGCATTGCCGGGCTTGCCCGCTTCCATCCAGCGCTCGCGAGACTGGCCGCCCTTCCACGCCCGCGTCGTGAAACCCAGGATCTCCACCTTCACGCCGCAGCGCTCCAGCGTGCGCGCCAGGATCTCCGCCGCGCACGCCGCCACCATGATCGGCCGCCCGCGCATCGAGCCGGAGTTGTCCAAGAGCAGCGTCACGACGGTATCGCGGAATTCCATATCCCGCTCTTGCTTGAACGACAGCGGATGCATGGGATCGATGATGATGCGCGTCAGCCGCGCCGCATCGAGTGCGCCTTCTTCAAGGTCGAAATCCCAGGCGCGGTTCTGCTGTGCCAGCAGGCGGCGCTGCAACCTGTTGGCCAGCCGCGCCACCGCGCTTGCCAGCTGCTTCATCTCCTTATCGAGGAAGGCCCGCAGGCGGTCGAGCTCTTCCGGTGACGACAAGTCGTCGGCCTGAACCTCCTCGTCGAACTCTTTCGTGTAGATGCGATAGCCAAACGATTCCGGATCATCCAACACGGATGTATTCGGCTTCCACGGCTCAGCCGTCTCCGCTTCCTCCGGCGCATCGCTCTCGACGTCGAATTCCTGCGTGTCGGCAGAATCCGTCATGTCGGCGATGTTGCTCTCTTCGCTTTCCGTCGCCTCGCTGTCGCCCTGGCTCTCCTGGCCGTCATCGCCCTCGGACGATTCTTCGCTCTCTTCCTCGCCGCCCTCCGACTCCGGCTGATCCTCGGTGGCCTCTTTCTCCAACTGGCTGTCGCCCCAGTCTTCAGCGAGGTCGAGCGCCGTCAACACGTCGCGCAGCAGCCGCCCGAAACCTTCCTGGTCTTCGCTCAGGGTGTCCATTTTCTGCAGAAGCGTGGCGCATCGTTTTTCAATCCACGGCCGCCACACGTTGACGATGGCCTCCGCGTTTTCTGGCGTCTCCAACCCCGTCAGCCGCTCGCGCACGATCAGCGCCATCGCTTCGCTGAGTGGCGCAGAGTCGCGATCGGTCACGTTGGCAAACCGCCCGTGCGCAAAGTGATCGTCGAGCTTGGCGGTCAGATTACCGGCCATGCCGGCCATGCGATTGGCGCCAATGGCTTCCACGCGCGCCTTTTCGACGGCCTCGAACACTTCCCGCGCCGTGCCGGATGACGGCGCCAGCCTGTTGTGCAGTTTCGCATTGTGGCACGCTGCCATCAGTCCAAGGCTATCGGCCCAGCCGCGGATCACCGCGATCTCGCGCCGCGACGGCACGCGCGACGGTTCAGGAAGCTGCACCGTGTGGCCGTGCATATTCGGCGTGCCGGCGGCATACCCCACCAGCATCTCGTGGTCGCCCGCGATCGCCCGCGTCGTCACGCCGATCGCCCGCTTCAGCGGCTCCGACGGCGCCTCGCCGCGTTTATTGGGTGGCCCGGTGTTGCTCATGACGATTGCGGTCGCGCCATCGCGCGCCTCAGCTCAGGGCGACGTTGGCGGCGCTCTCGGGCAGTTCCTCGCCGAACGAGCGCTGGTAGAACTCCGCCACCAGCGGCCGCTCCAACTCATCGCACTTGTTGAGGAACGTCAGCCGGAAGGCAAAACCAATGTCGTTGAAGATCTCCGCATTCTCTGCCCAGGTCATCACCGTACGCGGGCTCATCACGGTCGACAGGTCGCCGTTGATGAAAGCCTGGCGCGTGAGGTCGGCCACACGCACCATGGCCGAGACCTGCTTGCGCTTGGCGTCGCTCTTGCCGAATGACTTCACCTTCGACACGACGATCTTTGCCTCGTCGTCGTGCGGCAGATAGTTCAACGTGCACACGATCGACCAGCGATCCATCTGGCCCTGGTTGATTTGCTGCGTGCCGTGATACAGGCCCGATGTGTCGCCCAGGCCGATGGTGTTCGTCGTCGAGAACAGCCGGAAAGCACCATGCGGGCGGATCACCTTGGACTGGTCCAGCAGCGTCAGCTTGCCCGAAACTTCCAGCACGCGCTGGATCACGAACATCACGTCCGGCCGTCCGGCGTCGTATTCGTCGAACACCAGCGCGGTGTTGGACTGCAGGCAATACGGCAGGATGCCTTCGCGAAACTCGGTAACCTGCTTGCCTTCCTTGAGCACGATCGCGTCCTTGCCGACGAGGTCGATGCGCGACACATGGCTATCGAGGTTGACGCGGATGCACGGCCAGTTCAGCCGCGAGGCCACCTGCTCGATGTGCGTCGATTTGCCGGTGCCGTGGTAGCCCTGGATCATCACGCGGCGGTTGTGTTTGAACCCGGCTAGGATCGCCAGCGTCACGTCGCGATTGAACAGATAATCTGGATCGTTGTCCGGAACGTGCTCGTCCGGCTTGGAATAGGCCGGCACTTCCAGGTCGCTGTCGATGCCGAAAACCTGACGCACCGAAACTTTCATGTCAGGCATGCCGTTTGCGGTCGGGGCAGCCTGGGATTGCGCGCGCATGGGGATCTCTGTTTTGAGCTAGGGCCTCTATGGGCAGGGAACCGCGGCCGATTGGACATGTTCCAATGCCGCGCTCGGAGCCAAGGAATTCTTGGTTCAGACGAGGCCAGCCTGCTTCAGATAGTTATAGGCTTGGATGATTTCGCGCAACTTGTCCTCGGACTGCTTGTCGCCCCCATTGGCATCGGGGTGGTGCAGCTTAACCAATTCCTTGAACTTGGCCTTGATGTCTTCTTTCGAGGCGCGCGCGTCCAGGTGTAGGGCGTCTAACGACTTTTTCTCGATCGGCCGCAGTGAGCGTTTGCGGTCGGCGGGCTCTTCCCGAACTTTCTGCGCCCGCCACGCGAAGAAATTGGCGCCACCGGTCGCAGCCCCATCCTGCTTGCCCTCGCGGCCGTCCTTCGTGCCATGCGCCCAGGCGTTGGCGCCCACCTTCCAGGTCGGCCGGTGCCCGGTCAGCGCATCCTTCTGGAAGTCGCGCACCTCGTTGTCGCTCATGCCGTCGAAGTAATTGTACGAGGCATTGTACTGGCGCACGTGGTCCATGCAGAAGCAGAAGTAGTCGCCATCCCGGCCGCGGCCCATCGGCGCGCGATAGGGCCCCGGCTTGTCGCACCCCTTCCACTGGCACGGCGGATCGGCCTCGGGCCGCGCCGAGTCGCCGGCGCGCTTGTTGCGCGACACGCGGATGGAGTCGAAGTACTTCGATTGGAGCTTCATGCGGCCAAGTATGATCTCATGCTCCGCGCCACACAAGGCGAGCGGAGGCGATTGCACCATCAACGCGCCTATTGCGCGCTTGCTTCGCATAGCGAGAGTTTGCGAAATAGGGGTCGGAACACTAGCATTTCAAGAAGGGCAAGGCGATGGCGCCGACAGGGGCAGAAACGCGCATCCGCGAAAAATTGATGGTCGCGCTTGAGCCGATACGGCTTGACGTCGTCAACGAAAGTGAGTTGCACGCCGGGCATCGCGGTTCCCCCGGCACGGGCGAGAGCCATTTCCGCCTGTTGATCGTGTCGTCGAAGTTCGCTGGCCGGTCGCGGCTTGAGCGTCATCGCCTGGTCAATGCGGCGCTTGAAGGCGAGATGCCGCCGATCCACGCCTTGGCCATTTCCGCCTTCGCGCCCGGAGAGCCGATCCGCGCATAGGCTCCAAACAAACCCTCAATGAAAAAAGCTAGAGCCACTTTTCAAGGTGGCCCTAGCTCCCCGCTAGAACAGTAAGTCGGCTTCGCCTACCAGCCGCGATGGCAGCGCCGCACAATTCTGCAGCCCCAATAGCCGCAGCGCCGAACGTAACCGCAATGGCGGTGAGTGTGCCGGCGATGCCAATGATTGCGGTGTGACCGGTGGTGGTGCCAGCGGTGACGATGATGCCGGCGCCAATGCACCTGCGTTGCCTCGCTGGCCGATTGGCTGGCAACGCTGCGCGCCGCATCCGGAGAGACCGGGGCGGCCTGCGCGGTTCCCGCAGCCAGGGCGAGTGAGAGAATGGCGCCTGCAAGCGCCGCTTTCAAAGTTGTCCTCAACATTGCTGAGCTGTCTCCTTCCATCAGCCGCACTTGGTGGTGGGCTGCATTTCTAGCGCACGGCTATTCCAATCCTGCGTCCACTGCGCAGTTCTGAAGGCCAAAGCATTCGCTCGGCCGGACGAAAGGTAAAGCCCTGGCAAGGCTAAGCGAGCCCGCGCAGGTTACCTAGAATTTAGGGTGGCCAAGGTGAACCGTTACTGAACGTAGCCGGGCGGCGGATGTTCACTCAGACGTCAAAGCGGGCCAGTAAACATCGCGGATGAAGCGCCAGACCCCCGTACCATAATCCGAGGCCGCGGTAATCAACTGCCCGGCACGCAAATGGGCATAGCCGCGCACGAAATAGAGCTCCACCGTATCCGGCTTCTGCTCGATCATCTTGGTGAAGTCCTCGGCTGCAGCCGCGTAGTTTGCGTTGAGCATGTGCGTTGCGGCGCGCGCCTGGTAGGCGTCTTCGGACGTCTCACCCTTTTCGATCGCCTTGGAATAGTCGGCGATGGCGCCGGCATAGTCCTTCTGCTGGCGCAGGTAGCCGGCTCGCGCAGAATAGATCCGCGCCGCCTCGCCGGGCACCACCTCGATCAGCTTTTCGTAGTCGGCCAGAATGGCCTGCTTTGCCTCTTCACCCTGCTGATTTTGATTGGCAGTGATCCTGGCCCAATAATTCGCTTCCGCTTTCGGATCGAGCGCGATCGCAGTGTTGAGATCGATCAACGCCGCCTTCGTGTCGCTGTTGGCAGTGTGCAACCGCGAGCGCATCTCCAGCGGCGCCGCTACACCGGGCTGCAGTTCTACGAGTTTCGTGGCGTCCGCAATCGCCTTGTCCAGCTCGCGGCTCGTCTCGAAATGACTGGCGCGCCAGGTGTAGCCTTGGATGGGATCGAGCTCGATCATTTTGCTGACATCGGCCATCGCCGCTTCGGCGCGGCCGATGCGAAACAGCGCGGACGCGCGCTGCGCATACCCGTCAATCATCGCAGGCTTGAGCGCGATGACCTTGCCGTGTTCCGCGATGCAGTCGTCGTGCCGTCCCCGGCCCTCCAGATAGTTCGCCTTCAACCAGTGTGCGGGCCACTCGTCGGCGCTCAGCGCGAGCATCTTGTCGTAGTCGGCCAGCGTCGCGTCGTCGTTCTCTAGTTGCGCGTAGACGCGAGCACGCTGGCTGTAGCTGTCGACATCATTGGGCTGCAGTTCGACGACCTTCGTCAGATCCGGCAGCGCTTCGGCGTAGCGCTGGTCCATCATCAGGATCTTAGCGCGGCCCCGATAGTAAGTGGCCTCGTTTGGCACCAACTCGATCGCGTGGCGATAGTCGCCGATCGCCTCTTCCGTCTCGCTGTTCATGTAGCGCGCTTCGCCGCGCGCGGCGTAAGTCGGCGCCGAGGTGTTGTCCAAGGCAATGGCCTGATCGAGATCCTCGATCGCCTTAGGATAGTCGCCCAGCAAATAGTGGATGTTGGCGCGGCCGCGGTAGGCCTCGACGTCGTTTGCGTCGCGCGCAATCAATTGCGCGCAGTCTGCCAACCCTTTGTTCGCAACATCGGTGGTCTCGGCCTTCGCCGCCGCCACACACGATTGGCGCATGTCCGCAACCTCGTCCGCGCGCGCGGCTGCCGGCAACGCAATCGCGATTGTCGTGGCGAACAGAAGGGCTGCGGGGCTTGAACGCATCTTGGTCTCCGGCACATCGTTGGCTGCTCTGCACACAGAGCGCCACAGCATAGAAAAGTTGGCGGCATCGGCCCAGGCCTTATCAGCCCAGGGCCGCGCGCCGGAGGCTTATCGAGGCACCGTGCGGCGAAATTGGCGCAGTCTCACGATCGGAGGGCACTAGCCTCCACTGCCGTATCTGCACCTCCCGCTTCCACCGGCTTTACACGGATCGCCGAAATCTTGTTGCGCGTCTTGCGCAGGATCTCGAAGCGATAGCCGTAGAACGTGAAAACCTGCCCCGGCTCGGGGATGGTCTGCGCCTCGTGAATCACCAGGCCAGCCATGGTCGTCGCTTCCTCGTCCGGCAAATCCCAATCCATATGCCGGTTGAGATCGCGAATTGCCACGGTCCCGTCCACGTTCACTGTCCCGTCGGCCTGAACCCGAATATGCGCCTCGTGCGTATCGTGCTCGTCGGCGATCTGGCCCACGATCTCTTCCAGGATGTCCTCTAGTGAGATCAGTCCTTGCACCTCGCCATACTCATCAACGACCAGCGCCATCTGCGCCTTGCGTTTCAGAAACGCGTTGAGCTGATGTTTCACCGCCGTCGTATCCGGCACGAACCAGGGCGGCGTCGCAAAGCTCATGATGTCGAGCTTGGAGATATCCCACGCCGACCGCCCGAGCGCGATCAGCAGATCTTTGGTGTGCAGCACGCCGACGATGTTTTCCGGCTCGTCGCGCCAGATCGGCATGCGCGTGTATTGCGAATGCAGGATCTCGTCGACGATCGCCTGCGGGCTTTCGTCGGCGTTCAGCGTTTCCATCTTGGTGCGATGAATCATGATGTCGGCGACCTGCAGGTCTCGCAGGTCCAGCACGCCGCCCAGCATCTCCGCATCGTGACGCGCGACCGTGCCCTCTTTCGTCTGCAGGTCGATCGTGCCGCGGATCTCCTCGTGCGCCGCCAGGATGTTGGCCGCGTCGTCCCGCGTCGACGGCGTCAGCTTCAGGATCCAGCGAACGATGATCTCGATGGCCTTGGTCACAGGTGACAGCGCGATCACGATGAAGTGCATAATCGGTGCCACCATCAGCGCCACCTTGTCCGGCGACACGAGCGCGTAGGTCTTCGGCAGCACGGCGGCGAAGATCACGATCAGCAGCGTCATGATCACGGTGGCGTAAATCAGCCCTACGTCGCCCACCAGCATGACGGCCAGGCTGGCAGCCAGCGCAGAGGCCAGCACATCCACCAGCGTATTGCCGAGCAGCACCGTGCCGATCATCTTTTCAGGCGTCGACAACAGCTTGTTGACGCCCTTCGCGCCAGCGTGCCCCTCCTGCTCCATCGCATGCATTCGAGCCCGCGAGGCGGCCGTCAGCGCCGTTTCGCTGCCGTTGAAAAAAGCCGAGAGCGCGATGAGCGCCACGATGGCGAGTAGAATGAGACCAAGCTCGAGCGACATGACGGCGTGAGTGTTCCTATAAATCCGCCTGTAACGGGACTGATGGCCGGCGGATGGCCCGAACGAAGTCCAGTGTTTGGGCCGATGGCCGTCGCGTCAGCAGGCTTACCAGAATTGTAATAAAGAATCCCAACGGCAAGCCGAACAAGGCTGCAGCTGTATTGTGGATACCAAACCAGTTGGCTGCACCGGCCTTATAGGGCGTGCCGCGGGCATAGGCCACAAGTGCTGCTTCCGCAGCAGGCCTGGTATCGGCGCTGGCCTTGTTCGCGGCGCCTTGCAGCGTGGCAACCTTTGCTCCGGCCATCGATCCTGCATCAGACAGCCCGCCGGTCGTTTCGAAGAATGGCACGGGTGCAAAGTAGCTGCCGCCAATATACCCCAGCGTGACCGTCAGGCCCGCCAGCATCCCCGCCATCGCTCCCGCCCGCGTCGTCCGCGGCCACCATATGCCGAGTACGATGGCCGGAAACAGCGCGGTCGCCGCGATCGAGAACGTCCATGCCGCCATCGTCGTGACGTCGGCAGGCGCGACGACAGCCACCGCGGCGGCCCCGGCCACCGCAACCGCACAGCAGGCCCGGACAACCAGCGTGCTCTCTCGCCCGGATTTAAGCAGGTCATAACCGAGGCTTTGCGCGACGGCCCATGCCGTGGCGATCGCCGCCGCAAGTCCTGCCAAAATTGCGCCGATCGCAAACAGCATCACCCAGGCGGGCGGCAAACCCGCTAATTCAAATCCAACGAACGCGGCCGCCGCGGGCTCGATGGCAATGGCACTCTGCGTCAGCTTGCCTGTTTTATTGCCGGCCGCCGTCGCTGCAATCGGCAGCAGCGTACTGCGCCAGGTCTGGAAATGGTCCGCCGTGCTGGACGAAGCTGCGTCCTTCGCAGCCGTCATCAGTCCGTCCCTCACCTGCGGCTTCAGGGCGGCCCACAGCGCAAACTCCTTCGGCCGCTCGCGCTGCAAGTGCTGCGAGACGGCCGGAGCATCGGCCGTTGCGTTGCGCATCGAGACTATGACGGCGTCGTAGAGGTCGAGCGTCGTGCCATGAACGCTGACGCCGGCCCGCGCGAACGTCTCCGGCAGTTCGGCGAACGGGACGCCCTTGGCGACGACGCGATAGATCTCGTGCTTCGTCAGCGCCGCGTAGGCCGGGATCGATGCGAGCATTGCCGTCGTGAACAGAAGCGCCCACGCCATCGACATCCGCGTCTGCCGAACGCCGGCCGTCACGGCGTTGCGCATCAGCACGTGCGGCAGCACAGCCGTGCCCGCCATCAGGCAAATGATAAGGGCCAGCGTGTTGACATAGTCCATCTGCAGGAAAGGGCGTGTATGCGGCTTCAAGCTAGCGGCGTCTGCCAGCTCCTCAGAAAGCATGTCGATCTCTAGGTTCGGCAGTTCCTGCAGCGTCTGGCCATAGGCGAGCGGTCCCAGAGCGCTGCCGTGCTTGGCCAGTGTCAGCCCCGCCAGCGGCACCAGATAGGCGGCGAGGATTGCAGCCAGCAACAGGACGCCAAGCCACGTGGCGCCCCGCATGCCGCCCACTGCCAGCAATATGGTGATGCCGATGCCCGCCGCACCGATAGCGATCGGCGGCGGTATGTACAGCGTCCGATATACGACATCGCCAATCGCGGACAGCTGCGCCGCGAGCAGCAGAAAACAGACCGCCAGAACGACGAGCGTGGCGAGCAACGGCACCAGCCGCCCGCCGTATCGCTTCGCCAGAAACTCAGGAACGGTCAGAGCGCCTGACGCACGGAAAGCGGGCGCGATCAGCACGCCCATCAACACCAGGCCGGCGGCGAGTCCCACCAGCCACGCCAGCCCGTCGCTGCCGAGAATGTAGAGCGTACCCGCAAGCCCCAGAAACGGCGCCGATGACAGAAACGCCGCGCTCGTCGCCATGCCGCTCAACAGCGGCGGCACTGCGCGATCGGCCGCGTAGAAAGCGGCTGCCCGCGTCGTTGCGGTCACCAGCGCGACGATCCCAAAAAGCCCGGCAGCGCCCACTGCGGGCAGCAAGCCGTCACCCAGAACGTAGGCCAGCAGCTCCTGCATCGCCTCGCTCATTGCTCATCCGCATCGTCGACGCGGCTTTGCCAGCCGGCGAACACGAACAGCAGCACGGCGAATACGATCAGTGCCCCTTGACCCATCGCATATAGACCGAGCGGAAAGCCTGCGACTTTGATAAGGTTCAGCGGCTCGCTCAACGCCGGCAGCGCTAGCGCCACAACCAGCGTGACGCCCGCCATCGACATCGCAAGCCCGGTCGACCTCAGCTCATGCGAGCGGCCCCGGCGCAGCCGAACCCAACGATAAAGACCCCGCCCGATCAATGCGACGCCCAGCAGCGCCGCAGACACGATCATGCCGCTGCCCAGCGGGAACGGCACCAGCCCGTCCGTCAGTCCGGCCGCGATGGCCACGGCCGAGAAGATCGCAACCAACCCGAGGCCAATCTCGATCATCCGGTCTCGATCTTCCTGACAGTCAGACTGTTCTGGTTTGGACTGTTGGTGGTTTGCTTTGTACGGGGGGCGCGAGGCGATGCGCTTGAAGCATCGCCCCGGCTTTCTTCCCTAGACTTGAGCCGTTTTTGACGTGCTGCGATCTCAGGCGGCCCTGCCCGGATGCGGCGCGACAATGTGAGGTGAAGTCTCAGCTGTCAAGAAGTTGACGGCTCTAGCGAATTGGTGTCACGAGGTCGCGAAGCGGCACTCTTCGTCGGCCGGAAGAGGATCGCAGTCAGACTTGGTGACACACGTCTTCATCGCGTCTTTCGTGGCGGCGGAATACACGCCGTCGATATTGCCTTTATAGAGGCCAAAGGTCGCCAAACCGCACTGGTAAAGCTTGACGATTCGCTCGCCGCCAAAGCGAACGGCACGCTCGTAGTCCTGCAGGGCACGCGTCGGGTTTCCCATCAGTTGATAAATGTGCGCGCGCGTATCGTGCGCATGCGCGCTGCTTGGCTGCAGCTGGATCGAGCGCTCCACGTCGCGCAGTCCGCGCTGCATCCGGCCGGTCTTGTAGTAGGCCCAGGCCCGGTTGTTCAGCGCAATGGCCGAGCTGGGGTCCAACTCGATCGCGTGATCGTAGTCGGGCAGCGCCTGATCGTATTTTCCCTTGAGCGAGTACGCCAGCGCGCGCATCGCGAATGCCAGGCTCTTCTCCGCCTTGCTGAGGCCGGGCACATCCAGCAGGCTGGTGCAACCTGTGATCCGTCGCTCGTTGTCTTCGCTGAAGCAGTCGGCAATGGTATCGCTGCGCGCGGCGCCCCCGCACAAAAGGGCGACGCCGAGCAGCAGGCACACCAGGACAGCCGGTTTCGTCTGTTTTGCCAAAGCGCCATTCCCCGGGCCTGTTCTCCAGCCCCTTTCGCGCCAATAATTAACTACAACCAACGGCATAGCGCCATCCTGAAGCGCAAATGAGGCGGCGCGCTTCAACTCCTTGATCCGCCACACTATGCTATGTGCTGGCAACGAAGCATTGACCCCAAAGGCAGATCTTGTCGACCAAGCGCATCCTGCTCATCATCGGCGGCGGCATTGCCGCCTACAAGTGCCTGGACCTCATTCGCCGCCTGCGCGAGCAAGGGATTGCGGTGCGCGTGGTGATGACCAAGGCCGCCCAGGAATTCGTAACGCCACTCTCCGTCGGCGCCTTATCGAACGATCGCGTTTTCATCGACCTGTTCGACCTCAACGACGAACGTGAGATCGGCCACATCCGCCTCAGCCGAGAGGCAGACCTTATTGTTGTCGCGCCCGCCACGGCAGACCTGCTTGCCAAGATGGCCGGCGGCCACGCCAATGATCTCGCCACGTCCGTGCTACTGGCAACCGACAAACCGGTGCTCGTCGCGCCAGCCATGAACCCGCGCATGTGGCTCAACCCGGCAACGCGCCGCAACACCGCCCAGCTGAAGTCGGATGGCATCCACTTCATTGGCCCCGCCACCGGCGAGATGGCCGAAGCCAACGAAGCCGGCCCCGGCCGCCTCGTCGAAGTGCTGGAATTGGTCGCTGCCATCGAGGCTCAGTTGGCCGCTCAACGAAAGCCCGCGGCTGCTGTTACCTCATCCCTGCTGGCGGGCCGTCACGTGCTGATCACCAGCGGTCCGACGCACGAACCCATCGATCCTGTGCGCTACATCGCCAACCGTTCGTCGGGCAAACAGGGCCACGCCATTGCCGCTGCCGCCGCCCGCGCCGGCGCTCGCGTCACACTGGTGTCGGGCCCCGTGTCCCTGGCCGATCCCGTTGGCGTGGCCGTACTGCACGTGGAGACCGCCGCACAGATGATGGATGCGGTGCGCGAAAGCCTGCCTGCCGACATCGCTGTCTTCACCGCCGCCGTTGCCGATTGGCGCGTTGCCGGGTCCGCTCCCTCAAAGATGAAAAAAGCTCGCGGCGCTGGGCCACCCAAGCTCGATCTCGTCGAAAACGACGATATCCTGCGCGCCATTGCCTCGTCGCGGACAAGCAGGCCCAATCTCGTCATCGGCTTTGCCGCCGAAACTGACGACGTCGTCGGTTACGCGCGCAAGAAACGTAAATCGAAAAACGCCGACTGGATCGTCGCCAACGATGTGTCGCCGTCCACCGGCATCATGGGTGGCGATCGCAACCGCGTGCATCTTGTCACGGCATCCGGCGTCGAGGACTGGCCGGAGATGGCCAAGGACGACGTCGCCGAGCGGCTGATCGCGCGCGCCGCCCAACACCTCAATCGCACCTGGGTCGAAACGTGAAAGCCAAAGCAGCAAAATCCAAGACGGCTAGCAAGGCAGCCAAGACGGTCAAGCCGGGCACAGTGGTCGAGGTGAAGGTCGCCCAACTGCGCCATGGCGAGGGTCTGCCGCTGCCGGCGTACCAGACTGAAGGATCTGCCGGCCTCGATCTACTGGCTGCAATCGACGAGACGATGCCCTGGATTCTTCAGCCGCGGGACCGCACGGCGGTTCCCACCGGCCTCACGTTGGAACTGCCGCCCGGTACCGAGGCGCAGGTTCGCCCGCGGTCCGGCCTCGCCTGGAAGCATGGCATCACCGTTTTAAACTCTCCCGGCACGATCGATAGCGACTATCGCGGCGAAGTGCAGGTGATCCTGATCAACCTGGGGTCCGAGCCGTTTATGATCCGCCGCGGCGAGCGCATTGCGCAGCTCGTCATCGCCCCGGTCACGCGGGCTACGCTGGCGGCCACGCTGGTTCTGTCGCAAACGAAGCGCGGTGCGGGCGGATTCGGCTCTACCGGAACATCCACGATAGCGGAAGAAAAACCGAAATCGAAAAAGGCGAAAAAGAAGAAGAGCGTACCTTTAAAGAGGGCCGCCGGAGAACGCGGCTCCAAACCAATGCGCCGCAGCACGTCGCGAAGAGCGCCCTGAAGCGGGCCGCCGCAATGCCATTTTCGCTTGAGCCCTTGAGAGGGCCGCGTTTTCTTGACAAGACAGACGCAGCCAACCACGGCACTATCCCTGACATCGCCACCTAGGCACTGAATGAGGCGCGTTCCCGATGAACGAAATTCCTGACATCAAAACCCTGAAGGCCACGACATCGTGGGGCCGCGGCCGGGTCTACAACGACATTACCGAAACGATCGGCCACACGCCGCTGGTGCGCCTGTCGAAGATCGCCAAGGAAGCCGGCGCCAAGGCCGACATCCTGTTGAAGCTCGAATTCTTCAATCCGCTTTCCAGCGTTAAAGACCGAATCGGCGTGTCGATGATCGACGTGCTCGAAGCCGAAGGCCGTATCACGCCCGGCAAGACGGTGCTGATCGAGCCGACGTCCGGCAATACCGGCATCGGCCTTGCCTTCGTTTGCGCCGCGCGCGGCTACAAGCTGCAGCTCGTCATGCCCGAGTCGATGTCGATCGAGCGCCGCAAGATCCTCGCACACCTCGGCGCCGAACTCGTCTTGACCCCGGCCGCCGGCGGCATGCCGGGCGCCATCGACAAGGCGAATGAGCTGCTTGCCTCCACACCCGGCGCTGTCCAGCCGAGCCAGTTCGAGAATCCGGCCAATCCCGCCGTGCATGCGCGCACGACGGCCGAAGAGATCTGGACCGACACCGGCGGCAACGTCGATGCCATCGTCGTCGGCGTGGGCACGGGCGGCACGTTGACCGGCGTCGGCCGCGTTTTGAAACCACGCAAGCCGGACCTGAAAATCATTGCCGTCGAACCCGCGGGCAGCCCCATTCTCTCCGGCGGCAATCGTGGCCCGCACAAGATCCAAGGCATCGGCGCCGGCTTCGCGCCGAAGGTTCTGGACCGTTCGCTGATCGACGAAGTCGTCACGGTGTCGAACGAGATGGCATTTGACGTTTCGCGTCTCGTCGCCAAATCCGAGGGCATCCCCGGCGGCATCTCGACGGGCGCCAACGTCGCCGCGGCAATCGCCGTTGCGACGCGCCCCGAATACGCCGGCAAGACCATCGTCACTTTCGCGCCCTCATCGGCCGAGCGTTACTACACATCAGAACTGTTCCTCGACCCGAAGTAAGCTGTCTCCAGCTTGCCGCGGTCTAGCCAAAGGGCGGGATGCCGAACATCCCGCCCTTTCTGTTGGGTATTGCATTGAGCATCAAATGAGCCTAAATTAGGCATCAATTGAACCAACCGGAAAGGTAGGTGCTGTCAATGTCGGCGCAAGCTCTTTCCGAGGCCAGCGAACTCGCTCGATTTCTCGGTCTGCGCGACTGGCGCAAGACGAGCGAGATCGATCTCGTCTCAAAAGTGAAAACCGGCTTTCCGGCACAGGCTGTTGAGGATGTATTCTCCAAGGTGCAACTTCGCGCGCCTCAGCACATCCATGCCTTCATTCCGAAAGCTACTTACGCCCGAAAGCTGAAGGCCAAGCGCTTGTCGCGCTCGGAAAGCGAACGGTTGTTGTCCATCACCAAGGTCTTCAACGAAGTGCTGCGCCTCTATGGTGGCGACACCGGTGCGGCCGAGCAGTTCCTGACGCGCCGCCATCCCATGCTTGGCAAGCGGGCGCCCGTCGATCTCGCTGTGGAATCCACTGCGGGCGCGGATCTCGTCCTGAAATTGCTGGCGCGTGCCGACGCCGGCGTCGCGGTCTGATGACGCATCGCGTGCTTGATAGGCCGATGCGCGTCTTCCGCATCGGCGATCCCAAAGGCAAGTTCAAGATCTTCAGCGGCGAAGGCAGCGCCCTCGTCGAGGGCCGCTGGCACGCACGCGGGCAGGACGTCATCTACACGTCGGAGCACTACAGCACCGCGCTGCTGGAGAAGCTGGCACACTTCAACGGCACGTTGCCCGCAGGCCAGCACGCCGTGCAGATCAACATCTCCGCCGGCGTGAGCTACGAGGTCGTCACGAAAGACGCGCTGCCCGGCTGGTGCGTGCCGGGTAATGCCTCCGCCCGCACGTTTGGATCGGCCTGGTTCATGGCGCGGCGCACGGCGATCCTGCTGGTGCCAAGCTATGTTGCCCGCGAAGAACGCAACGTCTTGATCAACCCGCATCACGCCGACGCCAAGCTCATCCAGCCCGGTCTTGAAGAACCCGTCGTTTGGGATGCGCGCCTGTTCGAACCGTGAACACAACTGGACCACGCGCGCACGCCGTTCGCTTTGATTCCAAACATGCGTCACCGCGCGGATACATCTGTGTGCCGCGAATCGCGCTAGCTTTCTTGTCAAGCCTGTGACGGGGGACCTCTGATGCGATCCGAGATCTACACCGATACCAGTGGCGCATGGCGCTGGCGCCTTGTCGCCGATGATGATGTTGGCAGCACGATCGCCGGCTCCGGCGAAGGTTACGCCAACTATGCCGACTGCGTGAACGGCCTCGACGCGGTCAAGGCCTGGGCCTCAGCATTCAAACCGCAGACCCCTGCGCGCTATTTGCCCGCTGATCCACGCTCGCTCGCGGGCATGTTCGACGCCCCCACGGCCGAAAACTTCGCGCTCCTCTCCATGGTCGACCGCCTCTTCGGCCGCTGAGGTTCCACCCTATTAACCACGTGCTCTTGCGTCGAGCTGCGCAGCCGCCACATGATGAGCCGAACAGGCGTGACCATTCCAGGCCATGCCGCTCGAATGAACAGGCAGCCATGGCGCTCACGCCGGAAGAGATCCAACGCTACAAGCGGCACCTTGTGCTGAAAGAGGTCGGCGGCCAGGGGCAGAACAAGCTCAAGGCGGCGCGCGTGCTCGTGGTTGGCGCCGGCGGACTTGGCTCGCCGATCATCACGTATCTCGCCGCCGCTGGCGTCGGCACGATCGGCGTCATCGACGACGACACCGTCTCGCTCGACAACCTGCAGCGCCAGATCGTGCACGGCACGGCGGACATCGGCCGCCTCAAAGTCGACAGCGCACGCGACGCCGCCGCACGCATCAATCCCAACGTCGTCGTCGAGCCCATCGCCACGCGCCTCGATGCCGGCAATGCCCTGGACATCATCGGCCGTTACGACATCGTGACGGATGGCTCCGATAACTTCGCCACACGGTATCTCGTCTCCGACGCCTGCTACTTCGCCAAGAAGCCGCTTGTATTTGCCGCAGTCGGCCCCTTCGACGGCCATCTGACGACGCTGAAGCCCTACGCGCGGGACGCCGCCGGCACGCCGTATCCCAGCTATCGCTGTTTGTTTCCGGAGGCACCCGTGCCAGGCACGGTTGCCAACTGTGCCGAAGTCGGCGTGCTGGGCTCCGTCGTCGGTGTCATCGGCACGTTGGCCGCAACTGAGATCCTCAAAGAGATCACCGGCGCGGGCGACAGCCTTGCCGGCCGCCTCATGCTTTATGACGCAAAGGCCGCCCGTTTCGAGACGCTGAATTTAAGCTGGGACCCGGACAATGCGCTGACAGGCACTGCGCCGTCGATCCGCGATCTGTCGATCCATGCGGGCGCCAACGATGGTGTCTGTGCAGCCTAACGCTAACGCGTATCGGGGAGAGACACCTAGCCTCTCGCGCTTCCCCGGAAATAGCTCTAAAGTGCAGACGTGCCCGAGGGGTGGCACGCGACTGGCCAATAGACAATGACGCGACGCTCCACACGTATCGCCTGGGGTCTGACCGGCGTGTTCCTGTTCATCGGCGCGGCTGCCAGCATCCTGTCGCTGGTCGGTCCGCCCGATCGCCCGTGGTCGCACGTGCTGACGGAGCTGTCGGCTTTCGCCGACATCATCGCCATCCTGTTCTGGTTCCTGATCTTCGCGATCTATTGGTCGCGCCGGGACGACGGCGGGCACTAAGCCCCCGCCTCGCTAGATAGGCGCCAGCTTGATCAATCATCGTCACACGGGAAATCGACGGTCACGAACGGCGCCTCGACACTGCACATCTTTTTCTTTCGCGACACCGTCTTGGCGCGCGGCTTGGTGGGTTCCGCCTTGGCGGCTTCAGGCTTATCGGCCGTTTCCGGCGCGACATCGACCTGCGCCGTCTCGACTGGACCCTCGCGCTCCGGCTCCGATGCCCACTTTTCAGCGTCGAGCTTTTCCTGTTCTGCGGTCTTGGCGGCAGGCGCCGCGGGCTCAACCGGCTGCGGCGCGGCAGCCTGCGGAACGGCAGCCATCTGCGCCCCTCCGCTCTTCGGCGGCGGAGCCGCATTCGGCCGCATGGTCGAGGCTCCTGCATTGGCCGCAACGGCAGGAGGGGTAGCCTCCTTCGGCGTAGCGGCCTTGGCCTCGACTTGCGGCTGGTCGCAGCGCTGCAGATTTGCAGGCGCCCGCGTCCACGTCATTTCCTTGGAAAAAAGCTTGCTGCCGGCATAGCCCAGCACGATCAGCTTGTCGGTGCCCGAGGGTGTCAGCTCGACATCGTACTTGGCGTCTTTTTCCGGACTGTAGATCCAGCCGCCATCCCAGCTGCCGCCGACTTTACCGACCTCGCCGAGAATGGGCGTGCCGCACGCCTTCGAATTCTTCGAATTTTTGATCCACACCAGCTTGCCGCAAAGCTTGCCCTGCCCGCATTCGACGATTTCGACAGCGCCTCGGCCGGTGTCGTCAAGCCAGACGCCTACGGGGCTTTGCGCAACTGCCGGCGCGGCGCAAGCAGTGCCGAGAATCGCTGTGGCCAGCATCAGACGTGGTGTCACGGTCATGAGTCCTCGCAGTCGTCTTTTGCGGCGCGGCGTCCGCGCGTTTTAGATCAATGCCTGCGGCCCTGCTTGTGCCGCTCTTATAGTCAGTAGTCATTCAGCCCTAAAAACGCGTTCACATGTCGGCAAAATGTGCGGGCCATCGTCGCAGGCCGCGACACTGGCTGCGCCAAAACATAAGACACTGATTAATATAATTTATCTCGACAGTCTCAGCGCGGAGTTTAGGCTATGCAATTGGCTTTTAGCTATGCTGTTATGGCGGCACGTTGAGGCAACAGCTATGCGGCGGCATGGACTGGCCTCGCTGAAAGCCGCACTGCGCCGCTTTAAGCCCCATTCAAGAGGACGAAATGCGCACCCGCACGATGGTTCTGGCGTTTGCTATCGGCCTTATCGCGGTGCTTGCGGCGCTGCCCAAGCTCACCGGCCAGTCGTACGATCAGCTGGCTGGCGCGGCCAAGGACAAGTTCTCCTCCGGCGAGCCGGCAGGCAAAGGCGCGGGCGGGCCGGCCAAAGGTTCCAAGCCCGCCGAGGTCACGGTCAGTAATCCGATCCAGCGGCCAACGATCGAGTGGGACGAGTACACCGGCCGCTTCGATGCCGTCGAAGCGGTCGACGTGCGCGCCCGCATTAGCGGCTATCTCGACAAGATTGAGTTCACCGATGGCCAGATGGTCGGCAAGGGCGACGTGCTGTTTCGCATCGATCCCCGCCCGTTCGAACGCGCGCTGGACCAGGCGAAGGCGGAATATGAGCAAGCCAAGACACGCGTCTCCAATGCTTCGCTCGACGTCGAGCGCGGCAGGCCGCTGCTGAAGACCAACGTCATTTCACAAAAGGTGCAGGACGACCGCGAGAACATCATGCGTGACGCGCAGTCCGCCGTTTCGGTTGCCGAAGCGCGCGTCAAGACCGCGGAACTCGATCTCAGCTTCTGCAAGGTCACCGCGCCGATCGCCGGCCGCATCAGCCGCAAATTCGTCACGCCCGGAAACTTCATCTCCGGCGGCGGCACGCCGGACGGCACGACGATCCTCACCACGATCGTGACGCAGGATCCGATCTATTTCTATTTCGACATTGGTGAAAACGACGCCCTGAAATATCGCCGCCTCACCGAAAAGGGCGTCAAGGATGCAGCAGGCGTCGGCGCCAACGTCGGCGTCGCCCTGCCCGATGAGGAGGGCTTCCCACACGCGGGCAAGCTCGACTTCCTCGACAACCGGCTGGATTCCGGAACCGGCACGCTGCGGGCACGCGCCAGTATTGGCAACAAGGACGGCCTCTTCTCGGCCGGCATGTTTGCGCGTGTGCGCATTCAAGGCTCAGCAGAGTACGACGCTGTAATGGTGCCGGATGCCGCTATCGGTACCGATCAGGCGAGCCGCTTCATCTATATCGTCGGCAGCGACAATATCGCCAAGCGCCAAGCCGTGAAGCTGGGGCCGTTGATCGAGGGGATGCGCGTCATCCGCGAAGGCCTGGGGCCGGACGATTTGGTCGTCGTCAACGGCATCCAGCGCGTCCGGGCCGGCCAGGCCGTGGTTCCCAAGCACGTTCCACTTCGCGTCTCGGATGGCGCGGCGGCGGCAACCGGCGGCAATCCCGTCAAGACACCATAGGCCGAGGGTTCAGCAATGCGCCTCAGCCAGTTCTTCATCTCCAGGCCGATTTTTGCCGCGGTTATCGCATTCGTTACGCTGATCATCGGTGGCATCGGTTATCTGGCGCTGCCCGTCGCCCAGTTCCCCGAAATCATCCCGCCCACCGTGTCCGTCACGGCCACCTATCCCGGTGCCAGCGCCGAGACCGTCGCCGAAACCGTGGCCTCCGTCATCGAGCAGGAGGTGAACGGCGTCGAGGGCATGATCTACATGTACTCGCAGGCCACCAGCGATGGCTCGCTGACGCTCAGCGTCACGTTCGACATCGGCACGGACATCGATAAGGCGCAGGTGCTCGTACAAAACCGCGTGGCGTCCGCCGAGCCACGCCTGCCTGAAGAGGTGCGCCGCACCGGCGTCATCGTCCGCAAGAATTCGCCGGACCTGCTCGTCGTCGTTCACCTCGTGTCGCCGGACGGCAGCTACGACCAGGTCTACAGCTCCAATTACGCTTTATTGAACGTGCGCGACGAACTCGCCCGCATCAAGGGCGTAGGTGACGTCGCGCTGTTCGGCGCGCGCGAATATTCCATGCGCATCTGGCTGGACCCTGAGCGCATCGCCGGCCTCGGCATGACGGCCGATGAGGTTGTCAGCGCCCTGCGCGCTCAGAATGTCGAGGTCGCCGGTGGCGCGTTCGGCCAGCCGCCGCAAAAACAGCCTGGCGCCTTCCAGGTGTCGCTGCAGCTGAAGGGACGCCTGCTCGAAGCCGGCGAGTTCGAGAACATCGTCTTGAAATCCGGCACCGACGGCCGCGTCGTGCGCCTGCGCGACGTCGGCCGCGTCGAACTCGGCGCGCTAAGCTACACGACGTACGGCTACCAGGACGAGTTTCCGGCGACCGTGATGGTCATCACCCAGCAGCCCGGTTCGAACGCCATCGAAACGACGAACGCCGTTAAAGCAGAAATGGCGCGTCTGTCGCAGCGTTTCCCCAAGGGCCTGGAATACCGCATCGTCTACAACCCGACTGAGTTCATCGAAGTCTCGATCCGCGAACTCTACAAGACCATCCTCGAGGCCGTGTTCCTTGTCGTTATCGTAGTGCTGCTTTTTCTGCAGACGTGGCGCGCGACTGTCATTCCCGTCGTCGCCATCCCGATCTCTCTCATCGGCACCTTCGCGGTGATGGAGGCCATGGGCTTCTCCATCAACATGCTGACGCTGTTCGGGCTTGTGCTCGCCGTCGGCATCGTTGTCGATGACGCGATCGTCGTCGTGGAGAACGTCGAGCGCAAGTTGAAGGAAGGCCTGTCGCCCGAGCAGGCTGCACGCGTCACGATGGACGAGGTCGGCACCGCCCTCGTTGCCATCGCCATCGTGCTGTCCGCGGTCTTCATTCCCACAGCGTTCGTCGGCGGCATCACGGGTCTGTTCTATCGGCAGTTCGCCATCACCGTTGCCACAGCCACGATCATTTCCGCGTTCACCTCCCTCACGCTCAGTCCCGCTTTGTGCGCCATCCTGCTGAAGTCACATGTGCACGATGCGCATGAAAGCTTGCTGATGCGGCCGGTGCACGCCTTCTTCCGCGGCTTCAACCGTGTCTTCGATTGGCTGGCCACCCGATACGCACGCCTCGTGCGCTTTCTGGTACGCCACACGCGTCCCGTGATGGCCCTTTACGTTTTGCTGATTGCCGCAGCCGTATGGCTCGTCATGATCACGCCCACCGGCTTCATCCCCGCCATGGACCGCGGCTTCGTCATCGCTTCGGTGCAGTTGCCCAACGGTTCCGCGCTGGATCGCACGGACGCCGTCGTCAAGCGTCTGAACAATGAGCTGCTCAAGGTTCCCGGCGTCGCCTACATGTCTTCCTACACGGGCCGTTCCGGCGCCACGTTTACCAACGTCACCAATCAGGCTGCGCTGTTCGTCATCCTTGAAGATGCTGCGGTCCGCCACGACAAGGGCCTGCCGATCGACGTGGTTGCAGCCGAGGTGCGCAAGGTTGTCGCCAAGGTTGAGGAAGCGAACGTGAATGTCTTCATCCCTCCGCCGGTGCGCGGCATGGGCGGGCAGGCAGGTTTTTCCATGCGCCTGCAGAACCGCGCCAACCTGTCATACGGAGAGTTCGAGACCGTCGCGCGCAACTTCCTGCAGGCCGCCAACGCCACGCCCGGCCTCACGAACGTTTTCACCACCTACGCGGCCACGACGCCGCAGGTCTATATCGACGTCGACCGCGATAAGGCGCAGATGCTCAACGTTAAGCTGGAAGACGTCTTCTCCGCGCTTCGCGTCTACATGGGCTCAGCGTACGTCAACGACTTCACGATGTTCGGCCGCACCTATCGCGTGACCGCCCAGGCCGACAGCACGTTCCGTATCGAACCCGAAAACGTAAAGCGCATCCAGGTCCGCAATGCGCAGGGCCAGATGATGCCGCTCGGCTCCATCGTGACGTTCCGCGAGATTGCCGGGCCTGATCGCGTGCCGCGCTACAACTTGTTTCCGACCGTCGAGGTGCAGGGCTCGGCCGTGCGCGGCATCAGTTCCGGGCAGGCCCTCGGCATGATGGCGAAGCTCGCGGAAGAGCATCTGCCTGAGGGCATCACGTATGAGTGGACCGACTTGTCTTATCAAGAGGCGAAGGCTGGAAGCACCGGCTACTTCATCTTCCTCCTGTCGGTGGTTTTCGTTTTCCTGGCGCTGTCCGCACAATATGAAAGTTGGTCCCTGCCGCTGGCGATCATGCTGATCGTGCCGATGTGCTTGCTGTCGGCTCTGTTCGGCGTTGCCCTTCATGGTCAGGATATCAACATCCTGACGCAGATTGGCTTCATTGTGCTGATCGGCTTAGCGGCCAAGAATGCGGTGCTCATCGTGGAGTTTGCCCGGCAGCTCGAGGAACAGGGCAAGGATCGTTTCGAAGCGGCTGCCGAAGCCTGTCAGCTGCGTCTCCGGCCTATCATCATGACGTCGCTCGCTTTCACCTTGGGCGTGGTGCCGCTCTACCTCGCGACCGGCGCTGGTGCAGAAATGCGCGTGGCACTCGGCACAGGCGTCTTCTGGGGCATGATCGGCGTCACGCTGTTCGGCTTGGTCTTTACGCCCGTCTTCTACGTCCTCATTCGCGGCTTCACCGAGCGCCGCACGCAAAGACAGACCGCCGGCGCCAGCACGGCCATCCCCGCGCCAGGCGAGTAATCGCACCGCAACTGCGATCCGAGCCCTCGCCTTTCGCCGGCTCCAGGCATTCCTAAATACAATCAAAGATAGCAATCGCGTATTGACGTCAGGCATTGCAACCATAAGATGCATTAAGGTCCTGTGCACCTCAAGCAGTTGCGACGAGTTCCCCATGCCCGCGCCAATCGATGTCAGGACGGACTACACGCCCGATCAGCTCCGTACCTATGCCGACGATTTGACGGATCGGGCGCATGCACGCCGCGTTCGTGCTCTGGCCGCTATCCTAGAAGGCCACACGCGAACGGATGCGGCCAAGATCGGTGGCATGGAGCGGCAAACGCTGCGAGATTGGGTTCATCGCTTCAATGCCGAAGGCCCCGCAGGGCTGAAGAGCCTGCGGTCTCCTGGCCGCCCCCGGAAGCTCAGCCCGGCGCAGCAGGACGAGTTGGCTGCCCTCGTTGCCAAGGGGCCCAACCCCCTGGCAGACGGCGTGCGCCGCTGGCGTCTGGCTGATCTCGTGCGCCTCATTCGCGCTCGCTTTGGCGTCGAGCATGATGAGGTCAGCGTTGGACGCATCATGAACCGGCTAGGCTACACGTATAACGGCGTTGAATGGCGTCCCGGCGAGAGCCCGTCGTCCTCCGGCATCGACACCCCGTCATCCGAGGAGCCGCGCGAGGCATCATCCTATCCCGGCAGTCCGCGCGACATGTCCCAGATACTGAATTGTTAGGTCCGACGCATTGCGAGTGGAGTACGAGCATCCCTATATAGCCGGGCCGATGCCGCACTTTGCGAGGCTCTTCATGCGGTCGACCAACGCTATCAGGCAGCAACCGCCGACTGGCCGCGTAGACGTTTCGCGGTTTCCCGCAAGCCGGCTGCCGGAACTGCTGCAGGCCCTGGCGTATCTGCAGCAATCCGCAACTATGTGCTCGGTGCTGCGGCGCCTCCACGCCAGCGGCAACATCGTGTTCGTCACGTATCACCCGGCACACACCAAGTTCCTGTTTCACAATCCCGGCAACCTTCGCATTCAATGGAATCCCTCTCTCGGCCTGCAGGATGTGACCGGCTACCTCAGTCCGGCGATGCTGCTCGGTCATGAACTCGGGCACGCGCAATTCACGCCGGGCGAGCGCTGCGCCATGTTGGGCTGTGAGCGGCCGCAAAGTTTCCAGCACGAAGCCTATGGCGTTGAAGAAGCTTGCGTCATCGCGACGGTCGAACAACCGGCCGCACGCGAGTTGAACGCCGCCCGCCGGCACGTGGGGCTGACGCCGCTCGAGACGGCTAACCGCAGCCAGCATCAACTGGGCCGCCTGATCGATGTGTCTGGTCCCCTCGTCTCGCCAGCCCATTTGACGGCGGTCCGTTAACTCTCTGGATCGCCGGGATGTGACCGCCACGCCACAACACGCCCGTTGACCGTTTTCCGGCTGGGCCCTACCGTCGGCGCCATGACGTGGTTCCGTGCCCATCGCCGCAGGTTTGCATTTTTCAGCGCGCTCGTTCTCGTGCTGCAGACGCTTGCCATCACCGCTGCGACCCAGGCTAACGCCGCCGCAGCCAGCGCCGAAGGCTCCAACCTCGTCATGATCTGTACCGCCAAGGGCGTGCAGATGATCGACCTCAGCGCCCCCGACCAAGATCCGGTGCCCGTCAGCGGTCATCATCAATGCCCGCTGTGCATCGTCGGATGTGCCAGCTGTGCGGTCCCGGCCTTGCCAGTAGTGCTGATTGCTGTCGCCATCGTCTATGAGCCAGCCGTTCGGCACGTGCCGCAACTGCACGTGGAAACCGCTGTCCCCACCCCGCCCCTCGACGTTAGAAGCGCCACCCCCCGCGGTCCTCCGGCCTTGGCTTGATTGGCGCGTTGCGCCTCGCACCAGCCTAGCCACGCAAAATCCGAGGATTCTGACAGGGGTGATTTCCCATGACTTCGCGTTTCATCGCCACGCGCATCTCAGCATGCGCGTTGGCAAGCGCATCGCTTGTATCGGTTGCCGCCGCCCAGTCGACGGCACCCGCCAGCCTGCCGCCCATCGAAGTGACGACCAAAGCCACCAAGCCGACCGCTAGGAAGGCCAAAGCCGCGCAGGCAGCCCCCACGCAAGCCAAGCCCGTTGTAGCCACCCAGGTGCCGCCGCCGGCGCAAGCGGCCAAAGCCTTGACCGGCTCGCCATTGCAACGATCCGGCGCCCTCACCTCGCCCGGCACCGCAGAAGCGCGCGCTGAAATCCAGCGCACGCCGGGCGCCGTCGCGGTCGTGCCCGATACCGCGTATAAGGCCTCCACCCCGGCCGCCACGATCAAAGACGCACTGGACTTCACACCCGGCGTCTTCGCGCAGACGAAGTGGGGCGAAGACACGCGTCTGTCCATCCGCGGCTCCGGCCTGTCGCGTAACTTCCATGGCCGCGGCGTGCAACTGCTGATGGATGGCATCATCCCGGTAACCACTGCCGATGGATCCAGCGACTTCCAGGAAATCGACCCGACGGCGTACCGCTACATCGAGGTCTTCAAGGGCGGCAACGCGCTGCGCTACGGGGCCAACCAGCTTGGCGGCGCGATCAACTTCGTCATGCCGACAGGCTACGACGCCGACGCCTTCGGTACGCGTGTTGATCTCGGCAGCTTCGGCTTCCACAAAACCGCCGTCAGCTCCGGCGGCGTCTACGGCGCAGCCGACTACTTCATCACCGGCAGCTGGCAGGAGCAGGACGGCTTCCGCGACCACTCCGAGGGCCAAAGCGTCCGCGGCGCCATGAACGTCGGATACCGCCTGACACCCAACATCGAGACGCGCTTTTACCTCAACGCCAACCAGATCCGACAGAAGATCCCCGGCGCCGTCACGAAGCAGAACGCATTGAACGATCCCAAGGGCGCCTTCGTGCTCCCCGGCCTCGGCAACGCCAACGCCTTTCCGTTCAGCATCGGCAATGACAACGTCGACCGCGACTACGAGCGCAACATTGACAGCATCCGCGTCGCCAACCGCACCGCTGTCCGCCTTAACGCCAGCACCATGCTCGAAGCCGGAGCCTTCTATTTCGACCGGCACCTCGACCACCCAATCCTGTTCGTCATCGACAACCAGACGCAGGACTACGGCGGTTTCGGTCGGCTCACTAACGAGAGCATGATCGGCGGCTTCCGCAACCTTTTTACCGCCGGTGTTACGGTCCACAACGGCGACACCCGCGCCCGCACCTTCCGCAACCTGCGGGGTGAACGCGGCGGTCTCCTTTCTGACGCAGACCAGACGTCCGACAATACCGTCGTCTACGCCGAAAACTCGTTCTTCGTGGTGCCGTCGGTCGCGTTGGTTGGCGGCCTGCAATACGTCGATGCGAGCCGCGTACAGCACGACCGGCTCGCGAACCAGGACAAGGACGGCCAGTTCGACTTCTGGAACCCCAAGGGCGGCGTTGTCTGGGATGTCACGGCGCACGCGCAGATATTCGCCAACGTTTCGCGCAGTGGAGAGGCCCCGACGTTCAACGAAACCGGAGTGGTACAGGCCAGCACGCTGAAGCCCCAGGAGGCGACGACATACGAGATCGGCACCCGCGGTAGCTCCCCGAATTTTCGATGGGATCTTGCGCTCTACCGTTCCAACATCGTCAACGAGTTCCAGTGCCTCGACGCCGGACAGGGCGCGTGCACGCAGACGAATGCCGACAAGACAATTCACCAGGGCGTTGAAGTCGGCGCCGGTGCTGCGCTCTGGCAGGGCATGTTCGTGGAAAGCCCCCGCAGCCCCGATAAGCTTTGGCTCAACCTCGCCTACACGTTCAGCGACTTCCGCTTCGACGGCGACGCATCGTATGGCGACAATGAGCTGGCTGGCGCGCCACGGCACTATCTGCGCGCCGAATTGCTTTACAAGCATCCCTCCGGCATCTTCGCCGGCCCCAACGTCGAATGGGTACCGGACGCGTACTATGCCGACAATGCAAACACCTTCGAGACCGACGCCTACGCCATTTGGGGTGCCAAGATCGGTTATGAAGGCGAACGCATCACGGCCTACCTCGAGGCCCGCAACCTGACCGACGAAACCTACATCTCATCGGCAAGCATCTCCGGCAATCTCAATGGCCTTGATGCCAACGTCTTCGAACCCGGAACCGGCCGCGCCATTTACGGCGGCCTCAGCGTGAAATGGTAGCCACATGGACAAGCGTACAATCAAACAAGCGGCCGGGCTGACCGCCGCGATCGTCATCTCGCTCTGTGCCGCGGCATCGTTGGCGCGCGCCCACGCCGTGCTCGAACAGCGCGAAGCCAAGGTCGGCGCCGGCTACAAGGCCGTCGTCAAGATCGGCCACGGCTGTGATGGCTCGCCCACCACGACGGTGCGTGTCGACATTCCTGAGGGCGTCATTGGCGTCAAGCCGATGCCGAAGCCCGGTTGGACCATCACGATGCAGCGCGGCGCTTATAAGCAAGCCTACAAGCACTATCACGGCGACCTGAGCGAAGGCGTGCGCCAGGTTACGTGGACTGGTGGTCGCCTGCCTGACGACTTCTACGACGAGTTCGTCGTCTCCACTTACATCGCGGGAGAACTGACGCCGGAAACAACGCTCTTTTTCCCAGTAACGCAGACATGCGAAAAGGGCGAACTCGCCTGGACCGAGATCCCTGCCGCCGGGCAGGACGCACACGATCTCAAATCACCAGCCGCCACCCTGAAGCTAATCGCCAACGTGAAAACGGCAGGCGCGGGCAGCAAGGCGGCACAACCATCCTCGCCCATCCAGGTCGAGCAGCCCTGGTCGCGTGCCACGCCCGCGGGCACGACCGTTGCGGGCGGGTACGTCAAGCTCACCAACACCGGCAAGGCACCCGATCGCCTGATCGGCGGCACCTTCGCGCGCGCCAAGAGCGTCGAGGTCCACATCATGACGAGCGAAATGGGCGTCATGAAAATGCGCCAGGTGCCGGAAGGCGTCGAACTCCCCCCCGGCGTCCCGGTGGAACTGAAGCCCGGCGGCTTGCACCTGATGCTGCTGGGACTGAGCGAGGGCCTGAAGGCGGGCGAAACGGTGAAGGGCACGCTGACATTTGAGAAGGCGGGGCCCGTCGATGTTGAGTTCACAATCGCTCCGCTCGGTGCCGAGGCCCCGTCCGCAGGTGGTGGTCACGAAGGCCACCAGCACTAGAGCGCGGCGCCTGAGAAAGCGTCCCGATACATGCTCGTAAGGACCAGCCGGGGGAGCTATCCAGCGATGTGGCAGCTATGCATCAGGCTGAGACCATCAGCTTGCAAATCAAGACAATAATCTTGATGCGTCAAGTCAGGAAATATAGCTTCCCCAGATGTCCTGCAATTGGGACAGATCGGAGCGCCAGCGACCGTGCGGGCTCGTCATGGCGATGGAGTAGAATCGTGACCTTTCAATATTTTGCAGCATCAATTTCGCGTGCCGCGCTTCTAGCTACCTGCGCTGCATTGGTCGTGCCGGTAACGCTGAGCGAAGCACGCGCCCAACAGGCAGCGACCCCCGCCCCGCTCCCTCAGATCACCGTCGAGGCGGCCAAGAAAAAGAAGCCCGCTACCGCGGCTAAGAAAAAGTCGGCACCTGTCGTGGCGAAGAAGGCCTCGCCGCCGCCTGTGGCCGCGGAGCCCGAGCCCGCGGCGCCTGTGAACGAAGCCGCCGGAACTGGCCCGGGCACGCCGGACGCGCAGGGCGATATCGGCTACAACGCCACCCGCACGTCAACGGCAACGAAAACCGAAACCCCATTGCGGAACGTGCCGCAGTCGATCAGCGTCATCACTGACAAGCAGATCAAAGACCAGAACATCAAGAGCATCAGCGAGGCCGTCAAATACGTTCCCGGCGTTTCAGCCGGGCAGGGTGAGGGTAACCGGGACACCGTCATCATTCGCGGTCAGAACACGACGGCCGACTTCTTCGTCGACGGCATTCGCGATGACGCGCAAATCTACCGCGATTTCTACAACTCCGAACGCCTGGAGGTCCTGAAGGGCCCGAATGCCCTGATCTTCGGTCGCGGCGGCGGTGGCGGCGTCGTCAACCGTGTGACCAAGCAGGCGGACTTCTTCACGCTGCGCGAAGGCACCGTTTCGGTGGGATCGTTCGACTACAAGCGGGCATCGGCTGACGTGAATGCTGCCGTCAACCGCAACTTCGCGGTGCGTTTGAACGCGATGTACGAAGACTCCGGCAGCTACCGTGACGGCGTCGACTTGGAGCGCTGGGGCGTTAATCCGACGATCACATTCCGCCCGACGGAGAAAACGCGCGTGGTGCTCGGCTACGAACACTTCGAGGATCGCCGGACGGCCGATCGCGGTATTCCATCAATTCTTGTCCCTGCCGGCCGCAACAGCAAGCCTGCTCCGACGTCCAGATCGACATTTTTCGGCAATCCGGAGTTGAGCTACGCCGATGGCCGCTTCGATCAAGTCTATGCCATCATCGAACACAAGACCGACATCGGCCTGAATATCCGCAATCACACCCGCTATACGAACTACGACAAGTTCTATCAGAACGTTTTTGCGTCGACGGCGGCAAATCTTGCGACGGACCGCGTGACCCTCGACGCCTACAACAATGAGAATGATCGCGAGAACTTCTTCAACACGACGGACCTTACCTACAAGTTGGATCACGGCGTCGTCCGCCAAACCTTGCTGGCCGGGTTCGAGTACGGGCATCAAAATTCGATGGGCCGCCGCTTCGAGGGCGCATTCGGACCGACTTCGGACTGCCTCGCGTTCCCAAGCGGAAACTGTTCGGTTCGGTTTTCAAGCCCGCAGATCTCCGGCGATGGCATCACGTTCCCGGGTGCTCCATCTACCGACACAAGATCCACTCTCGACGTCTGGTCTGCTTACGTGCAGGACCAGATCGAGATTACACGCTATCTCGAAGTCATCGGCGGCGTGCGATTTGATCAGTTCGATCTCCAGACAAGCGACTTGGTTACGAACGTCGATCGGGATCGCGTTGACGAAGTCTGGTCGCCGCGCGCTGGTGTCGTGCTCAAGCCGACAGATTACCTGTCGATTTACGGCAGCTACACGGTTTCGCACCTGCCGTTCTCGGGAGATCAGTTTACCGGCCTGAACGGTCTAACTCTTCGCGCGCAACCGGAAAAGTTCACCAACTATGAGGTGGGTGCGAAGTACGATGTCACTCCCTCTCTGTCGCTGGCAGTTGCGCATTATTGGCTGACGCGCGAAAACTCCCGTTTCACGATCGGCAATGCGGCAAACGATGTCGTTCAAACCGGTGAGACGAAAGTTGAAGGCACAGAGGTTACCCTGAACGGCTATGTCACCGACAAGTGGCAGATAGCTGGCGGCTATGCGCATCAGGAGGGCGAGGTCAGCAGCGCGACGTCGGTCGTCGAGGGGACTGAACTACCCAACCTTCCCCGCCACACGTTCTCCTTGTGGAACCGTTACGACTTCTCGTCGATGTGGGGTGCCGGCGTCGGTGTCGTGCACCGGACTGACATCATTGCCGCTCTGGCCAACGACGGCGCGCAGGTCATTCTGCCTGAATACACCACAGTTGATGCTGCGCTGTATTTTAAGCTGAATGAAAACCTCCGCGCTCAGCTGAACGTCGAGAATATCTTCAACGAGAAGTATTTCGCCAACGCGCACAACAACAACAACATTCAGCCCGGCCCGCCGACTGCAGCCTATCTATCGATCACGTCAAACTTCTGATTGTCCCCGGCTGAAGTTGAGGCTCGCAAGGGAGAGGCTTATGCCTCTCCCTTCGTCTTATTTGCAACCAGCTAACCCGTCGCTCTGCGGCCTTTCGGCGGTTGCCTTGTCGCCATTTATAATCTAGAGCCCTGGAGTAGGATTTGGGCTGGCAGCATCGCGCAGACGGTTGTCCCGGCACACATTTACCAGTTGCCACCCAGTGCTCGCGCCGCACGACCGGGATATCTTGACAAAAAAAGTTAGATATAGCTCAAGTCGCAGCAGCGCCCTCAACTGAGCATGGTACGGATATGATTGCAAAAATGCGGAAGATGGCGAACGGACCTGCCCTGCTCGCAGGCCTGCTGATGGCCACGGCTCCGGCCTTGACGATACCGGTGACCGTATGGGCGCAGGCGCCTGCTCCGGCGGAGACGGCACAGCCCGCGCCTGCAGCAACGCCACCCGAGACTGCTCCCGTCGCAGCACCGGCTGCTACCTCCGCCGCGCAAGACGCAGCTGCCACCCCGTCCGCGGCTACCGAACCCGGCACACCGATGCCGGTTGAAGATCTGCCCATCGCTGGGTCTGGCGTCCCGGGCGCGCCGCCCGCGCCTGTCGCTGAATCCAGCGCAGGCCCTAATCCGAACCTGCCGCATGACTTGTCACCCTGGGCCATGTTCATGCAGGCCGACATGGTCGTGAAGAGCGTGATGATCGGCCTCGCCATCGCGTCTGTCATCACGTGGACCGTCTGGCTGGTCAAATCAGTCGAACTGTTTGTCGCCCGCGCCCGGCTGAGGCGTGCGCTGCGCGCCGTCTCCAACGACGCGTCCCTCGCTGCTGCATCGAACACGCTCGGCAATAGCGGCAGCCTGCTGCGCTCCTATATCGATGTTGCCGCGATCGAGCTGCGCATGTCGACGGATACGCCCGACAAGAACGGCATCAAGGAGCGCGTGGCCTCGCGTCTCGAACGCATTGAAAGCGCCGCCGTGCGCTCCATGAACAAGGGCACCGGCGTGCTTGCTACCATCGGCGCTACCGCGCCCTTCGTCGGCCTGTTCGGCACCGTCTGGGGCATCATGAACAGCTTCATCGGCATCTCGAAATCGCAGACGACGAACCTCGCAGTGGTTGCCCCTGGCATTGCCGAGGCCTTGCTGGCCACTGCCATCGGCCTCGTCGCCGCCATTCCCGCCGTGATCATTTACAACTGGTTCTCGCGCGGCATCGGCGTCTATCGCGCTCTGGCCGGAGATGCCTCCGCTGAGGTCATGCGACTGGTCTCGCGTGATCTCGATCGCGTCAACGTTCACCGTCACGCACGCGCAGCGGAGTAACGCCGATGGCCGGTGGACTGCATCATGGCGGTGATGATCTCGACGAAAACCACGAGATCAACGTCACGCCATTCATTGACGTCATGCTCGTGCTGCTGATCATCTTCATGGTGGCCGCCCCGTTGTCGACGGTCGACGTGGCCGTTGATCTGCCCGTGTCCACCGCCAAGCCGCAGCCACGGCCCGACAAGCCGCTGTACGTCACAATCAAGGCCGATCGCTCCCTCGCCGTCGGCAACGACGATATCCAGCGCAGCCAGCTCGCATCCGCACTCGATGCGCACACCCAGGCCGATCGCAACAAACGCATCTTCCTGCGCGCCGATAAGTCCGTCGCCTACGGTGAACTCATGCGCGTCATGAACTTGTTGCGTGGTGCAGGCTACCTCAAGGTCGCGCTCGTCGGCCTCGAAGGCATGGAAGGCGGGCCCGCTGCTCCAGCGCCTGCCGCCACTGCACCAGCCGCCGTGCCGGCCACACCCGGATCGACCGGGAGCCCGTAATGCTTGCGTCTGATGTTCTCAATGCCGACAAGCGCCGGTGGGCCCGCTGGGCTGGTGCCGGAGTGTTGATCGTTGCGCTGCACGCTGGCGGCGCGGCCTGGGCCATCTACAATCCGCCGGAAGAAGAGGTCGTTGACGATGACGTCGCTGGCGCCATCGTCATGGAATTGGCGCCGGTGACTGCCACGCAGCGCGCCGAAACGCCCGACAGTGCAATCGGCCCGCAAGCCGAAGAGGCTGTGCCCACGCCCCCCACGACCGAAAAGGTGGAAGAGCTGAAGCCGCTCGACATTCCTCAGTTCGAGCAGTCGCCCTTGGCACCAGAGCCGGAAGTGGCGTTGCCGGTCGCCAAGCCGGTGGAAGAAGTCCAGGAGAAGGAAGAAGAGATCAAGGAGGTTCAGCCGGAGAACCTCGCGCCGCAGCAGACCGCTGCCGCCCAGTCGATGGCTCCGCCGCAGATCCAGGCCAAGGATGCACCCGTCGTGACCGCCCAGCAGGTCGGCGACGCCAAGAAAGACAGCAAGGCGATCCTCACCTACCGTAAGTCGCTGCACCTGCATCTGAAGAAGCACCAGCGCTACCCCTCAGAGGCCCGTTCGCGCGGCCAGCAGGGTACGGTCGTAATCCAGTTCGCGATCGATCGCACGGGCAAGATGGTCGAGAAGATCCTGCAGAAGTCGTCCGGCAACCCCCGCCTCGACGAGGAAGCGCTCGCCGCTATTGAGCGCGCCAGCCCCTTCCCGCTTCCGCCCGACGAAGAACCAGGCGAGACGCTGAAATACTCCATGCCGATCCAGTTCAAGATCAAGTAGTGGCGGCCCAAAGTAACGTGATGCCTTGCGCGATTAAGCAAGTCCGCAGAGGGCTTTTCCCGAAGGGCGAAAACGGGTATGTAATACAGTAACGTATTCGTTCCTGAAGGCTTTCGAACGGTGTCTCTCCGGCTCAGGCTGATCCGCACGGTTGCATTGGTGCTGCTCGCCGTCCTGGCGCTCGGCGCCTTGCTCACGTATTGGCACGCCCAACATAAGATCGAGCTCGAACTGAGCTCTGGCTTGTCCGTCGCCGAGAGCACGGCACGTCTGGCTGTTGACGACGCGGCCCGGGCTGCCGACCCGCGCGAGGGTCTTCGCCGCGTCGTGCATGCCTTCGACGGCAATCGCCACGTCCGCGCAGCGCTGCTCGACCCCGACGGCCGTGAGATCGACACGTCCCAGGTGCTGGCACCGGACGAAGAAGCACCCGAATGGTTGTTCGGCATCCTGACGCAACCAGTGAAGCTCGTGCGCATCCCCTTGCCCGGCGCGCTGACGAAATACGGCATGGTGCTTCTGGAAAGCGACCAGCGCAGCGAAACCGCCGAGGTCTGGGGCGACATGCAGCTCAGCCTGACGACGCTGACGAGCTTCTGCGCCCTCGTGCTCGTGCTCATCTATTGGACGCTAGGCCGCGCGCTGCAACCGTTCGCGGCGCTGTCGCACGGCTTTGAGCGTGTCGGAAAAGGCGACTATACCGCGCGCGTGCCTGAGACGGGCGCAGTGGAGCTTGCCGCCTTGTGCGCCAATTTCAACGTCATGGCCGGCGCGCTGGGCCGCAGCGAAGAGCGCAACTTCAAGCTCAACGAACAGCTGACCACCGTGCAGGAAGAGGAACGCACAGAACTGGCGCGTGACCTGCACGATGAAGTAAGCCCCCTGTTGTTCTCCATCGATGTCGATGCCCGCGCCATCCGCAAATCCGCCGACGAGACCAGCCCGGCCGTCGTGCACTCAGACGCAATTCTCGACGCGGTCGGCCAGATCAAGAGCCAGGTCAAATCGATCCTTGGCCGCCTGCGTCCGGCCGTTCTGCTCGACCTCGGTTTGTCGAATGCGATCGAGAACCTCGTTGCATACTGGCAGGCCCGCCGGCCGGAGATCGACTTCGTGCTCGACCTGCCGGAAGAAAGTTGGGGCACGGCGCTCGATGCCACGATCCACGGCGTGGTCCGTGAGGCGCTTAGCAACGCCATGCAGCATTCGGAGCCAACAAAGCTGGAGATATCCGTCTCGGCAAACGACGGCGGTATGATCGTCGTGCGCGTTGCCGACGATGGCGGCGGATTGTCCAAGCCTTCCGGCGAAGAAGGCAGCTTCGGCTTGTTGCACATGCGCGAGCGCATCGTCGCCAAGGGTGGACGTTTCGCCGTCGAAAACCGCAGCGATGGCCGCGGCGTCACCGTCACGGCCGAACTTCCTTTGCCGAAATCGCCATCCATCGCAGCGCCACCCGCGCGCACGGACTCACAAGAGGCCCTCGCATCATGAAGATCCTGATTGTCGACGATCATGCCGTCGTGCGCCAAGGCGTGCAGCGCCTGCTGTCGACGCTTGCCGGCGCCAAGATTTCCGAAGCCGGCACGCCGCACGAGGCACTGGCCATCTTCAAGGCCGAACAGCCCGACGTCGTCGTGCTCGACATCAATCTCGGCGGCGGCAGCGGACTGGAACTGCTCAAGCGCTTTCAGATCGAGAATGCGGCGTCGCGCGTCGTCATGTTCTCCATGCACGCCGAGCCGATCTACGCCTCGCGCGCTATCAAGTCGGGCGCGTTCGGCTACGTCTCCAAGAGCGCCGGCGCCGACGAACTCGCCACCGCCGTCACCAAGGCCGCATCCGGCGAGCGCTATCTCGATCGCGACACGGCGTCCAAACTTGCCTTCAATCTTTATCCCGCAGAAGATCCGCTGCAGAACCTCACCAACCGCGAGGTGGAAATTCTTCGCCTCCTCGGCGACGGCAAAAGCCTCTCCGGTATCGCCGAGACGCTGGGCATCGCCTACAAGACGGTCGCCAATTCCTGCAGCCGGCTGAAAGAAAAGCTCGGCCTGGAGCGGACCGCCGATCTCATTCGCGTGTCGCTGGAAACGCGCCGCGAGCAATAGAGTGCTTCCGGAAAAGTGTGCAGCGGTTTTCCGATAAGAAGCACGTCAATAACTTGAGTGCTTCCGGAAAAGTGTGCAGCGGTTTTCCGATAAGAAGCTCGTCAATAACTTGAGTGCT
>JAURWC010000051.1 GCA_030655135.1 Hyphomicrobiaceae bacterium | reverse complement strand
CAGCTTGGTGTCGCGAGCCATCACCACCAGTTCCTCGATGTGGATCGAGGTGTAGCGGTCTTCGGCGACCACGCGTTCGGAGATCAGGATCGAGTCTTCGAAGTTGTAGCCGTTCCACGGCATGAAGGCGATCAGCATGTTCTGGCCGATGGCGATTTCGCCCAGGTCGGTCGAAGCGCCGTCGGCGATCACGTCACCCTTGGCCAGCAGGTCGCCACGCTTGACGATCGGACGCTGGTGGATGTTCGTGTTCTGGTTGGAACGCTGGTACTTGATGAGGTTGTAGATGTCCACACCCACCTCGCCGGCAGTCGCTTCGGCGTCGTTCACGCGCACCACGATGCGGGTTGCGTCGACATAGTCGACCACGCCGCCACGGGTTGCAGTTACCACGGTGCCCGAGTCGACCGCGGCCACGCGCTCGATCCCGGTGCCGACCATCGGCTTTTCGGGACGCAGCACAGGCACGGCCTGACGCGACATGTTGGCGCCCATCAGCGCGCGGTTCGCATCGTCGTGCTCCAGGAAGGGAACGAGCGAAGCGGCCACCGACACGATCTGCGCCGGCGACACGTCCATGTACTGAACGCGCTCGGCGCTCAGCAGCGTGGATTCACCCTGTTCGCGAGCCGACACCAGGTCGCCCGTGAGGCGGCCTTCCTTGTCGAGCGCGGCGTTGGCCTGGGCGATCACATACTTGCCTTCCTCGATGGCCGACAGGTAATCGATCTGGTCGGTCACCTTGGCGTCCACCACGCGACGGTACGGGGTTTCGATGAAGCCGTACTCGTTCAGGCGTGCGTACAGCGCCAGCGAGTTGATCAGGCCGATGTTCGGGCCTTCAGGCGTTTCGATCGGGCAGACGCGACCGTAATGGGTCACGTGCACGTCACGCACTTCGAAGCCGGCACGTTCGCGGGTCAAACCGCCCGGGCCCAGTGCCGACACGCGGCGCTTGTGGGTGATTTCGGCCAGCGGATTGGTCTGGTCCATGAACTGCGACAGCTGCGAGGCGCCGAAGAATTCCTTCAGCGCGGCCGAGATCGGCTTGCTGTTGATCAGGTCGTGCGGCATCAGCGGCTCTTGCTCGGCCTGACCCAG
>JAURWC010000005.1 GCA_030655135.1 Hyphomicrobiaceae bacterium | reverse complement strand
GGTGCCGACAATTCGAACGCGGGGCCCTTTCTCGATAGTGAGCGTCGTGTTGGTGGCCGCTTGGATCGAGCGCAGCAACGCACCACTTGTGGCAATCAGCTGCGCGATGCACTGGTGCGTACAGCCGACGGACTCAGAAATATTCGTTGCCATCGAGGAGATCTCGTTCCCGCCGTATCTGTGACGATCGCTTTGGTTAGAAGCCCTGCGAGGCTTGCAGGTGTATCAGCAACGGGAGAGGACTCTTTCAAACCTTACTGAGATCAGGTGGCTCCATCATAACAAAAAAGAGCAGCACGCAGTTACACACTAGCAAGCTTCGCACCTCCTCAACTGCAATTCATCAACGAGACCACAAACAAGGACCAATCCCAAGCATTGTGCATCGCAACCAGAGCGCACACTGAACCGCCGTTGTTGAGCAAATGTTCACGCTGAATAATCGCTCGTCTATTTCATCTTGCCCGCACGATTTCTGTGTAGACGGTACTCAACGCCCTCTCCTCTGAGAGAAACAACTCTGCGAACATTCGTTTCTCTACCGACTTCTATCGTTAAGAGTATCCGTAGAAATCTCTGTTCTTCTGCGTTTCCCCACCAGAGGCAACCTCCCACTCTTCGTTGTCAGCAGTACCGGCAGCGGTTGATTGGGAATTTTCATCGCCGCCACCAACAAGCCCACCTGGGGAAGATCTGAGGTAGTGCATGGTTTCGCCGTCGTAGTAGTACTCCTCGCTCTCAGATCTTGGCAGTCGACCGCTAGCCCCTCTCGCATCGTGGAAGTCGGCGGTCGGATGGCCAACAGCCCCTCCTGCGTTGTGATGGTGCACGTAGACGCCGTCGTCCCCACGATAAAGATTGCCCTCCCCATAGAGCATGAGGCTCACCATCACCCGCTGCCGCTTGCTGTAGATGAAGATGTGGTTCGACCATACCGTGCGCTGTGCGAGCGGATCGCATGTAGGCGACTTAAAGAGAAAGAAGTCACACGTCCCTTGGAAGAGTTGCTCACAGCCACCGTTGCTTGTTGTGGCGCCGCCACCACTCACAGTCGCTCCTGGCTCAAAGACGACTTGTTGGATAGCGGTCCAGAAGACCTCGTGTTGATACGCCACGCCAACGACAGGCGCAGCCACCGCAGGCGGGAGAGAGGCCAAGAGGTTCTCCACTTCGGTCTTCGCGTACAGCGGCTCTAAGAGTTGGAAATCGGACTCCTCCAAACACGAAAAGTCGTAGCCATCGCCATGAATCGCATTCAAGGCTGCGACAAGGTACACTAGTCGGTCGTCCACGTTGCCACCGGTTGTGCTAGACGAGGGTGGCGATGCCACTGCGTACGCACCGTCGATCGATGAGGATCCTTGGGCACTGCCCATCCCGGAGAAACAAGGATCTGAGGGGTGTACCGCAGGCGGAAGGGGCTCCAGTGGCGGGAACATTCCGTGCTGATAA